>NZ_JBEZDA010000001.1:1230606-1657882 GCF_040647855.1 Nocardia sp. NPDC049220
GGCCGATGTGAAGGGTGTGTCCGGTACTTGGAAGGGCTTGACCGAGTCGGTCAATGTCATGGCGGACAATCTGACCGACCAGGTGCGTTCGATCGCCCAGGTCGCCACGGCGGTGGCCCGCGGCGATCTGTCGCAGCAAGTCACCGTCGAGGCCAAGGGCGAGGTGGCGGTGCTGGCGCAGACCATCAATACGATGGTCGACACGCTGTCTTCCTTCGCAGACGAGGTCACCCGGGTCGGTCGTGAGGTCGGCACCGAAGGCATCCTCGGCGGGCAAGCGCGCGTGCCCAATGTCGCGGGTACCTGGAAGAGTCTCACCGACAATGTGAACTCGATGGCGGGCAACCTGACCAGTCAGGTGCGTTCGATCGCCCAGGTCACCACGGCGGTCGCGCGCGGCGATCTGTCGCAGAAGATCGACGTCGACGCGCGTGGCGAGATCCTGGAACTCAAGACGACCATCAATACGATGGTCGACACCTTGTCGTCGTTCGCGGCCGAGGTGACCAGGGTGGCGCGTGAGGTGGGTAAGGACGGCCGGCTCGGCGGACAGGCCGAGGTGGAGGGGGTGTCCGGCACCTGGAAGCGTTTGACCGAGAACGTCAACGAGCTGGCGGGCAACCTGACCCGTCAGGTGCGTGCCATCGCCGAGGTCACCAGCGCGGTGGCGACCGGAGACCTGACCCGCTCGATCGCGGTCGAGGCGAAGGGCGAGGTCGCCGAACTCAAGAACAACATCAACTCGATGGTGCAGTCCCTCCGTGAAACGACTCGCACCAACGAACAGCAGGCGTGGCTCAATACCAACCTGGCGCGGATTTCCGGACGTTTACAGGGGCACCGCGATCTCAGCGCGGTCGCCCAGTTGATCATGAACCAGCTCACTCCGCTTGTCGGCGCGCAATACGGCGCGTTCTTCTTCATGGAGTCGGAGCAGAAGCCTGCCCAGCTGCGGCTGATCGCGGGGTACGGGCGCAACGAAGACGGCACCGTATTCGAGCTCGGACAGTCGCTGGTCGGACAGGTGGCGCTCTCGAAAACGGCGATCGTGGTCGACCGGACGCCGCCGGACTATATCGAGATCTGCTCCGGTCTCGGCGGTGCACGGCCGGTCAACCTGATTGTGTTGCCGATCGTGTTCGAGGACCAGGTGCTCGGCGTCATCGAGCTGGCCTCTTTCAGCCGGTTCACGGTCGTACAGCAAGATTTTCTCGAACAGCTGATGGAAAGCATCGGCGTGAATGTCAACACGATAATGGCCAGTGCCCGCACCGACTCCCTGCTCGAAGAATCGCAGCGACTCGCGGGAGAGCTGCAGCACTCCAACGCGGCACTCGAAGAAAAAGCAGAATTGCTCGTCCGACAGAACCGTGATATCGAAATAAAGAACTTCGAAATCGAACAGGCCCGGCGCGAAATCGAGGAACGAGCGCAACAACTCGCGCTGGCGTCGAAGTACAAGTCGGAATTTCTCGCGAACATGTCGCACGAGCTGCGCACACCGTTGACCAGCCTGCTGATTCTGGCGGGCATTCTGACGCAGAACTCTACCCGGAATCTGACCCCGAAGCAGGTCGAGTTCGCCAACGTGATCCAGTCCGCCGGTCGAGACCTTCAGCAGTTGATCGACGACATTCTCGATCTGTCCAAGGTCGAGGCGGGGAAGATGGAAATGCAGAAGGAGCCCGTTCCGCTGCGGCAATTGCTGGAGTACGTGCAGACTACTTTTCAGCCACTCACCAGCCAAAAAGGCCTCGAGTTCGACATCGATGTCGAGCCGGCCGTTCCCGCCCATCTCGACACCGACGAGCAGCGGCTGCGCCAGGTACTGCGCAATTTGCTGTCCAATGCGGTCAAGTTCACCGAGAAGGGCATGATCCGGCTTCGGGTGCGGCGGCTGGACAACCACATTGCGTTCTCCGTCAGCGACACCGGGATCGGTATCGCCGAGCAGAACCTGGAGACCATTTTCTCCGCCTTTCAACAAGCCGGCGGCACCACCAGTAGGCGGTATGGCGGCACCGGCCTCGGCCTGTCGATCAGCAGACAGGTGGCGAATTTGCTGGGTGGTGAGATTCGAGCCGAAAGCCAGTTCGGTGTCGGCAGCACGTTCACGCTGTACCTGCCGGTGACGACGCAATCGGAGGTCACCGTCGACGCGACGCGATTGACGCCCATGGAGTGTTCGGTGCTCGTCATAGAGGACCAGGACGATAAAGCGTTGACGAAGCTCGTTCGCGAGATCATTCCGGCACTGGCGGACACCGCGGGACCGGTCCGTATCGATTCTGTCGGTACTGTCGAGAAAGCGCTGACGATGTTGTTTTCCTGTCCGTACCAGGGCGTCTTGCTGGACGCGAGCCTGCTGGGTGCGGCAGCACCGGAGTTGCTACGCGAGCTGTGCGAGGGCACCCAGGCACGCAGCACCGCGCTACTCGCGTATCCGGTCCGTGAGTTGGGACCTGACCAGGATCGGCCGATCGAGACAGTTGCCCGAAAACATCGGGTCGACCTGCTGGCTTCGCAGGATGAGTTACGCGAACGGTTCATTCGGGTGCTGACTCATCCGCACCGTATGAAGCTCGAAGCGCCAGCTCACCGGAGGGGGCAACTGAGGCTGACGGGGCGCAAGGTCCTCATCGTCGATGATGACGCCCGCAATGTGTTGGCGCTGGTAGGACTGCTCGAACTGAACGGGATGTCCGTCGATCACGCGCCCAATGGCCGCAAGGGCATCGAGATGTTGCGGGCCCATCCGGATATCGACGTGATCCTGATGGACGCGATGATGCCGGAGATGGATGGTTACGCCACCACCGTGGCGATACGGAAGATGCCGCGCTTCGACAGGCTCCCGATCATCATGGTCACCGCCAAGGCCATGGCAGGCGATCGGGAGAAGAGTTTGGCATCTGGCGCCACCGACTACATCACCAAACCCGTCGATGCCGACGAACTCCTGGACTGCATCGACCGCTGGCTGCAGGCCGTCGAGCAACCGAGCGCCGAATCGGCCGGATAGTCGATCTCGGTATCGAACAATGGGATCTTGCCTCGGGCAACCATCGCCTGCGGCACGGGTGTGGCAGCGTGTGCTCGGGTGCGTCGAACGTCGACTTCGTGCGGTTGCGTCCGTCGCGTTCAGCCCGCCCCGGGTATGGACGACGATAGGAGCGCCAGCAGCGTAGCCAGGCACATCGCAGGCCCGTGTGGCACGATGATCCGTTCGCGCGAGCGGTGGGCGCTGGTTGGGGTTACCACACGCCGCGCGACCAGCGCGACCACCGCGACGCCTGCCGTGAGCGCTGGTGCGCCGAGCGCTGCCCAAACCCACGCCTGGGCGCCGCCGAGCGCGGCGGCGGCTCCGAGCCCTGCCGAGAGCTTCACATCGCCGGCGCCGAGCGCCGTCGGAGCGGTCAGGTGCATCAGCAGATACACCGCCGAAAGTAGTGCCCCGCCGAGTGCCGCGACGGTGAATTGCCTTGTAATCAGGGCATATCCGAGGATCGCCAGCGCACCGGGACCGGTCAGAGTGTTCGGTAGTCTGCGCTCTCGAACGTCATGCATGGTCAGCGCTGTACACCAAGCGGTGAGTGCGGCGAACGCGAGCGGGGGCATGCCTCCCACCCTGGCCGAATTCGATGCCGGATATCCGCGTGCCGCCGAAATGTGCACAACCGGTCCGGATGTGAACAGCGATTGATCAGCGGTACACCTCCCGCGCATGGAAACTGCCAGGCGCCAACGTATCCCGTCCGGTGCGCCGCAGTCCGACCGGTGGGCTGCGGGTGGATCCGGAGCGCCGACAGGTGTTGCTCGTCGACCCGTGGTGTGTCGGCGGTAGCTTTGAGGTATGTGTGCTGATCACGTAAGCCACGCGCCCGACTATGCGGCGCGACGTGGCGCGCTGCGGAGCTTGCTGGTGGAAAACGGAGTGGATGGTCTGCTGGTCACCGATCTGGTGAACATCAGGTACCTGACCGGGTTCACTGGCTCCAACGCGGCGCTACTCGTGCATTCCTGGGAAACACGCACCGCCGAGGACCGCACCGTGATCGGCACTGACGGGCGGTATCGCACCCAGGTCGCCGAGCAGGTTCCGGACCTGCGCGCCGAGATCGCGCGGGCCACCGCACGCCGGATCGTGGAACTGGCGGGGGAGTGGCAACTCGGCCGGGTCGGTTTCGAGAGTCAGGTCGTCACGGTCGACCAGCACCGCGGCTTCGTCGAGCAGCGCACCGGCCTGGAGTTCGTCGCCACGCCGGGACTGGTCGAGCAACTCCGGATGGTGAAAGACGCCCACGAGGTCGAGCAGTTGCGGGCAGCCTGCGCGGCGGCCGACGCGGGTCTCGCCGCGCTGCTCGAACGCGGTGCGCTGCGTCCAGGGCGCACCGAACGGCAGGTGGCCAGGGACCTGGATTGGGCCGTATTCGAGAACGGTGCCGAAGGGATGTCGTTCACAACGATTGTGGCGACCGGCGCGAATTCGGCTGTCCCGCATCATCGCCCTACTGAGGCCGTGCTCGCCGCGGGCGATTTCGTCAAGTTGGACTTCGGCGCGGTGGTCGGCGGTTACCACTCCGACATGACCCGTACCTTTGTGCTCGGTACCCCGACCGAGTGGCAGCGGGAGGTGTATGCGCTGGTCGAGGAGTCACAGCGGGCCGGCCGCGAGGCGCTACGACCCGGGGTGAAGGTCGCCGATGTCGACGCGGCGTCGCGGTCGGTGATCGAAGCAGCCGGGCACGGCAAGCTGTTCGTGCACAGCCTCGGGCACGGCGTCGGACTACAGGTCCACGAAGCGCCGGGAATCGCCAAAACGGGAACCGGTACACTTCTGTCTGGCGTGGCGGTGACCGTCGAACCAGGTGTGTACTTTCCCGGCCGCGGCGGGGTCCGGATCGAGGACACGCTCGTGGTGCGTGAA
Organism: Nocardia sp. NPDC049220; assembly: GCF_040647855.1. Lineage (NCBI taxonomy): Bacteria > Bacillati > Actinomycetota > Actinomycetes > Mycobacteriales > Nocardiaceae > Nocardia > Nocardia sp. NPDC049220. The sequence goes on from NZ_JBEZDA010000001.1 coordinate 1,235,534, forward strand.
GGGGGCCCGGAGCTGCTCACCCACACCAGCAAAGACCTGACCGTCGTCGAGTGACGCCGGTCTGCCCGAGACCGAGCGGTAGAACGAGGAGATCCGAGGACAGTGGCGGACACCAGCGACTTCAAGAACGGGCTTGTGCTGAAGATCGACGGTCAGCTCCAGCAGATCGTCGAGTTCCAGCATGTCAAGCCGGGTAAAGGCCCCGCATTCGTGCGGACCAAGTTGAAGAACGTCGTGTCCGGCAAGGTGGTCGACAAGACCTTCAACGCCGGTGTGAAGGTGGAGACCGCCACTGTCGACCGCCGCGACATGACCTACCTCTACCACGACGGTTCGGACTACGTCTTCATGGACGGCCAGACCTTCGACCAGATCGCCATCTCCGAGGAGACGATTGGCGATGGTGCCCGCTTCCTGCTGGAGAACATGACCGTACAGGTCGCCACACACGAGGGCGCGCCGCTGTACGTCGAGCTTCCGGTGTCGATCGAGCTCGTGGTGCAGCACACCGACATCGGCTTGCAGGGCGACCGCTCCACCGGCGGCACCAAGCCGGCCACCCTGGAGACCGGTGCCGAGGTCCAGGTTCCACTGTTCATCAATACCGGCGACAAGCTGCGGATCGATTCGCGCGACGGTAGTTACCTCGGCCGGGTCAACGCCTGATCGCCGGGTACGGCGACGGGATCTGTGACAGTGGCAGAACAGGACAAGAAGTCCACGTTCAAGAAGCTAGGCGCGCGGCACAAGGCCCGCCGCCGGGCGGTCGATCTGTTGTTCGAGGCCGAGGCGAGGGATATCGACGCTGCCGACCTGCTCGACGAGCGGGCGGAGTTGGCCTCGCACGACCAGGCGGTCGCGCCGGTGCACGCTTACACCCGCACTCTGGTCACCGGTGTGGCCGACAACTTGGACCGAGTGGACAACACCATCGAGTCCTATTTGCAGGACTGGACGTTGTCGCGGCTTCCGGCCGTTGATCGCGCTATTCTGCGGATCGCGGTGTGGGAGTTGTTCCACGCGGGGGACGTCCCTCCGATCGTCGCCGTAGACGAGGCGGTGGAGCTGGCCAAGGAGCTGTCCACCGACGACTCTCCGTCGTTCGTCAACGGCGTGCTCGGCCAGGTTGTCCAGGTGGCGCCGCAGGTGCGCGCGGCGGCGGCGGCGACCCGCGCCCCGCGCGACGAGCCGGAAACGTGAGCACATACCTCGTTCTGGTGATGCGCACGCCGCACTTCGACGCCGCCGTGATCGAGCCGCACCGGCAGTTTCTGCGGTTGCTGCGGGAGCGAGGGCAGCTGCGGGAGACCGGCCGTTTCACCGACGGCACCGGCGGCGCCTACGTTATCTACGCCGAAAACCTGGACGCCGCAAGGGCTATCGTGTCGACCGATCCGGTGTACACGACCGGCTCCTCGGAACTCACCATCCACGAGTGGGAAATCACCACGCCGAAATGATCGTTTGTCGGTCTCGGCGCTGGTCCGGCTATCCCGTGACCAGCAGCGTCGCGACCGCGCCGGTGGTGGCGACGGCGGCGAGGACGAGGCCGGTGAGGAGGAACCGCGACCGGGGAACATGCACGTGGTGAGTCCGGCAGAACTCCAAGCACAGCAGGGTGGCCAGCGACGCCCACGGCGTGACGATCGGGCCGATATTCGTGCCGATCAGCAGGGCGAGAAGCTGGTTCTGGTTCGCCGCTGGGACGACCGCTTCCCCCGCGGTATAGGCGGGCAAGTTATTGGCGACATTGGCGAGGGTGGCGCCTGCCGCCGCCGCTCGGTATGCCCCTGCGGCGCCGGTGTCGGTGCCGATCAGGGCGTGCATCAGATCGGCGAGCCCGAACCGGCTCAGCGTGGGCACCACCAGGAACAGCCCGACCACGAAAACGAGCAGCTGCCACGGGATGAGTGACAGCCGGAGCGCGCCACGATCGAAGACGGCGAATGCCACCACCGCGATAACTGCGGCGAGCGTGGCCGCGATCCCGATTCGGTCGCCGACGATCGGGATCGCGAGGATGAACAGCAGACAAGCCCCGGCGGTGGTGAACATCAGCGCGCGTTCGCGGAAGTTCTCCGGGTGGATCGGCTCGGGTGGCACATAGCGGTCTGTCGCGCGTCGCCCGCGCCGCCAATACCAGACCCACAGGCACACCATGGTGGCCGCGAGCGAAACCAGCTGTGGCGCCCACATTCTCGCGGCGAACCCGGTCGCGGTCAGTGCCACCCGGTCGGCGGCGAGCAGATTGGTGAGGTTGGAGACGGGCAGCAGCAGGCTCGCGGTGTTCGCCAACCACAGCGTGGTCATGGCCAGCGGCAGGGGTGGAATCCGGGCAGGCGCAGCGAGCGCGAGCATGACGGGCGTGATCAGCACGGCAGTGGTGTCGAGGTTCAGCAGGATCGTGGTGGCCGAGGCGAACACCACGCACAAGAAGAACAGCGCCGGGTAGTGACCGCGGCCGAGGATCGCCAGACGATGGGCGATGACGTCGAACACCTTGGCCTGCCTGGTGAGCTCCGCCAGCACGATCACACTGCCGAGGAATAGCAGCAGCGGACCGATGCGGCGCATGTTCGCGGCGGCTTCCGCGCGTGGCAGCAAGCCGGTGAGCACGCACAGCAGTCCGGCCAGCAACAACGCGAGCCGGACCCAGTCGAGCGCACTGAGTCGTCGCCGCGAGCCCGCCGCTGGCCTGGTGGCAGGCGAGGGCGGTTTCCGTTCCAGGGATTCGACGGGTTCGAGCACGCTTGCCATTCTGGCAGCAATTCCATCCGACCCCTTGACTGTTGGAGAGGGGCGTTAGGCCGTTCGACCCGATTGCAAGCGTGTGTCCGGTCGCTGGCGTTCCGCGGTCCGATGGACTTGGGCCACCGGCGCCGCATGGACTGCCATTCTGAGAGACAGATAGGATTACTATCGCAACGTTGCTATCGGGAGGAGGTGGGAGTCATGGCCGCGAACGAGCAGACACCGATGGATGTCCGCACCGCGGAGGAGGCGTGGACGCTGTTCGATCGCCTGCCCGCGGTACGGATCGACGAGATCACGACGGGGCGGTGGCGTGGTGACGAACTGCGCACCGGACACCCGTTCGACGGAGTTCTCATGGCATCGGGGTGGTACGGCAAACAGTTCGACGGGCCCGACAGCGTGCATCCGCTGCTGTTCACCGCGGGCGGCACCGTGTTCGCGGTCGATCCGCGTCGTGTTCCGCTCACCCTGGCCGGGCGGGTGCCGCTGTCCGGTGTGCGCGTCGCGCGCAGGTTGCTGGCCTACGTCCGCCCTGCGCTGCGCACTCACCGCCCCGCAGCGCGACTGCGTCACGTCGAATACCGCGGCGTCACCAGTACCGCGATGGTGTACGACCACCTGCCGATCATCGACCATTTCCGTCGTGCGGACGAGCGCACCCTGCTCGGGGTGATGGATATGCGCGGGATCACCCAGCCGTACTTCTTCCTCCTGCACCGGGAAAACGACTGAGTATTCCGCGGGTCCGGACCGTGGTTCTCGATCCAGGTCCGGCGCGGCGCGCCCCGCACTAGTATTCGCGCAAACAGGCGACACCTTGCGGCGATGCGGCGACCGAGGGAGAGACAGTCGATGGAACGCACGACATGCCTTGTGGTCGGTGGCGGTCCTGCCGGCATGATTCTCGGACTACTACTGGCCCGCGCTGGCGTCGATGTCACCGTGCTGGAGAAACACAAAGACTTCTTGCGCGACTTTCGCGGTGACACCGTGCATCCCACCACCCTCGACCTCCTCGACGAACTCGGTCTCGGAGCCGAGTTCGCGCAGCTGCCTGCGCGCAAACTGGATCAGGTGCAGCTGCCGACCGCGGCAGGGGTGCAGACGCTGGTCAGCCTGCGAAACCTGCCGGGCAAGCACAAATACATCGCCATGGTGCCGCAGTGGGATCTCTTGGATCTGCTCGCGCGCGCCGCGGAATCGGAGCCGTCCTTCCGGCTGCGGATGTCCACCGAGGCCACCGACCTGATCTGGGTCGACGGAAAGGTGGGCGGAGTCGGCTACCGGACCGCCGACGGCGCCACCGGCACGATCGAGGCCGAGCTCACGGTGGCCTGCGACGGACGCGGTTCGGTGCTGCGATCGGCGGCGGGACTGCCGACCCGGAAGTGGCTCACACCGATGGACGTGTGGTGGTTCCGTCTGCCACGTACCGACATCGACCCGGCGGGTGCGCTGCCGCTCGTCACCGCCCATCGTGCGGCCGTCCTACTCGACCGCGGCGACTACTGGCAGTGCGCGACGTTGATCGCCAAGGGCGCCGACAAGGCCGCACGGAGCGGACCGGTTCAGGACATCATGCGTGTCATGATCAATGCCGCGCCCTGGCTCGGGGACCGCGTCGACGCGTTGACCAGCTGGGACGAGGTGAAGCTGCTGGAGGTGAAGCTCGACCGCCTGACCAAGTGGTACACCAATGGCCTGCTCTGCCTCGGCGACGCGGCCCACGCCATGTCTCCGGTCGGTGGCGTCGGCATCAACCTGGCGGTGCAGGACGCCGTGGCGGCGGCCCGAGTTTTGGCCGCGCCGCTACTGTCCGGCGCGGTCGGCACCGGGGATCTGGCGAAGGTGCAGCGGCGCAGGACCTTTCCCACCGTGGTGACGCAGGGCATGCAGCGCTTCCTGCACGCCGTGGCGATCGCCCCGGCGCTCGAGGGACGAATCGACATCGCGACCGCCCCGCGGGCACCCCTGGCGGTCCGCGTCTTGCGTCGGATCCCCGTCTTGCGCGATGTGCCAGCGTTTCTCGTCGCTCGCGGCGCGCTACCGGAGCATGCGCCGGATTTCGCCCGACGTCCCTGACCTGTCCGCTCGCCTCGCGGGTCGGCCATGTCGGTTTCTTCGGACCGCGTGTGACTATCTCGCGTCAGCGGTCCGGAATGCTCAATCGGGCGGTGTGGCAACCCATCCCGTGACAACCGCCATGCCGGTGGGTCGGTGCACCGCGAGAAAACCGAACGGCCGGTCGAATATCGCGGACGCTACGGTCGCGCGATGCCGCCGCAGTGGGGCGCTGGCTGCCCGCAAGGTGAACGCGGTCATCGCGGCGGCCTCGAAGCCCTCGTGGGTGAACCGGGCGAGGACCTCTTGAGCTCCTTGGCCGACGCACAGCGGCAGGGGGGAGATGGCCGGAAAATGACCATGGGTGCAGTCGCTCGCGGCGGCCAGCCCGAACAATCCGGCTCCGGCCAGCAGATCATGCGTGGATCGAATCTCGAAAGGCGGCACCTGGATTCGTAGCTGGTCGGAATTCGACATCACCGACTCGGTACGAACTGTCAGTCCGAGTGCTTCGGTGCCGACCGGTAGATCGGTGCGGATCGGCACCGCATCGGCCAAGGCCGCCAGGCCCGTTTCGAGTACGGTGCCGGGCGTGCCCGCGCCGATCAGCAGGTGCACGTCCAGATCGGTGGCCCCTTCGACGACGACGCGCGTGACGGGCTGCGGCGCGTCCAGAATCGCGACGTTCGTCGGATCGTTGCTCGTCCGCGCCAACCCGGGGCCGCGATGTCCCTGCCACGGACCATTTTTCGGCATCAGCGTCCCGACCTCGAAGGGGACGCGCCACCGGGTCTTCGCGACCAGGGCGGTGGCGAGGACCAGTAACGCGTCGGGATCCGCCACGAGCGGGAATCGCTCGATGAGTCCGTCGGTATGCCGAGCTGCCCAGGCGTCGAGCACGTTCTGCCCGGCCAACCGTGCGATAGTGCCGGCGGGCAAACGCTCCGACCACGCCTCGTGTAATGGAAGGTCGCGCCGCACCCAGATGCCGAGCGCCGCAGAGACCGCCTCGGCGCGTTCGAGGTCTCGCAGCAACCGTAGCGCCGCGTCCTGACCGGTCTGGATGGGCACTCCGATCGCCGCCGCCAACTCGTCTCGTGCCGGGCCCGCCGCCGCCGATGCGAGCAACGCCAGCAACGGGTATACCCCGGCGCCGGAGACGACGAAGTCATCCGTGCGCACCTGCGCACACCATCGCGCTGTGAGTGCGTTGGCCGCGCTGACATGGGATTGCAGCGATGTCCGCATTACACCCACCCTACGACTCCGGCGACCCGGACCGTCGCAGCAGGCCGAGACGCCGCCTTTCCCGTCCGATGGTGGGGCTATCGTCGACTGGGCTTCGGCCGCAGCACGATCGTGCCGGGCGTTACTCGATTCTCCAACAGTCGGTGCGCCCCGCTCGGCTGGTTCAACGGCAGTACCGCCTCGACCAGTACGTCGAATCCGCCCTCGGCCGTGCGGGTCAGAACCGCGGTGCCCGCCGCGGCGACTCGGCTCCGTGTCGACCTGGTGATCACTCCCGCGCCAGGATGGCGTCGAAACGTTCGTCCGCACGCCCGAGCTGTTCGAGAATGTGCTGTTTGACATGGTCGACCAACGGCGTGTCGGGCCGGGTGACCAACTCCCGGTACACCTCGGTGAGCGGGCGATACTTGGCCGCGAGTTTGTGCATGGTCGGACCGGTCGCATACAGAATGCCGACACCGTTGTCGGTGAAGTCGGAGAGTTTGATGATCCGCGCCCACGGGTCATGGTCCAGGTTCGCGGCGACATGTTCGCGGTACTGGACCTGTCGGTCGATCGACGGATCGGGTTCAGGGTTGGTCACCGCGGCGACAAGACCGGAGACTCGCGCGCCGAATCGTTCGGTGAGCGCTCGCAATGCGGCGGGGACGGCAGGGCCGTGTCGGCCCGCGGCCAGCTCGGTCGCATGGTCCTCGACCGAATCGTGCAGTAGTCCGGCGGCGACCACGTCGGGGTCTCGGATTTCGTAGTGGCTGATGATCCGAATCGCCACGCGGAGGAGATGATTGAGATACGGTTCGCGTCCGTAGCGGTCTTCGCGGTGCAGATCGGCTGCCACCTCGAGCGCGGCGGTGAGCCGCGCCTTATCGGGCAACCCATCGATCTCCAGCAACAGTCGGTCACGCAGCCCCGACTCGCCATAGACCTCGCTGATCGTGTGCAGCGGCATCACGGCCAGGACTCCCGCCCCTGGATTGCTCATGCTGCCAATCTAGCCGCGTCGGGTGGCATGCGACGTCTGGTTCGGGACGAACTACCGCACGCCACGCGGGCGGAACTGGATGCTGATTCGCGGGCCGGCGGTTCTGCGCGTCTTCGGTACGGCGTGCTCCCACGTCCGCTGGCATGAACCGCCCATGACCAGCAGGTCGCCATGTCCCACAAAGAATCTGCGGCTCACCCCGCCACCGCGGGGACGCAGCATCAACGCCCTCGGCGCTCCGATCGACACGATGGCGACCATCGTGTCGCCGGTCGCGCCCCGGCCGACGGTGTCGCCGTGCCACGCGACGCTGTCGCGCTCGTTCCGGTAGTAGCACAGCCCAGCCGATCGGAACGGTTCCCCGAGCTCGCGGTGGTAGTGGACGCTCAATGCCACGCGCGCGTCGGCCAGCGCCGGATCGGGCAGTGGTTCGTGCTCCTCGTAGAACTTCACGAGCCGGGGTACGTCGACCACCCGGTCGTACATCGGCCTGCGCTCGGCTCGCCACGGCACGGTGTCGACCAGCCGATCGAACAGCGCGTCCGCGCCGGCGAGCCATCCTGGCAGCACGTCCACCCATGCGCCGTGGTCTAGCCCGGTGCGGCGGATCTGGCGCAGCGACCCGAGTTCGGTGTCTCCGAATCCGTCGAACAGCGATCCCTGCAGCGGTATCGACATGTCGCCGAGCGTACCGTCGATCGAACGTATGTGCTAGTCGACTCCGGCTGGCATCGTGCGCGGCCTTCGGGTGAGCATCCCGGTCGTCGCGATGCGTGAACGGCGAGCGTGGTGCGCTTCCTACCGCGGTCGTGGTCCTGCTCACAGCGTGATATGCCTGGGTAACGTGCGGGAAAGGGCGCTGTTACGCTGCTGCCTGTAAGACATCCTTTAACGGACCGTCCGGTGAGGCGGGGAAGGAGGTCGGCATGGTTGTGCCCGAACAGCGGGCCGCCAAGTCCGGCGCTGCCGAGATATCGCAGCGACACACCCCGGAGTGGGTAGCGGCGGGACGGGAACTGTTGTCGCCGTCGGATGTCGGCCGGACCATCGCGCGCATCGCGCACCAGATCATCGAGAAGACCGCGCTCGACGCGGGTGAGCCGGACGCTCCTCGGGTAGTGCTGATCGGCATTCCCACCCGGGGCACCACCCTGGCCGCGCGGCTCACCGACAAGATCGAGGAGTTCTCGGGTGTGCGCCCGGCCCTCGGCTCACTCGACATCACCCTCTACCGCGACGATCTGCGTAGCCGCCCACATCGTCCACTGGAACGCACCTCGGTCCCCGAGGGCGGTGTCGAGGACGCGCTCGTCGTCCTGGTCGACGATGTCCTGTTCTCCGGCCGCACCGTCCGCTCGGCGCTCGACGGTCTGCGTGATCTCGGCCGTCCGCGCGCCGTGCAGCTCGCGGTTCTGATCGACCGCGGTCATCGCGAACTGCCGATCCGCGCCGACTACGTCGGCAAGAACGTGCCGACGAGCCGGTCCGAGGACGTCTCGGTGCTGCTCACCGAGCACGACGGTCGCGACGGCGTCTACTTGCACCACGAGGAGGCGTGATGTGCCACTTCCGCACGGTCTCGCCGCGCGCGGTGGTTCAGGTGGCCACGGAGGTACGGGCGTGAGGCATCTGCTGACTGTCGCCGGCCTGGATCGCGCTGCCGCGACCGAACTACTCGATGAGGCCGAGCGGTTCGAGCAGGCACTGCTCGGGCGCGAGGTGCACAAGTTGCCCACGCTGCGCGGGCGCACCGTGATGACGGTCTTCTACGAGAACTCCACCCGCACCCGAGTTTCCTTCGAGGTCGCGGGCAAATGGATGAGCGCGGATGTGATCAACGTCAGCGCTAGCAGTTCCTCGGTCTCCAAGGGCGAATCCCTGCGCGACACCGCGCTGACCCTGCACGCCGCGGGTGCCGATGCGCTGATCGTGCGGCACCCGGCCTCCGGCGCCGTACACCAGATCGCGCGCTGGATGGACGAGTGGGCGGTCTCGGCGGGACGGGCCTGCGGCCCGGCGGTTGTCAACGCGGGCGACGGGACTCACGAACATCCGACCCAGGCCCTGCTGGACGCGCTCACCCTCCGGCAGCGGTTGGGTGAAATCGAAGGCAAGCGGGTCGTCATCGTCGGTGACATCCTGCACAGTCGGGTCGCCCGGTCGAACGTCTTCCTGCTGGCCACGCTCGGTGCCGAGGTGGCTCTGGTCGCGCCGCGCACGCTGCTGCCGGTCGGGGTCGAGGCCTGGCCCGCCCGTGTCTCGCACAGCCTGGACGCCGAGTTGATCGGCGCCGACGCGGTGCTGATGCTGCGGGTGCAAGCGGAGCGGATGAACGGCGGGTTCTTCCCGTCGGCCCGCGAATACTCGATCAACTATGGATTGTCCGAGCGCAGGCTGGCCCTGCTGGACGAGCACGCCGTCGTGCTGCACCCCGGCCCGATGCTGCGCGGCATGGAGATCGCATCCTCGGTCGCCGACTCCGCGAAAGCCGCTGTACTGCAACAGGTGACCAATGGTGTGCACATGCGGATGGCCGTCCTGTTCCGTCTGCTCGTCGGGACACAGGAGGCCCTTGTATGAGTGTGAACACCACGGTGCTGATCAAGGGCGTACTGCTCTACGGCCAGGGCGAGCCGGTCGATGTGCTGGTCGCCGACGGTGAGATCCGCCGGATTGGCACCGATCTGGGCGTCGCGGATGCCGAGGTCATCGATGCACCGGGACAGATTCTGCTGCCCGGCTTCGTCGACCTGCACACCCACCTGCGCGAGCCGGGCCGCGAGGACACCGAGACCATCGAGTCGGGTTCCGCCGCCGCCGCGCTCGGCGGGTACACGGCGGTATTCGCGATGGCCAACACCAATCCGGTCGCCGACTCGGTCGTGGTCACCGACCACGTGTGGCGGCGCGGGCAGGAAGTCGGCCTGGTCGACGTGTATCCGGTCGGGGCGGTCACCGTCGGGCTGGCGGGCGGGCAACTCGCCGAAATGGGCACGATGGCCGCGGGTGTCGGCGCGGTGCGCATGTTCTCCGACGACGGCCATTGCGTCGATGACCCGCTGATGATGCGGCGGGCTCTGGAATACGCGAACTCGCTCGGCGTGCTGATCGCCCAGCATGCGGAGGAGCCGAGGCTGACCGAGGGCGCCGTCGCGCATGAGGGCCCCACCGCCGCCCGGCTCGGCTTGGCGGGTTGGCCGCGCGCGGCCGAGGAGTCGATCGTGGCCCGGGACGCGCTGCTGGCCCGGGACGCGGGCGCGCGGGTGCACATCTGCCACGCTTCCACCGCCGGCACCGTGGAGCTGGTGAAATGGGCCAAGTCTCAGGGCATCTCGATCACCGCCGAGGTCACCCCGCACCACCTGCTGCTGGACGACTCCCGGCTGGAGACCTACGACGCGGTCAACAAAGTCAATCCGCCGCTGCGCGAGGCATCCGACGCCGCCGCGTTGCGGCAGGCCCTGGCCGACGGGATCATCGATTGCGTCGCCACCGATCACGCTCCGCATGCCGAGCAGGACAAGTGCTGCGAGTTCGCTGCGGCCCGCCCCGGCATGCTCGGGCTGGAGACCGCACTGTCGATCATCGTGCGGACCATGGTCGAACCCGGACTGCTGGACTGGCGCGGCGTCGCGCGCGTGATGAGCGAACGCCCCGCCGAGATCGTCGGCCTCGACGAGCACGGCAGGCCGCTCGAGGTCGGCGAACCGGCCAATCTCACGCTCGTCGATCCGGCCGCCACCTGGACGGTGCGTGGGGCCGAACTCGCCAGCATCTCGAACAACACGCCCTTCGAAGAGATGATCTTTCCGGCCCGGGTGACCGCGACGCTGCTGCGCGGCCGGGTGACCGCCCGTGCGGGCAAGGCGGTGGGGAATCGTGCGGAGGCGTAAACGTGCGTAGGCGTAATCGTGCGGCAGCGTGGATGAGCGATCGGGCCGGCGGCGCACACCGAATCCCGTCGGGTGCGGGTGTCCCGCGGAACACCGCAGGGCATCGAGAGCGTCGCGGATCGAGCACAGGAGGTTCGTGAGTGGAAAGAACACTGTGGGTAATCGGCTTGCTGGCGCTGTTCGTCGGATGCCTCTGGCTGATGTATCGGGGATGGCAGAACCGCGCGGCGCGTCAGGCGGCGCGGATCGGTGAACTGCCCGCTGCGCCCGCCGAGCTCGGTGCGCAGGTGCTGGAGCCGACGACCGGTCTCTATCTCGGCAGCACCATCGCGCCCAGCTGGCAGGACCGGATCACGGTGGGTGATCTGGGTTTTCGGGCTACAGCGGAGCTCACGCGATTCGAACGAGGAATTCTGCTCGAACGCCACGGCGCGACGCCGCTGTGGATTCCGCAGGAATCCATCGCTGCGGTGCGTACCGAGCGCGGACACGCGGGCAAGGTGATGACGGAAGACGGTGTGCTGGTCATTCGCTGGAAGTTGCCCACCGGAACCGACATCGATACCGGTTTCCGAGGCGACGACAAGTCGGTCTACCCGGCATGGACGCACTATCCGACGGCGGATCAGACCAGGACGATAACGGGAGATGATGAGGGATGACAGGTGAAGCAGCGCTCGTGCTGGAGGATGGCCGGGTATTCCGCGGCCAGGCCTACGGCGCGGTCGGCCAGACGCTCGGCGAGGCGGTGTTCTGTACCGCGATGACCGGGTACCAGGAGACCCTCACCGACCCGTCCTACCACCGCCAGATCGTGGTGGCCGCGGCACCTCAGATCGGCAACACCGGTTGGAACGACGAGGACGACGAGTCTTCGAAGATCTGGGTCGCCGGGTACGCGGTGCGTGATCCAGCCCGGCGCGCGTCCAACTGGCGTGCCACCACGACCCTGCCCGAGGAACTCGAGCGCCAGCAGGTCGTCGGTATCGCGGGTATCGACACCCGCGCCCTGGTACGCCACCTGCGCACTCGCGGCTCGATGAAGGCAGGCATCTTCTCCGGTACCGCCCTCGCCGAACTCGACGAGCTGGTGGCCAGAGTCAACGGCCAGGCCTCGATGCTCGGCGCCGATCTGGCTGGCGAGGTGAGCACCGACACGCTCTACACGATCGAGCCGGACGGCGAGCACCGGTGCACCGTCGTCGCGGTCGACCTGGGAATCAAGACCAACACGCCGCGCATGTTCGCGCAGCGCGGCATGCGGGTGCACGTGGTGTCGTCGAATACGCCGCTGGATCAGATCCTAGAACTGAATCCCGACGGCGTCTTCCTCTCCAACGGCCCCGGCGACCCGGCCACCGCCGACGGCGCGGTCGCGCTGACCCGCGGCCTGCTGGAGCAGGGACTCCCGCTTTTCGGTATCTGCTTCGGCAACCAGATCCTCGGCCGTGCACTCGGCCGCAACACCTACAAGATGAAGTTCGGCCACCGCGGCATCAACATCCCGGTCGTCGAGCACGAGACCGGCCGGGTCTCGATCACCGCGCAGAATCACGGGTTCGCCCTGGAGGGCGAACAGGGTGAGCGATTCGATACTCCGTTCGGTACGGCCGAGGTGAGCCACGTCTGCGCCAACGACGGCACGGTGGAGGGCATCCGGCTGGTCGACGGCCGCGCCTTCTCGGTGCAGTACCACCCGGAGGCCGCCGCCGGCCCCCACGACGCCGCATATCTGTTCGACCGTTTCGCCGGTCTCATGGAAGGAGCCTGATGCCTCGCCGCGAGGATCTCGAGCACATCCTGGTGATCGGCTCTGGCCCGATCGTGATCGGCCAGGCGTGCGAATTCGACTATTCCGGTACGCAGGCGTGCCGGGTACTGCGGGCCGAAGGTCTGCGGGTGTCGCTGGTGAATTCCAACCCGGCGACCATCATGACCGACCCGGAGTTCGCCGACGCGACCTACGTCGAACCGATCACGCCCGAGTTCGTCGAGAAGGTGATCGAGAAGGAGCGGCCCGACGCCATTCTCGCCACCCTCGGCGGGCAGACCGCGCTGAACACCGCGGTCGCGCTGCACGAGCGTGGGGTGCTCGCGAAGTTCGGTGTCGAACTGATCGGCGCCGACTTCGAGGCCATCCAGCGTGGTGAGGACCGGCAGAAGTTCAAAGACATCGTCGCCAAGGTGGGTGGCGAGAGCGCTCGGTCGCGCGTCTGCTTCACCATGGACGAGGTCCGCGAGACGGTCGCCGACCTCGGCTTCCCCGTGGTGGTGCGGCCGTCGTTCACCATGGGTGGACTGGGTTCGGGCATGGCCTACAACGACGAGGACCTCAACCGCATAGCGGGTGGTGGTCTCGCCGCCTCACCGACGGCGAACGTCCTCATCGAGGAGTCGATCCTCGGCTGGAAGGAGTACGAGCTCGAGCTGATGCGCGATGGCCGCGACAATGTCGTGGTGGTCTGCTCGATCGAGAACGTGGATCCGATGGGCGTGCACACCGGTGACTCGGTCACCGTCGCCCCGGCCATGACGCTCACCGACCGCGAGTATCAGAAGCTGCGCGATCTCGGCATCGCGATCCTGCGTGAGGTGGGTGTCGACACCGGCGGTTGCAACATCCAGTTCGCGGTGAACCCAGAAGACGGCCGGCTGATCGTCATCGAGATGAACCCGCGCGTCTCGCGGTCCTCCGCGTTGGCATCCAAGGCGACCGGCTTTCCGATCGCCAAGATCGCGGCCAAGCTGGCCATCGGCTACACGCTGGACGAGATCGTCAACGACATCACCAAGGAAACCCCGGCCTGCTTCGAGCCGACGCTGGACTATGTGGTGGTCAAGGCGCCGCGGTTCGCGTTCGAGAAGTTCCCCGGCGCGGACCCCACGCTGACCACGACCATGAAGTCGGTCGGTGAGGCGATGTCGTTGGGACGCAACTTCGCGGAGGCGCTCGGCAAGGTGCTGCGCTCCTTGGAGACCAAGGCCGCCGGTTTCTGGACCCAGGACGACGGTGCCTGGACCGACGCGGAGGCCATCCTCGCGGACCTGCGTACCCCCACCGAGGGCCGGATCTATCAGGTCGAGCGGGCGTTGCGCCTGGGCGCGAGCATCGAGGACGTCGCCGCGGCTTCGGGTATCGACCCGTGGTTCGTCGCGGAGGTGGCTGGTCTGGTCGATCTGCGCGACGAGGTCATCGACGCGCCAGTGCTGGACGAGCCGCTGCTGCGTCGTGCCAAGCACTACGGCCTGTCCGACCGTCAGCTGGCCGCGTTGCGTCCGGAACTGGCAGGGGAGTCCGGTGTGCGCGCCCTGCGGCACCGGCTCGGTGTTCGCCCGGTCTTCAAAACCGTCGACACCTGCGCCGCCGAGTTCGAGGCCAAAACTCCGTATCACTATTCGGCCTACGAACTCGACCCCGCGGCCGAGTCCGAGGTCGCGCCGCAGCGCGAACGCGAGAAGGTGATCATCCTCGGCTCTGGTCCGAATCGGATCGGCCAGGGCATCGAGTTCGATTACTCGTGTGTGCACGCGGCGCAAACGCTGTCGCGGGCGGGGTACGAGACGGTGATGGTCAACTGCAACCCGGAGACCGTCTCCACCGACTACGACACCGCCGACCGCCTCTACTTCGAGCCGCTGACCTTCGAGGACGTGCTCGAGATCTATCACGCCGAGAGCGAATCCGGCCGGGTCGCAGGCGTCATCGTGCAGTTGGGCGGCCAGACCCCGCTGGGGCTTGCGCACCGGTTGACCGAGGCAGGCGTCCCGGTCGTCGGCACCAGCGCCGCCGCCATCGACCTGGCCGAGGACCGCGGCGAGTTCGGCGATGTGCTGGTCGCGGCCGGGCTCCCCGCGCCGAAGTACGGCACGGCGACCACCTTCGCCCAGGCCAAGAAGATCGCCGCGCAGATCGGCTACCCGGTGTTGGTGCGCCCGTCGTACGTGCTCGGCGGCCGCGGCATGGAGATCGTGTACGACGAGGACTCCCTGGAGGGCTACATCTCTCGTGCGACCGAGTTGAGCCCGGAGCACCCGGTGCTGGTCGACCGGTTCCTGGAAGACGCGATCGAGATCGACGTCGACGCGCTGTGCGACGGTGACGAGGTCTATCTCGGCGGTGTGATGGAGCACATCGAAGAGGCCGGCATCCACTCGGGCGACTCCGCCTGTGCGCTGCCGCCCATCACCCTGGGCCGCAGCGATATCGAGGCGGTGCGCCGTTCCACGGTCGCGCTGGCCAAGGGCATCGGTGTCAAGGGTCTGCTCAATGTGCAGTACGCGCTCAAGGATGACGTCCTCTACGTGCTGGAGGCCAATCCGCGGGCCAGTCGGACCGTTCCGTTCGTGTCCAAGGCCACGGCGGTGCCGCTCGCCAAGGCCGCCGCCCGGATCATGCTCGGCGCGACCATTGCCGAGCTGCGTAAAGAAGGCATGCTGCCGAGTGAGGGTGACGGCGGGCACGTCCCGCTGGACGCCCCGGTGGCGGTCAAGGAGGCGGTGCTGCCCTTCCACCGGTTCCGTCGCGCCGACGGTTCCGGCGTGGATTCGCTGCTGTCTCCGGAGATGAAGTCCACCGGCGAGGTGATGGGCATCGACGCCGATTTCGGCACCGCCTTTGCCAAGAGTCAGGCGGCGGCCTATGGCTCGTTGCCCACCGAGGGCACCGTGTTCGTCTCCATCGCCAACCGGGACAAGCGCGCGATGGTCTTCCCGGTGAAGCGGCTGCACGACCTCGGCTTCCGTATTCTCGCTACCGAAGGAACGGCGGAGATGTTGCGTCGCAACGGAATTCCATGCGAGCAGGTGCGCAAGCACTCGGAGGAAGGGCCTGCCGACGAGCCGACCATCGTGGAGCAGATCCGCGACGGTGAGATAGATATGGTGTTCAACACCCCCTACGGCAACTCCGGCCCCCGCGTGGACGGTTACGAGATCCGCAGCGCCGCCGTCGGGGTGGACATTCCGTGCATCACCACCGTGCAGGGCGCGGCAGCCGCCGTGCAGGGCATCGAGGCGACCATCAACGGTGGTATCGGGGTGCGTTCGCTGCAGGAGCTGCACGCGGTGCTGCGTGCGTGAGTCGCGGGAGGAGGCGAGCGAGGTGCAGCCCTTCGGCGAGCGGTTGCGCCGTGCGATGCGCCAGTTCGGCCCGGTGTGTGTCGGTATCGATCCGCACCCGGAGCTGCTGCGGGCCTGGGCGCTGACCGAGGACGCGGCGGGGCTCGAGCAGTTCGCCGAGATCTGCGTGGAGGCCTTCGACGGCCGGGTCGCGCTGATCAAACCGCAGGTCGCGTTCTTCGAGGCCTACGGTTCCGGCGGGTTGGCCGTGCTGGAGCGGACGATCGAGGTGCTGCGCGCCTCGGGGACCCTGGTGCTGGCCGACGCCAAGCGCGGCGACATCGGCTCCACCATGGATGCCTACGCCCGCACTTGGCTGGCCGACGGCCCGCTCGGCTCGGATGCCGTCACGGTCTCGCCGTACCTCGGATTCGGCGCGCTGGCACCGGCTTTGGCGCTCGCGGAGGTCAATCGGCGGGGCGTGTTCGTGTTGGCGGCCACCTCGAATCCCGAAGGGGCTCAGGTGCAGCGCGCAACCACGGCGAACGGGCGAACCGTCGCACAGACCATGGTCGACGAGGCCGCCGCCCGCAACGCGGACGCCGAGTTCGGTTCGGTCGGCGTGGTGGTGGGCGCCACATTGACTGCGGCGCCGGAGTTGTCCGGGCTCAACGGCCCGATCCTCATGCCCGGTGTCGGCGCACAGGGCGGGGGGCCCGAAACGATCCGTGCGCTGGTCCCCGAGTCGATGCTGCGGGCTGTGGTCCCGAATGTCTCGCGCGAGGTGCTGCGTGCAGGGCCGAGTGTTCCCGCGCTGCGTGCCCGCGTGGCGGCACTCCAGGACGGGTTCGGTTTCCTGGAGAAATGATCGAGAGGGCGGGCGCCGAGGCGCCGGCCCTCGGTCGTTGATCGGAGGGACCCGTGTGTGCGGACAGTCGACTCGCTTCCGTGGGGTCCGTATCGGGGTCTGTGCGCCATTCTGCGCCGATTTCAGGGCCTCGGGGTGGTCCGGGATGGGCGAATCGCCTCGGGACCGGCGTGCGGGGCAATTTGTACTACGTCGGATAGCGCAATTTCGGGTGCATCGACGATCTGCGACACCCGACACGCGCCCCCAACTCGCGACACGCAGAAATTTTCGAGAAAGTTCCTGGTAGGGGCGGTAGCCGGTTGCTGGAGCGGTGCTGGGCGGCTCCGCAACCTGCTCGCAAACCATCCGTTTCGCCGAAAACGTGCAGCTGGCGACGTATTTCGCGGGTTCGTAGGCCCGGTAGGCGCGGTCGCGGAGGGAGGGTGCGCTCCGCGCCGTACGCGCGTCTACGGCATCCGGAATCATGCGCTGACCTGGGGGGTGGGTTCGCAATCGGCGGACGTCGTGGGTACGGTCGCTGAGACTGCCGGGTTACCGGCAGGAGTTGATGCAATGAACGATGAGACGGAGGAACCGTGGCCCTTCCCCAGCTGACTGACGAGCAGCGCGCCGCTGCTTTGGAGAAGGCGGCTGCCGCTCGCCGCGCTCGGGCGGAGCTCAAGGAGCGCTTGAAGCGTGGCGGCACCAACCTGAAGCAGGTCCTCACCGACGCCGAATCCGACGAGATTCTCGGCAAGATGAAGGTGTCGGCACTGCTGGAGGCCTTGCCGAAGGTGGGCAAGGTCAAGGCAGCAGAAATCATGAGCGAGCTGGAGATCGCCCCCACCCGGCGGCTGCGCGGACTGGGCGATCGGCAGCGCAAGGCGCTGTTGGCCCGGTTCGACTTCGACGCCTGATAACGAGGGTGGTCGAACACACGCAGAAGGGTCGGCTGGTTGTACTGGTCGGCCCCTCGGCCGTGGGCAAGTCCACCGTGGTCCGTTGTGTCCGCGAGCGACTTCCCCACCTGGTCTTCAGCGTGTCCGCAACGACCCGAGCCCCCCGGCCCGGGGAGGTCGACGGCCTCGATTACCGGTTCGTCTCCCGCGAGGAGTTCGACGCGATGATCGCGGCGGGTGACCTGCTCGAGTGGGCGGACATCCACGGCGGGCTGCAACGTTCGGGCACCCCGGCCGGTCCGGTGCGCACCGCCTTGGCGGACGGCTTACCGGTGCTGGTCGAGGTGGATCTCGAGGGCGCGCGCTCGGTGCGCCGGGCGATCCCCGAGGCGATTCTGGTGTTTCTCGCCCCGCCGAGCTGGGATGAGTTGGTGGCCAGACTACGGTCGCGCGGCACCGAATCGCCCGAGGCCATCGAGCGGCGGCTGGAGACAGCGAGGACCGAATTGGCGGCTTGTGACGAGTTCGACATCGTCATCGTGAACGACGAGGTGACCAGTGCCTGCGAGCAGTTGGTATCGTTGTTCGTTAGCACAAATTCGAGTTCGTGACCCCCACCTGCGCATGAGTGATCAGAGCCCGGAGGGCCCTTCGCTCGTGCGACATCCCGATACCAGCAGGAGCCTCCCTAGTGAGCAGTACGGACACCACCACCGCGCCCGCCTATGACACGCCGGTCGGCCTCACCAACCCGCCGATCGACGAGCTGCTGGAGCGCACTTCGTCCAAGTACGCCCTGGTGATCTACGCGGCCAAGCGGGCCCGTCAGATCAACGACTACTACAACCAGCTCGGCGACGGCATCCTCGAGTACGTCGGTCCGCTGGTCGAGCCCGGCCTGCAGGAGAAGCCGCTGTCGGTCGCGCTCCGGGAAATCCACTCCGACCTGCTCGAGCACTCCGAAGGCGAGTGAGCGAACCGAGTTCGCAATGACCACAACTAAGCCGGAGGCGTAGTGACCACACGGATCGTTGTCGGCGTCGGCGGAGGGATCGCCGCGTACAAGTCATGCGCACTGGTCCGACGGTTTACTGAAACCGGACATCACGTTCGGGTGATCCCCACCGAGTCGGCGTTGCAATTCGTCGGCAAGGCGACCTTCGAGGCGCTGTCCGGGAACCCGGTGCACACCGGCGTGTTCTCGGACGTGCCCGAGGTCCCGCACGTTCGGCTGGGCCAGGAGGCGGACCTCGTGGTCATCGCGCCGGCGACCGCCGACCTCATGGCCCGCGCGGCGTCCGGCCGCGCCGACGACCTGCTCACCGCCACATTGCTGACGGCCCGATGTCCGATCCTGTTCGCGCCCGCGATGCACACCGAAATGTGGGAGCACCCGGCTACCGTCGCCAATGTCGCGACGCTGCGGGCGCACGGCGCGATCGTCATGGAACCCGCGGCGGGCAGACTCACCGGTGCCGATACCGGTCCGGGGCGGCTTCCCGAGCCCGAGGAGATCTTCGGCCTCGCCGCACTGCTGATGGAGCGCGCTGACGCGATCCCGCGTGATCTGGAGGGCCGCAGAATTGTCATCACGGCCGGCGGCACCAGGGAACTGCTGGATCCGGTGCGTTTCCTAGGCAACCGCAGCTCTGGCAAGCAGGGGTACGCGCTCGCCCGAGTGGCGGCCCAGCGTGGCGCCCAGGTGACGTTGATCGCGGGCAACACGATCGAGATGGCCGCTCCCGCGGCCGTCGACCTGGTGCACATCACCACCGCCGAACAGTTGAAGATCGCTGTCGACAAGCACGCGGTCGATGCCGACGCGGTGGTCATGGCTGCGGCTGTCGCCGATTTCCGGCCGACCAACGTCGCCGCCGCCAAGATCAAGAAGGGCGCGGGCGAGCCTGACGTCATCAAGTTGACCAAGACCGACGATATCCTCGCCGGGTTGGTGCAGGCCAGGCGCGATGGTCAGCTGCGCGGGACCGCGATCGTCGGCTTCGCCGCGGAGACGGGTGACGAGCACGGCGACGTCCTCACCTACGCGCGGGCCAAGCTCGCCCGGAAGGGGTGCGATCTGCTGGTGGTCAACGCGGTCGGCGAGGGCAAGGCGTTCGAGGTGGACACGAACGACGGCTGGCTACTCGGCGCGGATGGCACCGAGCAGGCGCTCGACCACGGCTCGAAGGCGTTGCTCGCCAGTCGGGTGCTCGACGCGCTGGGTACGTTGTTGCGCTGAGGTCGTCTGCGTCCTCGGCCATGATGGCCGATCGGAGGCGGTGCGGTCCGTATCGTCCATATCGGCCGAGTCGTCACGAGTTCGGCTGTCTGGGATGGCTGTGTGGCCGAGGGCCCGCCGCGTCGGTGGTTTGGAATAGTCTGAGATGTAAGGGTTGCGTGGTAGTGGCACCGCGTTACTGTCGCAATCCGATACGAGTAACCCGTTGAGGGAGAGGGAAGAACTGTGCGCACGTCCGGCAGTCGGCTTTTCACCAGTGAGTCCGTGACCGAAGGTCATCCGGACAAAATCTGTGATGCCATCAGCGATTCCATCCTCGACGCGTTGCTGGCGGAAGATCCGCGCAGCCGGGTCGCGGTGGAGACCCTGGTGACGACCGGTCAGGTCCACGTCGCAGGTGAGGTCACCACATCGGCTTATGCGGATATTCCACGAATTGTCCGGGAGAAAGTCCTGGAAATCGGATACGACTCGTCCGCAAAGGGTTTCGACGGGAATTCTTGCGGTGTGAATATTGCGATCGGTGCGCAGTCGCCGGATATTGCGCAGGGTGTCGACACCTCGCACGAGGCGCGCGTCGGGGGTTCCGACGACGAGATCGAGCGGCAGGGTGCGGGCGACCAGGGCCTGATGTTCGGGTACGCCACTACCGACACCCCCGAGTTGATGCCGCTGCCGATCGCGTTGGCGCACCGGTTGTCGCGTCGGCTCACCGAAGTACGCAAGTCCGGCATGCTGCCGTACCTGCGGCCGGACGGAAAGACCCAGGTCACCATCGAGTACGACGGAGATCGTCCGGTTCGTCTGGATACGGTGGTCATTTCCACCCAGCACGCCGCCGACATCGACCTCGACAACCTGCTCGCACCCGATATTCGGGAGAAGGTGGTCGACGCGGTCCTCGCTGACCTGGAATTGCCCACCCTGGACACCTCCAACGTCCGCCTGCTGGTCAACCCGACCGGAAAGTTCGTGCTCGGTGGCCCCATGGGCGATGCGGGCCTGACCGGCCGCAAGATCATCGTCGACACCTATGGCGGCATGGCCCGCCACGGCGGCGGTGCGTTCTCCGGCAAGGACCCGTCGAAGGTGGACCGTTCCGCCGCGTACGCCATGCGCTGGGTCGCCAAGAACGTCGTCGCGGCGGAGTTGGCCGAGCGTGTCGAGGTCCAGGTGGCCTACGCGATCGGCAAGGCCGCACCGGTCGGTCTGTTCGTCGAGACCTTCGGCACCGAGAAGGTCGACCCGGCGCGGATCTCCACGGCGATCACCGAGGTGTTCGATCTGCGCCCCGGCGCGATCATCCGCGACCTGGACCTGCTGCGCCCGATCTACGCGCCGACCGCCGCGTACGGCCACTTCGGTCGCACCGACGTCGACCTGCCCTGGGAGCACACCGACCGCGCAGACAAGCTGCGCGCGGCCATCGGCTTCTAACCCGACCGGGTCCGAGTGAACGAACCCGCGGCGGACGCCCTCGCCACTCCAGGGGACCGTCCGGCCGCGGGCCCCGCGGCCGTTGCGCGCCCGATCGCCCGGGTGCTCCCACTGCTGTCGCCGGCACATCTCGACCGCGACTTCGATTACCTGGTGCCCCCTGAGTTGGATGAGCTCGCCCAGCCCGGGGTCAGGGTGCGCGTTCGCTTCGCAGGCCGCCTCGTCGACGGCTACCTGCTCGCGCGGCTCACGCACAGCGATCATGGCGGCAAGCTGGTCAAACTGGAACGAGTTGTCTCGGCCGAGCGGGTCTTGACACCCGACATCCTGACGTTGGCCACCGCGGTCGCCGCGCGATACGCGGGCACCCGTGCCGACGTACTCCGTCTGGCCATCCCACCCCGACATGCCCGCACCGAGTCCGGCGGTCCGAAGAAGGCCGCGAATTCGCCGGTGCCGCAGCAGGATTCTTCTCTCTCTCCCGATCTCGATGATCCAGATGCGACGCCGCGGCCCGTTTCGGAACCTGCGACGAGCACGTCGAGCACGTCCGACGTGGTGCCAGGGCCTTCCGAGCGGATGCCCGCGTTTTCGAATCCCGAACTGGCTGCCTTCGCTACGGCTGCCGATCCACCGGCGGGGGCCGATGCCGCCTCGGCATCGCTTATCGGATCTGTGGTATTCGAGACAAGCGCTGATTCGCGAATCGTTCTCGAGGCATCGGCTTCGGAGGCGCCCGAGCGCGCTGACGCGAGGAACGTGCGGCCCACCTCTGCTTTTGTTGTCGATCCGGCACCCTGGGGGCGGTATGTCCACGGTGTCGCATTCCTCGCTGCGCTGGGCGAGGGGAAAGGGCCGCGGGCGGCGTGGCAGACGTTGCCAGGGGAGGACTGGCCGCGTCGGTTGGCGGAGTTGGCGGCCGTGGTCGTCGAGCGCGGGCGCGGCGCGATCCTGATGGTGCCGGACCAGCGGGATCTGGACCGTGTTTTGGTGGAATGTGTTCGACTACTGGGGGATTCGGCGGTGGGGTTGGCCGCCGGTTTGGGACCTGCCGCGCGGTATCGGCGGTGGCTCGCGGTATTGCGCGGGTCCGCGCGGGTGGTGGTCGGAACGCGTAGTGCGGTGTTCGCGCCCGTAGGTGATCTCGGGTTGATCGCGACCTGGGACGACGGGGACGACACGTATGCCGAGCTTCGGGCACCGTATCCGCACGCGCGGGAGGTGGCGATGCTGCGCGCGCATGAGACCGGTGCGGCGTTCGTCGCAGCCGGTTTCGCGCGGACCGCGGAGGTCCAGGCGGTGGTCGATTCCGGCTGGGCACATGACCTGTTAGCTGACCGAGCGGTCGTACGCGCGGCGGCACCGCGGATCAGTGCGCCAGGCGACAGTGACATCGCGATGGAACGTGATCCGGTCGCCCGCGCCGTCCGCATCCCCGCGGTGGCGTTCGCCGCCGCCCGTGCGGCGCTGAAAGAGGGGGCGCCAGTCTTGGTGCAGGTGCCGCGACGCGGGTATGTCCCGTCGTTGGCCTGCGCGAAATGCCGCACGCCCGCTCGGTGCAGACAGTGCAATGGACCGCTCGCTCTGCCGGAAGGTGGCGCGCAGCGCCCATATTCGCGCACCGAGGCGCACAGTCCTAGTTGTCGTTGGTGCGGCATCACCGACGCCGCGTTCCGCTGTGGGACCTGCGGTTCGCGAGCGCTGCGCGCGGTAGTGATCGGCGCTGCCCGCACCGCCGAGGAACTCGGTCGCGCGTTCCCCGGCGTGCCGATTCGGGGTTCGAGCGGTGGCGCGATGCTGGACGTGGTGGAACCAGGCCCGCAGGTGGTGGTTTCCACGGTCGGCGCCGAACCTGTCGCGCCGGGTGGCTACGGTGTCGCGCTGTTGCTCGACGGTTGGGCTCTGCTCGGCCGCGCCGACCTGCGCGCCGCCGAGGACGCACTGCGCCGCTGGATGTCGGCCGCCGCATTGGTCCGCGCCCACGGCCAGGTCATCGTCATGGCCGAACCGTCGATCCCCACCGTGCAGGCCCTGGTCCGCTGGGACCCCGTCGGGCATGCCCGCGCCGAGGTCGCCGCCCGCGCCGAGGTCGGGTTCCCCCCGGCCGTCCGGATGGCCGCGATCGATGGCGTGTCCGATGCCGTCACCGAACTGCTATCCCTCGCAACCTTGCCGGAGGGTGTGGACATCCTCGGTCCGGTTCCACTTCCCGACGGTGCGCGCAAACCGTTCTCCGGCGAATCCCCCGCCGAAGTCGAACGCATACTGCTGCGTGTCCAGCGCGGCTCCGGTGCCGCACTGGCCCGCATCCTCGCTGCTGCCCAAGCCGTCCGCAGCACGCACCGCTCGGACGCACCCCTGCGTGTCCAGATAGATCCAGTCGACATCGGGTGAACGTCCGGCGATAGTCCGTGCGACGGAGCGATGGACTTATTGGAAGGCGACGATATTTCGTTGTGCCCACTCCGCGAAGGCGCGGGGCTCTCGGCCTAGTACCTTCTCGACATCGGGGCTGATCCGCTGCTCCGCGGCGTGGGGCACACCGAGGATGGCCAGGGTGGTCTCGACGACTGGCTCGGGCATGAACTGCAGCATCTGTGCGCGCGCCTGGGCGCTGGTCTGCTCAAAGAATTCGATCGACTCGCCGAGTGCCGTGCCGATCGCGGCGGCCCGCTGTCGCGGAGTGCTGAGGGCAGGCCCGGTCAATTCGTAACTCTGTGCGGAATGTCCGTCCTCGCGCAGCGCCGCAGCGGCAACCTCGGCGATATCCGCCGGATCGATGACCGGTAGGCCGATGTCGCCGAACGGTGCGGCGACAGTCCGATGGGTACGCACCGATTCGATCCAGGCGAAGGCGTTGGACGCGAACCCGCTGGGTCGCAGGATCGTCCATTCCATGCCCGACTCCCGAACCGCGTCCTCGAAGGATCGTCCAAGGTTCCCGTGGGAGTTCGACTGCGGCCGAGTGACGACTCCTTGCGATGACAGCTGCACGATGCGTTGGGCGCCACCCCTTCTGGCGAGTTCGAGGATCATCCGTGGATCCAACAGATGCGCACTCGCGCCGGTGTCGTGCAGAAACACTGCGTCGGCTCCGGCGAATGCGGGGGAGAGGGTGTCGGGTTCGGTCAGGTCCGCGCTCTGGTGGCGTACGCCGTCGGGCAGTGCGATGTCCTGGCTCCCGCGGGACACCGCCACTACCCGCTCTCCTGCTTCGGCGAGGCTCCGCACAAGGCTGCGTCCGACATTGCCGGTGGCGCCCGTCACTACGATCACGATTGCTCCTCAGTTAGTTGACTGACTTATTACCGTAGCCGAAGGTTGACGACCTGTCTATAGTTAGTTGTATGACTAACTCAGCCGACGCGACATCGAAGGCGGGCAAGCGGGAGCGGTTGGCCGCCGCGGCGGCTCAGGTGTTTCACGAACAGGGCGTCGAGA
Source organism: Nocardia sp. NPDC049220 (assembly GCF_040647855.1). NCBI lineage: Bacteria > Bacillati > Actinomycetota > Actinomycetes > Mycobacteriales > Nocardiaceae > Nocardia > Nocardia sp. NPDC049220. The sequence continues at coordinate 1,260,396 of NZ_JBEZDA010000001.1, forward strand.
AGACCACGATCGCCGACATCGCCCGGTCTGCCGGGGTCCCGGTGGGCAACGTGTACTACTACTTCAAAACGAAGGATCAGTTGGTGCAGGCGGCGCTCGGCGCGCATGCGCGGAGTCTGCGGGATCTGATCGCTGCGCTGGAGCGGTACGAACGGCCACAGGATCGGCTCAAGGCGCTGGTGCGTGGATGGGTCGATCAGCGGGAGGTGGCCGCGCAGTCCGGGTGCCCCACCGGGACATTGGCCGCGGAGCTGGGTAAGCGCGCCGACGGGCTCGACCGCGAAGCGGCAGTTGGCATGAGTGAGTTGATCGACTGGGTCGAGCGGCAATTCGCGGCCATGGATCGCGGCGACGCCGCCGAACTCGCCGTCGCGTTGATCGCGTCGTATCAGGGGATCTCGTTGCTGACCAATGCCTTCCATGACCCCGAACTCATGGCTGTCGAGGGGCGTCGGCTGGAGCGCTGGATCGACTCGCTGGCGGACTGAGTCCGGCGCGCACATCCTTGCCTCGGCGGACGACATGCGGTACGTACACCCCCTTGCTTTCGATGCATTGCCGATATATCGTCGATAATATGAATCGAATACATAAGCCATGGGAGGCCGACATGGAGCACAGGGAACATCGAGCATTCGGCCGGCGCGGGCGCGGGCCGCTGCCGGGTGTGGAGGGCGTGGAGTCGCAACGGCGATTCCGTCGCGGTGGCCGGCACGGGTTCGGGCCCGAGTTCGGGCCGGGCTTCGGGCCTGGTTTCGGCCCGCAGTTCGGTCGCGGTCGCGGTCGCGGCGGCCGGGGCCGCCGCGGCGACGTCCGTGCCGCCGTGTTGTTGCTGCTCGCCGAGCGTCCGATGCACGGATATGAGCTCATCCAGCAGATCCGCGAGCGCAGCGACGACATCTGGCGGCCGAGCCCTGGGTCGGTCTATCCGGCGCTCGCGCAGCTGGAGGACGAGGGGTTCGTGCTGATCGAGAAAGTCGCCGGACGCAAGACCGCGAAGCTGACCGAGGCGGGCGCCGAGTACGTCGCCGCCCACCGGGACGAGCTGGGCGATCCGTGGGTGGAGGTTAAGCAGGACGTCGGCGCACAGGCGATCGACCTGCGCGGGCTGGTAGGGCAGCTGATGGGTGCGGTAGCACAGGTCGCCGCCGCTGGCACTCCGGAGCAGGCCGCACGTGCGGCCCAACTGCTCACCGAGACCCGCAAGTCCCTCTACCGGATCCTCGCCGAGGACGAGACCTCCGAAAAGTAGAGATGTGAAACACGTCCTCAGGGCGAGCATTTCGACCCGATCGGGTAGATTATGGTGCGATGGGACAGCCGCGGGGTTTGTGGAACTGGGGTTTGTGGAACTTCGGTCATGCACAGGTGGGTAGCGTCGTACTGGCTTGCGTGTTGGCCGGAGCCGCGGCGCTCGGCTCCGGCGCGGCGTCCGCCGAACCGCTCGGCGTCCGCGCGCCTGAGGTGCCGACCCAATCCGCGCCGCCGCAGCAGGACCACTTGGTCGCCGCGCAGTACCTGAAGGCGCACCCCGACGCGGCGCCGATGGGCACCAACAATTTCGACTGCGTGCCGAGCGCCAGCCATCCCCGGCCGGTGGTGCTCGCGCACGGAACCGATTCTGCGGCCTATTCCGACTGGTCGGCCATCGCGCCGCAGCTGAACGCGGCCGGATACTGTGTGTTCGCGTTGAACTACGGCGGCAAACCCGGCGCGGAAACCTACGGCACCGAGGATCTGGTGCTGAGTGCCTACCAGATCGGTACTTTCGTCGACCAGGTGCTCGCGGCGACCGGTGCGAGCAAGGTCGATCTGGTGGGATTCTCGCAGGGCGCAACCGTGACCCGCTACTACGCCAACAAGCTCGGCGGCGCGTCCAAGGTCGGGAAGTGGGTGGGGATCGCCTCGCCCAGTTATGGCGGCGTCATGTACGGGCTGGTGCCGATAGCCGAGTCGATCCCCGGCGCGTTGCAGGCATTCGCCCAGGTGACCTCGCTTGCCGCGGTTCAGCAGGCCGAGGGGTCGCCGATCCTTGTCGACCTGAACGCGGGTGGCGACACGGTGCCCGGTGTGCACTACGTCACGATCGGTAGCCGAGTCGACGAGATGATCCAGCCGTTCGACAACATCGCGCTGCGCGGTCCCGGTGCGCAGAACATCGTCCTGCAGGACCTGTGTCCGTCCGACCTGACCGGGCACTTTCACATGGTCTACGACCAGTTCGTGCAGGAACTGCTGCTTACGGTCCTCGATCCGGACAGTCCGGCTCCGGTGTGCAGGCCGGTGCCACTCGGCACCGGAATCCCTGAAGTGATCATCGCCGGCCACTCCTGAGTCGGCCGGTGGGGGTGGAGCGGACCCTCCGCGCGCGGTTGCCTTCTTCGTCGTCGACTGCCGTCACGCCGGTGCGGCCATCGCTCGGTGGCAGCGCTGCTGCACAGCGTCGGCTTCGGCATGTCGGCCGGTGCGGCCGAGGTCTGCGATGTGGATCGAGGACTCGACCACCAGTCGGCATCGTTCCAGCCGCCGCTGCGTGAAAGCGCTCAATGCCTTCTCGACGTCTGCCGCGGCGGTCAATTCCTCGGCGAGGAGGACGCCGTCCTCAATGGCCAAAGCGGCGCCACTGACCAATTGTGGCGAGGGCGCGTGCGCGGCATCGCCGATGATCACGGTGCGGCCGCGGTGCCATGGACCCTCGATCATGACCACGTGCACCGGCCGCCGCACAACGACCGCCGAATCGGTGATGAGTTCTCGGACTTCGGCGACTCGCCCGCTGAACGGAGCCAGTAGCTCCCGCATGCCGTCGGCCAGGGTGTTCTCCGGTATCGGGGTGGGGTCCGCCCGGTTCTCGGTGAGGAACACATACGCTCGGTCGTCCGCGATCGGGACGAGCCCGGCGTTGCTTCCGGTTCCCGCGAACGTGTGCAGTGACGTCGCCCAGCTCGGGCGAGGTACCAGAGCCCGCCAGACCATCTGTCCGATATACCGCGCACCGCTGGGGATGCCGAGCAAGGACCGCACCCGGGAATGAACCCCGTCGGCGCCGACGACGATATCGGCGACGTGCTCACTGCCGTCGCTGAGGGTGGCTCGGACGGTATCTCCGTTGTCGTGCAACCCGTCGATCGTGCGGTCGTAATGGATCACGACCCCGGCGGCCAGCGCAGCCTCGCGCAGGATGTCATACAGCGCTGGGCGGCTGAGCCCGATCTGGCTGGGACGATTCGGACCGAGCAGCGGCGGCAACGGGATGACGTTACGCACTTCGCCGTTCGAGTCGCAATTGCTGATTGCCGTGATTCCGTAGCCCGCGGCCAGGCATTCGTCGGCGAGGGCGAGGGCATCGAGAGCTCGCAGACTCGGTCCGGTGAGGCTGAGTCCCCAGCCGGCGACCGCGCGGCTCGGACTGATATCGATGACTTCGACGGTGACGCCGCGGCGCGCGAGGGCGATCGCAAGGGTGAGGCCGCCGATGCCCGCGCCGATCAGCAGGGCACGGCGAGGGGAGGACGACGAACTCACTGGAACTCCAAATGCTGTCGATGGGGAAGTGGAAAGGTCGTTTGCCTGGCGGTGCCGGACTATGCACCGCTTTGGCGGCGTCGGTCTCGGGGGCGGCAGCGGAGCGCAACAGTGCGGTGCCCCCACTCATCCGGGTGCGGGCACCGCGTGCGCCGCGAGCATCCGGTCATTCAGCCCTGCGTGCTTCCAGGATGCTGTCGGGCGTCGCGGTGGAGATTACGCGGACCAACTCGAATCCCGCGGCAGCGAGAAGCTCGCGGAATTCCCGTTCGGTTCGCTCGCGTCCACCGGCGCTGACCATCATCTCCAGATCGAGAAAATTGCCTCGGTGTGGCCGATTGTCTTCGGGAAGAACTACTTCCATCAGAAGAAGTTGTGCCGACCCGGTCATTGCGCGGTGCACGGTGCGCAAGATCTTCTCCGCGTCACTGTCGACCCAGTCGTGCACGATGTGTTTGAGGAGATAGGCGTCACCGCCCTCGGGAACCGTATCGAAAAAGGAGCCGGCAACGACGGTGCACCGATCCGGCGCCTGCACGTCAGCGACGATTTCGGGCAGATCGAACAGAATGCCGCGGGCTTCAGGGACGCGGGCGAGAATTTCGGCGAGCATTCGGCCCCGTCCGCCGCCGATATCGACGATCGTTCCGAAGCGGCCGAAGTCGCCGGCAGCGAGCATCGGTTCCAGCATCAACTCCGAGATACTCGTCATGGCGCCGTCGAAGACGGCGCCGAATTCGCGGTCTTTGCGGACGTAATCGAAGAACGGCAGTCCGTCCATGCCTTCCGGGATTACCACGGTTCCGGTGCGCACCGCGTTGCTCAGATATGACCAATACTGGCGATGCTGAGGAGACCCGATGAACAGGGCGAAATCGCGCATCGACACCGGCGCGTCCGCGCGTAGGGGTTCGGCGAGCGGTGTCAGCCCGTAGGTTCCGTCCGGGTGCTGGGTGAAAATGCCCTGGGTGATCAGCCAGCGAAGCAGCCGCCGCAGGTAGTCGGGATCGGCGTCGATGTCCGCCGCCAGATCCGCGAGGTGACGCGGACCCGCGGCCAACGCGTCGGCGATGCCGAGTTGAGCAGCAGCACAGACGGCCTGTGCGGTAGAGGCGGCGGCAATCATCTCGAACAAGGCCAGCGGCGGCGGCGACAACTTGCGGTTGAGCGCCGTCAACGCGGTACGAATCCGCTCTACGACACGGATCACTGGCAGTGGTGGAACTTTGTTCTTGCTTGCAGCCATCCCGATATTGTGCGGTACTCAGCCGGTTTCGGCAGGTCGAGGGTGCACGATACGGCAGCCTCGACCACCCCGGGTTCGTACATCGGTGCTTCGGGCGCAAACCCATCGAGTCGTCGCGGATTACCCGACCTGGAGCAAGACTTCGTCGTGGATCCCGATCGGTGGGTCCAGAGCGACTCGCGAGAGGGTGAGCGACTCTGGATTCCCCGAATCGAGGCGACGCTCAGTTCCAGTTGTCGATTTTGACGTCGTGTGGATCGGGTGCGCCTTTTCCGGTTTCGATCAGCGACTTCAGACTCAGCAGAAAGACCGCCCATTTGGTGCTGCAATGGTGCATGAATTCCACCGGCTCTTTCCAGCCCTGGTGATTGAACCGAACAATGGTGTAATCGTCGACTTGGTCGAGGTCCCAGGCCACCTGGGTGCCGATCCATTCTTCAGGTCCGTCGACGACTTCCCACAGTACGTGCTTGCCCGGGGGTGAGTTCCACGACCTTCATATCGAATCCACCTGCCCCGAAGCGGAATTGGAGCACGCGGCCGCAGGAGCTGCCGTCGCCTCGGGTGTTTGTCGTCCACCAACCGGCGAGCCCGTCGACAGTGGTCAAGGCAGTGTAGACGTCGGCCACCGATGTTTTGATTCCGACCCTGTGCAGAATGTCGACCATTTTCTATCTTCTTTCAGTGATTGTTCTCGTATGAATTTCGTGAATTCACGGCTGTATGCCGCGTCGGTCATTATTGCGCTGAACAGTCTCGGCTATACGTCTGATGCGCCGGAGCCGGGCGTCCAATGCTGCCCCCGCCGAGGACAATTGCCCGACCGCGCGAACGAGTTGCGACTCATCCACCCGGTACTTTCTTCTCGCCCGGCCGGCGTGGCGTCCACCAAACCGACGCGATCGAGCACACCGAGATGGTTCGCGATGGCCTGTCGGGTCGCAGGCAGGTGCTCGCTGAGACTGGTGGCCGTGCCGTCGCCATCTGCTAGGAGCAGGCCGAGCATCCGCCGACGGGTCGGATCTGCGCCCGCCGACCGCAGGTCGAAGGCGGCGGTTACGGGGTGGACAGCAGTCGAGCGAGGTAGCCCCCGAGCCGGGGGACGAAAGTGTCCCATCCGGCGCGGTGTTCGCGGTACCGCTCCGCCAATCTCGCGGCCTCCCAGCCCACCTCGCGGAACCCGCTCTCGGTGAGCTGGACCCGGGTGCCCGTGCCCGACGGGGTGAGTTCGAAGGTCACCAGCAGCGAGTGCGTGGAATCGGCGACTGTGCCGTCGGGATAGCACCAGCGAAACGAGAACAATCGCGGCGGCTCTGCGTTCACCACCAGTGATTGCGACAAACTTGGCCCGGTCGTCGGACGAGCTCACCCACCGCGCCGGGAGTCGCTACGAACTCGGCGTTGTCGGTCCACCATTCCGAGAAGTGCACAGGGCTGCTGACGACTTCGAAGACCACCTCGGGCGGCGCGTCGACGTGGATCTCTCGTACGGTGCTGCCGTACTCCACGCTCTGCCTCCTTTCAAATATGCAACGTTTGGTTGCACATCAAGCTAGCCTGCGATTCGCTCTTGCGCAACCATTGGTTGCTTATTGTCGGCGTCGAATTAGGTCGTGCCCTGTGCCCGTGGCCCCGCCGATCACGTGTCGGACAAACGCAACACGATGGCGCTGCGGGCGTCCGAGCGCCGGTGGCCGTGTCGAACGACCTTCGCCCTGTCCCAGGCTACGAAATCGGCAGGGAGGGGCTTGCCGCCAACTCGCGCGTCGGTGGCAAGCGCACTTCGAGCGGAATCCGTGTCCGCGGGATCGTCGGACACAGCGGTTCTTCTCAGAGGAAATTCAATGGCGGCGACTTGGGGAAGACCACAGGAAGCGCGGCCAGCGCCCGGTGGAACGGACCCGGCCGCCAGATCAATTCCTCGACGGGGACGGCAAGACGCATCTCCGGCAGCGCATCGAGCAACTGGTCGATAGCTTCCTGCGCAATCAGCGATCCCAACGGCTTGGCCGGACATGCGTGCGGTCCGAGGCTCCACGCCAAATGCGAACGGTTACCAAGGAATTCGCCACCGGATAGCGCGGGGTCGTTATTGCACGCGGACAAGCTGATGACCACCGGCTGGTGTGCGGGCAGCCAGGTATCACCGACCAGAATCGGCTGCCGTGGATAACTGGTGGCGTAGTTCGCCACCGGTGGGTCGGTGAACAAGACCTCATCGAGGGCGTCGCGCGTCGACTGACTGCCACCCAGCACATCAGCCGCGAATCGGTCGTCGGTGAGAATCAGCAGCAGCGTATTGACGATCAAGTTCTGCTGCGGTTCCAGCGCGGCGCCGTACATGCTGATGACGTTGACCAGTATCTCCTCCTCGCTGAGGTTGGTCGGGTGCTGCACGAACCTGGTGACCATGTCGTCACCCGGTTCCGCGCGTTTCTGAATGACCAGTTCCATCAGCGCCTCGCTGAGCATCTTCATACCCAAATCGGCGTTGTCGTCGATGGCGTTGAAGAGGTGCGCCATGCCGACTGCGACCCGCTGGCCCAACTCTGGCGAACAGCCCAGCATCTCGTTCAGTCCGGCGAAGACGAGGGGGAACGCGTATTGGCTGAGCAAGTCGGCCGCACCGGCCTCGCAGAAGGTGTTGATCAGCTGGGTGGCCGTCTTCTCGACCGCGGCGTGCCGGCCGTACAGGTCGACGCCGTCGATCGCCGCCACGTTGGCTACCCGGTAGCGGGCGTGCAGCGCGCCGGCGTTACGCGCCACGCCCGGATACCACCTCATCATGGGTTTGACCGGGCAGCTGTCGGGAATTGATTCTTGCCACACCCGCGGATCGGCCGGGAAATGTTCGGGGTCGTGCAGGATCCGCACAGCCTCGCGGTACCCGATCACCAAGGTGGCCGGAACGCCGGGTGACAGCTCCACCGGCACGAAAGGGCCATAACGGCTGCGCATCTCGCGATAGACGCGATGTGGGTCCGCAGCGTATTCCGGGGTGTACAGCGCAATGCGTGGGCCGTCGGTGTCGCCCGACGATCCGATGGGGGCGTTCAAATGCGTGACTCCTGACACGAATGAAACAGGAATTCGACGAGGTCGATCGGGATTGCACGTACGTGCGCCGAGATCACGTGCGTCCGAAAGGGGAGACGAGAGGCGTGGAATCGAGCGCTCCGTAGAACGCATTACGGTCCCACGTCACCGAACTAGTTCAATAATTAACGAATACGCTCCCCGTGTTCTCGAAAGGCTGGCACCTCATCGGTCTGCTCGAGCTGCCGAAAGTCGACCACCATCGCCGCACCGAGCGGTCCGTTCGACTATGCGCGGCGGCCGTGAATTCAACGAAACATCGTGTCGCACATCGACAGGGCTCCTTCGATCGCAGGCCGAGTAGGCCAAGCCAGAAAGTATCCCATCGAAGTAAACCTTCGCCGACGAACGAGAAGAATTCTCGGGCGTGCGGTCTGCTCGTCTCCCGTGCGACGCCGGCACGGTGTCGGTGTCGATTCGACGCTCGTTCGAGCGACAGGGGAGTGACGTTCGCAGCAGTGCGGCAGACAGCGAGCTCCGACGTGTGGTCTGGCGTCTTCGCCGCAGCGTCGGCAACCAGTCGTGAAGGGCAAGGGAGTGACGTGATCGGCGAGGTAGTCTGCTCGCAGGACACTGGCCAGGTCGTTTTCGGGCGGCCGGGCGGAGGGCTCGGCACCCCGCCCGGACCGCATTGGAGTTTTACCAGTTTCCGGCCGGTGAATCCGGGATTTTCGGTCGTCTCACTAGAATGAGACGACCGTGTTCATCCGCTTCCGGGAGCCAGCCGTGACCATTCAGCCCGTTCGCCTGTTCGGCGATCCCATTCTGCGTGCCCGCGCCACGGAGGTCAGCGCGTTCGACCGGGACCTGCGGCAGTTGGTGACCGACTTGACCGAGACCATGTACGACGACGGCGGAGTCGGGATGGCCGCGCCGCAGATCGGCGTCGGGCTGCGCGTGTTCGTCTACGACACCGGCGACGCGGCCGGACACTTGGTGAACCCACAGTGGGAGGTCGTCGGCGACGAGGAACAGGTCGGGCCGGAGGGGTGCCTGTCGATACCCGACGTGCGGTACGACACGCGGCGAGCGCTGCGGGTGCGCGCGTCCGGCGTGGACTTCGACGGCACGCCGATCGGGTTCGAGGCCGAAGGGCTGCTCGCGCGGTGCGTGCAGCACGAGACCGATCACCTCGACGGGGTGCTGTTCATCGATCGACTCGACCCGGCCCAACGCAAGGAAGCAATGCGGAGCATCCGTGAATCCGAGTGGTTCGCCGCCGGATTGACAGTGCGCCCGGCGCGGTCGATGAGCGGAACGGGTCAGCCCGGTCCCTTCGGGCGGGGCCGCTGATGCGCATCGTCTTCGCGGGAACCCCGGAACCGGCGGTGCCGTCGCTGCGCCGCTTTCTGGAGTCGTCGCGCCACGAGGTGGTCGCCGTGGTCACCCGGCCGGACGCGGTGGCTGGGCGGGGGCGCAAGGTGACCAGATCTCCGATCGGCAGGCTCGCCGATGAGCACGGGATTCCGGTGCTTACGCCGCGACGTCCGTCCGAACCGGAATTCATCACGCGGTTGACCGCATTGGCGCCGGACTGCTGTCCCGTTGTCGCCTACGGCGCGTTGCTGCCGCAGCCGGTGCTCGACATCCCACGGTTCGGTTGGATCAATCTGCACTTTTCGCTGCTGCCCGCGTGGCGCGGGGCCGCGCCCGTCCAGGCGGCGATCGACGCGGGCGACGAGATCACCGGTGCGTCGACCTTCCAGATCGAAGCCGGATTGGATACCGGGCCGGTGTTCGGCATGGTCACCGAGAAGATTTCCGTCATCGACACCGCTGGCTCGCTGCTGGAGCGGCTCGCCGACAGCGGCGCCAGCCTGCTCGAGGCGACGCTGGACGGTGTGGAAGACGGCACGCTGCAAGCGGTCCCGCAATCCACCGACGGTGTCTCGTACGCGCAGAAGGTCGTAGCCGAAGCCGGGCACGTCCGATGGGATCAGCCCGCGCTGGCCATCGGCAGGCGGATCCGCGCGGTCACCCCCGCACCGGGCGCCTGGACCGAGGTCGACGGCACCCGGTTGAAACTCGGTCCGGTGGAGCTGGTCGAGGAGGTGTTGCCGGAGCGGGCGATCGAGGTCCGCAAGAGCGGCGTCTTCGTCGGTACCGCGACCACTGCCGTGCGGCTGGATAAGGTTCAGCCGCAGGGTAAGCGCATGATGGCCGCACTCGACTGGGCTCGGGGTGCGCGCTTGCGGCTCGGGGCGGTGGTCGAGTGAACCCGCGCGGCGATCGGCGCGACGAGGACAGCGCCCGCGGCGGTCGGCGGGACGACGGGCGTAACGCCGCGGGTGATCGGACGTCGTCGCAGACGAATCGGTCCGGTGGCACCCGCCGGGCGCGTACCGAGGGCGCGCCGCCGACCGGCGCGCAGCAGCGGAATTCGGCCGAGAGCGACCGTCGTCCGAACCGCGCGACACAACATCGGAATGGTGCGACGAACGGTGCCGGGCAGGCCCGTGCCGACGATCAGCGTTCCCGCGGTGGCAAGGGCGAAGGACGCGGGCGCCACCATGACGAACGGCGCGAATCCACGAGGCAGCGCGGGACGGCGAGTCGAGCGGAACGCTCCGCGGACCAGCGCAAGGCGCGTCCTGGGTCCGCCGCGAAAAACGATGCGCGCCAAGGCACCCGGGGCGCAGGTCGGGTGTTGCGCGCCGAGCATGCCGAGCTACCACGGTCGGTCGCCAGGGACGTGCTGCGCGCGGTGCGCGAGCGGGATGCCTACGCCAATCTCGTTCTGCCCACACTGCTGCGGGAACGCGGGTTATCCGGCCGGGACGCGGCCTTGGCGACCGAACTCGCCTACGGCGCGTGCCGGTCGCTCGGGTTGCTCGACGCCGTGATCGCGGCGGGCGCGGGCCGGCCGATCGAGGAGATCGACGGACCGCTGCTGGACGTGCTACGACTCGGCGTCTACCAGCTGCTGCGCACCAGGATCGGCGCACACGCCGCGGTCGATACCTCGGTCGCGTTGGCCCGTGCCGAATTCGGCACGGGCAAGGCCGGTTTCGTGAACGCCGTACTGCGTCGAGCGGCCGAGCGGACCACCGAGCAATGGATCGACGCGCTCGCACCCGACGACCCGGTGGGCCGCTCGGCCTTCGAATACGCGCATCCGGCGTGGATCGCGCAGGCGTTCGCCGACGCGCTCGGCGCGCGGGCGGGGGAACTACGTGAGGTGCTCGCCGCCGACGACGCGCGCCCGCTCGTGCATTTGGTGGCCAGGCCCGGTGACATCACCGCGGAGGAACTCGCGCTGGTGACCGGCGGTGCGGAAGGTCGGTGGTCGCCGTACGCGGTGTACCTCGATGGAGGCGATCCCGGCAAACTCGAACCGGTGCGCGAGAAGATGGCGGCGGTGCAGGATGAAGGCAGCCAGTTGGTCGCGCTCGCACTGACGCGGGCTGTGCTGGACGGCCAGGACAACGGCCGCTGGCTCGATCTCTGCGCGGGACCGGGCGGTAAGGCCGCGTTACTCGGAGCGATCGCCGCGATCGACGGCTTCCGGGTCGACGCGGTCGAGCCCGCCGAGCATCGGGCCGAACTGGTGCGTAAGGCGGTGCGCGATCTCCCGGTCGACGTCCACGTCGCAGACGGTCGCGCCAGCGGGCTGTCGCCCGGCTACGATCGCATCCTGGTGGACGCTCCCTGTACGGGTCTGGGCGCGCTGCGCCGCAGGCCGGAGGCGCGCTGGCGGCGCACCCCGGCCGATGTCCGCGATCTGGTCGTGCTGCAGCGCGAACTACTCACCGCCGCCTGGGATCTGCTGCGTCCGGGCGGGGTTGTCGTGTACTCGACCTGTTCGCCGCATCTGGCCGAAACGGTATCGATCGTCGCGGATGCCGCGCGTCGTCTGGGTGCCGAGCAGATGGACACCCGCGACCTGCTGCCTGGCGTCACCGATGTCGGCGACGGCCCCGGAGCGCAGTTGTGGCCGCACCGGCACGGAACCGACGCGATGTTCTTGGCCGCGCTCCGCAAGCCGCGCTGAGCGCGGCGGATTCCCCTCGTCCAAGTGCGGGAGTTCGGCCCCATCGCACACTCAGGGTATGCCGATGACCTGGCAGGACGTAGTGGCGCTGGCGACCGAACTCCCGTGTGTCGAGGAATCGACCTGGTGGCGTAGCCCGGCGTTGAAGGTCGGCGGCAAGGGGTTCGCCCGATTACGCACCGACGCCGAGGGAGGGCTGCTCATTGCTTGTGAGCCGGCCGAGAAAGAGGCGTTGCTGGCTACTGGTGATCGCGCGCTCTACACCACGCCGCACTACGACGGCTACGCCTATATCCTCGTCGACCGGGACCGCGTCGCCCCGCCCAGCTGCGCGAATTGCTCTACGACGCCTGGTGGCTCACCGCTGCGGCGAAGGTACGCATCCTGCGCGACCGGGGGCAGCATTCAGCGTCGTCACTCCCGGCTGGACTGCTCGCGCAGGCGGGCAAGGGTTTTGGCCAGGATGCGTGACACGTGCATCTGCGAGATCCCCATCTGCTGGGCGATCTGGGTCTGCGTCATCGATTCGAAGAAGCGCATGGTGAGGATGCGCCGTTCCCGCTCGGGCAACCCGGCCAACAGCGGGCGGATCGCGACATACTCCTCGACCCGGTCGAACTGGGACTCCTCCTCGCCGAGGGTATCCAGCAGGGATGCCTCGGTGTCGCGTCCGAGCGCCGCCGCGTCGATCGAGCTGGGCTGATAGGCATTGCCCGCGATGACGGCCTGAGTTACCTCGTCCGGGTCCACGTCCAGCTCCGCCGCGATCTCCTTCGCGGTCGGCGAGCGGCCGAGAGTTTGGGAGAGAGCGTCGATCGCCGCGCCGATGCGGAGGTGCGTCTCCTTCACTCGCCGCGGCACGCGCATCGCCCAGGTGTTGTCGCGGAAGTATCGGCGGACCTCGCCCATGATGGTCGGGACCGCGAAGGACAGGAAGTTCGAGCCGCGCTCGACATCGAAGCGGTCCACCGCATGCACCAGGCCGACCCTGGCCACTTGGGTGAGGTCGTCGAATGGCTCGCCGCGTCCGCTGAACTTGCGTGCGATGTGGTCGGCGAGCGGGATACAGCGGCCGATCAGTTCCGCACGCAGTGCGGTGTGTTGCGCTGTGCCCGGCTCGCTCGCCGCGAGTTGGGCGAACAGCAGTCCGACATCGTCGTACCCGGTGACCGCGGCTGCGACTTCGAGGGTCTCGCTCTCCTCGGTGTCCTCCTCGGTGGCCGGTGTGTCGACGTCGCCGTCCTCGGTGGTCAGCGTGTCGGCGGCATCGTCCCGCTGGGAGTCGAACACGGTCTCCTCGTCCGCCACTACGCCTTCCCCCGGACCCGACGGAACTCGACCGTCGTCGGATATCCGGAAATCGTCGCATCGAACGAATCCTGTGTGGCGTCCACCGAGTCGGTGAGCGTCCGCAGCACATGCCAGCCGAAGCTGCGCTGGTCGGGCAGTCCCGGCTTCTCCGCGACCCCGTCGACTCGGACGAGTAGCTCGGTGCCACCGACCGTGAACCGGCAGTGCAGACTTGTCTCTGGCGCCGCGACCGCGATCAGGGTCGAGCAGACCTCGTCGACAGCCAGTCGGATGTCGGCCACCTCGTCCAGCGTGAAATCGCTGAGTAGGACGAGGGTTTCGGCGAGCCCACGCACGATGGGCAGCTGTGTCACCGATGCAGCTACCCGAATTTCCACTGGGGTGCTGTAGAGCCCCTGTTCCGCCGAAATATTGATCACCCTATGCAGGCTACCCACTCGCGCGCTGGGCAACCCTGACTACCGTTAGACTGCCGCGTTGTGTCCACCCCGACTTTCTCGCGTCCGGTCGTTCCGATGATCGCCCCGTCCATCCTGTCCGCCGACTTCGCGCACCTCGCGGACGAGACGCGGGCGGTCGCGGGGGCGGACTGGCTGCATGTCGATGTGATGGACGCGCACTTCGTGCCGAATCTCACGATCGGTCTTCCCGTGGTCGAAAGCCTGCTGAAGGTGACCGACATCCCGCTGGACTGCCACCTGATGATCGACGATCCGGCCCGTTGGGCCCCGCCGTACGCCGAGGCGGGCGCCTACAATGTGACTTTTCACGCAGAAGCGACCGACGATCCGATCGCAGTTGCCCGGGACATCCGTGCGGCAGGCGCCAAGGCGGGGCTCTCGGTGAAACCCAACACAATGATCGAGCCGTATCTGGAGATCCTGCGCGAGTTCGACACGCTGCTGGTGATGAGCGTGGAGCCGGGCTTCGGCGGGCAGTCGTTCATTCCGCACGTGCTGGAGAAGGCGCGTATCGTCCGGAACCTCGTCGATGCGGGCGAGCTACGGTTGATCGTCGAGATCGACGGCGGCATCAACACCGACACTATCGAGGCGGCCGCCGAGGCCGGTATCGACTGCTTCGTTGCGGGCTCCGCGGTCTACAACACCGCCGATCCCGGCGCCACCGTGCAAGCATTGCGCAGGCAGGCCGCCTCGGTGCGGGCGCTCTGAAACGCCTTACCCGGTGCGGGTTTTCCGTGTGCCGACCTCCCGTGTCGCCGCGATCACCGCACTCAGTGGCGGCTGCGGCGCGGCGACCTCGGGTGGCCGGATCCAGGTGCGGTAGCCGGTCCGCTCATCCTGCGGCGACGGCAGCACCACTTGGCTGCCGGTGCAGGCGACCGTCGCGTACAGCCGAAACAGTTCGGCAGAAACGGCGGTGTTGAGGGTGTCCGAGTGGGCGGGGCCGGTGAGGAACGTCCACCGCAGGGCGCGCGGATGCGCCACGACCGGACCATCGATCCCGGACTCCGCGAGCCATTGCTGTACCCCGTCGCCGAGATCGGCGGGCATCGTGATGGCACCGAATTCGGTGCCGATAGTCAGCAGAATGTGACGTGAGGCGGCATCGATCGATGCCGGCAGATGGAATTCATTGCGGTACTGCCCGCAGCGGAATTCCAGCGTCGAATCGAGCAGGGCGGTCACACCGCGCTCCCGAGTTTGGCGAAGTTGATTTGACCCACTGTGGTTTTCCGGCTTCCTCGAGTTGTGAACATCCTGGTCGAACTCTTGGTCATACACTGCGTCTCCAGGGTGGACCACTGGACATCGAACTGCTCTGGGAAGTTGAACGGCGGGAATCGTCGACATAACGATATCGCTTACCTTTCCATCTGTGTGCGAGTTCGTGGTTTAAGCGTGTTCGAGTCGGGTATCAGCTGGCGGTGTTATGGGCGTGCACATAAATTCCTGCCGGTGGTATCGAATAGGTGTCCGAACAAAATATCCGCTCGCCTGCTTCGGCAATCTCGGGATAATTGGCCGTATTTCTCCCCGTTTCGGTGCCGAATGCTTGTTCAGGTGCGGCGTTGCCTGTCCGATGGTCTGGTTCGGATTCCTTTGCCGGAACCGGCTCCGGTCCTACAACCGCCGCTGTCGGCCCTGACCCGCGTCGTTACGCTGAGGGCGGGCACCATGGACGGGAATAGCGGCCGGGGCCCGCGCGGTTGCGCAATCGGGAAGTCGATGACGACAGGAGTCGAGGCACATGTTCACAGGCATCGTCGAGGAGCTCGGCGAGATCGTCGCGAGCGAGCAGTTGGCGGATGCCGCACGGCTGACGATCAAAGGCAAGCTGGTGACCTCCGATGCCGGACACGGTGATTCGATCGCGGTGAACGGGGTGTGTCTGACCGTCGTCGAGGTGGTCGGCGGCGACTCGTTCACCGTCGACGTGATGGCCGAGACGCTGAACCGGTCGAGCATCGGTGCGTTGGAACTCGGCTCGAAGGTGAACCTGGAGCGCGCCGCAGCACTCAACAGCAGGCTCGGCGGCCACCTGGTGCAGGGTCACGTCGACGGCACCGGCACCGTGCTCTCGCGAACTCCCTCGGAGAACTGGGACGTCGTGCGAATCTCGTTGCCGGAGAACATCGCTCGCTACGTCGTGGAGAAGGGTTCGATCACAGTAGACGGCATCTCGCTCACGGTATCGGGCCTCGGCGCCGCCGACGATCCCGAGGAAGGCGGCCGCGATTGGTTCGAGGTTTCGCTCATCCCGACCACGCTGTCGCTGACCAACCTCGGCTTCGCCACCATCGGCACCACGGTCAACCTGGAAGTAGACGTGATCGCCAAATATGTCGAACGTCTCCAACAGCGCAGCTGATGCACAACGAAGACCCACCCTTACAACGCCCGGCGCTTTTTTCGCACGACAGGGGTTACCCCGCACGCCACTCCCGCGGACAACGGAGTTACCGCCGAATCGGCGCGGCGCGCCTCTCACCCCCCGTGCGGCCCCACCAACGACCCTCGGTCACAAACCGCCCGGTCATCCGCCCTCCCGGCCCCGCCCGGCGCACATGTCACTATTTACCCGCCCGGGTGCGACTCGCCCTCCCGTCCTCGTCCGGTGGGTCTCGCGAAGGCCCAGCGCCGCAGGCGCCGCAAATCGGACCCAGCGCCGCAGGCCCCGCAAATTCAACACAGTACTGTGGTGAGGCACCTATTTCGAGATGGAGCACAGCAGACGTGACCAGGTTCGACAGCATCGAGCGCGCAGTCGCTGACATCGCCGCTGGTAAGGCGGTCGTCGTCGTCGACGACGAGGATCGCGAGAACGAGGGCGACCTCATCTTCGCGGCGGAGAAGGCGACCCCGGAGCTGGTCGCGTTCATGATCCGCTACACCTCCGGATATATCTGTGTGCCCCTGACCGGTGACGACTGTGATCGCCTCGGCCTTCCGCCGATGTACGCGATGAATCAGGATAAGCACGGCACCGCGTACACCGTCTCGGTGGACGCGCGCGAGGGGGTAACGACCGGTATCTCGGGCGCCGATCGGGCGACCACCATGCGGCTGCTCGCCGACGCAGATGCCAAGGCCGACGATTTCACCCGGCCAGGTCATGTGGTGCCGTTGCGCGCGAAGGAGGGCGGCGTGCTGCGCCGGCCCGGCCACACCGAGGCGGCCGTCGATCTTGCCAGGATGGCTGGGCTGCGGCCCGCGGGCGTGATCTGCGAGATCGTCAGCCAGAAGGACGAGGGCCACATGGCGCGCACCGAGGAGCTGCGTGTCTTCGCCGACGAGCACGAGCTGGCGCTGATCTCGATCGCGGACATGATCGCGTGGCGGCGCAAGCATGAGAAGCATGTGGTGCGGGTCGCGGAGGCGCGCATTCCCACGGCGCACGGTGAGTTCATGGCGGTCGGTTATCAGAGCATCTACGACGAGGTCGAGCACGTCGCACTGGTGCGCGGCAACATCGGTGACGGCGAGGATGTGCTGGTGCGCGTGCATTCGGAGTGCCTCACCGGTGATGTGTTCGGGTCGCTGCGGTGCGACTGCGGTCCGCAACTGGATGCCGCGCTGGAGATGGTCGCGGCCGAGGGGCGTGGCGTGGTGCTGTATATGCGTGGTCATGAAGGGCGCGGCATCGGCTTGATGCACAAGCTGCAGGCTTATCAGCTGCAGGATTCCGGCCGTGACACGGTCGACGCGAATCTGGAACTGGGCTTGCCCGCGGATGCCCGCGACTATGGCACCGGCGCTCAGATCCTGGTGGATCTCGGTATCCGCTCGATGCGTCTGCTCACCAACAACCCGGCCAAGCGAGTCGGCTTGGACGGCTATGGACTGCGGATCACCGCGCGGGTGCCGATGCCACTGCGCGCCAACGCGGAGAATCTCCGCTACTTGCGTACCAAGCGTGATCGGATGGGCCATGACTTGATCGGACTCGACGAGCTCGATCTCGGCGAGACGGCGCACTGAACCACGAGTAGATCCGGAAGGCGGACAATCGATGAGCGGTACCGGCGTACCGATATTTGCGCTGGAGGATGCCAAGAACCTCTCCCTGGGCATCGTCGCGTCGCGCTGGCACACACAGATTTGCGACACACTGCTCGCGAACGCGGAGCGGGTTGCGAAGGACGCCGGTGTGCACCGGATCACAGTGGTTCGGTGCGCGGGTGCGATGGAGCTGCCGGTGGTGGCTCAGGAACTCGCGAAATCGCATGATGCGGTGGTGGCGCTCGGTGTGGTGGTCCGCGGTGACACACCGCACTTCGAGTATGTGTGTGATGCCGTGACCGCGGGGTTGACCCGGGTCTCGCTGGACGAGGGCACGCCTGTGGCGAACGGGGTGCTCACCACGAACAACGAGCGGCAGGCGTTGGATCGGGCCGGGCTGCCCGATTCCCATGAGAACAAGGGAGAGCAGGCGGCGGCCGCGGCGTTGGATGCCGCGCTGACGTTGCGAGCCCTGCGGCAGCCCGTATAGCCGATGCCGGTCGTCCGCATCTTTCGCAGGTACACCGAGTCGCCGAAGCCCGGGAGCGATTCGCCGGAATGGGAGTTCGAGGTGCGTCCTCGCCGTGCGGTACGAACGGCCTGGGCGGTGGCGGTTTTGATCGTAGCCGGGTTCGCCGCGGCCGGTATCTGGCTGCGTAGTGGGTCGACGGGCGTGAACTTTCGTGTCGCCGACCAGATCGCGATGATCGGGATCGGTCTGCTCGGCGCTGGGGCGGTGTTGCTGCTGACCAGGCCGAGGGTACGGGTGGGGGCCGATGGCGTCTGCGTGCGGAACATTCTGGGCGACAACGCTTTTGCCTGGGACTACATCCGGGGCGTGTCGTTCCCGGACGGCAAATCTTGGGCGCGACTGGAATTGGTCGACGACGACTACGTCCCGATGTTGGCGATTCGATCCAACGACAAGGAACACGCCGCGCGGGCGATGGCCCGACTGCGTGAACTCGGCGGGAAGTACTCAGGACGCCAGTGATGGGCGCGTAGCGCTATCGATACTTCGATCGAAGGGGCTGTCCGGCGGGTGCGGCGTGCTGAGTGTGCTGGTTTTCGTGGCAGCTTTCACCGGCGAGCACGGCGGTTGCTCGCCGGGTAGATTCGGTCGCGCGTGTGGCGCTGTGCCCGGTCGTAGGTCCTCGAGCGCGCCTTCCGCTCGAGGAACACCTGGGCGAGCGTTCGCCACTGGGAGAACCGGCAGGCATCGGTCGACACCGCGATCCCGATCCCGGGTTGATCACCGATGGCAGCGAAATCCGGGACCGGGACTCCGTTCGCAGGGCGATCAAATGTCCGCACAGTCAGTCACGAACGTAGTAGTGGCCCATCGTGTCGTCGAGACGTCCGGTAGCACGGCAGCAGCGGCGGAAACCGGCGGCCGGAGCCGCAAGGGCAGGGGTCCTTGCCTCCGAGTTCTTCGATGAGCTCGGTGTCGTTGCCGACTAGGCGGGCACCGCGTTCGACCCTCGACTCGCTAGAGGGAACCCCTTACGGCGCTTGCTGGTTCGTTCAAAAGGAAGTATGGAACTCGTCGTGGTACATGATGTCCTCCTCGGTCGAGCGAATGAACCGCGTGACGGTAACACCGCTTCCTCTCGATAGCACCTGAATTTCACGTCGCACCCGACTAGCGAGACGAACGCCCCGACCGACCCCGCCGCGCTACTGGCGGCCGCATCTCCCGACCGGACTCCCGATAACCGTGCTGTTCTCCGGGTCCTTCGGTTCGGCGGCCGGCCGGCCTGCTCGTAGACCGCGCGGCTGGTCAGTGAGTGTCGCCGAGGACCACACCCTCGCGCCGGGGGTCGGCGCCGCCGATCCAGCCTCCTGCGTTGTCGCGTTTGAGGGCGCTGAGGCCGCTGGACTGCGGTGCGACCGAGACCTGATGGCCCAGCTCGCGGAGTCGGAGTACGAGCGGATCATGGTCGCCGTTGTCGGTGGCGTCGATCGCGGGATGCTCGCCGCCGATGCCGGTGGACGGACTGTTGCCCGCTCCGAATGCGACCGCCGAGACCGCCTGCTGCGGGTCGAGGCCCCAATCGAACATGTTGACCAGGGACTTCACCACGAACTGGATGATCACCGCACCGCCAGGGGAGCCTGCGACATGGGTGAGTTCGCCACGAGAGCCGTCGGGGGCCTTGTCGAACACCAGGGTGGGACTCATCGAGCTGCGTGGCCGTTTGCCTGGTTGGACGCGGTTGGCCATCGGCACGCCATCGGTGCCGAGCGGGTCGGCATTGAAGTCGGTGAGTTGATTGTTCAATATGAAGCCGTCGACCAGGTGGAACGAACCGAATGCCGACTCGACCGTGGTGGTCATGGACGCGGCGTTGCCATATTTGTCGACCACCGAGATGTGGCTGGTGCCGTGCTCGGGAGGCTGTGGGCCGACGCCGAGCGGGACCGGGCCGAAGTCGCCGGGCTGCGCGGTGCCCATGCTCCGGTTCGGGTTGATCAACCCGGCGCGCTGCCGCAGGTAGTCCTTGTTCAACAGGGTCTGCGCCGAATTCCCCGGCAGTGGAATGAAATCCGGGTCGGCCACATACTTGTTGCGGTCGGCGTAGGCGAGTCGTTCGGCCTCCGAGATGAGGTGCACTGCCTGGGCGTTCGGCTTTCCACCGTCGCGATCGATAGCGTCCGGCCGCAACGTCGCCAGGTCGAAGTTCTCCAGGATGCCGAGGGTGGCGGCGACGGTGATGCCACCGGAGGACGGGGTGGGCATGCCGCAGATCTCGCGCTCGCGGTAACTGGTGCACAACGCGGTGCGTTTTTTGGCCTGGTAGCCCGCCAGGTCCTTGGTGGTGATCAGGCCCGGGGTGCGTCCGCCGGAGGAGCGACCCGCCGCGTCGACGATGTCGCGGGCGATCGCGCCGGTGTAGAAGGCCTGTGCGCCGTCGGCAGCGACGGCGCCGAGCGTTTTCGCCATGGCCGGATTGGTGAGCAAGGTGTGGGCGGCCTTCGGGCTTCCGTCCGGGTTGAGGAAGTACGCCTTGGCGTCCTCGTCGCCGGAGAGTTCCTTCGCCGACTCCGCGATCTGACCCGCCAGGCGGGGACTGATCGGGAAGCCGCGATCGGCCAACCCGATCGCCGGGTCGAACAGGTCACGCCATGCGGTTTTGCCGTGGTCGTGGTGCGACAGCTCCAGCATGCGCAGGGCACCGGGCACTCCGATGGAACGGCCGCTGGCACGTGCGTTCGGTTTCGGCTCGATCCGGTCTGTGTCGCCGACCCAGCGCAGATAGTTCTCGGTCGCCGCCGCCGGCGCGACCTCGCGGCCATCGTAGGCTTCGACGGATTTCGTGTTCGCGTCGTAGTAGAGCAGGAATGCGCCGCCGCCGATGCCGGATGCCTGCGGTTCGACAAGTCCGAGCACAGTTTGTGCCGCGACCAGGGCATCCGCGGCGGTGCCGCCATCGCGGAGCACCTCGCAGGCTGCCTTCGTCGACACCGGATTCGCCGTGGAGACCGCGAAAGTGTGCGTGCGCACCGGCGTCATGCCGGCGCGATACCCGGTCGCGATCTCCGGATTCGTGCTCAGATCCCGGGTGCCGCCCGCCGGCCCTGGCGAGGCCGCCGCTATCGGTGCGCCGTTCGGTACCGGCGCGCAGATTCCGCTCGTCTCGTGCTCATCGGACGAACAGGCCGTGGCCATCCCCATGGTGAGCGCCAACGCCGCGACAGCGCCGACCAAGGTTCCTCGCTTGCGACTCATGCCGGGACTCTATCGCCCTACCGACAGCCGCGCGACTTACTACGGCCACCTGCGAAAACACCCTGACCGCAGGGGTTGTCGGAGCTGGGCGCGCTCCATCTCGCCATGGTAGGGCGGGGTGCAGCGGCCCCTCGGTAGGCTTGCGCAGTGACGATCGACGCGGTCTTGTTCGACTTCTCCGGGACACTGTTTCGGCTGGAGGACGACGAATCCTGGTACGCGGATCTGACGGGGCCGGACGGACAGACGTTCGACGTGCACGAGAAGGCGGAGATCCTGCGGCGGATGACGTCGCCGGCCGTGCAGAGCGTGCAGTTCGATGCCGAGCAGCAACACGCGTGGGACAACCGTGACCTCGACCCAGTACTACACCGCGCCGCGATACTCGAGGTGCTGCGCAAATCCGGTGTTCCGCGCGCCGGAGACGCCGAGCGGCTGTACGCCCGGCTGCTCGACCCGATGGAGTGGACGCCCTATCCCGACACCGCTGAGGTACTGAAACTTCTTGCGACACAGGATATTCCGGTGGCGGTCGTGAGCAATATCCCGTTCGACATCCGTCCCTCGTTCGCCGCGCGTGGCTGGGACAGGTCGATTCGGGCATTCACGTTGTCCTACGAGGTCGGCGTGATGAAGCCGGACCCAGCGATCTTCCGGGCCGCCCTGGCCGAACTCGGCGTGCCCGCCGACGCGACGCTGATGGTGGGTGACAGTGCCGAGGCCGACGGCGCCGCGACGGCACTCGGCTGCCGATTCGCTCTAGTCGACCCGCTCCCCACCACGGAACGCCCGGATGCTCTCTTGGCCGCCCTGCGGCGGCACGGCCGCCTGGCGTGATCGCCTTCTCAGCGGTTCGATCGGTGCGATCGGCCCGTCGCGCGAACTCCCGGTTGTCCGAGCCGGTGTCGTGTTAGCGTGCGGCTCGGCGTGTTCGCCGATGTGTCGATTCCCTTCGGTCGAACGGAGGTACGTCTGTGGGTGTGGCGTATTCGGGTGAGGATCCGCCCGTTACCGTGGAGTCGGGGATTCCGGCGGCGATTCGGGATGTGCGAGAGGCTATTTGGGGTCTGACGGGATTCGCGCTCGCCTACCCGGTGATCATGGGCGTGACGTGTGGTGGTAAAGCCGCCGTCGCGGCGTCGGCCCAGTTCTGCGTCGCCTGGGCACTCGGTCTGCTCGTCTTCGGATTCGCCGAAGGCGCTCGCGGTGTGCGCACTCTCACGCTGGTTCTGGCGATCGCGCAGGCCATCGTCGGGTGGTACGCGATCGGCGGCCACGCCCCCATCCCGCCGGCGGTCGCCGTCGTCGTCGCCTGTTACTCGCTCGGCACGACGGCGGCCATTGTTCAGTTGCTGCGTCGTCCGGAAGTCAAGGTCTGGTTCGGCGTCGTCCGGGAGCGCTGACGGTTGCCGCCGGCCGTCCGGGGGCTGTCGGACCCGGTGGATAGGCTTGTCACGTGGCAGATCCAGCGACGTACCGGCCCGCGCCGGGCACGATTCCCGTTGAACCCGGAGTCTACAAGTTCCGGGATGCCCATCGGCGGGTCATCTACGTCGGCAAGGCCAAGAGCCTGCGCAGCAGGCTGAACTCGTACTTCGCCGACGTCGCCGGTCTGCATCCGCGCACGCGGCAGATGGTGACCACCGCGGCGAGTGTCGAGTGGACAGTCGTCTCCACCGAGGTGGAGGCACTGCAGTTGGAGTACAACTGGATCAAAGAGTTCGACCCGCGCTTCAACGTCCGTTATCGGGACGACAAATCGTATCCGGTGCTGGCGGTCACCCTGGACGAGGAGTTCCCTCGGCTTTTCGTTTACCGTGGCGCGCGTCGCAAAGGCGTCCGTTACTTCGGCCCATACGCGCACGCCTGGGCGATCCGTGAGACCCTCGATCTGCTTCTTCGGGTCTTTCCCGCCCGTACCTGCTCCAACGGAGTCTTCAAGCGGCACAGCCAAATCGGCCGCCCTTGTTTGCTGGGTTACATCGACAAATGCTCGGCGCCGTGCATCGGCCGGGTGAGCGCCGCGGGGCACCGCGACATCGTCGACGACTTCTGCGACTTCCTCGCCGGCCGCACCGACCGCATGGTCCGCGAGTTGGAGCGCCGCATGCACGACGCCGCCGAGGACCTGGATTTCGAGGCCGCCGCCCGACTGCGCGACGATGTCCAGGCCCTGCGCCGCGCCCTGGAGAAGCAGGCCGTGGTCCTCGGCACCGGCACCGACGCCGATGTGATCGCCTTCGCCGCTGACGAGCTGGAGGTCGCGGTGCAGATCTTCCACGTCCGCGATGGCCGGGTGCGCGGTCAGCGTGGCTGGGTGGTCGACAAGTCGGGCGACGCCGTCGACACGCCGGAAGCAGGCGGCGGTGAGCTGGCCGCGCTCGTCGAACAGTTTCTCACCCAGTTCTACGGCGAGCAGGTCGCCGTGGCCGAACCCGATACCGATGAGCAACTCGCCACCGTGGTGCCGCGCGAGGTGCTCGTTCCCGAGTTGCCCGCCGACGTCGAGCAGGTCCAGCAATGGCTGTCGGATCTGCGCGGCTCGGCGGTGCGACTGCGCGTGCCGCAGCGCGGCGACAAAAAAGCTCTCGCCGAGACCGTGCAGCGCAACGCGCGGGAGGCGCTGGCCCAGCACAAGCTCAAGCGCGCGGGCGACCTGACCTCGCGATCACAAGCGCTGCAGGACATCCAAGACGCACTGGAGCTCGACAGTGCCCCGCTGCGCATCGAATGTGTGGACATCAGTCACGTGCAGGGCACCGACGTGGTCGCCTCGCTGGTGGTGTTCGAGGACGGTCTGCCACGGAAATCCGACTACCGTCACTATGCGATCAAGGAGGCCGCGGGCGAGGGCCGTTCCGATGACGTCGGGAGCATCGCCGAGGTGACCCGCCGCCGGTTCCTCAAGTTGCGGCGCGACCGCGATCTGATCGAGCAGCACGACCTGTCCGCGACCGACGACACGCCGGAACTCATCTCCCGGCCCGGCATCGACCCCAGCACCGGACGTCCGCGCAAGTTCGCCTATCCGCCCAACCTGTATGTGGTCGATGGCGGCGCGCCGCAGGTGGCGGCTGCCGCCGAGGTACTCGACGAACTCGGCATCACCGATGTCGCGGTGATCGGGTTGGCCAAGCGCCTCGAGGAGGTATGGGTGCCCGCGGAGAGCGAGCCGGTCATCATGCCACGCAATAGCGAGGCGCTGTATCTGCTGCAACGGGTCCGTGACGAAGCGCATCGGTTCGCCATTACCTTCCACCGCAGCAAACGCTCACGGCGGATGACGGCGTCGGCGCTGGACTCGGTGCCCGGCCTCGGCGCGGCACGCCGAACGGCGCTGGTCACCCATTTCGGGTCGGTGGCCAAGCTGAAGGGAGCCACGGTCGAACAGATCACCGAGGTACCCGGCATCGGGCTGGCGACCGCGAAGGCGGTCCTCGCCGCACTGCATGCGGAATAGTCGCTCGACTGCGCACCGGAAGTTTCGGTTTCGCGTACGTTGTGTCTGTGCCCGATACCGAAACCGGTACGGGATGATCGGAAGGCAACCGAGAGACGGATCCGGTAGGACATGACACGCATCGAACCGAACAGTAGTGCGGGCGGTCCGCCGACGAGCGGAGGGCGAGCGAGCTCGCCCGAGGTCCACGCCGGAGTGCCCCCACAGGTCGAGGTGGTGATCGTGACCGGGCTGTCGGGTGCGGGCAGGGGCACCGCCGCGCGTGTGCTCGAGGACCTCGGCTGGTATGTCGCGGACAATCTGCCGCCCGAACTGTTCGGCCGGATGGTCGAACTCGGCGCCTCCGCGACACCGCCGATCGGCCGGCTGGCCCTGGTCATGGATGTGCGCAGCCGATTCTTCACCGGCGATCTCTCGGTGGTCACCGAACAGTTGCGAGCGCTGGGTGTGCGCACCAGGGTTCTTTTCCTCGAGGCTTCCGACGATGTGCTGATCCGACGCTTCGGGTTCGCGCGGCGCCGTCATCCGCTCCAAAGCGAGAGCGCGGACGGGACATTGTCCGCGGGCATCGCCGCGGAACGGGTGCGCCTGTCGGCGGTGAAGACCGCCGCGGATCTGGTCATCGACACCACCGAGTTGTCCATCCACCAGTTGCACCGCAAGCTGGAGGAGGCCTACGGCGGCGGCGCCCCCAGCGCGCTGCAACTCACCGTGCAGTCCTTCGGCTTCAAGTACGGGGTTCCCCTCGACGCCGACATGGTGTTGGATGTGCGTTTTCTACCTAATCCGCATTGGATACCGGAATTACGGGAACATACAGGTCAGGAGGCGGTGGTCAGCGAGTACGTGTTGTCGCGCCCCGGCGCGGCCGATTATCTGGGTACCTGCCACCACCTGGTCGATCTGACGACGAACGGTTACCGCCAAGAGGGGAAGCGATACATGACGGTGGCAGTGGGCTGCACCGGAGGCAAGCATCGAAGCGTCGCGATAGCCGAGGCACTGGGAGAGCTGATGGGCGAGGTCGCCGGTGACTCGGCGGGGTCCGTCGACGTGGTGCGGGTTGTGCACCGGGATCTGGGGCGCGAATGACGGGTTGGGAAGCCGATCCCAGCATCGTCGCGCTGGGCGGCGGGCACGGTCTCTACTCGACGCTGACGGCGCTACGCCGGCTGACCAGGAAGATCTGCGCGGTGGTGACCGTCGCCGACGACGGTGGCTCCTCTGGGCGACTACGCGCCGAATTGGGGGTGCTGCCGCCGGGAGATCTTCGCATGGCACTGGCCGCCCTCTCCGCGGACGCCGACGGGGTGTGGACGCAAACCGTTCAGCACCGTTTCGGCGGTACCGGTGCGCTGGCGGGGCACTCGGTCGGCAACCTCATCCTGGCCGGGCTCACCGAGGTGCTCGGCGATCCGGTGGCCGCACTCGACGAAGTCGCCAAGATGTTGCGGATCACCGGAAGGGTGCTCCCGATGTCGCCGATCGCGCTCGATATCGAGGCGGATGTTTCTGGGC
The DNA here is from genome assembly GCF_040647855.1 of Nocardia sp. NPDC049220. Taxonomy (NCBI): domain Bacteria; kingdom Bacillati; phylum Actinomycetota; class Actinomycetes; order Mycobacteriales; family Nocardiaceae; genus Nocardia; species Nocardia sp. NPDC049220. The sequence continues at coordinate 1,286,736 of NZ_JBEZDA010000001.1, forward strand.
TGGAAGTAGATCCGCGGGTGAGCCGGTGTATTCGCGGCCAAGTTGCTATTGCCACAACGCCGGGCAAAGTGCGGCGGGTGCGGTTGATCCCCTCCGATCCGCCTGCCAGTTCGGCGGCCACCTCGGCGATCGAGCACGCCGACGTCGTCGTGCTTGGCCCCGGCTCCTGGTTCACCAGCGTGATTCCGCATGTGCTCGTGCCCGAGTTGCGCGACGCCCTGGTATACACCAGGGCGCGTAAGGTCCTCGTGCTCAACCTCGCCGCCGAGCCCGGGGAGACGGCGGGTTTCTCCGCGGAGCGGCATCTGCATGTATTGTCCCAGCACGCACCGGAGTTCGTGGTCGACGAGGTCCTCGTCGATTCCGGGTCCGTGCCGGAGGGGCGCGAGCGAGAACACGTGGCCAGGGCAGCCGAACAGTTGCGGGCACGGGTCACTTTCTCCGCTGTCGCCGAAGCGGGAACGGACCGGCATCATGCCGGAAAGCTTGCTGCCGCACTGGATCAAGTTATCCGGCAACCCCGGCCGCAAATGGCGGGTCTACGAGTCGAGGGACGGCACATGGGGCAGGATGTGCGTTCCGGGTTGGGTGGAAAGGAGCGCGTCTCGTGGCGATGACAGCCGATGTGAAAGACGAGCTGAGCAGGCTCACGGTGTCGCAGGTGAGTTCCCGCAAGGCGGAACTGTCCGCCCTGCTGCGTTTTGCGGGCGGCCTGCACATCGTCAGCGGCCGGGTGATCGTCGAAGCCGAGGTGGATATGGGCTCCATCGCGCGCCGGCTGCGCCGGGAGATTTTCGAGCTATACGGCTACGGCTCCGATGTGCACGTGCTCGGCGCGGGGGGGCTGCGCAAAACCTCCCGATATGTGGTGCGCGTGTCGAAGGAGGGCGAGGCGCTGGCCAGGCAGACCGGTCTGCTCGACGTGCGCGGTCGTCCGGTGCGCGGGCTGCCCGCGCAGGTGGTCGGCGGCAGCATAGCCGATGCCGAAGCCGCCTGGCGCGGAGCGTTTCTCGCGCACGGCTCACTCACCGAACCGGGGCGTTCCTCGGCGCTGGAAGTCAGCTGCCCCGGGCCGGAAGCGGCCCTGGCGCTGGTCGGTGCGGCGCGACGGCTCGGGATCACCGCCAAGGCCCGCGAGGTGCGCGGCACCGACCGCGTCGTGGTGCGCGACGGTGAGGCCATCGGTGCGCTGCTGACCAGGATGGGGGCACATGGCACCAGGATGGTCTGGGAGGAGCGCAGGCTGCGCCGCGAAGTTCGCGCGACGGCGAACCGGCTGGCGAACTTCGACGACGCAAATCTCCGCCGCTCGGCGCGGGCCGCGGTGGCCGCCGCGGCCCGAGTGGAACGTGCGCTCGAGATCCTCAGCGAGGACGTTCCCGACCATCTCGCCGCGGCGGGAAAACTCCGGGTGCAGCACCGGCAGGCGTCGCTGGAGGAGCTCGGGCAGCTCGCCGACCCGCCGATGACGAAAGACGCTGTGGCGGGACGCATTCGGCGTCTGCTGTCGATGGCCGACCGGCGAGCCAAGGAACTCGGCGTGCCCGACACCGAATCGGCCGTCACGGCCGACCTGCTCGACGAAGCCTGAGCCGGCTGCGGCGCGGGCAACTGTCGGGGCGGCGGTCCGTCGGAAGCGGCGCACGGCTGCGACCTGGCATCCCGTTCGTCTGAATGCCAGGTGCGTGTCGGTGAGGTGACGGCAGGGCACTAGGGTGGGTACGGCATCGGAATGACCCCGCTTGAAAGCTGAGGAGCGATAACGTGACTGTCCGGGTAGGCATCAACGGCTTCGGTCGTATCGGACGCAACTTCTTCCGGGCGGTGGAGGCGCAGAAGGCGCTCGGCACCACCGACATCGAGATCGTCGCGGTCAACGACCTCACCGACAACGCGACGCTCGCGACCTTGCTCAAGTACGACTCGATCCTGGGCCGCCTGCCGAAGGACGTCTCGCTGGACGGCGACGACACCATCGTGGTCGGCGAGCAGCGGATCAAGGCGCTGGCCATCAAGGAGGGCCCCGGGGCACTGCCCTGGGGTGACCTGGGCGTCGATGTGGTCGTCGAGTCCACCGGCATCTTCACCGACGCGACGAAGGCCAAGGGGCACATCGCGGCGGGCGCCAAGAAGGTCATCATCTCCGCGCCCGCCAAGGGCGAGGACATCACCATCGTGATGGGCGTCAACGACAACAAGTATGACGGCAGCCAGAACATCATCTCGAACGCCTCGTGCACCACCAACTGCCTCGGTCCGCTGGCCAAGGTGCTCAATGACGAGTTCGGCATCGTCAAGGGCCTGATGACCACCATTCACGCCTACACCCAGGACCAGAACCTGCAGGATGGCCCGCACAGTGATCTTCGTCGTGCCCGCGCGGCCGCGCTGAACATCGTGCCGACCGGCACCGGGGCGGCCAAGGCCATCGGCTTGGTGCTGCCGGAACTCAACGGCAAGCTGGACGGCTACGCGTTGCGTGTGCCGGTCCCGACCGGCTCGGTCACCGATCTGACCGCGAACCTGGCCAAGTCCGCCTCGCTCGAGGACATCAACGCCGCGTTCAAGGCCGCCGCCGAGGGTCCGCTGCAGGGCATCTTGAAGTACAACGTCGACCCGATCGTGTCGAGCGATATCGTCACCGACCCGCACTCGTCGATCTATGACGCGCCGCTGACCAAGGTCATCGACGACCAGGTGAAGGTCGTCTCGTGGTACGACAACGAGTGGGGCTACTCCAACCGTCTCGCCGACCTCATCGGCCTCGTCGGCAAGTCGCTCTGACGCGCATGACCATCAAGACACTCGCGGATCTGCTCGGCGAGGGTGTCGAAGGTCGGGGCGTGCTCGTGCGCTCCGACCTGAACGTCCCCCTCGACGACAATGGACAGATCACCGATCCCGGCCGGATCGTCGCCTCGGTACCGACCATCAAGGCACTGGTCGAGGCGGGCGCCAAGGTCGTGGTGACCGCCCATCTCGGCCGGCCCAAGGGGGAGCCGGACCCGAAACTCTCGTTGGCGCCGGTAGCCGCCAGGCTCGCCGAGGAGCTGGGTCGCAATGTCCAGCTGGCCGGTGACGTGGTCGGTCAGGACGCACTCGCGCGGTCCGAGGGCCTCACCGACGGTGACGTGCTGCTGTTGGAGAACATCCGCTTCGACCCGCGTGAGACCAGCAAGGACGACACCGAACGCGGCAAGCTCGCCGCGGCGCTGGTGGAGCTGGTCGGCGACGACGGCGCGTTCGTCTCCGACGGCTTCGGCGTCGTGCACCGCAAGCAGGCGTCGGTGTACGACGTGGCGAACCTGCTGCCGCACTACGCGGGCACGCTGGTCGCCGCCGAGATCGAGGTGCTGGCCACCCTGAGCGAAGACCCGGATCGGCCGTATGCGGTGGTACTCGGCGGCTCCAAGGTCTCCGACAAACTCGCCGTCATCGAGGCGCTTGCTCCGAAGGTCGACACCCTGGTGATCGGCGGCGGCATGTGCTTCACCTTCCTTGCCGCACAGGGCCTTTCGGTAGGTACGTCGTTGCTGCAGGAGGAGATGGTGGACACCTGCAAGAACCTGCTCGAGCAGTATGCCGACGTCATCCACCTGCCGCGCGACATCGTGGTCGGCGACAAGTTCGCCGCGGACGCCGAGTCGAAGGTGGTGTCCGCACACGAGATCGAGGACGGCTGGATGGGCCTGGATATCGGCCCGCAGTCCGTAGACCGTTTCGCGGTACTCCTGACCGAGGCGAAGACCATCTTCTGGAATGGTCCGATGGGTGTTTTCGAGTTCGAGAAGTTCTCCGCGGGCACCCGCGGGATCGCCGAGGCGATCGTGACCGCCACCGGCAAGGGCGCGTTCAGTGTCGTCGGCGGCGGTGACTCGGCCGCGGCCGTGCGTGCGCTTGGGCTCCCGGACGACGGTTTCGCGCACATCTCCACCGGTGGTGGCGCCTCGCTCGAGTATCTGGAGGGCAAGCAACTCCCCGGCATCGCGGTGTTGGAGGACTGAGCATGGCACGTAAACCGCTCATCGCGGGCAACTGGAAAATGAACCTCAATCACCTCGAGGCCATCGCTCTGGTGCAGAAGATCGCGTTCGCGCTGCCGGAGAAATACTTCGACAAGGTCGACGTCGCCGTAATCCCGCCGTTCACCGCTCTGCGTAGTGTGCAGACGCTGGTCGAGGGAGACAAGCTTCTGCTCACCTACGGTGCGCAGGATGTCTCGGTGCACGAATCGGGCGCCTACACCGGTGAGATCAGCGCAGGCATGCTCGCCAAACTGGGGTGCGCCTTCGCCGTGGTCGGGCACTCCGAGCGGCGTCAGTACCACAACGAGGACGACGCCACCGTCTCGGCCAAGGCCAAGCAGGCGCTGAAGCACGGGATCATCCCGATCGTGTGCATCGGTGAGGGCCTGAACGTCCGCGAGGCGCGGACGCACGTCGAGTACAACTTGGAGCGGTTGCGCGGCTCGCTGAAGAGCCTGTCTGTGGACGACATCGCGAAGATCGTCATCGCCTATGAACCGGTGTGGGCGATCGGCACCGGCAAGGTCGCGACTCCCGCCGACGCGCAGGAGGTCTGCGGCGCCATTCGCGCGGAGTTGGCGCAACTGGCCTCGCCGGAGATCGCTGCGGAGGTTCGGGTCCTCTATGGCGGCTCGGTGACTGCGAAGAACGTCGGAGAACTGGTAAATCAGACCGACATCGACGGTGCTTTGGTCGGTGGTGCATCGCTGAAAGGCGAGGAGTTCGCGACCCTCTCCGCGATCGCCGCAGGCGGCCCCTTACCCTGACCTGGCTGCGGCAGTATGGCACAGTCCGGTATCGCGCGACCTGCGGATACCGGACTGTGCTGTCCTTACGAACGGGCTCCGCACTCAGACCGCCGTCGTCGGCTGTTCCGCCGGGGCGGCACGACATATCGCCTACCGCCGTCGTGCAACCTGCCCAAGCGCACGAGCTCGTGCAGAGCACGGATCAACCTCCGTCGGCGGACCAACCATCCGGAAGCGGGTGCACGGGGAATGTCGGGAAGGCCGAGGGGGCGCCGCCGGCGTCGCGGGACCATGGTAGCCACAGGGACAGGGTGAGGCTGGTGCGGTCGAAGACCTTGTGAGAAGCCAATTCCTGCGGCAAATGCCGAGCGAGGGACTCGCTGTGCTCGAGCGCGGCAAGTGATTGCGATGCCGTGTGCGCGTCGTCGCTGCCAACGATCCGGCCGGCCGCGGTGACTATCCCGATTTGTCGCTCGTCGGGCTGGAACAACAACCAAACGCCGGCCAGCCCTCGAGTTTCGGCAGTTTGGCGTATTGCCGGCCAGATGTCGGCCAGCCGCGCCTCGACGTCGGATCCGATGCTGGTAAAGCGTTCGAGGCGGTTGACGTAATGGGCTTTGCCCCATCGGCGTGAAGTCGTGTGCCCCGATTACGCGCCACGCGCGCTTGTCCACGCCGAAAAAGAATGGGCGGTCCCAAAATTTCACGCCCGGTTCGAGTTCCAGCTCGCTGCTGGTGAATCTAATGTAGTCCATCACGTCTTCCCACCGGTCGAACAAGTAGCGACCGCCGACGAGGTGCGCGCCAGTGGCGGGGTCGAAGCGCAGTGGTACGTACTTGTGCCGCATGCCGGCCCGAATATCCATGCTCGGTCGGTCGCTTTCGGAGTAGGTGACCAACTGCTGTATGGATAAATCGACCGGAACGGCGAAATCCGAGGTGAATGCGGCCCGGCATGCAATCGGACCGATGGCATATCCGAGAATTTCCATGGCGGTCCTTTCGGCATTTATTCGGCCGTCTGATTCACCCGTCCGTAGCTTTCTCCTCGATAACTCAGCGTACGCCGCAGACGTCGTCAACCCATGCGGGCGGGCGACGTAGAGCACGCCACCGGAGCGGTGCCGCGCAGCTCGGTAGATGACAATCGCCACAGCGCCGGGAGGTGTGGTTCGAGCATGTCGGTGGTGACATCCGGCGCATCTGCGCGGTGATCGATTACGCGACACATGGGGCCCGGCCGTCACCGCAACCGCGTGAAGTGACGGGCTTCGGCACAGGCAGTTTCTCGTCGCATTCACGCTGGCCGGCGCATTATCACCCAATCGAGCCGCGAGGTCGCGGATAGGTGGCTGCGGCGTGACCGGCCGGCGGCGGGTGGTGATTGTCCGACAACCCGCGTCCCGACCGCGCTCGTCCGGCTACACGGGGAATCTACCGGCTCGGGCGACGGCCCCGGGTGGACACCAACCGCCATCCACCCGTGCAGAGCATGCCATGTCCACCGCTAAGCTTCCGTAAGTGAACGCTGCCGCACCGACCGTCTCAGGCTCAACCTGGGCGCCGATGCGTTCGTCGGTCTACCGCGCGTTGTGGATCGCCCAGCTGGTGTCGAATTTGGGCACCTGGATGCAGACCGTCGGGGCGCAGTGGATCGTAGTCGACGAACCCAACGCGGCGGCGCTGGTGGCGTTCGTGCAGACCGCCATCACGCTGCCGGTGATGTTGTTGGCCATTCCTTCCGGAGTGCTCGCCGACCTGGTGGACCGGCGGAGGCTACTGCTCGGTGCGCAGTCGACGATGGCGGTGCTCGCGGTAGCTCTGGTGATCTCGACCGCGACCGCGCACACCACCCCCGCGGTGCTGCTGACCCTGCTGTTTCTGCTGGGCTGCGGGCAGGCGCTGACCGCGCCCGCGTGGCAGGCGATTCAGCCGGAATTGGTACCGCGCGAGCAGATCCCCGCGGCCGCGGCGCTCGGCAGCATGAACATCAACATCGGAAGGGCGGTCGGCCCCGCGTTGGCCGGTGTGTTGGTGTCACTGTCCGGTCCGACGCTGGTGTTCGCGCTGAACGCGGTGTCGTTCGGCGGGATAGTCGCGGTGCTCACCGTGTGGCGCAGGCCTGTGACGGATCGGAGATTGCCCACCGAACGCCCACTCGCGGCGTTGCAGGCGGGCACCCGATTCATTCGGGCCGCGCCGGCGATCCGTCGGGTGCTGCTGCGCTCGATCCTGTTCATCGCACCGGCCAGCGCGGTATGGGCGCTGCTTCCGGTGATCGCGCGGGATCGGCTCGGGCTGTCGTCCGCCGGCTACGGTCTGATGCTCGGTGCGCTCGGGGTCGGCGCGGTGCTCGGCGCCGCCACATTGTCGCGACTGCGAAGTCTGCTCACACCGACGCAGCGGCTGGCCACCGCCGCGATTTTGTTCGGACTCGGGACCGCCGGTACCGCTGTGCTGCGAAACGTGCCGGCGGTACTGATTTTACTGGTCTTCGCCGGGCTGGCTTGGCTGTTGGCGATGTCCACGATGAACGCGACCATGCAGCTGTTGCTGCCCGCCTGGGTACGTGCGCGCGGGCTCTCGGTGTATCTGCTGGTATTCATGGGCGGCCAGGCGATCGGCTCGCTGGTCTGGGGTCTGGTCGCGAACGCGCTCGGCTCGGTGTCGGCGCTGCTGTGGGCCGCGGCGCTGCTGGTGATCTGCGCGTTGAGCACCGTCTGGCTGCCGATCCGGCACGACCCGGAGGAACTCGACCTGACCCCTTCGGCGTTTTGGCCGGAACCGCAGCTGGTCGTCGAACCCGATCCCGACGACGGCCCGGTGCTGATTCTGCGCAACTACGACGTGCCGCAGCAAGACGTCGAGGAGTTCCTGGCCGCGATGGTGTTCGTCGGCCGTTCTCGGCAGCGCACCGGCGCGATGGAGTGGCGTCTCTACCGTGACGTCGGGGTGATCGACCGCTTCGTCGAGGCTTTTGTCGTGCGGTCCTGGGCCGAACACATGCACCAGCATCAGGTTCGGCTCACCGCCCAGGACCAGGTCCGCGAGCAGGCGGTGGCGCGGTTCACCACCGGTGCCGACGACCAGGCGACCCACCTGGTCGCGGTGGACCGGCGCTAGCCGAACCGGGTGCGGCGTACGGATGCGTGCCTGATTCGGTGGGATTCCGCCGACCGCATACACTGTCGGGCATGCGGATGTTCCTGGATATCCTCCTGATCATCACCAGCGTGCTGCTGGTGCTGCTGGTGCTGCTGCACCGCGCCAAGGGTGGAGGTCTGTCCAGCCTGTTCGGCGGCGGTGTGCAATCCAGCCTGTCGGGTTCGACCGTCGTGGAGAAGAACCTCGACCGCATCACCATCTTCACCGGGGTGATCTGGCTCATCGCCATCCTCGGCATCGGCCTGGAGATCAAGTTCGCCTGATCCGACCGGTCACCACGCGCACCGGATGGCGCTATCGCGGCGATGACGAAAGCGGCCCGCCAACTCGTCCAGGGCAGTCCGGGATCACCCCCCGAGGTCGGGTAGTCGTCCTGCGGCACGACCCACGGTGAGCGGTACCGCCGTCGATCGGCTCCGCGCTGAACCGTAGCGCGAGCACGACGATCCCATCGAATGTGGCGCCGAACATGATTATCCGGATCGGCCGGATGCGGCGGGCGGTAGAGCTGAAACCCCTCGCATCAGTCCCGTGTGCACAGACTGAGCGTCGCGTGGCCCGGGTTCCAGCATCGTGGACGCCATGACGTTGGCGCTGTCGATCGACCTCATACAAGCCGATCGTTCAGTGCTGACCGCTGCCACCGGACCGGTGTGATCAAGGGGTTGCCGCCGCCCTCCCGCGTGATAATCGGGTCGTGCCGATCCATGCGTAGTCGTCCGGGGTACGGCGTCGCCTAACGCAATGTCGAGGCGGCGGGGCAAGTCGTACTGACCGGTCCCCCTGGTAAGCCACCACCCGACAAGGGTGATTCGATCCAGATTCCCTTGATGCCGCACGCCACGGGATGGTAGGCGTGACTGCAGCGGGCAGCATAGTCGGCCGGCGCGAGATACCCAGCGCCGATTGACGGCGCCCGGTTGCGTCGGCTGTGAAGTCGCCGATCAAAGATGCGAGCTGAGCGCAGTGTTGCTGAGCGGAGTGTTATGGCTGCTGTTCTGTTTTCTGATGACCACCATTCGACTGCGTTCAAGCTCTCTTCGGACCCGGCGCCGGACAGTTGATCAGCACCAGCGGACCGGTGTCGATAACTCCAGGACGGCTCCGGGTGTGTGTGCGCCGCGCACCTTGTGTTTTGTTTATGTAGGTTGCCCTGGTGACCGGGTGTCGGGTTGATCCTGGACCCGTTGCCGGTGCTGCAGCCGGTGGCGTTGGTGCCGGTAGCCCGGGACGTCGGAAGCATTTGTGCGAGCGGTGACCCCGCAGGTGGGGTGCCGGTTGTAGAGGATCACCGAGGACGACTGAACAGCCCATTAGGACGCGCGGGAGCGCATGCAACCCAACGCACCGCCGGTCGGTGACGAAGCCCGGATGTTCGCGGCCTGGGTGCTCCAGTCGATCTGGAGACCCGCTGTCGACGCTGGTCGCGGCCTGATGCCGCGAGGCGGGAGTGTCGACTTGAGTCTCCATCAGGGGGAGGCATCAAGCTTGGGGCATGGACGACGAGACGCTCTTCACGATCGGGGCTCTGGCCAAGCGGACCGGTCTGACGGTCAAAACGATTCGGTTCTACTCCGACAAGGGGATCGTCCCGCCGACCTGTCACAGCCCGGCCGGCTACCGCCTCTACGACATCGACGCGCTGGCGCGTCTGGAGTTGGTCCGGACACTGCGCGAACTGGATATCGATCTGCCCACGGTGCGGCGCGTCTTGGCCCGCGAGACCTCGCTGGCCGACGTCGCTGCGGCCCACGCGGCCGCGCTCGAGGTGCAGGTTCGGGTGCTGTGTCTGCGACGTGCGGTGTTGCAGGCGGTCGCGCGCCGGGAATCGAACCCACAGGAGATGGACCTGATGCACAAACTGGTGAACCTGACGCAGGCCGAACGACACCGTTTCATCCATGACTTCATCGATGACACCTTCGGCGGTGTCGACGCCAATCCGGCGATGGTGGAGTTGTTGCGCTCTAGCATGCCCGACCTTCCCGATAATCCCACCGTCGAGCAGGTCCAGGCGTGGATGGAGCTCGTGCAGTTAGTGCAGGACAACGATTTCCGGGCAGCGGTGCGGCGCATGGCCGAGTATCAGGAGAAGCAACGCGCCGACGGGGACAGCACCGGATTGCATCACGACTTGACCGAGACCGTGCGCGAGGAGGTCGGTCGAGCGATGGCCACAGGTATTGCACCGGATGCACCCGAAGCGGAGCCCATTGTCGATACTTTGACCGCGCGCTATGCCGAGACCTTCGGCAGGGCCGACGACAGTGACCTGCGGCGTTGGGTGCTCGAGCGGCTGGAGGTCGCCAACGACGCTCGAGTGACGCGATATTGGCAGTTGGTGGCGGTCATCAACAGCTGGCCGGCGGTGGCGGATCTAGAGCCCGTGTTCACCTGGTTCGGCCGAGCCCTGCGCACTCACCCCGCCACGTAGCGAACAGCCCAGGGGGCTGCTGTGTGCTGCACAGCCCTCTGGGCGGAAGGCCGTCACCCGACACACGGAACCGATGATGTGCGCGCGAACGGCGGCAGCCCGAGTGACCGGGCGATCGCGCTGAAGGACTCACCCGCCCGCCACCGGCGCCACACCTTGTCCTGACGGGCAGCAGACATCCCGTAATCCCGCATCCAAACCTCCACACCGACATGTCATCCACGCGATGATGCAGTGATCCCTCGAGCCCAAGATCGTTCGCGAGACACCCTCGACAGGAGAGTGTTTCCGCAGGACCGGTCTGAAAAGACATGCCGCGCACGCGCCAAAGTAAACCTGTCGGGGGTTCGCGATACTTTCTGCGATGTGAGAATCGGCTACGGACGTGTATCGACCACCGGCCAAACCCCGACGGACAACGCGTCGCGCTCACCGCGGCGGTTGAGCATCAGATGTCCTCGATCTGGATAGAGGCGACAGCGAAGCACCACATGCCACTCGAGTACGGGCATCAGCGGTGATCCGCGCGGCGGCCAGGTCGGCGTAGAGCTGCTCGCGCCGCGTTTTCTTCTTCAGCGATGCTCACGCGGGGCGGCTGGGTCGACTTCGGTCCCGCGCCAGACGGTTGCGGCCTGGATAGCGGCGTTCTTGGCGGCCTCGGGCATCGTCAGTGCGGTGACGAGGTCGATCGCGGCGGACCTCGCGCACCAACACAATCGTGGCCTCGGCGTTCCTGGCGTTCGGCTGCGTCGAACTCATTCGGCGCGTGGAACACGTCCGTCGATGTCGGTGAAGCCGTAGTAATCGGCGAGATCCGCTACTCGCCAGGCCGATCCGGTACGAGCGCGGCGCCCCGGGTCGGTGGCCAGTGCGACGACCGCACGCCCGGGGAAGTGTGGCGTCTGCGCCTCGGCGAGATCGAATGTCCCTTCGCCGGGCAGCGTGATCAGTCGCCGCCCGTCGGCATCGGCCGGAACTGATTGCAGCAGTTCGGTATTCACTATGCCAGGCCATAGCGAGACGACGGTCACTTCGGTCCCGGCGAGGTCGTGCGCCAGGTCGGCGGTGAGCCGGTCGAGCGCGGCCTTGGCGACACCGTACACCGCGTTGTGCAGGTATCTCCGCGCGCCGGGAGAGGAGATGTTGATGATCAGCCCGGCCGATTCGATCAGTAGCTCGGCGGCGAAAAAGCTTGCCGTGTAGTGTGATCGGACGCCAACGTCGAAGGTCTCGTCCCATGCTGTCGGGGGAACCTCCCAGAAGCGCTTTCCGATCCTGCGGGCGGCGGCGGGGGAGTTGTAGACGTTGTTGACCAGCACGTCCAGCCTGCCGTGTTCGGTGCGGACCAGCTCGAACAGCCGCTGCACCGCGTCGTCGTCCCGGTGGTCGCAGACGAACGGGATGCCGACGCCGCCCGCAGCGGCGATCTCGGCGGCGGTTTCGTGCACGGTGCCCGGCAGCTGACCGGGTGTGACCGAACGTCCGGTGACGAACACCGTGGCACCTGCCGCACCCAGTTCCAGCGCGATTCCTTTGCCTATGCCGCGGCTGGCGCCGGTGACCACCGCGAGCTTGCCTTCGAGCCTGTCGGGTATTCCACTCACGAATCCTGGACATTACCGTGAAACAAGAACGCGTTCTATGTTACGGAGGCTGGAGTGGAGTTCGCGCAGCGGTTCGTGACGACGAACGGGATCCGCATGCACGTCGCCGAGCAGGGGGAAGGTGAGCCGGTGGTCTTCTGTCACGGATTCCCGCACACCTGGTACATCTGGCATCGCCAGCTTCCCGCAGTTGCCGCCGCGGGCTATCGCGCCATCGCCCCGGACCTGCGCGGCTACGGGCAGACCGACATCCCTGATGACCTCGAGGCCTACACGAACCGTGCGGTGTGTGCGGACCTGCTCGGTCTGCTCGACGACCTTGGAGCCGAACAAGCCGTGTTCGTCGGCCTGGATTTCGGCGCCGCCCTACTGTGGGAGTTGGCATTGCGGGCGCCGGAACGGGTGCGTGGCCTCATCGTCCTGAACAACCCGTTCACGCCGCGGCCACCACGCGCTCCCTCGCGGCTGTGGGCGAAGGCGGCCGCGCGACACTTCCTGCACCTGAACTACTTTCAGACCCCCGGAGTTGCCGATGCGGAGCTCGGCGCGTGCCCGCGCGACTTCCTCGCCCGGGTGTACTACGCGCTCAGCGCTGATTATCACTACCTGGACACCTGGCGCTTCCCGGCCGAGGGCACCGGATACCTCGACGTCCTTCCCGCGGCGCCCACCTTGCCGTGGCGCTGGCTGAGCATCGACGAGTTGGACACTCTGGCACGAGATTTCGAGCGCACCGGGTTTACCGGCGGATTGAACTGGTATCGCAGCCTGGACCGCAACTGGGAGCTGACCGCCGACTACGCCGGTGCCGAGGTCACGGTCGCGACGTACTTCCTGTACGGCGATCGGGATCCCGACATGGAGGGCTTCAGCGGCCGCGATCCGCTGGCAACAATGCGCGCGCACGTCCCCGGCCTCCGCGAGGTCACCGAGATCGCCGACGGGGGCCACCTCGTGCAGTTGGAGCGCGCCGCGGAGGTGAACGAGCTGATCACCGCGCATCTGCGGGATCTGCACACGCACCCCTTCGGTGCTCTGACCTGAGCTCAAAGAGATTCGGGCTCAGCGCTTGGCTCGACCAGATCGACGACGGACTCGCCACACTCGGCATCAAGGCGATCAGCGTTCGTACCTTCATGTACCACGCCCTGCCCTCCGCGCTGCCTCGGCCCAACATCCTGCCCGGTTACGGCGAATGGAGTCCTGAACAGTGCGCCGAAGCCCTGGTCCAATGGGAGTCGACCACATCGCGAGACCGTGCGGCGATCGACCATGAGGTGCTGGCCGCCATCGAATCCTGCATCGCATGGATTCGGGAAGCCCAAGTTCGCCCCGGTTGGGGCATCGCCGGCTTCTTCTTCTGAGGTGAGGTCTACCGGTATTTCTCGGCCAGTTTCGGGTAGTCGGACCAGCGAGGCAGGGGCCGGTAGTCGAGGTAGGCGGTGAGGCGGTCGAGCAGGTATTGCCAGCGCGGGCCGACGGCGCTCGCGTCGGCGGGGTAGAGATGACGGCGGGTCAATTCGACAGTGGTGACCACGCCGACCTGGGTCATGCTGGCCTCGAGCAGACAACCGTCGATGTGCACGACCAATTCGTGCGGCGCCCGGCAGTGGTCGACGCGCACGGCGATCGGGCCGGAGATCGGCCCGTCGAGCGGTTCGATGGTGAGGTTGCCGTTGCCGCCGACGACGGTACCGAACCAGCGCGCGAGCTGGCTTCGCTCGGTGGCCGCCGACCACACCTCCAGGACCGGCTTGCGGAAGGAACGCAGATAGTGCAGGAGCACTAGATCGCGGTCCCCGGTGCGATCATGCTCCGGCCGGACCTCTCCGAGCATGGACATCGTGGTCATCGCCGTGTCCTTTCGCTGCTGGTCACCGTCACCATGACGGTATTTCCACTATTCCTCGGTCGAATCGAATTCCCGGGAACCCCGTGCTCCGGCGTGCCGTCGGTGCGCACAGTCGACGTCTGCGAGAAGTTCACCCGCCGCGGTTTCGATCGCGCTCTCATCGAGCAGGACGGTGTCGGCGGCCGGGCCGAGCGGGACAAAACTGTCCTCGCTGGCGACCCGCGCGACCCGACCCGCGAAACCCGCATCGATCAGGGCCGTGCACACCGCCTCGGACACGCCGCCGGAGCGGCGGGTTTCGTCCGCGACGAGGACACGGCCGGTTGCGCGGGCGTGCCGAACCAGATCATCCACCGGCAGCGGCGCGAGCCAGCGCAAGTCGAGTACCCGCGCGTTGATGCCGCGCTCGGCGAGGCGGTGTGCGACGCGCAGGCACATCGGCACGCCATTGGCGAAGCTGACCAGGGTCAGATCGGCGCCGTCGCCGTAGACGCGAGCGCGCCCGATCTCGACGTGCTGGGCCGGGCGAGCGGGCGCGAGCCAGCCATCATCGCCGGGCCGGTACAGATCGCGGGTGTGATAGAGCGCGATCGGCTCCAGAAACAGGCACACTCGACCGTCCACCCGGGCCGCGGACACGCAGGTGCGCAGCATGGCCGCGGCATCGTCGGCGCGCGACGGTGACGCGAGGACCAGGCCGGGGATATCGCGCAGTGCGGCGATCGAGTTGTCGTTGTGGAAGTGGCCGCCGAAGCCCTTCTGGTAGGCGTACCCGGCGATCCGGACCACCATCGGGTTCCGGTAACGGCCATCGGAGAAGAACGACAAGGTGGCTGCTTCACCACGCACCTGGTCCGCGGCGTTGTGCAGGTAGGCGAGGTACTGGATTTCCGGGATCGGCACGAATCCGGCCAAACCTGCGCCGAGCGCGGTGCCGAGGACGCTCTGCTCGTCCAGCAGCGTGTCGAAGACGCGGCGCGCGCCGAACCGCTTTTGTAAGCCTTTCGTCACGCCGTACACGCCGCCCTTGCGGCCGACGTCCTCGCCGAAAACGAGTACGTCCTGATCGCGGGTCAGCAGGTCCGTGAGCGTGAGATTGATCGACTGGGCGAGAGTCGTCGGATCGCCCGGCGTCGCCGGGTGGGGCACACCGTGCGTAGTCGCGGTGACCGGTGGCCTAACCCGCCCGGTATCCGCGGTTGCCGACTGTCCATTGCCGGAGAGCGCGGCGATCCGTAGTACGTCGGCACGTACCAGGGCAGGGCGGAGTGGCCCGATCGGAGCGGTCACCGCCGCCGTGGAGGTGAGTTTCGGTGCACACCAGACCTTTTCGGCCATCGCATCGACCTGGCGGCCGAGGTCGTCGTAGCGCTCCACCACTTCGGCGGGTGTCGCGGCGCCAGAGGCGACCAGCAGTCGTGCGGTCGCGAGTACCGGGTCGCGCAGCACATCGGCGGCGATGTCGGCCGGCCGGCGATAGGCGGCCTCCACATCCGAACCCGCGTGGCCCAGCAGGCGTACGGTCTGTAGCCGCAGGAACGCGGGCTCGCGGCGATCCCGGACCCACTCGGCGGCGGTGGCAGCGGTCGTCAGCGCGTCGCGAGGATCGCATCCGTCCGCGCTGAAGTACGCCAGGCCGGGCCGGTGGCCGTATGCCTGTTCGATCCAGTCCGGCGGCGTCGGCACGCTGATCCCGATGCCGTTGTCCTCACAGACGAACAGAATCGGCATCGGAATTCCTTGGTGGGCGGTGTGCACGGCGGTGTTGATCGCACCGGTCGCAGTCGAGTGGTTCGCGGACGCGTCGCCGAAGCTGCACAGCACCACCGAATCCGACGGCCACGGTGCGGGTACCCCCAGGCGCGCCGCACGATCGACCGCGAATGCCAGCCCCACCGCACGCGGGAGGTGCGAGGCGATCGTGGAGGTCTGCGGGATGATGTTCGCTGCCGCGCTGCCGAAGACCTTGTGCCGCCCACCGGAAATGGGATCCGCCGCCGCGGCGACCACCCCGAGCAATACGTCCCGGATCGGGTCGAGGTTGGGCACGTTCCGGGCGCGATGCGCGAAGAACGCGCCCGACCGATAGTGCAGCAAGGCGGGATCAGTAGTGCGCAGGGCAGCGGCCAGCGCCGCGTTGCCCTCATGGCCGGAGGATCCGATGCTGTAGTACCCGCGCCGGGAACTGCCGAGGCGGCGCGCCGCGAGATCGAGATGCCGGCTCGTCGCCTGCGCGGCGAACAGCTCCAGGCATGTTGCGCCGGTGATTGTGCTACCCGGCTCGATCGGCTGACTCGTCGGACGCTCCGGCCGCGGGGTGAGCGCCGAGATCTCGATGCGGAACTGCTCGTCCAGATCTGTTGCCTGATCGGTCATCGAACGATCATCCCGTAACTGTGCCGGTCGGATGACGTATCCGACCGAGTAGTTCCGGTAGTTGACGAAGACTTGGACAAATGTCGATTCCTGCTATGCGGGTGAGGTGCGGGCCGCGGCGGGCATCGGCCCCACACGATCAACGCAATGCGGTCCTCGCCTCCTGGTCCACCAACCACGTGGTGGAATCGATGCCGGTGGCGCCCGCCGCCGGAATGTCCACCGGGTCCGCGCCGCCGACGGCCGCGGCGACGGCCTCGGCCTTGGCCGCGCCGGCCACCACCAGCACCACATGGCGGGCGCGACGGATGGCGGGCAGGGTCAGCGTCACCCGGACCGGCGGTGGCTTCGGCGAATCCGTCACGGCGACAACGAGTTCGTGCTTCTCGCGCACCGCATCGGTGTGTGGGAACAGCGAGTTCACATGTCCCTCGCCGCCCATGCCGAGCAGATGCAGGTCGAACGCGCCGTGCTCGGCAAGATAGGCCTGCACGACCGTCGAATACTCGGCGGCGGCCTCCACCGGGTCCGGGTATTCACCGTCGGACGCTGCTACCGGATGCACCCGCGCCGGGTCCACCGGTACGTGGTCGAGCAGCGCCTGTCGGGACTGCAGATCGTTGCGCTCCGGATCGCCCGCGGGGACGAATCGCTCGTCGCCCCAGAACACATCGAGCCGGGACCAGTCGATGTCGCCGGGCGACTTACGCACCCGCTCGAGCAGTCCGATGCCGGTGCCGCCGCCGGTCAGCACCACCGACGCCGAACCACGCTCCGCCTGAGCTGCGACGACGACCGCGACGAACCGGACCGCCGCAGCGGCGACCAGCGCGTCGCTGTCGGCGTGCACCTCGACGGTGTCACCGGGGAATGTCGAATCGGTGTGGTCACTCATAACTCACCTTCTCGATTCCGGCCAGTGCCTCCGCGTAGATCTCATCGGCATCCAGTCTGCGCAGTTCCTCGGCGAGGCAGTCGCGAGTCTCCCTGCGCGCCAGCGCGATCCGCTGGTCCGGTTCGCCGGTTCGGGTGAGCGTCGCGGTGCGGCCGGTCTGCGGCCGCTCGAGCGCGATCGCGGCCGATGCGCGGTGCACCTCCACGCGTAGCGCACCCGAGCGGCGTACCACCGGGCAGCCGAGCCGGCCGGCCAGCCAGCCAGCCAGCATGTCCAGCGCGGGCTCGTCGCGCAGCCCGGACACCAGCACCGACTCCACCGGCTCGAACGGCGGTTCGTCCAGCGCAGCGGCCAGCAACGCGCGCCAGTACGTGATCCGGCTCCAGGCCAGATCGGTATCTCCGCTCGCGTAGGAGGCCAGTCGCCCCTTGATCGTCGCCTGCGGATCGGCGGCGAATGTGGCGTCGGTGATGCGACGGGTCGCCAGGCGCCCCACCGAGTCCTTGGACGGAAATTCCGGGGCCCCGCGCGGCCACCAGGCGACCACCGGCGTATCCGGCAGCAGGAACGGGATGACAACACTGCTTTCGTGGTTGACCAACTCGCCCCGCAGCCGAAGCACGATCACCTCGGCCGCTCCCGCGTCGCCGCCCACGCGGATCTGCGCGTCCAGCCGAGTCGGGGCGTCCCGGTCGCAGCGCGCGAGCACCACCACACGACAGGGATGCTCGCGGCTGGCATCGTTCGCGGCGTCGATCGCGTCCTCGGCCTCAGAGCTGTCCAGCGTGCACACGACCAAGGTGAGTACCCGGCCCATGGTGGTCACGCCGTTGCTCTCCCGCAACTGCACCAGGCGCTTCGTGACCTCACCGGTCGTGGTGGCAGGCATGTCGACGATCATGGCCGCCGCCATTCCCGCCCGGTGCGGGCGAGCATCTCGTCAGCGGAATGCGGCCCCCAGGCACCCGCCTCGTACTGCTCGGGTTTACCGTCGGCTGCCCAGTGCTCGAGCACCGGATCCAGGATGCGCCAAGACAACTCGACCTCCGCATTCACCGGGAAAAGTGAGGGCACCCCGAGCAATACGTCGAGGATCAGACGCTCGTAGGCCTCGGGGGAGGACTCGGTGAACGCCTCGCCGTAACTGAAATCCATATTCACGTCGCGCACTTCCATACCGGAGCCCGGCACCTTCGAGCCGAACCGCGTGGTGATGCCTTCATCCGGCTGTACCCGGATGACCAGCGCGTTCTGCCCCAGTTCCGCGGTCATGGTCTGGTCGAACGGCAGATGTGGGGCCCGCTTGAAGATGACCGCGATCTCGGTCACCCTGCGACCCAACCGCTTTCCGGTGCGCAGGAAGAACGGCACGCCGGCCCAGCGCCGGGTGTTGACCTCGAGCGAGATCGCGGCGTAGGTCTCGGTCCGCGACTCCGGGTCGAACCCCGCCTCGTCCAGCAGGCCGACAACGTGCTCGCCGCCCTGCCACCCTTCCGCGTACTGTCCACGCGCGGTGGTCTCATCGAGTGGCTCGATGAGCTTGGTCGCCGAGAGCACCTTGATCTTCTCGGTCTGCAGTTGCTTGGGTTCGAAGCTGATCGGCTCCTCCATCGCGGTGAGCGCGAGCAACTGCAGGAGATGGTTCTGGATCACGTCACGCGCCGCGCCGATGCCGTCGTAATAGCCTGCGCGACCACCCAACCCGATGTCTTCGGCCATCGTGATCTGCACGTGGTCGACGTAGTTGGCATTCCAGATCGGGTCGTACAGTTGGTTGGCGAAGCGCAGCGCAAGGATGTTCTGCACCGTCTCCTTGCCGAGGTAGTGGTCGATGCGGAACACGGTCTCCTCCGGGAAAACCCGGTTGACCAGTGCATTGAGCTCCTGGGCGCTGTGCAGGTCGTGCCCGAACGGCTTCTCGATCACCACCCGCCGCCAGGGCTTGCGGCCCGCTTCGTCGGTGCCTGTCGGCTGCGCCAGCCCATGCTCGGAAAGCTGATCGAGCACCAGGGGGAACATATTCGGCGGGATCGACAGGTAGAAGCCGTGGTTGCCGCCGGTGCCGCGTTCCTTGTCCAGGGTTGCCAAGGTGTCGGCAAGGTTGGCGAAAGCGGCGTCGTCGTCGAAGCTGCCCTGCACGAAGCGAATTCCCTCGGCGAGGTGGTCCCAGACCTCCTGACGGAAGGGGGTGCGCGCGTGCGCCTTCACCGCGTCGAGGACGTGCCCGGCGAATTCGTCATCGTCGTAATCGCGGCGAGCGAAGCCGACCAGCCCGAAACCCGGGGGCAGCAGCCCCCGGTTCGCCAGGTCGTAGATGGCCGGTATCAGCTTCTTGCGGGACAGGTCACCAGTGACTCCGAAGATCACCACACTGCACGGACCCGCGATGCGCGGGAGCCTTTTGTCCCGCTTGTCACGAAGCGGGTTTTGCCGGGAAATCGCGGCTGGTTTGCCCATGGCGGCAGTGCCGACCACCGGATCAGCTGTTCCCGGTCGAAGCCGAGTTCAATTCCTCAGCCGTAGCGGAAAGCAGCTCCTCCCAGGACTTCTCGAACTTGTCCACACCCTCGCGCTCGAGGACCGCGAACACGTCGTCCAGGTCGATGCCGAGCGCCTCGAGCTGGTCGAAGACCTTTTTGGCGGCCGCGGCGGTGCCGACGACAGCATCCCCGCGGCTCTCGCCGTGATCGGCCACGGCCTCGAGGGTCTTCTCCGGCATCGTATTGACCGTATTCGGTGCGACCAGCTCGGTGACGTACAGGGTATCGGGGTAGTCCGGGTTCTTGACACCGGTCGAAGCCCACAGCGGCCGTTGCCGATTCGCGCCGGAGGCGGCCAGGTTCACGTAGGTGGAGGTGTGCTCGCCGCCGTCGAACACATCCTGGTACTCGGCGTAGGCCAAGCGGGCGTTGGCGACACCGGCCTTCCCGCGCAGCGCGAGCGCCTCCTTGGTGCCGATCGCCTCCAGCCGCTTGTCGATCTCGGTGTCCACTCGGGACACGAAGAACGACGCGACCGAATGGATTTTGGCCGGATCGTGCCCGGCGGCCTTCGCCTTCTTCACACCCTCCAGGTACGCGCCCATGACCGCCCGGTAGCGCTTGACCGAGAAGATCAGCGTGACGTTCACGCTGATGCCCTCCCCGAGCACCGCGGTGATCGCCGGCAGGCCTTCCTCGGTGGCCGGGATCTTGATGAACAGATTGGGCCGGTCGACGATCTTCCACAGTTCGACAGCCTGTGCGGTGGTCTTCTCCGCATCGAACGCCAGACGAGGGTCGACCTCGATCGAGACCCGGCCGTCCACGCCTCCGGTCGCTTCGAACACCGGGGCGAATACGTCACACGCTGCTCGGACGTCGTCGGTGGTGATGGTGCGGATCGCGGCGTCGGCGTCAGCACCTCGGGCGGCGAGCTCGCTCACCTGGCTGTCGTAGTCGTGTCCCTGGCTCAGCGCACCGTGGAAGATCGTCGGGTTGGTGGTGACCCCGACAACGCTTCGGGTGGCGATCAGGTCGGCCAGGTTGCCGGACTGGATCCGGTTCCTGGACAGGTCATCGAGCCACACGGATACTCCCGCCGCGGCGAGGGCGGCGAGATTTTCGTTCTGTGCCATGAGCGCTTATCCCTTCACGTTCTCGAGCGTGCGCTGCGCGGCGGCAACGACGGCTTCCGGTGTGAATCCGAATTCGCGGAACAGAGTCTTGTGATCGGCGGAGGCGCCGAAGTGCTCGATCGACACGATCTCCCCCGCGTCACCGGCGAACCGGTGCCACGGCATCGCGATACCGGCCTCGACGACGACCCGGGCGGCGACCGCGGGCGGGAGCACCTCGTCCCGGTAAGCCTTGTCCTGCGCGTCGAACCACTCCACACACGGCATCGACACCACACGAGTTCCGATGCCCTGCTCCTCCAGCGTAGTGCGGGCGGCCACGGCGAGTTGGAGTTCCGATCCGGTAGCGATCAAGAGCACCTGCGGGGTGCCGGTGGACGCCTCGGCCAGGATGTAGCCGCCCTTCGACACGCCTTCGTAGCTGGTGCCCTCCTGGATCGGCAGCTCCTGGCGGGTCAGCGCCAACGCCGAAGGGCCGTCTTGATGCGGCAGCTCGGAGACCGAGAAGTGCGAGGAGTGCTCACTGCTGTCGCGTTCGAGAATGGTGCGCCACGCGTAGGTGGTCTCGTTGGCGTCGCCAGGACGGACCACATTCAAACCGGGGATGGCGCGCAACGCGGCCAAGTGCTCGATCGGCTGGTGCGTCGGACCGTCCTCGCCGAGGCCGATCGAGTCGTGTGTCCAGACGTAGATCGCGGGGACCCGCATCAGCGCGGCCAGCCGCACCGCCGGACGCATGTAGTCGCTGAACACCAGGAAGGTGCCGCCATAGGGCCGGGTCGGGCCGTGCAGCGCGATCCCGTTGAGGATGGCGCCCATCGCGTGCTCGCGGACCCCGAAGTGCAGCGTCCGGCCGTACGGGTTGGCCTTCCACATCCCCGTCGAGATCGACTCGGGGCCGAAGCTCGGCTCGCCGGGCATGGTGGTGTTGTTGGACTCGGCGAGGTCGGCCGAACCGCCCCACAGCTCCGGCAGCACCGGCGCGAGCGCGGCCAAGACCTTGCCGGACGCCTTGCGCGTGGCCATACCCTTCGGATCTGCTTCGTAGGTCGGCAGATTCGTCGCCCAGTTCTTCGGAAGTCGTCGCTCGGTGAGGCGATCGAACAGCGCCTTGTTCGCCGGGCTCGCCACGGCCCACGCGTCGAACGACTGCTGCCATTGCTGGTGCGCGGCCCGGCCTCGCTCGATGGCCGCGCGTGTGTGCGCGATGACCGCGTCGTCCACCTGGAAGCTCTGCTCCGGATCGAACCCGAGGATCTTCTTGACGGCGGCCACCTCGTCGGCGCCGAGCGCCGCGCCGTGCGCCGCCCCGGTGTTCATCTTGTGCGGGGCCGGGTAGCCGATGATGGTGCGCAGCACGATGATCGAAGGCTTGCCGGACTCCGCCTTGGCGGCGGCCAGCGCGGCCTCGATCGCGACGACGTCCTCGCCGCCCTCGACCACCTGCACGTGCCAGCCATAAGCCTCATACCGCTTGGCGACGTCCTCGGTGAAGGCGATGGTGGTGTCGTCCTCGATGGAGATCTTGTTGTCGTCGTAGATCACGACGAGATTGGCCAGCTGCTGGGTGCCCGCCAGGGACGACGCCTCGGACGTGACGCCCTCCTCGAGGTCGCCGTCGGAGGCGATCACGTAGATGAAGTGGTCGAACGGGCTGGTGCCCGGCGCGGCGTCCGGGTCGAACAACCCGCGCTCGCGCCGCGCCGCCATCGCCATACCGACGGCCGAGGCCAGGCCCTGGCCGAGCGGGCCGGTGGTGATCTCGATGCCGTCGGTGTGCCGGAATTCCGGGTGGCCCGGGGTGAGCGAACCCCACTTGCGCAAGTGCTCCAGATCGACCAGTTCCAGACCGAAACCGGCCAGATACAGTTGGATGTACTGAGTGAGGCTGGAGTGACCGCACGACAGCACGAACCGGTCCCGGCCCACCCAGCTGGGATCGCTGGGGTCGATGCGCATCGTGCGCTGGTAGAGCGTGTACGCCAGCGGCGCCAAACTCATCGCGGTACCAGGATGACCGTTCCCGGTGTTCTGCACCGCCTCCGCGGCAAGCACCCGAATGGTGTCGACGGCCTTGGTGTCCAGATCCGTCCAGTCGTCCGGGTAGTTCGGCTGAGTGAGGGCGCGGATGTCGTCTGTGATCGACACGACCGAGGTTCTCCTGACATTGGTTTCGTCGACGGCGGATGGGTTTCAGATGGCGATGAACGCGCACCAGCTACGGCATGCGAACCGGTTTCCCCATCTACCCTAGATGTGCTCGTTGACCGGCACAGCGCTAACCCTGTGTGTGTTGGATTCGCGGCGCGTGTTCGATTGGCGGCGTTCGATCGGTAGCACCTTCGGCGCCGCGGGTTGGCGGCTCCTGTGGCTCGCGTCCGAGCGACCGAGACTTGCGCCTGCGGCGCGTGCGCTTCGGCCGCTCGGACGCGAGCCGGGCCACGAACGGCGCTCGATGGCCTCGCGCGTTGGTGGCACGTGGGGTGGGAGGGTGCTTGATGGGGCTTGTAGTCAGTGCAGGTTGCGCAGGAGGTCGCGTCATTCGTGGCAGGCGGTGGCTTCATGCGGAGGGGCTGCGGAGTGTTCGGGGTGCGTATGGAGGGGATGGTGGCAGGTGGTCTACGGCTTCGAGCGAGGGTGGTCTGGACTGTCCGGAACAGCTGGTCTCGTCGGTCGCATGACGGCGGGGTTGCGCGGGGCGAGGGGAGGGGCGGGGCTGGCGGGGGTCTACCATCCTCTGTAGTAGTAGCCGCGCGGTACCGGGTCGGAGCGGGTGCTGGGGCGGACGAAGGTCCGGTACCGGCGCATCCATACCATTCGGTAGCGGCGCGCTACTGGTCTATGCCGGATGCGATGCACAGCGTGCGAGGAGAGACAGTGCGGATTGGGCAACAGCCGGGTGGTGATGGCGCACACGGCTCCTCCGCGACGACGCTGACGGACCGATTCACCGGATCGGGCCTACCGTCCCGACTGATCCGGCGGGTGTTGGCGTACATCGCGCTGACCAAGCCCCGCGTGATCGAACTGTTGCTGGTCGCCACCATCCCGACCATGCTGCTGGCCGAACGAGGCACGGTCGACATCCGGTTGATCCTGGCCACGCTGTTCGGCGGCTGGATGGGCGCCGCCAGCGCGAACACCCTGAACTGTGTCGCCGACGCGGACATCGACAAGGTCATGAAGCGCACCGCCAAGCGGCCGCTGGCCAGGGACGCCGTGCCGACCAGAAATGCCTTCGTGTTCGGCGTGGTGCTGGGTGTCGGCTCGTTCGGCTGGCTGTGGTGGCAGGCCAATCTGCTCAGCGGCCTGCTCGTCGTCGCGACGATCCTGTTCTACGTCTTCGTGTACACGCTCGGCCTCAAGCGCCGCACCTCGCAGAATGTGGTGTGGGGCGGCGCGGCGGGCTGCATGCCCGCGCTGGTCGGCTGGTCGGCGGTCAC
Source organism: Nocardia sp. NPDC049220 (assembly GCF_040647855.1). Classification (NCBI taxonomy): domain Bacteria; kingdom Bacillati; phylum Actinomycetota; class Actinomycetes; order Mycobacteriales; family Nocardiaceae; genus Nocardia; species Nocardia sp. NPDC049220. The sequence continues at coordinate 1,310,895 of NZ_JBEZDA010000001.1, forward strand.
CGGAGGCATTGGCTGGCCGGCCATCGCACTGTTCGGCGTCATCTTCTTCTGGACGCCGCCGCATACCTGGGCGCTGGCCATGCGCTACAAGGAGGACTACCGCGCGGCGGGCGTGCCGATGCTGCCCGTGGTCGCCACCGAGAAGACGGTCACGAAGCAGATCGTCGTGTACACCTGGCTGACCGTGCTCGCCACGCTGGCCCTCGTCCCCGCGACCGGTGCGGTGTACGCGGCCGTCGCGCTGGTGGCCGGGGCGTGGTTCCTGCTCATGGCCCACCAGCTGTACGCCGGTGTACGGCGCGGTGAATCGGTGAAGCCGCTGCGGCTGTTCCTGCAGTCGAACAATTATCTGGCCGTGGTGTTCTGCGGTCTCGCGGTGGACTCGGTGCTCGGTTGGGACACCATCGGCAGCGTCGTCAGCTGATCGCGCCGAGGTAGCCGTCCGGTCGGACGAGAACCTGGGCGCCGTCGGTCGCGGCGTAGGCGGCGTACGCATACCCGTCCACGTCTACCACGTGCGGTCCTGCCACCTGTGTTCCCGGACGGACCACCGTATGCGCTCGAACCCCCTGTGCTGCCACGGCGGTTACGCCGAATGCGAGCAGCGTCGCGTGCGGTCCTCGAAACAGGTCGAACAGCCGAACCGGCCGTCCCGCGTCGTCTTCCAGCGGCGCGTCCGGCGCACGATCTCCCACGGCCGGCGTTTCGGGTGCGGCGGGATCGCGGTAACTGATGTCCAACTGCTGGGTTTCCGGTCCGCGCTGCATCGCGTCTTCGTCACCGTCGACGAGCTTGTCCAGCAGGTCGGAGCTCAGCCCCAGCACCCGGGCGGCAACCGCCCTGCGCTCGGATTCGTAGCTGTCGAGCAATGTGTCGTCGCCGGAGAGGGCGGCGGCCAACTTCCAGCCGAGGTTGTAGCCATCCTGGATGCCCGTGTTCATGCCTTGGCCGCCGGTGGGCGGATGCGCGTGCGCTGCGTCACCGGCAAGGAAGACGCGCACGTCCCGGAATCGTCGCGCGAGACGAACATTCGGCCGCCACACCGTGACCCAGGTCAGGTCGGTGAGGGTGATGTCCTCGCGTCCGGAGTAGTGGCTCAGGTAGTTCTGCAGTAATTCGAGGCTCGGCTGCGTCTCGCCCGTGAACGGTGCGGCGAACTGGAACTGATGTCCACCGGGCAACGGGGACAATGCGATTCCCTCCATCGGCCGGTCCGCGGCGGCGAACCAGTAGCCGAACTCGTGGTCGAGCGCGTCGGCTCGTACGTCGCCGAGCAGCATCCGGATCGACTCATCGGTACTGCCCTCGAAGGGGATTCCGAGCGTAGTGCGTACGGCGCTTTTGCCGCCGTCTGCGCCGATCAGATAGGTGACGCGCACAGTCTCGCCCGCGCCAGCTCGTGCCAACATCGCGGTGACACCGCTATCGTCCTGGTCGAAGTCGACGAGTGTGGTGCCGAGTTCGACCTGCACGCCGAACTCGGCGAGCCGATCACGCAGGATGCCCTCCGTTCCGGACTGGCCGAGCACCCACGGGTTCGGGTACGGGACGGTGGGCATGGGCTCGATCGGCTCCCACATTCTGCGCGCGGTGACGAACGTGCCGTCGAGGTGGATTCGCATCTCCGGCATCGGCATCCCGGCGGCGTGCACCGCGTCGAGGATGCCCAGGTCGTCGAATACTTCCAGGGTTCGTGGCTGGATGCCGTCCCCCCGGGAACTCGCGAAGAATTCTGCGGCCTTGTCGACGATTCGCACCGGGATGTTTCGGCGGGCGAGATCGAGAGCGAGGGTGAGGCCGGTAGGGCCGGCGCCCACGACGAGGACGGGCTGTGACACGGGGCACTACTGATGAAATTCAATTCAGTGAATATGTGTTCAGTATCGGTCTTGGTAACTTTCCCTGTCAAGGAGGTGGTGCCGGTGTCCCGGAGTCGCAAGGAGAAGGCTGCCGAGACCGAGCAGGCGCTCAAGGACGCGGCGTTGCGGTTGTTCGCCGAGCGTGGCTACCTGAACACCAAGATCACCGACATCACGACGACCGCCGGGCGGGCGGCGGGGTCGTTCTACAACCACTTCGCGAGCAAGGAGGAACTACTCCAGGCGCTACTGAACGATCTGGCCGCCGCGGGTGACGAGAGTGCCGAGGCGCGTGGTCACAATCCGGACTTCAGTGATCCGGCGGCGGTGCGGTATCACGTCGCGGGATACTGGACCTTCGCGCGCCAGCACGCGGCTGCGCTGCGTGCGGTGAATCAGGCGGCGCTGGTCAACGAAAATTTCGCCGGTATGGTCGCACGTTTCGGCAGGCAGCAGCGCACCGACATCGCCGACCATGTGACAGGCTTCGCCGACCAGGGTCTACGCCTGCCCAGTACGCCCGACGCCAGCTTGGCGATGATGTTTCTGCTCACGCAGAGTCTGCTGACAGCGATCGAGGATGGCACCGTCGACCTGACCGACGAACAGGCCGTGGATGGTCTGACCCGGTTCGTCTACCGCGGACTCACCGGGCGAGATTTCTGATCGGCGGTGGGCGATCCACCCGAATCGCCCACCGCCGTACTCGCTGCCCCGGCTCAGGGGAGTAGAACGATGGAACCCGTGGTCTTGCGGCCCTCCAGGTCGCGATGTGCCTGCTCGGCTCGGGCGAGTGGGTAGGTCGCGCCGATCCGGATGTTCAGCGTGCCGTCGGCGATGGCCGCGAGCACATCACCCGCGCGCCAGGTGAGTTCGGCGCGGTCGCGAATGTAGTGCGCGAGGGTGGGGCGCGTGATGAAGAGCGAACCGGCCAGGCCGAGACGTTGCGGGTCGAAGGGCGGTACCGGTCCACTGGCACCGCCGAACAGAGCGAGCATGCCGCGCACGCGCAACGAGGCCAGACTCGATTCGAAGGTCGCGGTGCCGACGCCGTCGTAAACCGCGGCCACACCGACGCCGTCGGTGAGTTTGCGCACCTGCTCGGCGAGATGCTCGCCGTAACGCAGTACCTCTGCGGCGCCTGCCGCCCGGGACAGCGCCTCCTTGTCGTCCGAAGACGTCGTTGTGATCACCCGGACCCCGCGCGCGGTGAGCAGCTGGGTCAGGATCAGCCCGACACCGCCTGCCCCCGCGTGCACGAGCACCGTTTCCCCTGGCGCCGGTTTGTAGATCGACTCGATCAGATAGTGCGCGGTCATTCCTTGCAGCAACGCCGACGCGGCCACCGGCGGATCGACGCCGTCCGGCACCGCGAGCGCATCTTGGGCGTTCACCGCCACCTTCTGCGCGTAACTACCCGGTGCGGCCGCCCACGCGACCCGGTCACCGACCGCGAACTCGGTCACATTCGCGCCGACCTCGGTGACCACGCCGGTGCCCTCGGCACCCGGGATGTAAGGGACATCCTGCGGGTAACGTCCGCTGCGGATGTAGGTATCGATGAAGTTGACGCCGATCGCCTGCGAATCGACCAGCAGTTGGTCGGGCCCGATCTGCGCATCGGGTACCTCCACGTAGTTCAGGACCTCTGGACCACCGTGTTCGGAAACCTGAATAGCGTGCATGAGCTTCAGTTGTACACCCAAAGGGGCGGACCGCTCCCTACCGGTCGGTAAACTGCCTGCCATGAGTGTTCGAACCGCCACCACCCCAGTGAGACTGTCGGCGGCCCTGATCGACTCGGTCAAGGGTTTCGTCGCCGACCACGGCGGATCCGCGACGGCGGTACTCCAACCGCTCGGCCGCATCGGCGTCCGGGTCACCCTGGTGGGGGCGGACGGGATCCTGGGTGACCGTGTTGTCGACAACGTGGAGACTGCCCAAGAACTGGTCGCCGTCGTCGACGGACTGACCGAAGCCGATGAGTGGGATCGCGAACTCACCTCGATCGTCACCCCGCGCCAAGGGCACTGGGCCAAGATGGCGGGATGGGTTGCCCGACAAACCCGTTTCCCCACCGCACGCAACGAGAACTCCAGCCGTGCCTAGTCGGATCACTCGGCTGTCTCGCCGAATCGCCGCAGTGTTGGCGGCCGGAGGGACAGCCCTTGTCGCAGTAGCGTTTCCGGCGATCGCGCAGCCGGGCAGCGGTGTGATTACGGCGGTGCGTGCCTGTACACCGGGGGACTATCCGCCGTACTCGATCGGTGACGGTGCCGGAAACTACCGCGGCGTCGACATCGAACTCGCTCGCGGATTCGCCGCTGCACTCGGCCGTCCGATCGAATTCGTCCCCGTGACCTGGGCGACGCTGAAGACGGATTTCGTCGAGCGAAACTGCGATATCGCGATCGGTGGCATCTCCGATCAGGCGTCGCGCCGTGCCTTCGCCGATTTCTCGATCACCTACGGGACCGACGGCAAGGCCCCGATCACCCGCCGATCGAACGGTGCCGCCTACTCGTCCATCGAGGAGATAAACCGTCCCGGCGTACGGGTGATCGCGAATCGTGGTGGGACGAACGAGGAATTCGCACGCACGAACTTCCCGCAGGCGCGGCTCACGTTGTGGCCCGACAATCTGACCATCTTCGGTGAGATCGAACAGGGTCGGGCCGATGTGTTCGTCACCGACGCGGTCGAGGGCCGCTACCGAGTTCGTCAGCACCCGGACCTGCAGGTGCTGCACCCTGAGACGCCCTACGACTCATTCGGCAAAGTGCTGCTGGTTCGAAGGAACGATCTGGTTGCGGCCACCGCGCTCAACGCCTACTTGGCGACCCAACTCGCCACCGGTGCGGTGGACCGGCTGTTCGACCAGTGGATCGGGCCGACCGCCTCCGCCGACTGAGCGTGTTCCCTGCCGTCGGCAGTGTGGGTGCGCCGCCGATGTCCGCACCGACCAGAAATGCCGGTACGACTTCGCTCGGCGTGCTCTCAGGTGCTGGTCGGCTCGGCTCCGGCCGGCACATCGCTGGCTGACCAGCGTCCGTACGCCGATGGATTCGCGAATTCGTCGTGGTGCTGTGCGGTCGGCTCCGCGACGTCAGTTGTCGCCGGGATGATTTCGCAGGCGGTCGACGCCCCAGTACACCAGCCCGCCGGCGATGGTCAGGTAGAGGACACCCGCTGCGATCACCATGATGCCGTAATCGATTGCCCAGCTCGGGATTCTGACGACCGACAACAGCGCGGCGACCATCATCACGAGGCCGAGACCGATCGAGATCGGCGCGAGTGGCGCGAGTTCGGCGTCATGATCGGAGGGGGATAGATGCTCACTCATGATGATTGGTCCTGTTCGAGGTTCACGGTTCGCGGCAGACGACCACCGGGCATGGCGCATGGTGTAGCAGGTTCTGGCTGGTCGAGCCGATCAGAAGTCCGGTGAGGCGGTTGTGCCCCCGGCTGCCGGTCAGCACGGCCTGCGCCCGCTCGGCGTACTCGAGCAATGCGCGCGCGGGCGGGCTCTTCTGGACGACCTTGGTTACGGTGACGTCCGGGTACTTCTCGCTCCATCCGGCTACGCGCTCGGACAGTAGTTCTCGTTCCTGCTCGGCCAGCGTGGCCCAGGCGTCGGGCACCGGTGTCCATTGCAGCAGGTCGGGGTCGTTCCAGGCGTGCAGTGCGAGCACCCCGACGCGGAGTATCGACGCCAACTCGAATGCCGCACCGACTGCGGCCGAGCTACCGGGGCTCCCATCGACGCCGACCAGGACGGGCCGGTGGTCCGGCAGCGGCCGATCGGTCGCTCCACGCCACACGGTCACCGGGGAGGTCGCTTTGTTCGCGACCATGAGCGCGGTGGACCCGAGCAAGAGTGTGCTGAGCCGGTCACCGAGGTCGGCGGCGACCACGATCATGCGCGCGGTGACGCTGTGCTCGATCAGGATGCGTGCAGGAATGCCGTCCTCGACGACTTGGTGGACCTCGACCTGCGGCTGATCGCGGTGCACGGCCGCGAATGCCGCCTCGATTTTGTGCTTCGCAGCGGTCCGAAAGTCAGAAAGCATCAGAGTGGTCTCCGCCAGCGCCGACGCGGTCAGCGGATGGTCGAACGCGGGGGCGACGCTGAGTAGCACCAGCGGAACGCGCTCACGATCCGCCAGGGCCGCTGCCCATCGTGCTGCGGCCAGCGCCGTGGCGGTGCCGTCGATTCCGACGACGATCGCCTGGTACTCCGCTCGGGTGCTCATCTGGTCTCCGGTTGATCGCTTCGACTGTGCCCTCCACATTCGCAGGCGGACCGAACGGGACAACGGGGTCGCTGGGCACCGATGGCAGGGACCTAAGGCCTCATCTCCCGCACACTATCGGGCAAATCGGGCGATGGCCCGGAGGATGGCAGTGCGCATGGCCGGGCTGCCCGTATGTCCGGAATCCTCGATGACCTGCAGTTCTGCGTCGGGCCATGCCTCGGCCAGCTGCCATGCGGTGTACAGCGGGCCGCTCAGGTCGAGCCTGCCGTGGATCAGCACACCGGGGATGCCCGCCAGCCGGTGCGCGTCGCGCAGCAGTTGCCCGTCCGCCAGCCATGCGGCGTTGGCGAAGTAATGCGTGCAGATCCGCGCGAAGGCCAGCCGTGCGGCGTCCGGTTTTGCGCTGTATTGCCCTGTGCTGCCGAGGTTTTCGTGCGCGATGACGGCGTCCTCCCAGGCGCACCACCGCTGTGTCGCCAGCTCGCGGATCGCCGGGTCGGGACTCTCGAGCAGGCGGCGATAGGCTTCGACGAGATCGCCGTCGCGGTCGGCCGCGCAAACGCCGTCGCGGAAGGTTTCCCATTGTTCGGGCAGCAGTCGCGCGACGCCGCGATAGAGCCAGTCGATCTCTTCGGGCCTGGTCGTCGTCACGCTGACGAGCACGATCTCGCTGACCCGGTCCGGGTGGCGTTCGGCGTAGGCGAGGATCAGCGTAGCGCCCCAGGAACCGCCGTAGAGCAGCCATCGGTCGATCGCGAGGTGCTCGCGGAGCCGTTCCATGTCAGCGATCAGGTGGTCGGTGGTGTTGTGCGCCATGTCGACCTCGGGGTCGGCGGCATGTGGCAGGCTTTCCCCGCAGCCGCGTTGATCGAACAGGACGATCCGGTAGGCCGCCGGGTCGAACGACCTTCGCGCGCCGCGTTTTCCTCCGCCGCCGGGACCGCCGTGCACGACCAGCGCTGGTTTACCCTGCGGGTCGCCGCTCGTCTCCCAGTAGATTCGCTGGTCGTCTCCGACGTCGAGCAGCCCATGGGCATACGGCTCAACAGCGGGAAAGGGTTCGGGAGCTTCCGATTTCGGATCAGGCGTCCGCACGACCGGCTACGGTACCCGGGCGGTCGGTCAGGCCGGGTGCGTCGCGGGATCCACCGCCGGCGCTCCGACCCGTTCCCTGGTGCGTAGCGCGGCCCACAGTGCTGCCGTCCCCGCGGTGCAGGCAGCGGCGCCGCCGACGTGCAGGACGACCAGGGCCGCCGGGACATCGGTGAAGTACTGCACCACGCCGATCAGCGCTTGCGAACAGACCAGTGCGAGCAGCACGAGCAGCCGGGTGCGCACGGCTGGCGTGCTGCCGACGGCGAACAGGCCGAAGGCCAAACCGATGAGCAACGCGAGATACCCGACCAGCAGTTGCGAGTGCAGGTGCACCAATGTGACGATCTCGATCTGCAACCGTTCGACGGGACGGTCGACGCTCTTGTCGCCCGCGTGCGGCCCGGCCGCGGTCACCAAGGTGCCCGCGATCAGCACGGCGCTGAGCGCGACACCGGTGATTCCGGTGAGCCAGCGTAGTGGCGCGGGCGCCTGCACGGTGTCGATGCCGTCGTCGGGTTCGTCGATCTTCGCGTACAGCACCGTGGCGAGCCAGACCATGGCCATGGACGCGAGCAGGTGCGTCGCGACCGTCCACCACAGCAGGCCGGTGCGCACCGTGACGCCGCCGATGATCGCCTGCACAACCGTGCCGCCGGGCATCAGCCACGCGTATACCAGCACCGCGCGGCGGCGGCGCGCGCGAATCACCGCGAGCACCACCAGTGCGGCGCACAGCGTGACAGCGAAGGTGAGCAGTCGGTTGGAGAACTCGACAGCTTGGTGGATGGCGGGAACCTCGGAGACCGCGACCGGGGTGAAACTGCCCGGGAAACACTGGGGCCAGGTCGGGCAGCCGAGTCCGGACGCGGTGACCCGGACCACGGCGCCGGTGACCGAGATGCCCGCCTGGGAGAGTAGGACTGCGACCGCGATCAGGCGCTGCACCCGCAATGAGGGCAGTGGCAACGTGTCGACGAGTCGCAGGAATGCGCGATACAGCACGTCGAAAATGGTAGCCCGGTTCGATTCTGCGGACGCACCCGGTCTACTACATTCCGTCGTTGGTGGGTCAGTGGAAGCGGAACAGACGGGTCGCGAGTACACCGGAGACCGCGCCCCACAGCGCGAGTACGGCCAGCCCGAACCAATCGATGCCGGTGCGCATCGCATCCTCCAGCGATACCGCCAGTGCACCCGAGGGCACCAGCCGGGCCAGCACGGTCACTGCGGTCGGCAAGTCGTCGGAGGCGAACACGATGCTGGCAATGCCCAGCATGACGAACCAGAGGATGTTCGCCAACGCGAGCACGACTTCCGCTTTGAGGGTTCCGCCGAGCAGTAGCCCCATCGCCGCGAAGGTGGCGGTGCCGAGCGCGATCACGACGGCGCCTAGGAGCAGCCCGGCGGGGTCCGGCCGCCAGCCGAGCGCGAAGCCGATCATGCCCAGCAGTATCGCTTGCAGCACGACGACAATGAGCACCGCCGCGCTCTTACCCGCGATGACGCCCCAACGCGGCAGCGCGGTGGCGCCGAGCCGCTTGAGCGCCCCGTAGCGGCGGTCGAAGCCGACCGCGATGGCCTGGCCGGTGAACGCGGTGGACATGACGGCGACCATCATCACCGCGGGCACGATCTTGTACACCCGGTCCGCGCCGAGGTCGCCGAACGGCAGCAAGCTCAGGCCGACCAGCAGCGTGATCGGGATCAACATGGTCAGTAGCAGTTGTTCCCCGTTGCGTAGCAACAGAATCAGCTCCAGCCGGGTCTGCGCGATCATCATCGCGGCACGCGAACTGGACCGTGGCGCGGGAGTGAACGTGCCCGGGGCGAACCGGTTGTCGGTCGGATCGTGTCGACTCATCCGCGCAGATCCCGTCCGGTCAGTTCCAGGAAGACGTCTTCGAGGCGGCGCTGATCGATCCGGATGTCGGTGGCCAGCACGTCCATTCGCGCGCACCACGCGGTGACCGTCGCGAGCACCTGCGGGTCTATTTCGCCCTCCACCAGATACTTGCCGGGGGTCGTCTCCCTGGGCGCGAAGCCTTCCGGCAGAGCCGCTTTCAACAGTTCGAGGTTCAACTTCGGTGGGGCGCTGAATCGGAGCTGCCCGGCCGCACCGTGCGCGGTGACCTCGGCAGGGGTGCCGGAGGCGACGATGCGACCGTGATCGATGATCACCAGCTGGTCGGCCAACTGCTCGGCCTCGTCCATCACGTGCGTGGTGAGCACGACAGCTACTCCGTCCCGGCGCAGGGCGTCGATCAGCTCCCACACCATCAGCCTGGCCTGGGCGTCCAGCCCCGCGGTCGGCTCGTCCAGAAACACGATCTCCGGCTTTCCCACGAGCGCGCAGGCCAGCGCCAGGCGCTGCTGCTGGCCACCGGACAGGCGGCGGTAAGGGGTGCGGCGGTTGTCCTGCAGACCGAGCGTGTGCAGCAGCCATTCGGGGTCGAGTGGATCGGCGGAATAGGCGGCCACCAAGTCGAGCATTTCGCCGGCCCGTGCACCCGGGTACGCACCGCCGCCCTGCAGCATCACGCCGATGCGGGGGCGCAGTCGTTCGGAATCGGCCACCGGGTCCAGGCCGAGTACGCGCACCGAACCAGCATCCGGCGCGGTGAATCCCTCACATATCTCCACGGTGGTGGTCTTACCCGCGCCGTTCGGGCCGAGTAATGCGAGCACCTGCGCCTGTTCGACCTCGAAAGTCAGACCTTCCACCGCCGTGGTCTCGCCGTAACGCTTGATGACGCCCTCGACATCGACGGCGGGTCCGGAGGAAACGGTCACGGTGTCACACCGTAAGAGGTGGGCACCTGTGACGGAGCCGACACCCCTGTCTGCCCCCGCCAGGGCAGCGTGTGGCGAGTGACCACGATGAACAACACCCCGACGGTCACGGTGGCGATCGCGGCGCCCACGATCTGGAACACCTCGAGGTCGGCGCCGCGCGGCATCAAGATCACGCTGACGATCGCCGAGAACGCCACCGCCGGAACCCGGAATACCGGTCGGGTCGCCCACGCGGCCAGCGGGACGATCGCCCACAGCAGATACCAGGGCTGCACCACCGGGAACAGCAGCACGATGGCGCCGAGTGCCACGCCCAGCGCGCCGACCGGATGCAGCCGCCCGGTGCAGGTGGCGACCAGCATGCGCACGGTGAAGAAGCCGGCGACCACGGCCGCGATCGGCCGAGTGATACTCAGCAGTGCCGTGGTGTGGTCGCCGAGACCGAGGAGTACGCCGCCGAACCCGGTGATGATGCCGAGCACTGTCGGCAACGACATCCAGCTGCGCACGACGCTCGCGGTGTTCAGCGTGTAGATCCACCCGAACCCGAGGCCGCTCACCGAACTGATGAAAAGAGTCGTGCCGATGGCGAGCGCGCCGAGAATGGCTGCTGCGACCGCGACTGAACTCAGCGATGCGCCCCAGCGTCTGGCCAGGGCCATGCCGACGAAGCCGAGCACGATGATCGAGGTGAACTTGATCGAGGAAGACAGCGTGATGATGACCGCTCCGCTGATCAGCCAGGCGTAGGCGCGTCCGTCGAAGGGGTGGGTGTCCTCGACCGCCCGCAGGCAGAATTCCAGGCCGGCCAGCATCAACCCCAGCATCAGCGCGTCATTGTGCACACCGCCGACCAGGTGGAACAGCACCAGCGGGTTGGCCGCGCCGAGCCACAGGGCGCTCACCGGTGCGACGCCGCAGCGCACCGACAGTCGCGGCAGCGCCCAGACGATCAGCGCGACCCCGCCCAGTGCCAGGATTCGGTGCACCCACACGCCCGCGATGATGTTGTCGCCGGTGAGTTCGGCGATGCCGCGGCCGATCCAGAGGAACAGCGGGCCGTAGGGCGCCGGCGTGTCGCGCCAGATGGTCGGGACGTTGTTGGTGAGGACATTGTCGATCCCGAGTCCCGCGACCGGACCTTCCTGATAGGGGTCGATGCCCCGTGCGGCGATCTCGCTCTGTGCCAGATAGGAATACACATCGTTGCTGAACAGCGGCGGCGCCACGCTGAGCGGGATGAGCCACAGCAGCAGCGTGCGATCCAGTTGCGAGCGGGTCAACCGGTGAACAGGGGAGCCGCCGATGCCGCCGACCGCGAACCGACCCAGCAGCAGCCACGCCAGGACGACGATGACAGTGCCGGTCATGCACATGGCCAGCGATCCGGTGTGCGCGCGGGCGAAGATACCGAGAATCCGGACACCCGAGGTCGGATTCTGGTGTACCGGCTGCGCACCGATGCCGAGCGCGCTGATCGCCATGAGCACTGTGCCTGTCGCGCCCATCAGCCGGATTCGATCGAGCTGAACCAGTTCGTTGTGGTCGAGGCCGGGCACCTCCGACTCGTCTCGGTGCAGCACCGCGATCGTGTGGTCGGCCGTGGGCACGTCTAGTCCGAGTGCCCGGCGCCCGAACGCCAGTGTGCTGCGCCGCGCGCCCTCCAGTACCGCCACGAGACGAAGCCTAATGGGCTCGGCGGTACGGAGTCGAAGTCCCGCATCGGGCCGAACGAACGCGTGGCGGCTGTGCGGTCGGCGGTGGCCGCCCGCCGGACCGGAAAGGCACGAACCTCGTGCCGAGCGGGAACGCGCGGGCTCCGGGCACCATCGACACATGGTTTCGGAGTCCAAGCGGCGGATCGAGGTCGCCGCGTGCCGGCTGACAGCGGCGGACAGCACGCGCTCGAACGCCTTCCTCGGACCTGCCGATCGATGAATCCGCGCAGCGCCTGTCCAGCTCGTGGCCGCCCGATTGATGTCCGTGCAAACGCGCTCCCTTCGTTACCTGAACGTCGGCGTCACCGGCCTTCCCCGGGTGTTGTGCCTGCGGTGCGGTAAAACTCGGCTGCGGTGACGGTAGTGGGGACGGCGAGTTCGGTGGCGACCGCTGTGATGGCGGTGTCTGCGACAGTGAGGTCGGCCTGGCCGTCGGTCGTGAAGTACGGTGCGATGAACCTGTTGTAGTGGGTTCGGACCTCGGCGGCGGTGTGCCGGCCGAGGAACGTCTGGATGTGCTGCACCGTGGTGTCGGGATCGTTGTCGATCACGTGCAGGGCCCGCCGGTGAGCTCGCACGACCGCCTGGACCGCGGGGTCGTCCGGCTGGACTTGGGTGGGGTCGACGGCCACGCCCACGGTGGGGATCTGGAAGTGGTCGCCGACCCAGGCCAACACCTGCCAGCCGTACTCGGCGGCGATGCCGCCGGTGCCACGGTGCTGCCGACGAAGGCAGCGTCGATCGTGCCGTCGCGCAGGTGGCGCAAATCCATGCCGTAATCGCCGGGCGCCCGGACGACGCAATGGATGTCCTGGTCCGGGTCGAGGCCGGCGGTGCGCAGCACGATGCGAGCGAAACACCCGGGCGCGGTGTGTGGGGCGTGTACCGCGAGCCGTCGTCCGGCCAGATCGGCCAGGGAACTCAGGCCGGGGCGGGCGAGGAACCAGAACAGTGGGCGCTGGGTGTTGACGGTGAGCGCCACCCAGGGGATGCCGCTGGTCAGCCGGGACAGCAGTGCCCGGCCGAGCCCGATGGTGGCGCCGCGCCGTAGCCGCCGATCGTCCCAGGCGCACCCGTCGCGCAGTGCGACGTGGACACCTTCGTCGGCGTAATAGTCCTCCTGGTCGGCGATGTAGGCGGTCAACTCCTCGTGCAGGCCCCGACCGACGTAGGCGAGATCGATGGTGCGCATGACCGTTTCCTCTCTACTTTCGCTCAGTACATGGCCATTCCGCCGTTGACCGCAGCGGTGGTGCCGGTCATGAAGACGTTGTCCTCGCCCGCGTAGAAGGCGACCACCTGAGCGACGTCAGCAGGTCGTGCCAGGCGACCCAGCGGTGTGGCGGCCACCTGCCGCTGCGTCTGCTCCGCGTCGAGCCCGTGCGACATCTTGGTCTCGGCCACCGGCCCGGGTTCGACGACGTTGACCGTGATGCCCGCAGGGCCCAGCTCCTGGGCCAGGTAGCGGGCGAACTGCGTGAGCGCGGCCTTGGCCGTACCCAGCGCGATCATCCCCGCGCGGGGCTGGCGGCTCAGGCCGGTGCCGAGATAGATCAACCGCCCCCAACCCTGGTCGGTCATCGCGGGCAGAACGGCCTTGGTGACGACGAAGGCCGCGCGGATTTCGTCGTTCAACTTGCCGCCCAGTTCCGCCCAGGCCATCTCCTGGAACGGCTTGATCGCGTACGGGGTGAGCGCGTTGTGCACGAGCACGTCGATCCCGCTCCACGCGGCCCCGACGCGTTCGATCATGGCGTCGACCGCTGTCGGCTCGCGCACGTCAGCCTGTATGGCCATGGCCTGGCCGCCGGCGGCTTCGATGTGTGCCACAACCTCCTCGGCTGCCTGGGCGCTGTGCAGGTAATTGACCACCACTCGCATCCCGCGCGCGGCCAGCAGACGCGCGGTGGCCGCGCCGATTCCGCTGCTGGCCCCGGTCACCAATGCCACCCTGCCGGTTGCCTCACTCATGAGTCCGACTCCTTGTCGCTGCCGGGGTGGATTGCCCAGTAGGGCACTGTGTTCACGGTCGCGCGGAGCAGCGTCGGATACCCGGACGGGCCGTTGCCGCCGCCGGCATGGCCGTAGGCAGCCGCGTTCTCCCGGCTATCAGGGTTGAACGTCGTGGTTTGTCGATCGCGCGGACCGACCGACCCTGCCGGCGGACCACACCGTCCGCCGGACCTTCGACCAGTTTCGATGAGAAGCAAAGTTGGGAGCCGATTCGGCGGCTGGCCCCAGTGACTACGCCGAGGATGCCTGTGCGGTAATACCCCGACCAGGTGTGGGCGCGAGATCGCGGCCCTCGAGATTGCCGATTTCAGAACATCGAGCCCGCCAGCAGGTACATCACCATCGTACGGTCGGTTCCACTCCGCCACCGAGCGCTTGGCGAATACGCCACCCAGCTATGTGAGCGGCATCGGGTCAGGTCGAGTGTGACGGATTGCACTGTGATCCATTTTATGCGGTTGACGACTGCGCTGATGTCGCGTGGCGCGCGGTGATCGGTTGGCGAAGGAGCGGTCGCCCGCCGACGCGTTCGGGATCGCGCAGCGTATCCGCAGGTCAGAGCCCGGAGATCGGGACGATCTAGCGGGAAGTGCGCGAATCGGCGGGCGGGCCGCTGCGTTGTGTGGTCCCGATGCGCCACCGCCTCTTCGTTCCGCGCCGATCCGCGCAGGTCACCCTGCCTCGAAGTCAGGTCACCCTTATTAGATTTCGGGAAATAATTCCGCCACACTGATGTTGTGAAAACCGTGGGTTTGCGGAGAGGCGATGAAGGGGCTGGTCGAAAGGCCGGTGCCTGGTCGGTGTCCGCGCCCGCGACGGTCGGTACGGAGGGGCATACCCGCGCCGCCATCGTCCAGCTGCTCTTGGAGGAAGGGCCGATCACGGCGACCGCTATCGGGAGCAAACTCGGCCTGGCTCCGGCGGGTGTCCGCAGACACCTGGACGCGCTGATCGACACCGGTCAGGCGCGGGCCAGCCGATCGGCGCCGTGGCAACAGAAGGGACGTGGTCGCCCGGCCAAGCAGTATCAGCTCACCGCCGCGGGGCGGGGGACGCTGGGCCACGCCTACGACGACTTGGCCGGTGCCGCTATCCGGCAGTTGGGGGAGATCGGCGGCGAGAAAGCCATCACCGAGTTCGCCCGCAAACGGGCGCGGACAATCGTAGCCGGGATCGAACCCGTCCGGCAGCACACCGCTGGTGAGAACACCGCGGATACCGAGGCCAAAGCCGAGGAGATCGCCGAGGCGTTCACCGAAGCGGGTTTCGCCGCCACCACCCGCAAGGTGGGCACAGGCGTACAGATCTGCCAGCACCACTGCCCGGTCTCGCACGTCGCCGAGGAATTCCCACAGCTGTGCGCGGCCGAACTCGAGGCGTTCCGCGAACTACTCGGCACCCACGTACAGCGGTTGGCCACAATCGCCAACGGCGACTGTGCGTGCACTACGCATGTGCCGCTGCTGAGTGTGCCGATCGCCCAGAACAACACGTCAACACAAACCGCTGCACAGCCCGCAGCGGTACGAACGAACGACTCCGGAAGGAGCGCCGAATGACGACGACCACCGACCAGGTGCAACCGCTCACCCAGGAAGAGACCATCGCGTCGCTGGGTAACTACGGTTACGGTTGGGCCGACTCGGATGTGGCCGGCGCCAGCGCGCAACGCGGTCTGTCCGAGGCAGTTGTCCGTGACATCTCGGCGAAGAAGAACGAACCGGTATGGATGCTGGAACAGCGACTCAAGGCGCTGCGGATCTTCGATCGCAAGCCCATGCCGCACTGGGGTTCGAACCTCGATGGCATCGACTTCGACAACATCAAGTACTTCGTACGCTCGACCGAGAAGCAGGCCGCGTCCTGGGACGAGTTGCCCGAGGACATCAAGAACACCTACGACCGGCTGGGCATCCCGGAGGCGGAGAAGCAGCGCCTGGTCGCCGGTGTCGCCGCGCAGTACGAGTCCGAGGTCGTCTACCACCAGATCCGCGAGGACCTGGAGGCCCAGGGCGTGATCTTCCTGGACACCGACACCGGTCTCAAGGAGCATCCGGAGATCTTCCAGCAGTACTTCGGCTCGGTGATCCCCGCCGGTGACAACAAGTTCTCCGCGCTGAACACCGCGGTGTGGTCGGGCGGGTCGTTCATCTATGTGCCGCCGGGCGTGCACGTCGACATCCCGCTACAGGCCTACTTCCGGATCAACACCGAGAACATGGGCCAGTTCGAGCGGACCCTGATCATCGTGGACGAGGATGCCTACGTGCACTACGTCGAGGGCTGCACCGCGCCGATCTACAAGTCGGATTCGCTGCACTCCGCGGTGGTCGAGATCATCGTGAAGAAGGGCGGCCGTTGCCGCTACACGACCATTCAGAACTGGTCGAACAACGTCTACAACCTGGTCACCAAGCGGGCCAAGGCAGAGGCGGGCGCGACCATGGAGTGGATCGACGGCAACATCGGTTCCAAGGTCACCATGAAGTATCCCGCGGTCTGGATGACCGGCGAGTACGCCAAGGGTGAGGTGCTCTCGGTCGCGTTCGCCGGTGAGGGACAGCACCAGGACACCGGCGCGAAGATGCTGCACCTGGCGCCGCACACCTCCTCGACCATCGTGTCGAAGTCGGTGGCGCGCGGCGGCGGCCGCGCCTCCTACCGCGGCCTGGTCCAGGTGAACAAGGGGGCGCACGGCTCCAAGTCGACCGTGAAGTGCGACGCGTTGCTCGTGGACACGATCAGCCGTTCGGACACCTACCCCTACGTCGACATCCGCGAGGACGACGTGACCATGGGGCACGAGGCGACCGTCTCGAAGGTCTCCGAGGACCAGCTTTTCTACCTGATGAGCCGTGGTCTCACCGAGGACGAGGCGATGGCGATGGTGGTGCGCGGCTTCGTCGAGCCGATCGCCAAGGAACTGCCGATGGAGTACGCGTTGGAACTGAACCGGCTCATCGAGCTGCAGATGGAAGGGGCCGTTGGCTGATGGCGACTGGTGTGATGGCAGCGGTCGAGGGCGAGAACCCGACGCCGAAGCCCGTGCAGAACCCCGGTGCCGGCGCCGCGACCAACAAGGGCGAGGTCTTCACTTCGTACGATGTGGATGCCTTCGAAGTGCCCTCCGCGCATGACGAGGCGTGGCGGTTCACGCCGCTGCGCCGCCTGCGCGGCCTGCACGACGGCACCGCGGTACCCGATGGCCGGGCGACCGTCGAGGTCGGCCCGGTAGCCGGTGTGCACGTGGAGACCGTCGACCGGAGCGACGCCCGGATCGGCAGCGCGGGCGTGCCCGCGGATCGGGTTGCCGCCCAGGCTTATTCGGCCTTCGATTCGGCCACCATCGTGTCGGTGGGTTCGGAGAACGAGGTTGCGGCACCAATCGTCATCGCGGTCACCGGACCCGGCGAGGGGAAGACCGCCTACGGTCACCTGCAGATCAGGCTGGACAACTTCGCGGTGGCGACCGTCGTGATCGACCAGCGGGGGAGCGGAACCTACGCCGAGAATGTGGAATTCGTGCTCGGTGACAGCGCCAAGCTGACGGTAGTCGCGGTCCAGGACTGGGCCGACGACGCTGTGCACGCCACCGCGCACCACGGCAAACTGGGCCGGGACGCCACGCTTCGGCACGTGGCGGTCACCCTCGGTGGCGATCTGGTGCGTCTGACCGCCACCGTGCGCTACGACGGCCCCGGCGGCGACGCCGAGTTGCTCGGCCTCTACTTCGCCGATGCCGGCCAGCACTTCGAGCAGCGTCTGCTCGTCGACCACGCGGTCCCGAACTGCAAGTCGAATGTCCTGTACAAGGGTGCGCTGCAAGGCGATCCGCGGTCGCCGAAGGGTGACGCGCGCACCGTGTGGGTCGGCGACGTGCTGATCCGCGCCGCCGCCGAAGGCACCGACACCTTCGAGGTGAACCGCAACCTGGTGCTCACCGATGGCGCGCGCGCCGATTCGGTGCCGAATCTGGAGATCGAGACCGGCGAGATCGTCGGTGCCGGACACGCAAGCGCCACCGGGCGTTTCGACGACGAGCAGCTGTTCTATCTGCGCGCCCGCGGTATTCCGGAGGACGTCGCCCGCCGTCTGGTGGTGCGCGGATTCTTCCACGAACTCATCCAGAAGATCGCGGTGCCCGAGATCCGGGAGCGGCTGGAGTCGGCCATCGAAGCCGAGCTCGCCGCGATCGGCGTCTGAACCCGAACCACCCACCTGCAAAGGAATTCGAACGCGATGACCACCCTGGAAATCAAGGACCTGCACGCGGAGGTCGCCAACCCGGACGAGTCCGGTGCGCCCATCAAGATCCTGAATGGGGTCGACCTCACCGTGAAATCCGGTGAGACGCATGCCATCATGGGCCCGAACGGTTCCGGCAAATCGACCTTGTCGTATGCGATCGCCGGACACCCGAAGTACACGGTGACCCAGGGGTCGATCACCCTCGACGGTGAGGACGTCCTGGCGATGTCCGTCGACGAGCGTGCGCGGGCCGGTCTGTTCCTGGCGATGCAGTACCCGGTCGAGGTCCCCGGTGTGTCGATGTCGAACTTCCTGCGCACCGCCGCGACCGCCGTGCGCGGCGAGGCCCCCAAACTGCGGACCTGGGTCAAGGAGGTGAAGGAGTCGATGGGCGAGTTGGAGATCGACGCCGCGTTCGCCGACCGCAGCGTGAACGAGGGCTTCTCCGGCGGCGAGAAGAAGCGCCACGAGATCCTGCAACTGAGCCTGCTCGGACCGAAGATCGCCATCCTGGACGAGACCGATTCCGGCCTGGACGTCGATGCGCTGCGCATCGTCTCGGAGGGAGTCAACCGCTACAAGGAGCGCGAGAACGGCGGCGTGCTGCTGATTACGCACTACACCCGCATTCTGCGCTACATCCAGCCGCAGTTCGTGCATGTCTTCGTCGGCGGGCGCATCGTCGCCGAGGGTGGTGCCGAACTCGCCGAAGAACTCGACGCCAACGGCTACGTCCGCTTCACGCAGAACTCGCCCGCTCCGTCGGCTTCGCCGACTGCCGTCCCCCAGTCCGCTACCGCTGGAGCCTGACATGACCGCTACGGTCCGCACTCTCGACGTCGCCCGGATCCGGGCCGACTTCCCGATCCTGAGCCGCACGGTTCGGGACGGGAAGCCGTTGGTGTATCTGGATTCCGGCGCGACTTCGCAGCGGCCCGTCGCGGTACTCGACGCCGAACGAGACTTCCTGACCACGCGCAATTCGGCGGTGCATCGCGGTGCGCACCAACTGGCCGAAGAGGCCACCGATGCCTACGAGAACGCCAGGGCCGCCATCGCCCGGTTCGTCGGTGTCGACGCGGGCGAGATCGTGTTCACCAAGAACGCGACCGAATCGTTGAACCTGGTGACATACGCGTTCGCCGACGACCGGTTCCCGTACCACCTCGGCCCCGGCGACGAGATCGTGATCACCGAGCTGGAGCACCACGCGAATCTCGTTCCATGGCAGGAACTCGCGCGCCGGACCGGCGCCACACTGAAGTGGTACGGCGTCACCGAGGACGGTCGGATCGATCTCGATTCGCTCGAATTGTCCTCCGCCACCAAGGTTGTCGCGTTCGCTCACCAGTCGAATGTCACCGGCGCGATCGGGCCGGTTGCCGAAGTGGTCCGCCGAGCTCGGGAAGTCGGCGCGCTCACCGTGCTCGACGCCTGCCAGTCGGTGCCACACATGCCGGTGGACTTCCGCGAACTGGGCGTGGATTTCGCCGCGTTTTCCGGGCACAAAATGCTCGGGCCCTCGGGCGTCGGCGTGCTGTACGGCCGTCGTGCGCTGCTGGAGGAGACCCCGCCGTTCATTACCGGTGGCTCCATGATCGAAACGGTCACCATGGAACTCACCACCTACGCTCCGCCGCCGCAGCGGTTCGAGGCGGGTGTGCCGATGACCTCTCAGGTGGTCGGGTTGGGCGCAGCAGTGCGGTATCTGGAAGCGATCGGCATGGATGCCGTCGCGGCGCATGAGCACACCCTCGTCGGTGCCGCGCTGGACGGTCTCGGCGCGATCGACGGAGTGCGCGTCATCGGTCCGACCGACAATCTCGACCGCGGTGGCGCGGTGTCCTTCGTGGTCGACGGCATCCACGCACACGATGTCGGGCAGATCCTGGACGACGAAGGGGTAGCCATCCGGGTCGGGCACCACTGCGCCTGGCCACTGCATCGGCGTTTCGGCATCGCCGCGACCGCGCGTGCGTCGTTCGCGGTGTACAACACCGTGGACGAGGTGGATGCGCTGGTCGCCGCGGTGCGGAAGGCTCAGACCTTCTTCGGAGTTGCATAAGTCATGCGCATGGAGCAGATGTACCAGGAAGTGATCCTGGACCATTACAAGCACCCGCACCATCGCGGGCTGCGCGAGCCGTTCGGCGCCGAGGTGCACCACGTGAACCCGACCTGCGGTGATGAGGTGACCCTGCGCGTCCAGCTCGATGAGAACGGCGATGTCGCGGACGTGTCCTACGACGGCCAGGGCTGTTCGATCAGCCAGGCTGCTACCTCCATCCTCACTGACCAGGTCATCGGACTGCCGGTCCAGCAGGCGCTGAAGGTCGTCGACTCCTACGGTGAGATGATCTCCAGCCGCGGCACCATCGAGGGTGACGAGGACATGATCGGCGACGGTATCGCCCTCGCCGGTGTCTCGAAATACCCGGCGCGCGTCAAGTGCGCGCTGCTCGGCTGGATGGCATTCAAAGACGCGGTGGTCCGGATCACCTCCGCGGAAGACGCCAAGCGGATTATCGGAAACGGGGAACGTCATGAGTGAGACACCAGCAACCGAAACGGTCGAACAGGTCGAGCTGTCGGCAGGCGACATCAAACTCCTCGAGGACATCGAAGAGGCGATGCGCGACGTCGTCGACCCCGAACTGGGCATCAATGTCGTCGATCTCGGGCTGGTGTACGGACTACGGGTCGAGGAGGACAACACCGCCATCCTCGACATGACCCTCACCTCGGCCGCCTGCCCGCTCACCGATGTGATCGAAGACCAGACCCGCAACGCGCTCGTGCGTTCCGGCCTGGTCGAAGACCTGAAAATCAACTGGGTCTGGATGCCTCCGTGGGGTCCGGACAAGATCACCGAAGACGGCCGCGAGCAATTGCGCGCCCTCGGCTTCACCGTCTGAACCCGCACGGCCGAGTGGGCGCCCACATCGTGGGCGATTTCTTTCGGTACGCGCTCCCACGCGGGCGCGTGCGGCGCGCCTGGTCGCTGGACGTATTGGTGAAGTGGTAGCGGTCTTCGAGACTGAGATCCCCGGCGCCGGTGCGTGCCGCGTACGAAGTGGTCGCAAAAACCATTGGGGCGCAACCGGATACTGTGAATTCGGCCGTTCTGGACCACGATCACCTCGGTACTCGCTTCGTGGCAACGGGGGAGAAACACGTGATGTTCCTGAATAGAGCCGCGCTCGGCGCGGTCTTGACATCGACCGCCGCGATCACCATCGTGTACTCCGGGCTCGCCGCCGCGGCGACCAGCCAGCACGGCATCCTCGTGGTGTCGCGCCGCACGGGAAAAAAAGTAGTGGCCGCCCCTGCGCCGACATTGTCGGTACCGTTTTGGACAAATCGGATGAGCTGAAGGATGATCTGAGCTCGGAGCCGGTTCGATACGGGGAGGATCACATGTCAGTGCCGCGCAAGGCTGCCCTCGGCGTCGTTGTGGCGTCCGCCGCCACCTGCGCCTTCGTCGGGAATGCTGCTGGCGAAGCAGGTGCTGCCGGGGATTACTATGGCGCGCTTGCTCTTTCGTCGAGCACCGGCGCTGTCACATCGGCGGTGAATTATCCGGACGCCGCGGCGGCCGAGGCCGCGGCGCGCACCGAGTGCGGTGTCCGGGACTGTCGCGTGGTCGTGCAGTTCTGGAACGCCTGCGGGGCTGTGGCCCGGGGGGCGGATGGCCGCTACGGCTGGGCGTGGGCCGCCACCCGCGCCGAAGCGGAACGCCGCGCCATCGATGTCCTCGGCCCCAGTGCGCCGCCTTTCCCTGACCTCGGCAGCGCCATTCCCCGCGCGGCGAGCGTCCGCCTGACGGCCTGCACGGCGACCGCCGGGCAGGCCGGAGCGTCCGGGTAGTGGTGGTCGAAGCTCTCGCCGCACCACCTGTCGGTTTCCGGTTGTTCAGCGGCGCGGCATAGTTCGGTCCACTCGGTTGCCGAAGTACCGGGCGTCCTGCCCGTCTGCGATGAGGATTTGTCGAGCGCTCGGTCCGGGGTTATCGAGCCTGCGGAGCGAGCGGTCGCGACTGGGCGGTACACGAGATCGTCCGCAGGTCGGCTACTGATCAGCGTAGGTCGCGGCACCGGAACGCGGTCAAGCCTACGGTCAACAGTGCCAGGTCGATCAGCAGCATCCAGATCAAAGGGTCCGGCCGCGGAGGTCTAGGGACAGGCAAGCGTCGCGGTGGTCATGCCGTCACCTCGTGCGGCTCACGTCCGTCGACTTCGTAGTGGCGCAGAAACAGTTCTTCCAGCGTGGGCGGCTGGCTCACCAGGCTGCGCACCCCCAGTTCGCCCAATATCCGGATCAGCTCGCCGAGGTGCGCACTGTCCACTCGAGCGTGCAGCACATTGCCCTCGATGGAAAGATCCGCGACGCCCTGGATTCGGCCCAGATCGCCGGGATCGCGGGTGAGCTCTGCTGTGATCGAGGTGCTGCTCAGATGCCGCATCGATGCCAACGTGCCGCTCTCGACGGTCTTGCCTGCCCGAATGATCGTGACGCGGTCGCACAACTGCTCCACCTCCGACAGGATGTGGCTCGACAGCAGTACGGTGGCGCCGCGGTCGCGCGCTTCGGCGACGCACGCCCGAAATATCTGTTCCATCAGGGGGTCCAGACCGGACGTCGGCTCGTCCAGAAGTAGCAGATCGGCGTAGGACGAGAAGGCCGAGACCAACGCGACCTTCTGCCGATTGCCTTTGGAATAGGTACGCGCCTTCTTGCTCGGATCGAGATCGAAGCGCTCGATCAACTCGGCGCGGCGCTGCTCATCGATCCCGCCGCGCATCCGAGCCAGCAGGTCGATGGTCTCCCCGCCGGTCAGCGACGGCCACAACGTGACATCTCCTGGCACGTAGGCGATGTCATGGTGTAGCTCGACGGCGTCGGCCCACGGGTCACGGCCGAGCAGCGTCGCGGTTCCGGACGTTTTGCGCAGAATGCCGAGCAATACTCGAATGGTGGTGGACTTTCCTGCGCCGTTCGGGCCGAGGAAGCCATGGATTTCTCCTTGCTTCACTTCGAGATTCAGCCCGTCCAGGGCATGCACGCGGCCGAATTGCTTGTGGAGGTCCCGCACTTCGATCACGTTGCTCATTGATTCTCCATATCGGAATTAGTGGATGCGATTTTCTCGCGCTCGGCGAGCAAGGTGTCCAATGCCATCCGGTCGGTGAGCAGACCCTCGGTGTAGATCTCGACTCCGGGCAGCATCATCTGATCGCTGTAGGCGCGTAGTGCCGCGCGGAAGTCGGTTTTACCGTCGTTGTCTTGATGCATCTGCAAGAACAGCATCAGGCCGCCGCCACCGACCGTCGCCAGGTAGCGAGCTCTCGCCTTCGGATCCCGGCTCGACCGTATCGTGCCCGCCGCCACGCCTTCGGCGAGATACTGCTCGGCGTCGGCGACCGAACGCTCGAACAACGATCTGGCCAGAGCGCCTCCGCTTTGGTAGCTGCGCACGATGTAGGCGATCACCGGCGCGAACACCTCGATCTCGGCGAGCGCGGTGAGTAGTCCGGCCGGGGTGGGGTTGCGCATGTAGTCCGACTTCGTTTCCCGCACGATGTCGAGCACGTACGCGTCGCACTCCTCGCGCAGTTGTTTCTTCGATCCGAAATGGTGGTTCAACAGCGCGGGCGAAACGCCGGCGGCAGCTGCGATGGCGCGAACTCCGGTGGAAAATCCTTGCTCGCCGAACACGGCGATCGCCGCGTCCCGGATCCGGGCTCGTGCGGTCAGATCTATCTCGAGAGGTCTCGCTGAACGCATGTACAGCATACTAAACAGACGTACAGGAGGGGCGCAAGAGGTGTCCTGGCGCTGAGGAGTGTGCATTCACCCTGCCAGCCGAAGTCGACCCGCCGCCACCGAGGTCTGGTCGGCCTTGACGACGTCCCCGCGGAGCGGGTCCATGCCGGACCCGAATCGTGGTGGCCGACAGCCGATGGTTCGGCACGGTGGGTACCGAGTCGTGCCGGCGGGCTCGTGGGTTCGCGGCGGCGATGATGCTGGGGTGGACGAACAGGCATACGTGCGGACCCGGCAGGCGCTGCACGCGGCGGCGGAGTTGCTGATCGCGGGCCCTCAGCATCGGGAGTCCGGCACCGTCCGGTTGCGGATCGTGCCCGGCGGATTCGGGGGCGTGCGGTGGCCGGTCTGCATCGTAGACACCGAACTAGTGTGGCCCGAAGGGCGGACGAGGCTGGCGGGGACCTTCCGCGAGGTCGCCCAGACCGCGGGCTTCGAGCCGGGGGCACCGCAACAGGTGTACCCGGATACGACCGGGACGGATCCGGACACGGCAATCGACCTGGACAGTTCGTCAGCCGGACTGATCGAAAAGTGGTTCACTCTCGGGGACGAAGTGTTGCGCGTCCTTGCGCCGGATGTGACGCCGGTGCTGTGGCCAGAGCACTTCGATCTCGCAAGCGCCGTCACCGAGGTGAATTACGGGATATCGCCGGGCGACGCCGCCCACCCAGGTCCGTACGCTTATGTCGGACCGTGGACGCCACACACCGGAGCCTTCTGGAATGCCCCGTTCGGCGCGCTGCGTCCGCGTGCCGAAGTGGACTCCAGTGCCGCACTGCTGGAGTTCTTCGAGGAAGGTCGCGCCCGCGCGGCGGAGGGGTAACGGCCGGACTGTGCCGGTAGGTGGTGGCCACACTGCTGTGTCCCGACGCACGCGAGACCGTCCAGCCCTGGTATCAGCCGGTTACGGCGGCACGGACAAGGTCAGGCGCCCTTCCGGGCGGCGGTCTTCTTGGCGGTTTTCTTCGCCGGCGTCTTCTTTGCCGCGCTGCTCTTGGACGCGGTTTTCTTCGCCGCCTTCCTCGGCTCCGCCTGTTCGGAACTCCCGCGGCCTCCCGACCGGCGTCCGCTCGCTTCGAGGCTGCGCTGCAGTGCGGCGACGAGGTCGACCACCTCGGCATCCATCGCACTCGGCACTGCCTCGGGCTGCTCGGGCACCTTCCCGGTGCCGCTCGCGATCGCCTCGTCGAGCAGGCGTTTGAGTTCGATCTGGTACTCGTCGGTGTACTGGTCCGGATCGAAGTCGTCGGACATCGTCTCGACCAGCGTCTCGGCCATCTTGATCTCCTGCGGCCGCGGCTCGGCGACGCCGTCCAGTGATTCGAAGTCGACGGCGCGGACTTCGTCCGGCCACAGCAATGTTTGCAGTACCAGGACACCGTCACGGACACGCAGTGCCGCGAGCCGGGTCTTCTGGCGCAGCGTGAAATGCACAAGGGCGGTGCGGTCGATCTGCTCCAGCGTCGTGGCCAGCAGAACGTAGGCCTTCGGTGTGCTGGAATCCGGTTCCAGGTAATAGCTCTTGTCGAACAGGATCGGGTCGATCTGGTCCGAGGGCACGAATTGCAGAACCGGGATCTCGTGTTTCTCCGCCGCAGGCAGCTTCGCGAAGTCCTCGTCGGTCAGGATCACCTTGTCGCCGTCCGGAGACTCGTAGGCCTTGTCGATATCGGCGAACTGGATGGACTTGCCGCACACAGTGCAGACGCGGTCGTACTTGATCCGACCTCCGTCCTTGGCGTGCACCTGATGGAATCGAATGTCGTGGTCCTCGGTGGCGGTGTACACCTTCACCGGGACATTCACCAGCCCGAATGCGATCGAGCCTTTCCAGATCGACCTCATGCGTTCCATCATGGCCGACCGCTACGACCCGCGTGTGTGAACCGGAATCCCGAGTGTCGCGGCCGCGAAATGCCGTCGTAGCCGCCAGGGCAGAGCGGCGAACAGTGATCGCATCGCCGCGCCGGTGCCGTTGAGGTCGGTGCGACCCGACAGATACGCACGTTGCGCGGCCGGGGGCAGCGTGAAGAAGGTGTCGAAGAACACTGGGATATCGGCGGGCGGCAGCGCCAGCAGCGCCCGCAGACCGGCGGCGCGCAGGTAGTGCACGGCGCGCGCGGCGGCGGGCCATACGTCCTGGCCCGACGCCACCGCATCCGCGGTGGCCAGTGTGGCCGCGACGCTGAATCCGGTCGCGGGATGCAGGAAGCCGCCCGCCGCCCCGAATGCGTGTCTGCCTGGTCGTCCGCCCTGGACCGGGAAGCGCACTCGCTCCACCGGCTCCGAGCCGGTGAGCCGGATGCCACGGGAGCGCAACCGCTGGTGCAGGCGTGCACGCAGTTCGGCGCCCGGCAGCGCCGGACGCCCGGCCAGACAGGTCTCCTCCAGCAGCATCCGCCCAGCACCCAGTGGCACCGCGTAGAGGAACGACGCCGGCGCGTCGGGCGGTGCGCCATGGTCGGTGCGCCAGTCCATGAACATCGGGTCGAGGCCTGCGCAGCGCTCGGCGTCCAACATCAGACCGTAGGCGGTCTGCTCGGCACGTGCGGGTGACCGGGTGACGCCGCGCGCGTCGATGACACGGCCCGACGTGATCGTTTCGCCCGATGCCAGGGTCACACTGCCGGGCGTGATCTCTACCGCACGGTCCGCGATCACTCGCGCACCGGTCAGGCTCAGTGACTGCCACAGTCGGGCCGTGTCGAGTACGGCATAGGCGCGGTCGAGTGCGTGCGCACGGGTACCCCAGGCCATCGGCTGTCGGACCGTGGCAGCGACGACCCCCGGTGCGAGCCAGTCCGGCAGCTCGTCGGCCCACGCCGCGTAGGTGGCCGACCACGCACGCTCCGGCGCGGGATCGACGGCGGTGACCACGAGTCCCCGCGCCAAGCCGCGATGCGCGAGGGCGCGCCCCGCTGGGCCGAGACCACAGACGACGAGATCCGGTGTCATGCTGTGGCCCGTGGGTCCTGCGCGGGTGCGCCTCGGTGCATCATCTGATCGACCTCTCGTTCACTTGCTCAGTGTCGGAGCCTAGCCGCCGTGTCGATGCGATCCAGGTCCCCGGCATCCCTTCGGTCGCGGGCAATCGCCTCGCGTGGCATTGCCGTCGAGGGTTGTGTTCGGATCGTCCGTGCGGACATGGCGCGGGATGTGTTCGCGCTCACGGGGTTTTCGCTCCGCGTTGCTAGGATTCCTCAGCGCTGGCGCGTGCTCCCGGCTCCGGTGTCGTGGTGGCAGAAGGTGTTCGGCGCACCGGTGTGCCGTGGTGGCGCGTCGGACAGGTGGTCTACCGGCGACACCGCCGAAGTCCGAGGACGAAACGGTGCCGCGGAACGAGTTAGGGGTAACGCAGTGTTCGAGCTGACCAGGCGGCGCAGCCGGTGGATCCTGGGCGTGTTCGTGGCGCTCGCGCTGGCGATGGGAAGTCTCGGCGCGACGTTGTTCGACCAGGTGCAGGGCGGTGGCTACGTCGACCCGGACAGCGAATCCAGCCGGGCGGCAGCGCTGCTGCGCGATGCCTTCGATCACGCCTCCCCGAACCTCGTGTTGCTGGTGCAGACACAGACGTCGGTGGACGACGACGCTACGGCCATCGCCGCGGCGGAACTGACGGCCGAGCTGACCTCGGCCGCCGGCGTCACGAACGTCACCTCGTACTGGACCGACAAGACTCCCGCGCTGCGCAGCACCGACGGCACCAAGGGTCTGATCGTGGCCGGCCTTCTCGGCGAGGCGGCCGAGATCGACAAGCGGATGGGTGAACTCGCCGAGCGGTTGGGCGGCACGCACGGCCCGCTCGAGGTACGGGTCGGTGGCTACGCGATGCTGCTGCACGAGACCGCGCAGGAGAGCCGGAAAGACATCCTCCTCGGCGAATCCATCGCCTTTCCGATCATGCTCGTCGCGCTGCTGCTGGTCTTCGGAGGTTTGGTGGCGGCCAGCCTACCGCTGGCCGTGGCTGTGATCACGGTGACGATCACGGTGGGCGTGCTCTGCCTGATCGCGAGTATCACCGACCTTGCGGCGACCGCGACCACGGTCGCCACCCTGCTCGGCTTCGGCCTGGCGATCGACTACAGCCTGCTGATCGTCAGCCGCTATCGCGATGAACTGATCGCCGGGCAGCAGCCCGCGGCCGCGGTGGTGGTGACGATGCGTTCGGCGGGCCGTACCGTCGCCTGCTCGGCGGTCACAGTCGCCGTCGCTTTGTCGGGTTTGCTGTTCTTTCCGCCGCTCGCCGTGCGATCGATGGGGTACGCCGGGCTTGTGGTCACGGTGATCGCGGCGGTGGTCGCCCTGACCGTGCTGCCTGCGATGCTTTTTCTGCTCGGCACTCGAATCGACAACGCCCAGTTGTGGTGGTTCCTACGCGCGGCACGGCCCGCACCGGGCGAGGGCGCCTGGCATCGCCTCACTCGCTTCGTGATGATGCGGCCGGTGCCCATCGGGCTTGCGGTCACCGCGCTGCTGCTGGTGCTCGGCGTACCATTCCTCGGCGTGAATCTCGGCTTCTCCGATGAGCGTTCGCTGCCGGAGTCGACGAACAGCCGCCAGGTCAGCGAGACGATTCAGCGTGATTTCACCGCAACCGAGCAGCACGCCGTCGTCGTGGTACTGCCCGAAAGCGCTTACAGTGCGGCGGGATTGGACGCATACGCCAGGAAGCTGTCGGAGATCGACACTGTCCGCCGGGTCGACACCGCCACCGGTGGCTACAGTCACGGCGGATTGCTCGCCGCCCCCACCGTGGCCCACGACCGATTCCGCTCGGTGAACGCGGCCTACCTCTCCGTGGTCCCGGACAGCGCCGACCCCGGGGTGCTGCTGCGGATCGTGCGTGACGTGCGCGCGACGCCCGCCGGCACACCGGTGCTGGTCGGTGGCGCCGCTACGGTCGATGCGGACGCGACCGACTCGGTCATCTCGACGCTGCCGTTCGCGCTCGCCTTCATCGTGCCGATCATGCTGGTAGTGCTGTTCCTACTCACCGGAAGCGTCGTATTGCCGCTGCTCGCGGTGGTGCTCAGCGCGCTGAGTCTGATCGCGACCTTCGGCGCGCTGGTCTGGATCTTCCAGGACGGGCATCTGGGCGGAGTGCTCGGGGTCGCTGGCACCGGCGACCTCGCGCCGATGGTGCCGATGGTGCTGTATGGGGTAGCGTTCGGGCTCGCCATCGACTACCAGGTATTCCTGCTCGCGCGCATCCGCGAGGAATATCGGCGCACCAGATCCAACGCGCTCGCGGTCACCTCGGGACTGGAGCGGACCGGCCGCATCGTCACGGCGGCCGCGGTGCTGATCTCGCTGGTCTTCCTCGGCTTCCTGGCTTCCGACCTCACCTCCATGGTGGTGTTCGGCATCGGTCTGCCGCTCGCCGTGTTGGTGGCCGCGACGCTGGTGTGCGGGTTCCTGCTGCCCGCGGCCATGGAACTGCTCGGCGACTGGAACTGGTATCTGCCGCACCCGCTGCGCACACTGCGCGAGCGCTCGGGCATCGAAGGGGGATTGCCCGGACCCGGGACACCACCCGGGCGAGAGGATTGGCTCCAGCCCGTCCGGCTCTGATCTCGGTGCTGGTCAGAGTCCGCCGGTGGCCAGCAGTCCGCCGTCCACCCGCACTGTCTCGCCGGTAATCCATTCCGCCTGGTCCGAGACCAGGAACCCGATCAGGTGCGCCACATCCTCTGGACTGCCCAGCCGCTTCATCGGGTAGACGTGCGCGGCCCGCTCCTCGTCGGTCGAGTACAGCATGTCGGCGAACTTCGTCTTGACCACGCCCGGCGCGACCGCGTTGACTCGAATTTTCGGGCCGAGCTGCCAGGCGAGTTCTTCGGTGAGGCGGATCAGGGCGGCCTTGGACGAACCATAGGCCGCGATCACGCCGGTGGACCGGATGCCCGCCACGCTGGCAACGTTGACGACGGCGCCGCCATGGTCGCGCATCCATGCCTTGAATGCCTCTTGGATGTAGCCGAGGGCCGCGACCACGTTGACATCGAAGATCTTGCGTACCGCATCCAGGTCGGCGTCCATCAGCGAGCCGAACACCGGGTTGATGCCGGTGTTGTTGATCAGCACGTCCAGCGAACCGAATTCCGCGACTGTGCGCTCGACCGCGGCCACCCGATCCTCGGCAGCGCCTGAGTTGCCGGCCAGCGCGACGATCTGGCCGCGGTGCCCGAGGGCGCGCAGTTCAGCGGCCGCTTCCTCCAGTGCGTCCTTCTTGCGTGCCGTGATCAGCACATTCGCGCCGCGGCCGAGCAGTTCCGCCGCCACCGCCTTGCCGATACCCCGGCTGGCCCCCGTGACCAGAGCGCTTCTGCCCCACAGATCGGTACTCATGCCATGGCACGCTAGCGCAACTGCCCGTCCGATCAGTTACCGCCGTCACATGCGCGGTGCTGGGTGGCGGGGCTGCGGTCGACCCCGGGTAAAATCGTTGGTTCATGTGCGTATCGGCTCGCACAATCGAGTAGCAACTATTCAGCACCACCGATCCGCAAGGAGAAGCCTGTGATCACCGCGACCGACCTGGAGGTCCGGGCCGGAGTCCGCACCCTGCTGTCGGCCCCAGGCCCGGCGCTTCGGGTGCAGGCGGGCGACCGGATCGGGCTGGTCGGGCGCAATGGTGCCGGCAAGACCACCACGCTGCGCATCCTGGCCGGCGAGGGTGAGCCCTATGCGGGAAAGATCCTGCGTTCCAGCGATATCGGCTATCTGCCGCAGGACCCACGTGAGGGCAACCTGGACATACTGGCCCGCGACCGGGTGCTGTCCGCGCGTGGCCTGGACACGCTGATCCGCGAAATGGAGAAGCAGCAGGCACTGATGGCCGAGGTCGCCGACGAAAAAGAGCGGGATAAGGCCGTCCGTAAGTACGGCAGACTCGAGGAGCGCTTCGCTGCGCTCGGCGGCTATGTCGCCGAGAGCGAGGCCGCCCGTATCTGTCACAGCCTCGGGCTCCCTGATCGGGTGCTCGGCCAGGCGCTGCGCACCTTGTCCGGTGGGCAGCGCCGCCGGATCGAATTGGCGCGCATCCTGTTCGCTGCCTCCGACGGCAGCGGCGGCCGTTCGGATACGATCCTGCTGCTCGACGAGCCGACCAACCATCTCGACGCCGACTCGATCACCTGGCTGCGCGGCTTCCTGCAGAACCACGACGGAGGGCTGATCGTGATCAGCCACGATGTAGAACTGCTTGCCGATGTGGTGAACAAGGTGTGGTTCCTGGACGCGGTGCGCGGCGAGGCCGATATCTACAACATGGGCTGGAAGAAATACCTGGACGCCCGAGCCACCGATGAGCAGCGCCGTCGGCGTGAACGTGCGAACGCGGAGAAGAAAGCCGGCGCACTGCGCGCCCAGGCGGCCAAGCTCGGCGCGAAGGCGACGAAAGCCACTGCGGCACAGAACATGGCCAAGCGCGCCGACCGATTGATGGCCGAACTCGACGATGTGCGCATCGCCGACAAGGTTGCCAGGATCAAGTTCCCCGAGCCCGCCGCCTGCGGCAAGACGCCGCTGATGGCCGAGAACCTGACCAAGGTCTACGGCTCGCTGGAGATCTTCACCGGGGTCGACCTGGCGATCGACCGCGGCAGCCGGGTCGTGGTGCTCGGGCTCAACGGTGCGGGCAAGACCACGCTGCTGCGCCTGCTCGCCGGGGTCGAGCAGTTGACCGCGGGTGCGCTGGTGCCGGGGCATGGCCTCAAGGTCGGGTACTTCGCTCAGGAGCACGACACTCTCGACGACAACGCCACCGTGTGGGAGAACATCCGCCACGCCGCACCGGACGCGGGCGAGCAGGATCTGCGCGGACTGCTCGGCGCATTCATGTTCTCCGGCCCGCAGCTGGAGCAAGCCGCGGGCACCCTCTCCGGTGGTGAGAAGACCCGTCTGGCGCTGGCCGGTCTGGTCTCTTCGGCGGCAAACGTGCTGCTGCTCGATGAGCCGACCAACAACCTCGACCCGATCTCCCGGGAGCAGGTGCTGGACGCGCTACGCACCTACGCGGGCGCGGTCGTCCTGGTCACGCACGACCCCGGCGCAGCGGAGGCATTGTCTCCGGAACGGGTGATTCTGCTTCCGGACGGCACAGAAGACCATTGGTCGGCCGAATATCTGGAACTTATTCAGCTTGCGTGATTTTCATCACACGAACCCGTTGATCATGGCCTGCTGAGTGCTTAGCCTGGAAGGACGCTGCTCGGCGACTCGGAGGAAGCCATGAGCGACAGGCCCACACAAGGCAAGGCCCCATTAGGTAGGGGCACCCGCGTCACCGGGAAGTCTCGCGACCGCCTACAGACTCAACTAAAGAAGCAATACGAGGCGGGAGCGAGTATCCGGACGCTGGCGCGGTCTACCGGCCGTTCCTACGGCTTCATTCATAACGTGCTGGTGGAGTCGCATGTGCAGCTCCGCAGTCGTGGTGGAGCCAACCGCCGCAAGAGTTCGTAGCGTCCGGGGCGATGCCAAACAGGCGTCGGCGGCAAGTTTTTCGCCGACGCCGCGATGAATCGGCGCCATGCGGCCCGTCTGCATTGTCGAACGACACTTGCCGACGGAAGGAACCCTGTGGCGCGGAGCCTGCTGGTGCAGATCATGGTGACGCTGGACGGATACGCGGCCGGCCAGGATGGCGCACTGGACTGGATCGAGGTCGACGACCCCGATCTCGACGCGTATCTGGCCGAACTGCTCAGCGGCGTGGACGCTCAGATCTTCGGGCGCACGTCCTACGAGGTGCTCGCCGGATATTGGCCGGACGCGCAACGGGATCCGGCGACGCCCGGTGATGCGATGCTCGCGCCCCTGGTCAATGCCCTGCCCAAGCTGGTGCTATCGCACCGGCCCGACCCGGAGCTGCCATGGCAGCCGGCCCGCCGGATCGGTGCCGACCTACTCGCCGAGGTAGCTGAGCTGAAGAACAGTCCTGGTAGGCCGGTTGTCGTGTTCGCCGGCGTGCGCACCGCGCAGGAGTTCCTTCGCTTGGATGTGGTGGACGAAATACGGTTGCTGGTGTTTCCGGTGCTGCTCGGCACAGGCCTTCGACTGTTCGACGAACTCGCGCCCCGGCAGTTGCGGTTGGTGGACGCCGTGTCGTTCCCGAAGTCGGGTGTGGTGCTGCAGATCTATCGCCGGAATCAATAACCCGCGACCATGCCGTCGCCGTTCACGAGCAGGTTGGCCAAGCTGCGGAAGATCGGCAATCCGGTCTTGACCTCCAGGTACGCGAATTGGCCCTGCGGATTGACCTCCAGGAAGTAGTACTCGCCGTCACAGCCGAGCCGAAGATCGAGGATACCGAAGGACAATCCGAGCGCGCCCATCAGCGTGGCCAGTGACTTGCTGACCGCGGCAGGCAGGTGGTCGGGGACGAAATCCACCGACGTGTCCAGGCGGGAGTCGACCTTGCCCACGCCGGCCTGCGAGTCGATGCGCACGGTCCATTCGATGCCGTCGACCCACACCACCCGCAGGTCGCAGGCGGCGTCGACATAGTCCTGGAAGGTGGTCGGCGCCGACCGGATCGCGGTGAGCCGGTCGAAATCGTCCCTGGTGATGATCCGGGTTTCGGTGAACTCGGCCCGGCTCGTACCGGTGCGCTTGAAAATAACTGGACCGGAGCGCGATTCGATGAAGCTGCGGGCCTCGTCCGGGTCGTTGGTGATCAACGTCTCCGGCACGGCGAACCCGGCACGCAGCGCCGTTTCCAGTTGCACGATTTTGCGGCCCGCGGTGCGGTCCGCGCCGGGATCGTTGACCCAGTGGGCCGGGATCGACCACAGCAGACCCTGGATGAATCCATCGCACTCCGACTGGCGAAAGTCGTTGTCGGAGGCTCGGACCCCGGCGGGTACCCGGGTCGGGTGCGGGCGCCGCCACCACACCGATCGGACGTCGTCCAGCCCGATCAGGTGCGAGAGCGAGCGCGCGGTGCCGAACCGGTCCAGCCGGAAACTGCCGGACTCGCGCGGAAAATCGCGGAGGTCGAGTTGGATCGGAGTGATCCCGTGATGCTCTCGTAGTGTCGCGGCCACCGCTGAACCGTGGAGATCATCGGATTCGGACACGATCAGGACCGAATCCTTCCGGCGGGCCGCCATGTGCTGAGCCGTTCAGTCGAGACTGTCGCAGTTGATGCCGTCGTCGCTGCCGTCGAACGATTTGGTCTGGCAGTAGGTGGACGTCGCGCTGTTTCCGCCGGGACAGTCGACGAGTTGCATCCGGTCGGCCCATATTTCGGTAAGCCTGCGCAGTTGATCGTCGCCGAGGGCTTCCGACGGCGCGTCCGCGAGGGTCAACGGCCGTTCGACGAGGTCTATGCGCAGTCGCCGGGTGAAGTCGGCGGTCGCGCCCGCGCGGATGTTCACCAGGACCGGGCGTCCGTCCTGATCGGGGTACGAGGCTTCGGAGTCGGTGATCCGTATCACGTCGCAGCGACGAAACGTCCACGTTCCCTCGGTGACGCGCACGGTGATGTCGCCTTCCGACTCCGCGATCAGGAGGCCCTGGAGCGGAGGAACGTGGACACCGTGCGGCTCGGTCTCGGGAAGGCGGATTGCGTCGGTCATAGCGGTTTCTCCGATCTGCTCGTGATTTGCCACGACCCCCTAGCGTAGGAGCGATCATATCGTGGTCAGGGCGGCGAGCGGCTGGGATCGCGAGATTTCGCGGCCGGTGGCAAACCGGATTCCGGTATGGAATGGGCTAGCACCGAAAGATTTTCGGCAGGTTAGGAAGCGTTATGACGCAATCTTCCAGCTATCGGTGCGTGACGTGGAATCGGCGCCCATAGCCCAGGATTGGCAGGTGCCGCATCCGCACCGACCGCCGATGGGCGGCACCTAGGTGTCGAGTGATCGGCGGGTTCGGCGAAACGCGTGCTCGGTGACGCGACAAGTTTGCGGGCGGTAGGATCGGGCCGCCTGCCGAGGGTGGGAGCCCGCGTGGCGTCGACGGACCGCCCGTCGACTGTGTGGCTGTCAAGTCGGCTCTCGATGGTCGCGCTGTGTCATCGGGCGCCGCGATGGCGTATTCGGGCCGCTCAACGCCGGTTCGCGTTTCGCTCGGCCCACCAAGCGGGCGCGTCGACGAAATAATTGTCGAACTCCTGCTGGGATGCCGCGAGATCGGCGAGGGTGGATTCTCCCGTGGCGATCCGGTCCAGCAGCCGGAAGTACTCGAAGCGCTGCACACCCGGCATCAGCGCGATCATGATCCGCGCCGAGCTGTCCGGAGTGGCGCCGAAGGCGTGTGGCATGAGCTTCGGCACCACGATCGCGCCTCCGGCGCCGACTGTGACGATTCGGTCGCCCGCCAGCAGTTGCAGTTCTCCGTCCGCGACGTAGAACAACTCGTCGGACTGCGTGTGGTAGTGCGGTGCCGCGCCGTCGGCGCCGCGGGCCATGGTGACCTCGAGTGTGCTCACCGCGCCTCCGGCCGGTTCTGCATCGATCAGTAGGCGCATCGTGACCGACTCGGTACCCAGCGTCTCCGCGTCCTGCGGCTGACGAATCGCGACGTCCATGCGGGGGGCGTTCATCTCGGACTCCATTAGTTCGGTGGTTTATAATTCGCTACCGAACTATATACCGACGAATAGACTCCTGTCCATGACCGAGCAGATAACAGATCCCGTCGACGCGATCGTGGCGCAATGGCGACGCGAGCGGCCCGATCTCGACCTCGACGCCATGGCGGTCATCGGACGTCTCGGCAGGCTGATGGTGGTGGCACAGCGCGAGATCGAGGCGGTCTTCGCCACACACGGGCTGCAGCGCGGAGAGTTCGACGTGCTGGCGGCGCTGCGCCGATCAGGCGAGCCGTTCGAGCTGAACCCGTCCATGCTCGCCGACACGCTCATGCTCTCGCGCGCGGGCATGACCG
Source organism: Nocardia sp. NPDC049220 (assembly GCF_040647855.1). NCBI lineage: Bacteria > Bacillati > Actinomycetota > Actinomycetes > Mycobacteriales > Nocardiaceae > Nocardia > Nocardia sp. NPDC049220. Next base: position 1,346,604 of record NZ_JBEZDA010000001.1, read on the forward strand.
GGCGGCTGGACCGACTGGAGGCGGCCGGGTGGGTGCGGCGGGTCGCGGACGCGGCTGACCGCAGGGCGGTCCGGGTCGCGCTCACCGACGCGGGGCGAGAGCTCATCGATGTCGCGGTCACCGAGCACACCGCGAACGAGACCAGGTTGCTGTCCGTGCTCTCCGCGGGTGATCGGCGCGAATTGGATCGGATCGTACGAGCGCTGCTGGAAAGCATGCAGTCCGGCGCGTAGCCACGCCCGGCTATCCGCCCCCTAGATCGCGCTCCGCGTGGCGAAACGCGTGTCGCGGTGAAGTAGCCCGGTACTCGGGTCGTGCAGTGTCACACGGGTCTACCGTGAAATCCCGTACCGAAGGTCGGTGCGGTGCGCTAGGAGACCACGATGATCGACATCATCACGCTCCGCGGCACCGGCGAGCCGCGAAATCCCGACGGCGCGCCCGCGGGCATCCTGCACGAAATCACCACGCTGCTCGACACCGACCGATTCAGCGCTTTCGAACCGGACTGGCCCGCGGCGGTGGGCCCGGCGCCGGACGTGTGGGGTCCCTCGCTGGATACCTCGGTGCGGCTGGGCGTCACCGCCGGGGTGCGGGCGATCCAGAACTCACCGAATGTCTGTGGGCTGCTGAGCTACTCACTCGGCGGTATCTGTGCGAGTCGGATCCTGGAGGGCGTCAGATCGGGAAAGTACAAGAATACCGACGGCACTCCACTGGAGATCGCGTTCGTGGTGAACATCGCCAACCCCTTGCGTCGCGCGGGCGAATCGGTCGGAAACCTGTGCCCGTCGTCGACTTTCGGCCTGCATGGTCAGCGCGGTGCCTGGCCCGCCGCGGTCGCCGTCCGCGAGTACGCGAACCCCGGGGACATCATCACCGCGTCCCCAGCGGACTCGCCGCTGCGCATCATCGACATCGGCATCTCGCCATTCTCCTTCGTCGAGGGCGCTCGCATCGGCGATGTCGCACCGCTGATCTTCGCCGAACTACTCGAAGTGCTGCTGCGGGACCCGATCGAGAACCTCGACCGCTATTCCACGGCGGTCCGTGGCGTGATCGGCTACCTGACCCCGTGGCCGGACGGGCAGCACGTACGGTACGCGACCCACACGATGCCGGGCACGAACGTGCGGTGGACAACGCACGCGGCGAACTACGTGAACGCGACGTTCTGAACGTCGTCGGCTGATCAGTGCCTGCGGCGCACCGAAGCCTCGACGAGATCGAGAACGGCGGAAAGGTTCTCATTGGTGTGACCGGAAGCGATGCGGGCGATCAGGCCATCGAGGACGAGATCGAGGTAGCCGAGCAAGACGTCGGTGGGGACGTCGTCGCGCAATGCCCCCGCAGCCTTGCGGCGTTCCAGGCGGGCCAGCGTGGCGGCGGTGAGTTCCGCGGAGCGCTGGGTCCAGCTGGCCCGAAATTCAGGGTCGGTGCGCAGTCGTCGGGCGATCTCCAAACGTGTTCCGAGCCAGTTGAACTGCTCTGGGTGGGCGAGCATATCGCGCATCACCTGCACGATGCCCTGGTTGGCCGCGACGTCGGCCATCCGCTCGGCATCCTCTTGGGCGAGGGCGAGGAATAGCGCGTCCTTGTCCCGGAAGTGGTGGAAAATGGCGCCGCGCGACAGCCCGATCTCCTCTTCCAGACGACGCACCGTGGCGCCTTCATAGCCGAATTCGGCGAAGCAGCGGCGTGCCCCGTCGAGAATCTGGCTGCGCCGGGCGGCGAGATGATCGTCACTGACCTTAGGCATGGCGGGCTCCTCCGAGGGAAGCGGGCGTTGCGGCGCGGGGCAGGCGATGCCGCGTGCCGCGGAATGTGGAACGGTCCGTGCACCGCGAAATGCGGTGCACGGACCCTCGACGGCGGTTTCTGCCGTCCGCCGCCGTGAACCGACGGCGGACGGTCAGCGAAGCAGCTCAACTGCGAATCATATTGCGCAGCACGTACTGCAGGATGCCGCCGTTGCGGTAGTAATCGGCCTCACCGGGGGTGTCGATCCGGACCACCGCATCGAAGGTGATCTTGTCACCGGTCTCCTTGGTGGCGGTGACCTTCACGGTCTTCGGGGTAGCACCCTCGTTCAACTGGGTGATGCCCTCGATATCGAAGGTCTCGGTACCGTCCAGCTTCAGTGACGCGGCCGACTCGCCTGCCGGGAACTGTAGCGGGATGACGCCCATGCCGATGAGGTTCGAGCGGTGGATGCGCTCGAACGATTCGGTGATCACGGCCTTCACGCCGAGCAGGCGAGTGCCTTTGGCGGCCCAGTCCCGCGAGGAACCCGAGCCGTACTCCTTGCCGCCGAGCACCACCAGCGGGACGCCCGCGGCCTGGTAGTTCTGCGCTGCGTCGTAAATGAACGCCTGTGGGCTGCCCTCCTGGGTGAAGTCGCGGGTGTAGCCGCCCGAAACGTCGTTGAGCAGCTGGTTGCGCAGCCGGATGTTGGCGAAGGTGCCGCGGATCATCACCTCGTGGTTGCCGCGCCGCGAGCCGTAGGAGTTGTAGTCCTTGCGCTCGACGCCGTGCTCCTCCAGGTACTGCGCGGCCGGGGTGCCGGGCTTGATGTTGCCCGCCGGGGAGATGTGGTCGGTGGTGACCGAATCGCCGAGCAGCGCGAGCACGCGGGCGCCCTTGATGTCGGTGACCGGCTCCGGGGTCTGCGGCATGCCGTCGAAGTACGGCGGCTTACGAACGTAGGTGGACTCCTCGGCCCACTCGAAGGTCTTACCCTCCGGGGTGGGCAAACTGCGCCACCGCTCGTCGCCCTTGAAGACGTCTTTGTAGTCCTCGAGGAACATGTCGCGGCTGATGACCCGGTCGATGGTGTCCTGGATCTCCTGCGGCGCCGGCCAGATGTCCTTCAGGAAGATGTCGTTGCCGTCGGTGTCTTGTCCGAGCGCGTCGTGTTCGAAGTCGAAGTCCATGCTTCCCGCGAGCGCGTAGGCGATGACCAACGGCGGGGAGGCCAGGTAATTCATCTTCACGTCGGGGGAGATGCGACCTTCGAAGTTGCGGTTTCCCGAGAGCACCGCGGTGACGGTGAGGTCATTGTCGTTGACCGCCTTGGAGATCTCCTCGGGCAGTGGGCCGGTGTTGCCGATGCAGGTGGCACAGCCGAAGGCCACCAGGTTGAATCCCAATTTGTCCAGGTAAGGCCAGAGGCCCGCCTTCTCGTAGTAGCCGTTGACGACCTGTGAGCCCGGCGCCATGGAGGTCTTCACCCAGGGCTTGCGGGTCAGGCCTTTGTCCACCGCGTTACGGGCCAGCAGGGCGGCGCCGATCATGACCGACGGGTTGGAGGTGTTGGTGCAGGAAGTGATCGAGGCGACCACGACCGCGCCGTGATCGAGCACGAAGTCGCCGTGCTCCTCGGTGCTGACCTTGACCGGTTTGGACGGACGGCCCGCGGCGCCGTTGGCAGCCGATATCAGTTCGGCGTCGTCGTCGGCGAAGGACAGCACCGCCGGGTCGCTGGCCGGGAACGACTCTTCGAGCGCCTCGTCCAGGCGCGAGTGCGGTGTGGATGCGGCCGGGCCGCTCACCTCGTCGCTGGTGTAGTTGTGGATATCCTTGCGGAAGGCGATCTTGGACTCCGACAACAGGATTCGATCCTGCGGACGCTTCGGGCCCGCGATGGACGGCACCACCGTGCTCAGGTCCAGTTCCAGGTACTCGGAGTAGGCGGGCTCCTTGTCGGCGTCGTGCCAGAGGCCCTGCTCCTTGGCGTACGCCTCGACCAGCGCGACCTGGTCGTCGGAGCGACCGGTCAGGCGCAGGTAGTCGACGGTGACGTCGTCGATCGGGAATATCGCCGCGGTGGAACCGAATTCGGGACTCATGTTGCCGAGGGTGGCGCGGTTGGCCAGCGGCACCTCCGCCACCCCCTTGCCGTAGAACTCGACGAACTTGCCGACCACGCCGTGCTTACGCAGCATGTCGGTGACGGTGAGCACCACGTCGGTCGCGGTGACTCCGGGGTTGATCTCGCCGGTCAGTTTGAAGCCGACCACGCGCGGGATCAGCATCGAGACGGGCTGGCCGAGCATGGCCGCCTCCGCCTCGATGCCACCGACGCCCCAGCCGAGGACGCCGAGGCCGTTGACCATGGTCGTGTGCGAGTCGGTGCCGACACAGGTGTCGGGGTAGGCCTGCCCGTTGCGGACCATGACCACGCGGGCCAAGTGCTCGATGTTGACTTGGTGCACGATGCCGGTGCTCGGCGGTACGACCTTGAAGTCGTCGAACGCGGTCTGGCCCCAGCGCAGGAACTGGTAGCGCTCACCGTTGCGCTGGTATTCGATGTCGACGTTGCGCTCGAAGGCGTCGGCGCGGCCGAACACGTCGATGATGACGGAGTGGTCGATCACCATCTCCGCGGGCGCGAGCGGGTTCACCTTGTCCGGATCGCCGCCGAGGGTGGCGACGGCCTCGCGCATCGTCGCCAGGTCTACTATGCAGGGCACACCTGTGAAGTCCTGCATGATGACGCGGGCGGGCGTGAACTGGATCTCGGTATTCGGTTCGGCCGAAGGATCCCACTTCGCAATGGCGCGAATGTGGTCGGCGGTGATGTTGGTGCCGTCCTCGGTGCGGAGCAGGTTCTCCGCGAGGACCTTCAGTGCGTACGGGAGTTTCTCGGTGCCGGGCACGGCGGAGAGGCGGAAGATCTCGTAGGAGTTGCTTCCGACCTCGAGGGTGCCCTTGGCGCCGAAAGTATCGATACTTGTCGTCACTTCAGCTCCACTCGTCGGTGCGGGGGGCCGCCCGCGGGGCTGTGCGAGCGACCGAGTCTTCGCCAGGTGCTCCGGCGCCGGAAGGCGCCGGGTCCTCGCCCTACGACCGTAACAGTACGCTTGTCCTGTGAAACACTGGGGGGTCGCTCGGTGTGCCGCACGCGAGTGCTGCGACACTCCGTCGCGTACTGTGCTTTCGAGCTAGAAGGGGATCTCGCTCGCCCCTGCAGTGTTGGATGACCGTCGCTTCGGATACCGATGCGGCTCGACAGACCGGATGGAAGATGACCGCCCCGCACACCTCGGTTTTCACCCCCATGGCCGCGGAACTGCCGCCGAACGTCACCGCCGACACTGTGAGCTCGCTCAACGCGGATCTGGCCGACGACCACGTCGCGACCCTGACCGGCAAGGACAAGGCGGAACTGGCGGCCATCGCGGCGGATGCGCGGGCGCACGGGGTGCCGCTGAGCATCGTGGTCGTTCCCGGTAATCCAGGCCACGACTCGAGCCTGCGTGACCTTGCTACCGAGGTGGGCGAGACGCAGCACGGCACCGTTGTCGTCCTCAGTGACGATTGGGTCGGCACCTATAGCGACTCGATCAGCCGCGTGCAGCTGGAATGGGCCGAGGACGGCGCGAAGGAGACGCACGGCAAGAGCGCGGAGGCGGCTGGTCTCTTTGTCAGCCGTCTGGAAACCCCGGAATCGGTGTCGTCGTGGACCGCCATCACCTGTGTGCTGCTGGCCGGGACGTTGGCGGTCGTTGGTGGGCTGTACTGGGTCAAGGCTCGACGGGCGCGCGAAGACGCGACCGCGGCCGCGCTGGGCTCCGGTGACCGGCAGCCGCCGAGGGCAAGTTTCCTGTAATCCGGAAGAACTAGCGAGATAGCTCGGGGTCGGCTTCGACATCGGTCGACCGAACCGAGTTGTTCAAGGATTCGACCGAGATTCGAGTCATCGATGCTCGCCGCCGCGTAGTCGGCGGCGAGTGCGCTATGTCCGGAGCAGCTAGCTGTTTGCTAGTGCTGCCGTTTTTCTAATGCTGAATGATTGCTGAGACTGTCGTGCGTCGGCGATCGGCGGTACTGATCCGGCATCTATCGGGGATGCGGTCTTTCTGTGCCATTTTCTCCGGGCGGTTGGTTTGCGACATTTGCCGGAATCCGCCGCTGCATCCAGTAAATCTCGAAAAAAGTAAAAATTACGCGTATGTAGTTCTGTTACTGGAGTTTTCTTGGTGATGTAAGTGCCGTACGGTTCAAATAACCGCTACTGGGGAACAAGTGTTGTCAGAGGCCATCTGTCGACCACTGTGCGTCATGGTTCGGCTGGTGCTCGTGAGGCATTGCCGGAATCCACTTCTCGGAGGTGTGATGCGCAATAACGGCGAGTTCGCCCGACGCCGCCCGCTGCGAATAGCTATTGGATTGCTGTCGCTGGTGGCTGTGCTGGTTGCCGGAGGGCCCGCCGCCTCCGTTCCGCCCCCGCCGCCGAACCCCAGCGACAGCCAGATCGCCGAGGCCGGGGCGCAGGTCGACGCCGGAGTCGCCGAGGTGGGGACGTTGATCAACCAGGTCGCCGCGGTCGACCAGCAGCTCCAACAACTCGACGACGCGGTCGCGCGGAAGCGGGAAGAGGTCAACAAGACGCTGGTCGATCTGCAGGACGCGCGCCACACCGCCGACGCGGCCGCCGTGGCTGTCGCCGAATCCCGGCGCGAACTGGCAGCTGCCGCAGCGCGAGTCGGCCAGGCGCGGCACAACTTCGACCAGTTCGCCACGCAGATCTATACCCGGCCGGGCTCGGAGTCGATGGTCATCTACCTTGCCGCTGCCACTCCGGCGGCCGCGCTCGATCAAGCCCAGCTGCTCACCTTGGTCTCGAAGAACCAGCAGCAGGTGCTCGACAGCCTACGCCGTGCACAGATCGCCCAGGGCAATCAGAATTCCAGTGCGCGACAGGCGAAGTCGGCCGCCGATGGCGCCACTGCCGCGGCGGAGGCGAGAAAGGCCGACGCGGAGAAGGCGGTGGCTGCCGCACGGGTCGAGCTCGACCAGCAGACCGTCCAGCGAGACGACCTGCTACGCCAGCGCCGCGATGCACAAGGTCGGGTGGATTCGGCACGAGAGAACGTGGCGGGACTGCGCGGCCAGCGCGACGCGTACTTGGTCTGGGACACGCAACGCAAGGCGGAAGAGGCCGCGGTGCGCGCGGCCGCCGCGGCGGCCGCGGCGCGCGCCACCGACGATCTGGCCGCCCGGGATCGCGCCGCGCGGCTCGGCGAAGGCAGGCGCCCACACACCCAGATGGAGGCCGCGCCGCCGCCGCGGCGGACCATGCCACGCCCGAGCGCGCCTTCAGTCGGCGGTTCCGGAGGCGTCGACATTGCGGTCGACCGGGCCATGTCACAGCTGGGCGTCACGTATGCGTGGGGTGGCGGTGACGAGGACGGGCCGACGCTGGGCATCCGTGACGGTGGTGTCGCCGACAGTCATGGCGATTACAACAAGGTGGGCTTCGACTGCTCGGGCCTGATGATCTACGCGTTCGCGGGCATCGGAGTTTCGCTTCCGCACTACAGCGGGTATCAATACAACGCTGGCACGCGGGTGCCAGTGGACCAGCGCGAACGCGGCGACATGCTGTTCTGGGGGCCCAACGGCAGTCAGCACGTCGCGCTGTACCTCGGCGACGGGAAGATGGTCGAGGCGCCGGAATCCGGCGACGTGGTGAAGGTGTCCCCGGTTCGGGAGGGTGGCATCATGCCCTACGCGGTGCGGGTCACTACCTGATATCCGACTTTTCGGATGCCGGGCGGCCGGGTGGGATCGTCGAATTCCCTTTATATCGGGTCCGGTTGCGGCACAGGCGGCCATTACCTGGAATAGTTGTGGCAGCACGCACAGGACCAAGGCGAAAGCGGGGATGTTGGTGACTTCGACGGACGGTGTGAGCGGGGCGAATTTGGCGAAAGATGCGCCTGGCTCCGCGCCCAGCACCCTCGAGCGTGACGTCCAGACCCTGGAAAAGGCGATCTACGAGGTCAAGCGGGTAATCGTGGGCCAGGATCGCCTGGTGGAGCGGCTGCTCGTCGGTGTGCTCGCACGCGGACATGTCCTGCTCGAGGGTGTGCCGGGTATTGCGAAAACGCTCGCGGTGGAGACCTTCGCGAAAGTTGTCGGCGGCTCGTTCTCCCGCGTGCAGTTCACGCCAGACCTGGTGCCCACCGACCTCATCGGTACCCGTATCTACCGGCAGGGCCGCGAGGAATTCGACACCGAACTCGGCCCGGTCGTCGCGAACTTCGTGCTGGCCGACGAGATCAATCGCGCGCCGGCCAAGGTGCAGTCGGCACTGCTCGAGGTGATGGCCGAACGGCACGTCTCGATCGGCGGCAAGACCTACCCGATGCCGGATCCGTTCCTGGTCATGGCGACCCAGAACCCGATCGAGAGCGAAGGCGTGTACCCGCTGCCCGAGGCGCAGCGCGACCGCTTCCTGTTCAAGGTCGTGGTCGACTACCCCTCGGTGGAGGAGGAGCGCGAGATCATCTACCGGATGGGCGTGACCCCTCCGGCGGCAAGTCCCATCCTGCAGCCGGAGGAACTGATCCGTCTGCAGAAGGTGGCGGCCAACACCTTCGTGCATCATGCGTTGGTCGACTATGTGGTCCGGGTGATCGCGGCGACCCGCAAGCCGGCCGACTTCGGCATGCAGGATGTGGCCAGCTGGATCTCCTATGGCGCCTCGCCACGCGCCAGCCTCGGGATCATCGCCGCGGCTCGTGCTGTCGCGCTGATCCGCGGTCGCGACTACGTGGTGCCGCAGGACGTCGTCGAGGTGATCCCGGACGTGTTGCGCCATCGCCTGGTGCTGTCTTATGACGCGCTCGCCGACGAGATCAGCCCGGAGGATGTGATCAAGCGGGTGCTGCAGACCATCGGCCTGCCACAGGTCGCACCGCAGGCGGTCGCGCCGGGTGCTTCGGCCGCGCCGCCCACTGTCAGCCCGCAGAACGCGCCGCCGCAACAGATCCCGCAGCCGCCCTCGCCGCAGCAACAGTCCGTGCCACAGCCGTCGAACGGGCACCTTTCCCAGCCCGCCGGCACCATCCCGCCGAAGTGACGTCGGCATCGGATCCGGTTCCCCCAGTACCGATGCCGTCGCACGCACCGCCATCGTTCCGATCAGGAGAACTGACCGACCCACGACTGTCGGTCGCGCTGAAAACCCTCGAGCTCACCGTGCGCCGAAAGCTCGACGGCGTGCTGCACGGTGATCACCTCGGTCTCATACCAGGACCTGGTTCCGAGCCGGGGGAGGCGCGCACATATCAGCCGGGCGACGATGTGCGCCAGATGGATTGGTCGGTCACCGCTCGCACCACCCATCCGCACGTTCGTCAGATGATCGCGGACCGAGAGCTGGAGACCTGGATGGTGATCGATCTGTCCGCCAGCCTCGACTTCGGTACCGCCGCGTGCGAGAAGCGTGATCTGGCCATCGCCGCTGCCGCCGCGATCACGCATCTGACCAGTGGTGGTGGCAACCGGATCGGTGCGGTGGTCGCCACCGGCGAGCGACTGGTCCGCATCCCGGCACGCAGCGGGCGCATCCACGCCCAGACCCTGCTGCGCGGCATCGCGACGACACCGCACGCGCGCGACGGCGTGCGTGGTGACCTGCGCGGCGGCATCGAATCGCTGCGCCGCCCGCAACGTAAACGCGGCCTCGCCGTGATTATCAGCGACTTTCTCGGTGACATCGACTGGCAGCGCTCACTGCGTGCCATCTCCGCGCGGCACGATCTGCTCGCGGTCGAGGTGATCGACCCGCGCGACCTGTCGCTGCCCGACATGGGCGATGTCGTGCTGCACGACCCGGAGACCGGGCGCACCCGCGAGTTCAGCATCACCCCTACACTGCGCGCCGATTTCGCCGCTGCCGCGCAGCGCCACCGTCAGCAGGTCGAGCAGGCTCTGCGCAGCTGTGGCGCTCCGGTGCTCACCCTGCAAACCGATCGGGACTGGATCGCCGATGTGGTCCGGTTCGTGTCCACCCGGCGCCACAGCTTGGGCGCCCCGACCGGGCGGGTGCCACGCCAGTGAGTATTTCGCATTTCACCGCACAGATCTGGCTCGGATTCCTCGCGGTCATCGCGCTCATCGCGCTCGGCTACATTCTGGTGCAGCGCAGCAGACACAAGCACATGGTGAAGTTCACCAACATGGAGCTGCTGGAGAGGGTCGCGCCGTCGCGGCCGGGCCCGCTGCGACATCTGGCCGTCGCACTCATGCTGATCGGCCTGATGCTGCTCACCATCGCCGCGGCCGGGCCTACGGCGGTCAAGAAGGTACCGCGCAACCGCGCGACCGTCATGTTGGTGATGGATGTCTCATTGTCGATGGAGGCGGACGATGTGCCGCCGACCCGTATCCAGGTCGCGAAGAAGGCGGGCAAGGAATTCGTGGACGGACTCCCGGAGGGGGTCAACATCGGATTCGTCACGTTCGCGGGCACCGCTTCGGTGATGGTGTCCCCGACAACGAATCACGAAGCGGTCAAGGCGGCGATCGACAACGTCAAGCTGGCCGAGCGCACCGCCACCGGCGAAGGCATCCTCACCGCGCTGCAGGCGATCGACACCCTGGCCACGGTCCTCGGCGGTGCCCAGGAACCACCGCCGGCCCGCGTTGTACTCATGTCGGACGGAAAACAGACGGTTCCCGCCTTCGAGGATGTCGACAATCCGCGGCACGAGTTCGTGGCGTCCCGGCTGGCGAAGAACAAGAACGTCCCGATTTCGACGATCTCGTTCGGCACGAGTTGGGGTGTCGTCGAGATTCCCCGTGAGGACGGTGGTCGCGAACAGGTCAAGGTCGCGGTCGATGACGATGCGATGAAGGAGATCGCGCGGCTGTCCGGGGGCGAGTTCTATACCGCGTCGTCCCTGCAGGAGTTGACGAGGGTCTATGACACGTTGGAGCAGCAGATCGGATATGAGTTGACCAGAGGCGATGCCAGCCGTCCGTGGCTGCTGCTCGGGCTGCTGCTGGTTGCCGCCGGAGTCGTCACCGGCCTGCTGTACCGACAGCGTCTCCCGTAGCAGCCCCGTAGCAACGCAGTGTGAATTGTTCTGGCCCAGTGTTCGCTTCGGGCGTGGCCGAGTGGCCGGTGCAGTGCGGTGATCGAGTGTTGTCCCGACCCTGATGGGCGGCAGCCGACGTCGCCCACTACGGGGAAATGATGCGTACTCCGAAATCTTCGGCGGTCCCGGCTGCCCTGCCAGCAGTTGGTCGCGGCTCCGCTGCCAGAGGCGCCGGCGGCGAGGTGCCGGTACGCCGAATCGTTCGCACCAGCAGGTCGGTGCGACAGACGCGGGCGGCCGCGTCGTGAGCGGTCGATCCGACCAGGTAGGTTGAAGCTCATGTCGAACATCACATCCCGGTCGGTCCTGGTGACCGGCGGTAATCGCGGCATCGGTCTCGCGGTCGCGCAGCGTCTGCTCGCCGACGGTCACAAAGTGGCCGTGACGCATCGTGGGTCTGGGGTGCCGGACGGGCTGTTCGGTGTGAAATGCGATGTGACCGACAGTGACTCGGTCGACCATGCGTTCACCGAGGTGGAGGCGCATCAGGGCCCGGTCGAGGTACTGGTGGCCAACGCGGGCATCACGGACGACACCCTGCTCATGCGGATGTCCGAGGATCAATTCAATCGGGTTATCGATGCCAACCTGACAGGTGCGTTCCGGGTTGCCAAGCGGGCGAACCGGGCGATGCTGCGGGCGCGCTGGGGCCGGTTGATCTTCCTCGGCTCGGTCGTCGGCCTGGGTGGTGGGCCCGGTCAGATCAACTACGCCGCGTCCAAGGCCGGCGTGATCGGTATGGCGCGTTCGATCACCCGTGAGCTCGGCTCCCGTTCGATCACCGCAAACGTCGTCGCGCCGGGATTCATCGAGACAGACATGACCGCGGAACTCGACCAGAAGTTCCACGACATGGCCAAGCAGTTCATCCCTTTGCAACGGCTGGGCCAGCCGGAAGATGTTGCGGCGGTGGTCAGCTTCCTTGCGTCCGAGGACTCCGCCTATGTGTCCGGCGCGGTCATCCCGGTCGACGGCGGCATGGGCATGGGCCACTGACCGCACAGAACACCGTGTCGCGAGGCCATTCTGGGCCGCAGGCAACCCGATCTTTTCAACGTCAGGAGAACCGAGAACTCATGGGCGGACTGCTCGAAGGCAAGACCATTCTGGTTACCGGCATCATCACCGATTCGTCGATCGCGTTCCACGCGGCGGCGGTCGCGCAGGAGCAGGGCGCGAAGGTGATCATCACCGGCATTCCGGAGCGGCTGCGGTTGATCGACCGGATCGCCAAGCGGCTGCCGCAGGAGGTTCCGCCCGCGATCGGGCTCGATGTCACCAACGAGGAGGATCTCGCCGGACTGTCCGACACGGTGCGCGAGTTGGCGCCGAACGGGATCGACGGCCTGCTGCACTCGATCGCATTCGCGCCGCGCACCCTGATGGGACCAGAGGCTCGTCCGTTCCTCGAAGGCCCCGGTCCGGACGCCGCGAAGGCGTTCGAGATCTCGGCGTGGAGCTACGCGTCGCTCGCGCGTGCGGTGCTTCCGGTGATGAACGAGGGCGGCTCGATCGTCGGCATGGATTTCGATCCGCGCACCGCCATGCCGTTCTACAACTGGATGGGCGTGGCGAAGGCGGCGCTCGAGTCGGTGAACCGGTACGTCGCGCGCGAGGTGGGCACGGCCAAGAAGGTCCGCTCGAACCTGATCGCCGCTGGACCGATCAAGACGCTGGCCGCCAAGGCGATCGCGGGCACCGCGACCGATGACGCCGCCAAGCTGAACCAGCTCAACATGTACTGGGACGGCGCGTCGCCGATCGGTTGGGACGTCGACGACCCGACCGTCGTGGCGAAGTCGATCGTCGCGCTGCTATCGGACTGGCTGCCCGGCACCACCGGCTCGATCATCTACGTCGACGGCGGCGCCAGCCACAACACCTGGTTCCCGGAGAGCATGGCGATCAACTGAGCGATTCGCGAGGAGGCACGGTGGTTCCGGCTGCCGACGCGCTGCTGCTGCTGTCGTTCGGCGGCCCGGAGCGTCCCGAGGACGTGATGCCGTTCCTGGAGAACGTCACCCGGGGCAAGGGCGTGCCGCGCGAGCGACTCGAAGCGGTCGCCGAGCACTATCTGCATTTCGGTGGCGTGTCACCGATCAACGCGCTCAACCGCGACATCATCGCGGCGGTCGAAGCCGAATTGGTGACGGCGGGTATCGAACTGCCGGTCTACTTCGGTAACCGGAACTGGAATCCCATGGTGGAGGACACCGTTGCGCGGATGGCCGCCGACGGTGTCGGCTCCGCGTTGGTGTTCCCGACGTCGGCGTGGGGCGGGTACTCCGGTTGCCTGCAGTATCACGAGGACATCGCGCGGGCACGGACGGCTTTCGGTGCGGGCGCGCCGGAACTGGTGAAGTTGCGCCAGTACTTCGACCATCCGCTGCTCATCGAGGCGTTCGCCGACGCCATTCGCGCCGCGCGGGAACGGCTTCCGGTCGACCTACGCGCGGGTACGCGGCTGGTGTTCACCGCGCACTCCATTCCGGTGTCGGCCGACGATGCCGCGGGGCCCCCCGCCGACGGCGGCCGCCTCTACAGTCGTCAGGTCGGCGACGCGGCCCGATTATGCGCCGCCGCAACCGGTTTCACCGACTACGACTTGGTGTGGCAGTCCAGGTCCGGTCCACCGCACGTACCGTGGTTGGCGCCGGACATCGTCGACCACCTCGACGTCTTGGCGACCGAGGACGTCGCGGCCGTCGTGGTCTGTCCGGTGGGCTTCGTCTCCGACCACCTCGAGGTCATCTGGGATCTCGACAACGAGGCCGCGGAGAAGGCCGCGGAACTCGGCATGGCTTTCGCTCGCGCCGCCACTCCGGGCACCGATCGCCGCTTCGCGAAGCTGGTTGTCGAACTGATCTCCGAACACCTGCGCGACACCCGATCTCGCCGGCTCGGCGATGTCCCGGGATACGGCTGCACCCGCAATGGCGCCGCATGCGTCGTCGACTGTTGCGCGGCACCGCGCCGTCCCATCGGTGGGAAGTAAGCCGAATCTGGCCGGTTAGCATCTACTCCGTTTGTGACCGACGAATCCATTCTCCGGGGGGATAACTCTCAATGGCCTATGCCGACGTGCTGATCAACGCCGCACTGCTCGACCCGCATGCCTGGTCCGACACGAGTGTGTGGACCGTCGCGCTGGACGCTACCGAGGCCAGGCGCCGCGGCGGGAGTGGCAGCGGAGGGTTCTCGCTCGGGGGACTTCTGTTGTGTATCGGGGTCGTCATCGTCGTCATTGCCCTAGTGGTCTGGCTGAGCCGAAGAGGGAACTCGAACCGGTCGCAGCAGCCGTATCCGCCGCAATCGCCGCAGGTTCACCACCCCTATCCGCCGCCGCAGTATCAGCAGCCCTACCCGGCGCAGCCGCAGTACCCACCGTATCCGCCACAGCAGCAGTATCAGCAGTACCCGCCGCAACAGCAGTATCAGCAACCGCCCTTCCCGCCGCAGTAGGTAGGCGGGCTCCCCGCGATAGCTCAGAAATTCGCCGCTGATGTACGGGAATAGACCGTGGGAAAGCGGGGTCGGGCCGCGCCTTTGCCCCAAGAGGTGAGGCCGACGAGCCGACCGTCGACGAGGAGCGGACCCCCGCTGTCGTACTCGGCGGTATCTGCGTCGGGGGAGCCCGCGCAGAGCATGGTCCGCGGATCGAAGGCCGCGCCGTAGGCGGCAACACAGTCGTCGTCGGCGACCACAGGGACGGTCGCGGCGCGCAGGCGGGTGTTGGCCTCGTCGGTTTCGGAGGTGGCGCCCCAGCCCAGGATGGTGCCGGTGCTCGAAATCGCAGCGGCGATGTCCACCGTAGGGCTGGGCTGCGGGCGATCCAAGGTCAGGATCGCGATGTCGTCGTGATAGACGGGCTCACCGTCGAGGATGGTCGCCCGGAAATCCGGGTGGATGCGAAGTTCCTTGACGCGCACCGTGTTTCCGTCCCTGTCACGCAGGTCATCGCGGCCGAAGGTGACCGCGAGGACTTGGGGTAGCAGCAAAGCAGGAGCGACGCAGTGCGCCGCGGTGATCACCTGGTCCGGCGCGATGAGCGCGCCGCCGCAGAACTGGCCGGAGGCGCGGGTGGCGAACAGCGGCGTGCCAATGGCGGCCAGCCACGGATAGTCGGTCGTCGTCGCCGGGGTACCGCCAACAATCGCCGAGGCAGGGGCAGGCAGTCCGAGGCCGATCAGCGCGGCAGCGAGGGCCCCGGCGCCACGACGGAGAATACGCATGTCACACTGCCTGCCGGGGGATGCCCGGTCGGCCTGTCGGCAGCTGACAGGGCATCAGTGGTTGCTGCGTGCTGACGCGTGCACCGCGACCAGCCGCGCCGCGCGGATCGCGTCCCAGAGCGGGCGTAGCAGCGATTCCTGCGCACCGATGGCACTGGCGGAGGTGGGGGAGGCGGCCGGTTCCCGCTGCGCCACCGTGAGGATGGCCGCGACATGATCGGCGGTATCCAGAATGCGCCTGGCGCGCAAAGGGATCGAGTCGGGGTAGTCGTGCCGGGAGTAGTCGGCGAGTTCGGCCTCGATGAGTTCACGCGGATCGGAGTCGGCCGCGCCGACGGAGGTCGTGTGGAGTTTCATCAACGCGTCGGCGGCATCGCGGACGGCTTCGCGCATGGCGTATTCGGCTTCGCCGAGTGACATGCCGGACCCTGGCGACGCGGGGATGGGTGTGCTGTAGATCGTCCACTGCAGGGTGTCCTCGTCGGCCCACTGCGGGATGAGGCCGGTGCCGTCGGTGCCGGGGACGCCGAGCAGGATGCCTTCCTCGGCTTCGATCGCGTCGGCGGCGAACGCCGTTCCCGACGGCAGTCCGCGCACATCGCCCGGGACCGGGAGCACCAGCCGCAGTTGAGCGCCGGCCTGCGCGGTCGTCTCGCGAATCACCTTGAGCAGCGCCATGACTCCGCTTCCCGGCAGGTTTCCGTGCGCCGACCAGGGCAGGTCGGTGCGCCCCCCGGTGACCGGGTCGCCGGCCGCGATCGTGTGTCTCGGCGCCCAGGCGTGCAGGGCCGCCAAGATGTCGTCGGGCGCACTGCAGCCGGCCAGCCAGGAGCCGGCCCACACCGTCAGCGTCGCACTTGGAGAGCACATAATTATCGAGCATAAAGGGTTTGCGCTACGCACGGGCGTCGGTGCGGCAGAGCATTCGTGACCTGTACGGCACGACGGGTGGACAGCAGCCGTTGCATTGGTACGGTCATGGCCCGGCTCGTGGCGCCGGGCTGGACCCCTGAGTTCCAGCTATTCGGGTTCGGTGACGAAGTCGATCAGGCGCTCCACCGCGCCGATGAGTGGTGGCTCCAGATCCCGAAACGAGGACACGGCGCCGTACACTCGCCGCCAGCCGTCCTGCGGCGTCCCCCACCCCAGTCGGGTGCAGATACCGGTCTTCCAGTCCTCGCCGCGTGGCACCTGCGGCCACCGCGGGATCTCGACGGTGGCCGGCCGCACCGCCTGCCACACATCGATGAACGGGTGTCCGGTCACCAGCACGTGGGGCCCGAGGCCGGCGGTCAGCTGTGTCTCCTTCGACCCAGTGACCAGGTGGTCGACCAGTATCCCGACCCGCCGGCCCGGTCCGGGTTCGAACTCCACGAGCCGCTCTGCCAGATTGTCCAGGCCCTCCAGATGTTCGACTACCACGCCTTCGACCCGCAGGTCGTGGCCCCACACCCGCTCGACCAGCGCGGCGTCGTGCACGCCTTCCACCCAGATCCGGCTGCCGCGCGCCACCCGGGCACGCAGTCCCTCGACCCTGGTCGAACCGGACGCGGAGCGCGTCGGCTTGCTCGGAAGAGCAGCAGAAGGCCGGACCAGCGTGACCGGCGCGCCATCGATGAGGAACGCCGCCGCCCGCAACGCGAACAGGCGCACCACGCCGCAGGCGTCCTCCAGTTTCACGAACTCGCCGTCGTAGCTGCGATCGAAACCGACCACGGCGCCACAGAATCCGGTGGCGGCGTCCTCCACGACCAGGTCACGCTCCGCGATCACCGTCGGTACCGCCCGCTTCTTCGACCGGGAATGTCCGGAGAAGATATCGCCATACCTGTCACGCGCGTTCATCCGCTCGAAGCTAGCACCACCGCTGCGGGTTTCGGCATCACGACCGTCGCCCGCGCGTCCGTGGGGCAATTGGTGGCGTCGGGGCGGGTCGGTCCCGCCCGAGATCATCATCGGAGCACTAGAGTGGTTGTGTGGCTGCAATTTTTTGGCTGGTCGCGGGCATCGTGCTTGCGGCGGCGGAAATGCTCACCGGGGACTTCACGCTGCTCATGCTCGGTGTCGCGGCGCTCGGCACCGCGGGGATCGCCGCCGTTGCGGACACCTCGCCGGTGGCCGATGCCGTTGTGTTCGCCGTGATGTCGGCGGTGCTGTTCCTCGGTGTTCGCCCGATCATCCGACGGCGCTTCGGAACTCCACCGCCGACGCCGACGAATGTGGACGCCTTGCCCGGTAAGACGGCACTGGTGCTCGAGCAGGTCGCCGCGCAGTCCGGTCAGGTGAAGCTCGGCGGCGAGGTGTGGACCGCCCGGCCGATGGACGTGACCGAGGTCTACGAGCCGGGTACGACCGTGTATGTCATGAAGATCGACGGCGCGACCGCCGTTGTCTGGAAGGGGCCTTGATGGCTGTACTGATCGTGACCGCCGTCCTCGTACTGTTGGTCGTGGTGGTGGTCTTCAAGTCGATCGCGCTGGTGCCGCAGGCCGAGGCCGCGGTGATCGAGCGTCTCGGCCGGTATTCGCGCACCGTGTCAGGCCAACTCACGTTTCTCGTCCCGTTCGCCGACCGGATTCGGGCCAAGGTCGATCTGCGCGAACGGGTGGTCTCCTTCCCGCCGCAGCCGGTGATCACCGAGGACAACCTGACCCTGCACATCGACACCGTGGTCTATTTCCAGGTGACCAGCCCGCAGGCGGCGGTGTACGAGATCAGCAACTACATCGCCGCGGTGGAGCAGTTGACCGTCACTACGCTGCGCAACGTCGTCGGCGGCATGACCCTCGAGCAGACGTTGACTTCCCGGGACTCGATCAACGGCCAACTGCGCGGGGTGCTCGATGAGGCGACCGGCCGATGGGGGCTGCGCGTCGCGCGGGTCGAACTCAAGAGCATCGATCCACCGCCGTCGATCCAGGAGTCGATGGAGAAGCAGATGAAGGCCGATCGCGAGAAGCGCGCGATGATCCTCACCGCGGAGGGGCAGCGCGAATCGCAGATCAAGACGGCCGAGGGTTCCAAGCAGGCGCAGATCCTGTCCGCCGAGGGCGCCAAGCAGTCGGCCATCCTGGCCGCGGAAGGCGAGCGGCAGAGCCGGATCTTGCGTGCGCAGGGTGAGCGGGCCGCCTCCTACCTGCAGGCACAGGGCCAGGCCAAGGCGATCGAAAAGGTCTTCGCCGCCATCAAATCCGGCAAACCGACGCCGGAATTGCTTGCCT
Organism: Nocardia sp. NPDC049220; assembly: GCF_040647855.1. Classification (NCBI taxonomy): domain Bacteria; kingdom Bacillati; phylum Actinomycetota; class Actinomycetes; order Mycobacteriales; family Nocardiaceae; genus Nocardia; species Nocardia sp. NPDC049220. The sequence goes on from NZ_JBEZDA010000001.1 coordinate 1,364,949, forward strand.
ACCAGTACATGCAGACGCTCCCCATGGTCGCCCGTGGTGACGCCAACAAGGTGTGGCTGGTACCCAGTGACTTCGGCAAGGCGCTGGAAGGGTTCGCCAAGAGCTTCGGTACCCAGGGCGAGGATGGCGTCTTCCGCTACGAAGCACCCCCTGCCGACGGCTCGGAGATCAAGCCGGAGGACGACTCCGACGTCGCGGACTGGTTCGACACCGCGCCCGATCCGACTATCGAGCGCGCCGTCCGTGCCGCCGAAGCCACGGCGCGCACTCCGGTCGAGGGCATCGCACCGACACCACCCCCACAGGGATTCGAACCTTCCCCGCACCAGCCGGTAATTCCTCCGCAGGAGGCTTTCCCAGCGCACCAGCCCGCACAGTCGCCGCAGCAACCACCGTCCTACCGCCCGGATGACCCGCAAGGCCGTCCTTGGCAGCCCCCGGAGAACTTCTCGAAATAGCGCCCGCCCGGACCCGGCCCCGCACCTGAGTCGAATCCGGCGCGGGGCTGTCGGCTCAGCCGCGGTTACTCAGCCGGCTCGTCCGGAGGCGTGGATCGCCTGACCGATGACGTCGCAGACGCCGCGCATAGCCCGCAATGATGTCGGCATGTCTGGGATCGGCATCCGGACAGCAGACTGGATACCGGCTCGATTCGGAACCTTCCGCGCAAGGAGCGCAGCGGCAACCTCGAGTAGCGTCCCGGTGGCCCGGCGCCGCCAACCCACCCACCGGGGCTTGGTCGCGACAAACCCCGCGATCGTGCCCACCGCCACGACGATCAGCGTATCGACGCCGGTGCTGACCGCGACGTGGATGCTTCCCAGTACGATTCCCTGCTCGACGGTGTGCCCGCGACTCGGTCGATGAACTGTTGGATCAGTGCCACATACAGCGCCACGGCCTTCGGATTCAGCAAGTTCGTCAGCGGGCCCATCCGAAACGCCGCGCCGACCGAGTCCTGCTCCACCGCGGGTGTGTCGGACAAACCGCGGTTGCTCGCCTTCGGCGTCTGCCATGCCAGATATCCCTGATAGACCGCGCCGAGGGCTTTCACGCCGAAATGCAGCCACGGCACCGCGACGAACGCCACCGCCACCGCCACCGCCACCGCCACCGCCACCGCGAGATTGGCCATCAGCGTGTCGACCAGCAAGCCGATTGCCCCTCGGGGAATCTCGGAGTGTTGTGCGCCGGAGTACTCGGAGGTCGACCGCATCGATGGAATCGAGTGGCAGACTTTCCGGTATGACGACACCGGGATGGGCCGACGTGGACCGCTATCTCGTGGACACACTCGTCGGGGAGCAAGATTCGGCGGCGCTGGCAGCGAACAAAGCGGCGGGCTTGCCTCCGATCGACGTGTCACCCCCGCAGGGGAAGCTCCTGTATCTGCTGGCCAGGACGGCCCAGGCGCGGCGGGTACTGGAGATCGGCACGCTCGGCGGATACAGCACGATCTGGCTCGCCCGCGCGGTCGGTGCGAAAGGGCGGGTGATCACGCTGGAGTTCGCAGCGCAGCATGCCACGGTCGCGCGCGCGAACATCGACCGAGCGGGTGTCGGGCACCGGGTGGATATCCGCGTCGGCGCCGCACTGGACAGTCTTCCCGTGCTCGCCGAGGAGGACCCGGAGCCGTTCGATCTGGTGTTCATCGACGCGGACAAGGTCAACAATTCGAACTACGTGCTGTGGGCACTGCGACTGACCCGACCAGGTTCGGTGATCATCGTCGACAACGTCGTGCGCGAGGGTGCGGTCGCCGAGGAGCATTCCGATGACCCGAACGCTCGAGCCGGCCGCGACCTGATCGACCTGCTCGCTGCCGAACCCAGCCTGGACGCGACCGTGGTTCAGACTGTCGGCAGCAAGGGCTGGGACGGCTTCGCGTACGCCATTGTGAACGGCGCCGGCGACTGACGGCGCGCGCAGTGCGGACTGCGCAACATGGTGGAGGCGAAGGGCATTGACGCGGATTCCTCTCCGTGCGGTGGTCGCCGCCAGCCTCCCGATATCACGTTATGTCGAGGTCAAGGTTGTGTGACGCGCCGCCCGTACGGCGAACCCGTCGCACAGCGCATCGAGGCCGGCGTAGAGCAACTCCTCCTGCGTCAGGTCGCCGACGCCGCTGCCTTCCAGTTCCGTCAGCGCGGAGGGGGTCGGCAGTTGTGCCGTCCCGTTCAGTAACGCCCGCAGGCCGTTGTCACCCGCGGGGTTCATGCCCTTGCGCGCCATCAGCGCGGCACTGATCTCCGGCAGAGTGGCGCCGGAGATGTAGTTCCACACGGTGAAGGACATGGTCGTCGCTTCGCGAGCGCAGACCCCGAGTTCCATAAAGCCCTCGACCAGCCAGGCCAGGCAGGCCAGGCTCTGCGGCCCGAAGCTGTAGCGCGGGGTGGCGAAGGTGAGTAGCACCCACGGATGTTCCCGGTAGAGCGCCCAATCGATCTCGCCGGCGATGCGTACTCGATCCCGCCAGGTCCACTGCTGCCCCTCCGGTGACGGGTACGGATTGCGCCGGGCTACCTCGTCGGTCATCAAGGCCAGCAATTCGTCCTTGTGCGCGACATGGCGGTACAGCGACATGGCGCCCACACCCATCCGCTCGGCGATGCGCCGCATGGATAGCGCGTCCAGGCCCTCGGTGTCGGCGAGCGCGATCGCGGTATCGACGATCGCGGTGCGGTGCAACTTGGGTTCGGTCATCCCACGACTCGCTTTCCGTTCCAGTGCCCAGTGCGTACACTGTACCCGGATTGATGCGTACGGTGTACGCGACACGGGAGAGGGCGTTCGGAACATGACAGACCTGGAGGCAGCGCGGGCCACACCGGCCACACGCGGCTCGCGACGTGCCTGGCTGGGCCTCACCGTGTTGCTCCTGCCGGTGCTACTGGTCTCGATGGACATCTCGGTGCTGTTTCTCGCGCTACCGACCCTCACCATCGACCTCGATCCCTCCGCGGACCAGCAGCTGTGGATTCTCGATATCTACGGGTTCCTGATCGCCGGCCTGCTGATCACCATGGGCAACCTCGGTGACCGGATCGGGCGGCGCAACATCCTGCTGGCAGGCGCCACGATCTTCGGAATCGCGTCGATGCTCGCCGCTTTCGCGCCGAGCGCGGGCGTGCTCATCGGGGCGCGGGCGCTGATGGGCCTCGGCGGCGCGACCCTGCTGCCGTCCAGTCTCGCACTGATCTCCAGTCTGTTCCCCGACGCGCGCGAGCGAGCCACCGCGATCGGCGTCTGGACGGCGTTCTTCGCGGGCGGATCGGCCGTCGGGCCGATTATCGGCGGCGTGTTGCTCCATCAGTTCTGGTGGGGCTCGGTGTTTCTCATCAACATTCCGGTGCTGCTGATCCTGCTCGCGTTCGGCCCGTTCGTGCTGCCCGAACATCGGGCGAGCAAGCTGGGACCGTTGGATCTGCCGAGCGTCGCGCTATCCATCGGTGGCATTCTGCCGGTGGTGTACGGCATCAAGCACGCCGCGACCAAGGGGATTGAAACGCAGGCCGTCCTCACCGCGCTGATCGGCGCGGTAATCCTGGTGGCGTTCATCCGTAGACAGCGCCACCTGGACGAACCGCTGCTGGACCTGCGGCTGTTCGGCAAGGCGCAGTTCTCGGTGGCTATCGGCGCCAGCCTGGCCGGCATGATGTCGCTGGCCGGTATGAGTTACCTCACCAGCATCTACCTACAGTCGGTTACCGGGCGTTCGGCACTGGCCGCGGCGCTACTCGGGATACCGATGGCGATCGCTGTGTTCCTCTGTTCGATGGGCGGTGTGGGGGTCGGTCATCGTTTTGGTGCGCGCGCCACCTTCGTGTTCGCGTTGCTCGCCTCGGCGGTCGGCAATCTGATGCTGCTCGGCATGGGCGTGCACGGCGGGCTCTGGTGGTATCTGACCGGATCAGCCATCGCGGGGATCGGTTATGGCGTCTCTTTCACGCTCGTGTCGGACGTCGCGGTGTCGTCGGTGCCGCCGGAGCGGGCCGGGTCCGCCGTGGGCATCTCGGAGACCAGCTTCGAACTGGGCAACGCGCTCGGTCTCGCGCTGCTCGGTTCGCTCGCGGCACTGGTCTTCCGGTCCGGCGTCGGCTACGCGGACACCCTGGGCGAGACCATCCAGCGTGCCGACGGCAACGCCGCCCTGATCGAGTCGGCTCGCGAATCCTTCGTCGGTGGAATGCATATCGCGGTGGCAGCGGGTGCGACCGTGCTTGTGGCGATGGCGGTGGTCGCCCTGCTCGCCTCGCCCGTGAAGCGCTGACCGGACCGGCGAAGCGCACCGCGCGAATAGTGCCGTCAACATCGACGCCAGCTCCTTGTGCTCTGCCGCCTACCGCACCTGCCGGGGTCTGCCGCGACCGCGACGGGAGATGGCGGCCTAGCGCGGCCGGTGACCATGCGCGATCACCGGTCGTGGAGTCTGATTCGGGCATACAGTCGGATTCGTGGACGAAACCCCGGCGTCGCGCAACAGGCGGCCGATCACCGAGCGGTTGGCGACCTGGCTGCTGTACCCCCGCTCGCGTCCGCGCGCACAGTCGCTGCGCGCGGCGGTCGCCGGCAAGGTTGTGTTGGTTACCGGCGCGTCGCACGGCATAGGCAAGGCCAGCGCGCACAAGCTGGCCGCGGCGGGCGCGACCGTGCTGCTCGTCGCCCGGTCCGCCGACGAGTTGGACCGGCTCGCCGCGGAGATCACCGCCGCGGGCGGCGTCGCGCATGCTTATCCCGCCGACCTCACCGACATGGACGCCGTCGAACAGCTCGGTCGCGGGCTGCTCGACCAACACGGCCGTCTCGACGTGATCATCAACAATGCGGGCAAGTCGATTCGTCGTCCCATCGACGAGTCCTATGAGCGCTTCCACGATTTCACCCGAACGATCGACCTCAACTATCTCGGGCCGGTACGTCTGCTGCTGACCGTGCTGCCCACCATGCGCGCCCGCGGACAAGGTCATCTCGTCAACATGTCCACCTGGGGCGTGCTCATGCCACCAGCACCACGGTGGGCGGCCTACAGCGCGTCGAAAACCGCCTTCGACGTGTGGTTGCGCAGCGTCGCGGCCGAGGCCGCGAGCGACGGCGTCACCACCACCTCGATCTACCTGCCGCTGGTGCACACCAGGATGAGCGCACCCACCGACTTCAGCCGCGTGCCCGGACTCACCATCGATGAGGCGTCCAACCTGGTCTGTCATGCCGTGACCGCCAAGCCACGCGAGATCGCGCCATGGTGGTCGGCGCCGGTGCAGGCATGGACGGACCTGAACCGCCCCCATGCGCAGCGGTTCATGGAACGCCGGTTTCGCCGCTGACCCAATTGCGCCCCAACACTCGCGAAACGTCCTGGACACCTCCGCGACACGTCGCGACATAGGATCGACTGGTGCGCGAATCCGGTGCGACGAGTCTGGCGACGCTGTTCGCATTGGCGGACTCGCGGTTGCCGATCGGCGGGCACGTACATTCCGGCGGTGTGGAGGAGGCCGTCGCCTCCGGTCTGGTCCGCGACGCCGCGACCATCGAGCTGTATCTGCGCCGCAGGGTCAAAACCTCAGGTTTGGTCGCCGCGTCGTTGGCCGCAGCAGTCTGCGCGGGAAAGCTGGATCCGGTGCGCGCGGAGGCCGAAGCCGACGCGCGGACTGCCGCGCCGGGCGCCAGAATCGCCTCGCGAGCGCAGGGTCGCGGCCTGCTGCGTCTGGCCAAGCAGCTGTGGCCCCGGCCGGAGTGGTCGACGCTGAGCGTCACACCGCACCTGTCGACGGTCTTCGGCGTGGTGGGCGCCGCCTGCGCGGCGACACCACAGGAAACCGCGGGCGTCGTCGTGTACACCACGCTCACCGGCGCGGCGATCGCCGCCCAGCGACTTTTGGCGCTGGACCCCGCCGCGGTCGCGGTGGTGACAGTGCGCCTCGCCGAGCTATGTGATCGCACCACCGTCGAAGCCGTGGCCGGACTCGCCGCGGTGTCCGACCCCCTGCAGGACGCGCTCGCCCAGCGTCACATGCTCCGCGAGCGGCCGTTGTTCGCCAGCTGAAGCCACCGCCACAAGGAGACCGCGCCATGCCCCCGCATCTGATCGACGGCGAGCCGCACGACCACGTCCACTATCGGCCCAAGCGTGCCCGCACGCCGGGCGAGGCACTACGCATCGGCATCGGCGGCCCGGTCGGCTCGGGCAAGACCGCTCTGGTGGCCGCCCTGTGCCGACAGCTGCGTAACGAGCTGTCGCTGGCGGTGCTGACCAACGACATCTACACCACCGAAGACGCCGACTTCCTCCGCGAGCACGCGGTGCTGCCGGATCAGCGCATCACCGCGGTACAGACCGGCGGCTGCCCACATACCGCCATCCGCGACGACATCACCGCGAACCTCGATGCCATCGACGACCTGGTCGCGGCCAACCCGCCGCTGGAGTTGATTCTGGTCGAATCGGGTGGTGACAACCTCACCGCGACCTTCTCCTCTGGACTGATCGACGTGCAGATCTTCGTCGTCGACGTGGCGGGCGGCGACAAGGTGCCGCGCAAAGGCGGACCTGGAGTGACCTTCTCGGATCTGCTCGTGATCAACAAAACCGACCTGGCCCCGCTCGTCGGCGCCGATCTCGGCGTGATGGAGCGAGACGCGGCGAAAGTGCGCGAGCGCCGCCCGACCGCACTCATCTCGCTCACCGAAGACCCGGCGGCCACCCCGGTGCTGGCCTGGGTACGCGAGCAACTGCGCGCGGTAGCCGAACAGGACCGCGCGGCCGGCACCGAATCCGCTGTTGCGCACTGAGTTACGGATCATCGCTGCCGCAGCGACGATGATCCCGCAGATCCACGCGAGCGGCGGGTTGTCGGCCCGCCGCACCGGCCCGCACACGGTGCATCTGATCGGCACCGCCGCCACGCCACTCGGCGGCGACGAGCTCGACATCGTCGTCGTGGTCGCACCCGGTGCCGAGCTGGTGGTGCGGTCGGTCGCGGCGACGATCGCGCTGCCGAGTTCGACGACGCCGCTGTCGATCGGGCGCTGGGATCTGGAGGTCGGCAGCGGGGGAGCGCTGGATTTCGATCCCGAGCCGATGATCGTCGCGGGCGGCGCCCGGCACCACACCCGCACCACGATCCGGCTGGCGGCCGATGCCCGGCTGCGCGTACGCGAACGCGTCCAGATCGGCCGTACGGGCGAGGACAGCGGCCAGTGGCGTGGTGACCTGATTGCCGACGTCGACGCCACACCGCTGCTGCGCCATCGCCTGGAGCTCGGTGCGGGCGCACCGGCCGACGACGCGCTGAGCGCGCCACGCGCACTGGAAAGTGAACTCGTCTATCCCGACGAACGTCCGGCGGCGACAACGGGATTGACGCAGACCAGGGTGCCGCTTGCGGCTGGTGGCAGCCTGTTCACTCGCACCGGGTCGCTGCTCGCCGTCTCCGAGTGACAGAGCCCCAGCGTGGGGCTGCCGTTCGCGCCGTCGCGAGAGGCGTGTCGAGTCAGTTCGGAATGGGTGTGGTACCGCAGCAGGAGGAGCCCGACCCCGTTGCCGAGCCCCTCGCCCTCCGTTTCCCGAATCGTGCGTCGAATGGGCCGTTTCTGGTCAGCTGGGGACGACCCGCGGGGGTGCGCTGAGGGCGTGCACCGCACCAAGGGTCGCGCCGATGCCCGCACCGAGGGCTGTAAAGGGGACAGCCATGAGGGCCGCCCCGTAAGCCGCACCTATGGGCCCCGCGGCGAGGCCGATCGGCGCGAATGGCAGGCCGATCGCTCCGCCGATCACCCCGCCGGCAGCAGCCCCGATCAGCGCGAACGGGCTCGCGAACGCAGCACCCGCCGCCGCACCGATGGCGGCGGCACCGATGGTCTGGCCTGCGATACGGTCCGACCGGGTGCGTTCCATTCCGATCGAGTCGAGGAATGTCGCCATACTGGCCTCGGCCATCGCGGCGCCGTCGTTGAGCTGGATGGCCTGCTCCCGGTAGAGCCAGTCCGGTGCGTCGACCTGCACATCACCGAAGCGGAATTTGCCCGGTGGCGGCGCGATCGGTGGCACCGCGGTGACCGGAACAGGCAGGTGCAGGGCGCCGAGTGGCGCGAGATACTTCTGGTCCGGCATCGGCCGTGCCCACTGCAGTGAGCTCAGTGTGTTGTCCGGGATTCGCAGACCCTGGTACGGGTGCACGTTCGGCGCCTCGGCCGAAGGCCACTGCGCCGGCTGGTTGCGCTGCTCGGACCGGTCAGTTTGCTCGGACTGGTTGGGCTGGTTGTTCAGCTCGGGTTGGCTCGGTTGGTCGGGTTGGTTGTTCTGCTCCGGCGGGTTCGGCGGGTTCGGCTGAGACCGATCCAACGGGTCCGTCTGGTCGCTGGGCTCGGATTGGTCGTTCCGCTCGGGCTGATCCAGCTGCTCGGGTGGCTCGGGCTGGATGACCGGGGTGCGCCGAGCGGGCTCGGCGTTCGCGGTGCTGGGTCCGACAAGCGCGAGTACTAGTGGAATCGCTCCCGTCGCGACCATCAAGCCCATCTTCTGTCGCTGCCGGTTGCGAATCCTGTGCCTGCCTGTGCCCATAGTTCACCTTTCGTACCGAAAGAGACTTGTGACGCCCCCACGTCGTCTGCTGGCCACGCCGGATCGGCGGAATCCCGGCGACATGGAGAGTGAGCATAGCTGAGGATTTGCTATTCGGAGGCTTTTCGCGAAATCGCGGTGCCGAGACCCACCGCGATCGGCGTCGGCACCCATCGCGCGTCGAACAACAGCCGCTGCGATACCAAGGGCCCCATCGCTGTTGATTCGGCGTGACGATTCAGCCGAACCGGACGGATCGAACGAGACGCCTAGCGCGGCGCCGCCGCGGGCGTTCGGGCCAGCGCCCCTGATCGTCCGCGCGGCACTGTGATTCAGCTCCGCGCAACGGGTTTCACCATGTCGTCACATCAGCGTGGGCACGTCGGTGTGGGCCTTGTCCACGGCGACCCGGCTGTTGCTCGAGGCCCCGAGGGCGGCGGCGAGTTCTTCGGCGTCCTCGTCGTCACCGTTACTGATGGCTTCCAAGGCAAGTCGCGCGAACACCCACTGCTCGGTGGCGGCCATTTGTCCGCGACCGCGTCCGAGGAAAGTGACGAACCACTGGATGACGGTGATGATCCGGCTGCGGTAGCCGACCAGGTAGTACAGGTGCAGCGCCAGCCAGGCCAGCCACGCGATGAACCCGCCGAACTCCAGCTTGCCGACTTGGCACACCGCGCTGAACCGCGAGATGGTGGCCATGCTGCCCTTGTTGAAGTACTTGAACGGCTTACGGTCCTGCGGTGTCCGGCCGTTCAGTTCGGCCTTGATCTGCTTGGCGGCGTACGTCGCTCCCTGGATGGCGCCTTGCGCCTGCCCCGGCACGTTCGGCACCGACATCAGGTCGCCGACCACAAAGACGTTCGGGTGGCCCTTGACGGTCAGATCCGGCTCGACCACGACCCGGCCCGCCCGGTCGACCTCGGTGCCGTCGGACTGGTCCGCGATGATCTTGCCCAGCGGACTGGCCTGCACACCGGCCGACCACACCTTGCACGCCGACTCGATACGGCGCACCGTGCCGTCGGAGTCCTTCACTGTGACGCCGTGCGCATCGACATCGATCACCATCGCGTTGAGCTGGATCTCCACGCCCATCTTCGCCAGGCGCCGTTCGGCCTTGCCACCCAATTTGGGTCCCATCGGACCCAGCACCGCGCCCGCGCCTTCCAGCAGCACGACGCGCGCATCACGCGGATCGATGTTGTGAAAGGTGCCCTCCAGCGTGCGGTCGGACAACTCCGCGATCTGCCCGGCCAGTTCGACGCCGGTAGGACCCGCGCCGACGATCACGAAGGTCAACAGCCGGTCGCGCTCCTCCTGGGTGGTGGCCAGTTCGGCCTGCTCGAACGCCCCCAGGATGCGCCCACGGAGTTCGAGAGCGTCGTCGATGGTCTTCATACCGGGGGCGTAGGTGGCGAACTGGTCGTTGCCGAAATAGGACTGCTGCGCGCCGGTCGCCACAATCAGGCTGTCGAACGAGGTGACCGTGTCCTGGTCGAGTAGGCGCGAGGTCACCGTCTGATTGGTCAGATCGATGTCGGTGACCTCACCGAGCAGCACCTGTGCGTTCTTCTGCTTGCGTAGCACGAGACGAGTGGCGGGTGCGATCTCGCCGACCGACAAGATGCCGGTGGCGACCTGGTAGAGCAAGGGCTGGAACAGGTGGGTCGAGGTCTTGGAGATCAGGGTGATATCGACGTCGGCGTGCTTGAGGTGCTTGGTGCCGAACAGGCCGCCGAAGCCCGAACCGATCACCACCGCCCGGTGACGACGGTTCTCGACAGTCTGAGTGCTCATCGTCCTGCTCCTCGATGGACCGGGAACTCATCCCCGGCGACGGTTTCTGACACGCCCAACCGTAGTCGGCGCGCGGTCGACCGTCACGGTGAGATCGTTTCCAGGGGGAGCGTCGGGAGATGTCGGGTCACCACGGAGCGGATCGTTGTCGCGAACCGGCCGAGGAAATGCGCGGAAGAGAATACGATGGACCCTGTCGCTCAGGGAGGTTTTCCATGGTCGCTGGTGACCGTGTGGTCGGCCGAAGGACCAGCGTGCGGGTCGGTTTCGAATCCGAGAACGAAGCGCTGATCGAGGTACCGCATGAGCATCTGATCGACCGGGCGCTCGGTTTGCTACCGGAACGACATCACGTGCTCGCCACGCCGCCCCAGGGCAGCGCGACCGTCCCGGTCCACGGCGACGCCGGGCTTCCCTACCTCGGGCGGGCGTTGCACTACATGCGCTGGGGGCCGGCCGAGATGATGGAGCGTTATCGCCGCTACGGACCGGTCTCGTTGAACACCTCGCTCGGCGTGGACCGGGTGCTGGTCGCGGGGCCGGACGCGATCGACGAGGTGCTCGGTCGCAGACGTCGCGACTTCGGCCAGGGTTGGGACTACTTCATCGGCCCGTTCTTTCGGCGTGGGCTGCTGCTGCTGGAATTCGACGAGCACAAATTTCATCGCAGGATCATGCAGCAGGCCTTCACCAGGGACCGGCTGGAGGCGCATCTCGCGGCTCTGACCCCGGTGGTGCGCGCGAGCATCGATCGCTGGGTTCCGCGGGAAGGTAGCGCGGAACGCACCGTGCGCCTGTATCCGACGATCAAGGAACTCGCGCTCGACATCGCGGCGGAGAGCTTCATGGGCGTCGACGTCGGTCCGCAGCGCAAGCAGCTCATCGACGCGTTCGTCGCCTGCACGCATGCCGGTCTGGCGATCATCCGGCACTCGGTGCCCGGTGGTAATTGGCGGGCGGGGCTGCGCGGAAGGAAGGTGCTCGAGGAGTACTTCACCGCGATGCTCCCGGAGAAGCGCCGCACCGAAGCGCCGGACTTCTTCTCCGGTCTGTGCCATGCGCGCAGCGAGGACGGCGGAGTTTTCGGCGACGCGGACGTGGTCAATCACATGATCTTCCTGATCATGGCCGCGCACGACACCACAACGACGACAGCCACCGCCGTCGCGTACTACCTGGGAAAACATCCCGACTGGCAAGCGCGGGTGCGCGCCGAGGTCCGCGACCTGGACGACCGGATCGGTGACGTGCCGCCGACCATCGCGGACCTGGAGGGGCTGCGTGATCTGGATCTGGTGGTCAAGGAGAGCCTACGGCTGCTGCCGCCGGTCCCCGGATTGTCCCGCCGCGCGGTGCGCGACACCGAGATCGCCGGCTACTACATCCCGGCGGGGTCCTCGGTCGATATCGCCTACCAGGTCAACCACCTGCTGCCGGAACTGTGGACGCGGCCGGAGCTGTTCGACCCCGAGCGGTTCGGTGAGCAGCGGAGCGAGGACAAATCGCACCGGCTGGCCTGGCTGCCGTTCGGTGCGGGCGCGCACAAGTGCATCGGGATGCACTTCGGCACCTTCGAGGTGAAGACGGTGACGGCCGCCCTGGTACGCGGGTACGAGTGGCGAATCCCGGAGCAATATCGGATGCCCTGGGGGTTTACCGCGATTCCGTTTCCCAGAGACGGTGCGCCCATGACGCTGCGCAGACGCTCGGCCGGCTGACGAGAAGGTCATCGGCCGGCCAGGGCGCCGTTCGTCAGCGGGTTGCGAAGAGCAGTTCCGCGACCTTGGTGTCGGTGTCAGCGCCTTCGGTGTAGCCACCGGCCTCCCCCAGCGAACTCATGATGGCGAGGGTGTAGCGCTCATCCGGTCCTGCGAAGCCAACCGAGTTCACCACCCAGCCACCCTGTTCGGCGGACCAGCCGTTCTTCAGTCCGGGCCGCATCTTTTCGCCTGCGCCCCACACGCCCCAGTGCTGGTTGGAGTCCACCGCGCGCATCCGGTCGACCAGGTAGTTCCGGTCATCGGGGTGCATGTGGTTGAGGATATGGTCCATCAGCCGATCGAGGTCGGCGGCGGTGCACTTCTGGAACGACCAATCCGGGAAGAGCGCGGTATTGGTCGGCTGCGGGACCAGCGTGTTCATTCCGTTGGCGCGGAACGCGTTGTTGAATGCCATGCGGTCGATCCCCGCGTACTTGATCCACAGCCGATCCGCCGCGCCGTCGTTGGAGGTGGCGAGCATCGACTCCATCAATCCGCGATCCTCCGGCGACAGCGTGATGGATCCGGTCCGTGCGCGGTTCAGCAGATCCGCGGCGATCGCGAGTTTGATCGTGGACGCGGTCCACACCGAGTCCTCGGCATTGCCGTTGGCGTACACCCCGCCGGAGACTCGATCGCGCACGACGTAGCCGGTGACGCCGGGACGGCTGTTCAGGTAGGCGTCCACCGCGGTGATGCGACTGCTCATATCGCAATCGAAACCGGGTAGGCACGCCTGCGTATGTGCGAGCGGCGCCGCGCCCGCGGTCGGGAGCATAGCGGGCACGCTCGGTACGAGGATGGCTGCGGCGGCGAGGACACAGGCAGAGACTGCCACGCGGGGAACGGCCCGGGTGACGGGCGACGGGTAACGCACGAGGGACCACGATCGCACATCACGAGGCCGGACGCACGTCTTGAGCTCCGCTGCTGGTTGTGCTAAGGAGTCGGCTGCGTGGTTGCACCACAGCGGATTTCGGCACTCACGACCCGAGCTGGATGCTTCAGCGGAAGGCGGCGCGCAGCTCTTCGACCGTGCGCCCGTTGAGGCGGTAGCAATGCTCGAACGCCTCGGTGTGCCGGTCGCGGGGCCAGGTATGGAGAACAACGGTACGACCGTAGTGGCGCGAGTTGACGAGCTCCCAGCGGTCACCGACGCGGCGGACTGTGAACCCGCCTCTCGGAACCAGCGGAATCACCAGCGCATCCATGAACGCGAACCAGCCTTTCGGTGCAGCTCTGTCGTTCCTCCCCGGGCCAGCACTCTCGCATATCCGTCGCGCGGATTCCGCATGACACGGCGAAGGAATGCGTTCTCGTGTGGTTTATTTCACTCCCGGTGGGATGGGGCGGTGGAGTTACGCGTCGGTCGCTGGGCGTATAAACGTGCAGGACGCGTGCCACCGGGGATCTGTGAACATCCAGCGTAGTCCGACACCCATCGACCGAGAGGGCGGAGATGCCGCTGCACATCCACCGTGCCGAGCGCGCCGACCGCCTCGCCGAGGCACTGGCCGCTCTGCTGGTGATCGCACCGGCGGACCCGTTCATGGCCGAGGTGGTGGCAGTCCCGGCGAAAGGCGTGGAGCGCTGGCTGACCCAGTCGCTGTCGGTGGTGCTCGGGGCGGGCGACTCGGCCGATGGCGTCTGCGCGAATATCGCTTTTCCGTCGCTGGTCACGCTGGTGGCGGAGGTGCTCGCTGCGGTGAGCGGGATGCGCCCGGCGGATGACCCGTGGGCGCAGGAGCGGGTGGTGTGGCGCCTACTGCGGGTTATCGACGGTTCGTTATCCGAGCCGTGGTCCGGCGTGCTGGCCAGGCATCTCGGCGCATCGGACGTCGCGGACCGCGAGCACCGCATCGGCAGGCGATACGCCACCGCGGCGCACCTCGCGGCGCTGTTCGACAGCTACGGTGCGCAACGGCCCGCGCTGATCACCGAATGGGCTGCTGGTCTGGATACCGACGGGGCGGGCGGTTCGATACCCGACGACCTGCGGTGGCAACCGGCGCTGTGGCGGAGACTGCGTGCCGACATCGGGGTGGCGAGTCCCGCCGAGCGGTTGGACGGCGCCTGTGCCCGGTTACGCGCCGAACCGGATCTGGTGGCCCTGCCGCCGCGGTTATCGCTGTTCGGCGTGACCAGACTCCCCACCGATCAGCTCGCCGTGCTGTCTGCGTTGGCCGAGCGCCGCGAGATCCATGTATGGCTCACGCATCCGAGCCCGGCCATGTGGACGTCCTTGGCCGAGACGCCCACGGTGCGCCGACGCGCCGAGGACTTCAGCGCGTCGGCGGTGGCCCATCCTCTGCTCGCGGGACTGGCCCGCGATATCCGGGAACTCCAGCAGCGGCTTGCCGAACCGACTGCGACCGGCACCGATACCTACCACGCCTCGAGCGCCACAACAGCGAAAAAGTCTGCGCCGGAAGGCGATTCGCCCACACTGCTGCGCGCGCTGCAGAAGGGTATCCGAGACGATCATTGGCCGCCGACGGGCGGGGAAGTCGGCGCCGACGGCTCCGTGCAGGTGCACGCGTGTCATGGTCCGGCGCGACAGGTCGAGGTGTTGCGGGACTGTCTGCTCGGGCTGTTCGCCGCCGACGAAACCCTGGAACCACGGGATGTCCTGGTCATGTGCCCCGAGGTCGAGGCGTACGCGCCGCTGGTGCGGGCGGCGTTCGGGCACCGGACGCCGGAAACGCCCGAGACGCACGGCGATTCGGAGCGATCGGAGCCACCAGCACATCGGTTGCGGGTGCGCCTCGCCGACCGGGCGCGCGGCGTGACCAATCCGCTGCTCGCGGTGATCGGCGTCCTGCTCGAGTTGGCCGACGGTCGGGTGACCGTCACCCAGGTGCTCGACCTCGCGGACACCGACGCAGTGCGGCGCCGGTGCGGATTCGACGACGACGATATCGAGCGGCTGCGCGAGTGGGCGGCCGAAACAGGGGCGCGGTGGGGAATCGGACAGCGGCAGCGACAAGCGTTCGGGCTGGCCGATTTCGCGCAGAATACGCTCAACAGCGCGGTGGATCGGATCTTGCTCGGCGTCACCGCGGACGAATCCTCCGACGACTGGCTGGATCTCGCGCTCCCCCTCGACGACGTGGACAGCAACGACGTCGACCTGGCCGGGCGCCTCGCCGAGTTCATCGATCGGCTCGCGGTGTGCCTGCGCGACCTGCGTGGTCCGCGGCCCGCGCACGAGTGGGCGGCGGTGCTCGCCCGGGCGCTCGACCTGCTGACGGACGTGCCCGACGCCCAGGCATGGGTGCGTACCGAGGCACGGCAGGAACTCGCGGCAGCCACCGAACACGCGGGCGACGCGACGTTGCGGCTGGCGGACGTCGCCGTGCTGCTGCGATCGCGGCTCGCGGCTCGCCCCACCCGGGCAAACTTCCGGACCGGCGAACTGACGGTTTGCGGCATGGTGCCGATGCGATCGATACCACACCGGGTCGTGGTGCTGCTCGGACTCGACGACGACGTGTTCCCGCGCGCGGGCGGCGTGGACGGTGACGACGTACTCGGCCGCGAACCGCTACTCGGCGAACGGGATCCGCGCAGCGAGGACCGGCAGTTGTTGCTCGACGCCGTCCTTGCCGCCCGCGACACGCTGGTGGTGTTCCACACCGGCGCCGATCCGGTCAGCGGAACGCACCGTCCGCCCTCGATCCCGGTCGCCGAGCTGCTGGACGTGCTGCGGACCCATGTCGGTGCGCCGGCGATGGCCAAGGTGGTCACTCGGCACCCTTTGCAGCCCTTCGATGTACGCAATTTTCGGGCCGAGCGGCCGTTCAGTTTCGATATCGTGGCGCTGGCCGGCGCCCGCGCGGCAGGACAGCCCGCGCGACGACGCTCGCCGTTCCTCGCTGCGCCGCTACCCGCGCCGGCGGCCGAGGATGTCGCCCTCGCCGACCTGATCTCGTTCGTCGAGCATCCGGTGCGCGCCTTCCTGTGGCAGCGACTCGGCATACGGGTCCCGGAGCACGAAGAGGACATCGCTGATCGACTGCCCATCGAGCTCGACGGCCTGGCGAAATGGGAGTTGGGCGAGCGCCTCCTGGCCGCCCGGCTGACCGGCGCGGACCCGGCGAGTTTGCGCGCGGCGGAGTGGCGGCGCGGCACGCTGCCCCCGTTCGGTTTCGGCGCCGCCGTCCTCGACGAGGTCGAACACACCGTGGACCGGCTGTTCCGCGCCGCGCAGGCGGACTATGCGGGCGCGGCGCGGGCCGTGGACATCGCAGTGGATCTGGGCAACGGCCGCAGGCTCACGGGCACGGTACCCGAAGTGCGCGGCGAAACCTTGGTCCGTACCACGTTCTCCCGACTCGCCCCGAAACACCGCATCGGCGCGTGGGTCTCGTTGCTCGCCCTCGCCGTCACCGAGGACCGGAGCTGGCGCGCTGTCAGCACCGGTCGCGGCCAATTCGGCCGTCCCGCATGGCGATGCGAGGTCACCGCGCCCGACATGCCGATGGCCAGAACGATCCTGCGTGAACTCGTCGCTGTGCGCGACACGGGTTTGACCGAGCCGCTGCCGGTCGCCCCCGCCGCGACCGCGGTCTATGCCGAACGCCGATTCCGTGGCGCGAACGTCGACGACGCTGTCACCGCCGCAGAACGCGAATTCAACGGCGGGCCCACCGGACCCGGCCCCTTCGGTGACCACACCGACCGCCACCTGCGCTATGTGTGGGGCCCGACACCCCGCCTCGACGACCTCATGGCCGCACCCGCCCTGGCCGGCGAGCCCGGCGAGACCACCCGCTTCGGTGCGCTGGCTCGGCGGATGTGGGCCCCGCTACTCGGTATGGAAAGCCAGGGGCAGCCATGATCGGCCTCAGTGACGCGGCCGGGCGCGCGGCGACCGGGCACACGTCGCCTGCGACGGGTGTCGGTCGGCGATCCACTATCGGCTGCCCGGCAGAATGGCACCTCGGGTGTGCGGACCGTACGTCGGGGATCGTTCCCGCGGCCGCGTTGCCGGTCATTTCGGCGGCGCCCGCCGAACACGCGGCACATGGTGGCGCAGGAGGGAGGCACGCATGACCGTGCAGGAGACCTCGTTCGTCGCGCCAGCGTTCGCCGCCGCCGACCGGTTCGAGCCGTACGGCCCGCTCCCGAGCGGGACTACAGTGTTGGAAGCCAGCGCAGGGACCGGAAAGACGCACGCTATCGTCGGGCTCGCCGTACGGTACGTCGCCGAGGCGGGCATCGACGTGTCGCAGGTACTGCTGGTCACGTTCAGCCGCGCGGCGACACAGGAGCTGCGGGAACGCACGCGCGACCGGTTCGTCGCGGTCGCGAAGGGGCTGGCGGATCCGGACTCGGCGCGGGCGCACGCCGACGAGTTGGTTCGGTATCTGGCGCGGGCGGACGACGACGAGGTGCGTCGGCGGCAGCGGCGGCTAGTGACAGCGCTGTCGGATTTCGACGCCGGCACCATCGCCACCACCCACAGCTTTTGCCAGCGCATGCTCGACGAACTCGGCCTCGCCGGCGAACACGATCCCGGTACGAGGCTGGTGGAGACTGTCGACGATCTCGTCGGCACGGTCGCCGACGATCTGTACCTGAACCGCTACGCCCGCGCCGAACCACCCTTTTCGGTGAAAGAAGCGCGCACCTTGGCACTGGCCGCGGTCCGTGACCGGCATGCGGTGCTCATCCCGGACGGCGGGTCCGCCGCGGGCGAGCGGGCGATGTTCGCCGAGGCGGTGCGAGCGGAGACCGAGCGGCGCAAACGGGATGCCGGACTGCGCGATTTCGACGATCTGCTGGTGCTGTTGCACGATGTGCTCGCCGATCCAGAGCACGGCCCGCGCGCGTGCCGCCGCATCCGGACGCGCTACCGTGTCGCGCTGGTCGACGAGTTCCAGGACACCGACCCACTACAGTGGAACATCCTGCGCAGATCCTTTCATGGGCACACCACCTTGGTGCTGGTCGGTGACCCGAAGCAGGCGATCTACGCCTTCCGCGGCGCCGAGGTGCTCAGCTATCTGGACGCGGTCGCGCATGCCGATACCCGCAGGGAACTCACCACCAATTGGCGCAGCGACGCGGGACTGCTCGCCGCGCTGCAGCATCTGCAAGGAGGTGCCGCGCTCGGGCACGAGGAGATCAACGTCCACCCGGTCGGCGCGACCAGGAAGTGGTCGCGGCTGTCCGGTCCTGATGAGTTCACCACGCCGATGCGGCTGCGGTGCCTACCGCGGACCGGCGCCGGGCCGCTGAACAAGTCCGGCTTCCCCGCTGTCGGTCGATTGCGTGCCGAGGTCGCCGCCGATCTGGCCGCCGACATCGTCGCTCTGCTCGAATCCGGGATTCAGCTCGACACAAGGGCCGATTCCGTTGCCGTCGAGATCGATTCGGACGAGTATCCGCCGCCCCACGACGCAGCGCACCGGCCGATCGGTCCTGGCGATATCGCTGTCTTGGTGCGTACCAGGTCACAAATCGACGTGGTGCGCGCCGCGCTGGATCGGGTCGGCGTCGCCTCCGTACTCGCGGGCGGCACCAGCGTCTTCGCGACGAGTAGCGCGACCGACTGGCTGTGGTTGCTGCGCGCGCTGGAACAGCCGCACCGCGGTGACCGGGTCCGGCTGGCCGCGTGCACGCCCCTGCTCGGGTACACCGCGGCCGAGATGGACAGCGGCGGAGCGGATCTGGTCGGTCGGCTCAGTGCGCAACTGCGTGACGCCGCGCGATTGTTCACCCGTGCCGGATTCGCCGCGGTCTTCGAGAAGGTCTCCGCAGAAGCACAGCTGGCGCAGCGACTGCTCGCCGTCGAGAACGGCGAGCGACAACTCACCGACCTGCGGCATATTGCGCAACTGCTCGATCAGGTCGTGCTCGCCGAAGGACTGGGACTGACCGCCTTGACCAGGTGGCTGGCCGATCGGGTGCGTGATCCCGCGTCCGGCGCCGTCGCCGACCGCAGTCGTAGGCTCGACCGGGACGACGCCGCCGTCCAGATCGCGACCGTACACGCCAGCAAGGGGCTCGAATTCCCGGTGGTCTACCTGCCGTTCCCCTGGGACAGCGCGAAGAATCCGTATCCGGCGACGCTGCTGTTCCACACCGATGACGGAACGCGTGTGCTCGACATCGGCGGTCCGGACGCCCCGGGACACGCTGAACGCAAGGTCCGGTGCGAAGCCGAGGAGGCGGGTGAAGAGCTTCGGCTGCTGTATGTCGCACTGACCAGGGCGATGTGCCAGATCGTCGCCTGGTGGGCACCTGCGATCAGCACGGCGGCCGCACCGCTGCACCGGATGGTGTTCGGGCGGCCGGAAGGCACCGCGGTGGTGCCCGGCCGTGCCGCGGTTCCCGCGGATGCTGTTGTACCGTCGGCTCTTTCGACGTGGGCGGGGAGAGCGGCGCCCGGGGCGATTTCGGTGACCGCGGTGACCGGCGCCGACGATGCCGGGCGACAACGGGTGCGTACCGAACCCGGAACTGGTGAGCTGGCGGCCGCGCACTTCGATCGCGCTGTGGATCAGCACTGGCGACGCACCTCGTACTCGGCGTTGACCGCGTCGGCGCACGGACCCGCGATGGCGGACGAGAGCGAAGCCGAAGACGCGAGGGGCACCGCCGATGAGCCCAGCGGTGCCCGGCCGATCGCCGAATCCGAGCCAGATCCGGCCGGGGCCGCGTCGCTGATGAACGCGTTGCCCTACGGCGCGGAATTCGGCACACTCGTGCACGGCGTGCTGGAGCGGATCGACACCGACACCACGGATCTGGATGCCGAGGTGCGTATCCGCTGCCATGCTGCCGTGGACGAATTGATGGCCGAGGCGGACCCGGATCTGCTCGCCACCGCACTGCTCGCGGTGCTGCGGACCCCGCTCGATCGTGGCTGTCTCGCCGACGTCGCGTGTCGCGACCGGCTCAACGAGTTGGAATTCGAACTGCCGCTGGCGGGCGGCGATCGGCCTGGCGCCACCGCAGCGACACTGCGACTGATCGCCGAACTGCTCCGCGTCCACTTGTCTCCGGACGACGATCTGTTCGGGTACGCCGACCACCTCGCGGCGTTGGCGGACCTGCCGCTGCGCGGCTACCTGACCGGCAGTATCGACGCCGTCCTGCGCGTCGCCGAGGGCGCCGACTCTCGGTTCGTCGTGGTCGACTACAAGACCAACCGGCTCGGCACCGGCGACTTGACCGTCGCGCATTACACCCGCGACCGGATGGCCGCGGAGATGCTGCGCTCCCACTATCCGTTACAGGCGCTGTTGTATTCGGTGGCACTGCACCGGTATCTGCGGTGGCGAATGCCCGGCTACGATCCGGCCCGTCACCTCGGCGGCGCGCGCTATCTGTTCGTGCGGGGCATGATCGGGCCGGCGACTCCCGCGGGATGTGGCGTCTTCGACTGGTGTCCGCCGGCCGATCTGATCGTCGCGCTGTCGGCGCTGTTGGCGGGGACGGGCGGACGATGACCTCGATCCAGGTGGCGCAGCGCGGAACCGGCTTGTTGCGCACGTTCAACGAGGCGGGCGTGCTGTCTGCCGCAGATGTGCATGTGGCGCTTCGGCTGGGCCGACTGGGCCGGGAGTCGTCCGAGCAGGTGCTGTTCGCCGCGGCGCTCGCCGTGCGCGCGGTCCGGTCCGGCTCGGTGTGCCTCGAGCTGCACCGGATGCGGGAAATCGGTGTCGACGCCGACGAAACCTGGGATGCGGGCATCGATCCGGCGACACTGCCGTGGCCGGACATCGCCGCGGTGGTTGCGGCACTGCGGGTCAGCCCGCTGGTGCGCGGCGGACCGGCGGGGCCGTTGCGTCCGCTGCGGCTGGTCGAATCGCAGAGTGCGGGTGATGCCGGGCCGCTGCTCTATTTGGATCGGTACTACCAGCAGGAGAAAACCATCCGGCGGGTGCTCATCGAACGATCCGGGCAGCACCCGGTGGTCGACCCGGACATCGTGCGTCATGAGCTGGACCGGCTGTTCGACGAGCCGGTCGGTGCGGCGCCGGACCGTCAACGTCTCGCCGCCGCGCTAGCCTCGACGCACTGGACGACCGTGGTCGCGGGTGGACCCGGTACCGGCAAGACCCACACCATCGCGCGGATGATCGCGTTGCTGGACGCGCACCACCACAAGGCCACCCCGAAACTACCCGCTCTGCGCATCGCGCTGGCAGCCCCGACCGGCAAGGCGGCCGCGCGACTGCAGGAGGCCGTGCGGGAACAGGCCGAGTCGCTCGGGCTGCCCGAACTCACCGCCGCCACCCTGCATCGGCTGCTCGGGTGGCAGCGCGGTCGCACCACGCGGTTCAAGTACCACGAGTTCAACCGGCTGCCCTACGACGTGATCGTCGTGGACGAGACCTCGATGGTCTCGCTGACCATGATGAGCAGGCTGCTGGC
Source organism: Nocardia sp. NPDC049220 (assembly GCF_040647855.1). NCBI lineage: Bacteria > Bacillati > Actinomycetota > Actinomycetes > Mycobacteriales > Nocardiaceae > Nocardia > Nocardia sp. NPDC049220. Next base: position 1,386,459 of record NZ_JBEZDA010000001.1, read on the forward strand.
CGCGCTGCGCCCGGACACTCGACTGGTCCTGGTCGGCGATCCGGATCAGCTGGCCTCGGTCGACGCCGGGGCGGTGCTCGCAGACCTCGTCGCCGGCCCGGTCGCGAGCACGCCCAACCCGGTACTGGATCAGATCATCGGACCGGAAACGACTGTGGCCGAAGCGCCGTCGGAGCTGACGGTGCTGGAGCGGACTCGTCTGCGTGGCGGTATCGTCCGGCTGACGCGCGGCCGTAGGTTCGGTGGCCGGATCGCCGACCTGGCTGTCGCGGTGCGGGCCGGCGACGCCGACACCGCGCTCGAACTCCTCCGCGCGGGAGGCGCCGAGCTGTCGTCTAATGCGCCCGACGACATTGCGACGGTGCGCGACGACGTCGTTCGGGCCGCCCGCGCGGGCACAGCCGCTGCGCTCGACGGTGATGCGGTGGGCGCGCTCGCCGCACTCGAATCGCACCGGTTGCTGTGCGCTCACCGTCAGGGACGTTTCGGTGTCGAACGGTGGGACCGCATGGCCGCCGAATGGGCCGCCGCGGCGGGAGCGGGATCCGATTCGTTCCAGGCCCCGTGGTACCCGGGGCAGCCGCTGCTGGTCACCGCGAACGATCACGAGGCGCGTGTCTACAACGGCGACACCGGCGTTGTCGTGCGTATGCCCGATGGATCGCTGCGTGTGGCGCTGCAACGGGGCAGTGACCCGTATCTGGTGCACCCCACGCAGTTCCCTGCGGTGGTGACGGTGTTCGCCATGACGATTCATCGCAGCCAGGGCAGTCAGTACGACACTGTCTCCGTCGTTGTGCCCGAGCCGGAATCGAGCCTGCTCACGAGGGAACTTCTCTATACCGCGATCACCCGCGCTCGCCGTCACGTGCGGGTCATCGGAACCGACGAATCCATCCGGGCGGGCATCGCGCGTCGCGTGCTGCGCGCCAGTGGGTTGTCGCGCCGGGAAGAGGACCCGGGCACTCGATAGCGGAATCACGTTTATGCCGCATTCGGAATCCACCGGATCCGAGTGCGCTTCCGCTCGAGGAAGTTGCGGCCGAGTACGGCTCGACGGTTCCGCACGTGTGCCCGGTCATTCGCCGTGACCGATGCGTCGGGAAGCTGAGGGGATCACACGCCGCTCGAAATACTTCGCGCTTGCCCCGAGCGCCAATCCGCGCAAAATCCAGCCGGCGGCAACTTTCCGATCGCAGCGCGTCAGCGAGGGGAACACCTCATCGGGGCACGGCTATCGCCACTGAACAAATTGAATATCTCTACTAATATTTCGTGATGATAGCTAAAAAATCTCAACTTGCCTGGGTATAGCGGTGAGTTTACTGTCTCGGATGTGAGTTTTTCTTCCGCGGTGGGGGCATCCGTATCCGGCTTGGGCTTCGGTCTCTCGCTGATTGTGGCGATCGGTGCACAGAATGTCTTTGTGTTGCGCCAGGGGATCAGCGGCAGGCATGTGCTCGCGGTGGTCACGGTGTGCGCGGTATCGGATATCGTGCTGATCGCGGCCGGGGTCGGCGGTTTCGGTGTAATCGTCGAATCTGCTCCGCAAGTCGTCTCGGTGGCGCGTTACGGGGGCGCGGCGTTTCTGATCGGGTACGCGGCGCTGGCCGCGCGGCGGGCGTGTACGTCCGCGACGCTGATCACCGAATCCGCCAAGGCCACCGCCGCGTTCGGTACGACCGTGGTCACCTGTCTGGCGCTGACGTGGCTCAATCCGCACGTCTACCTGGACACCGTGGTGCTGCTCGGTTCCTTTGCCAGCACCTATGCGGGGTCGGATCGCTGGTTTCTCGGCGCGGGGGCGATGCTGGCCAGCGCGTTCTGGTTCACCGCGCTGGGTTTCGGCGCTCGACTGCTGGGGCCGCTGTTCGCCCGTCCGCTCGCGTGGCGGGTGCTGGATTCGATAATCGCGGTGGTGCTGCTGGTCCTCGGTGTGGGGCTACTGCGTACTGGGTGACCGGCGAATTCGCAGCTGCTCACGACCCGCTCGGAGCGAAAACCTCGCTGTTTCCGATCGCTTCGCGGCCTGGCATTGAGCGACTCGATAATGACAGTGCTGAAGAGCGACTACCTCATCTTCGGCAGGAACCCAGGAACGGCGCAAATTCCGCCAGGCCGGCCGCCATGTGCGAGCGATCGCCGGATATTGCGCATCCTTGCGCTCTTCGGTGGCGTGCGGCCGTGTCGAGCTCGCACTCGATTGGCCGATATTCTGGTGCGCTCTGGTGTCCCATCAAGCTTCGATGTGACGCCGGATCAACCTGTCGGGAACCTCGCCGAAAATACGTCCGCCGAGCGGAGCCAGCGTAGTCACGCTGCTTGACGCCGCGGCCTGGTCGGCTCGCCCCAGGCGAGCGGGTAGCGTCCTGTGGCCACACGTGATGGCTGGCATACGACACCGATTGAGCACAGTACCAATGCCAACTGGCACCGGAGCTGCTCGTTATATGGCGGTGATCATTTACCGTGAATCCCGCAAGCGTAGGGAATTGCCCCATGTCACTCGAACGAGTGGTATGGCAATGTGGCCTGTCTCAGGTGGCGACACCCGGGGTGCCTGAATGCGAAGTGTGGAGGCAACAGTGTTCGATTGGTCATTTCTCGTCAGGCGCGCGCTGGGGTCTGCGATGGGGGTGCTCGCCGCGGGCACATTGGTACTGACAGGGTGTGTGACGAACACCGAAGTGCCGCCGTCGGAGGCTGCGGAAAAGAGCGACACCCCGCACATCTGCTCGCCGAACAATCCGGCCGGATCGTCGTTGGGTTGGACATCATTCGCCGATCGAAACTAGATCGGGTGCTGGCGGTGAAGGCGCAGTGATCTCGTCGTCGAGCAGCGGGTGGTCTTCAGCAGCGCTCATCGCGACCGGCGCGTCCAAGCCGCCACCATATCGCCATTCCACTCAGGAAGGCCGATGTCTGCGTGCGGCGACCAATTCCTGCCGGGCGCTCGAACCGTAGTCTGACCTGTCGTAAAACGGCCGACCTTTTGCGTTGTGTGGGGACGAGTGTCGCGACGAGTCGTTGACGTCGAAATCAGCTTGTCCGGAACAGGCCTTTTCGCGTTGGCTTTTCGCTCAATTGCCGCCTCGATCTCGTGCGCAGCGAGTTCCGTCCATAGCTGCTGCGATCTCGGTCGCGGCGTCGATCAGCGTCCCGGATGATGATGTCAGGGCTGGCTGCGCCCGCCTGGCCCTGCGAGCTGCTGGTCGCACACCGAATGCTGTTCTATGGCCACGGGCGTGGTGCGGCCGTCGGCCTCGGCGTTGATATTGCTCAGGTGCCGCTCCCGCTGGACCACGTGGTGGAGCGTAGGCATTTCCCCCATACCGCTCCAATGGTCCGCCTACGAGGATCGAATCGATGCCAATGGTGTTGTCCCTGAGATGAGAGACGTTCTATGTATCACGGCAGGTTTGTTGCTCCGAATTATCAGGCGCTGCATCGCCAGCGAAGTCGCCGCTGCGAAAAGATGAGTGCCGAGCGCCCTCTGCCTGTGGTCATATCGGGTCTGACCCATCACCCGAAATGCCTCCGTCCCCAAGGTGCAGTTGCCTTCACGTCCACAGCGGTTGTCTTTGTACCGCCACGAAGTATGACGGCTGTTTCCGGAGTTCGGCTCGTTCCGCTATCGGTGGCCAACGCTCGCGAGGAAACCTGATGCGATCACGAAGAACATTATTCCTGTTCGTCGGAATTACTATCTTCGTTGGCATGGGAGGGGAGTGTCCTCGTCGCAGTACGGCTCCCGGATCTGCGATGGTTCGTCGTCGGCGTGCTGCCGGGAATTGCTTTTGTTGTTAGCACTGGAGAAATTCTGCAGTCCCATATCGATAAGGAGAAATTATGGAACCCTCGCGAATCGAGGTCGATAAGGTCGGATTCTACGCCGCCATGGAAGCGCTGATGATGGATGACCCTCATCCGGGGTATGACTATCAGGACTCCCCTTCGCACTGGCTACGGCGGGCATTGTACGCATATGAATGGGCAAAGCATGTCTTTCTGGCGGATAGCCGCGGATTCGGGCTTCGTCGCGAGGTTCCCCCGCCCGGAGAGGCTCGGGAGGCTGTGCTCTTTCACGAGCGTCTCGAGCACGAGCAGTGGAGTGCCTGATGGCCGCATGGAATTGTCCGACTTGCAATACCCGGATGTGGACGATAGATGATTATACGAGGGGTCGTCATCTCGCGTGCAAGAAGCCGGGAAACAGTCTGACCGCTGAAGACCTCGAAGCTCTGCGGCCTTGGCTCAATCCTTCAGTCAGGAGGGGCGCCCGTCCCGAACTGGTAATTTCGGGCGCCTGAGTGTTGTAACCGTCGAACAACGGGATACCGTAAATCCCGGTGGGATGATCCCACCGTCGTGTCCCAGCGCGTAATTGCGCTCTCTTGGTCTGCGTTAGCCGAATGGAAACAATAGTTCTACTACTGGTTTGGAGTTCCGTTATTCTGCGATCCACCTACTACCGCGGCTGTGTTGCCGTGAAATCACCTCACGATTCGATCGGCGACTACATCTCTTGCCGACGGTTCCGATCGCGAAGGATGCCGAAATGACCGAACCAAATCGGGCGCGATCGGTGCGGGCCGGGACGAATGGTAATGTCGTACAGGGGCCCTGGGGCGCTGCCGCAGGCCGCGATGTGGGATGGATCTCCCGAGTGCGGACCGCACCGTCTCGGAAGAATATATTCTCGTGCGGCAGAGATATCGGATTCGGTATCGCTCACCGGCTGGAGTCGGGCACATCGCAAGCGCGGCCAATGATCCAAGTTGGACATGCGGCCCTCGTCTGTGCTCGATCGCTTTTCGAACTACTCGATGCGATCAACCGGGCGGTTGGCCTTCGCTTTGCGACGTGCGTCATCCGGCGGCTCCACGCGGAGGCACGGCCGAACCTGGAAGTTGCGCCACGATGAACCTGGACACGTTGATCGTCGCGCCCTGACCGCCGCTCCTCCGGACGGTACGCGTTCGAATTCGCTGCCTGCTATCCCTACCCGACTCGAACACGCCGGATTGCCGAGGAAACGCGAGCACGGATCGTGAGACGACGATCCTTTCGGGCGTCGCCGAGTGTCGACGACAGCTGTGTCCGCGGGAAACAACGCGGGCGAGCGTCGCAATCCTGCTCGATAACGGTACGGCTGACGTGCCGTACGTCGCCCACATCGCCCACATCGCCCACATCGTTGGTCGAATACGTCGGACAGTGGTGGGCCGGTCAGGTCGTGTCCGTTCCGGCAGGGTCGATCGTAGGCATTTCCCCCATACCGGCGGCACGGCTGCCCGAGGAGCATTAGTCGACCAAACGCCGCAATATTCCCAAAAAGGATCTGATTCGACGTTTTGCGGCGAGTATTTCTGTGTCGATGTAATCGCGTCAAAGGGATGTGTATCGAAATAGGCTAACTACAGGCATTTTGCACTACAGAAGTACTGCCGTCACGAGCTGGATGGCTCGCGATGTTTTACGCCGCCCTCGCGTTTACGGTAAGTACGCCGGGCCTGGGCCGGACTATCGATGCCGGCACTCAGGAAAAAGGTCGACTTGTACGCGGGCTGTGCTGCGGCATCGAAGGTCTGAAGATGAATTGTCCAGAAATCTCGACCTCCGGGTGCGATATATCGATCGAATGGCATCGATTCAGTGCGACGTGCGACCGGAATTCCGATCGGCCAATTGTGCTACTTCCGTGATCGACTGATTCGACATTGTTATCCTTATTTATTTGTTTAGGAGTTGCGCCGATGGGGAACTATGGGGCGCTTGATCGCGAACCGCAAAAACCGCCGTCGCGGGTAAAGAGTGCGGTGCGTGAGACGTCACGGTTGGATAATTTCCACAACGTGCCATATCTCTTGCTCGATTGGGTGGTTTCGCTTGCGTCGTGCGCTGTCAGCGTAGTCGTCGATCATCCGTTCATCTACCTTCTAGCTGTTGTCGTAATCGGAAGTCGGATGCGCGCGCTGGGCAATCTTCTGCATGAGGCATCGCACCGCAAGTTGTTTCGCTCGAGATCCTTGAATGATAATTTAGGAACACTGCTCTGCGCATGGCCACTAGCGATAAGCTATCGTCGGTATGTCGATGACCACCGGTTGCATCACGTATACCTGTGGGATCCTGACAAAGATCCCGATCTCGGCCTCTATCGGCTGACGCGAACAGAGACAGGTTCTGCGGACCAATGTGCACGCTGGAGATTTTGGCTCGTCCATGTCGCGCTTGCGGTTATTCCTGTCATGCCGTGGCGGAGATTGTGCGTCGATCTTGCGTCGAATCGGCCACGACTCGTAAAGTTCTGTGTTCTCGTTCTTTTGCTGTCCGTTATGGAGATATGGACGGATCTCTTTATTCTACACATCGTCTTTTCCTACTGGCTTATTCCGTTCATTACGTCCTATCAGACGATCGTGTATTGGGCGGAAATCGCCGAGCATGGTGGCATGCGGAGTCTTGGAAAAATGTGGGGCAGTCGTAACTGGCGAGGTAATATCATTTCTCGATGGTTGATCGGGCCGCATTCCGATGACTCGTACCACCTCTTGCATCACTGGTTTCCGAGTGTGCCGCACTATCGACTTGCCCAGCTAGATAGTGTTTGTTCAACCGAATGGCAGCGGTACGCGGAACATCCACAGTGCGGTGGATTTTTTCTGTCGGGAGGTTTGCGACGCTCCGTCATCGACGACATATGGATCGGATCCGCTCCCGCGATTCGAAGTGATGAGATAGGGCAAGCGTCGCTGAACTTCCTCGGTGCGGAACCGTCATACCCGGCGGATGCCACGACTGGGTCGAAGCTGGTAACTCCGCTGTCATGGTTGCCGCAGTCGATTCGTTGCCGAGTTCGTGTTCGGCTGTGATCGGTTGCTGTGCTTCGTGGTCCGATGTCTGGCGTGAAGGAGCAGTCGACGATGCGGATTTCCCCATGCCGTTCGATTCGAAGGTGTAGGAGAGTGGCATCCCGCGTCACGGCATTGACCGCGGCTTTCGAGCTGGGGATGCGCGAGAACTTCGGCGTCGGCCCGCCCCTCCGGATTCGGTTGGTGGCAGCGGATGAAGGCTACTCCGCAAGGATCCCGACCGGAGTCCAGCCTCTGTCGATGCGAGGTTCGCTGTGCACACTGGAATGCTGAGCACGGCGACGGGTGCCGCGGTGTTCTCCAGACTCGATGACGGCGCGACCTACACCACGGTGAAACTGCGGGTGAACTCAATCCAGTCGGAGAGGTTCGACGGCTCGCGGCTGGCCTGCGAGGCCAACCCTGTGCATGTGGGGCGCACGACCATCGCGAAGCGCGAGGTCACCGATGACACCGGACATTCGATCGCCAACTGCTCCACTACGAACCGGGTGCTGCCTCAGCAGCTGTGACGCCGCGCCGCCTGCCATCGCACTCACCGAAGTACTGTGCTCGGCCGACGCCGTCAGCTCGTCGAGCCACGTACCATGTCGCCGTGGCTGAATCCCCGCGTATGCGGGGCCGATCACTCGGCGATCAACGGACGGCAACATTGCCGGGCTGATCTCCGTGTGCGCACAGGGCCTACTCCACGCCCTCCGGCGTGTTGGTGACTGGCACCGGCTGATCCCCGCGTGTGCGGGGCTGGATCGGACAGTCCGGCTGTCTTCGCAACCGTACAGGTTGATCCCGGCGTGCCCGGGGCCGAGCCCCTACGCGCGCGAAATGTCCGATATTCGACGGGTGATCCCCGCGTGTGCGGGGCGGTCGATGCGCATAAGGAGAAATCCTGGTCGTAAACGGGTGATCCCCGCGCCTGCGGGGCCGGTACTTGCTGGCCTGCTGCTCAATAGGCAGTGGCCTGGTTTTCATCTCGTGTGTTCTGGATTGGCGAGCGGGGCAAGGGTGATGAGTCCGCAGCCGTATCCGCGGGCGGTTCCTACGCCTTGGGTGAGGCTGGTATGGGCGAGTTCGGCTTCGGTTATGCGCAGGATGCCTTCGAAGGTGGCGGTGTGGAGGGTGACGGGTGGGGCGTTGATTGTGTAGTTCTTCTTGAAGGTGAGATGTTTACGTTCCGTGATGATGAGGGTGGGGTCGCGTTGGAGTATGGGCAGAGTGGTGAATCCCCATCTTTCTGGAGCCTTTTCGAGGAACCAATTGAGTTGGTGTTCGGCGGTCCGGTGGGGTACCCGGATGCCGCGGGGGCGGTGTTGTGCGAGTTTTTCTTGTTGTGCGTGTGAGGGTTTCGTCGGTTTTTTGGTGGTGTAGGTGGGGTTGGCGCGGAGTTTGAAGCGGAATTCGGCGCCGTCGGTGACGCGGTTGAGTAGCGGCTGATAGGACTTGGTGCGCGCTTGCGGCTCGTCTGCGCGCGTCCAGCCAGCTTGCTCGATGATGTGGTCCCAAGAGGGCATCGATCGGGTGAGCACGAGGAGGGTGGCGCGGTGTGGGGTGTCGTGGTCGAGCCGCCACAGAACGCGCTCGTCGAGGGGTTGGTGGCTGATTCCGCCGAGGACGGCGGCATGGGTGGTGTGGGGGTTGCGGATGAGACGTTGTGCGCCGGTGCGCAATGGGTTGAGCCAGATGCGTGACAGATAGGTCATCGTTCAGTCCAGGAGTGTGAACCAGTCGGGCGGGGGTGCGGTGGCGGCACTGTCGTTCGGGATCGGCACGGTGACCCATCCGTGCCGTACTCGCCGAGCGGTGAATTGCCGTGATTTCGGAGCGAAAGTGACAGGGGAGTCGTATCGGATGTCGGTGCCGTGCGGGTCATCTAGGGTGATCGGGAGGGCTCGGGAGGGCAGAGCGGGTCTGTCGACTGCCGGGTTGCGGGCCTGGATCCGCTGGCACGGCACCACAGCCAGCACGGTGGCTAGAGGACCTGGCCAGAGAGTTCCGGTCGGGGGTGACAGGATCAGGGGCAGGGTCGGTGGGCAGCTGCGTCGCCCGAGTGCGAGTGGAAATGCGGGGTGACGTAGGGCATTGCGCAGGCGGTCGAGGAGTTGCGGTGGTCCGCTGAGGGCGACGACGAAAACGGCGTCTTGGAGGTAGAACCGCTCGGTGACGTGGGTGAATTTTTTTCGTCCGCCGAGGATCGCGTGTTTCTGCACGCCGCGTGCGGTGAGGGTTGCGGAGGGCAGGGGCTCGCCGGTGTGGTCGCCGACGGTGTGATAGTCGCGCAGCAGCGTGCCGGGTTCGTCGGTTCGTACACCCAGGTGCAGAGCTGTGAGATCGTCGAGGTGAGAACCGCGCTCGCGTCCGTCGGCTGCGGCGAGTAGTCCGACAACTCCGCTCTTGGTGGGTTGGGCGGCGGTATGGCGCTGGTTGTATCGGCTGTGCTCACCCCATGATTGCAGCGGCCCGGCAAGCCGCAGCACCAAGCTGTAGGGCGTGTGGCCGGCGTCGGTCGTCACGCGCGGCCTTCGTCTGACAACTTGTCGCGCACCGCCGCGATGGTGGCCTCGACAGCTCGCGCGAACTGAAACGGTTGTCCGAGTTCGGCTCCGAGATCGTCGGTTTGGCACGGGGAATAGCTGGAGTGGGTCGCGATCGGTTCGTAGCCCCACGTAATTTGTGTTTCTGCGAACTCGGCAGCCAGGCGTTTAGCGGATTCGGCGGCGATGCCGTCGGTGGAGCGTACGGGGCGCTCGAACGCGGTCACCATGTTGACTGGGCAGTCGCGCACCACGAGGCTGGTGAGATAAGGGCGGGTGTGGTGGGCGAAACTGGTTTGGTGCCCGGTGGGCACTGATCGGGTGAACGCGTTCAGGAATCGTTTTAGTGCCTTCAGCGCGGCGTCGGTGTCTCCGTCGAGGTTGTCGATCAGCTGTTGTACTCCGACGGTGGCGTATCGGTAGTACAGCGCGGAATTGAACTCCGTCGTGTCCATCATTTCCGCACCGGTCCCCTCGGATCGAGGTTTCTCATCGTCGGTGGCGGTGAAGAAGTCGAACTCGACCTGAACAGGATGCGTCGACAGGGCGTGCGCGACTTGCACCGCGGCATCGACATTGAGCTGGGGGATTCTGGCGACCATCCGGCCGAACAGAGCGACATCGACTGGGTGACCCGAACCCAGCTGTTCCTTGACCGGGAGGTTCTTGACGGTCTTCGCGAGTTCGTCGTCAGGGAGCGCGACGAGTTCGACAGCTTGATCCGCGACCAGGGCGACGATGCCGTCGACTTGCGCTTTTCCGAAGTAGAGCAAGTATGCGGTCTCGGTGGGCCGCCTGCCCGGGGTTATTTCCAAGTTCGACAGCAGGCTGTTCGCCAGCCGCGCCGCCTGCGGCCGGCCGATACCGGTCGTTTCCGCGAGGCGCGCGGTGACGAGTGCGGCGATGCGCTTGGTTCGGGTGGATGCCTTCTCCGGAATGTGTTGCCCGTCGGTGGTCATGGTTGTGCGGGTGGCGCGCTTCCATGCTTGCGACGACACGCGAGCGCGCCGGACCGCACCGTATTGGGCGTGTTTGGGGGTGCCGTTCTCGTCGCGGTTGGCATTCGAGGGGGGCAGGCTGTGCAGGATATGTATGTCGATGAAGAGTCTGGGCGCAGGCATGAACGGTCTACTTATCCTCCGGTTCTAGTCAATCGAGTTCGGGTCGGAATCAGCACGTTGTGTGTCGTCGCTGTGGGTTGCGAAGTAGCGGGCCCCCCACCGTCGGCGGATTCGGTCGGTTCTTCCCGGGTGTTCCCAGTCGCGGATGTCTCGGTAGAGCCGGTCATAGTCGAAACCGCCGCCGTAGGTCAGCGGGCGGAGGCGAGTGACGAGACTGCGGAGATGGCCGGCGAGTTCGGTGCGGGAGGTTGCGGTTGCCGCGGCCGAGAACCGGCGATCCAGCCCCTCGACACCCACACGGTGAGTCGATCGCAGACGTGCCATCGCCGCGGCGAACTCGATTCCCGGGATGTGGACGAGTTGAGGTATCGACTGCTGGTGCACGGCGAAGATGCACAGGGTGATGTGCTCAGCCCACAGGCGGTCGGTCAGAATGCCGCCGGCGTCGAGTGTCCGATAGTAGGGAATTACAGTCGGAACCGAGCCCGGTTCGTGGCCGAGCCCGCGTCGCAGGGTTGCGAGCGCAGCACCGTTCGGTCGCTTCCTTCCACCCCATGCCCGTTTGTCGCTCCAATAGTGGTGCGCTGATAAGAGTGTGGTTGTGGCTTTCATCGTGGTTCCTGATGGTCGACGACCGGGATATCGCGGAGAATGTTGCTGGTCTCGCGGTAGAATCTTGCTGCCGCAGAGTTGAGGTTTGTTCGAAAGATGTTGCCCGACTTAGGGGTTTTGTCGATCTGCCCGAGGAAAGCTTGTGGCGGCATCGCTGCGAGTAGGGTTTCGGCGGTCTCGATGCTGAGGCGACGCGCACTCTCCCGCCACATGGCCGCGACTTCTTCGGCGCGATCGGGGGCTTGCTGCAGGACCGACAGGGTCTCTCTGATCAAAGGTGTCAATCGATGCGTGAGTACCTCACCGGCGCGACAAACTGTGTGCGGCTTCGCGCGTACCGCGGTACGCAACTGCTTTTCCAGGACGATGGCAGCCCGGTGCAGCCCCTCGGCCTCCATAGCCATATCACGCACGACCCGCTGGACGGCCGAGTCCGCGACCAGCGCTGCTACGGGCAACGGCACAACATCGACCAAGACATCCTCTACCACCGCGGACTGGGCGCCATAGAACATCGCGGCGGTGAGAACACGCACCAACACACCGTCGGGAAGCGCGCTCCGATGTCGTAACTCAGCCAAACAGGTCAGCAGTCGCGAGGACTCGACCTCCCGATCGGTCGCTGGGTCGATCGCAAGCAAACCCTGCAGCCCGCGCCACACTTCGCGACCGGGATGATGGCGAGCCGGCCACTTCGCCGCAGGGCCGCTCTTCGCCGCGCCATTCGCCTGGCCGCGCCACATAGTGTGGATCTCGATGTCGATCGGGACAGCGGCGAGCCGGTCTCCCGCGGTCACAACTACCCGCCGAACCACCGCCGAACCGTCCAAGCCGATTTCGGGAACCAGACGGATTCGGCGCGCCTGCCACGTCAACAGATCCACGATTCCCACCGCCGATCGCGTCGACCATCGGCCACACAAGGGCGACATCTCCCACGGCGGAATGTCTTTGTCGCTGAGCCCTCGCTGCATCACTGGTGTATTCAGCAACAGCGTCGCCGCAATCGTCTCACCGAGCGGAGCGACCACGCCCAACTGCCCCACCGGGCCGGTGGGATTACCGTACGATTTACCCTGCTGCGCGAAAGGGTCATCCACCGCGCCCGACTTCAACCCCGCTGTGTCCCAGCACTGCGTGGCGAGCATCGCTCGTGCGGCCTGGGCTGGCGTCAGCGCCGGGGGATCCGCATCGGTGCGAACACCGAAGAGTGGAACACTATTTCCGGTCGGAATCGACGAAATCAACACAGCTACTGTTCTGGTCTCACCCCGGGCTGTGCGCAACCCAGCGGCCTGACCGAACGGCTCATCCCCGAATAGATCGAATCGTGCCCGATGAGCGGCCAGATACGCCAGAATCGGGTTGGTCTCCACGTCTTCCAGCTCGGACTCGGACAAACCGGGTACCAGATGGCCGGTCGACCAACGTTCACCCCACTCGGAATCGGTGCGTGGTATGCCCACCGATCGCCAATAGATCGGCAACAACACCTGCCGTAGCAACGCCACAGCCTCCAAAACGTCGTCGACTGCGAGGCTCAGCTCATGTGCGCGGACGAAGATCTCGCCGAGGGATACCGCTCGCGCCCGTCCAGAAATATGGTCGAGTACGTTTATCCACGGTTGATCAACTAAGTCGAAACCAAATTCGGCTTCGGCCATGTCTGCCTTCCGAATATTCTGGTGACATTCCGAAGCCCACCTGCGCGCGGCAAGACCTCTAGAGGTATCGAGTGTTCTCGTGCTGTTAGTGCGTCTGCGTGGACTCGGTACGAGAAGAGTGCCTCGATGAGTCCGAATAGGCGCCAGCGCAGCGCGCCGCCGATAAACCGATCCAACTGGCTCACGTCAAGAACCTACATCGGAGTACGGCAAAGAAATATCGTCGGTGTCTCAATGACATCCTATCTCTTCGACAAATGGCGAGTATTGTTCCGGATGCGATAGTGTCAAGTGCCCGTCCCGGGCGGTATGGGGGAAGTGCCTACGATGAGCACCCGGCTTTCGCGGTCGGCGGGAAGCGAGGGTCCGGCCGTCCCGGCAGGCGGTGTCGGGGCAAGCGCACGGTGGCCCGGGCAGGCGCTCTGGGAATGAACTCACCGCCTGCGGGCCCCTGACATCGTGGGGTCGGCCTGCCAACATCGTTGTCGGGGCAGTCTGGGTGAGGCCTTCGTCACCTAGACCTAACTTTTCCACACGACGACCGGAATGAGCAGTTGGGCATATCCCCACCTCGGTATACACCGGCCGATGGTTCTGCAGTGTAGGGCTTCTCCCCTTGTCGTACGGTTTGTACCTCCGGAGAATTGTTGTTGTGGTCTACGCGCCACCCTTCCCGGAGATGAGGAACGCTTCGCCCACTTTGCCCTCTCCGGGTCATGGTAATAATTATGTGGATCGATCCGAAGGAGCGATCGCGATGACAAACAAATATCGACGATCGATGCAGGCAGATTTCGTGCGGTGGTGCGAGCTGCGGGAGAAGGTCGCGTACACCGACAACGACTACGAGACAGCATGGATGATCAACAAGGTCAACCATATCGAAGAACACTGGGCGCACGGCCACACGCGACCAGATGGGTTCGCCTACAGGGCCGAAATCCGCGTTACATCGCACAGATAGCTTGCGAGCGCAGCGAAGCCGATCCGGGAGTAGTCACTGTCGAAACGCACCCGGCGAACGACATTGCCGAAGCGCTTGCCCGGAGTTTGTTCCGTCTTCAATTCACGCAGCACGCAAATTTGCGGTTGGGCATCAACCAAACCGGCTGCGAGCAACCTGTCCACAGCGTCAGTGGCCCGGCGAAGAGTGTTGCCGACCAGGTGTGGCGATGGCAACGTGACTATGAGCGGAGAGCGGCCTGATTTCCATCTACTCGGAAGCCGAAAGGTGTGGTATGCCGGGTGCGGGCCATCATGCTTGTCGGTCGTTGTAGTCGTAGTAGTGGGGCATCGGTCACGCTGGACTGGAACCGTCGGGCCCGATGATTTGTCCTGGCCTAGAAGCCGACCGACAACTGGTCACCGCGAACGATCACGAGGCGCGTGTCTACAACGGCGACACCGGCGTTGTCGTGCGTATGCCCGATGGATCGCTGCGTGTGGCGCTGCAACGGGGCAGTGACCCGTATCTGGTGCACCCCACGCAGTTCCCTGCGGTGGTGACGGTGTTCGCCATGACGATTCGTCGCAGCCAGGGCAGTCAGTACGACACTGTCTCCGTCGTTGTGCCCGAGCCGGAATCGAGCCTGCTCACGAGGGAACTTCTCTATACCGCGATCACCCGCGCTCGCCGTCACGTGCGGGTCATCGGAACCGACGAATCCATCCGGGCGGGCATCGCGCGTCGCGTGCTGCGCGCCAGTGGGTTGTCGCGCCGGGAAGAGGACCCGGGCACTCGATAGCGGTATCCGAGTTTCTCGATCACGTTCGATCGAGTGGTCTTCGGGTGAACGAGCGTTGCCATTTCACCAAAAAGGTGGCTGTCTTCGTCACGGGGGTAGGCATTTCCCCCATGTCGTTTCAGGCGACAGTGTGGGAGCGTCGTGAGGTGGCCAAGATGCTGTCGAGTCGCTGCCCGCCCCGGGCATCCGGCGGTATCGCGGCCGCCCCGAGGTGATCACGAGCGTGACGAAAGCGTCGATTCATCGGCGCGAGCCAACAGTTGGGTGCCCCGACGGTCATGCGGAATCGCCGTCGGCAGAGGTCGTTCGACCTGGCGCGAGGATCCGATTGCGCGGCCAGGAACAACTCTCGGCGTCACCCCTTCCGGTTTCCGCCCGAAGAACCCATCATCTGATATCTCCGGCCTGGGCAGGCTCGATGGTTTGTCGACACCGGCGGCCGGAGGGCCGGATGAGCATCAAATAAAGAGATCAACGGAAAATGGAGTTCGTTCATGTGTGGCATCGCCGGGTATGTTGACTGGTCGAAGCGAATCCGTGGTGGCGAGGTCATAGATGAGATGATCCGAACCCTGTCGCATCGCGGTCCGGACGACGCGAACAGCTGGATCGGTGATCACACCGCGCTCGGGCATACCCGATTGTCGATTATCGATCGATCCGGCGGAATACAGCCGATGGTGGAGGTCATCGGTGGCCGATCGGTCGCTCTGACGTACGGCGGTGAAATCTACAATTGCCCCGAACTGCGCCGCAAGCTCGGCGCGCTCGGGCATGAATTCCGCACGCGGTCGGACACCGAGGTCGTACTGCGCGCCTATCTGCAATGGGGCGAATCCTGCGTCGATGAACTGTCGGGCATGTTCGCGTTCGCGATCTGGGACGAACGCGTCGATCGACTGCTCCTGGCGCGTGATCGCCTCGGGATCAAGCCGCTCTACTACGCAGCACTGGCGGACGGGGTCGTCTTCGGCTCCGAACTCAAGGCGGTGCTCGCCCATCCCGCGATCGATGCGACGGTCGATCGAACCGGGCTCGCGCAACTGGTCGCGTTGGTGCCCATGACAGTGCCGGGCACCACGGTGTTCCGCGACATCGTCGAGGTCGAGGCGGCGCACGTTGTTCAGGTTCGCCGCGACGGGCTCCGCGCACGCCGGTACTGGTCGCTCGTGTGCGAACCGCACCGTGACGATACTCCCGCGACCATCGAGCGGGTTCGTGAATTGTTGTCCGACAGCGTCTCCCGGCAGGTCGTGGCCGACCGGCCGCTGTGCACGCTGAATTCTGGTGGCGTGGATTCCGCGGCGGTCACCGCGCTCGCTGCCCAGCGGGTCGACGGCCTGTTGAGCTTCGACATCGACCACGCGGTGGAGACTCCCGGCGGCGTCGCCTACGGAGTATCGGCCTTCCATGTGGATCGGGACAACCCCTACGCGTTGTTGACGGCCGAGCATGTCGGAGCACGTCACGAGACAGTAGTCGTCAGCACCGACGATCTGCTCGCCGCGCACGACGCGACGCTCACCGCCATGGACGTGCCCTCGTTGGGCACCCTTAACACCTCCTTGATCGCGCTCTTCCGCCGGATCGGACAGGTTGCGCCGGTGGCGCTCAGCGGCGAGGGCGCAGACGAATTGTTCCACGGATATCGCTGGTACCACACCGCCGCGGACTATCAGCACGACGGCTTTCCGTGGCATCGGACCTACCGGCCGATCATCGGCCTTCTCGGCGCGGCGGCACGTGCCGACATCAAGCCCGACGAGTACCTGGAAACTTGCTATCAGTCTGCGCTGGAACGGGTTCCGGACAGTGATCTCGTCGGTCTCGATCGGCGAATCGAGCAGGTATCGGCATTGACCTTCGATTTCTATCTGAACTTTCTGCTCCGGCGCGCCGACAGAACGTCGATGGCGTCCGGCGTCGAAGTCCGCGTTCCGTTTCTCGACCACAACCTCGTCCAGTATGCGTGGAATATTCCGCGGCTGATGAAGCGCACGGGGGGCATCGAAAAGGGCGTACTACGAGAGGCGGTGGCCGACTTGTTGCCCAGCGAGGTCGTGTCTCGTCGCAAGAGTGGGTATCCGGCATCGATTACTGCCGGATATCAGCGCGCGATGTTCGATCGCTTGCGGATGAAAATCGAAGTCCGGGACTCCTTTCTCGGCGAGGTGCTGGACAAGGCCGCGGTAACAAGATTTTTGGATACCAATGCCGGGGACTTCTCGGACTGGACCGCGACGCAACAGGCGAGCTATCTGGTGGGTATGGACGACTGGTTCACCAGGTATGGGGTACGCGTCGTGTAGTGGTGGTCGCCCATCGGGCATCCGCGGACTGCCCGATGGGCGATCATGTTAAATGACGGCTCGACGGCACAACGATCACAGATAACGTCCGAGTAACGCGGTAATTCGGCCTGCGCGGGATCGAGTGCGGCGATTCGCGCCAGGCGACACTACCAACCCCGCGGTCGACTTCATCGTCGGGTATAGGCCACTAGTCGCCAGCCGAGATAACCGACGACGCAAGGAGATGAGAGGCCTCGGAAACTCCGAGTCTTCTCGTTCGGCGCCGATTCCAGCGAAATAATGTAGCTGTCCGCAGTAGTAATCGAGGCTCGATGTATGGGATATCCCGGACGATCCGTAGTGGCGCCGAACGGATCAGTCGTTCATTGAGCAGGTTCGCGCAGCACGATGCGGGAGTGGTCGAATTCCCGGCCGCGGAGCTTCGGAATTTTGTCGGCAACGCCGTGTCCACCGAGGAGCTCGGCGCGCGGCGTATTGCTGCTGTACACGGTGTGTCAACGGCTCCTCCGCCGCAGCCTGAATTCCGACGATCGGAGCGGTCCTGATACGCCACTTCCGGTCCGCCGCTCCGGAGCGACTCGGCTCAACCGGCGAATCGGAGATGAGCTGGCGGAGCGTCACGGATTCGAGGTGTATGGCTTCGGTATGCCTGGCGTCGATACGGACACGGTCCGCGACATTTCCGCAGCCCTGGACGACATGCTCGCCAAGTATCCGCACACAAAGATTTTGTCGGTAGAAATCAGCAATGTGGAGGGGGATATCGCTCAGGCACTGGAAGATGTGTTGCGGCACAACGGCGTCAAGGGCACCAGGATACTTTTCTCCGAAAGATACGCCACAGATCGGAACCTGCTGTCCACGGCGGTGCGCGATGCGGTGCAGCGGGGCCATTTCAATTCGATGCCCGCACCGCCGGCATACGGCGCGATAGTTCATGAATTCGGTCATGCTCTGAGTTTTTCAGGTCGGTCGGCGGCAGTGGACAGTGCTGATTCCGATCTGCTCGAACATTATCTCCGGACCGATGGTAGCCGACTTTCTGGGGGTGACATCATGGAGTCGTATCGGATATGGCGTGGTCAGCTGAACGGATACAGTTTCTGGCGGGGAGAATTCGATCCGATCGAGGCTTTGCCCGAGGCATTCACCGATGTGGAACTGAATGGCGGCAGTGCTAGCGAACCCGCACAGGTGCTGTTCCGGACGTTGGTGGACGCCGCGGAGTCGCAGTGGCGGAGAGTGGGGTTGATGTGAGAGGTAGAGGATTGTCGGTCGATCAGGTGCGGCGTAACTTCGATTCCAGTCTCGCCCGGGCAGTGGAAGGCTTGGCGCCACCTTCTCACACGGGCCTCGGGCCCGATGTCGAGGGCGCATTGATCGCGATAGTGGTGGCATACCCGGCCGGGAATGACGAGCTGATTGCGAATGCCCGGCGCGCGTTTGCTCGGGAATTGGCCGAACGCGAGCACGATAGTTAGGTAGGCGGTGGTCTCGGTTGTGTTCCATGGGTGGGGTTTTGTGGTGGATACCCGTGACATCGTCGAGGTCGAGGCGGCGCACGTCGTCCAGGTCCGCCGCGTGGGGCTCCGCCCCCCGCCGGTACTCGACGCTCGTGTGCGAATCGCACCGCGACGGTACTTCAGTGACCATGGATCTGGTTCGTGAACTGTTGTCCGACAGTATTTCTCGGCAGGTCATCCCCGGCTGCGCAGTTCTGATGCGGGCCGGCGCCGCGTAGGTTCAGGGCGCCGGGTCCACAGCGTAGGGATTTGCCCCATGCTGAGTCGGTCGGAGAAGTGGAAGGGTCGAACTGTGGCACAGACCCTCCGACTGCATCCGCGAACCGCCCGGTGTCGATCGCGTCGTATGGCGGCGCGCCGGAATATCGCTGGCAGATAACTTACGAAGCGCCGCTGAACGCTCGGTCTGCGTGCGGGTCGCGAGCGGCGCTTGGCGTCAGGCACCGCTTCCACCCGCTGTGGTCGACTCCATCGAGTGCTATTTCTCGCCATGACACGCGCACTCGGTGTCCACCCCCAGGTATCCGCCCTTCTCCGGTCCGTGTCTTTCCGTTCGTCCGTGTATCGGTGCGAACCAGAACCGTACCTGCGTGTCCGCACACTGAATTTCCGACCTGACAGGCAGCACATCCGATGACATCCACGACGCGTTCGCTTCGCGTACAGACCACTCGCGGCCGTGTACTCGACGCGGCGACCGAACTCTTCCTCCGCAATGGGTTGCACGCCACAACCACCGACATGGTCGCGCAACGTGCCGGACTCTCCCGAGGAACTGTCCAACGGCTCTATCCCCGCAAACGCATTCTGGCCGCTGAGGTAACAGAGCGCGTGTGCCGTCGCGCTATCGACCGAATGCACCGGCGCCGGCCGCGGGACATCGACGACCTGATCGTCACACTCACCTCGTGGGCGCACCTCATTGTGTCCCGGCCCCGCTGGATCAGCCTCTACATCGAACTCAGGTTCATCGATGACGCGTGCCCGAGCGCCGTATTCCATCGACGGGCACGATTGCGTGAGTCTCTGTCCGAACTCCTCGACAAGGTTGATGCCTGCGATCCGTCACGGACCGAAGCCACGGCGGAATTCCTGCTGACCATCATCATCGGTATGGCCCTTCAGCGCGCCCACGGTGCTGGTCCCGACCTCGCTGATATCCGCTCGCACATTGGGCTCGTGGTGCGCGGAGCCGAGCCCAGATGACCGCCGGCACCTGGAGGGTCGGAGCCGTTGCGAAGCACTGTGTTTCGGTGTCTGTTCCGGCGAAGGCGCGCAAGTACTGTATCGAACCTCGGTGGAGGCGGAATCGGAGTGGCGAAGAGAAGGGGTGTAGTGAAACGCGCAGGATTGCCCGTCGATCAGGTACGGCGTAATTTCGATTTCAGTCTGGCAGGGGCGCTGGAAGGACTGGCTCCACGTTCTCGAACGGGCCTCGGTCCACATGTCGAGGACGCGTTGATCGCTATGGTCCTGGCGTATCCGAGCGCCGGTGCAGAACTTATCGCGAACACCCGGCGCGAGTTCGCCCGAGAATTGGCCAGACGCGAGCACGACAGAGGGTAGCGGCCGCCCGGTTTCCGCTCGAGTAGTGGACAACCGGGAGCCCGAGGCCGACGTACCCAGAAGGACATTCGTCCCGCGCCCGCGCCCACACCCCGGTGGTCCGGTCCGGTCGAGTCGCCGAGGCCGGAGAACCCACAGGAGCGAAGCTTCGACCTGGACGCGGATTCCAGCAGTCTTGTGCCGAGTCGGCCGCCGACAGGAGCGGGCTGATCGACTCGAGAGCGGTGCCGGGGACTACGCAGCTCCGAATCATCGCCTTCTTCGGACGTCGGTGTCGGTGCCCGCCCAATCGGCGACCCGGTGGGAAGGCGCGGTCATCGATCGCCCCAGGAGCGCATGCCGGATGCTTGCCTCCATGGGTGGATCTTCTGGTAGATACCGATAGTCGTCGGTCCGGCGCGCCATAGGTCGTCACGCGGTGTGCGAGGTCTGCTGGCTGACCGTTGAGTCTCTGCCGTGGCGGTATCAGCGGGCTGGATAGGTTTCAGGGTCGCGGTGGCGCATTCCATGGGGTCCTGTTGACGCCGGCCGCCCAGAGGTCGGTGTACTGGGCGGCGCTGACCTCGGCTTGGACCGCTCTCCACCGGGTGGGATCGGCCGGCGCCTGCATCAAACTTTCAACGGCCCCCGCAGATCTTCGCGCGTGTTCGGTCCCGATATATGCCATCATGCGGCCGCCGCTTGCGAGTTCAACGTCCTTTCCTTCGGTCGCCGATTTTCTTATCTTGTGTAGTTCTTCCATTGTGGGATCCACGATATAACTGTGGACTCGGTTCCGCTCCGCATCCGTGAGGCCGGGAATGACCTTTTCCCCGTTGGCTTCTCGAAACTTCAGCGCAAACCCCTCGAGTGCTGCGCGACCGGCTGGCGAATGGCCCTCGGTCTCGGCGAGTCGCAACGCCGTGACAAGTCTGCCGACGGGCTTGGAGAGAAGAGTTTCGTCCTCGGCGTCTCGCAGGACCCTCGCATGGAGCCGGATGGCTGTGTAAACCTGATCTCTGTCGGTGAATCCGGCAGCGACGAGGGCGGCGCCAGCATTATTGAGACTTCCGCCCATTTCGAGCACGCCGTGAACGGCAGCGGCGGCACCTCGGACAGTGCCTATGCCGCCGCCTCGTTTGCCTGCATAGGCGGCAGCGGCCCCGAGTTGGTCCCGGTCCCTGAGCATTGCTAGCTCGGATCGGTACCTCAGCCGCGAGTCGGGGTCGAAAGGTGATTTGCGCCCGATAAGTAGACTCACTATCGGGCTCGAATTCAGGGTGCTCACTGTGGCGAGGTTGGAGAGTAGTGCGGCGGGGAGGGAGTTTTTGGCACCTCCCGAACCCATCCCCGGACTACCGCCGCCACCGCCGGATCCGGACGGGCCCTGCACGGCCGAGGCGACTCGGTTGGCCGCCCAGTTGTTGCCGCTGGACAGGCTGTCGGCCAGGCGTCGCAGCTGGATGATAGCCCCGAGCATCACTATCCCGGCGAGGACGAATACCGTCATGACCTGGTTTCGGGCCGCATAAAAAATATCGCCCAGGAAAAGGCAGTAACCACCGAGAAACACGGTGTAGCCAGCCATCCTCCCTGCGGACATCCAAGTATCGACAATATTGCGGACCAGGAATGTCTGTGTGGGCCCGTAGATGAATCCGCCCGCGGCGAAACCGAGAATCGCCATGATGGCGTGATAGATGGAGTTCAACGCGCTCCATACGATCTTGCAACCCAGGTAGGTTCCGAAGAGCAAGACGATGGTTCCGAAGATCAGCAGAAGCAGCCCCGTGGTGACCTGGCCGAAACCGGGATCGGTGGCCTTGGCGTAGGCGAACGAGTCGCCGCAGGCTTTCATCGCTTCCACGACGCGCGCATCGTCACCCGTCCGGACCGTCGCCGACCAGGCCGCGCGGCAACGGGGCGACTCATCCACCACATGACCGAAATTCCATACCTGCAAGGGTCGCCGGACGAAATTGTCGGCGAGAGTTCCCTGGATACCCGACACCACGGTGCGGGGATTAGGGTTGGCGTCGCCGTTGAGTCCCGCGGCGATCGAGACGCCGACGTCGCGGCCTTGGGCCAAAAGGCCATGCGAAGAAAGTACCTCGGCCAGTGGATCCGCCAGATATGTCGGTCCGAGTACCGCCACGCCTACCATGGTTGTCACCTGGATCGCCGCCTTGGCGTGATGGCCACGCACCACGAACCACGCGACAAAGAACGCGCCGACCGCTGCCGCTACCGTCAACACCATGGGGGTGGCCACCTGATCGGCCAGCCGGTCGGCGGCGCCGGTCCATGCTCGGCCGAAGACGTCGAGCCATTGAAACGTCAGCGCATAGCTGATCACCCAGAGCGCAAGCACCACGATCGCCATGTATCCCGCGAACTCCACACCGAGCACCAATGCGAGCGTCGTCTTATACGGGTTCAGAACGTTGCCGTGATCGGTGACGAACATATAGTTGGCCAAGGGGACTCCCGAGGAATCCCGAATCTCCATCCAACTGAGCCCGTCGATCGCGGACGGTCCCGCCACAACCGTGTTGTTCTGTGCGGTAGCGACCGACCCGGCGATGCCTGGGATCACCAGCAGGACAGCGACGACGATCAGAAACCACACGATCCTGCGCCGCCGGGGTGTGGCATCGACCCAGTCACCACACCGTCTTGCCATCGTCCGCGGTCGCCACCGCGCGGGATCCCAGAACGCCGACGCCGACCGGGATCGTCGACCTCCCGATTCGATACTTGTCGTCATCGAAGATCGCCGAACCCGTTGGCACAAGCGCACGACGGCAGTGCGAACCGCAACATTGAAATGCGGCCCGGGCTGCGATGATCCGACTCGGACCGCATCGGATGTGGATGTAAGTGATTGTGCTGCGCAGTGTGTGGACGGTTACCGAACTGGCGCCGATGTTGGGTGCGGATGTGTAGTACGTCCTCGAAGCGTTGGTGCCGAACCTGATCAGCCGAGGTCGCGGGGCTGAATCGAGTATTGACAGCAGGAAATCCGAGCACGGCACGACGGTTCCACGGCGGCGCAGTCGGGGTAATGGGGGATATGCCTACGGTGGGCCGTCCATTTGGCAGGACAGGTTTCGTCGACGCGGGTATCCAGCCATAAAATATGTTGTCGGTCGGTTCGAGTCGACAAGTGCCTCGTGAACAATGGTCGGTCACTTCGGCGCCGTACGCAGGGCCACTGCGGCCCGGGTCTGTTCGCAGCGAATCGAAGTGGTGCGATCGCTGTAGTCATCGATTCTCCGAGTACGTCGAACCACGGCTGATGGAACGCTGGTCGAGGCCGGCGCGTTGGGTCCGCAGGTCAGGCCTGGACGCTGTGCGAAAAGTCCGTAAGCGAACAACTCTGGCCTTGTTCCGGAAACCAGCCGCCTACCGTCCGGCTACGCGCGGGAGGTCGACTGTGTCGGTGGGGGTTCTTTGCCCACGGAATGCTGATTCGCATATCCGACCCGGGCTGCGGTGTCGGCACCTGGCACACCGCGCACCGGCAAGACCGTCATGGCGGCGGTGACTCGTATCGCAATCGGCGCTTCGACGTACGGCGAAGACAAGCAGATGACCGATTGGATGCGCACAGATCCGTTCCAGGACTTCATAAACCAGACAATCCGCCAATCTGGGCTCGAGGAGAATGCCCAGCTGTTAGCTGGGTCGATCCGCTAGATGGTGACCTTGTGGAGGCTCGATGGCGGCGATCGGCGAATGGAACGCGAGATTTCCTTCGGGCTGATTGTCGAAGCCATCGATCACAGGTTCTGGTCGCTCGACTCCCGGATCGTCGTAGATTTGGGTCCGGATCGGATGGCCGAACTGGCTGTGGTGTTCCGTCGTTGTTCGGACGGCAGGCAGTTCGCGAGCCGATTGGAAGTGGAGCGCTTCGAGTTTCATCGCACGCGCGCGCCACGTTCGATCAGTTCGCGTCGCGCAGGCCGATGGTGTTGGCCCTCGATGACGTGCATTGGACCGACCCGGCTTCGATAGAGCTGTTAGTACTGCAACGGCACCTGTGCGAGTCTGTGCTGGTAGATCTGATGTGTGGTGTTGGATCATTTTGTGGCCGAGTTGGATTCGCTGATGTCTCGGATCGCGGGCAGGTTCGCGCGTTCGGAACCGCGGGCGCGGGTGTGTGAGTATGTGACGGGGCTGTTGGCGGGCTTGGAACGCAAGAACGGGTGGACGCTTGCCGAACGTGCTGGTGAGGGCTGCCCGGATGGGATGCAGCGGCTGCTGCGCAAGGCGGATTGGGATGTCGATGCGGTCCGTGACGATGTGCGTGACTATGTGGTCGAACATCTCGGCGATCCCGAAGGTGTTCTGGTTGGCGACGAGACCGGATTTCTGAAGAAGGGCACCAATCCGCTGGGGTGCAAAGGCAGTACTCCGGCACCGCCGGACGTACCGAGAACCGCCAGATCGGGGTGTTTCTGGCGTACGCGTCGAAGCACGGGCACGCCCTGATCGACCGGGAACTCTACATCCCGCAATCGTGGACCGACGATCGTGAGCGTTGCCGCGACGCCGGGACCGGCGACGAGGTGGAGTTCGCCACCAAGGCGCGGCAGATGATCACCATGCTCGAGCGGGCACTGGCCGCACAGGTGTCGTTCGCGTGGTTCACCGCCGACGAGGTGCATGGGCAGGCCGGCTACCTGCGGGACTGGCTGGAAGACCACGACGTGTCGTATGTGATGGCCACCCGCTGTGACCACCTGTTGACCACCCGCGCCGACCGCACTGCCCGCGCCGACGAGCTGATCGCCGAACTCGGCGCGGGCAAGTGGCAGCGGATGTCGGTCGGCGCCGGCGCGCATGGGCCCCGCGAATACGACTGGATACGGCGACTGATCGACGGTACCTGGGCGCGCGGGCGTGGGCACTGGCTGCTGGCTCGCCGCTCGATCAGCGACCCGACCGAAATCGCCTACTACGTCTGCTACGGCCCGGCCCGCTCCCGGCTGGTCGATCTCGCGTGGGTCGCCGGGTCCCGCTGGCATGTGGAGGAGGCGTTTCAGCAGGCCAAGGGGGAGGCCGGGTTGGATCACTACCAGATCCGCACCTGGTGTGCCTGGTATGCCCACATCACCTTGTCCATGCTCGCGCTAGCGTGGCTGGCAGCGTCGAAAACCCTTGCTACAAAAGGGGAAACAACGCCAGCGGCGAGGGCATGATCGCTCTCACGTTACCGGAGATCCGCCGCTTGCTGGTCGCGTTCGTGCTCACCCCGTTGCATGCCGCCGATCACATCTGGGCCTGGTCGACCTGGCGACGACGACGCCAACATCAAGCCCGCCTCAGCCACTACCGGCGACGAGGATATCCACTCACGTAGACCATGTAGGAGAGAATCGGGCCATGGGTATCGACCTACAATTGCACAACAGCCGCCCACAGTGGCCCGGTCGACGTTCGAGGCGCAAGCCGACTTTGGTCCGTCAGTCCCATGAGCACGGCGCCGCGCTGGCAAAGTTGATCGCCGAACTCCCCACCAACACCTCAGGCAAGCTCTGGACGGTCGACCCATACAACAACACGGTTTTCAACGAGCAAGAAGCCGCGGCTGCGCTCCGCGAGATCCCAGATCTTCTGGACCGCTGCACCGACAACTCTCACGCCGAAGCGATCTGCGACCTCGCCGCCTACCTGAACGACTGCGCCACGACACCCGGCAGCTACCTGGTTTTCGTCGGAGACTAGCCACACCACACAGGTGCCGTCGCAGTATTAGGCCACCTGCTCAGGCGTCTGGTGCCACACATGGTGCTGGCGTCGCGAGTTCATCACATCGCGCACTCGGCGGTCGTCGGCGATTATGACGCTGTCGGGCTCCTGACCGAGCCTTCATGCTCGGCGCAATGTTCGCGCCGAGCACTCAATAATCGCTCTGCAGAGTGGAACCGGGCAAGGTTTCGCGTCCGGCAGACTGCGAGGGGCGGCTATTCGGTCAGCCACCGAGGGAGGAACACCGAGGCTACGACGGTGGTCGTGGTGGCGGCGATCACTCCGCTCCAGGCCACCGGCCCCAGGGGCGTGCAGCCGAAGAAATGGCTGATGCCCGGCGTCTGGACGATGCCGACCAAGACGACAGCGCTGCCGACGGCGGTAGCGATGACCAGCGGACTGCGGTGGCGGGTGAGCAGTGTTTGCGCCAGTTGGGTGCCGACCAGCGCTGTCAGGCCCATGGTTGTGGACCGGCGTCGGGTCCCTGGGGTCCAGCAGCCGATCAGCCAGGCGATGGTCGCGGCGGTGGCGGTGACGGCGCCCCGGTTGATGATGGCCTGCACCAGAGGGCGGTCCAGGGAGGGGACCGCCTCGGTGAGCACGGCGTGCCGGTGGGCGCGGTGTGCGGCGTCGAGTTCCTCGTCGGTGACAGCGGCCGCTTCCTCGGGGGACCGACGCTGCGGGGTCACCGCGACGGCGAGGGCGGGAAACATATCGGTGAGCAGATTGACCAGCAGCAGTTGCCGGGTACCGATCGGTGCGCGGCCACCGAACGCGGTGCCGAGGATGGTGAAGGCGACTTCGCCGGCATTACCGCCGAGCAGCATCACCAGCGCGTCACGCACGCTGCCCCACATGTTCCGGCCCTCCACGAGGGCGTCGAGTAGCACCGTGAGGTCATCGTCGGTCAGTACCAGGTCCGCGGCGCCTCGCGCTGCGGAAGAACCGCGGCTGGTGACCCCGATCCCGACATCGGCCATCCGGATCGCGGCGGCGTCGTTTGCGCCGTCGCCGACCATCGCGATGACCCCGCCGGCGTGTTGCAGGGCGGAGACCACTTGCACCTTCTGCTCCGGGCTGACCCGGGCGAATACCTGTGCGCCGGCGACCAACTCGGCCCGGGAGTCCTCGTCGAGGGCAGCGAGTTCGGCTCCGGTGACGACCCGGATATCGTCGGCGAAGCCGAGCCGGTGGGCGATGGCACGGGCCGTGACCGGATGGTCGCCGGTGATCAGCGCGACTTTGTGGTCGGCGGCGAGGAGTTGCTCGAGCAGCGGACGCGCCGACGGCCGTGGCGTGTCGGCCAGACCGAGGAATCCGAGCAACTCCAGTTCCGACGCGGCGTCGTCGACCACGTCGGTGTCCGTGTCGTCGGCCAGATCGGCTTCCGCGACACGGTGGGCGACCGCCAGCACCCGCAGGCCCTGCTCGGCAAGGCCGTGCACGAGGGCTTCGGCCCGGTCTCGGTCCACGCTCTGGTGCACGAACCGGCAGCGGGCCAAGACCACCTCGGGGGCGCCTTTGACCACCAGCAACTGCCGTGGTGTTCCGGTCCCGTTCGGTTGCGGCACTCCGACAGCAGCCGCGTAACCGCGTCCGGATTCGAAAGGCATCGCTGCCATCACATCCCAGTTCGCCGCAGCGGCGGGTACCGCGGCGACCGCGGTGAGAATCGCTTCGTCGGTCGCATGGGCATGTCCCTGGTCGGTACCCGGACATGGGCAGGTGCGGCCTGCTGCCTGCAAGACGGCCACGATGTCCGGGGCGTCCAGACTCTGGACGGGATCGTTCGGGTCCTGATGCGCGGTAGCGGCCGCGACGACGCGCAGACGGTTCTCGGTCAGGGTCCCGGTCTTGTCGAAGCACACTGTATCGATGCGGCCCAGGGCCTCGAGGGTGCGAGGGGTACGCACCAGCACACCTCGTCCGGACAAGCGTCTAGCCGCGGCGAGCTGGCCGACGGTCGCCACGAGCGGAAGCCCCTCCGGGACCGCGGCCACGGCGATCGCGACCCCATCCGCGACGGCATCGCGCAGCGGGCGGCGTCGGAGTAGGGAAAGGCCGGTCACCACGCCGCCGCCGACGAGGGTCAGCGGCAGTACGGTCGCGGTGAGTTCGCGCAATCGGGCTGCCACCCCGGCGGGCGCTGCGACCTGCGCTACGGACGAGATCGCGCGGTGGGCTGCGGTGCTGGTACCGGTCGCCACGACGATCGCCCGGGCGCTGCCCGCGATGATGGTCGAGCCCTCGAAGATCATGCTCGATCGGTCGGCCGGATCGGTGACGGGGACCGGCTCTACCTGTTTGTCGACCGGCACCGACTCGCCGGTCAGGGACGACTCGTCGACCTCGAGGTCGGTGGCCACCAGCAACCGAGCATCGGCGGGAACCACTTCCGGGGCGCGTAGGTCGATGACGTCACCTGGGCGTAGCCGAGTGGCGGGCACCGTCACGGTGGGTTCGGCAGTGCGGGCGAAGGCCAGCCGGCGCCGCGTATTGGCGATCACCGGTATCACGACGCGGCGGGCGACCTGGCGCTGCTCGGCGAACAACTCCGCGGCCGCGTTGTCTGCCCGCACCCGCTGCCCACCTCCGACCAGGGCGTTTCCCGCCATCACCCCGGTCACCAGCAGCGCATCGACGCTGCTGCCCAGAATCGCCGATGCCGCTGCGCCGACCGCCAACACGGGGGTCAGCGGGTCACTCAACTCGCTACGAGTCGCGGCTGCCAACCGGGCAAAATCACGCGCCGGCCCCCGCAGCGGGGCCAGCAGCGCACTGTCGGACAGGTCGTCGAGCCGCCGACGCCAGGCCGGGGTAGCCGGGGCGGGCGCCGCCAGCGGCTGCCGCCCACCGGTGAGGCGCTGGTAGACGATCTCGGGGTCGAGCGCGTGCCACGCCGTCAACGGTTGTGGGTCCGGATCAGGTCGACGCAGCACCGACCGCGCGGTGAGCGTCCCGGAGAGCAGAGCGGCGGCGCCAGCCGCGTTGACTGGACTGAGCCAGCGGCCCAACCCCATCCGGCGTCGACTGCCGGTCTCTCCGGTCACCAGAAGCAGACCAGCCAAGGTGCTGCCGGCTTTCGCCAAACGCACCGCTGCCGCACTGGCTCGGCGGGCTGCGGGCAGGGCCGACAAGACCCGCACTGCGGCATTCAGGTCGGTCTCGGTGATGATGTCCGCGGTCCACGGTGCGGCGGCCTTCGGATCATCGAGGGCGACACCGACATCGGCGACGGCGAGGGCCGCCAAAGTGTCGGCCGAGGCGAAGTCGGGATGCAAGGCGGTGATCAGCATGACCGGGCCGCGATCGGTGCGCAGCCTGCGTACGACCTCGAGCAGCGCGGTGCCCGCCGGATAGCTGGCTGTCACCCCGGCGGCGAGTTCGTCCGTCCCGGCGACGTGACGCAACACCACCCGTGTCCCGGTTCGCTGCGCGGTCTGCATCAACGCGACCGCGTACGGGTCGAGTTCCCACCCCACCGCGACCGTGCCGACGAGTTGCCCGCCGACCATGAGGTCCGCATCCTCGATCCCCTGCGCTGGTGCGCCGGATGAGCCCTGACGGTTGTGCCACCGCAGCCGTGCGCCGGTGGCGAGCTGTTCGTCCCGGTCGGACTCTGGGGCTCTCTCGCCATGGAGCAGAGCGTCGGCGACCTGGTAGACGCGGTCGTCGTCCCAGCGTGCCGTGGTCGTGCGGGCGCGTAGCACCGTGCGCGCGTCTCCACGCAATGCCGCACCGTCTATGACTACGACGCGCACCCGATCGAGCCGGCGCAGCGCGCTTGGATCCAGGACCAACAGTCCGGCGCGGGCCAGGCCGCGACCCAACGCCGCGGCGAACGCTTCCCGTCCCAGATGTGCGGCCTTCGGCACTCCGGCGAGCACGGCCTCGGCCACGTCCTGCGCACGTCCGCCGGCGAGCAGGGCTCCCGCCGCGGCCACCAGCGAACCGTTCGCGGCCTGGTCTGCGTAGTCTTCGACCATACCGCCGACGGCCGCCTTCGCCGCGTCGACGGCGACATCGACCGCGGCGTCGACCACGACATGGGAGATCTCACCCGCCGCCGCAGTCGCCCAACTGTGTCGTGGCGCATCGGCGTCGGAGACCACGGACGAGCGGATCGGCGCCATCGGGGCCTGCGGCCGCGTGGGGACGGCAAGGACCGGCTCGCGCAGTGCCCACGTCCGTCGGTGCGCCAACGCTTCGGACACCTGGGCGACCCGTTGCGTGAAATCCAGCAGCGGCGATCCCGGTGCGTGACCGAGCCCATGGGTGGCCGCCGTCGCGGTGTTGAGCAGGAAGTCGGTGGCCACCCTACCCAGGTGTTCCTCGAGCATGGCCACCACGCGCGGCTGATGATTGATCACTGCGGCCGCGGCGCGGGCGGCTTGGGGCACAGCGGGCACTCGCGCCAGCACACCCGCGACCGACCCCACGACCGCCGCCACATCCATCGCGCCCGCCACCAGCGGAACCAATAGTGCCAACCGATCGCCGGGGTCGGCGACCGGCCGCGACCGCGGTTGCACCGTGACGTCGGTGTCCGCGGCCTCGGCGGCGACCCGACGAACAGGCGACCAGATCTCCTCCACTCGGACGTGCTCCGCGCGGTCGACCACCAGTCGACCTAGGGCGTTCTCCACATGCACCGCAGCTACTCCCGGCACCGCGGCCACCGCCGCCTCCACCACCGCGGCGTGTTGCGCCCACATCGACAACGGCAACGCCGAACCCAGATCGAGGTGCAAGCGACGCCCCTTCGACCACGCGACCGATGGCCCGCCCCCGGCGCCGCGGGCGCTCGCCACCACACCGACCACATCACGACCCACGGTGACAACCGGGCCCATCAATACCTGCGCCGCGCCCACAGCCGTCTCCGCTGCCGAGGTGCCGGCCCGCAATGCCACCGAACCCACAACCCATATCAGCCCGTTCACCGTCGCCACACCTATCACGAGCGCTCCTTCACATCGCGGACCACCACAACGGCACATGATGGCAACCCATTCTCTACCGCAATCTTTCCGCAAACTTTCAGAGTGGCGGTTTAGTCCGTGTAATGTCAGCAATTCGGTCGGCGATGTACGAAATTTTCCTGTACTAGACAGCTTGGAGCAACCGGGTGGGCCTCGGAAGGGAGGTCGACCATCGAGGGCGCTGCCAAGCTTGTTGTCGATGCGCGGCAGCGGATATGCGCTGGACCGGTACGAACCGTCGTCGCCGGACAGCTATCGAACGGCGTCTCCGCCCGTGTGCCAGGAATCCGCCGCACCCGATAGTCGAAATTGCTGATGGCACCTGGTCCGATCCGGCCGCGTGGTGTTTTATCCTGCGAATGTGACAGGGGAGCCGGCGCAACGGGCACGTCGATTCCAGTGGCGCTTGGTGGTGGTCATCAGTGTCCTGGTGGCGGCGGGCGGGGCCGCGACCCGATCGTTCTCCTGGTCGGCGAACGTGTTGGTGGCGGTTCCGGTGATCGCGATCCTGGTGCTGGCGTGGCGTGTGACACCCCAGCACACGCCGCGCACGGCCCGACTGCGCCGCGGCGTGTCCGTCTGGTCGGCGCTCATCGTCGCAGCGACGGCGTGGGAGGCGTATGCGTTCGTGCGACAACCAGATTGGACACAACGCAGCGTCGAACACCCCACATTGTCCACGCTGCTGGATCCGGCACTCGAATACTGGCCGGTGCGGTTCGTCGGATGGCTGGTGTGGCTGGGGATCGGCTGGTGGCTGGTGTCGCGATGAGTGATCGTGCTGTCGTCATCGTCGGGTTTGTGTTGATGCTGCTGGCTGGACTCGGCGTCGTCGTGTTCGCCCGCGCGCGTCGAGAACTGGTCGCGTCGCTGGGGGAGACGATGGCCTACCTGACCCGGACCCGAGCGGCGAGAATTGCCGCCGTACTGGTTTGGGCATGGCTCGGCTGGCACTTCCTGGCACGATAGCGCCGCGCACCCCTGCGGGTGTCACGGGCAAGCGCTCCTGGTCGGCAGCGTCAGCGGTACCCCCGGGCGGATGGTCGTCGGGCCACCGGGAGTCTCGACACTAACCGGATCACCCGCGGTGACCTCGACCGTCGTGCCTTCGGGTCGAATCCGCAAGGTCAGTTTGCTATCGCGTACCGCGAGGTCGCGCACCGTCATACCGTTGGGAAACCCGCTGGGCAGCATCGGGTCCAGCCGGGGACCCGTCTCGGTCCACCGAAGCCCGCTCGGACCGTAGAGCAAACCCTGAAGGAATCCGCCCGCGCCCGTGACGAAGATCCACGCCGGTTGACCGACCGTGTTGGCACCCGACCGCTCGCCACGTGCCTCGGACTGGAACCGATACGGCGGCCGGACATATGGCTGCACCGACTGGTCCAGAAACTGCTGGGTGCGGCAGGGGTCGTACTTCGCGCTGAGGATGGCGCCGACACTGTTGCTCATATTGGGGCCGTCGGGATCGGTGCGATCGAAGTAGTACACCAGGGTCGCCTCGGGCGAATAGCCCGGAGCCGTATAGGAATACGGGTAACTGATCAGCACCGTGTCGGCCTGCTTGATCTTCGCCCCCTGATACCCGAGATACTCGGCGGGCACCCCGGGCACGATATCCGGCGGCATCGCCATGTTGGCGGCGATATCGGCCCACCGTGGATTCTCGGGCAGTCCGGCCAGCCGGGCGGCCGACATCGCGGTGCGCATCGTCGCCATCACTCCGGCGTTGGTGAGTGCGCTGTCCACCGAAAACGTGACGTATTCGTCAGCGCCCGCCGCGGGCGCGTAGTGGTAGCGGCCGTCTGGCAGCTTCGGGCCGATTCGTGCGACCTGGTAGTTCGCGATGGCGGTGATCACCGGAGCGCCGCTGTCGCGCAACCATTGCTCGTCGCCGGTGGCCGAGTAGTACTGCCATTGCGCGAGCACGATTTCATTCCCCAGATGTTCCTGGACCAGTCCGCAGACCCCCGGTGACGCGCACCGCTGTGTCGGTCCGTCGTTCCAGGGATACAGCGCGCCGGCCAGTCCGTAGGCGCGTGCGTTCGCCTCGGCTTGCGGTAGCGCCGCGACGCGGAAATCGACTACGGTGCGGGCCAATTCGGGATAGAGCGCGAGCAGGGTGGGGAAGATCCAGGTCTCGGCGTCCCAATAGGTCAGGCCGCCATAGTCGTCCGAGGACAACCCGGCGGGCTGCACGGACCAGCGCTGTCCGGCCCGGACGCTGGACAGTACCGAATACAGTGCGGGCCGGATCCAGTCCCGATAGTCGTCGCGGCCGGGGATCTCGATAGCGGGCTCCCACAGGCGATCCCAGGCCGCGGCGTGCTCGGCGTGCGTCGCGGCGAAACCATGTGCCGCACCGGAGTCGGAGATCTCGGTGGCGATCGCGCGCGGGTCCGCACCATCCGCGTTCGAGGCGATTCCCACGTACTTGGTGACCGTGTAGCTGCGGCCCGCCGCGACAGTGCCGTCGAATCGTGTACCGGCCGTGAGTCCGTTCGCGGGTAGCGCGATGCCATTCAGCTCATCGGGGGTGGTGACCGTGGATACGAGGAAGGCGGCGCTGTCGGTGCCGTCGGCGCGCATGCCAACCGTGATCTGTTTCCGGTCCGGGTCGGCGTCCGCCGTCGTAGCGGTGACTCGACGCGCCGCGGCGCCGTCGATCAGATCGGTGACCGTCAGCGGTCCCGAGAAGCGCGGGGTGATGGAGAGCTGCTGGACCGCGAGGTTCGGTTGCGCCCGGGACACGAAGGTCCGGTAGGTCAGATCCAGTCGGTGTTCCGCGTCGGGCGCCCAGGTGGCCTCGGTGGTTGCGGTGGCATCGCGGTAGTTCAGGCGCTGGCGGTACTGCGTGAGCGTGGCCGGGTCGACGTCGGCCTGGTAGGTCCGGCCCGCGACGTCGAGGGTCAAGCCCGACCACGCGGGGAGCGCGGCGATCACCTCGGTGTTGTTCAACGACCCGGACTGCCTGGCATAGAAGCCGGCGAGATATGTTCCGGTGTAACGCGGTTCCAGCAGCGGGAACGAGGTGCGCACCAAGGTGCCGTAATCGTGATATCCGCCGCCGCTCGGTGGAATCATCGCGCCGATGCGCCCATTGCCCAGATACGGGGCGGCGCGGAAGTTCTCGGGCTCGAACGTCTCCGAGACTGCCGACCAGTCGTCTCCGTCCGTCTCCTCGTCCTGCGCGACCGCTACCGCGGATATTCCGGGCAACGGGACAAGCGCACAGGTCAACAGCACCGCACCGAAACTCGACACGAGTCGCATCGGGCCGACAGTACTAGCGGTCTCCGCGAGCCCACCGCAACGACACGGGCGCCGCAGCGGGCCTACTACTCATGTACGCGGCGACCCGATGCGCCTGTGGAGCGCCGAGGCACAGCGCGATAGGCGACGACGAAGTCGCGGGCCGAGGCCCTCGGCGTTCGCGCCGTGCGTTGGTCGCGGGCGCCGCGGTCCGTTCCGGTATGGACGAACAACTAGGCCTCGGTGTGGGCCGTCGAGCGCGCCGTGGCGATCCGTTCGATGACATGCGCGGCGTGCTCGTCGAAACGTTCGCGCGGAATCGCGATTGCGCCGTCCAGCCAGGGGCGGTAGAGGTAGGCCAGCGCGCCGAAGATAGCGCTGGCGTTGAGCGCGTTGTCGAAGTCGTCTGGTGGCGGGTCGGCATAGTCGCCCGCGCCGACGATCATGGCGATCGGCCCGGTGAACAAACCGATGAGTTCGCCTGCGCGCGGCATCAGCACCGGCGTGGCCTGTGATTCCACGAACATGATCCGGCCGCGGCGGCGGTCCGCCAGCAGATAGTCGGTGAAGACTCCCACCATGTGGCGGAACATCGCGCCTCGTTCGGCCGGCGCGCCGGGCAGTTCTGCGAGCAGTTGGTCGCGCGCGCCGAGGACGACGGTGTCCAGCACGGTGGTCAGCAAGGCGTCCAGGTTGGAAAAGCTCTCGTAGAAGTAGCGCTCGGTCAGCCCCGCCTGTCTGCACACGCCGCGCATCGAGGTCTCGGCGGCACCGACGGTAGCCATCAACTCTGTGCACGCGTCGATCAACTGTTCCCGACGCGCGGCTACCCGGTCGGCGGGAGAGCGTCCGCGCCAGCGACGCATACCCGGAATCGACCCGTCCGCTTCGACCATGGCGTCATCCTCTCATAGCAACCGAATTGACATCATGTGATGTTGACAGCAGTTGATGTCACCAATAGATTGCGAGAACGCTGATCAAAGATGAGGGGTGCGATATGAGATCTGCCGCTTATACCGACCAGACACACGCGATCAACGCGCGCGCGGTGGACTTCGACTTCGCCACGGTGCCGATGCATTACATCCCCGGTGAAGCGATGGCCACGCACATCATCGATGTCATGCACCTGGTGCTACCGGAAGGCGAGCGCGCGATGGCGCAGGCGCTGGCCGAGGCGCTACCCCTGATCGAGGACGAGCGGCTACGCGAGGAGGTCCGTGGCTTCATCGGCCAGGAGTCCATGCACGCGAGTTCGCACGAGAAAGCGCGCCAGCAGTTGGAGCGACTCGGTCTCGACGTCGGTCCGATGGTCGAGCGCGTCGCGTGGCTGATCGACCGGCTGCTCGGCGACCACGGGTTGTCGGGCCGGGCCAAGCACGAGTGGCTGTGCGAGCGGCTGGCGCTGTTCGCCGGAATGGAGCACTACACCGCCGTGATCGGCGAATGGCTGCTGACCAACGACAAGCTGGAAGCCAAGGGCATGCATCCGGCGATGCTCGATCTGATCCGCTGGCACGGCGCCGAAGAGGTCGAACACCGCAGTGTGGTCTACGACGCTTACATGTACGTCGACGGCGGCTATGCGCGGAGGGCGCGCCAGGCGCTGATCGCCAGTTCCGGCTTGCTCGCGCTGTTCGTCATCTCGGGCGGCTACCTGTTCCACAAGGATCCGTCCAGGAACAAGGGGCGGTTATGGCCGCTACAGTTGGCCAGCGCGTCGGCCCGCGGGGTGGTGCCCAGCTTCACCACCTTTCTCACGGAGATTCCGCGCTACCTGCGGCCGGGCTTCCACCCGTCACAACTCGGCACGAAAGACAATGCGCTGCGTTACCTCGCGCAATCGCCTGCGGCACGGGCGGCGGGCGCATGACGGCCATCGGCGGGCAGTTTCAGCCCGGGGCCGCGCTGCGATTGATCGGCTCGGCGGTCGACGTGTACAAGCGGATCTTCGTCGAAGGTGATACCGCGCAGTTGCTTTCGCGACCGCATCCGGTGCGGCACTCCGGCTACGACTACGAGGTTGTCGTCGAGCAAATCGAACAGGAGGCCGACCGGGTGGTCAGTCTGCGATTGCGCGATCCGGACGGCGCGATGCTCCCGGCCTGGACGCCTGGCGCACATCTCGACGTCTTCCTGCCCTCCGGTCGCCAGCGGCAGTACTCACTCACCGGCGACCCCGCCGACCGCCGGTCCTACCGGATCGCGGTGCGCCTCATCGTCGGCGGTGGGGGCGGATCCGTGGAGATCCATCGCCGACTTCGGGTGGGTGATCGCCTGCGCGTGCGCGGGCCGCGCAACGCCTTCCCGTTCGTCGAAGCATCGTGCTATGTGTTCGTCGCGGGCGGTATCGGGATCACGCCGATCCTGCCCATGGTCGCCGCGGCCGAGCGTGCCGGAGTGCCGTGGCGGCTGATGTATCTGGGCCGCACCAGGGCGCGAATGCCCTTTCTCTACGAACTCGCCCAGTTCACCGGCGGTGATGTGGTGGTGCGCCCGGACGACGAGTTCGGCCACCCGGACCCCCGGATGATCTTCGAGCAGACGCCGACCGGCGCCGCGGTGTACGTCTGCGGCCCGCCTCCGCTGGCCGAGGCTGCGCGCACGGTGCTCGCCGTGCACGACCCGACGGTCTCGCTGCACACCGAGCGATTCTCGCCTTTGCCCGTGCGTCGTGGCGAGCCGTTCCGTATCCGGCTGCACCGCAGCGGATTCGACGTGGAAGTCGCGGCCGACGAATCCGCCCTGACAGCTATCCGTCGGGTGCTGCCCGACGTTGCGTACTCCTGTCAGCAGGGCTTCTGCGGCACCTGCAAGGTCGGTGTGCGCGTGGGCGCGGTGGAGCACCGGGACCGGCTGCTGCGCGCCACCGAACGTGAGCACTCGATGCTCACCTGTGTATCCCGCGCGTGCGGCGGCGAACTAGAACTGGATCTGTGAGTTCGGCGGGCAGCGGGGCCCGTGGGTGAGAGGAAGACATGATGGTGGCAGCGGATCCGGAACACGTCCCGATCCTGGTGATCGGGGCGGGGATCGCCGGGGTGGGGCTCGCGGTGTCGCTGCGCGACGCGGGAATCGACGATTTCGCGGTGCTGGAGCGCGCCGCCGATCTCGGCGGGACCTGGCGGGCGAACACCTACCCCGGCTGCGCCTGCGACGTGCCGTCGCAGCTGTACTCGTACTCGTTCGCGCCCAACCCGAACTGGTCGCGCACCTATGGCACCCAACCGGAGATCCTGGCTTATCTCCAGTCGGTGGCACGACACCACGATGTCGTGCGGCACATGCGTTTCGGCACCGAGCTGTTGTCGGCCCGATGGGACGACACGGGAAGTCGGTGGCGGATAACCACCACCCGCGGCGAACTGACCGCCGATGTGGTGGTGTCGGCGGTGGGACCGTTCAGTGAGGCGCAGATCCCGCAGCTACCCGGTGCGGAGACGTTCGAAGGGGCGCAGTTCCATTCGCTGCACTGGGATCACGAACACGATCTGACCGGCGACCGGGTCGCGGTGATCGGCACCGGCGCTTCGGCAGTGCAGTTCATTCCGGAGATCCAGCCGACGGTGAAACGTCTGACCGTGTTCCAGCGTTCGGCGCCGTGGATCGTTTCGCGGCTGGATCGGCGCACGCTGGCCGCCGAACGAGCGCTGCTGCGCCGTATCCCGATGCTCGGCAAGGCGATTCGCGGTCTCTACTACACGGGCATCGAAGGTTTCGGCCTGGTCGGATTCGTAGACAAGCGTTTCCGACACCCCTATGAAGCGCTGGCGAAACTCCAGCTGCTACGCCAGGTTCGTGACCCGACGCTACGCCGCAAGCTCACCCCCGACTATGTGATCGGCTGCAAGCGCGCGATCTTCTCCGACGCCTACTACCCGGCCCTGACCAAGCCCAACGTCGACGTGGTCACCGCCGGCATTCAGGAGATCCGCGCCCACTCGATCGTCACCACCGACGGTACCGAGTACGAGGTGGACACAATCATCTATGGCACCGGATTCGGCGTGCCCCCCGCGATTTTCGACCGCGTGTACGGCACTGACGGACGATCGATCGGGGATCGTTACCGGCAACGACCGAGCAGCTACCTCGGTGCGACGCTCGCGGGGTTTCCGAACTTTTTCTGCACGCTCGGGCCGTTCGGGGCAGCGGGCAATCAGTCCGCGATCTATATGATCGAGGCCCAGGTGCGCTATATCGTCGATGCTGTGCGCACCATGCGTGCGCGGAATATCCGCCGGATCGACGTGCGCGAAGAGGTCCAGCGGACTTTCCTGAACGAGGTGGCCGAACGCAGTCGTGACACCGCCTGGCTCACCGGCGGGTGCCGTAGCTATTACCAGACCGCCGACGGCGGCAACGCCGGGCTGTATCCGAACTGGAGTTTCGAATACCGGCGGCGGACAAGCCGATTCGATCCGGAGTCCTACGAGGTGCGGGTACGGTGAGCATCATGGTCCTCGGCGTACTGCGCGACCTGCTGCTCCTGCCCGCTCAATCGGACATGGAACTATTGGACGTCCGAGATCGTGTAGTCGTGATCACCGGCGCGGGTACCGGAATCGGGCGTGCGCTTGCCGAAAAGCTCTACGCCACCGGTGCTTCGGTGGCCTTGATCGATATCGATGAGGCCGCCGCCGCGGCGGTGGGCCGCTCGATGGGGGAGCGTGCGCTTGTCGTGCGCGCGGACGTGTCCGATCGAATCGGTATGCGCGAAGCGATGTCCAGGGTGCGTCAGCGCTTCGGCCGGATCGACGTGGTCGTGGCCAACGCGGGCGTGGTGCCCGAGCCGGCGACGATCCGGACGATGAACCCCGCCGATTTCGACCGGGTCATCGGAATCAACGTGACCGGCGTGTTCAATACCGTGCATCCGGCACTGGATGACGTGATCACCGCCAAGGGACATGTCGTGGTGGTCTCCTCGGCCGCGGCGTTCGCGCCAGGTATGGGGGGTTCGCCCTACATGGTGAGCAAAGCCGCGGTGGAGCAATTCGGGCGGGCGCTGCGCGTCGAACTGGCCGCGGTCGGTGCTACCGCGGGGGTCGCGTATTTCGGCATCGTCGAGACCGCGATGACGCACGGCACGCTCGACCAGGACGAACTCGGCGCCGACCTGGGCGCGCTGCTGCCCTGGCCGCTGAATCTGCGGATCACTG
The DNA here is from genome assembly GCF_040647855.1 of Nocardia sp. NPDC049220. Lineage (NCBI taxonomy): Bacteria > Bacillati > Actinomycetota > Actinomycetes > Mycobacteriales > Nocardiaceae > Nocardia > Nocardia sp. NPDC049220. Next base: position 1,425,540 of record NZ_JBEZDA010000001.1, read on the forward strand.
CGCGCGACGCGGCGGAATCCATCGCGCAGGGCATCGCGCGCCGCGCGCCGCGCACTATCGCGCCGCCGCAGTGGGAGCCCTATGCCCTGTTCCGTGGCGCGATCAACGTGGTGCTGGACAGTCGGCTCGCGCGCGACCCGCGGGTGCACGCCTTGATCCAACGTGTCGAGCAGCGGATCGTCGAGAATCGTCCGATCAGCCCGGTGCCGCGCTGATTCGCGCGGCTCAGGGGCGTCAGGAAGGTGTGGCGGTCGGCCCGGGAAGATCCCTGGCAAGCGCAGCGTCTTCGCCGGCCGGCTCGGGTGCGCGTGTGGTCGGGCAGCGCTGGGATACCTGGATGTCGAGAGCACGGAGTGGATGCTCGAGGTCGCACGCTCGTGCCCGGCACTACCCCCAGCCGTGGTGTCGGTGGGGGTGAAGCGGCGCCGCACAACCGTGGCCTAGTCGCGGGTGCCGATCACGACGGTGGCGAAGTAGTCGTCGGACTGGACGACGCGGCCCGCGAGTCCGCGCTCGGCCAGAACCGATATCGCCGCGGGCCCCTGCGCTTCGCTGGTTTCGATCAGCAGGTGGCCGCCGGGGGCGAGCCAGGATGCGGCGGCGTCGGCCACGCGGCGGAAGATGTCCAGGCCGTCGGATCCGCCGTCGAGGGCGGTGCGCGGTTCGTGATCGCGGGCTTCCGGCGGCATCTGCGCGATCCCCGCAGAGGGAACATAGGGGGTGTTGCACAGCAGGATGTCGATGCATCCGCGCAGGTCCACCGGCAGGGCTTCGAAGAGATCGCCCTCGTAGACCGGGGCGCCGAGCGGGGTGAGATTGCGGCGAGCACAGTCGACCGCGACCGGATCGATATCGGCGGCGGCCAACGTCACCTGGCGGGACTCGTCCCTGAGAATCGTCATCAGTGCCAGCCCCAATGCGCCTGACCCGCAACACAGGTCGACGACCACCGGGTGGCCGGTCCTCGAGCGGATCAGGTCGGCCGCCTCGTCGACGAGAAACGTGGTCCGTTGCCGCGGCACGAAGACACCGGGGGCCACCATGACCCGGAGCCCATGGAATTCGGCCCAACCGAGCAGATGCTCCAGCGGGGTCCCGGAAACGCGCTGGGCGATCAGCACCTCCAGCGGGGTGCCGGTCTCCGCGGCGGCGGCGATCAGCAGCCGCGCCTCGTCTTCTGCGAACACGCAGCCCGCCGAGCGCAGTTGAGCGACCACATCGGTACTTCGCGCTGACATCACTGGCACATCCTGCCGTGCGGTCGCGTGATTGGCCACCAGTTTTCGGAGCGCGCCCGACGGCGGGGATCCGTGCCCGCCAAGGTGCTCGGGCGGGTGCGGATCCCCGGTCGGTCAGTATGCGGTGCTGAGCTGGAAGGTGCGCGTGGCGTCGAGGTAGATGCCATGTTGGGCCTGCTTGGCAGGCGGCGGTAGTTGGGAGACCAGCTGTTCGAGCGAGGTCATCGCGCCCACGACATGGGTGCCGGCGACGATGAAATCGGCGACGGCGCGCCGGATATGGTTGGGCGAGGTGACCACGACCGCGCTCGTGGCACCCACGTCGCGCAGCATCCTGGTGCTGAACACGGCGTTCTGCACGGTCGATCCGGCGCGGGATTCCACACTGATCCGCGACTGCGGCACGCCATGGGCGACCAGCCAGTGACGCATCGCTTCGGCCTCGGTGATGCCGTTCTGCGGGTTGCCGCCGGTGACGACGATGGGCGAGAGCGGAGCGGCGATCGATTGCAGCCAGGCGGCAGTGAGCCGGTTCTCCAGTTCGGGGCGCAGCGATCCGTCCGGGAGCAGGCCGTAGCCGAGGACGACGATGCCGGTCTGCGGCCCGACCAGCGCGGGCAGTGGATTCGGCAGGGTGCCGACCGCGGCGCGGACAGCGCCGAGGACGTTGTGGGTGCCCCGCGCCATGGCCGGATCGACGACGTTGAGCCGCGCGAGGGCGTCGGCGAGTGCGGGCAGGTCGCCTGCGTAGTCGGACCAGATCGCCTGCAGGGCGAGCGCTTCGGCGTGACCGGGGTCGGCGCCGATCAGGGTTCGCAGGTCGGCACGGCCCGCGGCGTCGTCACCGTTGGTGAAGTTGCGCAGGGCGGAGTTCAGGAGGACGTCGGTGTTCGGCGCGGCGTACGCGGGAACACCGGCCAGAGCGGTGAGAGAGAATGCCGCGAACGAGGTCGCGACGAGAAGTTTCCAATGCCTCGAGATCTTCACTACAGTCGACACCTTCCGCCGATCAACGGGTTGGCACGCGCTGGCAGTTAGCCGTGGGCAAACAACGATGACGATACTGTGGTCATCACCGATTTCGGGTGATTGCTGGGCGGGTTACGCAGCCGAGTTTCCGGCGTGCGGACCCATCGGCAAGATGGAGAGGGCGCGCGCACACCCCGTCGCGGCGGCCGGGCTAGGGTGTGTCAACGTGGATACCGTTTCGCTGTCTGGCAAGGAACTCGCCGCCGCTATCAATGCCGATACCAAGGCCCGCGCCGCCGCGCTCGGCGACAGCCGCGCCGCGCCGCGCCTGGCCCTGGTCGTGGCGAACGACGACCCGGCTAGCGCCTGGTACGTCAACTCGCTGCGTAAGGCCGCCGAGCGACTTGGAATCGCCTGCGATACTGTCGATCTCGGAGCGGATGCGAGCGCCGATGCGATCCGCGCCGAGCTCGCCGCGCGCGGGGCGGATGCTGCCACCGACGCGATCATGCTGCAGACCCCACTTCCTGCGGGCATCACCCTCGACGACGTGAGCTCCGCGATCGTCGCGAGCAAGGACGTCGACGGGGTGAGCCCGCTGTCGCTCGGTCTGCTTGCCGCCGGACTCGATGGTTTCGTCCCCGCCACCTCCGAGGCTGTGGTCGAGCTGCTGAAACAGCACGAAATCCCACTCTCCGGCCGCCATGTCGCGGTCGTCGGCCGCTCGAATATCGTCGGAAAACCGCTCGCGCAGTTGCTGCTCGCCGAGGACGCCACCGTGACGGTGTGCCATTCGCGCACCGCGGACCTGGCTGCTGTCACCGCTGCCGCCGACATCGTGGTCGCCGCGGCGGGCCGGATCGGCCTGGTGTCCGGTGAACACGTCCGTGACGGCGCGGTGGTCATCGATGTGGGCACCAACGAGGCGCCCGATGGCAAGATCGTCGGCGATGTCGACGCAGACTCGGTGCGCGGCAAGGCCGCGGGACTCAGCCCGGTCCCGGGCGGAGTCGGCCCCGTGACGACAGCCCTGCTGATGCGTCACGTGGTCGTGGCCGCGGAGAACGCGCGCAACAACTGAGTGACGGTGCCACAGGCTCTATTCCGCCCCGTGAGCAGCGGTGCGTCCGCACCGTACTCGGCCGAAGTTCGTGCGGTCGCGGCTCAACCGCGGCTGATGGCACTGATCAAGGTGCGGTTGCCGTCTGTGGTCGTGGTGACGATCTGCGGGTTGTAGGCGAGCGGGTCGTGGCCGGGACGATGTTCGGTGATGACGACGACGTATTGGCCCGCGAAGGCGCCGGGGGTGATCGCCAGACAGTGGGTTGTACCGGCGGGGATCGAGTCGATGCCTTGTTGGATGGCGTCGGCGGTGGGGACGGCGGCGGTCGCGGTGGCGGCAGCGCGGGCTTGCCCGCCGGAGCGAGCGACGTAGTAGGCGTGCTGAAAAGCGAAAATCGCGGCAGGTCCGGAGTCGAAGCCGCCCACGCCGTTGCCTTGGATCCGGTTGCCGACCCGTTCGGCGGCGCATTGGGTGGCGGGCGTTGCCGTAGTCGCGTTCGCCTGGGTCGGTACGGATCCGTCGGCCTGCTGGTCGGCGCCGCCGCCCCAGAAGTGGGTGACGGTGGCGAAGGCGAGTGCGGCCGAGCCGAGCGTCCCGAGCAGTGGCGGCGCCCATCGGCGTTTTGCACGCTGTGGACGGGAGCGATCGATCAGTCCGTCGAATTCGTCCTGGTAGGAAACGAATTCGGGCTCGAACGTCGGCTGTGGTGCGCCCGGCGGCCGGTCGACCCACGTGGACCACTCACCCTGGTACCCCTCGTCGCCCGCCTGCGGCCGACGCGGTCTGGTGAACCGGGAATCCACCCGCTCGTAGCCGGGTCGTCCGCTCACGTCCGGTCGATCCATCGCCCCACCTTCATCGGGTCACACCGTCGAATTGCCCGCACTGTCCGCAGGACGTCCGTCCGGGCGAGTGCGAGACCGCTCCTCGGGAGAATACTGCCCGTTTGGCGAACTCCGTTCCCGCCGTGCCTCGAGTCGCAGTCGGTCGACGAGGTAGCTCACAATGCGTGATCACCGGGTCGCCGAGCCCGGCGCCAAGGGTGACCATCACTACGTCGGCGAGCCTGCCCATCCGGCCCATGTCGAGGCAGGGGGTACGAAGCTGAACTTGCCCACGCAGGGCGTCATCACGACGGAACCAGTCCAGCAGCTGGACCACGTCGGCGGGCGGGCCACCGATCTGATTGGCGCCTGCCCCTTCTGATGGGACATGCGGATATCTTGCCGTACTCATCCTGGTTCTCAGCACCTACTCGGTGTCCCGAAACCGAGGATTCAGTACACATCTCGCGGCGCCGGGCCCCAGAGCAAGGCAAGTCTTCGTCACTTCAGCCAGAATCGAGCGATGCTCGGGTAGGGAAATCAACGCAGTCGGACGCCCGACGAGTCCGTGTCCTCGATCGCACGGCTGCTCGGGGTGTCGCGGACCGCGCTGTACAAGTACATGTCCGACCTCACCGCGAATGGCGGGTGAGTGCGCCTTGCCGCTGGTCGGGCAACCCCCGGCCGGGTCGCCCGGTGATTGTCGGCCGGGCCTGGGATTGCTGAAGAGCGGGCATCTGTGAGGTGGGGGGCCCGGCGTGCGTTGCCTCACTCTCTGGGTGGGGTGGCCGGGTCTGTGGCATGCTGACAGGTGAGCACGGGTTGTTGAAATGATCGCTCGGCTCGCAACAGGAAGTAAATCAAAAGTATGTCGCAAGGCAGTGTGAAGTGGTTTAACGGCGAAAAGGGCTTCGGGTTCATCGCGCAAGACGATGGCGGTCCCGATGTTTTCGTCCACTACTCCGAGATTTCCGGCTCCGGGTTCAAGTCCCTCGACGAGGGACAGCGTGTCGAGTTCGAGATCGGGCAGGGTCAGAAGGGCCCGCAGGCTCAGAGCGTCCGCGCCATCTAGGAGCTGACCAACAACGAAACCCGCGCCGGTGGCGCGGGTTTCTTGCTTTTCCGGGGTCGGCCACGGCCGCGGCTATCGAGTGTTTGTCCGCTTCATACCGGTTGGTCCGCAGGGCCTGGAGGGGCTGAGCAGTCAGCCCTCTCCAGCCTTGCTCGATCGGCCCGGTCGAGCCTGCAAGAGCGATCGGCCTACCGCGCTGCGGGATCGGCTCGGTCCACTCCGCGACGCGCAGTGGGTGTCCCATGTTTTCGCCCGCACCCGCCGAGTTCATTCACGACTCCTGCGGTGTCAGTAGCCCGGCCCGCGGGCGGTAACGGTTCAGCCGGCCATAACCGACGGACAGCTCTACCGGGCTTGCTTCTTGCGCACCCGAGCGGATGAGCTGGTGTGGTTGGTGGTTCAGTGGCGCGGCTGCTGGGCATCTCGTGTGCCACGCTCGAAAAACGCGCCCTGAGATCCGTCTCGCAGTCAGCAGTTGGACGGGAAGCACGACTACGGCGGGGCAGTCGGCGGGCCCGGGTGCGAGCGTGCGACGGCACCACGGCGGTGTCAGCCGGTCTGTCGGTAGATCCCAGTGGGTGGGGTCAGCATGGAGCGCTCGGGCCTCGAGGTGCGCGTCGGTCGGTGAATCGGACGGACGCCGCACGTAACTCCCGCCTACCCGTTCCCCGCGAGAATGCCGCCGCACGGCTTCATACCCATGACCATCACAGGTCTAGGACTCCAGGGCCGGCGCGACCTCTCCATTCAGATTCCCAGGATGGGAAGGGCAGCCGACGACGTCGGTTTCGTCGGCAACGGATCCACCTTGCCTCGCGTGGGCGAAGAACTCACCTTCGACGGGGACGTGGCGGCGGTGATGGTCAAGATGACGAAGGTAGACCATGTGTTCTACTCGACAACGAACCATCCCGCGCGTCGACTATTGGCGATCGGTACTGCGAGTCTGGCTCGATACCCGCACAGCGCTCTGGCGGGAGTTCGGGGTACCAGGCACCAAGGAACTCCACGCCACCGAGTACGTGAACGGCCGTGGCCGGATCCCGAAGAGCATCCAGGCGCGGCATATTCACGATAGCCATGAGTACTGGAAGGACTTCGGTCGGGAGGTGGCGGGCGATTGCCTGGAGATGCTTCGATGCACCGAGGGGCTGCTCGTCGGGTCGGTGTACCGCAGCGGAAAGCCGAAGGAGTCAGCGTCAACCAAAAGCGACCTCTACGCCGATCTCGTTGCGCGCTTCGAGGTTCAACTGGCAGACCGCGACTCGTTGGGCCTGATCTTCATGGACGGTGACGGCAGCGACAGTTCGTGCCGAACGACTCGTCGCGGTCTCGCGTTGGCGAAGCGGCGTGCGATCGACGACGCTGTCCACATCGATTCGTCCGGCTCACAACTGCTACCGATGGCTGATCTCGTTGCGGGGTCAGCCTCTTCGGCGCTCGATCAGCATCCGAAGAACGAGTTCGCCGTCCAGTGGTAGAGCGACTACCTGGCCGAACGTGATCCTCAGGAGCGGGTCGTCATGGGTCCGAGTAGCCGTCAGCCGAGGTGACTCGGGAAAGATCTGCCGTACACAGCCATCGGATTGCATTTGAAGCGGGGGGCGGGGAGCGTTGCGGGCGCCCGCCCGAGACGATCCTTCGGTCTTTTCAACCCTGAGCGCCGAATTTCTCGAAGATGTTCCTCACTCAGGCCCCTATCGGAACCCCGAGTCGCTGATCCGGCCACCGGTCACGCCGGATGCCGGGACCGGTCGAGGGCAACCTCAGCCCACACAGTCTTGTGCCCGTGGTGGCGGGTGCATGCCCAGGCCGTGGCGAGCCGGTCGATCAGGATCATGCCGCGCCCGCCGGTGTGATCAGGGATGCGGAGGTGGGGGTCGTCGGGGCCGGTGTCGTCGACTTCGATGCGTAGCCGCGCTCGGTGTGCACGCAGTGATATCCGGCATCGGCACGGAGCCAGTCCGTGGCGGCGGGCGTTGCTGACCAGCTCGTCGAACACCTGGATCGCATCTGCGACCACCACCCCCGGCAGTGGTGTCAACAACTCGCGCACCAACGCCCGCGCCCGCGCAGGCGCGATCAGGTCGAGATCGAGATCCATGGCAACGCTGCGGTCTCCGTCAGAGTGCAGATCATCCAACATCGGTGTCGTCATGACCATCACACCTCCTGCGTCGCTGCTCGAGTGCACCAGATCTACCCCGGTCGGAACGATCTGAAACTGTCTACCCCACAGGAAATAACCACGACACCGGCAGACGAAAATCTGTTGTGTCGGATGTAGACATCTTGCGAGGGCTGGTATATAGTCACTGTCGTTGAATTGATAAGTCCAGTGGCCGGGTAGGTGAACTGCCCGGAACATGAGGTTCCACCGTCCCCTTCCGGCGGAGAAGAACATCCGGTGCAGTCGGCCGGACTGCTGGAAGGGGGCGAAGACGCAAGACTGAGAAGTAACGCGGATAGGACCGACAATCCAGGAGGTGGTGCTCACTGAGTAGTCATTTACCAGTTCCGCGTCCCGGGAAGTGTCGGGCGCGGTGTAGGGCATCGGCTCACGCGGCCGGTGAACAGAGTTGATATCAATCCCCTTCGTAGATCCCAGGCCCCGGCGCGCATGCGCCGGGGCCTGGCGGCGTTGAATCCGAGAGGTGCTGTGCAGCAAGCGAACCTGAACCCCGCCGACGGTCCCAGTGCCGCCGACAAACTCGATGACGACGACTACCCCGCCTACAGCATGGGCCGGGCCGCGGAGATACTTGGTGTCACCCAATCGTTTCTGCGTGGCCTCGACGCCGCCGAACTTTTGACCCCGCAACGTTCAGCGGGTGGGCATCGCCGCTACTCGCGTTACCAGTTGCGTATCGCCGGGCGCGTGCGTGAGCTCGTCGATGCCGGTAACGCCCTCGAGGCGGCTTGCCGCATCGTCATCCTGGAAGACCAGCTCGCCGAGGCGCAACGCCTCAACACCGACCTGCAGCGCACCCTCGACCAGCGCGCCGAACCTGGCTGAAACGGAGGGATGAACATGACCGAAACACGCACCGGGCCACCCCCACGGGACTTTGGCGACAGATCGCGGGTCGGGTGACGATGTGTCCGCCTGGGGCATGGACGGGATCGCTGCCGTCGATACCTTGACAAGGTTGTCGGCGTAGTAGCTGGTCCCCTGTTCGAGCAGCGCACTCGGGTCCGGCAGCAACTCAGAGGCTGCGACTGGTAACGACCCGTATTCAACCGGTCTGTATTCCCCTGATCGCCGCTCGTGATCGCGTCCGGTTTCCGAGACGGGGTCCGCTGGCGAAACCCCGTGGCCACAAATGCCGCCCGGCGGCCATGATGGCGGGCATCAGCCTGATGAAGTACTGGCCCTTGGCCGGATTGCGGGTGCGGACACCGCGTCTGGAACTGTGTCTGCCCAGTGCGGAGGACCTGGGCAGGCTTGCTGGGTTGGCCGCGGTGGGAGTGCATGATCCGGCGGTGCAGCCGTTCACTGCGGAGTGGACCGATGCGGAACCAGACGAACGTGCGCAGCGGGTGTTGCGGTGGCACTGGAGATGCTGGGCCGACTGGCAAGTCGATGCGTGGGCGCTCGATCTCGTCGTGCTTCGAGAGGGGAGTTGATTGGCACCCAAACGATCAGTGCGAAGGACTTTGCGGTTTGCTGCTGGTATCTGCCTAGCACGCTACTTGCCCGATTCTTGACAGATACGCACCCACGTCCGACAACGTGCGGCATACCAGAGACCGTCCTGCGCATCGCCGGACTGGCGGTTACCAGGCACATAAACCACGAAGGGCCCCGCTACGGCGAGGCCCTTCGTGTTGTCTCCGGGATTCAGGCGTTGATGGCTTGTCGGTCGGCGGATTCGGTGCGGGTGACCTCGATCTTGCGCGGCTTGGCCTTCTCCGCGACCGGCACGACCAAACGCAGCACGCCGTCGCGGTAGTCAGCGCGGATGGCGTCGGTGTCGAGGTTCTCTCCCAGGAACAGCTGGCGGGAGAACACGCCGCGGGTACGTTCGGCGGCGATCATCGACCGACTCTGATCCAGTTGCGGGCGTGCGGCTTTCACGGTCACGACATTGCGTTCGACGTCGAGGTCCAGAGAGTCCGGGTCGATGCCGGGCAGATCGAATTCGACGAAGAACTCATCCCCTTCGCGCCACGCGTCCATCGGCATGACGGCCGGTCGCGCGGGTGTGCCGAAAACCTGTTGCGTCAGGCGATCCAGGTCACGGAAGGGATCGGTACGCATCAGCATGGTCGCCACCTCCAACTCACTCCATTCTCGATCGAAGGAAATTCAGATAACCTCTGTCATCTGACAGAGATAATATTTAGCACTCAACCCACGTGAGTGCAAGTAGTTCCAAGAGGTAATCTTCAGGCAGGTGACCATGAGCGAGAAACGGGAGACAGGGCAGATGCCAGGACACGAACAGGGCCATCTGCCGCTGGCCGGGCACGCGGTGTATGCGATCTCGGTGGCCGCAGAGCTTGCCGGCGTCGGTGTGCAAACCCTGCGCCTCTACGAGCAGCACGGACTGATCAGCCCGATCCGCAGCAGCGGAGGTACCCGCCGCTACAGCGGCGACGATCTCGCGCGCCTGGCCCGCATCACCGCCCTGGCCGGGCAAGGGGTCAATCTGACTGGGATCGCGCGCATCCTCGACCTCGAAGACACCAATGCCGCGTTACGGGCGAGCAACGACGCCCTCGCCGCCGAACAGGGCCGCGGCCCACATCCAGGAAATCCCCACCCCTAGCGGGCCGCCCGAACCCCGCGCACTGCTACTCCCGCCCAGACTTCTGGCAGCCGCCCGATGTGAACTCGCCTCCGGCCGATGGGCGTGTCCGCCGATGTCACGATGCGCGGGACTGCGAGCATGGGCATGTGTCCGTGGCGAACGAGGAAAGATCGCACGCCGGCGCGCCAGGCGTTTCCGACCCGTCGCGGAGGGCGTGCTGCGCGGCGGGAGGCGGTCCGGTCAAGACCCGCCGGTCGGTGGTGGCGGCGATGCGGCGGGCCTGCCGTAGCCAGAAACGGTGGTCTCGGGCCAGGTGATGTGCGCGGCGATGCGGCCACCGTCACGTTCGCACTCCGCTGCCAGCGCGGTCATCGTGGCTCGAGTGCCCGGATCCCAAAGTCAGTGTCCGCGCACGGCGGACGAGCCCTATGAGCGATATGGCGGTAGCGGCTGTGATCGCAACGGCACGCGCGGTCCGACTATCTGCGTGAGCTGGGCGCTGCCGAGCTGAGCGATTACACCACAGTCGATTTCGGCACTGTACTCCGCGACGTGGGCATCGTGCTCGATCTGATCGGCGGCGCATACGGTTCCCGTACGGCAGCGCCGCTACGTCCCTAGGGCAGACTGATCGACACTCAGGGTTCGGACGCCGAGGCGGATCCGCGCTACGAGCGCTTCTATGTCGAACCGTTCGGGGTGTCGCTGCGGGAATCACCACCATGGTCGAGCATGGGGATTTACGCGTCACGATCGACCAGGTGTTGCCCCTGGCCGCGATCGCGACGGCGCACCAGCTCGAAGAATCCGGCCGGGTGCGCGGCAAGGTCACGCTCATCCCGTGAAAATCTGAAAATCCGCCCGTCCGAACCCGACGGGAGGCAACAGTCTCAGGCGTTATCCGGGCGTCGGTGCGGGTTCCGGATGCCTGCGCTACTTACGCACCGCGTGCACGACATCGGCATGCAGTGCGTCCGCGCGTGCGGTGAGTTCGTCGACGCGTACCAGGACGGCGGCGAAGCCGTCGCTCTCGCCCGGGGGAAGCGACGCCACATTGATCTCGATGTTGAGCTGCGAACTGGCCGCGGCGGCCCGGCAGGCATCCGCGGCAGCGCCTATATCGGTTACCACATTCGGGTTCCCGATCGGAAACAACTCCGTGGCCAGCGACAGCACCTCGTCGGCTTCGTCGACAACCGCGGCGGGCACACGCGCGGCTTCGACCAGCGCGGCGTTGATCGCGGCGGTGCGGGCGGCAAGACGCTCCGGGGTGTCCTTCGGCAGCTGATAGGCGGCGCCGACGGCGGTAAATGCGGCAGCGTCGGCATCCGCCAACGCGAGCGCGCGCCCACGCGCGGCGTCGGCGGCGGCGATGATCCGGTCGACTACCGGGCGATTATCGGCGTCCTTCGCGCGGGTCGTGTAGCGCGCGACCATCGCCACCAGTGCGGCCGCCTGCGCGGCGTGCAGCGCCGCCACCGCGCCGCCGCCGGGGGCGGGGAGCTTGGCGGCCAGGTCGGTCAGGTACTGCGCGAGGGTGGCCTCGCCGAAGGACGACGCAGTTTCCGTGGACGACGTGCTGGTCTGCGACACGAGGATGTTGCCTTTCGTTCTACGGCGAGGAGGATTCGGGATAAACGCTACTCGGTTGTGCCGATGGTTCCGGTGGCGACCAGTCCACCCGCGTTCCCGTGTGGCCGGTGGCGGCCCACGCGGCACCGTCGTTATGTTGAGTGCTATGAGGATCGGATTGGGCATCAATTACTCGGGCGGTTTCCAGGAGGCCGCGGCCGAAGTCGCGGACCTCGAGCGGGCCGGTCTGGACATCGTGTTCGTGCCCGAGGCGTACTCGTTCGACGCGGTGAGCGCGCTCGGCTACCTCGCGGCCAAGACCACGCGCGTCCAGCTGGCCTCGGGCATCTTGCAGATCTACACCCGGACTCCGAGTCTGACCGCGATGACCGCGGCAGGCTTGGACTTCGTCTCCGAGGGGCGGTTTGTGCTCGGTCTCGGCGCGTCGGGCCCGCAGGTGATCGAAGGCTTTCACGGCGTGCCCTACGACGCGCCGATCGGTCGCACCAGGGAATTGGTCGAGATCTGCCGAAAGGTGTGGCGGCGCGAGCGCCTGGAATACCAGGGCAAGCACTACCAGATTCCGCTACCCGCAGGGCAGGGCACCGGACTCGGCAAGCCGCTGAAGCTGATCAATCACCCGGTGCGGGAACGCATTCCGGTGTTGCTGGCCGCGCTCGGTCCGAAGAATGTGGCGCTGGCCGCGGAAATCGCCGAGGGCTGGCAGCCGATCTTTTTTCTGCCGGAGCGGGCCGAGCAGGTCTGGGGCGACGCGCTCGCGGCGGGCTTCGCCCAACGTGATCCCACGCTCGGCGAACTGGACGTGTACGCCGGCCCGGCGCTGGCCATCGGCGAGGACGTCGAACCGCTGTTGCAGTTCGTGAAGCCGCATCTCGCGCTGTATATCGGCGGAATGGGTGCCAAAGGCAAGAACTTCTACCACACCTTGGCGACGAAGTACGGCTACGGCGCGGAGGCCGACCGGATCCAGGAGCTGTATCTCGCCGGCCAAAAGGAGGAGGCTGCCAAGGTCGTGCCGGACGACCTGGTGCGCGACATCTCCCTGGTCGGGTCCGCGGGCTACGTCAAAGAACGGGTCGCGGCCTTCAAGGAGGCGGGTGTCACCGTTTTGAACGTTGTCCCTATGGCGGCGACACCCGCCGAGCGGATCAGGCTGATCGAACGGTTGCGTGAGCTGGTGTGAGCCGGCCGCTGCCGTTGTCGAGGGATCCGACAGCGGCAGCGGCGCCGGTCAGCTCGACCGGAACGCCGCGAGGGCGGCGTCCAGGGTGGAATGTAACGCGAACACCTGATCCAGGCTGGTCATCTTCAGCTGGCGGCTGGTCGCGGGGCCGTCGGCGACGACCGCGATCGAGGTCGCGGTACCTGCGCGCTGGTGGGCCGCGACCAGCGTCGCCATGCCCGCCGAGGCGAGGAAACTGACCGCGGTGAGGTCGATGATCAGGGCCGCGGGCTTACCGCTGAGGATGGCCTCGATCGCGTTCTCCAGCGCCGGTGCAGTCGCCAGATCGACCTCGCCGGCCACCGTCAGCACTGTCGCGGCATCGTGCGCCGCGACTGTGGTGGTCATCGTGTCCGCGAGGGGATACGCGTCTCCGGAAGTGTTGGTCACATCATCACAACACACAAATCGCAGCGGATTTGCAACATTTGAGTGTTCATAGAGCTAACGATACCTCGTTCGTTGCCCGGTCTTCCCTGGTAGCCGCGGCATCAGCGGCCGATGGTGGCCATCTGCGAGCGGATGCGCCGTCTCCACCGCGTTGCCCGGCGTGCTCGACCAAGCGCGTCATGATCGTCGACGAGATCGGATGCCAGCGCACGACCCCGCCCTTTTCAGCGAGCCGCACCGGAAATGCTTGACCGCGTGACCGGCACGCCGAGCCGCAGCACAGCCCCGCGGCGGTAGTCGGTCTCGACGCAGCCGCACGAGGCGGGATCGGTGGGTGCCGTCGAAGTCGATCAATCACCCTGTGCTGTAGCAGATTTCGAGTAGTTTGGTGACCGCGTTGAGTAAGGAGTGATCCGCGCAGCCGCTGTGATCGGCACACCGTCCCGACGTCGTCGTGGTCGGTCCACCCTGGTTGCGTACGGACCGCAGATTACCCGTACGCCGTAACGCTCGAGGCCGATATCGATACGCTTACGGGGCATTGCGGACGGCCGCCGGGCATCCCGGACGGCACGACACGATGGGGTTCAGGATAAGGCTGAGCGTCGTCATTTGGTCTTCGATCCCTCGGTGAGTAGGCGCTTCGCCAATTCTTCACGCGCGAGGTCATGCCTGGCGACCTATCGGGCGCTGAACTGGAGACCTACTTGCGCAATGCCGTGACGACCTACTGACACGAGTCAGGGACGACCACGATGGGACGCGACGCCACGTCGGTGGTCGACAAACACCTACTAGGCTGCTCGCGCAGATCGCCCAAGGTCCTTGCCCAGTCATTGCCGCAAGGAAGAATTGGAGTAAATATGGAGCAGCGGTGGGCGGGTAGTCACATGCCTGAACAACACGGCCGTCTTGCCGTCATCACCGGCGCCAACAGTGGTCTCGGCTTCGAGATTGCCCGGGCGCTCGCCAGCCAGGGTGCGTCCATAGTGTTGGCAGTGCGGGATGTGCACAAGGGCGGACTCGCCGCCCGCCGTGTCGCCGAGGCGGTTGCGGGCGCGGAAATCTCGGTTCAGCGCCTCGATCTCGCCTCGCTGGCTTCAGTACGCGACGCGGCGGAAGAACTTCGGTCCACGCACCCCACCGTCGATCTGCTGATCAATAACGCCGGCGTGATGCACACCCCGAAACAGCGAACTCGGGATGGGTTCGAGCTGCAGTTCGGCACCAACCACCTCGGCCATTTCGCGCTGACCGGGCTGCTGCTCGACAAGATGCTCCCGGTACCGGGCTCTCGAGTGGTCACGGTGAGCAGCATTGGCCATCGTTTCCTGTCCCGAATCGACTTCGATGACCTTCATGCGGAACAGTCGTACAGCCGAGTGGCCGCCTATAGCCGATCCAAACTCGCGAACCTGATGTTCACCTATGAACTGCAACGCAGGCTGTCCGGCCAGGGAACTACGATTTCGGTCGCTGCGCACCCGGGCGCCGCAAACACCGATCTGATGCGAAACCTGCCGAGCCCTTTGCGTGCACTCGTGCCTGTCGTAGCACCGCTGTTTACGCAGAGCCCCGCGATGGGTGCGCTGCCGACTCTGCGCGCGGCCACCGATCCTCGAGTGCTCGGCGGTCAGTACTATGGCCCGGATAGATTGTTCGAGAGCAGAGGTCGCCCGAGGCTGGTCGAATCCAGCGCGCAATCCCATGACACAACCATCCAGCGACGTCTGTGGGCGGTATCGGAGCAACTGACCGGAGTCGTATTTCCCGTCTGACACAGCCACTGCCGCAACGAGCCGAGCTCGCGCCGGTCTTCGGACGCTGACAGTGGAGATTCCGCCGAACCTGCAAATCACTGTTATCCATACACTTGCCGAACGGTCGCGATCGTGGAGTCGATCCCAGCAGACCGACAAAAGGATCAATGCACCGGTGGCGGATGTCCTTCAGCGCTCTCGGCCAGCATGCTGTCCCACTTGCCGATCCGGCAGGAGCCCTGGAACGCCGAGCGCGCGAACTCCAGCGCCAACGCGTGCGGATCGGCACTGGATCGGATGTCGTCCCAGTCGAGGATGAACTCGCCCAAGGTGGTGTCCCAATGCGCGGCGGGAGGCGAGAGGGGGAGTGCGTCGAAGCCGTCGGGCGCTGGGTAGGCGTAGGCGTAGAACGATGCTTTGCCATAGTTTTCGTCGCCGGGCCACCAACCGACAGCGACCTCTTGGGCGTCCATGGCGTTGCGCATGATGAAGTCCGTCGAGGGCGGCGCGGCAGCCTCCCCGGAGAACAGGCTGACCGCGAGATCGAACGAACCCCACCATGCGTTGACCGGGGTGGAACGACCACGGAACGGCGCACGGTATTCGGCCAACACCTGCGCGGCTTGGGTGGCCGCCGCGAAATAGTCGGCAACCTGCTCCGGGTCGTAAGTGGCGTGTTCATCGTCCTCATCGAGCGGTACGGTCCACGACACTTCCTGAGGTGTGGGATTGATCGTCACCGGGCCGCCGAGCGCGCACACCGCGGCCAGCACATCCCGTGTCACCGCGCCGACAGATCGGTTCGGAGTCAACGCGATTCGGCGGGTCTCGCCGGTACTGTGTTCCACCACGGCTTCGTGTGTCCGCAAATCGAGGCGCACCGTCAATGACCCCGATCCGTCCGGTGCGGGTAGCGCGGCGGTCTCCCAGCCGCGCGCTGTCAGATGTAGCGCCGCGTGTTGTAACTGCGGCTCGGCCGGAGCCAGTTCGGTCGCCAGCTTGCCTAGCACCTGAGTGTGTGCGTGCATCGTGTCACAGGTCCGGTGCCACTGCTCGTACGACAACCGCGGCCACAAGGAGCGCATGTCTCCATGCTAACGCTGCGCAACCCTCCGGCTGCCACATCGTCGACCAGAACGGCAGGATCGACACCGTTCGCATCGCTCCGGTCCGTGGTCTAGCCTGCTGTCAGGGTCCGGACGTCGTGGCCGTAGCGCGGAGCACAGGAGTCGGCACACGGCCGCCGATCGGAAACGTGCCTGATCAGTTCCGAATCGCCGACGGTGTGCACTCACCTACTTCGGAACCGGACCGGTTCCCGTCCGTGTCGACCCGGGCCCGACCGCACCTGAGGACTCTGGACAGACCGATACAGATAGGAATGGACCATGCCGACGACCGCCACCACACGCCGTGTGGAACTGCCCGAACTCCTGGAATTTCTGCGTCCGCGCCACCACGGTCTGTTGTCCACGATCCGGACTTCCGGTGATCCGCAGCTTTCTCCGGTGACCTGTGGTGTAGACTCCGGCGGCCGGATAGTGGTCTCTACCTACCCGGACCGCGCGAAGACGCGCAACATTCGCCGCCGTGATCGGGTGTCGATCTGTGTGCTGTCCGACGACTGGAATGGTCCCTATGTGCAGGTCGATGGACATGCCGAGGTTATCGATATGCCTGCGGCACTGGAAGGATTGGTCGACTACTACCGATGCATCTCCGGTGAGCACCCGGATTGGTCCGAATATCGGGACGCGATGAAGCGCCAAGACAAGTCTTTGATCCGCATACACATCGACCGCTGGGGTCCCGTCGCCACCGGCGGGTTTCCCGCGCGTTTGGCGGACTGAGTCCGCGGCACTCCGTTGGCTACCACGTGTCGGTCCGCGTGGCACCCCCGCCGATCACGGGGCGGAGCTCTACCCTGACGGCATGACTTCGCGTTTGGATCTTGCGCTGCCTCATCCAGGCGAAACGCTGTCGTTGGGGGAACTCAGGCTCTTCGTGAAGCAGGCGTTCACCGGGGGCGCGAGCACTGAAACCCCGGTCGCCGTCGTTCCAGTGGAGAACGCAGACGCGATCGCCCACGTGCTGCGCGTCGAATTCGGCGCTCCACCGGGTCCAGGGCGGGTCAAGCGCGAAGACCTCGACGAACTGCTGAGTTTGTTGAGCGAGATCGAGCGCAATCACGGCGATGCCCGCACTCAACTCCGTGCGGTCCACGACATCCGGCAACGACTCACCGGCCGGGAAAGCTAGCGATTCCGACCACCGCGCGGACTCAGGGCGGGTCGGTCCGTATCTCGACCAGCATGCTGCCGTGCATGTTTTCGCGTACGAAGTGGTCACAGTGCCCTCAATTGCACGTTGTGTCGCTATAACTCGCCGGTCCTGAACTGTGGTGTTGAGCGGCGGTGATGAGCGCGCGAGCATGCTCGCCGAAGACAGCTTGTTCGTAGAGTCCCGCCCAGGCTTTCTCGTAGAGAGCGAGTTCCGACGGGGTGGTGATGGTGAGTTCGGCGCTGAGGGTCTCGACGAGGGCGGTGCGGCGATCGAGCAGATCGAACGAGGTGGTGGTGTAGACGAATCCGGCGCCGAGGGGGACTACACCGAGCAGCAGGCGTGGATTACCGAACCCGATATCCAGCAGGTGCTGGAGTTGGCCGGCCACGACGGCTCGGCCGCCGACGCGGGTGTGCAGGGCAGCCTGGTCGATCAGCTGCACGAGGCGGTGGTCGCCACGGTGCAGAATGCGCTGGCGGTGCAGGCGCGCGGTGACGGCATCGTCGAGGTCGTCGCGGGTGCCGAGAAAACGAATGCATTGGGTCAGGACGGCGCGGGCGTAGGGCTCGGTTTGAAGCAGGCCGGGGATCAGGATCGTGCTGTAGGTGCGCAGCGATCGGGCGCGGCTTTCGAGTTCGATGCCGCGACGTTGCCTGCGGGCGTGCCCGCCCGCGGTGACCCGCCGCCATTCCTGCCATTGGGCTTCGACGTTCTGCAGGGCCGCCAGAAGGTCGGGCAGCGCAAGTTCGGCGTCGCACAACCGGCACCACATGGCGAGGTCGTCACGGCTCGGGCGTTGCTTGCCGAGTTCCACCCGGCTGGTTTTCGACCAGTGCCAGCCTGCGGCGGCGGAGAATTCACGGCCGTCCAGGCCCGCGGTGCGGCGCAATTCACGCAGTCGGGCGCCAAGGGCTAGGCGCGCACGGTCGACTCCGTTCGCGGTCATGGGGACCTGCCGAAGAGATAGTCCTGATATGGGATCGCAGCCGACCATACGCGGTCGCGGACCTCGGCCGCTGCGCGGAGTTGGCGCGGGTCGACGGTGGCGGCCGCGCCAGTCCAGCGGCCGCGGTCGTCGAAGAGGCTGTAGGCGAGGGTGTGCTCGTCGAGCAGCCAGAAGTCCTCGGCGACAGCGTCTTCCGGGTCGGCTTGGTTGCGGGGCAGGTAGCGGACCTCTTCACCGGCGGCGATGTTGTGGCGGGTGAGGGCGAGCAAATAGCGGGTGTAGGTGCTGTGCGGGATAGTCACGATCCGTGCCCGGGTGACCGCGACTCCGCGTTCGGTCATGCGCTGGACCTGCCTCGTCCACGGGCCGAACCAGTCCCCGCCTGGGTCACGGGCTTCGTCGACGCGCCACGCAGTCAGGGAGTCGGTTTCGGTGTCGGCACGGTAGTTGTCGGCCGTCTCCAAGTGGAAGGCGGTGTGCTCGGCTAGATCGAGTAGCTCGTCGAATCGCTCACCGGGCGGGATCTGGATCATCCGGTGTCACCTCCCGCGCGATCGGCACCTCCACGGCGGCCTCGTGTCCGGGAATCTTCATCACCGCTAGGGCTTCGGTGTCGACGACCGGGATCCCGGTCAGCAGGAACGTTCCGCGGCCGGTATCGACGAGCCCGGCCACGGCCGTGCCGGGCTCGGTATGGGCGAGCAGGCGGTGCGGGATCTCGACCTGCTCCGGGTGTTCGGTCTTCCAGCCTTGGACGGCGAAGGTGTCGCGGTCGGTGGCGTACAGCCGCGGCGAGCCTTGACCGCCGGACGGACCGCCGAGAAATCGAACCTGCATGATAAATGCTCCTAGTAGCGCGTGGTGTGCATGGATACGGCCTCATGGTGACTTCGACCGGCGCCGATGTCATCAGTTCGCGCACTTTCACGCACTCGACTGGTCCCTCGCGGGCTATGCCTCGTACGGTCCTCCAGGCAGCTCCGGCCGGTTGCCGCCAGGCACGGCGTCCGTCCACGGCGGCGCACGCGTGCATATCTGGTGACAGCCCGGCATGGGTCGCCGCCCGTCGACGGAAGGAGCGTAATGGCCATGCTGGACCTACTGCTCGTGTTCGCTCTCGGCGTCTTACTCGGGGGCGTTGTCGGCTGGTGCGCCGCTCGCACCGGTGCATCCGGTCGGCGCGCGCCGTGAACCGCAGAGTCGCGGTCGGCTACATGCTCGCCCACGCCGAACCCATCCGGC
This sequence comes from Nocardia sp. NPDC049220, assembly GCF_040647855.1. Classification (NCBI taxonomy): domain Bacteria; kingdom Bacillati; phylum Actinomycetota; class Actinomycetes; order Mycobacteriales; family Nocardiaceae; genus Nocardia; species Nocardia sp. NPDC049220. Next base: position 1,444,896 of record NZ_JBEZDA010000001.1, read on the forward strand.
AGCGTCACGCCGAGCAGCGCATTCGCTCCCTGGCCCGCAAACACGACGTGCACTTGGTGCGCACCATCGTGATCGGGCCACGGATGGACCGCCCACTCGGGCGACTGCTGGATGCCATCGACACCCTGCGTGCCGCCGCGGCCGCGAAAGGTCGGCCGCAGCCCAGCGTGCTGGTCATCACCCCAGACCTCGACCACGTCGACAAACGCCCGGCCGTGATCTGCGCGGTAGCCGACCTGCTCACCGTCCGCCCCGAACAGCTCTGGACGCGCGGGCAGACGACGGAGGCGGCCGTATCGGTCGACCTGTAGTCCGCCTATGGCTGACCTGCTGAGGCGGTAGACGCTGTACGGCCGGTCCAACTCGGCCTGCCCAGCGCGGAATTTTTGGAGATTGCGGATGCCGTCCGGCTCATCGAAGCCGACGGTTACCCGAAGATCGAGGAAGAGGCGAGCGACGTTGTTGCGATGGACACCTTGAACCTGGCGCTCGATCGGTCTCGGTTGATGTTCAGTTCCGCTGAGCCTGGGTAGTGCCTCACGTGAAGGCCGAAAATCGGCATTATCGATGTTGTCGGCATCGAGGAGGTTGATCCGTTGGAAGCCGAGGAGATTTTCCGAACCGTGGCGAACCGTGCCAACCTCTCGCGGGAGGAGGCCGCGGATTTGACCCGGGCTGTGCTGCTCACCGTCGCCGACCGGCTCAGTCGTGGCGAGATCCGCGAATTGCGGCTGCGGTTGCCCGCTCCGCTGGACGAGTCGCTGTCCCCATCTCGACGCACAGTGGACAAATTCGGGCTCGATGAGTTCTTGCGCCGAATCAGTGGGCGGACCGGCCTCAACGCCGCTGAGACCTCCCGCGGTGTGTCCGCGGTTCTCACCGTGCTGCGGGACGCGAATATCGGCAACACCTTCGATCACGCCATGTCCCAACTTCCCAGCGAGTTCCGTCAACTGGTCTGGCAAGAGTAGCGTCGCGTAACAATGACTGGCCACCTTGCTGATGCATTGCCGCCGGTTGGTTGACACGCGCAACAGGCGGCACGTCGGTGGTGTGGCGGGGTAAGCGCTCGAGTCCTTGCGCGTGAGGCTGCGGCGGTTCCGGACCGCGCCGTCGGACGATGTGTCGCTGCCGTGTTCGGCCGAAGCGGTGGGAACGGGTCGGCCGACGCCCTGGTCGGCCTGCTATCTTGAACGGCGTTCAAGATAGCAGCGAAGGATGTCGTCGTGGAGGGTGTCGAGACCTCTCGGGAATCGAGAGTCGGTATTTCCGCTCGAGATATGGCGCAGATCGCCGTGTTCGCGGCACTGATCGCCGCGTTCGGCCTGCCCGGCGCCATCACCGTCGGATTCAGTGGCGTGCCGATCACAGTGCAGACCCTGGGGGTCGTCCTGGCCGGCGCGGTGCTCGGGGCGCGCAAGGGCACGGCCGCGGTGGTGGTCTTCCTCGCACTGACGATGATCGGACTGCCGCTGCTGTCCGGTGGGCGAACCGGACTGACCGCGCTGGCGGGACCGAGTGCCGGTTATCTCATCGGTTGGATACCCGCCGCCGCGTTCATCGGCTTGCTGACCGTTCGGATTGTGCCGAGATACCGGATGGTGCTCGGTCTGCTGATCAACGCGTTCGGTGGGATCGTGATCATCTACCTGTTCGGCACGATCGGGCTCCTGCTGCGCACCGATCTGGGGTTCGGGTCCGCGATCAGCACCAACATCGCATTCATTCCGGGCGACCTGGCGAAAGTAGTCGTCGCGACGGTGGTCGCCAAGGGAGTGCATCGTGCGTACCCCGGTGTGATCCGTGGGTAGCTTCGAACTCGGCGGCGCGGGCGATCTCCCCGCTATCGACTTCGACGGCCGCACGTACACGTATGGGCAACTCGATGCGGCGATCCAGGAGTGGATCGACCAGCAGGCGCCGCCCTCACGCGTCTACGACGCGTCGACACTCGCGGCCGCGGACGCTTTGATCTGCGTCTGCGCCGCGGCGCGGCGGGGTGTTGCGGTGGTCGTCGAGAATCCCGATGCGCGTCCCCTCCGCCCGAGCGTTCCACCGTCGGCCTTTTTGCTGGTGGCGACATCGGGTTCGACCGGTCGTCCACGGCCGCTCGCCAGAACGGCGGCGTCCTGGGTCGACAGTTTCCCCGCGTTCACCACGATCACCGGCGTCGACGCGACGGACTGTGTGTTGATCACCGGTCCGCTGCACGCGACGATGCATCTATTCGGTGCGCTTCATGCGCTGTGGGCAGGTGCGTGCGTCACCGACAACCCGGCGAAAGCCACGGTGGTGCATGCGGTGCCTGCTGTCCTGCGCGACGTGCTGCGCACGGCCCCGAAGCTGCGCACGGCGATCGTCGCGGGCATCGCACTGGATGACGGCGCACGAAGCGCGGCGGACGGTATCGAGCTGATCGAATACTACGGATCCGCGGAAGTCTCCCTGGTCGCGGCGCGTCGGGTTCCCGAGCCGCTTCGATTGCTGGAGGGCGTCGATGCCGAGGTTCGTGACGGGTTGCTGTACGTCCGGTCCCCGTACCGTGTGATCGGAACACCCGAGTGGTTCGGCGTCGGCGACCTCGCCGAGCTTGGGGAGAACCGCGAACTGACGGTCCGGGGCAGGGGTGAGTGCGCGATCAATGTCGGCGGCACCACCGTGGTCGCCGAAGATGTCGAGCGCATCCTCGAGACCCTCGACGGGGTCGCTTCCGCGGCCGTCGTCGGATCGCCGCATGCCGTGTTCGGCGAAACCGTGCTGGCCGCGGTGCAACTCGACAGCGGCGTCGGCATCGACGAGGTGCGGTCGCGCGCACGCCGGGTACTGACGAGGGAGGCGATGCCTCGTCGGTGGGTATCGGTCGCCGCCGTGCCTCGGACCGCCAACGGCAAGGTCGCCCGGGGTCGGTTGAAGGACCTGCTGACATGAATCAGGTCCCTGTTCTCGTAGCGCCGCGGCGGACGCCGATCGGCAACGCCGGGCACGGATTCGCCGATCTGACCACTACCGATCTGGCCGCGCCGGTGCTGCGCGCTGTGCTGTCGTCGTTGCGCGGCGCCGGGATAACCGCCGAGGTGGACGATGTCGTCCTCGGCAACTGCCTCGGACCGGGCGGCGATCCGGCGCGGATCGCGGCGTTGCGGGCCGGGATGGGCGCGCACGTTCCCGGCGTCACGATCGACCGCCAGTGCGGATCCGGCCTGGACGCGGTGATGCAGGCGGCGGTGCGGGTCCGTAGTGGTGCGGACGAACTCATTCTGGCTGGCGGCGTCGAATCGGCGAGTACGGCCCCGTGGCGGTTCTGGCCGCCGGTCGCAGGCGCCGATCCCGTGCGATACACCCGAGCTCCCTTTGCGCCGCAAGGGTTTCCCGATCCCGAGATGGGGGTGGCCGCCGATGATCTCGCGCGGGTACGCGGCATCACCCGCCAGCGGCAGGACGCCTATGCCGCACGCTCGCACACGCTCGCCGCGGCGGCCGACTTCTCCTCGGAAATCGTCCCGATCGGTGACGTCCATCGCGACGAGCGCGTCCGCGCGGGCATGACCGAGGCCCGGCTCGCCCGGCTGCGCCCCAGTTTCGGTGGCGATGGAACCGCGACAGCGGGCAACTCGTGTGGCATCTCCGATGGCGCCGCGGTGGTGGCGGTTACCACCGAGTCGATTGCTGCGGGATTGCCCGCGCTGCGGATACTCGGGACCGCGGTGTCGGGTTCCGACCCGGCATTCCCCGGTCTGGGGCCGGTACCCGCGATCCGGAAACTGCTGCGGCGAACCGGATTCGATCCGGCTGATCTGGGAGTCATCGAGATCACCGAAGCCTTCGCGTCCGTGGTGTTGGCGGTGTCGGACGAACTGGGACTGGACGAATCCAAGATCTGTCCGCAGGGCGGCGCCATCGCGATCGGACATCCGTGGGGGGCGTCCGGAGCGATTTTGTTGGTGCGCTTGGCAAGTCAGATGCTGCGCGAGGGTGGTCCCGCGCTCGGGCTCGCGGCATGTGCCATCGGCGGTGGGCAGGGTATCGCCATGCTTGTGGAGCGTGTGTCGTGAGCGAGGTCGTCTTCGATTCGGTGAGTCACCGCTACGGTGATCGAACAGTTTTGCGCGATATCGACCTGTGTCTCTGCGAGCGCCGTATCGGCATCATCGGAGCCAACGGCTGCGGCAAGTCGACGGCGGCACGCATGATCAACGGGCTGCTGACACCGACCTCCGGCCGGGTCACGGTGGACGGGATCGATGCGGCCAGAAAGGGCGCGCAGGTGCGGCGCAAGGTCGGCTTCGTCTTCACCGACCCCGACACCCAGATCGTCATGCCGACGGTTGCCGAGGATCTGGCCTTCTCCTTACGGCGGACGGGTCTGACCAAACCGGAGATCGTGGCTCGCGTCCAAGAGATGCTGGTTCGATTCGGGCTCGAGGAGCACGCCGAGCATCCCTCGCATCTGTTGTCCGGCGGTCAGAAACAGTTGCTCGCCATCGGGGCAGTCCTCATCCGCGGGCCGGAGGTGATCGTCGCCGACGAGCCGACCACCCTGTTGGACCTGCGCAACACACGTGTGGTCGCCGCGGCGCTCGACTCGGTGGACCAGCAGGTGATCGTCGTCACGCATCAACTGTCGCTGCTGGCCGGCTTCGACCGTGTCATCGTGATCGACGACGGCGGCGTGGCATTCGACGGGACTCCAGGCGACGCCGTCCCCGCTTATCGGGAATTGGTCGAATGATCGGCCGGTACCGACCGGGAGACTCGCTGCTGCACCGGATGCCCGCAGGAGCGAAACTGTTGCTGCTGATCGCGTCGATCGTGGCGGCCACGGTGTGCGTGCACAGCCCGCTACAGACCGGCATTGGCGCTGTGGTGGTGGCGGGACTGTTCACGGTCGCCGGGATTCCGGTGCGGGTCGCTCTGGCGCAACTGCGTCCAACGGTGTGGATGCTGCTGGTCATTGCCGTATTCCAGGTGCTGGCCACGTCGCCCGCGCGGGCTGTCGTCGTGTGCGGCGTCCTGCTGATCTCGGTGGCCCTCGCGGCGGTGGTCACACTCACTACGCGCGTCACCGACATGCTCGACGCGGTGACCTACGGGCTCGGGCCGCTGCGGAGGATCGGGGTCGATCCCGAGCGGATCGGGTTGTTGCTGGCACTGGCCATCCGATGTGTTCCGCTGCTGGCCGGGATCGTGCACGACGTCGCGCAGGCGCGCCGCGCCCGCGGGCTGCAATGGTCGATGACCGCGCTGGCTACGCCGGTGTTGGTACGAGCACTGCGGACCGCCGACGCGATGGGCGACGCCCTTGCCGCGAGGGGAGCGGACGATCACTGAGCTGCTGGCCGAGCGTCTTTCCCGGCAGGCGTCCGAGCACCCGGACACCACAGCCGTCGTCGCTGCTCGGGCGCGCGTCGACTATCGCGAGTTCTGGTCGCGAGTAACTCGCACGGCCGCGGGGCTCGGCAGCATGAACCGGGTCGCCGTGCTGCCCACATCGGACATCGGATCTCTCGTCGTCGTGGCGGCGGCCATGTATGCCGGTGTCGGCGTCGTTCTGCTGCACCGACACCTGCTGCCGAAGCAGCTGACCAGGGTGCTGGAGTTGGCGCGGCCCGGAGCTGTGGTAGCCGCGCCGCACCAGCACCGGCGATTGCGCCGACTGGGATTCGACGGGATCGTGCAGACCGCCGCCGCACTGGAATCCGACGGCCGGTCCGCCCGCGCGCACCTCGACACCGAACTGCTGGTCGGCATCACCTCCGGCACCACCGGTGAACCGAAGTTGTTCGTGCGCAATCAGCGATCGTGGGCAGCGACTCTCGATCGCTCCGACGCCACCTTCGATATAGGCCGCCAGGACCGTGTCTCGGTGCCCGGCGTCCTCGATCACACGCACTTCCTGTACGGCGCGCTGCATGCCCTCACCCGGGGTGCGACGGTGGATCTGCGCCCGATCGGCCAATCGCTGAACGACGGTGCGACGCACCTGTATTCGGTGCCGACGATCGCCTGGGATGTGGTGCGGTCCGGAATCGGTCCGGTCGCGAGTGTTCGCGAAGTGCTCTCTTCGGCCGCCCGCTGGCCGCGTTCGGGGCGTGGGGCACTGCAGGAGATCGTGCCGAACGCGTCGTTGGTGCACTTCTACGGCGCATCCGAGTTGAGTTTCGTGTCCTTCGATCGAGGACTCGGGGCCGCTGACGAGCATTCGGCGGGCGAACTGTTCGATGGTGTCGAGGCGGAGGTCCGCGCGGGTCTGGTGTTCGTGCGCAGCGACATGCTGTTCGACGGTTACCTCACCGAGGACGGTGTGGTGGACGGCCCGGTCGAGGGCTGGATGTCGGTGGGTGACCGGGGCAGGGTGGTCGGCAACCGCATACAGTTGCTCGGCCGCGACAGCGACATGCTGATCCGTGCGGGGCTCAACGTGGAACCCGTCGCGGTCGAGGCGGCGCTCATCGCGATACCCGGTGTCGCGGAGGCCGCCTGTATCGGCGTGCCGGACGCACGAATGGGGGAGGCGCCCGCAGCCGCGATCGTAGTGAGCGGTGCCGCACCGAGTTCCGACGACATCTGGCGGCATCTGCGCGCGACACTGCCGAGTCCGAGCATGCCGGTACAGGTTCTGATCGTCGACAGCCTGCCGCGTACACCGCGCGGAAAACTCGATCGTCGGGCCCTCTCCGATGTCCTCCGAGCCCAGCGCAGGTAGACGAAACCATTTCGACGCAGGAGTGAACGGGTCGGCAGGACCTGTCGATGCCGGCACGGGGACGGTTGCGCGCACATCTGCTACCGCACGGACATTCGGGGGTATCGGGGGCGGCCGCGTTCGATCTGCTGCGTCGTCACCCGGAAACTCGGCGGTTGGTGCCGCGCAACGGATTGGCCACCGGGAAGGTGATCGCGGGCAGTGTCACCGACATTCGGACCGTCGTGCCCGGTCCAGAGTGGTCGATGTCGAGTTCTTCGGTCAGCGCGCGCATCATATCGATGCCACGGCCACGATAGCCGGGATCGGAGGCGCGTGGCTTCCAGTTGCCGGTGTCGGTGATCACGATGACCACCATGTCGATATCGCACGTGGCCGACAACTGGACCCGCCCGCCGTCGCCGTGGCGATAGGCGTGTTCGATGCTATTGCTGCACGCCTCGTTGGCCGCGGCGACCAGATCCGAGGCCAAGTCATGCGGTACCGCCGCGGCGGCCAGCCATGCCTTCAGGGTGCGGCGCATCACCGCCAGTTCGTCGGCCAGGGCAGGGACGTCCAGGCGCAGTGGTTCCGGTGGCTGGCGGTAGACCACCATCGCGACGTCATCGTCGTACCCTGCTGCGGGCCGCAACCGGGACAGCACCGCGTCGGCCACCTCACGCGGTAGCCGCGCCGAAGTGTCGGCGAGCACCGAGGCGATCTTGGCGAACCCGTCGTCGATGTCGACGCCGCGCTGTTCGACCAACCCGTCGGTGAACAACACCAATGTCGAACCGGGCGTCAGCGCCGTGGTGGCCTCGGGCCGTCGCGGCGGGTCGAAGGTGGCCAGTGGCACCGAACGGCCGCCCTCGAGCAGCCTGCCGGTGGCGTCGACATCGGCGAGAATCGGGGGCATGTGGCCGGCGCTGCTGTAGCGGACCAGCCCGCGCACGGGGTCGAGCACGGCGGCGCACACCGTGGTGCACATGGCGCCCGGGATGCGTGCGGCGACGGTGTCGAGTTCGGCCAGCAGCTGTGCCGGTCCTGCGCCGCGCAGCAGCAACGCCCGCGCGGCGGTCCGCAACTGGCCCATCACGACGGCGGCGGACAGGCCTCGTCCCACACAGTCGCCCACGACGACGCCGATGGTTCCATCGCGCAACGGCACCACGTCGTACCAGTCGCCACCGATCTCCAGCGGTGGCAGCGCGGGTTCGTAATGTACCGAGAATCGCGGTGGCAGCTCGATCGGGCCGAGCATCGCGCGCTGCAGGGTCAGCGAGGTGGCGCGCGCTTGGTCGAAGTTACGCGCTCGCTGTACCGCGAGGCTGAGGTGACCGATCAGTAGCGAGAACAATGTCCAGTCCGCGGCGCTGATCGCCCGCGGCGCGGCGAAGCGCAGCCACATCGCCGCATCTCCGGTCTCTCCGAGCGGGGTGACAATGCCCTCGGAACTGACAGCACCCTCGGGAATAGCCAACAGACTGCGGGCCGGCCTGCGCCGGGCCCGTTCGAGCAGCGCTCGCGAGCGGTCGTCGAGCGCGGCGTCACCGTTGTGCGAGGTGCGGTCGGCGCCGGCGCCGGAGACGTATACCTCGGGTGCGGCGTTGCGGCTCGGCCACACCGCCACCACCGCGGTCTGCGCGCCGACCGTGCGCCGCAGCTCGTCGAGTCCCACGGCCAGTACCTCCACCACGCTGGTCGCCGCGCCGACCGCGGTGGCCAAGCGGGAGGCTGCCTGGTCGCGGGCCTGCGCGTCGTGCTCGGCGGTGACGTCCCGAATGGTACCGACGAAGATCCGCTCGTTGCCCTCCGGCTTGATCAGCGCGCTGGTGCTCACCGCGAGCCACACGTTGCGCCCATCTCGGTGCCGGATCGGGATGACGAAACGCTGTGCCTCGGTACCGAGATCGGGATAGCGCGGACCCTCCGGAGCCGACCACGGATGCGGAAGCGGGTAGGGGATTTCGGCGGCGCCGTAGCCTGTCAGCGCGCCGAAAGCGGTGTTGACCTCGATGATGGTGCCCTGCGCATCGGCGACGAAGAAGCCGTCTTGCAGCGATTCCACCAGCGCGGTGCGGAACGCGTCCCGTCCGGCGAGATCGTCGGCGCGCGTACGCTGTTGCTCGTATCGGCGGGTGCCGTCGAGATAGCCTCGCGTGGCGATATCCAGCGGAACAAGTGTTTGCAACAGGAACTCGAGCGCGATCTCGGGCAGGCGGCCGTGGGACTCGTCCTGCTCGGACCGCTGCTGTTCGGCGTCTTGGACCACCCGGAAGTGGTTCTCGGTGAGATCGAGCAGGCTGATGCCCTCCACCAGGGCGCGCCGGCCGAGTTCGTAGCCGTCGGCGAGGCCGGTTTGCGTGGGCGAATCCAAGTGACGCCGTAGCGCGTCCGCGTAGGCGCTGAGGAACTCGGCCAGTTCGCTCATGGCTGCGCCTCACTGACTCCAGGGTTCGGCGCGACCGTGTTCGCGGCGTCGACGATGGTTCGGTCGCTATGGTCGCTCATGTCGTCGGACCCGCCGCGCCGCGGTGTCGGGCGGCCAGCACGAGAGCGTCGTCAGTGTCTTTGGCGTGCTTGGCCAGAATGTCGGCGGTGATATCGGCAGTGAATTTGGCCAGGTCGACCTCGTCGGCGGCTTCGGGGACGATGCCGTCGGTGGACATCAGCAGCAGATCCCCGGGGCGGACCGCGATGGACTGCGGTTGGAGGTTCGCCGGTAGCCGATAGCCAACGATTCCCGCGGTGAGCAGCACGGTGGCGTGTACGGTCAGGCCGGCTGGACCCGCTGTGAGCATCCGGGATTCGACATTGCCGACGCCGAGCCAGTGCACGGTATCGCTCTCCTCGAACAGGGCGAGCGAGATCGCTGCCCCGCGAGTGTCGGTCAATGCGCGATGACACAGCACCATCAACACGTCCAAAGGTTCGGCGCGGTTCTCGGCCAGCACGCGCGCCGCACGGTCGGCGGCGTCGGCCGCGGCCGCGCCGTGCCCGAGCCCGTCCAGGACGGCGAAAAGCACGGTACCGCCACCGGTGTCGAGGACGACTCCGCGATCACCGGAGACATCCTGACCGGGTAGTGCGCGACCGGCCACCGCCCATTCGATCCGGCCGATGAACCCGTCCTCATGCACCGTTGGGTACCCACTTCCACATCTCCACCAGCGTGCCGTGCCCTGGCGCCGAGTCGACGGTGAGCCGGTCCATCAATCGTCGGGCGCCGGGGAGGCCGAGTCCGAGACCCCGTCCGGTGGAATAACCGTCCTCCAGCGCGCGAGGAATGTCGTTGATGCCTGGTCCTTGATCCTCGGCCTGGACTACCAGCGCCTGGCGACCCTCGCGGTCATCGACCAGCAAACGTATCTCGCCGCTGCCCGCGTAACTGGTGATGTTGCGGGCGATCTCGGAGATCGCCGTGGAGATCATGGTGCGGTCGGTCAGGGTGAATCCGAGCTTTGCTGCGAGTTCGTGTCCGGCCTGACGTGCGGTCACGATGTCACCCGACACCCGGACCGCGATCACCACGTTCTCAGCGGCCACTGTCACGACCGTCTCGCTGGCGACGGGCTGGAGTCTTGCGGTCCAACCAGGCGAGTCCCTCTTCGAGATCGAGGGCGGTGTGCATGTCTTCGAACGTGAGTCCGAGTTGCACCATGGCGAACGCGACTTCCGGTTGCAGTCCGACGATCACCGTTTCGGCGCCGCGCAGCTGCGTCATGTGCGCGATGGTACGCAACGATCTCGCGGCGAACGAATCCATCACGTCGATCGCGGTGACGTCCACGATGATTCCGTGTGCCCGATATTTGCTGACCTGTTTCATCAGGTCGTCCTGCAGGCGTTCGGTGTCGGCGTCGGTCAGCGCGGACTGGACCGACGCAATGAGATACGTACCCTGTTTGAGAATCGGTACCGGCATCAATCCGCCTGATCAGCGGCCGTCGCGTTCGGAGACCCGGGAAACCTCATAACCCAGTAGGCGCTCCGCTTCTTCGATACCGCCCTGCAGGTCGCCGACCGCGTTCATCTTCGACAGATCCAGCCCGATGGTGACCAGCGTGAGTGCGATCTCCGAGGACAGGCCGGTGATGATCACGTTCGCGCCCATCAGGCCGGACGCGTCGACGGTCTGCACCAGGTGGTTGGCCACCGTGGAGTCGATCGCGGGCACACCGGTGATGTCGATCACGACGACCTTCGCGCGGTTGGCCCGGATCGCCCGCAGCAGTTGCTCGGTGAGCTGGCGGGCGCGCTGGCTGTCCAGCACGCCGATGATCGGCAGGATCAGCAGCTGTTCGCGGACCTGGAGAACCGGCGTGGACAGCTCGCGGATCGCCTCCTGCTGCTGGCGGATGACGCGCTCACGCTCTTGGACGAAGGAGACGCCCACAGTGTTGGCAATGCGGTTGGCGGCCGGTTCGTATGCGTCGAGAACCGCGTTGAGCAGCTCGAAGTCGGCCTGATATTTCTCGAACAGCGACCGGGCCAGCACGTCGCGCAGCAGCAGGACGATACCGAGGACCTCGTCGGTCTCGACGCCTCTCGGGATGATGCGTTCGGACAGGTCGCGTGCGTATGCCTGCAACGCCTCGACGCTACCGGTCTCGAGCACCTCGACGTAATTGTCGTAGACCGAGGTCGCCTCGGAGAAGATCTCCTCGGGGGTCATCGCGGTCAACAGCTGCGCGTCGGTGATGCGCCGGGCCCATTCCTCGCGGAGCGCGGTGCGGTTCTGGCGCAGATGCTCTACCAGCTGCGGGAGCAGGTTGTCGACCGGCCCCGCGGTCAGCGAATCCGCCGAAAGGCTCATGGACACCTCGGACATGAAACTCCTGCCCCTTTCGACGGTTGAGTCGGATTTTCGTGTGTTCGGCTGCGCGCCGTTTCCGAGCCTAGTCATACCCCACCCGGATTGCCGACGAAACCTACCGGTTGTTCGCCTGCGGTTCGGGGGCGGGGACGTCATGGCACCGTAGCGAATCCGCGTTCCAATGCGGCGAGCGCCTCGTCCAAGTACACCGTCAGGTCGGTGTCGGCTCGCGCGAGCCATGCGTCGAACGCGGCGCGGGCCGCCGCGAGCGTGGTCCGACCTACCGCGAGCGGGATCAGGCCGTCCGCCGACTCGCCGAGCCGCCCGGCGGCGAACGTGCTCACCGCGCGTTCCCAGGCGTCGTAGTGCGCGCCCGCGGTGGCGGCCAGTGCCGGAATGGTGGCGACGAGCTGCATTCGGGTGCGTAACTCGGGGACGTCCTCGGCGCGATATCGATTGGCGTTCACCACGACTCGGCGGACGGCGGTCATCATCGGAACGTCGTCGGGGACCGTGGCGAAGGCCGCGCGCAATGCCGAGACTTCGTCGTCGAACTGGTGCCAGAGCACCTCCGCCTTGGTGGGGAAGTACCGGAAGAAGGTGCGACCACTGATGCCGGCGGCGGTGGCGATCTGTTCGACGGTGGTGTCGTCGAAGCCCTGTTCGGTGAACAGTCGCATGGCGATCAGTTCGAGTTCGCGCTTGCTGGTGCCCCGTGGGCGGCCGCGTGTGGCCTGGTTCTCCCGCATCGTCTGATTCTGCTCGGCGGTCACGGCCCTTGATTATGTCATTGACTGACGATAATCTCTCGGCATGTTGGCGGATCTCACCTGGCCCGAGGCGGCCGCGCGGGCGGCCGCGGGTGCGATCCTCGCGATAGCGGTGGGTGCGACCGAGCAACACGGTCCGCACCTCCCGCTGTCCACCGACACCGACGTGGTCGCGGCATTGTGCGCCCGGCTCGCCGCCGTGCGGCGGAACGTGCTGGTCGGCCCAGCGATTCCGTACGGTGCCAGCGGGGAGCACGCGGGCTTCGCTGGCACGCTGTCGATCGGGCAGGCGGCATTGGAACTGCTGGTTGTCGAGCTGTGTCGCTCGGCGACCGCGACCTTCGACCGGATTCTGCTGGTCAACTGGCATGGCGGCAACATCGAACCGTTGCGCAGGGCCGAAGGCCTGTTACGGTCCGAGTCGCGTGACGTGCGGGTCTATCTGCCGCGCTTCGACGGAGATCCGCACGCCGGGCGGGCGGAAACAGGGTTGCAGCTGGCGCTGGCACCCGACCGGGTGCGCGGCGACCTGGCCGTGGCGGGGGACACCCGTCCACTGTCCGAACTGCTCCCACTGCTGCGCGCTGGAGGAGTGCGTGCGGTGAGCGCCAACGGCGTGCTCGGCGACCCCGCGGGCGCGACTGCCGCGGAAGGCGCCGCCCTGCTCGACCGTGTCGCCGCCGATCTGATCAAACGAACCCGGTGCTGGTGGCCGGATGTCGCGCCGGAAAGGACCGGAACATGAACCCGTGGTTCGAGACCGTCGCCGAGGCGCAGCGGCGCGCGAAGAAACGGCTCCCGAAGTCGGTATACGGTGCGCTGGTCGCCGGATCCGAGCGCGGTCAGACCATCGAGGACAACCAGATGGCGTTCACCGAACTGGGGTTCGCGCCGCACGTCGCCGGGCCGATCGGCGTGCGTGACCAGTCCACCACCGTGCTCGGCCGACAGCTGTCGATGCCGGTGCTGATCTCCCCGACCGGAGTGCAGGCCGTACACCCGGACGGTGAGGTCGCGGTGGCCCGCGCCGCCGCCGCGCGCGGTATCGCGATGGGTCTGAGTTCGTTCGCCGGCAAACCGATCGAAGCGGTGATCGCGGCCAACCCGGCCACCTTCTTCCAGTTGTACTGGTGCGGTGCGAAGGACGAGATTCTGCAGCGGATGAATCGGGCGAGTGCTGCTGGCGCCGTCGGTTTGATCCTGACGCTGGACTGGTCGTTCTCGCACGGCCGTGATTGGGGCAGCCCGGTGATTCCGGAGCGGCTGGACCTACGCACCATGCTGAAATTCGCACCGCAGACTCTCGCGCGGCCCCGTTGGCTGGCCACCTATCTGCGTTCGGGTCACCTGCCGGATCTGACCGTGCCGAACATGGCCGTCGGCGACGACCCCGCTCCCGGCTTCTTCGGTGCCTACGGCGAATGGATGAACACGCCCGCGCCGGACTGGGCGGACGTGCGGTGGATCTGCGAGCAGTGGAACGGTCCGGTCATGCTCAAGGGTGTGATGCGAGTCGACGACGCGCAGCACGCGGTCGACGCTGGTGTCGCGGCGATCTCGGTGTCCAATCACGGCGGCAACAACCTCGACGGCACCCCGGCTGCGCTGCGGGCGCTTCCGGTGATCGCGGACGCAGTGGGATCGCAGGTCGAGGTGGTGCTCGACGGCGGGATCCGGCGCGGCAGCGACGTGGTCAAGGCGGTGGCGCTGGGGGCACGAGCGGTGATGATCGGCCGTGCCTACCTGTGGGGGCTGGCCGCGAACGGGCAGGGTGGTGTGGAGAACGTGCTGGATATCTTGCGCGGTGGCATCGATTCGGCGTTGCTCGGCCTGCGCAAGACCAGCGTCGCCGAGCTGGACCGCTCGGATCTGGTGGTGCCGGCGGGGTTCGGGCGGGCGCTGGGCGTGCCCGAATCGCCCGATGCGACACCCGCATCGGCGGAGGACGAGCTGCGATCGGCGGCGGAGTCGATCACATCCACCTGAGAATCAGCTCTCGGCGGCCGAACTTCGATGGTGGGTGAGCAGGGTGTCGTAGATGTCGGCGAGCGCGGCCAATTGCTGTCGATCGAGGATGTCGATCATGTGCCTGCGCACACTCTGCACGTGCGCGGGCGCGGCGCAGGTCAGTACCTCGGCGCCGCGCGGGGTGAGCCGCGCCGCGGTGCGGCGGGCGTCGTCCGGAATCGGTTCGCGCACCACCAGTCCGCGTTTCTCCATCCGGGTGATCTGATGGGAGAGTCTGCTCTGCGACCACTCGAGTTTGGCGGCCAGCGTGGCGAAGGTGAGCCGGTGGTCGGCGGTCTCCGCCAAGAAGGCGAGCACCGAGTATTCGACATAGGTGAGGTTGGACTCCCTGGTGGAGTCCCGCCCGACCGCCGCGGCGACGAGGTCGCGGGTGCGCACGAAGCCTATCCAGGCGCGCATCTCGACGTCATCGAGCCAATGGGGGTCGGTCACGATAGCGCTCCAAACTCTGACGTATCACTTCTCAAACGGTCCGCGTCGCTTGGCGCGGCGCGAACAGTCTGCGCGCGGCCGGACGATCGGCCGCCCGAGCGCTTTCTCAAGGATGAGAGGTAGCACCACCAGGGTTGAACGTGCAACCTTTTCCGCCGACTTCTCATACATAGGGTTGCCTAACTATCGGTGGGCTGCGGTGCGCTGGCTAGGCTCGCTGTGCTCGTGATCAGCCCGGCTGTTCGTCAGCTTCGGGCCCACCCAAAGGAGTGCGACTGGTGACCGCGCCGGACTTTCGCTATTCAGACCTGCTGCCGATCGGCGCGGACGACACCCCCTATCGATTGCTCACCAGGGAGGGCGTCAGCACCTTCGAGCACAACGGCCGCTCGTTCCTGCAGGTCGAGCCGGAGGCGTTGCGACTGCTCACCGAGACGGCGATGCACGACATCAGCCACTACCTGCGCCCCGCGCACCTCGGCCAGTTGCGCAAGATCATCGACGACCCGGAGTCCAGCGGTAACGACCGCTTCGTGGCGCTGGATCTGCTGAAGAACGTCAACATCTCCGCGGGCGGTGTCCTGCCGATGTGCCAGGACACCGGCACCGCGATCGTCATGGGCAAGAAGTCCGAGGGCGTGCTCACCGGCGCCGACGACGCCGAATGGATCAGCCGCGGTGTCTTCGATGCCTATACCAAGCTGAACCTGCGGTACTCGCAGCTGGCGCCGATCACGATGTGGGACGAGAAGAACACCGGTTCCAACTTGCCCGCGCAGATCGAGCTGTACTCCACGGCAGGCGATCCCGCGCATCCGGTATACAAATTCTTGTTCATGGCCAAGGGCGGCGGATCGGCGAACAAGTCGTTCCTGTACCAGGAGACCAAGGCCATTCTGAACCCCACGCGGATGCTGGAGTTCCTGGACGAGAAGATCCGCTCGCTCGGCACCGCGGCGTGCCCGCCGTACCACCTCGCGGTCGTGATCGGTGGCACCAGCGCGGAGTTCGCGCTGAAGACGGCGAAGTACGCCTCCGCGCATTATCTGGACACCCTCCCTACCGAGGGCTCGCTGTCCGCGCACGCGTTCCGCGACCTGGAGCTGGAGGAGGAGGTCTTCAAGCTGACCCAGTCCTTCGGCATCGGTGCGCAATTCGGTGGCAAGTACTTCTGTCACGATGTGCGGGTAGTCCGGCTGCCGCGGCACGGCGCCAGCTGCCCGGTGGCCATCGCGGTGTCCTGCTCGGCGGACCGGCAGGCATTGGCCAAGATCACCGCGGACGGCGTGTTCCTGGAGCAGCTCGAGCGCGAGCCCGCGCAGTACCTCCCGGAGCAGACCGACGCGATCCTCGGCGGCGACGTCGTGCAGGTCGATCTGAATCGACCGATGGACGAGATCCGTGCCGAGCTGTCGAAATACCCCGTGAAGACCAGGCTTTCGCTGACCGGTCCGCTGGTGGTGGCCCGCGACATCGCGCACGCCAAGATCAAGGAGCGGCTCGACGCGGGCGAGCCGATGCCGAACTACTTGCGCGATATGGCCGTCTACTACGCCGGCCCGGCCAAGACGCCCGAGGGCTACGCCTCCGGATCGTTCGGTCCGACCACCGCGGGCCGGATGGACTCCTATGTCGACCAGTTCCAGGCCGCGGGCGGCTCGTTCGTGATGCTCGCCAAGGGTAATCGGTCGGCGCAGGTGACCAAGGCGTGTAAGCAGCACGGCGGCTTCTACCTCGGCTCCATCGGTGGTCCGGCCGCGCGGCTGGCGCTGGACTGCATCAAGTCGGTCGAGGTCCTGGAGTACGCCGAACTGGGTATGGAAGCCGTGTGGAAGATCGAGGTCGAAAATTTCCCCGCGTTCATCGTCGTGGACGACAAGGGCAACGACTTCTTCGCCGAGACCCAGAAACCGATTGCGCTGCGCGTGCGCACCCGCTCGGCAGAGCGCGTCTGATCCGGTTCCTCGATCTGTAAAGCGGCAGTGCGCGGACACTGCGATGTCAGCGTGATCGCCGGGGTGGCATCACCGTCGACCGGGCACGCTTAGCGGAGTACGTCGTTGATTCCGGCTGCCGACCCACGTCGAGGAGAGCGATGAGGACATCGAGGGCAGTACCCACGTCATTAGGTATCTCGGAGGTGGCCGCTCGGCGAGTGGCCGAGCGCGCCGCGCGCGAGGGAACGAACTGCACCGCACTGGTCGAGCGTCTGATCCAGGAAGGCGTCGATCAACTCGACCATCCCGGGATCGTTTTTCGTGGTCCGATGAACAACCGCCGCGCCGCGCTCGCGGCAGGTCCGGCTGTCTGGGAAGTTGTTGCACGCCTGCGGGAATTGGACGGTCCGGTAGAGCGCCGCATCGCCGTCCTCAGTGCGAAATCGGACCTGAACGCCGGCCGGATCCGGGTCGCCGTCGCCTATGCCCGAGCGCACGGCCCCGAGATCCTTGACCGAATCATGCGCAATCGTCAAGCGGCGGACGCGTTTGTCCGCGCAGGGGTGGGTCCGACAGCGGCTGCGGCAGGGCCGGGAACGCTGGACGGTCCTGTGCGCAGCTGATTCGGGCGGATTGTCCGGTGTATTCGCTCTTCACATCGCTGGGGAGCGAATGTGAATATCCGCTCTCGCGCTGCAATCCGTGAACAGCCATCCGAGCCGCGGGGCTGGAGACCTCCGTGGCGCGTGCAGTTCGATCAGGGCCTGTGGGGCACAGGGTTTCATGGCCGCGCGTCTGAGAGGACGTGGTGTATTTCGCTACCCATTAGTGATAGCAGAGGAAGTCATGCTGTGATCCACAGCACTGGAATAGATTTGTGGACAACAAGATTTCCATGTGAGCGAAGTGTTTGCCGCGTAAGAATACTCGACGGATGTGGACCTGCTTTATGGCTATGGCTCCAAGTAAATCTGCGTGAGTGTCGGAATTATGCTGAGTTGCGGTGAATTTGCTGTCTGTTATCCACAGGCTGGCTGGTGTAGTTCGATCAGTTCGGCGGCACATCCACCGTTCGTCCCGTCATCTGAGCACGGCCGAGCGAACGCATCTGACCGACTCCCCTCGCCGCCGCGCACCGTGCCCTGCCTGAGGACACGCAGAACTGGATGGCACCTGGTCCGCTCGTCCATGACCGTGGGCTACCGGGCCTCGGCGCGCGCAGGCGATAGCATTCGCCGCATGATGGTGGTGCGCGGTGCGGGACGGAGTCGGATGCTGCTCGGCCTACCGGTGGCGGTGCTGTCCGCGCTGGTCGCCACCGGGGCGATGGCGGGGCAGGCCCGGTCGGATCCCGGTGTCGCGACCGATCAGCGGGAGACCGCGGGGTCGGCGACCGGGACCGAGGGGCTGGAACCGCGACTGGCCCTGGCATACACGCTTGCGGCCGACGAAGCGCACGCCCAGGCGGTGCCGCTGTCGATCACCTCCGGATATCGGACGCCCGCGCAGCAACAGGCGTTGTGGGACGATGGCGTATCGACCTACGGCACCCCGGATGCCGCGCGGCGGTGGGTGTTGCCGCCCGAGGAGTCCACGCACGTCGCGGGGCGGGCGATCGACGTCGGTCCGCAGCAGGGAGCAGCATGGCTCGAGGCGAACGGTAACCGCTGGGGGCTGTGCCGGGTATTCGACAACGAGTGGTGGCACTTCGAATTGGCCACGATCCCGGGCGGTGCCTGCCCGCCGATGCGGCCAGACGCGAGCGTGCGTTAGATCGCGACGGGCTGGCGATGTCCGCCGGCCACTCCGGCGTTACGCGTCGAATCGCTCAGCGGCTGTTCGATTGCGGTTTGTCGGTCGGCTGTGGGGTTTTGGCAGTGACGCGGTACCGGTGGCCGGCGATCCGATCGGGACGGTAGCGGATGGTGGCGTCGGTCACGACTGCCCAGTCGCGTCGGCTGGCGAGGAGCGCGATGGGGCTGGAGAAGAGCATCGGGTAGCTCCTGGTCGGTTAGTCGCCGAGGTGGACGATCGCGCCGAACTGATGTTCATAGTTGCTCATGCTGTCGTTCAAGATTTGCATCAGGCGGAAGATCAACGCGGGTGGGAACTTCACCCGGGACACCACCTGGGTTGGTTGGCGCACCACCGGCTGACCGGCATCGTCGACACCGTTCTCGGTCGGCAAATAGACGAGGAAGTCGAGGGTGAAGTCGGTGCGGTTGTACCAGCAGGTGAACCCATTGGCGTACCGGCCCGCGCTCATCGCCTCGGGCACGATCACCTCGACGTCGGTCGGGGGCGGGGTTGGTTCGCTCATCCGCGGCCACCTTTCACCGGTCGACGAAAAGGGCGCACTTGCGGTGGCCCTTTTCGTCGACGGACGATTCACTGCGGGCAGACGATGACTAGCGCGTCTGCATCCTCGCCTGCTGGCGCAGGTGATGCAGCTGCATTTCCGACTGCATCAGCCGATCCTGGGCGCGAGTGGCCTGGTCCTCGGCCTGCTGGGCCAGCTGGCCGGCCTGGTCGGCCTGGTCCTGCGCCGTCTGAGCCCGCTGGTTGGACTGGTTGGCCTCGCCCTGTGCCTGCTGGGCCTGGTTCTGCGCACGGTCGGCCTCGCCCTGTGCCTGCTGCGCCTGGTTCTGCGCCTGCATGGCCTGGTTGCGGGCCTGTTGGGCCTGCTGGCCGGCCTGGTTGGCCTCGTGCTGCGCGATCTGTGCCTGGTGCTGGACCTGGCGCGTCTGCTGTTGCGCCTGTCGGGCCAGGTTCTGCGCCTGCTGGGCGTACTGACGAGCGCTCTGCGCTTCCTGTCGTGCCTCATCGACACCGAGCCGCAGCATCTCGATGTCCATCTCCTGGGCCTCGCCGCGCTTGGTGTCGCCCATCGTCTCCTGTGCCATGTGAGGTTCCCTCCGAGTGTGTTGAGTGGACAGACTCTTGGACCGACTCATTCTTATCCCAAGGACCCACCGCTGTCAGCAACATTGTCGCAACTATTTGGATAATGGGAGCGAGGCGTATCGGAACCCCGGTCGGGTCGGCGGCGATCGCACTGACGGTCACCTGGAGAGTTCTCAGGGAGCCGGTGCGCTCACCGCGACGTGACGGTGTGATCGACCGGCGCGTGGGCGTCATGCGCGCCCGGTCGTCGCGCTGGTGAGTGGCCCGTGCGCGGGTGGGAGGGTCGAGCGCGCGACGATTCGCTCATGCCGCTCTCGCTCCGAGGACTCAGTGTGAAATCCTCATCCGTGACCCGGGGGTGCTGCGGCGCTTGAATAGTGCCCACCGTCCAGGATGCAGCGTCGGCTACTTTCTGGTTAATAATTTCGTCGGGAGATGATGAGGCTAGGTCACCGGAGTGAGTTCGAGTCCACCCTCGATCGTGTTCGGGACCCGCCGGCGATCGGGCGAGCCGAGCGCGGCAGTCAGGTCGGTGCCGTCGTGCTCGGCGAGTAGTTCGCCGCTGTCCCACACCAGCAGTGTGGCGCTGACGGTGTTCTCGGCCGCCGCATGTGCCAGATCATAGTGCGCGCAGCCGGGAACGTGCGGGTAGGTGATCCACAGGTCGTAGCCGGTCATGAACAGATCGAGGTCGAATTGCACGCTCAGGCCGAGCAATTCGCTGCGCCCGTTGTCGTCCACGCCCGCGAACGCCTCGTCCAGCGCGAGCAGGCGGGGAGCCTGCGGATCGGCCGAATCGAGCATGACGTGCGCGGCGGCGAACAGTGGCAGGTGCAGTGACACCGACTGCTCGCCGCCCGAGAGGGCACCGTGGCGGGCCACGGTCAGTTTGTCCTCGCTGCCGTCAGCGGAGATCAGTGTGAACGAGAACACCCGCCAGGTCCGGTAATCCAGAGTGGCCGCGAGGATCTCGGGGTAGGAGCGTTCCGGGTGTGCGGCCCGCGCGGCGCGGATCTCCGACGCGAAGTGCGCCCGGATCGCTGCCAGGTCCGGTGCGGACAGCGTCGAGGCGTCGCGGTCGAGCAACTTGCACATGGCCCGCGCTGCGTCGGACAGGCTGTCGGCGAGCACCCAGTGCACGCCGATGGTGTTGCCCGACGACATGCGCCGTTGTTTCATCTCCGTGGCCATCCTGGCGATGAGATCGCGAGCGTCGCTGGTGCGTTCGTGGATCTGCTGGGCGAGGCCGGTCAGGAGCGCGTCCTCCAGGATGCGCCGTTCGGCATCGGTGAGCAGCAACTCCTGGTCCTTGCGCGCGGTATCGATGCGAGTGGCGAAATCGGCGAGCGCCGAAACGCCGTACTCGTCCTGCACCTGGACCACAGTGAGGCCGTCGGCCGCATCCCACTGCAGCCGGTAGTCGCGACCGGAACCGGCAAGCGTGGCGTCGAACTCCTGCAGCGCGGCAGTTACCGCGCTGCGGGTGGATTTGCGAGTCGCCTCGCTCGCGCGTACCTCGGCGGTGGCAGTGGCGAGGCTGTCGAACAACTCGGTGACCTCGTCGGGCAATATCCGCGATTCGGTCTTCGGTCCCGCCGCGGCGATCCGGTACAGCAGCTGCTCGGGTGTCGACCAGGCGGCGTCGCTGCTCGGCCAGTGGCGGTCGATGGGCGCCCCGAGCAGGGCGAGTAGATCCGGCGTGGCGTACGGGGCGAGGGCTTTGACCTCCGCGAGCACTTCGGTGAGCGCGGTAGCGAGAGCGTCGTATGCGGTGCGGTAGGCGGCCTCGGCGTCGCCGACCGCCTCGATGGCCTCGTTGGCGGACTTCCGTGCGGCCTTCTGCTGGGCCCTGGTCGCCTCGATCCGCTGCCTGGCCAGCTCGAGCTCGCGATCGATGTCGGCGGCGCTCGCGCCGAGCGCCTCCCGCAGTGTGTCCAGTTTCCGCAACTGTTCCTGGTAACCGGCTTGCGCGGCTTCCGCTTCCTCGGTGAACGCCTCAGCCAGGTCCGTGGCCTCGGTCAAGCGGTCTTCGGCTTCGCGTTCGCGTTCGCGCGCCCGCTCGTACTCGGTGCGCAAGCGCAGCAGTCCGGTGCCGGTGTTCTCGAAATGCCGGACGGCGGCGGCGAGTGCGTCCAGCTCGTCGGCCTCGCGCGCCGTCCGGTGTGCCGCCGCGGCGGCGCGCAGTTTCTTCTCCACGGCGGATACGTCCGCGACCGTCTGATCGAGGTCACGTTCGGCTTGGGTCGCGGCCTCGGTGCGGGATCGCATCATGCCCGCGGTCTCCGACACCGCGCGCAAGGCAGCAGTGACCGCGGTCGGACGCGGAACTGACTTGGCGGCGGCCGAGATCCGGGCGAGTTCTGCGGTCGCGATGGCCTCGTCCTGTTCAGCGGAACGGCGGGCTTCGCTCGCCGCGCCAATGGCGGCGGCCAACTCGGCCGAACGCATCTCGCGCCGCCTGGCCCGCGCCGTGGCTCCGATGAACTCCGCATGGTCCTTGCGGTGTCTGCCGACCTGCACGCCTTGGCGGAACCCGCCAGCGCTGCCGATCGCGATCACACCGCGCGGGTTGTCCGCGCCGTCATACAAGGCGATCGAGGCGAGCACATCGGCCACGGCCTGCCGCGGCACCGGGCAATTATCCGAATCATCTTCCACGACAAGCACATCAGCGAGCGTCCGTTCCCCGACCGGCCGATCTGTCGCGGGCAGCGGAATCAGAAACTGATCCGACTCATAGTCCGGGGGTGGCGCGTCGCTCGTGCAGATCCAGCCGTCGAGCAGGTCGGCCGCGTGCAGCGCGGCCTCGATGCCCGCGGCGGTTTCGGGGGGCACATCGTCGGCGAAACGGACCAGACGCCACAGCGGAGCGCCGGGCCGCCCGCCGGTACGGCCGGCACGCGCCGAGCGGACCGGCGGCCCATCCTCGCGCTGGGCCGCGACCCGATCACGTTCGGCGGTGAGTTCAGCAATCTGCACGGTCTTCGCCGCCGCGCGGGAACGAGCCTCCTGCCGGCGGGCTCGGATCTCGTCGAGCAGGGGTTCGGCCCGCTCGGCCAGCACCTCCGTGACGGTGGCTTCGTCCGAACCCGTCTGGGCCACAGCGGCGTCCAGGGCGTCGAACAGGCCGTTGCGGACGGGGGAGTACACCTCGCGATGCTCGTCCCACCAGGCCCGCAGGGCAGCTGCGGCTTCGGTACGGACCAACGCGACGGTTGCTTCGGCGTGCGCCACCTCCGCCGCAGCCGCTGCACCCGACTCGCGTGCCCGTTCGGCGAGCCGCTCGGCCCTGGCGCGTTCGGCGGCCGCGGTGTCGAGAACGCCCAACGCCTTCCGTACCGCGCGCACGTCGGCATCGCGCTCCTCGGCATGTCCGCGAACGGCAGCGGTGAATTGTTCGGCGCGGGCCTGCTCGGGCAGTGGGGTCCACCCGATCCCGGCTTCCTCAGCGGCGGTACGCAATTCGTCCTCGCCGCGGGCGAGCGCCGCCGCGGCGGCGCGGGCCGCGGTGTGTGTGCGCTCGGCCTCGTCGGCACGCTGGTCCAGGGTCTGGCGCGCTTTGAGCGCCTTGTCGCCGTGCACGTCTGCCGAGAGCTCCAGGCGACGTACGGCGTCGGCCAGATCGTCGAGCTGCTGTTTTCCCTCGTACGCGCTGGAACGCTGCAAAGTCTCGCGGTCGGCGAGGGTCTGCTCGTAGGCGCGGTCGGCGTCCTCGGCGCGGGTCTCGGCGACAGTCCGCTCGGCTTCCCTGCGCTCGCGCAGCACGCTGGCGGCGAACAGCGATGTGCTCGCGTGCGTGACCGCGTCCAGGCGGGCACGCACGTGGTCGACGTCCGTCTTCGCCTGGACTGTCAGGTATTTCCGGTAGACCTCGACGAACGCCCTGGTCGCCGTGTCGGCGTGCACCAAGCCTTCCAGAGTACGGCCGACCTCCTCCATGTCGCTGAAGGAGCGGGCGGCATCCAGGATCAGCTGCTCGTCGAGCGGGCGCAGGCCGTCGGTGAGCGCCTGGGACAGGCCGCGCGGGTCGAGGTTCTTCGCCAGCTGTGGCCTGCGCAGCGTCAATATCAGGTTGATCAGCTGGTCGTAGCGCTGTGCGCCGAGCCCGAACATGCGCGCGTCGATGGCGTTTCGGTAGTCCACCGGTCGGTCGACGATCGAATCGGTACCGATCTGCTCGGCCAGTTGTTTGCGGGTGAACGGGCGGTCCTCCGGGCCGATCAACGAGAAGTCGATGCCGACCCGGCCGTCGGCGACGAAGTACCAGCGGGTCACCTTGTCCGAGGAACGGGTGGCACGCATGCCGATCCCGATGGTGACCGCCTCCGGGTCGTCCCAACGGCCGCGCGCGAACTCCATCCAGATGTAGGAATAGGCCGATTCCTGCTTGCGATAGAGCAGGTTCGACTTCATCGTGCGTTCCTCGCCCGCGAACGGGTTGAGCCTGCGCGGCTCGATCCGCCCGTCCAGCACGAACGGAAACAACACCTCCAGGGCCTTGGTCTTGCCTGATCCGTTCGGTCCGCGCAGCACCAGCCGACCGTCGGCGAAACAGAATTCCTGGTCGCGGTAGTCCCACAGGTTGACGATCCCGGCGCGGGTCGGGGTGAACCGCACTCCGCCATGAATGAGCGACATCAGTCAGTCCCCTTCCGTGCCGGTCTGTCGGACTCGTAGGTGTCGGCCGCGGTGACGAACAGTTCCGCGGCCCGCTTAGTGCGGACCGTCACGACCGCGCCGCGGTAGCGCGCGAGGGCGGGCAACACGAGCAGGCCGTCGTCGACCGTCCGGATCAGTCGTAGCCGCTCCAGCAAGGACACCACCTCTGTTGCGAGGCCGGGGATGTCGGCTTGCCACTGCGCGGCAAAGGTGGCGCCGTAACGGTCGGCGAGTGCCTGTACCGTCTCGCGCACCCATGTCGCGTCCACGAGCGGATATGTCGCCGCGACCGGTCGCGCTGCCGTCTGGTCCTGATCTGGTTCAGGCGACACGGGTTCTCTTTCCGGCGGATCCAGCGACCGCAGTTCGGCAAGTGGCGCGAACACGCTGGATTCGGGGATCGTGTCATCGAGTTGCGCCGCGAGCGCTTCGCCCCGGTCCGGCGCGCAGCAGCGTCGGGGCAGCGGGTTGTCGATGTCGAGCACCAGGTCGGCGATCTCGCCCGCCAGCAGCAGTGCGACCTGGGCGAGGGTGCCGGTGCCGGGAAACCTGATGTCGGACAGTCGCCCCGAGCTGTCGATCAGCGCAACCCCCTCGGCGCGCCGCTCGGCGTGCAGGCCGGTGAACAGCTCCACCTCCGCCACGATCCGCTCTTGTGCGAGGACCCCTCGGTCCTGAGCAGCGAGATCATCGGCGTACACCACTGGTCGTTCGACCAGCGCCCTGCGGACCCGCCGTGCGGTCTCGGCGGCGGTCGGTGCGGGTGCGGCACCGCTGGTGGCCATCGCCGCTTCGGTGAGCAGTCCGCGCACGCTGTGCAGGTGTTGCAGCGCGCGCGGCGGTCGGAACAACGCGACGACCACCGGCCGGTCGATGTCGTAGAGTGCCTCGCCGGCCTGCGGGTCGTTCGCCCAGCCGCTCGCGTCGCCGTCGGCGAGAGTGATCGCGCCGCGATGAGTGAGCCAGCCCACCGCGTCGACGAACGCGTCGCGATCCGCGGTCCGGTCCGTGGCCAGCTCGAGCCCGTCCACCCGGCTGGTGTAGGCGGCGACTTGATCGGCCAACTCCGACAACGTGATCTGGTCACCCGCCCGCCCCAGCGCGGCGACCGCCAGTGCGAGGTAGGCATAGCGGCGACGGTCGAAAACCCGGTCGGCCTGCGTGCGTGCGGGTCTGCTCGTGTCGAGGCGGTCGAGCACCGGGAACACCCGTGCCGTGGTTTCGGTCACCTCGAGTCGGTAACCGAACAGCGCGGCCAGATCTTCGCGCAACTCGGTGGCCCAGCGTCGGATCAAGGGCAGCGCGATCCGGTCCGGATAGGTCCGGGTGACCAGATGATGGGCCAGGATGACCCGGGCGGCGCGTTGGTAGTTGTCCAGAGCGAGTGCGTCGACAGTGCGTCCGTGCATCAGGGACGTTCTCCTCGGTGCGACCGTTCCTCGTGGTGCGGCCGTCGCGTCGCCGTCTGCTCGACCTGCAGCATGCGGTTGTTCAGATGGAGTAGTCCGTGCGCGGTCCGCACGACGGTGCTCCCCTCGTGCTCGGACACGGTCAGGGTGACGCCGCTGTCAGACCCCGTGGTGCCCGCCACGTGGCCGCGCACCGGCACCCAGGCGGTGGACGCGGCGTCGAGCAGGCGTAGCAGCACTTCGGTTTCCCGTTCGTCGAGGACCCGGTTGTGCACATCGGCCGCGGCCAGCGACCGGGCGGCCGCCGCGCGGGCCCGCTGCGCATCGAGTTGCGCCTCGCGTAGGCGGCGGATGCTCGCGTCGTTGCGGTGGATGCGCGCGGGCGCACCAGCCGACGGTGCGCGACCGGTTTCGGCGAGGGTGCGCGAGATCTCCAACGGTGGTGCGTCCCACCAGGAGCGGATCGCCGGAATCAGGTCGGCGTCGGGGTGCTCCATGGCCAGATGCCGCGGCCTGCCCAGCCCGAAGACCGCGTCGAACAGGGCATGGGCGCTGTCGGCGGTCGGCGCCGCAGTGAACCAACCCGCCAGATGCCGCAGCGCCGCCTCTCGACTCACGCCGCCACGCCGAGTCTCGGTCACCCGGCGCAGCAGCGACAGCACCGCGGCGATGGCGCTCATGGTGGCCTCGCGCAGCCGCTCGGCTTCGGTGCTGCCCACGGTTTCGCCACTGGACGCGACGAACCAGGTCCGCAATCCGTCCCACCGTGCCCGCCAATCGGCCTGGCGTTGAGCGCGACTCAACAGCACCCGCTCGTCACAGTCGGCCGCGCGGGAAATCAGCTCCTCGACGCCGGTCTCCTCGATCTCCATGATCGCGGCCGCCAGGCGCGGGGTGAACCGGGCGAGGTCGAGGCTGAATTCCCGCATGTGCGCCAGCAACGCGTCCTTGTGCGCGAGGAAGGATTCGGGGGTGACCTCGGTGGTGCGAACCAGGTCGCCGAGCCCGAGATAGAAGTGCGCGGCGCGGGCGGCCATGTCCGACAGTGCTGCATCGAGTCGGCGCAGCGTGCGATATACCCGTTCGGCATCGCCCGCCTGATTGGCCGCGGCCAGAGTGTGCAGGTCGGCGAGAAGCTCAGGAAGCACGAGGCGGGAGAGTGCGGCCTCGTCGAGGCGGGCGTCGAGCACACCGGCAACGGCGCGGTAGGCCTGGAAACCCGCCTGGGAGAACTGATACACGTAGTGCCGGTTGCGGTACTCCGCCAAGGTAGCGGCGCGAGTTCCGTCGTAACTGCGCTCCAGCGCACCCCATTGATGCAGCTGGTCCAGCAGCGGGCCGATCTCGGCGGCGGTGAGCCGCGCGGCCTTCGCCAACCCCTCCGAGATAAGGGACTGCACCGATGCGCCGGTTTCAGGCTCCCCCGGCGCGGTGACGCGCGCTTCGTCCAGCGTGTCGCGGTGTCGCATATCGGGTGTGGTGGTGGGCGATTCGGTCGGGGTACGCGGTGCGCCTCCAGCGCGCTCGATCCACTCGGCCACGTCGTCCGCGTGCAGCAACACGACGTATGCCGCCCGCGCGCTGTCGAACGCGCGCAGTACCCGGAGGTAGTCGGCGCGTCGCTCGGCGGTGGCGAAGGAGAACAGCCGCAGCCGGTCGTCCCAGTGGACGGGGCCGGAGCCTTCGACGGAGTCGGTCACCGGCAACAGGGTAGTAGCGGATAGATCGCCGCCTGCACGGTGTTCCAGTGTTCGGCGTGGCAGAGTCGGGTTCGGCGGCATTCGCTGGTGTTGCCGCGCAGGTTCGGTCACTAGACCGACAGCGACCGCAACTGGTCCAGATACAGCCGGGTGCGCGGGTCGTCGGGGAAGCGCTCGATGATCTCGCGCGCGGCCTCACCCGCGATCCACAACAGCGAAGGCAGCGAGCGGCGCTCGCCCGTGAGTGCGCGCATGCCCTCATCCAGCGCCAGTTCGAGATCACGATTGCGGACCGCGACCATGGCCAGGGTCAAGTGTGCCTCCGATACGCGCATCGGGTTGCGCACCGAACCGTCGGCGCAGGTCGAGTTCCGGATCACCTCGCGCGCGTAGGATTCCGCGAGCCGATCTTCGCCCGCCACTCGGCAGCAGTCCATTGCGTAGAAGTCGAATTTTCGTGCGTCGATGACGAAGTGGTTGTCCAGATTCGCCGGAAAATCGAGTCGCTCGAGGATTGCTCGGCCGTCCGCCAGCGCGGCTTCCGCCTCCCGTCGATCGCCGAGCCTGGCCCATGCTTTAGCGCGCTGTGCGGCGAGTTGAATTCCGACGCCCAGGTTTCCGCTGACCTCCAGCGCCGGGCCTACCGCTTCGATGACGCCGTGGTAGTTACCCTGGGTGAGGGCGAACCAGGCCGCCAGTTCCGCGGCCCAGGCAGTGATCTCGGTGTTCTCGGCTTCCTGCCCCAGCGAATGCGCGGCACGGCGGGTCGCCTCGGCGGCGGTTCGCCTGCCCAGGTCGAAGTCGACGCACCCGACCAACAGCGCGACCCAGCCTGCGAGAACCAGGATCTCGCGATGCTGGGACAAAGTCAGGCGTCCGTCCAGCAACGAGGTGATTCTGCGCAGCCACGCGGTGCCTTCGGCGTGCAGGTAATGTGGGTCGGTGTCGGAGTATTCGCAGCACAGGCGCTCGGCGGTGATCCGAATGGCTTCCAACGTCACCGAAGACACGTCGGACATGCGCAACCGTCCGATGAACTCCAGGGTGTCCATCCCGGTGGCGGAGAGCAACTCGTCATCCCGGTTCGGCCGTGCCTTCGGGAAGAACGCCGCGGTCACGGTGTCGAACGCGGCGGCGATGAGGGGGGCGTAGAAATCATCCGGGCGCGATTCGCCCGATTCCCAGCGGCGCCAGTTCCGTAGCAGGGTGCTGTCTGTCGGCAGGTTATGCGTTGACTTGGCGCGCATTACGCGGACAGCATCGGCTTGGGACCACCTCCTCGCATCGCGCTCGGAACGCATTCGGACAGCCCAGAGGGGTCGATCGTCGCCAGCAGTCACGTCTGTAGTATCGCACCAGCTAACGTTTGGCGGCCGCATTAGGGCAGGGAGTTGTCCCCCCGTTGACATCTATATCCGCACTGCGGCTTTGTGCATGCTGAAGAGGGAAGCGGAGAGTTAACCCGCTCGAAGTGCAAGAGCAGTTGCAAGTACATCTGCCCTTGCATGAAGCGCAATAACCCCGTAGAACGGGTGGATCCACACAAAAGAACAGCGATGCCAATCCAACGGAGGTTCGGGTGGAAGCGTTGATCTATGGATACTTGCGTGACGATCTGGCCGACGGCCAAAGGGAAGAGCTCGAGGACGCCATGAGCAGTCTCGCCCGTGAGGAAGGGCTCTGTTTCGCCGCAACGTTCCATGAATCGACAGGGGGTGACGGCACGGCCTTAGCCGAGCTGACACGGGAACTCAAGCGCGCCGACGCACACCACGTGGTGGTTCCCTCGCTCGATCACTTTGCCGGCCAGACGATTCCGCGAGACATCTTGCTCGCGAAACTGGCGCAGGACGCGGCGGCGCGGATCTGGACCATCGAGAGCTGAGCGCGTCGAGATGATCGCTCGGCATCCCGGCGATCTCCACTTCCGCGGCCTCGGCACCATCTCGGTCGCGACCACACCGACCGCGAGGGACACGAGCAACGTCGCGACATGGCGTTTCCCGACAGTGGATACTCCTGTCAGTCCAGCGAATCGACGAACATCGAACTATCGGTCGGCGCTACCACGCCGCCGACACAGAGCGCAAACCGCGGATCATGGACAGCCGCACCAACATCAGCAGGCGCGCCATGATCAACCGAGGTCGATCTGGCTGGAAAGCCGCAGCCTTTGGCACCGTGGTCACTACAGCCCAACCGGGCACCAACCGCGGCCAGACGTTGTCGCGCCGACCCCTCCGAGCAGCGGTACCGACGGCGCATTCTCCGGTGGGCGCCGGATGATGGGCCTGGTAGCGGAACTCGACGGTCGATGCGGCTTTCGTTGTCCTGACCCGACGGTGCGCGGCGCCAGCGGCTCCATCAACCGAGGATCCGGAGCAATTGGGGTGGCGGCGACCGGAAAATAGACGAGTACCGCGAGCACACAGCGGTCCCCGGTGGCAAAGCCGTAGGTCGGCCGAGAAAGTTGTTGAGCAGCAGTATTTCGGTCGGCGACCGGAATCGCTGACCGCAACCCGCTGACCTCAGGTCGCGGCCTGAACGTGACTTCCCGGCGCAGTACCGAGAACCGCCGCGGGGTCGCGGGAACCGAAGCCTCCGCGGCGCAACGAGTTCAGAGTCCGAAGCTGCCCGGTCCCCGCCTGCGCAGATACTTCTCGAATTCGGCGGCGATGGCGTCGCCGTCGATCTTGGCCATCGCTTCGTTCACATCGACCGCGGCGTCGCCGCGCTCCTCCAACGAGCGCACATACTCGTTGATCTCGTCGTCGCCGACGGTCATCTCATTGACCGCGGTCTCCCAGTCTTCGGCTTGGGTAGGCAGTTCGCCGAGCGGCACCTCGATGTCGAGCACATCCTCGACCCGGTGGAGCAGGGCGATGGTCGCCTTCGGATTCGGCGGTTGGGAGACGTAGTGTGGCACCGCGGCCCAGAACGACACCGCGGGCACCCCAGCCTTCACACACTGGTCCTGCAGTACACCGGTGATGCCGGTCGGTCCCTCGTAGCGGGTCTGTTCCAGACCGAACCGCTCAGCCGCCTCCTTGCTGTAGGCGGAGCCGGTCACCGGAACCGGCCTGGTGTGCGGGGTATCGGCCAGGAGCGCGCCGAGGATGACGACGGTCTGTACCCCGAGCTGTTCGATGAACTCCAGCAGATCACCGCAGAAACTGCGCCAGCGCATGTTCGGTTCGATGCCGCGCAGCAACACCACGTCGCGGTCGCTGCCCGGTGGCGAACAGACCGACAGCATCGTCGAAGGCCACTGGATTTCCCTGGTCACACCGTCTACTTGGCGTACCGTCGGCCGGTTCACCTGATAGTCGTAATAATCCTCGGAGTCGAGTTCGGCCAGCGGTTCGGCGTCCCAGATCAGTTCCAGATGCTCGACCGCGCCGCTGGCCGCGTCACCGGCATCGTTCCAGCCTTCGAAGGCAGCGACCAATACCGGATCCCGCAACGTAGGCAGTTCCGGATCGGGAGTTTCACTGGCGTTCACTCGGTCAGCCTACGGTGTGAGCGGTTATGGCGTGTCCTATGACCGCCCGACGGGTCGGCGTGTTTGCCCGGCTGCCGCCTGCCGCGAGTGTGGCACAGGACACCGAGGCCCACTGTCGCGGGCTGGATCGTTCGCCGTGCCCACTACGCTGGATTGCATGTCTGCGCCCCGCCCCGCCGAGTTCGACACGACGCTGCTCGACACGCTTCGCCGCCGTGTCGTCGTCGGTGACGGGGCGATGGGCACGATGCTGCAAGCCGCTGACCTGACCCTGGACGATTTCCGTGGCCTGGAGGGCTGCAACGAGATCCTGAACGACACCCGTCCGGATGTACTCCGGGGTATCCACCGCGCCTATTTCGAGGCGGGTGCCGACGCGGTCGAGACCAACACTTTCGGCTGCAACCTGCCGAATCTCGCCGACTACGACCTCGCCGACCGGATCCGTGACCTTTCCGAGCGTGGGACCCGGTTGGCCAGGGAGGTAGCCGATGAGATGGGCCCGTCGGCCGACGGTACGCCACGATACGTGCTCGGCTCGATGGGGCCGGGCACCAAACTGCCCACCTTGGGCCACGCCCCGTTCTCCGCGTTGCGCGACGCTTACACCGAGTCAGCCCTCGGCATGCTCGATGGCGGCGCCGACGCCATCCTGATCGAGACCTGCCAGGACCTGTTACAGGTGAAGGCGGCCGTGACCGGCAGCCAGCGAGCGATGACGACGCTGGGCCGCCGAGTCCCGATCATCACGCATGTCACGGTGGAGACCACCGGCACCATGCTGGTCGGCAGCGAGATCGGCGCGGCGCTGACCGCGCTGGAGCCGCTCGGCATCGACATGATCGGTCTGAACTGCGCGACCGGGCCGGCCGAGATGAGCGAACACCTGCGGCACCTGTCCCGGCACGCACGGGTGCCGGTCTCGGTGATGCCGAATGCCGGTCTGCCGGTACTGGGCGCCGACGGCGCGGTGTATCCGCTTACGCCCGAGGAACTGGCGGTCGCGCTGCGCGGTTTCATCTCCGAATTCGGGCTCGCGATGGTCGGCGGTTGCTGCGGCACGACGCCCGAACACATCCGCCAGCTCACCGCCGCGGTGCGCGAGGTCGAGCGGACGCTGCCGCCGATCGCCGAGCGACGCGCGCCGGCGCATGAGCCGAGTGTGTCCAGCATGTACACCGCGGTGCCGTTCGAACAGGACGCCTCGGTCCTGATGATCGGCGAACGGACGAACGCTAACGGCTCCAAGGCTTTCCGTGAGGCAATGCTCGCCGAGGACTGGCAGAAGTGCCTGGACATCGCCAAAGACCAGACCCGGGACGGCGCGCACATGCTCGACCTGTGCGTCGACTACGTCGGCCGCGACGGCACCAAGGACATGACGGCGCTGGCGGCCCGGCTGGCTACCGCCTCGACGCTGCCGATCATGCTCGACTCCACCGAAGTCCCGGTGTTGCGGGCCGGTCTGGAACACCTGGGCGGCCGCTGCGCGGTGAACTCGGTGAACTACGAGGACGGCGACGGCCCGGACTCACGTTTCCAGCAGACCATGCGGCTGGTCGCCGAGCACGGCGCGGCGGTGGTCGCGCTGACCATCGACGAGGAAGGTCAGGCTCGGACCGCGGCGAAGAAGGTGGAGATCGCCGAGCGGCTGATCGCCGACATCACCGGCACCTGGGGCCTGCTGGCGAGCGACATCATCATCGACACGCTCACCTTCACCCTCGGCACCGGCCAGGAGGAGTCACGTCGCGACGGCGCCGAGACCATCGAGGCCATTCGCGAGCTCAAGCGCCGGCATCCGGACGTCCAGACGACACTCGGCCTGTCGAACATTTCCTTCGGCCTCAACCCGGCGGCACGTCAGGTGCTCAACTCGGTGTTCATGCACGAATGCGTCGAGGCCGGTTTGGACTCCGCGATCGTGCATGCCTCGAAGATCCTTCCCATCAGCCGGATCCCCGACGAGCAGCGGCGGACCGCACTGGATCTGGTGTACGACCGCCGCAGCGAGGATTACGACCCGCTGCAGAGGCTGATGGCGTTGTTCGAGGGGGTGTCCACCGCCTCGTCGAAGGCCTCGCGCGCCGAGGAACTCGCGGCGCTTCCGCTGTTCGAGCGGCTGGAACGGCGGATCGTCGACGGCGAGCGCAACGGTATCGAGGCCGATCTGGACGCCGCCATGACCGAGGTGCCACCGCTGCGGATCATCAACGAGACCCTGCTGTCGGGGATGAAGACGGTCGGTGAGCTGTTCGGGTCCGGCCAGATGCAGCTACCGTTCGTCTTGCAGTCCGCCGAGGTGATGAAGGCCGCCGTGGCCTATCTCGAGCCGCATATGGAGGCCACCGATGACAGCGGCAAGGGGCGCATCGTGCTGGCCACCGTGAAGGGCGATGTGCACGATATCGGCAAGAACCTGGTCGACATCATCCTGTCCAACAACGGCTACGAAGTGGTCAACCTCGGTATCAAGCAACCGATCGCGACCATCCTCGACGCCGCGGTGGACAAGAAGGCCGACGTCATCGGCATGTCCGGTCTCCTGGTGAAGTCGACCGTCGTGATGAAGGAGAATCTGCAGGAACTCAACGTCAAAGGCGTCGCCGAGCAGTTCCCGGTGCTCCTCGGTGGTGCGGCGCTCACCCGTGCCTACGTAGAGAACGATCTCACCGACGTATACGAAGGCGATGTGCACTACGCACGTGACGCGTTCGAGGGCCTGCGGTTGATGGACGACATCATGACCCGCAAGCGCGGTGGCGGTCCCGACCCGGACAGCTTGGAGGCCATCGCCGAGCGGGAGCGGGCCGCCGAGCGCAAGGCGCGTCACGAGCGGTCCAAGCGGATCGCCGCGGAGCGCAAGGCGGTCGAGGTGCCGGTCGTGGTGCCGGAACGCTCGGATGTCGCCGCGGACCTGCCGGTGCCGGTACCGCCATTCTGGGGCGCCCGGGTGGTGAAAGGGCTCGCGCTACACGAGTACTCGGGCCTGCTCGACGAGCGGGCACTGTTCCTCGGCCAGTGGGGGCTGCGTGGGCAGCGCGGCGACGGCCCGAGCTACGACGAACTGGTGCAGACCGAGGGCAGGCCGCGGTTACGCGCCTGGTTGGACCGGTTGAGCACCGAGGGCGTGCTGCAGCACGCCGCAGTAGTGTATGGCTACTTCCCCGCGATCTCCGAGGGCGACGACGTCGTCGTGCTCACCGAGCCTGATCCCGCTGCGCCGGAACGTTATCGGTTCACTTTCCCGCGCCAGCAGCGTGACCGGTTCCTGTGTATCGCCGACTTCATCCGGTCGCGGTCATACGCCACAGCGACCGGTCAGGTGGACGTGCTGCCGTTCCAACTCGTCACCATGGGTCAACCGATCGCCGATTTCGCCAACGAGCTGTTCGCGGGCGACAACTACCGCGACTATCTCGAGGTGCACGGCATCGGCGTCCAGCTCACCGAGGCGCTGGCCGAGTACTGGCACCGTCGGATCCGGGAAGAGCTGGTTCTAGACGGTCACGCGGTCGCCGATTCCGATCCTGCGGATGTGCAGGACTATTTCAAACTCGGCTACCGCGGCGCCCGCTACTCCTTCGGCTACGGCGCCTGCCCCGATCTGGAGGACCGCGCCAAGCTGGTCGACCTGCTCCAGGCCGACCGCATCGGCGTCGTGCTGTCCGAGGAACTCCAGCTGCATCCCGAACAGTCCACCGACGCGTTCGTGCTGCTGCACCCGGAAGCGAAGTACTTCAACGCCTGACGGTCCCGGATCGCCCCGTGCCGCGCTGCGGCCGGGTCGCGACCGACCGCGATCAATTCCGCGCAGGCGATCGGCGGGCAAGCCTGGCATCCGGCCGCATCCGTGTCGGGCTGCCGCGATCCGAGGTGGGTCGAGTGCGTCCCGGCGAGTAGCGCAATGGTCATCGGATCGAGCCGGACAGTGTGATGGTGTTCACGTGTGGCGTAGCGGAATTCGGCGGCGATCATGCCCTTGGCTACCAGGACGTATGCTGTGATTTGCGAAAATCCGCGCGCCGCGGGGCCCGACACGGCGCATGCGCCCGCGGCCTCGATACGCTTGATCGCGGGCACCCGTGCCGGAGGGTGGATGTCTGTCGGGTGGGTGTGCCATTGTCGAAGCGTTGCAACTGCATCCGGGGCAGTCGGCGGATGCGTTCGTGTCGCTGCCCTCGGGGTGCAAAGCACCTCGGCGCGTGCGAATTTCGGAGGTTTCCGGTCACGTGCGGAGTGCGGGACGGCTAGGCGCGTAAGCAGGAGAGGCACACCACCATGACGGCGGATCGATTGATCTCGGGACGATACCGGCTCACGGATCCGATCGGCACCGGAGCCATGGGGGTCGTCTGGCGGGCCACCGATGTCCGGTTGCAGCGAACCGTCGCGGTCAAGCAACTGTTGCTCGGTCCTGGACTGACCCGATCGGCGGCGCTGGAGGCGAAGCAGCGCGCCATGCGGGAGGGCAGGATCGCCGCGCGGCTGCACCATCCGAACGCCATCACCGTCTTCGATGTGGCCGAAGAGGACGGCCAGCCGTGGTTGGTCATGGAGTACATGGACGCGCCCAGCCTGGCGGCCAAGCTGTCCGGCGCGCGCACCCTGGCGCCCACGGAAGTCGCCGAGATCGGCGCCCAAGCCGCGGCCGCGCTGGCCGCCGCGCACGACGCGGGGATCATGCACCGGGACGTGAAGCCGGCCAATCTGCTTGTTGGCGACGACGGCAGGGTGAAGATCACCGACTTCGGCATTTCCCGGGCCGTCGGTGACGTGACGGTCACCGCCACCGGGTTCCTCGCGGGCACGCCTGCCTATCTGGCGCCGGAGGTGGCGCGCGGCGAGGATCCGGAACCGGCCTCCGACGTCTTCGCTCTCGGCTCGACGTTGTACGCGGCCGTGCAGGGCAGTCCGCCATTCGGCGAGGGGGACAACCCGCTCGCCATGCTGCACGCAGTGGCCAGGGCGCACATCGAGCCACCCGCCGCGGCGGGCGCGCTCACACCGGTGCTGATGCGTCTGCTCGCCCCGACCATCGAGGCGAGGCTCACCATGCGTGAGGCCAAGGAGGCGTTGGAAGCCGTTGCCGCCGGCCGGGATCCGAAATTGACGCCGCCGGTCTCGGCGACGGTGCTGTCCGTGCCCGGCGCGGACGGCACGACGACCGTGGTGCGGCAACCAGGTGCAGCGCCGCCCGGCGCGGCGGAGGCCGCCGCGCTCGGGCCCGACGCACAGCCGGGTTCCGCTGCGCCCCAATCGGTTTCTTCTCAGCCGCCGAACCCGCCGCTCGGTGCCACCACTCGGCCCGACGGCGGCGGTGCCGAGCGCACTGTCGGGACTGTCCTCGCTGCCGCCGCGGTAGTCGCGGTACTGGTGGTGGCGGGGATCTTCGCCATGGTGGTGCGCGGCGGTGGTGACGATGCCGTAGCCACGACGCCATCGGTCTCCGGTCCCCAGGTGCCAGGCGACAACCCATTACCATCGTCGGTCGACGTGGTCGGACCGGTCCAGCAGGAGCCCGCCGCGCCGCGCGCGCCCCGCTCTCCCGTGCCGTCGACGACACCCGCTACTGGTCCGATCTCGGCGACGCCGAGCACCACGCCGGTGTCGAGCACGTCTCCTGCGGCAAGGGTTACCCCCGCGCCGAGCGCCACGTCCACGCCCAGCGTCACGTCCGCGCCCAGTACGACGTCTGCGCCCAGTACGACGCCTGCGCCGAGCACGACCGGCACCCCCACGCCGACCGGTCCGCCGACGGCCGATCAGATTGCCGCGTTCGTCCGGAGCTACTACGGAATGCTCCCCGGCAACGTGCCCGGCGCCTGGTCCCAGCTGTCGTCCGGGTACCAGGCGCAGACCGGTCACGACTCGTACGTGAACTTCTGGGGCACGATTCGTTCGGTGAGCGTGGCCGCGATCACACCGAGCGGTGCGAACCGAGTGGTTGTGTCGCTGACCTATACCCTGAAGGACGGCTCGACGACCTCGGAAAACCGATGGGTCCAGGTCGTCGGGGACAACGGCCGGTTGCAGATCGCCGCATCCGGCGCCTAGTGGCGAGACCGAGGAGACGCACCGAACGTGACAGCGCGACTGGCCGGAGTGCTCTGGGATATGGACGGCACGCTGCTCGATTCGGAGAAGTTGTGGGATATCGCGTTGCGCGAGCTGGCGCGGGAACATGGCCGCGAGATGACCGACGCGCTCCGGCACGCGCTGATCGGCGCGTCCGGTCCGGACGCGCTGCGGATAATCTTCACCGGCCTCGACCTCGAGCCCACCCGCGACGCGCTTCGGGCGGCGAGGATGTTCCTGGACCGGAGGGTCACCGAGTTGATGAGCGGACCTATCCCGTGGCGACCCGGTGCGAAGGACGCGCTTGCCATGGTGCGCGCGGCCGGTCTGCCCAGTGCTCTGGTCACCAACACCAAACGGTCGCTCACCGAGTTCGGGCTCGACACTCTCGGTCGTGACTTTTTCGACGTGTCGGTCTGCGGGGATGAAGTGGCGCACGGTAAGCCGAAGCCGGATGTCTACCTGCGCGCTGCCGAGGTGCTCGGTCTGGATCCGCGGCACTGCGTGGCAGTGGAGGATTCGCCGACGGGCGCCCGCGCCGCCGAGGCTGCGGGCTGCACGGTGGTGGTCGTTCCGTGCGAGATTCCGGTTCCGGATGCGCCGGGTCGTGTTTTCCGGGATTCGCTGGTCGGTCTGACTGTCGACTACCTCGACAGCGCGCTGCGGGTGCGCGGCGGAGTCGCTCCCGACGCGACACTCCCGACCTCGGTGTACTGAGAGTTACTGTGCCGCAACGGTAGTGAATGCTGCTGGTAAGTGTGACCGTGATCACCGGCAATCTCTCCGAATCCCGGGCGTGTCGGTGTGTGCTGCACCAAAATGACGCCATGGCAGCGTTGGGCGTACTCGACGAGATCGTAGATACCGGTCGGTATCCCCTGGCGGATTCGGAAAATCCAGGCCGGCACGAGGCGGTGCGCCGTGCGCGTGCCGATCTGGAGGACAGCGGCTGCACCGTCCTCCGCGGATTCATTCGGCCGGAGTTGGCCGAGACCCTACGGGCACAGGGGGAGCGGATCGCTTCCCATGCGCACTATGCGATCGAGCGGGTCAACGCCTATAACATTCCGCTGGATACCGAACTGCCACAGGATCATCCGGGACGGATCGTGCTCGAGCGCGGCAACGCGTTCGTGCCACGCGACCGTATTCCGGCCGACGCGCTGATCCACCGGCTCTACACCGACCAGCGGTTTCAGTGTTTCGTCGCGGACTGCTTCGATCTGCCCGAGTTGCACGAGTTCGCCGATCCTCTCGCGGGACTGTGCCTCAACGTCGTCACGCCGGGAATGTCGCATCCCTGGCATTTCGACACCAACGAATTCACCGTTTCGATGCTGACCCAGCCCGCGGAGTCCGGTGGCGTCTTCGAGTATTGCCCTAACATCCGCACGCCCGAGGCGGAACACCTCGACGACGTACGCGCGGTGCTGACCGGCTCGGGCGACCAACTCGTCAAACGGTTGTCGCTGCGCCCAGGCGACCTGCAATTGTTCCGTGGGAGATTTGCGTTGCACCGCGTCTCACCCGTCATCGGTGCGCGTCAACGCCATTCGGCGATCTTCGCCTACACCGATAGGCCGGGGGTGGTCGGCACAGTGGAACGTACCCGGCAACTGTTCGGCCGCGTGTTACCCGACCACCTGGCCGCTGAGGCCGCCGCTGTCCGGGGCGACCGACTACTCGACTGAGCCCAGCGGCTCGACTGACCGAGCTCGACCCGAGAGGACCGACCGTGCCGGTGCCGTTGCACACAACTGGAAAAGCGTCTTTCGACGAGATCTACGACCGCGCCGATCCACGCGCGTACTACGCGCGTATGTCCGATCTGGACTACCGCATTCCGGAACTGGCAAAGCCGTTCTTCCAACAGCAGATCAGGGAGTACCGCGCCTCTGCCCGAGTGACCGCCCCGACGGTCCTGGACATCGGCTGTTCCTACGGCATCAACGCGGCGCTGCTACGCTTCGACACCACGATGCGTGGGCTGGTCGGTCATTACGACGACCCCGACTCCGACCGCGCTGGTCTCATCCGACGCGACCGAGCCCGTTTGGACGCGCACACCGGCCCGACCGACGTCCGCTTCCTCGGCATGGACGCCTCCCGCCCCGCGCTCGACTACGCGCACGAGGCAGGTCTGCTGCATGAGGTGGTGCACGCCGACTTGGAGTCCGGCGAACCGACCGACGAGCAGCGTGCGGTGCTGGCCACCGCAGACCTGGTGGTGTCCACCGGTTGCGTGGGTTACGTCACCGAGAAGACGCTCGCCCGGGTGGCCACCGCCCATCCGCGCAGGCGGCCCTGGATGGCACACTTTGTGTTGCGCATGTACGACTTCGCTCCGATCGCGGCGGAACTCGCCGCGCTCGGTTACCGCACCGAACAGGCGCCCGGGCTGTACGAGCAACGCAGGTTCGCCTCCGATGCCGAACGGACCCAGGTGTTGAACACCCTGTCCGCCAAGGGGATCGATATCACCGGCCACGAGGATACCGGCTGGCTCTACGCCGCCCTGTATCTGTCCAGGCCGTTGCCGAAACATTACGCCGACACCAAGGATCCGCATTGACCGAACGCACCTTCGCCGCCGACGATCACCTGCCCAGGGTGCCCCTGCCGACGCTGGAGGACAGCTGCGGCCGGTTCCTGCAGTGGTGCGCACCGCTGCTCACCGCTGACGAACTCGCCACCACCACTGCCGCGGTCGAGGACCTGCTGCGTGCCGACGGTCCGGGGCGTACGCTGCACGCGGCACTCGCGGAGTACGACGCGACCCCCGGCGTGGGCAGCTGGCTGGATCTGTTCTGGCCCTCGCGATATCTGGGCAGGCGCGACCGGATCGCGCTGAATGCGAACTTCTTCTTCCTGTTCCGCGATGACACCCCGCTGGGCGTCTCCACCGGAGCGACACAGGTGGACCGCGCGGCCGGGATCATCTCCGCCGCCCTCGCCTACAAACTGGCCCTCGACCGGGAGGCCATCCCGCCGGTGACCCAGCGCGGACAGCGGCTGTCCATGTGGCAGAACAAGTATCTGTTCTCCGAGACCCGCGTCCCCGGAGTGGAGCAGGACACCGTGCGTGCTCCCTACAGCAATGACTGGCCGGGCCATTCTGAGGCCGGGCACATCGTGGTGTTCTTCCGCGGCAGCATGTTCCGGATGGAGGTGATCGGTGCCGACGGTGCGCCGTACTCGCCGGAGGATCTCGCCGATGGGTTGCGCGCGGTACTGAAGGCGGGCGCCCGCCCAGCCCGTACCGATACCGCTGTCGGGCACCTCACCACCAAGGCGCGGGCCGAGTGGGCGGTCAGCAGGCAGAAACTGCTGGCCGAACCGGCGAACGCCGCGGCGCTGGACACCATCGAGACCGCGCTGTTCGCGATCTGTCTCGAGGACTTCACCCCGCGCGACGAGCTGCACGCCTGCGATCAACTGTTGCACGGCGACAGCGCGAACCGGTGGTTCGACAAGGCGGTGTCGTTCATCGTCTTCGGCGACGGTCAGGCCGGCATCAACATCGAACACTGCGGGCTGGACGGTACGACCATTCTGTCGTTCGTCGATACTCTGCTGGAAAGCCCGGTGTCCGAGCACGCCATCCGGTCCGGGGCGCAGGCCCAGGGCCTGCCCGCGATCGAACCGATCGAGTTCGTGCTGGATGCGGCGCAGCGCGGTGACATCGCCGCGGCCGGCGCCGCCTTCGCGCAGTATGCCGTAGCGAACGCGACCGAGACGGTGTCGTTCCCGCACTTCGGCACTCTGCGCGCCAAACAGCTCGGCATCTCGCCGGACGCGTTCGCGCAGCTGAGCTATCAGCTCGCGCACCGCCGCAGCAAGGGGCTCACCGGCGCCACCTACGAGTCCATCGCGACCAGGCAGTACCGCAACGGTCGCACGGAGGCGATGCGGGTGGTCACCCCAGAGATGGTTGCTTTCGTAGACACGATGCAGAGCCGGGACGCCGACGCCGCGGCGAAGCTCGCGGCCGCGCGGACGGCGGCCGCCGCGCATGTCGAGCGGGCCAAGCAATGCCAGGCGGGTGACGCCCCCGAGCAGCACCTGTGGGAGCTGCAGTGGATCCAGCGCCGCCGCGGCGCGGAGTTGGGCGTCACCGCACCGATTCCGCTCTACGACAGCCCCGGCTGGACAATCATGCGCGACGATTACTTGAGCACCAGTTCGGCGCCGTCGGTCAATATCCGCTACTTCGGGTTCGGCTCGACCAGCTCGCGGTGCATCGGCGTCGCCTACGTCTTGCTCCCGGATCGCTGGAACCTCTACCTGGCTACACCGAAGCCGGTCGCCGACCAGATGCACGCGTTCGCGGACCAGCTTCGCACGGCGGTCGCGGACCTGGAGGCGCTGCTGGCCGAAGACTAGCCCGGCGCCACCCGGTCTCCAGCGCCCCGATCGTTGCGATGGTGGGTTCCCCAGGGACCGGGTAGTCGTGGTTATGGCCGGGACGGGCCGGAGCAAAGGGTCCGCACCCGGGTCTGAAACAATGGCTCATCGTGAAGAACTTCGAAACCCTGTTCGCCGAGCTGCAGGATCGTGCGGTCAACCGCCCCGCGGGGTCCGGAACCGTTGCCGCGCTGGACGCCGGCGTGCACACCCAGGGTAAGAAGGTGCTCGAGGAGGCCGGGGAAGTGTGGCTGGCCGCCGAACACGAGAGCGATGAGTCGCTCGCCGAGGAGATCTCCCAGCTGCTGTACTGGGTGCAGGTGCTGATGGTGGGTCGTGGGCTGAAGCTCGAAGACGTGTACCGACATCTGTGACGGCCGTCTGATCCCGTCTCTCCTCCCGAAAGGACTCCACCTCATGCTGCGCGTCGCAGTCCCCAACAAAGGCGCCCTCTCCGAATCCGCGGTTTCGATCCTTGCCGAGGCCGGCTACCGCAAGCGCACCGATTCGCGCGATCTGACTGTCCTCGATCCGGCCAACCAGGTCGAGTTCTTCTTTCTGCGGCCCAAGGACATCGCCATCTATGTCGGCTCCGGCGAACTCGATCTCGGCATCACCGGCCGCGATCTGGCGCTGGATTCCGGCGCACCCGTGCAGGAGCGACTCGCGCTCGGCTTCGGCCGCTCCACCTTCCGCTACGCCGCCCCGGCGGGGCGGGAGTGGAAGGTGGAGGACCTCTCCGACAAGCGGATCGCGACCTCGTACCCGAACCTGGTGTCGAGCGATCTCCGCGGGCGTGGTATAGAGGCCGAGGTGATCCGTCTGGACGGCGCGGTGGAGATCTCCATCCAACTCGGCGTCGCCGACGCCATCGCCGACGTGGTCGGTTCGGGTCGCACCCTGCGCCAGCACAACCTGGTCGCATTCGGCGAGACGCTGTGCGATTCCGAGGGTGTGCTGATCGAGCGCAGTGGCGCCGATCAACGCGACCGCGCGCGCAATCAGTTGGTTGCCCGGGTTCAGGGTGTCGTCTTCGCTCAGCAGTACCTGATGCTGGACTATGACTGTCCGAAGGAACTGCTCGACGCCGCGGTCGAGATCACCCCGGGGCTGGAGTCGCCGACCGTGGCGCCGTTGGCCGACACCGGGTGGGTGGCGGTCCGTGCGCTGGTGCCGCGCAAGTCGGGCAACGAAGTGATGGACCAGCTCGCCGATCTCGGCGCCAAGGCGATTCTGGCCACCGATATCCGCTCCTGCCGGGCATTCTGACCTCCGAGGCATCGGCCACCAAGACCGGAACCCCGAGGCGACAATCCGTTGAGACGCGGTACCAGGACACCTCGGCGTAACTGATCGCGGCAGCGGTGATTGTTCTCCGAAGGTGCTGGGGTGCAGACGGTTTCGCAGAATTACAGCTGAGCACGGTGTCCGGCCTCGGCGGTCGTGACGAATTCGGTTATCGGCCACGGCCTTCGCTGTGCCACGAGTTCGCGGTCTGGTCGTGGTGCGCAGGACAGGCTGCGGAGCGCCTGGTCTCCGGAGTTGTTCAGGCGCGCGACGCGACCGCATCCGGATTCGACGGACCGAAGGTACTCGCCGCCACTGATTCCCTGTGTTCGGTCGAGTATCTCCCACCAGGTCGGGACACTGTCGCAGGTGCCACGGATGTCGACGGCGAGGCGGCCGAAACGCCGGCGTCCACCGTGGGCGCACCGCAGCGGACTGCGACGCCGGGTGGGTGCGCCCTGGTGCGTGCCCTGCTCATCATCGTAGGAGATGGTTGGTATGGCGGTCCTGATCGCGGTGGTCGTGATCATCGCAGCACGCGGCAGCCCACTCGGCTCGAGGCGGGCCCCGACTAGGCGTAGCAGCTCAGTCGGACACTGCGTCGGACAAGGTCTCGTCCGGTGATTCATCGGCACCGCCGGTCGGCCAACCCGGGTAGGGCGGTGGAGTCCCGCCGAACTCCGGGCACAGAGGCTTGTAGTCGCAATAGGAACACAGCCAGCTCGTGGTGGGCTGGAACTCGCCGGTCCGACCCGCGTCCAGGATGGCCGCCCACAGCGCCCCCAGCGTGCGTTCGAAGCGCAGCAATTCCTCCTCGTCGGGCGCGTAGGTGAGGATCTGCTCGTCGGCCAGGTAAACCAGCCGTAGCTGGGCCGGCACGACGCCGCGTGTGCGCAGCAGCACCAGCGCATAGAACTTCAGCTGGAACAGCGCCCGGGTTTCCTGCGTCGGCCCCGGTGCCCGCCCGGTCTTGTAGTCGACCACCCGGAGGGCTCCGGAAGGCGCCGCGTCGATCCGATCGACGAACCCGCGCAACAGCACGCCGTCGTCGAGCTCGACCTCGACCTTGGCCTCCCGAGACTCCGGGTCGAAGCGGGTCGGGTCCTCCAGTCGGTAGTAGCGCTGCACAAGCGCGCGCACTTCGTCGAGAAACGGTTCGAGTTGCTCGTCGGCGATCAACTCGGCCACTTCCGGTCGTTCGGCCCGCACTCGCGCCCAGGCAATCGGCACCAGTCGGTCGGCCCGCTCGGGCAGACGGTCAGCCGAGGGCAGACCATAGAGGTCCTCCAGTACCGCGTGGACCAGCGTGCCGCGCACGGCGTGCCGAGACGGTGGCTCCGCGATCCGATCGATCGCCCGGAACCGGTATTTCAGCGGGCACTGCTTGAAATCCATTGCTCGCGAAGGCGACAGCGCGGGCCGCGATCGCCGTGCCACGGCGTCGGGCGTGGACGCCGGCGCGTTGTCGGCAGGGTGCGTGGATACGGGCGAGCACATACCTGGCAGGCTATCCGGCGGCACCGACACGCCGGTGCGCGACAGCACGGATTCGAACCAGCGGAACGGAGATTCATGACGGCCAGACGGACCGGGCCATTCACCATCGGTGACCGGGTACAGCTGACCGATGCCAAAGGGCGCCTGTACACGGTGGTCTTGGAGCCGGGCAAGGAGTTCCACACCCATCGCGGCGGCATCAAGCACGACAATCTGATCGGCGCCGACGAGGGCAGCGTGGTGCAA
The DNA here is from genome assembly GCF_040647855.1 of Nocardia sp. NPDC049220. Classification (NCBI taxonomy): domain Bacteria; kingdom Bacillati; phylum Actinomycetota; class Actinomycetes; order Mycobacteriales; family Nocardiaceae; genus Nocardia; species Nocardia sp. NPDC049220. The sequence continues at coordinate 1,489,247 of NZ_JBEZDA010000001.1, forward strand.
TCCACCAATGGAACGCCGTATCTGGCGTTGCGCCCGCTGCTGATCGACTACGTGCTGTCCATGCCGCGCGGCGCGGCGGTGATCTATCCGAAGGACGCCGCGCAGATCGTGCACGAGGGCGACATGTTCCCGGGTGCGCGGGTGCTCGAGGCGGGGGCGGGTTCCGGTGCGCTCACGTGCTCGCTGCTACGCGCGGTCGGGCCGCCGGGGCAGGTGGTGTCGTACGAAATCCGCTCTGACCACGCCGAGCATGCCGTCCGCAATGTGGAGACGTTCTTTGGCGAACGTCCGGCTAACTGGTCGCTGACCATTGGCGACGTCGCCGACTACGCGGGGGAGCCGGTCGACCGGGCGGTTCTGGACATGCTCGCGCCGTGGGACGCGCTGCCCGCGGTGTCGAAGGCGCTGCTGCCCGGTGGGGTGCTGATCGTCTACGTCGCGACCGTCACACAGCTGTCCAAGGTCGTGGAGGCGCTGCGCGAGCAGGAATGTTGGACCGAGCCGCGCTCATGGGAGTCGCTGGTCCGGCCGTGGCATGTGGTCGGACTCGCGGTGCGCCCGGAACATCGCATGCAAGGCCACACCGCCTTCCTCGTCAGCGCCCGCAGGCTCGCCGAGGGCACCGTCACCCCCAAACCGCAGCGTAGGCCGTCGAAGGGCTGAGGCCGCCGGGCCAGGCGACCTGCGGCTTCCCGTGCCGCGGTCACCTGCCGAGCGGCCGCGCGGGTCAGGCCGGGACGCAGGGTGCCTGCGCGAAGCCGAGCATCAGGCAGCCGCTCGCGTCCGAGAGCTTCCAGCTACCGTCGACGTTCTCCCAGGACATCGGAATCGGGGGCGGGGCGCCGTGCGGGGAGGTGATGGTCACCTGGGCGTTCGCCGTGTCGCCCTGGGTGGTGATGTCGGCGACCGCGAAAGTCAGCGGATAGTTCTGCAGTCCCGCGTTCATCCGGTCGATGTTCGCGGCGCGTTTTTCGCCGTCGACGATCAGCTTTGTCTTCTCGGCAGTGGCTATCTTCGGGTCGGCCAGCTCGACCAACACCCCCTGCAGCGTCTCGGCGGTCGGTGTGCCAGCCGCATGGTCGCCGTGCTCGTGGGTGCTCGACGCAGCGGCCTTGCCGGAGGGAGAAGTCGTGGCGGAGTCGTCGGAGCCGCAAGCCGCCAGTCCGACGGTCACGGCTGCTGCCGCTGTGACGGCAGCTACGGAAACGCGGAGAGTTCTGGCGGGAAGGAGCATTGTCAGCAACCTTTCGGCTTGGTTGGCGAGGGTACTCGCCGCATAGGGGTTAGGGGAGGCTAACATGGTTGCTCGGCCGCCGATCGCAGCCCAGATGTGATCACGACGAAACAATGTCGGAAAGCGCGAATGGGTCGCGACCGGTAGCGTTGATAGACCGGGACTGGGAGGAGCAGCACATGAGCCCCATCGAGAATTCGGATTCGGCGGCCTGGAGAGAGCTCGAGGCAGTACGCGCCGAGGCGGCTGCACTCCGAAGGCAACTCGCCGATTCGCCGGATCGCTCACGGGAATTGGAAGCCCGCATCGATTCGCTGACCATTCGCAATACCAAGTTGATGGACACCCTGAAGGAGGCTCGCCAGCAACTGGTAGCGCTCCGTGAGGAGGTCGATCGGCTCGGTCAGCCGCCGAGTGGATACGGCATTCTGATCGGTGTATACGACGATCAGACGGTCGACGTGTTCACGTCGGGTCGCAAGATGCGGTTGACCTGTTCACCGAATATCGAGACCTCCACTCTCGAATACGGACAGACCGTACGCTTGAACGAAGCGCTCACGGTCGTCGAGGCCGGGATCTACGACGCGGTCGGCGAGATCGGCACCCTGCGGGAAATTCTCGATGACGGCCGCCGCGCCCTGGTCGTCGGCCACGCCGACGAGGAGCGGGTGGTATGGCTCGCCGGTCCGCTTGCCAAGGTTGCCGAGGTCGATGATCTGGACGACCCCGATTCCCCGATCCGCAAGCTGCGTCCGGGTGACTCGCTCCTGGTGGACACCAAGGCCGGCTTCGCGTTCGAGCGAATTCCCAAGGCCGAGGTCGAAGATCTCGTGCTGGAAGAGGTGCCGGACGTCGACTACGGCGATATCGGTGGTCTCGGTAGGCAGATCGAGCAGATCCGGGACGCGGTGGAGCTTCCTTTCCTGCACAAGGATCTGTTCCGCGAGTACGCGCTGCGTCCGCCGAAGGGTGTGCTGCTCTACGGTCCCCCCGGTTGTGGCAAGACCCTCATCGCCAAGGCAGTGGCCAATTCGCTGGCCAAGAAGATCGCCGAAGCGCGGGGTGAGGACGCCAAGGAAGCGAAGTCCTACTTCCTCAACATCAAGGGCCCCGAGCTGCTGAACAAGTTCGTGGGCGAGACCGAGCGCCACATCCGGATCATCTTCCAGCGGGCCCGCGAGAAGGCGTCCGAGGGCACTCCGGTGATCGTGTTCTTCGATGAGATGGACTCGATCTTCCGCACCCGTGGTTCGGGCGTCTCTTCGGACGTGGAGACCACGGTGGTCCCGCAGTTGTTGTCGGAGATCGATGGCGTCGAGGGCTTGGAGAATGTCATCGTGATCGGCGCGTCCAATCGCGAGGACATGATCGACCCGGCCATCCTGCGGCCCGGACGTCTCGATGTGAAAATCAAGATCGAGCGTCCGGACGCGGAGTCGGCGCAGGACATCTTCTCCAAGTACCTCACCGAGTATTTGCCGTTGCACGACGACGATCTGGCCGAGTTCAGTGGCGACAAGGCAGTGTGCATCCGCGCGATGATCGAACGGGTCGTCGACCGGATGTACGCCGAGAGCGAGGACAACCGCTTCTTGGAGGTGACCTACGCCAATGGCGACAAGGAGGTCCTGTATTTCAAGGACTTCAACTCCGGCGCCATGATCCAGAACATCGTGGACCGCTCCAAGAAGTACGCGATCAAGGCGGTGCTCGACACCGGCAACCCCGGTCTGCGCATCCAGCATCTCTACGATTCGATCGTGGACGAGTTCTCCGAGAACGAGGACTTGCCCAACACCACGAATCCCGATGACTGGGCACGTATCTCGGGTAAGAAGGGTGAGCGGATCGTCTATATCCGCACGCTGGTCACCGGGAAGAATGCCAGCGCGAGCCGCGCCATCGACACCGAATCGAACACCGGCCAGTACCTGTAAGTTTCCATCGACCCCAAAGGGCCGCGTTCTCCGCTGGAGGACGCGGCCCTTCGGCTGTGTCGGAGCTGTGTGACTGATTGTGTTAAAATTTGGCCATGCGGCCAGAAAATAGTACAAGTGGTCGAAAAATCTCATTTATCGAGGAGGCCCGCCGCAGGCAGATCATCGCCTCCGCCGTGGAGGTGATTTCCGAGGTCGGCTACGGCAACGCGTCGTTGGCGCGGATCGCCGAACATGCGGGAATCTCCAAAGGGGTCATCTCCTACCACTTCGCCGGCAAGGACGATCTGATGACGCAGCTGGTGATCCAGCTGTATGTCGCGGCCACGGAATATGTCGCGCCGCGGGTCGGTGCGGCGGTAGGGGCGCGTAACCGTCTGCTGGCGTACATCGACTCGAACGTGGCGTTCATCGCCTCGAACTCCGCTTACGTGACCGCGCTCATCGAAGTGGTGACGAACCTGCGTGACGCGGAAGGTAAGCCGAGATTCGCCTCCGCTGACGGGGAACGCGACATCATCGTGCCCTTGGTCGACATCCTGACCGAAGGCCGGCGCACGGGGGAGTTCGGAGAGTTCGATCCACTGCTGATGGCGAAGTCGATTCGCGATGCCATCGAGGGCGCGGCCGGGCGGGCGGTACGGGAGGCGGATTTCACGCTGGACGCGTACGCAGCGCACTTATGCAGAGTGTTCGACCGGGCGACACGGTAGTGGGGTGGCGATGATTGAGGTTCTGGACTCGGAGCGGCGTGCTGGGGATGCCCGGGGATCGGTGCCCCTTTTCGCCTTCGGCGGCGTCGGCGCGGTGGCGGCGCTCGCCGCGGTGGCGCTGGCGGTCTCGATCGCACGGTACGGATTCTTCGGTGACGAGCTGTATTTCGTCGCCGCCGGGCGCAGACTGGCGGTCAGCTATGCCGACCAAGGGCCGCTGCTGCCCGTGATCTCTCGCCTGATGGATCTCGCAGCCCCGGATTCACTGGTGGCGCAACGACTTCCGGCCGCCGTGATCACCGTGGCCGCGATGGTGATCACCGCGCAGATCACCAGGGAATTCGGCGGAGGCCGTGCAGCGCAGGTTCTTGCCGCGGGCGCGTACGCCACCTCGCCGTTCCTGCTGGTGCAGGGTGATCAGTTGGCTACCAACACGATCGACACGGCGCTGTGGGTGGTGGTGAGCTGGCTGGTCGTCCGCTGGGTTCGCACGCGTCGCGACGGCCTGCTGCTGGCCTCCGGAGCGGTCACAGCACTGGACATGCAGGTCAAGTGGCTGATTCCGTTCTTCTGGATCGCGCTCGTGATCAGCGTGGCCGGCTACGGGCCGCGGGAGCTGCTGCGTCGCCCGATGCTGTGGTGGGGCGCGGCGCTGGTCGTCGTCACCGCGGCGCCCAGCCTGATCTGGCAGTCGACACATGGCTGGCCGCAACTGCGTCTCGGGAGTGTGGTCGCCGCAGAGCAGGCCACGATCGGCGGCCGTTACACGTGGCTGCCGCTGGCACTCGCAGCGGCCGGACTACTCGGCGGTCTCTTGCTGGTCTACGGGATATGGACGCTGTTGCGGTCCGCATCCTGGCGGACCTATCGGTTTCTCGGTGTGCTGCCACTCGTGCTCGCTGTGGCTTTCCTCGTTACCGATGGACGCCCGTACTACGCGGCGGGCTGCTACGCGGCGCTGATCGCGGTGGGTGCGGTGGCCTGGACGAACGGCTGGCGCCGCCCCCGCAAGATCGCGACTGTCGCGCTGGTCGCATTTTCTGCGATGCTGTTGGTGTACGCGCTGCCGCTGCGTCCAGAAGCCGATATCGAGCCGGCCGCCACTCAGGCCGAGGCGGGGCTGGAGATCGCCGTCTACGGCCGTTTCGGTTGGTCGGAACTCGTGGCAGCGACAGCTGATGTCTATCGTGAGCTGCCTGAGTCGGAACGAGCAAGTGTCATCGTGATCGCCGATTCCTACTGGCAAGCGAGCGCATTGGACGTCTATCGCGCACAGTTCGGCCTCCCCGCCGTCTACAGCCCCAACCGGGGGTTCGGTTACTTCGGCACGCCGCCGGACTCGGCCACCACGGTCCTGTGGGTTGGTGGTGACGAGCCGAATGTGCGGCGGCACTGCGCCGACCTGATTCCGGTCGGACATGCGGATGCCCGCCTCGGTTTCCCCGGCGTCACCCGCGATGTCACTATCTGGCGCTGCGCGCAGCCGCGTGCACCGTGGTCCCAAGTGTGGCCGGACCTGCTGCGGATGGGCTGATCAGGTGGTGGCGCCTCACCACCAGCCCAGGATCGAGGACAACTGTCTGCCGAGTTCCGGTGCCAGCGACCGGGAATAGCTGGCGGTCAGATGGTGCTCGTCGTGATAAATCAGAATATTGCCTTCGGTGACCGCGCATACGTCCTGTTCGCACACCGCGTCGCTCAGGTCCAACGGAAACATGTTGGGGAATGAGGCGGCCGACTCCAGCGCCGGATTGACCGTGTTCAAGGCCGCCGCCCGCGGCATGCCGCAGCTGATGCGGTCGCCGTGCTGGGCTAGGCAGTCGATCGCCCGGTACCGGACACCGTCGCGGCGCAGCCACGGAGTGTCACGAATGGCCAGCACGTTGAGTCCGCGTTCGGCCAGTCGATTCCACACGTCCAGATAATCAGCCGGGGTTTCGTCGCCGAGGTCGTCGCGTGGGCGGGTCGCGGTGGTGAACACCCACTCCGGTCGGTCCGCACCGAGGCGATCGATCACCTCGACCGACCAGTCTCGACAGTCCGGAATGGCCTCGCCCTTGTACATCGGCTCCGCGGCCACCGTGAGTGGGCAACCCATCTTGAGATAGACGTCGACGCGGAAGCTGTGCTCGTGCCCTAGGACATCGAGGGCGGGAACCCAGTGCTCGGCGTGCGAACTGCCCACTACCGCCACCGTATGCTCGGCCTTCGCGTCCCCGTAGGAGCAGGTGATCACATCGCGGGTGTCCCAATCTGCGATACAGCCGTCCCGGGCGGGGTACGCGAGGTCGGCGGGCGCCTCGTACACGGTCGGCCGGGTCCGGGCCTTGGGGGTGTGCGCGCCGCCGACCAGCGCTTCCGCACCCGGATAATGGATCGGGTCGAGCGATGCCGTCGCCTTGGGCGGATTCGCCAGCGTCACGACTTGCGCGCCGACTGACACCGTGAGTACCGCGAGGCCCAGTGCCGTGATCACCTGGCCGGTGCGGCGATGGCGGACCAGCGGCTCGATGAGGGATCGTGCGGCCCGTCGGCTCCGCAGCGGTTCCTCGATAAACCGGTTCGTGAGATAGGCCAGTACCAATGCCGCCGCGACGACGCCGAGACCGTCGACGAATCCGGCGGTGGCGGACCGCGCCTCCGCGAGAACGAAGATGAGGACTGGCCAGTGCCACAGGTACAACGCGTAGGCCAATTCGCCGAGGCGGACCGCGGCGGATGTACCCAGTAGCCGGTTGGGTAGCGGCTGCTCGGCCCGGGGGAGATTGTTCCCGGCCACAATCAACGCCACCGCGGCTCCCACCGGGACAAGCGCCGCCGGGCCTGGGAACGCGTCGGCGCCGTTGATCAGCCAGCCGCATGTCAACACCGCGGCCGTGCCGAGTGCAGCCGATAGCGAGCGGACGAAACGTGGCGGGGATAGCCACGGCGCTGCGACCGCGAGCAGCGCTCCGGCCAGTAGTTCCCACGCGCGCGCGACGCTGTCGTAGTAGTTCCAACCTTGATGTACCGAAGTGCCGTGTGCGGCGTAACCGAACGAGGCCACCGCAAGCACGGCGAGGATGATCGCCAGAACCGGCCGGAGTGCTCCGGGGCCGGCCAGACGCCCGGACACTCCCGCTACCAGTGCCACACCCAGCAGCGCGACCAGATAGAACTGCCCTTGTACCGCCATCGACCAGAGGTGTTGCAGCGGGCTCACCGAAGGATCGGCGGCTAGGTAGTCCGACCAGGACAACGCCAGACGCCAATTCTGGTAGTACAGCAGCGATGCCAGCGTCTGCGCGGCGATCTCGGTCCACTGAGTGAAGGGGCGCAACAGGACGGTTGCCGCTGCCACCGCAGCCAACACCGTCACCAGGGCGGGCAGCAGCCTGCGGGCGAGCCTGCGCGCGGTGGGCGCGATCCGCACCGCACGGTGTGACTCCACGCCTCTCAGCAGCGAGCGGGTGAAGAAGAAACCGGTGAGAACCAGGAAGACATCCACGCCGCCCGAGACCCGCCCGAACCAGACGTGGAACGCGACGACCAGCACGATCGCCACTCCACGCAGCCCATCCAGATCGTGCCGGTAGGTGTCCGCGGCTTCGCTAGGCGCTGCCGCGGGCGAGACGACGATGGCCGATCGCCGCAACCGGAATACCGCACGGGCGACCGTCACCGGACCCGCGGCGCGAGGCCGGATCGGCAGAGGGAGGTGACGTCGAAGTGGCGGTTCGATGTACGGGACACGTCACTCTCTTACCATGGGCGGTAAACCCCGGTCCACCTCGCTCAGTCGGAGTGTCGTGCGGAAAAGCGAACCGAATGCGGACAATTCGGTCACCCCATCGCAGGTCGCGGACGCATGATGGCTAGGGTGGGGCGATGAACGTTGAGGTGACACCCCTGCCCGGTATCGGTGTGCGTAAGGACTTCCCGCTGACCAACACACGGCGCCGAATAGGAGTGATCGATCACCGGGACGGCACGATGGACCTGATCGTGAGCAAGGCCGACCACCCCGACGAGACCGAGCAGGTACCGCTGTCGGGCAAGGAGGCGGCCGTGCTGGCCAACCTGCTCGGTGCACCGCAGCTGGTCGAGCAACTGCGTGAGGAACACCGCGAGTTCACCGGACTGACGACCCGTCAGTTATCCATCCCCGACCGGTCCCGCTACGAAGGGCGGATGCTCGGCGAAACCCAGATGCGCACGCGGACGAAAACGTCCATCGTCGCGGTGGTGCGTGGTGGGCAGCCGATTCCTTCGCCGGGGCCGGATTTCACGTTCACCGCTGGTGACGTGCTCGTCATTGTCGGAACCGCGGAGGGCCTGGAGGCCGCCGCCAAGATCCTGTTAGACGGCTGATCGGCGATGGTGGCACAGGAGACGGCACTGGCGCTGGTTCAACTGGGCGCGGTATTTTTCGGCCTCGGCCTGCTCGGTCGGATCGCCGCGCGCATCGGCCTGTCGCCGATCCCGCTGTACCTGGTGGGCGGACTGGTATTCGGCACCGGCGGCCTGGTGGAGCTGCGGCAGGTCGACGAGTTCATTCACTTGGCCAGCGAGATCGGCGTCGTGTTGCTGCTCTTGCTGCTCGGCTTGGAATACACTGCGTCGGAACTGGTCACTGGTATGCGCCGGTCGTGGGCCGCGGGTGTCGTCGACCTCGTGCTCAACGCCACACCGGGCGTGCTGGTTGCCTTCGGGCTCGGCTGGGGCCTCACCGGCGCCATCGCCATGGCCGGCGTCACCTATATCTCGTCCTCGGGCATCGTCGCGAAAGTGCTCAACGATCTGGGCAGGCTCGGCAACCGGGAGACACCGGTGGTGCTGTCCATCCTGGTGTTCGAAGACCTGGTGATGGCGGGTTATCTACCAGTGCTCACCGCCGTGCTGGCCGGTGTCGGCTTTTTCGCCGGATTGAAGACGCTCGCGATCGCGCTGGTCGCGGTGACGGTCGTGCTGATCGTCGCGCTGCGCTACGGCCGCTATGTCTCCGCGATCGTCGACAGCGAGGACCGGGAGATATTTTTGTTGAAATTGCTCGGTTCCGCGTTGTTGGTGGCCGGGGTCGCCTCCGCGGTACAAGTGTCCGCAGCGGTGGGCGCTTTCTTGCTCGGCATCGCGATCTCGGACTCGACCGCGCACAACGCCACCAAGATCCTGGAACCGCTGCGCGACCTGTTCGCCGCGCTGTTCTTCGTGCTGTTCGGCCTGAGTACCGACCCGGTCAGCATTCCGCCGGTGCTGGGCTGGGCGTGCCTGCTTGCGGTTGTGACCACCGCGACCAAGGTCGCCACGGGTTGGTGGGCGGCCAAGCGGGCCGGCGCGGGTCGCTACGGCCGGGCACGCGCAGGCACCGCCCTGGTCGCCCATGGTGAGTTCTCGATCGTCATCGCGGGCCTGGCGGTCTCCGCGGGCGCCGTTCCCGCCGAATTCGCCGCGTTGGCCACCACATATGTACTGCTGATGGCGATCCTCGGCCCGGTTGCCAACCGTGTTGTCGAGCCGGTCGTCGCACTGGTCATTCGCCGCAAGGTCGCGGTGCCCTGACCTGCGGCGAGCCGTCGATCCGGGCCGGTGTCCTGCTCCGGTCCGATGTCCGGTTCGTTCACCACGCGTGATGGTCGGGCGGTTGCGAGGATAAGGCAATCGCGGGCGACGAGGTGCCGTGACAGCGCAGGTCAACTTCTTTGTCGAGCTTCCTGATCCTGGCCGAAACAGCGGTGGCGGCGCTGAATGTGGCGCCGCCACCAGGTACTTCGATCGTTCAGTTGCGTACGGCGGCAACAGAATCGAGGACGATATCGACGGCGGGTTCGCCGTCACCCGAGCCGTCCTTGACGCCTGCGGCGGCGATCGACGCGAGCACGTCCAAGCCCGCGGTGACCCGCCCGAACGGGGTGTAGTTGGGCGGCAACTGGGTGTTCTGGTAGACCAGGAAAAACTGACTGCCGTTGGTGTCGGGGCCTGAGTTGGCCATCGCGACCGTGCCCGCCGGATAGGTGGCGCCCGTCAGGTTCTCGTCGGGGAAGCGATAACCAGGGCCGCCGGTGCCGGTCGCGGTCGGGTCACCACACTGCAGGACGTAGATCCCCTCGGTGGTCATCCGATGGCACTTCGTGTGGTCGAAGTATTGCTCACCGGACAGAAACACGAACGAGTTGACCGTGCGTGGCGCGTGTGCCGCGTCCAAGGCGATCGTCACGGTGCCACAGGTGGTCGTCAGGGTTGCGGTGTATCCGGCACTGCCATCGATTGTCGCCGCAGGTTCGGCGGTCCACTGCTTGCCGTTCGGTTGGCCGGCGGTCGGCGCGGCGCAGGTGGCAGGCGCCTGCTCCCGCAGAGTTCCCGGGTTCGCCGAGACGGCGCCCGCCGCGGACGCCACCAGCGTCGCGCCGACGGCCAAGACGCCGAAGAGCCGCAGCATCCGCCACGGGACGCCGACGCGTTTCACGGGCCGATCGCTGTCGAGTTGTCGCACGTGCACTTCGCTGCTCACCGCTAGAAATCTCCTTCAATCGGGTTGCGCACCGGACGATGCGACGCGAATCATTCCATCTCGCCTCGCCCAGCGTGGCCGTACCGTCCGATTGTCATATAACTCGGCGGAGGACGGGCGGCAGGTGCGGGTGCGGCGCCGATGGTGGGTCGGGCGGCCGGGTGATGACGACGAGTTCTGCGATGAGCCAGTCGATGTCGATATCGATATTGGCAATTCTGCGGGCGAGCGTCGATGTCCGATGCGGGACATCGACGCTCGCGGTGACGAGATCATGGAAGCAACAGCATATTTGGTAGCAGCGTGCGCGAGACCCGCGAGAAACACACCGGTTTCGTGCGAGACGTGCCGAGTCCGGCCGGAGGTGCCGTGCGCGCGAGTAGAACGGCGGAAGAGCGTGCGTGATCGACGGCGCTGACCGCGTTGCGGAGCTGGCTGCGGCGAAGCGTGCGGCGACCGGGGAGTCCACCAGGTCGTGCTCGCCGTCGAACACGGTGAGTGCAGTGAACGGTCGGTTTACCCGGAACCTCGCGCCGAGTTCGGGAAGAACGTCTCGCCCAGGTAGCCGGCTTCGGCATTGTCCGCTCGGTCCCGACCTCGGCGCACCGCACCGTCGAGGTCGGCAGCACGTCGGGGTCGACCCGCCGCGCGGCGGGTGGACGCGAAAAGTGTGGTCGGACGCGGATGAGTCGCTGCTGTGTGAGAGGCGGTGGTGGGGATACAGTGCCGATCCACGTCGGCCGCCAGGTGCGAATCCTGATCAACCCATAATCGAAACTGGTTTCCGCAATCTTGTATCGCAACCGAATCGATTCTCGGTGACGTATAACAAGGCATGGGAATCGTTCGAGCGGCGCTCGTCCAGACGAACTGGACGGGTGATAAAGAGTCCATGATCGCGGCGCACGAGGCCTACGCACGTCAGGCCGCCGCGCAGGGCGCGCAGGTGGTCTGCTTCCAGGAGCTTTTCTACGGTCCGTACTTCTGTCAAAGGCAGGACTCGAAGTTCTACGACTACGCCGAATCCGTGCCGGGGCCGACGACGGAGCGCTTCGCGGCGTTGGCGCAGGAATTGGGCCTTGTTCTGGTGCTGCCGGTCTACGAGCAGGAACAACCCGGTCTGCTCTACAACACCGCGGCGGTCGTCGATGCCGACGGCAGCTATCTCGGCAAGTATCGTAAGCACCACATACCACACGTCGACGGATTTTGGGAGAAGTTCTACTTCCGGCCGGGAAACCTGGGCTGGCCGGTGTTCGACACCGCAGTCGGCAAGATCGGCGTCTATATCTGCTATGACCGACACTTTCCCGAGGGCTGGCGCGCGCTTGGCCTGGCCGGCGCGGAGATCGTGTTCAACCCCTCGGCGACCTCGCGTGGCCTGTCCGGGTATCTGTGGAAGTTGGAACAGCCGGCCGCGGCGGTGGCCAACGAGTATTTCGTCGGCGCGATCAACCGGGTCGGTATCGAGGAGTTCGGCGACGACGATTTCTACGGCACCAGCTATTTCGTCGACCCGGAGGGCAAATTCGTCGGCGATGTCGCCTCGGATACCGGCCCCGAACTGGTGATCCGCGATCTGGACATGGATCTGATCAAGGTGGTTCGTGACCGTTGGGCCTTCTACCGCGATCGCCGCCCCGACGCCTACGGGCCCATGGTGGCCCCCTGAGACAAGGTGGGATCGAGATGACGCGCACATTCATCCATGGCGGCATGGTGGTCTCGGCTACCGGATCGCAGTCGCTCGACGTGCTGGTCGACGGCGAGACCATCGTCGCCGTGCTGCATCCCGGCAGCACGGCGCTCGGTGCGGACCTCGCCGCATCCGCCGAGGTGGTGATCGACGCGACCGGTAAGTACGTGATCCCTGGTGGCGTGGATGGTCACACCCATATGCAGATGCCCTTCGGCGGCACCGAAGCGTCCGATACCTTCGAAACCGGCACCCGCGCCGCCGCCTGGGGCGGCACCACGACCATCGTCGATTTCGTCGTTCAGAAACCAGGGGAGCGGGTCCAGGACACCCTGGGCGTGTGGCACCGGAAAGCTGCGGGTAGGTGCGCGATCGACTACGGCTTCCACCAGATCATCGGCGAGGTCGACGACGAATCCCTGAAGGGGATGAGCGAATTGGTGGCCGAGGGGGTCACGAGTTTCAAACTGTTCATGGCCTACCCAGGCGTCTTCTACTCCACCGACGGCCAGATCCTGCGGGCCATGCAGACCGCCGGTGAGCTGGGCGCGTTGCTGATGATGCACGCCGAGAACGGGATCGCCATCGACGTGCTGGTCGAGCAGGCGCTCGCGCGTGGCGACACCGCTCCGTACTTCCACGGCACGACGAGGCCGTGGCAGATGGAGGAGGAAGCCACCCATCGGGCGATCATGCTGGCTCATCTGACCGGCGCGCCGCTGTATGTCGTGCACGTCTCGGCCAAGCAGGCGCTCGCGCAGATCGCCACCGCTCGCGGCAACGGCCAGAACGTGTTCGGCGAAACCTGTCCGCAATATCTGTACCTGTCACTCGAAGAGCAATTGGGCGCACCGGGTTTCGAGGGCGCGAAGTGGGTGTGCTCGACACCGCTGCGATCCAGGGCGGAAGGGCACCAGGACGAACTGTGGCGTTACCTACGCACCGGCGACGTCACGGCCGTGAGCACCGACCATTGCCCGTTCTGCATGAAGGATCAGAAGGAGCGGGGTCTGGGCGATTTCAGCAAGATTCCCAACGGGATCGGCGGTGTCGAGCATCGAATGGATCTGCTCTTCCAGGGCGTCAAGGCCGGGAAGATCTCGCTGGAGCGCTGGGTGGAGGTCTGCTGCACCGCGCCCGCGCGGATGTTCGGCATGTATCCGCGCAAGGGTGTGATCAGCCCCGGCGCGGACGCCGACATCGTGATCTACGACCCGGCCGGCCATACCAGCATCGGGGTCGGCAAGACCCACCACATGAACATGGACTATTCGGCGTACGAAGGATTCGAGATCGATGGCCACGTCGACACGGTGCTGTCCCGCGGCCGGGTGATCATCGACGCCGGCGCCTACCTCGGTAGCGCGGGGCACGGCCGGTTCGTCAAACGCGAACTATCGCAGAACCTGATCTGACGACGCATCCCGATCCACGAAACGGAGGGCCGCATGGACATCGGTGTGGTGTTGCAATGTACGCCTCCCGCCGCGCGTGTGGTCGAGCTGGCCAGACTCGCGGAGACACATGGGTTCTCGCATGTCTGGACATTCGACTCGCATCTGCTCTGGCAAGAGCCTTATGTCATCCACAGTCAGATCCTGGCCGCCACCCGCAAAGTGGTGGTCGGCCCGATGGTGACCAACCCGGCCACGCGTGACTGGACGGTGACCGCGTCGACCTTCGCCACGTTGAACGATATGTTCGGAAACCGCACCCTGTGCGGAATCGGTCGCGGCGACTCGGCCGTGCGCACCCTCGGTGGTAAACCCGCCACCCTGGCTACGCTGCGGGAATCCGTCGAGGTGATCCGGGAACTCGGCAACGGTCGCAGCGCGCGGGTGGGTGATACCGTCGTTCGTCTGCCGTGGGCAGCCGAGTCCAGGCTGGAGGTGTGGGTGGCGGGGTACGGACCCCGTGTTCTCGACCTCGCCGGTGCGGTGGCCGATGGATTCATTCTGCAATTGGCCGATCCGGACATCACGGCATGGACCATAGCGCGGGTGCGGGCAGCCGCCGAACGCGTAGGTCGCGACCCGGCGTCGGTCCAGATCTGTGCCGCCGCGCCGGCATACGTCACCGACGGATCGGACGCGATGCTGGCGCACGCCAGGCAGCAGTGCCGGTGGTTCGGTGCGATGGTCGGCAATCACGTCGCGGACATCGTGTCGAAATACGGTACCGGCACCGATATCCCGGCCGCGCTCACCGACTTCATCCAGGGCAGGCAGGACTACGACTACAACCAGCACGGTCGCGCGGGCAACGTGCATGCCGAATTCGTGCCCGACACCATCGTGGACCGCTTCTGTCTGCTGGGCACGCCCGACGACCATCTGGCCCGGCTACGCGAGCTGGAGCGGCTCGGTGTCGACCAGTTCGCCGTCTACCTTCAGCACGACGCGAAAACCGCGACGCTGCAGGCGTACGGCGAATCGGTGCTGCCGCGCCTGACCCAGCCGGTGATTGCCACCGAGGCGGTCGATTGAGCCCCGGCGACCGGCGGCCTGTCCACCGGAACGCTGCGCCGCGCGGCAGTGAAAGGCGCGGCCGCTGTGGCAGAACCCCGGACGGTGCCTGCACCGGCGAGTACGTTACCAAGGCGCTGGACCTCTCGACGTCCCGCGGAAACGATGTCACCGGGGCCGGTTACGCGCCGCAGCACAGGTGACCTTGACAGAAGGTGGTAAGTAGCGTGGCCGATCACGTTTTCTATCCCTGGAGCGCCCAGGCCGAGGTGAACCCAGTGCCGATCACCGGGGCGTCCGGCTCCTACTTCTGGGACGCGACCGGCAAACGCTATCTCGACTTCTCCTCGCAGTTGGTGAATGTCAACATCGGTCACCAGCAGCCGGACATCATCGCGGCGATCGTGGCGCAGGCACAGCGGCTCAGCACCATCTCGCCGACCGTCGGCAACGAGGCGCGCAGCGAACTGGCCCGGCTGATCGTCGAGCGCGCACCCGGCGAGCTGAATCGGATCCTGTTCACCACCGGTGGCGCGGAGGCGGTCGAGCATGCGGTGCGGCTGGCCCGCAGTTACACCGGGCGCACGAAAATGCTCGCGGCGTATCGCTCCTACCACGGCGGTACGGGTGTCGCGATCGGCCTCACCGGTGAACCCCGCCGCTGGGGCGCGGAGCCGACCAATGTCGACGTGGTGCGATTCTTCGGACCGTATCCCTACCGATCGCCGTGGGCGACGGCGACTCCCGAGGAGGAGACCGCCGCCGCGCTGGCCCATCTGCGACAGGTGATCGAATTGGAAGGCCCGCAGCACATCGCGGGGCTGATTGTGGAGACGGTGGTCGGCACCAACGGCGTGCTCGTTCCGCCGCCCGGCTATCTCGCCGGTGTGCGCGCGCTGTGCGACGAGTTCGGCATCGTCTACATCGCCGATGAGGTGATGGTCGGGTTCGGCAGGGTGGGTGAATGGTTCGCGGTCCAGGCTTTCGACGTCGCGCCTGATCTGATCACGTTCGCCAAGGGCGTGAACTCCGGCTATGTCCCGCTCGGCGGTGTGCTCATCGCGGAAAAGATCGCTGAGCGCTACGACCACACCGTGTATCCAGGTGGTCTCACGTATGCCGGGCATCCGCTGGCCTGCGCGGCCGGCGTTGCCTCGATCGAGGTTTTCGAGCGAGACGGCATTCTCGACCACGTGCGCTCGGTGGGCGCTGACGTGCTCGGAAAGGGGTTGCAAGAGTTGACTGCCCGGCATCCGAGTGTTGGTGAGGTGCGCGGGCTCGGCTTCTTCTGGGCCCTGGAACTGGTCCGTGACCCCGTCACCAGGGAGCCGCTCGTTCCGTTCGCCGCGGCGGGCGCGACCGCCGCACCGATGGCCGCGGTCACCGCCGCTGCGAAGGATCGCGGGTTGTGGCCATTCAACGCGGGCAATCGTTTTCAGATCGCGCCGCCGCTGACAACCACCGCGGAAGAGCTGCGCACCGGTTTGGCGATCATCGACGAAGTGCTCGAGGTCGCCGACGGCTTCATGAGCTGAATGTCCGGTGTTGTCGCGGCGCTCGGGGCGCCGAACCGGCGCGATCTTGCCGGGCTCGGCTCCGGGCGCTCGACGACCAGACCGTGGCATGGCCTTGCCGTGGGCCGAACCGACTTTAACGCTATCGGCCCACTGGGGGGCGCCGCCGAAGAACCGTGCCGGTTACATCGACTGGCAGGTCCGGTCGGCGCGAGCGGTGGGGTCCCCCGAGTTCGAGTTCGACGCGGCAGTTCGGGCCGATCGGGCCGCACGCGTCTACGACCGAGGACGCGATGACACCGGGATGATGCGCCAGCTGGTGACGGTTCCGGCCTCCGGTGACCGAGCACAGCTGAGAGCGTTGCGCGTACCCACGCTGGTGCTGCATGGCGCAGCTGACCTCATGCGCGACGCCAGTGGCGGCGAGCGACCGCCGACGCCTTCCCCGAAGCGAAACTCGTCATGATCGACGACATGGGCCGTGGCCTGCCCCGAGAATCGTGGCCGACGTTCGCCGATCACATCGCTGAACTCATCCAGCGTAGAGCGGCGGTACACAGCAGTGCCCAGGGTCGTGCGGCGTATCGGCGACGCTAGCCGGCGGCCGCGGACCGCCGATGAAAGATCGCATCAGTTTCCCCATTGGGAGTAGGCCCTACGGGCTGATACTTGTCGGGTGATTTCGCATTCGGCCGGGCCCAATTCAGCGCACTCCTGTCGATTCTGTGGTGGACATCCCGATGACGTCGGGCTACTGCGCTCTTTGTCTGCGTGTGACCAGTGTGCGAGCACGGTGGAGGCGGCCATCGCCGGAGCTGGTAGATATACCGCGGAAGTGGACGACGCCGCGCACGCCGAGCTGATCGCGACAGCCGATGACCCGAGGCCCGTGCCGCGGCTGTATATTTTCGAGCGCGTGGTGGCGGCCGGGCTGACCAGGCGTCGGGCCAGGGTGGCCGTGACGATCTTTTCGCTCGAACTGTTCGACGATGGATTCCGGATCAGGGCGCAGGTGGACTTGGCGCGGGATCATCCCGACTACCGCTCCCCGTTGGAACCCGAAACCTGGGATGATCCACCTGGCCGGACGCGGCATTTCCGCTCGGGTTTTCCGGAGACCGGGATGCGTCTGACCGACGACCGGGGCGGCGCCTACCGTTTCATGGAGTCGCGTGCAGACAGTGACGGCGCCAGGATCGTGCTGGACTTCGCCTGCGGCCCTCGTCTCGATCCTTCCTGTCGCGTACTGAATGTGACTGTGCCGCAACTTCTCTGGCAAGATCCGATCGACCCGCTGGCGGGGTTCCTGCTCGACCCTGGACCGTGGGACTTCACGATTCCGCTGGGATGACCGGAGCCGGCGAGTCGGAATGCCGATCTTGTGACGGACGGCTCGACCCAGGGCGGCTCGACGATCGTTCGGCCCTCGGTATCCTGCGTATATGACCTCTGGGCGGACCGAACTCTGGCACAACCCGCGGTGTTCCAAGAGCCGCACCGCGACCGCGTTCCTGGACGAAGCGGGCCTCGAGTACTCGGTGCGGAAGTACATCGACGAGCCGCCGTCCGCCGCCGAACTTCGCGACGTGCTGCGCAGGCTCGGTGTCGAACCCTGGGACATCGTCCGTACCGGCGAGCGGATCGCCAAGGAGCTGGATATGGCGAACTGGGGACGCGCCGACAATGACCGGGACCGGTGGGTGGCGGCAATGGTCGAGCATCCGGCGCTGATCCAGCGTCCGATCGTGCTGACCGCCGACGGTGGCGCTGTGGTCGCGCGCGACGAGGCAGCGCTGCGCAATCTGCTGTGACGACTGCGGCCGGTTCGTCGCGCTGCGTCGGCTCGGTGTCGGCCGACTCCGTCGCACAGGATTCGCTGAACTGTCGCCTGTACCGGAGGTGAATCGGGCCGATACTCCGGTTCGATACAGGCGGTAGGGTCGGCGGACATGAAGGTACAACTGCGGCACAATCCTGCTTCGACCATTGCGCGGTGCTTTCTGGCCGGCGGAGAGCCGATGCGGGTCGAGAGTGGCGCCATGGTTGCGCACTCGGCGGGAGTCACGTTGCAGGCCAAGGCCGAAGGCGGCATCCTGGCCGGATTGAAGCGGTCGGTGCTGGCCGGTGAATCGTTCTTCGTCTCGACCTTTACGGCGCCGCAGCAGGGTGGCTGGGTGGATGTGGCGCCCGCGCTACCCGGCGACATGCTGAACCTGCAGATCAGCCCGGATCGTCCGTTCTTCATCAGCCGCGGCGGCTGGATCGCCAACTCGCACGGCGTACAGGTGGAGAGCAAGTGGGGCGGTTTCGCGAATCTGTTCGGCGGCGAAGGGGGATTCGGTTTGCGCGCACACGGTGCGGGCGAGATCGTCGTCGGTGTGTTCGGCGCGATCGATGTCATCGACCTGCAAGCCGGCGAGCCCATCACCATCGACACCGGTCACGTGGTGGCCTACGACCTGGCGATGAATTTCACCATTCGCCGAGCGGTGTCGGGCCGATCGATCCAGTCGCTGAAGTCGGGCGAGGGATTCGTCTTCGACTTCACCGGGCCCGGTCGAGTGTTGCTGCAGACTCGCAACCCAGGCGCGTTCGCCGCGTGGGCGGGGTCGGTCGTGTCGTCCAGCTGATCATCGTGACGGCCCGCCCGTATTCTTCGGCCGGGGGCCCGCCGTGTTGAGGATGTCCGGGATCAGTAGGCGGGTGTCCGGCACAAAAGGCCAGTCCGGATCTACCAGGTGCGCCAGCAGTTCGGCCTCGGACCACCACCAACCGTCAGCGATCTCATCGGGTTGGTGCCGAATCGGTCCGTCGTAGCGCAGTTCGTACGCGAAAAGGTGACAGCGCATGGGTCTGTCCTGCCAGTCGCCATCCCAGGAGACGCTCGCCAGCGTGCGCAACGGCAGATCGCCCCGGTCGAGCATGATGCCGAGTTCTTCGCCGACTTCGCGCAGAGCGGTGTCGCGCGGCGATTCGCCGGGTTCGACCACGCCGCCCGCGAGGCAGTCGTGCATGCCCGCGAAGACCATTTTGGTGTCGGTGCGGCGGTGCACATAGATCCGATCGCCATCCGGTGACCGCACCAGAACGCCGGCGCTGGCATGCCACAGTCCGTCTCGGTAGACCGTGGCCCGGTCGGCCGCGCCGATTGGGTTGCCCTGGGGGTCGTAGACCGCGATCGACTCGGTGCCCGACGCGTCGGCGTCCGGTGACCCACGGTGCGGCGGAAATGGCACGGGTCGAGAGTAGCCTGAGCACCGCACGCCCCCCGGAGAGAGGATCGCCCCGATGGTGCTTCCGCGCGCATTGGCGAATTTCAACCGGCACGTCACCAATCCGACCGCGGGTCTTGTCGCGGGTCGGGCGCCCGGTTTCGGCATCGTGCTACACAAGGGCCGAAAATCTGGGCGCTCCTACCGAACTCCGGTCATGGTCTCCGTCCACGACGACAATTACCGAATCGCCCTCATCTATGGCCGAAACGCCGACTGGGTCAAGAACATTCGCGCCGCCGGCGGCTTCACGCTGGAGACTCGCGGGCACGTCGTCGAGCTGACCGAGCCGGTGGTGCTGCACGGCGCGTCCGGGGTCTGGGCGTCGCCGGGTGTTCGCCAGGTGCTCACTGCGCTCTCGGCCGACTACTACCTGCAGGCCCGTCGGGTGGACTGACCGACTGCCGCGGCAGATCTTGGTTCCGCCGGTGCGGCGGCATACTGCGCGGCGTGGAGTAGGCTCCCGCCTTCAGCATGCCTATGGTGACAGGGATCGGTTCCGCTACCGGCTTGGGGGCGTTGAGCGATTCAGGCGTCGATCGGCGGATCGATCGCTTCGATGCCGAGGCGGTCGGAATACTGCTTGTTGAGTTCGGCCCAACCGTGGTTCATCGCTTCGGCGCCGACGATGGGGCCGATCGGACTGCCCGCCAGCAGCTCCGCGGCTACATCGAGGCAGATGTGCCAGCCCGCCGCCATCATCGCGGCCATGGCGCGATCGGCCAGCCAATGGGTGAGCCGAAGCGTGGTCGCCGCGCCGTGCGGACTGAGGTCCCAGCGCAACAGGTCGGCGCCCCAGGTGAATTCGAGCAGTGCGGGCGGCTCGGCCACGGTCACCTGGCCGTGCAATTCGGTCCGCGTGTGACTGTCGGTCATGATCAGGGTGACCGGTCCTGGGGTGTGTAGTGGCCGATCCGCGGTGTAGGGCGCCCAGTGCCGCAGCTCGTCCGGGTCGGTCAGTGCCGACCAGACAGATTCGGGTCGGTGCGGAAACTCCCTGGTGAATACCAGCGCGAACCGCGTGCCATCGCTGACGATCTCGACCGGCCGCAACGGACTCGGGTGATAGTGACGAGTGGTCATGGAGACTCCTTGTTGTCGAGGTGTCGGCCGAGGGCATCGAGGTGCCGGCTCCACAGCCGCAGGTAGGGCAGGAGCCAGTCCTCGAGGTGCTGGAACGGTCCCGGCGCCAGCCGGTAGATCCGCTTCTGTGCCACGGTTTCGACGGTGACGAACCCGGCCTCCCGCAGCACCTTGAGATGCTTCGACACCGTCGGCTGCGGCAGGTTCAGCTGGTCGACCAGCTCACCGACACTGGCCTGGCCGGTGCGCAACCGGTCTAGAATCTTTCGGCGCTGTGGTTCGGCCACCGCCGCGAATGCGTCAACCGTCACTCCAAGTAATATGCCAGAACATGCATATACCTGTCAAGGAATATAATCTGATCCACGCTTTAACGGGTGACGAGATGGACCGAACCGGAGCTACCGTCGGGATCGCGGCGGCCGCGAACTCGCCCGGCCACCAGCAGCGCAAGCACCTGGAATGGAAGCCGCACGCCGTGTTGTCGCGACGGTGATGCCGCTATTCGCCCACCGCCCAGTGGGATCTCCCGCTCAGCGCCGAGGGCGGCAGCCCGAACGTGCGTCGGCAGGCGCGGGTCAGGTGAGCGCTGTCGGAGAACCCGGCGGCCACCGCGGCCGCGGTGAGGTCGTCGCCCGCACGCACGCGAGTTGTTGCGATATGCAGTCGCAGCCAGAGGATGTAGGGACGCAAAGGGATTCCCACCTGTTCGGCGAACAGCCGGGTGAGTCTGCTTGCCGAAATGCCCAGCCGGTGTGCGACATCCGAGCCGCGCACCGAGCCGTCCCGGACCAACGCGGGCAGCAGGTGCAGCGCCGCGGTGACGACGGAGTGCCGCTCGCTCGATTCGATCTTGCCATTCTCGGGCAGAAGATCGTCGATGACGGCCGCGACCTGGTCGATCAGATCGCCGTGGGTGGGATCGAACCTGAGCGTGTCGGCGCTGTCGATCCATCCGTGCAGGTGCGCCCTTCGATCCGCGGCGGCTCCGGCGGCGGTCTCCGGATCGAGGTAGATGGCGGTGCCATGTGCGGCGCCCACGTCGATCCGATGTGGCGCGTCGGTCGGAACGATGACGCGGGTGCCGTGCCGCCGGACGCCGTTGCCGTCGACCACGACGATGGGGCTGGACGCGGCAATGATTTGCACCGCGTGGTGGGCATGCAACGGCGTCGGATCGACGGCTTCCGCGAATGCCAGGATCCCGGGCCGCAGCAATGCGGTTGATGACGGTGGCTCTGCGGCGCCCTTCGACGTCGGGAAGTCGTTGGTGACCAGAGCCTTCATCGGACACTCCCGGCTGACGCACGCTCGCTGGATCCTGCAACGAGACTATCCGTTCGCCGCTGCGGTAGTCGCGCTTTGCCCGATCGCGCCCGCTCCTGTCCGGTCTGCCGCCCGGAAGAGCAGGCAACAGCCGCGCCGCTCGTGCTGTTCGCGGCGAGTATCCCCAATTCCTGGTGCATCTCGTCGACGTCGCTCCCACGCATGGAAACGACCACGCCGGCCACACGCAAAGGATCGAGGGGAGTCGAACGGTGGTTCGGATGCTTTCGCGAGCCGCCGTGTCGCTCCGCTCGAATGGTGTAGGCGGTGACGCCTGGGCGGCAGTGGGCTAGTTGTCGGTGATGTCTACGTCACGCCTCGCCGAGCGCGGGGACGTAGCCGACCAGTCCTTCGGGTTGGTGAGAATCCGGGTACCGGTGCTCAGCGTGCCGAGGATCGCGACCCCGCGCAGCATGTCGAGAGCGGTGAACCGGGCGGGGGCCGCTGGCGTCGTCGGTTCCGGCGAACGGTGCGCCCGTCAGGCCCGATCGGCGATCGGAGATCGATTCGGTCGTCGTTCGACTATCACGTCGACCTGCGCGGGGACGAGTTCTCCGGAAGTACTACAGCGGTATGACATTGGTCTCCGCCCGTCGCGCCGGGTCAGCCCAGGCGCGTCGCCTAGGCTCGACATCATGCAGCGCATCATCGGAATCGAGGTCGAATACGGCATCTCGACCCCTACCGAGCCGTCGGCCAACCCGATCCTCACCTCCACGCAGGCGGTTCTGGCGTACGCCGCGGCCGAGGGTGTGCCGCGGGCGAAGCGCACTCGGTGGGACTACGAAGTGGAATCTCCACTGCGTGACGCGCGTGGGTTCGACCTGAGCCGCATGAACGGCCCCGCTCCGGTGATCGATGCCGACGAGGTCGGCGCGGCCAACATGATCCTCACCAACGGTGCCCGGCTCTATGTGGATCACGCCCACCCCGAGTATTCCGCGCCCGAGGTGACCGACCCGTTGGATGCGGTGATCTGGGACAAGGCCGGCGAGCGGGTGATGGAGGCCGCAGCGCGGCACGCGTCGAGCGTTCCGGGCGCCCCGCGTCTACAACTCTACAAGAACAACGTCGACGGCAAGGGCGCCTCGTACGGCACCCACGAGAACTATCTGATGAGCCGCGACACCCCGTTCAACCAGATCATCGTCGGACTCACGCCGTTCTTCGTGTCCCGCCAGGTGATCACGGGCGCCGGCCGGGTCGGCATCGGCCAGTCCGGCGACAATGCAGGCTTCCAGCTGTCCCAGCGCTCCGACTACATCGAGGTCGAGGTCGGTCTGGAGACCACGCTCAAGCGCGGCATCATCAACACCCGCGACGAGCCGCACGCGGACGCGGACAAATACCGCAGACTGCACGTCATCATCGGCGACGCCAATCTGGCCGAAATGTCGACGTACCTGAAGGTGGGCACCACCGCCTTGGTGCTCGATCTGATCGAGGCGGGCGAGAACCTGTCCGATCTCCAGCTGGCCCGCCCGGTCACCGCGGTGCACACGATCAGCCACGACCCGACGCTGCGCGCGACCGTCGCGCTCGCCGACGGCCGCGAGCTCACCGGTCTCGCGCTGCAACGGGTCTACCTGGACCGAGTGGTCAAGTTCATGGACCGCGAAGGCAATGACGACAAGCGCGTCCAGGACATCATCGACAATTGGGCGATGGTGCTCGACCTGCTCGAACGCGACCCGATGGAGTGCGCGACGCTGCTGGACTGGCCCGCCAAACTGCGGTTGCTCGAGGGTATGCGCAACCGAGAGGGTCTCGGCTGGGCGGCGCCCAAGTTGCACCTGATGGACCTGCAGTACTCCGACGTTCGCCTGGACAAGGGCCTGTACAACCGGCTGGTAGCGCGCGGTTCGATGAAGCGGCTCGTCACCGAGCAGCAGGTCCTGGATGCCATGACCAAACCGCCCACCGACACCCGGGCGTATTTCCGCGGCGAGTGCCTGCGCCGTTTCGGCGCCGACATCGCCGCCGCCAGCTGGGATTCGGTGATCTTCGATCTGGGCGGCGACTCGCTGGTCCGCATTCCCACGCTGGAACCGCGGCGCGGCACGAAGGCCCACGTCGGCAAGCTGCTCGATGGCGTGGACACCGCCGCTGACCTGGTTCAACAGCTCACGACCTAGCGTGCTGTGCCTGGCCGAACCCACGCACAGAGGGGGACGTGACCGTCTGGGCTGTCATGGCGTGGCCCACCTCCGGGCAACCGAAACGCAGGCCCGACGGTGCAAGTCTCGCCCGCTCGGACACCGGAAAGCGGCCGCGTTCCCATCGTGGTGTAGGTGATGTAGTCGACCCGCGAATCGAACACAGAGGCGAATTAGACACAGTTGCGCCATGGTGCGGGTGTCGCTGGGTAGTGTTGAAGGACGAGCACGGACATTGCTCATGATCGGGGCCGTGCTCAGATGGGCCCCGGTCATGATGAGGACAGAGGAGGTCGGCTGCGATGGCACAAGAGCAGACCAAGCGCGCCGGGGGTGGCGACGAGGATGATGGCCCGGACGGTGTGGACGCCGCCGGTCAGGAGCGCCGCGAGAAGCTGGCGGAGGATACCGACGACCTGCTCGACGAGATCGATGATGTGCTCGAGGAGAACGCCGAAGACTTCGTCCGAGCGTACGTGCAGAAAGGTGGCCAGTGACAGCAGGTGACCCCTCGCGTCTCCACTTGGGGTACGCCCTCTCTTCCTTCTCCGAATACCTGCGTATGCACGCGCCGGACCTGTTGCCTTCCAACAGCTTCGGACATAGTGCCGCCGGACCTACCGGCGGCACTTCCGCGAAGGACATCGCTCCGCACGGCACCACGATCGTCGCGGTCAGCTACCGCGGCGGCGTGCTGATCGCCGGTGATCGGCGCGCCACCCAGGGAAACCTGCTGGCTAGTCGGGACATCGAGAAGGTCTACATCACCGACAGCTACTCCGCGGCCGGTATCGCCGGTACCGCGGGCATGGCGGTGGAGATGGTGCGAATCTTCGCGGTGGAGTTGGAACACTACGAGAAGCTCGAGGGCGTGTCGCTGACGTTCGACGGCAAGGCGAACAAGCTGTCGAAGATGGTGCGCGAGAACTTGCCCGCGGCCTTGCAGGGCCTGGCGGTGGTACCGATGCTGGTCGGCTACGACCTCGGCGCCACCGATCCGCAGAAGGCGGGCCGCATCGTGTCGTTCGATGTGGTGGGTGGTCGTAGTGAGGAACGATTCGGCTACGCCGCGGTCGGTTCCGGCTCGATGTTCGCGAAGTCCTCGCTGAAGAAGTTGTACGCCAAGGGGATTGATCAGGATCGAGCGCTGCGCATCGCGGTCGAGTCGCTGTTCGACGCGGCCGATGACGATACCGCGACGGGTGGTCCGGATCTGCTGCGCAACATCTTCCCGACGGCGATCGTCATCGATGAGGAGGGCGCGGTCGAGGTGACCGAGTCGCGGCTGGCGGAGATCACTCGCGGGATCGTCGCCGATCGTGAGGCCGCCGAAGAAGGGAGCGCCTGAGCATGACACTGCCGTACTACGCGTCGGCCGAGCAGATCATGCGCGACAAGACCGAACTCGCGCGCAAGGGTATCGCCCGGGGTCGCAGTGTCGTGGTGCTGATCTATGACAAGGGCGTGCTGTTCGTCGCCGAGAACCCGTCCGCGACGCTGCACAAGGTGAGTGAACTCTACGACCGGATCGGGTTCGCCGCGGTCGGCAAGTACAACGAGTTCGAGAATCTGCGCAGGGGCGGCATCCTGCAGGCCGATATCCGCGGTTACCAGTACGACCGCCGTGATGTCACCGGCCGGGCGCTGGCCAACGCCTACGCGCAAACTCTCGGCTCGATCTTCACCGATCAGCTCAAGCCCTACGAGGTGGAGATCTGTGTCGCCGAGGTGGGCTATCCGGAGCAGTCCGCGGCGTCGGTGCTGTACCGGATCACCTTCGACGGGTCGATCGTCGATGAGCGGGAGTTCGTGGTGATGGGCGGTACGACCGAGCCGATCGTCACCGCGCTGAAAGGCTCCTACCAGCCGGGTCTGGACTTGGCCTCGGCGGTCGGTGTCGCGGTACGCGCGCTGCAGGCACGCGCGCCGGAAGGCGCGGAGAAGGAGAAGCGAGTGCTCGACGTGAGCTCGCTCGAGGTTGCGACGTTGGAGCAGGCGCGCCCGCGCCGGGCGTTCCGACGCGTCACCAATACCGTGCTCGAGCGGCTGCTGAGCCCGGCCGAACCGGCCGGCAAGCCGAAGTCGAAGAAGAACGAGAAGACCGAGGAATCCCCGGTGGACGACGCGAAGTCGGAGTAAGCCGCGAGGCGGATGAGTTCCACGGCGGCGGGAAGGGCGCGTTGACGGCGCGGTGTCCCCGCCGCCGTGCCGTCGTGGTCGGCGGGGCGTCCGGATCTCTGGTCGGAAGTGTGCATCCTTTCGGTGACAGCCCGGGTTCGACCGTGCAAATTCCGGCAAAGCGGACCAAATCGTTGTGAAGACGTATGCATCCGGGTTGTTCGGTGCACCACGCAAGTCCAGCACATGGCTGTACTGTCGATAGTGTGCAGCGACGAATTATGGGGATCGAGACCGAGTTCGGTGTGACATGCACCTTCCACGGTCACCGTCGGCTGTCCCCCGACGAGGTAGCCCGGTATCTGTTCCGTCGGGTGGTGTCCTGGGGCCGTAGCTCGAACGTGTTCCTCCGCAACGGTGCTCGGCTCTACCTCGATGTCGGGTCGCACCCGGAGTACGCGACCGCGGAATGCGACAACCTGGCGCAGTTGGTGACCCACGACCGAGCGGGCGAGCGGGTCCTCGAAGAGTTGCTGATCGACGCCGAGCAGCGTCTTGCCGAAGAAGGCATCGGCGGCGACATCTACCTGTTCAAGAACAACACCGACTCCGCGGGCAACTCCTACGGCTGCCACGAGAATTTCCTCGTGGTCCGTGCGGGCGAGTTCTCCCGGATCTCGGACGTGCTGCTGCCGTTCCTGGTGACCCGTCAGCTGATCTGTGGCGCGGGCAAGGTTCTGCAGACGCCGAAAGCCGCTACTTTCTGCCTGTCGCAGCGTGCCGAACACATCTGGGAGGGCGTCTCCTCGGCGACGACCCGCTCGCGCCCGATCATCAACACGCGCGACGAACCGCACGCGGACGCGGAGAAATACCGCCGCCTGCACGTGATCGTCGGCGACTCCAATATGTCAGAGACCACCACCATGCTCAAGGTCGGCACGGCCGCGCTGGTGCTGGAGATGATCGAGGCAGGTGTCTCGTTCCGCGATTTCGCCCTGGACAATCCGATCCGCGCGATCCGTGAAGTCAGTCACGATATGACTGGGCGCCGTCCGGTGCGCCTGGCGGGTGGTCGGCAGGCCAGCGCACTGGAGATTCAGCGCGAGTACTACGCCCGCGCTGTGGAGCATCTGCGCAACCGGGACCGCGATCCCCAGATCGATCAGGTGGTCGACCTGTGGGGCCGCACCCTGGACGCGGTCGAGGCGCAGGACTTCGCCAAGGTCGACACCGAGATCGACTGGGTGATCAAGCGCAAACTGTTCCAGCGCTATCAGGACCGCTACGGCATGGAATTGTCCGATCCGAAGATCGCTCAGCTCGATCTCGCCTATCACGACATCAAGCGTGGTCGAGGCGTCTTCGATCTGCTGCAGCGCAAGGGCCTGGCCAAGCGGGTCACCGAGGACGAGGCGGTGGACGCCGCGGTGGACATTCCGCCGCAGACCACTCGCGCCAAACTGCGTGGGGACTTCATCACCGCCGCGCAGGAGGCCGGCCGTGACTTCACCGTCGACTGGGTGCATCTGAAGCTCAACGATCAGGCGCAGCGCACCGTGCTGTGCAAAGACCCGTTCCGCTCGGTCGACGAGCGCGTGGAACGTCTCATCGCGTCGATGTGAGTGGGTTGCGGGCCGGTCGAGCGACCGGCCCGGTGCCGTTGCGGCGCGGATCACTCGTGTGCCAAGTACCGTTCGATCGTCGCCACCTTCGCGGTCATCGCGTCCGTCACGCCGGGTCGTATGTCGGCTTTGAGCACCAGGCTGCACCGTGGCGCGACCGCGATAACCGCGTCTGTCGCCTGCTTGACCACGCCCATCACCTCGTCCCATTCGCCCTCGACGGTGGTGAACATGGCGTCGGTGTGGTTGGGCAGGCCACTGGCGCGCACGATGCGGACCGCTTCGGCGACGGCTCGCCCAACGTTGGCACCGGCACCGAGGGGAGTAACGGAGAAGGCGATGATCATGTATTGATGATGCCCGCATCGCACGCGTGACCGAATGAATCGCGCGCCGCCGCGCGGTGTCGGCCCGGTGCCGATTACCCTCTATCGGGTGGCGATATCCAAGGTCGAGCGGCTGATGAATCTGGTCATCGCGTTGCTGTCGACCCGTCAGTTCTTGACCGCGGAGCGGATCCGGGACAGTGTCGCGGGATACGAGGACTCCGCCAGCGACGAGGCGTTCAGCCGGATGTTCGAGCGGGACAAGAACGAACTCCGTGATCTGGGCATTCCGCTGGAAGTCGGACCGGTGGGCCGGTACTCGACGATCGAGGGCTACCGGATCAACCGGGATGCCTACGAACTACCCGATATCGACCTCACCGACGAGCAAGCCGCCGCGGTCGCGGTCGCCGTGCAGATGTGGGAATCGCCCGAGTTGGCCGCCGCTGCGGAGGGCGCGCTGCTCAAGCTGCGGGCGGCGGGCATCCACGTGGAGACCGATGCCGCCGTCGCGTCGGTGCCCGCCGTCCCCGCCCGCACTCGTGGCTCGGAGCCGGTGCTCGGCAAACTGTTGGCAGCGATCGACGCGGGCCAAGCGGTCCGGTTCGAGCATCGCGGTGCGATCAACGCCCCCTACCTGATGCGCGATGTCGAGCCATGGGGCGTGGTCACCCATCACGGCCGCTGGTACCTGGTCGGCCACGACCGGGATCGGGACGCGGTGCGGAGTTTCCGCCTGTCCCGGATCGGCGACGATGTGACCGCCTACGGGCCGCGCAACGCGGTGCACAAGCCGGACGGGGATCTTCGCGCGATTGTCGACCGAGTCACCAGTTCGGCGCCGGTCAGCGGCTTGGCTACGGTGTGGATCGTTGACGGACGAGGCCAGGAGATCCGCAGGCTCGGCCAGGTGACCGATGCGCGCACGATCGGTCGGCGCGCGGGCGCCGTGGTGGAACTGCCCGTTCGCTCGTGGGACTGGGTGGCCCGGCTCATCACCGGTCTCGGCCCGGATGCGGTGGTGCTCGCGCCCGAGGAACTCAGGACCGACGTCATCGCCCGGCTGCGCTCGGTGTTCGACCATACCGAGGTCCGGGCATGAACGGGCGGCGATCGACGCAGCCCTCGGGCGCGACAGTACGGGAGCCGAGTGCGCGCGAGGCACAAGGCATCAGCGCGGGGGTATCGGGTGCGGTGGGCGAGGTGACACGGTGAGTTCGAGGCTCTCGGTGCGTCTGTCGCGGCTACTCAACATGATTCCGTACTTCATCGCGCATCCCGGTATCAGCGCTGCCGCTGCCGCCGCCGACCTGGGCGTGACCACCAAGCAACTGATGAGCGACCTGAATCAACTATGGATGTGTGGGCTGCCCGGATATGGTCCTGGCGACCTGATCGACCTGTCGTTCTCGGAGGAGAGCATCGAGGTCACCTTCTCCGCCGGAATCGACCGGCCGCTGCGTCTGACCTCCACCGAGGCGACCGCACTGCTGGTCGCGCTGCGTTCGATCGTGGATATGCCAGGCATGGTCGACCCGACCGCGGCGCACGCGGCCATCGCCAAGATCGAATCGGCGATCGCGGGCGGGTCGACCCGGGCCGGCGAGGCCCGCGAGACTCACACGCCGCCGCGGGAGGCGCCCGCCGTGGCCACCGTGCGGTCGGCGCTGGCGCTCGGGCGCGCGCTGCGCTTGGTGTACTACTCCGCCAGCCGCGATGTGGTGTCCGAACGGGTGGTCGACCCGATCCGTATCGTCCTGGTGGACAACAACAGCTATCTGCAGGCGTGGTGCAGGCAGGCCGAGGGCGTCCGGTTATTCCGTTTCGACCGGATCGAGGCCGCGGTCGAACTGGACGAACAGGCGCGGCCGCCCGAGCACGCCACGGAAGCGGGGCTCGACCTGTTTCAGGACGACCCCGCGGTTCCTTTGGCGCGCTTGCGAATTCACGCCGATTACGCTTGGGTACTCGATCAGTACCCGATGCATCGGCTTGCGGTGCATCTCGATGGCAGTCTGGAGGCGACCATGCGGTTCGCCACGCTGGATTGGATGGCGCGGCTGCTGCTCGGCTTCGGCGCCGGCGTCACGGTCCTCGGGCCGCCGGAACTGGTCGCTGCGGTGCGGGAACGCTCGAACGCCGCCCTGGCCGCCTACGAGGAAGCCGGATACCCGGAGGCTCGATGAGGGACGACCCGACAGCGCCGTTATCGGCGGACCGGACGTCGCGACACACTGGAGGATCGATGCGGAGTAGGCGGCCTTCCGGTGCCGGCTCGGCCCGAACAGAGGTGTTCTCTCGAATGTCAGAGGCTGGAACGGCGTGAAGAATCGCGTGCTGGTGGTCGGAGCGGGCAGTATCGGCACCTTCGTCGGCGGCAAGCTGGCGATGGCCGGAGCGGACCTCACGTTGGTCGGTCGAACATGGTTGGTGGACGAGATCACCTCCTCGGGGCTGCGGCTGACCGATCTCGACGGCGGCGACGACGTCCTGGCCCCGGACAGGTTCCATGTCGCCACCGAGCCGGAGGATGTCGGATCGGCGGACCTGGTGCTGGTCACAGTGAAATCGGCGGCGACCGCGGACGCGGTGCGCCCGCTCGGCGGCAAGATCCGGCCGGGCACCGTGGTGCTGAGTTTGCAGAACGGTATCGGCAACGACAGTGTGATTCGGGAGATCCTGCCGCACTGCGTGGTCCTGGCGGGCATGGTGATGTTCAATGTCGTGCACCATCCCGACGGCCGCTTCCACCGCGGCACCGAGGGCAAGCTCGCGGTGCAGGACGATCCCGCGCTCGCACCGTTCGTCGACCTCTTCGAACAGGCGGGACTCGCATTGCGCCGGTACCCCGACCTGCGTCCGGTGCAATGGGCGAAACTGCTACTGAACCTCAACAACCCGATCAACGCGTTGTCCGGACAGCCGCTGCGTACGGAACTCGCCGATCGCGACTACCGTCGCTGTCTCGCGCTGACCCAGCGCGAAGCGCTGGCGGTGATGAACAAGGCGCGAATTCGCCCGGCCAGACTTACTCCGCTGCCGCCGCGGATGATGACGGCGCTACTGACTGTCCCCGACGGCTTGTTCCAGCGGGTGGCCGGGCGGGTTCTCGCCATCGATCCGGAGGCGCGCTCCTCCATGGCGGACGATCTGGGACTCGGTCGCAAGACCGAAATCTCCTGGCTGTGCGGCGAGATCGTCGGTCTGGGTGCGATGGTCGGGGTCGCGACGCCGGTGAACCAGCGGCTGATCGAGTTGATCGTGGCCGCTGAACAGGGTGATCGGCGGAGCTGGACCGGACCGCAACTGCTCACCGAACTGCACGCCGCCGCGGCAGGCGGCGTGGTCGAACGCCGGGCAAACGACCAGTGACAACAGCGTTCGCGCACGTCACGGTCCGGTAGCATCGAATCATCACAGTCTTGGGAGGTAATTATGGGCAGTCTGAGCATCTGGCACTGGCTGATCATTGCGGTGGTTTTCGTGATGTTCTTCGGCGCGAAGCGGATGCCCGACGCGGCCCGCAGTCTGGGCCGATCCTTGCGCATCTTCAAGAGCGAGGTCAGCCAGATGCAGAACGAGGGTGCCTCGTCGACCACCACCGCGCCGACCCAGCAACCCACGCCGCAGCTGCCGTCCGCGCAGCAGGTCGCACCGTCGGCCACCGAGCAGCCGCACACCGAGCCGAAGTCGGTCTGAGCGGACCAGCTCGCGCCGGGGTGAGGACGGACCTCACTCCGAACTCAGCGCTGTTGCCGAGGTCAGTAGGGCACGTCAACCCAGGGGTTATCACCGACCATGCGAATCCCGTTCGATCCGCGTCGCAGTAAGCGCAGGACCAATCCCGACGGCACCATGTCGTTGGTCGAGCATCTGCAGGAGCTGCGCTACCGCCTGCTGATCTCCATTCTCGCGGTGGTCGTCACCACGGTGCTCGGGTTTCTCTGGTACGCGCATTCGTTGATGGGTATCGAGAGCCTCGGTGAGATTCTTCGCGGGCCATACTGTTCGTTGCCCGCGTCGGCGCGCGCATCGCTCAGCCCGGATGGTGCGTGTCGTCTGTTGGCCACCGCGCCGTTCGAACAGTTCACGCTGCGCCTGAAGGTCGGTATGACCGCGGGCGTCGTGTTGGCCGCGCCGATCTGGCTGTATCAACTGTGGGCATTCATCACACCCGGCCTGTACGCCAAGGAACGCAAGTACGCGATTGGGTTCGTGTCCTCCGGAACGGTGCTCTTCGCCACTGGTGCGGTGCTCGCCTACATCGTCATCGCGCACGCCCTCAGCTTTCTGCTCACCATCGGCGACAACGTTCAGATCACCGCGCTGAGTGGTTCGCAGTACTTCGGCTTCATCATCAACCTGCTCGTCATCTTCGGCGTCAGCTTCGAAACTCCGCTGTTGATCATCGGATTGAACCTGGTCGGGTTGCTGACCTACGCGCGGCTCAAGGCGTGGCGGCGCGGCATCACCTTCGGCCTGTTCGTCTTCGCCGCCATCGTCACCCCGCAGGACCCGTTCTCCATGCTCGCGCTCGCGCTGGCGCTGACCGTTCTGTTCGAGGTCGCCATCCAGTTCTCCCGGATCAACGACCTGCGACGTGCCCGCCGCGACAACGAAGGGTGGGGCGCCCTGTCCGATGCGGAAGCGTCCGATGTGAGTTCGCCCGAGCCGATCGATCCGGCGGCGTCGCTCTCGACGTCACAGGCGAAATCCACGCGCTCGGTGTCGGACTACTCCGATACCCTCTGACAGTGACAGATCATCAGTCGCAGCCGGGCGAGTTGGCCGCATTCTCCGTCGAGCTGAAGTTCGAGCTCGATCCGTTTCAGCGCACTGCGTGTCGGGCGCTCGAGGACGGCCACAGCGTGCTGGTGTGCGCTCCGACCGGCGCGGGCAAGACCGTTGTCGGTGAATTCGCGGTACATCTGGCGCTCGCGGCGGGTGGAAAATGCTTCTACACCACACCGATCAAGGCACTGTCGAACCAGAAGTTCGCCGACTTCACCGAACGGCACGGCCGCGACAGCGTCGGCCTGCTCACCGGCGATCAGTCGATCAACCCGGACGCACCGGTGATCGTGATGACCACCGAAGTGCTGCGCAATATGTTGTACGCCTCCTCCGACGCGTTGCGCGGGTTGTCGTATGTGGTGATGGACGAGGTGCACTACCTCGCCGATCGATTCCGCGGGGCGGTGTGGGAGGAGGTCATCCTGCATCTGCCGCCGGACGTCCGGCTGGTCAGCCTGTCGGCCACGGTCAGCAACGCGGAGGAGTTCGGCGCGTGGATGGAGACCGTGCGAGGCGACACCACCGTGGTCGTCGACGAGACCCGGCCGGTGCCGCTGTGGCAGCACGTCATGGTGGGGCGGCGGATGTTCGATCTGTTCGACACGAAGTCCACCGACCAGAAGGTGCTGGTCGACGAGGATCTGGTGCGGTTCATCCGGCAGCGCGAGGCGGCCGACCGGATGAACGGCTGGGCTGGTCCACGCCACGGCCGTGGTGGTCCACGTCGCGATTTTCGTCCGCTACCACGGCCCGACGTGCTGGCCACGCTGGACGACGAGGGCTTGTTGCCCGCGATCACGTTCATCTTCAGCCGAGCAGGCTGCGATGGAGCGTTGGCACAGTGCCTGCGCTCACGGCTGGACTTGAGCCGCGCGGACGAACGCGACGCGGTCGACGCGATCATCGACAAGCACACCGGCGATTTGCCCAAGGCCGATCTGGAGGTGCTGGGCTACTGGGAGTGGCGCGAGGCGCTACAGCGGGGTTTGGCCGCGCATCATGCGGGCATGTTGCCCGCGTTCCGGCACACCGTCGAAGAGCTGTTCGTCAACGGACTGGTGCGCGCCGTATTCGCCACGGAGACACTGGCGCTCGGCATCAACATGCCCGCGCGCACCGTTGTGCTCGAGCGGCTGGTGAAGTTCAACGGCGAGTCGCACGCGGAACTCACGCCGGGGGAGTACACCCAGCTGACCGGGCGAGCAGGGCGGCGCGGCATCGATGTCGAAGGACACGCGGTGGTGCTGTGGCAGCCCGAGGTGGACACCAGTGCGGTCGCGGGCCTGGCTTCCACCCGGACCTATCCACTGCGCAGTTCGTTCCGTCCGGGCTACAACATGTCGATCAACCTGATCGACCGGATGGGCGCCGACGAGTCGCGCGCATTGCTGGAGCGGTCGTTCGCCCAGTTCCAGGCGGATCGCTCGGTGGTCGGATTGGTGCGTGGCATCGAGCGCAACGAGGTCACCCTGCGCAAACTGGTTGATCAGCTGGGCGGCGTCGAAGGCGGCTTCCTGGCCTACTTCGCACTGCGCGAGCGGATCAAGCAGCGCGAGCGGCAGTTGGCGCAGCAGGGCCGAGCCGATCGGCGGGGTGCGGCAGTGGCCGCGCTGGTCGCGCTGCGCCGCGGCGACGTGGTGGCGATTCCGTCCGGGCGGCGCGCCGGGCTCGCGGTGATCCTCGAGCCGGATTCGACGCCTGGGGATCCGCGTCCGCTGGTGCTCACCGAGGACAAGTGGGCGGGCCGGGTGTCGGTGGCGGACTTCCCGGTGCCCGCCGAGGCGCTCGGGCATATGCGGTTGCCGCGCCGGGTGGATCATCGGACCGCGCACATCCGCCGTGATCTGGCGTCAGCGCTGCGCAGCACCGGAATCTCGGCGCCGGGCAGGGCACGGCGGGGCAAGCGTTCGGCGGCGGCCGACGACCGGGAACTGGCTACGCTGCGCCGCAGCCTGCGCGCACATCCCGCGCACACGAGGCCTGACCGCGAGCAGATGGCCAGGGTGGGCGATCGTTACAACCGGCTATTGCGCGAGACCGAGGCCATGCGCCAGAAGGTTGCCGCGACCACCAACTCGTTGGCGCGGACCTTCGATCGGATCCTTGGACTGTTGGAAGAACGCGGGTTCGTGCACGAGAGCGAGGTGACCGCCGACGGGCGCAGGTTGGCTCGGATCTACGCCGAGAGCGACTTGTTGGTCGCCGAGTGCCTGCGGCAGGGTCTGTGGCGCGGCCTCGGCCCCGCCGAACTGGCCAGCGTGGTCTCGGTACTGGTGTACGAATCGCGTCAGGAGGGTGGATATCTCGGTGCGAGCGGACCGACGGCGCCGATCCGACAGGCGGTCGGCGCGACGATCGGAGCGTGGACCGGGTTGCGGTCGGACGAAGCGCGACACAAACTGCCGCCGACCAGGGAACCGGATCTCGGTTTCGTCACCGGCGTCTACAAGTGGGCGCGCGGGGACGGGTTGGCCGACTCGTTGCTGGCCAGCGGCGACCAAGGCGCACCACTCTCGGCGGGCGATTTCGTCCGTTGGTGCAGACAGGTGATCGATCTGCTGGATCAGATCCACAGTACCGCCGACGACTCCGAGATCGCGGCGACAGCGGCCAAGGCGGTGCGGGCGATCCGGCGGGGTGTCGTCGCGGTGGACGCCGCGTGAGCGGTATGAGCGCAGTGTCGGTGTCGGCGTGCGTCACCATGGAGGTGTCGCGGGCGCTGCCGACATCAACACAGTTGATTCGATTGTGATTTGATTTCTTTCGCGTACCGACCGTGGCGGAAGAGTCGTGTGATGCGACGGGCCCCACGCGGGGGGCTACCGTGTGTACAACGATGCGAGTGGAGGCAAGCAGATGAGCGGCCCTTATGGACCGAATGACCCTGGGGAGGGACGCAACGATCCCACCCAGCAGTGGGGCGGACAGCAGGCACCCGGCGGTGCCGGCTCCGCGCAGCCTTGGGGTGGACAACCGCAGTCCCCGGCTTCGGCCCAGCCGACCCAGCACTGGGGTGAGCAACCGCCGCAGCAACAGTGGGGACAACCGCACCAGCAGTGGGGTCAGCAGCCCCAGCAACCGCAGTGGGGTCAGCAGCCCGCTCAGCCGGGCCAGCCGCAGTGGGGCCAACCCCAGCAGCAGGACTGGGGCCAGCAAGGCCAGCAGCCGCAGTGGGGTCAGCAGCAGCCCCAGTGGGGAGCTCAGCAGACACCGCCGCAGCAGGGCGGAAAAGGCAAAGGCCTTGTTATCGGCCTGTCCGTGCTCGCTGTCGTGGTGCTCGGTGCGATCGTCGCCCTCGTTCTGGCGCTGACCGCCAAGGACAAACTAGACCAAGCCGCGGTGCAGGACGGCGTCAAGAAGGTGCTGTCGGATTCCTACGGCATCCAGGACGTCAGTGATGTTTCCTGCCCGTCCGGCCAGGAAGTCAAGGTCGACGCCGCGTTCGAATGCAGCCTGAAGGTCAGCGGCGAGTCGAAGAAGGTGACCATCAAGATCACCAAGGAGGACGGCACCTACGAGGTCGGCCGCCCCAGCTAGTTCCCGGTCCGCTCGCATCCCGGTGCGGCCCACTCGACGGTGGGTCGCACCGCCGGGTTCGGCGTCGAGATCGAGTAGCCCCATCGCGATGTGCGCGATGGGGTTCTCTGTTGGTCGTCAGGTGGTGCGTACCGCGCTCAGGGCGGAGATCAGGCGGGTGATCGGACTCTCGGCGTTGTAGGCGGTGGCGAGGTCACGCAATCGAGCCGGGTCGGCGGGTTCGGTCGGGAGGACATCGCTGCGGGAGAGTTCCACGTCGGCGTCGCAGACAACCCGCACGACCGGCGCCGCGGCGTTCAAATAGTCCTCCGCGGCACGAAGTTTGGCGCGCATGCCGTGGGCGAGGTCGGCGTCCGCGTCGTCGACGGCCGCGCGTAGCGCGTCGAGCGAACCGAAGCGTGAGATCAACATCGACGCGGATTTCTCACCGATCCCCGCGACACCGGGCAGGCCGTCGGAAGCATCGCCGCGCAGCGTGGCCAGATCGGCATACGCGTGACCCGCATTCTGTTGTGGCACACCATATTTCGCGGAGACCTCGGCCGGTCCGAACAGTTCCGCCTTGGCCAGGCCGCGCCCCGCGTACAGCACGCGTACCGGGGGTTCCGGGTCATCTCGCACGAGTTGGAGCAGATCGCGGTCACCGCTGACGACGATGACCGCATCGTCGCGTTCGCGGGTGGCCAGGGTGCCGAGTACGTCGTCGGCCTCCAGGCCGGCCGCGCCGCCGGTCGCGACGCCGGCCGCGTCCAGGACCTCCAGAATCATCGCTACCTGGGGGGTCAGCGTGTCCGGAACCATCTCGGCGCCGGCCGCGGCGTCCGGGGTGCGGTCGAGCCGGTGCGCTTTGTAGGACGGCACCAGTTCAACCCGATAGGCGGGCCGCCAGTCCAGGTCCAGGCAGACCACCAGCCTGCTCGGCGTGTGCTTGACGATGAGCGACGCCACCATGTCGATGAAACCGCGTAGCGCGTTCACCGACCTACCGTCCGGCGCGGTGATCTTGTCCGGAATCGCGTGAAAAGCACGGAACCACAGACTGGCTCCATCCAGCAGCAACAGGGGCCCACCAGCAGCAGAGGTCACGGGCTGAGGCTACCCGCCTGCTGTGACATCACCGCGGAGACAGAAGGGCCGTTGGAGAGATCGCGGCTCCGACGACCGTGTCGACCTGTTCTAGTGGGGTGGTGCCACGGTTCGAGTTCATCCGACGTCGGCCGGCGGGTAACGTCGCACAGATGAGCTCCCACACGAATTTTAGGTTCGCGGCGGACGTCTATGGTGCTCGGGTCGAGCGCGCGGTGGAACTGATGCGGGCCGCTCATCTGGACGCCTTGCTGATCACCCCGGGGCCGGATCTGCGCTATCTGATCGGATCGGCGGCAGAGTCCTTCGAGCGGCTGACCTGTCTGGTGATCCCCGCGGACGGCGCGACGCCGTCGGTGGTGATCCCGAAACTGGAACTCGCCTCGCTGGACGATTCAGCGGCAGGCGAATTGGGGTTGCAGGTACTGGACTGGGTCGACGGCACCGACCCGTACGGCGTGGTGAAGTCCGCGCTGCATGTCGGTTCCCGGGTGGCCGTCGCCGACGCCATGCCCGCGCTGCACCTGCTGCCGCTCGCGGAATCGTTCACCGGCCTACCCGTGTCCGCCACCCCGGTGCTACGCGAACTGCGCATGATCAAGGACGCCGCGGAGGTGGACGCGCTGCGCCGCGCGGGCGCCGCGATCGACCGGGTACACGCGCGGATGAGTGAGTTCCTGCAGGTGGGTCGCACCGAGGCCGAGGTCGGCGCCGACATCGCCGCCGCCATCGTGGCCGAGGGGCACACCGAGGCGGCGTTCGTCATCGTGGGCAGTGGTCCGCATGGCGCCGATCCGCATCACGGAGTGTCGCAGCGGCGCATCGAGGCCGGGGACGTGGTGGTCATCGACATCGGCGGTCCGGTCGAGCCCGGCTACTACTCGGACTCGACGCGGACGTATGTGCTCGGCGATCCGGACGCGGAGGTAGCCGCGCGGTGCGCCGAACTGGAGCGCGCCCAAGCGGCCGCGGCCGCGGCAGTCCGCCCGGGAGTCACCGCCGCCGCGATAGACGCCGCCGCCCGAAACCCATTGACCGAGGCGGGTTTCGGCCGTGAGTTCGTGCATCGCACCGGCCACGGTATCGGCTTGTCGGTCCATGAGGAGCCCTACATCGTGGAAGGCAACGACGTGGTCCTGCAGCAGGGCATGGCATTCAGCATCGAGCCCGGCATCTACTTCCGCGGCCGGTGGGGCGCCCGCATCGAGGACATCGTCGTTGTCACCGCCGACGGCAGCGAATCGATGAACAACCGCCCCCATGGACTCACCGTGCTATGACCTGGCGGTACGACGGGACACGGCCGTGGCGGGATTCCGTCGCGACCCGGCCGGCCACCAACACTCGCCGCCGTGCGGGAGTATCGGCATCAGTCGAGCGGGAGTCCTGGACGCGCGCCGTTGCCCGGTCGGCCCAGGATCAGGCGGAGGCGCCGTTCTCTGCGGCACTGCCGTCGGTGGCCGCAGCGGTAAGGGTGCTGCTGGACAAGACTCGTCGGACCTGGATGGCGATCACGACACGGGTGGGATTCTCCCGGGGCACCCGGTAGCGGCCCGTGTAACGGCGCACCGCTGTGGCGACGTTGTCCGGGTCGTCGAGCACGGTCGCCGGGCCTTCCAGCGTGATCCAGCGAATGCCGTCGACCTGACTGACCGCCGCGTAACCGGAGCGGCGCACATTGCGAACCTTCACCGATCCGTCGTTGGTGATCACCCGCGCGATTCCGGCCTCTTGGTCCCAGGTGAACCCGACCGCCACCACGTGTGGCGTTCCGTCCGCGCGCAGGGTCGTCAGGGTGGCGAGGTGCCGCTCGCCCACGAACTCCAAGGCACCAGGCGACAACTCGGCAATACTGGTCGACATTCCTCGACGGTAGTCCGCACCCCACCCTGCACTGTCCACCGCCCCCGGCCGAGTGGCACCTGGGTATGGCACAACCAGGGGGCACTCTCTCCGATGTGCCACTCGTCGAGCCGGCGCGGGAGCGATGACAGACTGGGGCATATGGGAATGCGAGGGTTGGCCGAGGGCATGGTGCTGGTACTCGGGGGGCGTAGCGAGATCGGGCTCGAGGTCGCACGGCGGCTGGCGCCGGGGCGGGTGGTGGTTCTCGCCGCGCGTCGCAGCCAGGAGTTGGCGGCGAACAGCGCGGAGGTCATGAGCGCCGGAGCGACCGCGGTCCACACTGTCGAGTTCGATGCCGACGATACGTCCCTTCATCCGGCGATGCTGGACAAGATCGTGGCCGAACACGGGCGGATCGGCATCGCGGTACTCGCGTTCGGCGTGCTTGGCGACCAGCTGCGTGCCGAACAGGACCCGGCACACGCGATGGCGATCCTGCACACCGATTTCGTCGCGCAGGCCGGGATGCTCACCTGCCTGACGAACCTGCTGCGTGCCCAGGGCGACGGGCAGATCGTTGTGTTCAGCTCGGTTGCCGGCGTCCGGGTCCGCCGCGCCAACTATGTCTACGGATCGGCCAAGGCCGGCCTCGACGGTTTCGCGAGCGGGCTCGCGGACGCGTTGCATGGCAGCGGCGTTCATCTCCTGCTGGTTCGCCCCGGCTTCGTCATCGGCCGTATGACCGAGGGAATGTCGCCCGCGCCGTTTTCCAGCACCCCGGACCGAGTTGCCGCGGCCACGGTGACGGGGCTGCGCAAGCGGGCGGGCCGGGTCTGGGTGCCCCGGATCCTGCGGCCGGTATTCTTCGCGATGCGCCTACTGCCCCAACCGATCTGGCGTCGGATGCCGCGGTGACGAACTCCGCTGTGTCGTGGACCGGCCCAAGGATCGCGGTCGTTGGGATCGGCGCCGATGGGTGGGACGGTCTCGGCCGTGCCGCGCGGGAAGCTATCGGCGCCGCCGCGGTCCTGTTCGGATCCGCACGGCAGCTCGCGCTGGTGCCGGAGGCGGCCGCGGGCGAACGTGTGGCGTGGCCGTCGCCGTTGCTCCCGGCGCTGCCGGGGCTGCTCGAGTCGCGTGCCGGGGCGCGGCTGTGCGTCTTGGCCAGCGGCGATCCGATGTTCTTCGGCATCGGCGTCACCCTGGCCCGACTCTACGGGCCGCGGGCGCTGCAGGTGCTGCCGCAGCCGTCGTCCGCGTCGCTGGCCTGCGCGCGACTCGGGTGGTCGCTGGCCGACACGCCGGTGGTGAGTGTGGTGGGACGTCCGTTGGCGGCCGTGCTGCCCGAGTTGGTGGACCGTGGGCGTCTGTTGGTGCTCAGCGCTGACGAGCACACACCAGGGCAACTGGCGGAGTTGTTGCGACGCCATGGTTTCGGCGCGTCCGAACTGACCGTTCTCGAGCAACTCGGCGGACCATCCGAACAGATCGGTGCCGACGTCGCGCAGCGGTGGCAGCGCCCAGCCGGTGACCCGCTGAACATCGTCGCGATCAGCTGCGTGGCCGACGCGGACCAGGTGCGCACGACGCGGTTGCCCGGCTTGCCGGACCAGTTGTTCGGCGGCGATGGGCAGCTCACCAAACGGGAGGTCCGCGCACTGACGCTGGCGGCGCTGGCCCCGGCTCCGGGAGAATTGCTGTGGGACGTCGGGGGCGGCTCGGGCAGCATCGCGATCGAATGGTGCCGGGCGCATCCCGGCAACCGCGCCGTGACCTTCGAGCGACTCGAGCGCCGACGACGACAGATCGCCGACAACGCCGCCGCGCTCGGTGTCGGGCACATCGTGGTGCGCGGCGAGTTGCTCGCGGAGGTCGGTCGCGCTGAAATTGCCGCTCCGGAGGCCATTTTCGTCGGTGGTGGACTCACGCAGGATGGCCTTCTCGGGACATGCTGGGCGCAGCTGCGACCGGGCGGCCGGCTCGTGGCGAACGCGGTGACCGCCGAGTCGGAATCGCTCCTGCTGACCTGGGCCGCCGCGCAGGGCGGTGAGCTGCGAAAGTTCCAGATCTACCGTGCCGAACCGCTCGGATCCTTGACAGCTTGGCGGCCCCAACTCCCGGTGACACAGTGGTCGGTGGTGAAGCCAGGCGCCTGATCGGTCCGGCTTTCTCCGCCGATTCAGGAACGTGTTGCCGGTCAGGCGGTAGGGT
Source organism: Nocardia sp. NPDC049220 (assembly GCF_040647855.1). Taxonomy (NCBI): domain Bacteria; kingdom Bacillati; phylum Actinomycetota; class Actinomycetes; order Mycobacteriales; family Nocardiaceae; genus Nocardia; species Nocardia sp. NPDC049220. The sequence continues at coordinate 1,530,675 of NZ_JBEZDA010000001.1, forward strand.
CGGGGCCGAGTTTCGAGCATGATCGGAATAACAGTTTATGACGGAGAGATAGATGAGATATAAGAAGTTCGCCGCGACCGCACTGATGGCCGTTGCCGCGACCGGCGTCACCGCCGGCACCGCCTACGCCGCGCCCACGCCCGCGGCGCCTGCGGCGCAAGACCAGGCCGCCACCTCGCCCACGGTCACGGGTACCGACCAAGGCGTTGGCTACCTGTTGCAGATCGCCGACACGGGTAAGTCCCTGGTCACTAGCGTGACCGGTGGCGCGTTCAGCCTGGATTCCGACCAGCAGTCGGTCAGCCTGAAGAATTCCACGGGTGACACGGTCACCACGATTCCGCTCACCGCGACAGCCAAGGGGCAGCCGGTCCAGATCGCCGCGAACATCGCCGACGAGGGCAAGCAGCTGACCTTGACCCCGCAGGTGGCGCCGACCGCGAACGCACCGGTCGCCGCCGAGTTTGTCGGAGCGCAGGAGTGGTTCTTCGCCGAGTTGCAGCGCGCTTCGCTCGGTGCCGCGGTCGGCGGGCTGATCGGCGCCGCCATCGGCATCCTGTTCTTCGGGGTCGGCATCCTGCCCGGCGCGGTACTCGGCGCGCTCGTCGGTCTCGCCGTCGCGGGCGGGCCGTCGCTGCTGAACGCGGGTATCGCCTACTTCAGCGGACAGCCCTGAGAATTCTGATTCTGGGCGGCACCCGGGAAGCCAGGGAGCTCGCCCACATCGCTTCCGGCGAGCGAGGATTCGAGATCGTTTCCTCGCTCGCCGGACGTGTGCGTACGCCCCTGCTGCCCGAGGGGGCGGTCCGGGTCGGCGGCTTCGGCGGAGCCGAGGGGCTGCGTGACTGGGTCGCGGCCAACGGCATTGATGCCGTGGTCGATGCCACCCACCCGTTCGCGGCCACGATCAGCGCCAACGCGGCTGCGGCCGTGAAAGATTCGGGCGTGCCGCTGGTATGTCTACGTCGGCCGAGCTGGTCGGCGCAGACGGGCGACCGGTGGGTTCGCGTTCCAGATCTCGCCGCCGCCGCCGAGGCGGTCGCCGCACTCGGTGAACGTGTCTTCCTCACCATCGGCCGCCAAGGTGTGCGGGCTTTCGCTGGATTGGGCGGACAGTGGTTTCTGATCCGCGCTATCGACCCGCCTGAAGGGCCGTTGCCGCCGCATCGCGAAATACTGCTGGCTCGAGGACCTTTCACAGTCGAGGGCGAGTCACGACTGATCGCGCAGCATCGGATCGACGTGCTGGTCGGCAAGGACAGCGGTGGCGACCAGACCGCCGCAAAACTGGTTGCCGCACGCGCGGCGGGTGTTCCGGTCGTGGTGATCGATCGTCCGAAGTTCCCCGAGTGCGATGTGCTGGTGGAAACCGTCGCACAAGCTCGGGATTGGCTACGCCGTGCGGCAGCCGCGACCAGCGGCGAACGGGAGTGACCGACCACTTCCGATCGCGTGCGCGTGTCTGTCACGGTGCGGGTGACCAGGCGACGCCGAGCAGCTCCGGCAGATGGTCGAACCACTCGAGCACGGCGCGTTCATAGCGGATGCCGAAGTCCAGCGTCGCGCGCGCGAATGACGACATCGTCGCCGGATCCTCGGCGAGATACTTCGTGAGCCGCCCCTGGTGGATCTCGCGATTGGTCGCGACGATGTGTTCGAGCCGTTTGCGATCGAGATGCTCTCCGAAGGAGAGGGTGAGCAACAGTGGCACCCGAATCGTTTCGCCGCCGGGATCGCGTGCGATCCATTCCAGGAATTCGTCCCGTCCTGCGTCGGTGATGCGATAGGGCGTCCGTTCCCGAGCTCCGGTCTCGCCTTTCTGGACGAGTCCCGCCGCGTCCATCGATGCGAGCTCGCGATAGACCTGGCTCTGCGTAATCGTCCAGAAGTCGCCGATGCGGTCCTGTGCCTCGGCTACCAGATCCCATCCCGACATGGGGCCTTGGTGGAGAAATCCGAGCAACGACGCTGCCGTGCAGTTCAACGGCTTGCGCGTGGTCGCGGTGTTCGTCAACGCCAACTCCCTTCGGTCTCAACATTCCATAGTGGAATGTTATACCCACTGGGCGAATTGGGGTAGCCGACCGGCCGGTGGAGACGGGCGAGCGTCTGGGTCGTACCCCGCCGCCGAGGTCGGTCCGATTTCCGGTGCGTCAGGCGATCCTACGTGTCGTCAGCGGTCGTTTCGCGTACGCGACCGTACCGCCGGGAGGTGTAGACCCGGGTGCCCTGGTCGGACTCGATCGCGACGGTGGTGGAGGCGCCGATGATCATCAGCGTCCGCATGTCCACGTCCGCGGGGTCGAGATCGCCTAGCGTCACCACCCGGACCGACTCGGCGGGCCCGCCGACGTCGCGCCCGAGTACCACCGGCGTGTCGGACTCGCGATGTTCCAGCAACAGTTTCCGCATCGCGTCCACCTGCCAGGTGCGTTGTGACGAAGCGGGGTTGTAGACCGCGATCGCCATATCGGCCGCTGCGACAGCGGAAAGGCGTTGCGCGACAACCTCCCACGGCTTGAGTCGGTCCGACAGCGAGATCATCGCGTAGTCGTGTCCGAGCGGAGCGCCGACGCGGCTCGCGACGGCGTTGGCCGCGGTGAGCCCGGGAAGTACGCGTATCGGCACCCCGCGCCATTGCGGGTCCGCGGATTCCTCCAGCACTGCCGCCGCCATGGCGAAAACCCCCGGGTCGCCCGACGAGACGACCGCTACCCGTGCACCTCGCTTGGCCAGGTCCAGGGCCATGGCGGCGCGCTCGGACTCCACGCGATTGTCGGTGGCGTGCCGGCGCTGGCCCGGTCGCTCCGGTACCCGATTCAGATAGCTGGTATAGCCGACCAGATCGGTGGCGTCGTCCAAAACTGCGCGCACTTCGTCGGTGGTCCACCCCGGCGCGCCAGGGCCGAGGCCGACCACGACCACCTCGCCGGCGTCCGCGTGCTGCGCCGTGCGCGCGGTGTAGACGCGCCGGCCAGCATCCACACTCGTGTCCACCCAGGGGATCGGGGCGGTCGGCTCGGGGCCGGGCACCACAGTGATGGCGAAGTAGGGCACCTCGGCAGCGTCGACCGAGTCGGCGTGCAGTACTCGCTGCTCGGTCGTGCTCGCGCGTTCGACGTAGTATGCGTCGGCGAGTCGGTCGGCGTTCGACAGTGCCTGGTGCACAGCGGGAAAGGTGCGACCGAGCTTCATGATCGCGGCTGCGTCGGTATCCTGCAATCGCCGGGAGAGCTCGTCGACCGGCATGGTGCCGGGCAGGATCGTCAGCACCTGATCGCCCTCGACCAGCGGTGTTCCCAACGCTGCCGAAGCCGCGCTCACCGAGGTGATGCCCGGGATGATCTCGGCCTCGAAGCGGTCGGCCAGGCGGCGGTGCATGTGCATGTACGAGCTGTAGAACAACGGGTCGCCGGCGGCCAGTAGCGCGACCGAACGGCCCGCTGTCAGATGGCGGGCGAGTCGCTGGGCAGCCTGCTCGTAGAATTCGTCGATCGCGCCCTGGTAGCCGCCGGGGTGGTCGGTGGTCTCGGTGGTCACCGGATAGACGAGGTGCTCCTCCAACTGGCCGGGGCGCATATACGGTGCGGCGATGCGGCGGGAGATGCTGCGACCGTGGCGTGCGCTGTGGAACGCGATGACATCGGCAGCGCCGATCACCCTGGCCGCCTTGACCGAAACCAGCTCGGGATCGCCGGGGCCGAGCCCGACACCCCAGAGTTTGCCCGGCGCGGCAGTACTCATTCCTGTTCGCTCGCAATCGCATTGAGTGCCGACGCGGTGATGCCGCTGCCGCCTCGTCTGCCCCGGACGGTGAGGTACTCGATGTCGCCGAGACCGATCAGCGCGTCCTTGGATTCAGCGGCGCCGACGAACCCGACCGGGATCCCGAGCACGGCCGCGGGCCGGGGCGCTCCGGCGTCGAGCAGGCCGAGCAGGTGGAACAAGGCCGTCGGGGCATTGCCGATAGCGACGACCGCGCCGTCGAGACGGTCGCGCCACAGTTCGAGTGCGGCGGCGGAACGGGTAGTCTCCATGGCCGCCGCCAGCTCGGGCACACGCGGATCGGCGAGGGTGCAGATCACGTCGTTGTCGGCCGGTAGTCGTCGGCGAGTCACCCCCGAGGCGACCATGGCCGCGTCGCACAGAATCGGTGCTCCCGCGCGCAGCGCCGCCCGCGCAGAAGCCACGACCCCGGGCGAGAACGCGATGTCCGTCGCGAGATCCACCTGGCCGCAGCCGTGGATCATCCGCACGACCACCTGCGCCACGTCCGGGGGAAACCCACTCAGATCGGCTTCGGCGCGGATCGTCGCGAACGAGCGCCGGTAGATCTCGGCACCGTCGGTCAGGTAGCTGGTACGTACGTCGGGCATGCGGTCCACCCTAGTTAGTCCTCGTACCGATCGTGGGCTCGGCCGGTGCGGCGACGCAGGGCCGACAATGAAGGTCGTCCGGCCGCTGTCATAGCGGTTGAGGTGGCTCACTTACGAACTGTTGGCATCCGAACGGCACGGCGCACGCAACGGCCACGAACCGTATCGAGGCGACAACATTCCAGTTCGCCCGCTATCCATCCGATATCTATGCCGGCACAACCGGCCAACCCTCGTGGACGTTGTACCGTCCGGAGCCACTCAACTCTCCAGTTCGTACACGCCGTCACCGATCGGCACCACGTGGCCCGCGGTCGGTCCTGAGAAGTGCGTGCCGATGAGGAGGGTGCGTGTGCGGGCGAGCTCGTCGAGCACAGAGCGCCTGGTTTCGACGGCCCGGACCGGGTCGTGATCCCCGCCGGAGACCCACTCGGGATGTGCCAACTGGACGGGATGATGGATGAAATCCCCGGTGATGAGCGCGTGTTCACCCCGTGACTCGATAAGTACGCTCGTGTGGCCCGGTGTGGGGACGAGCCGGACCTCAGGCGTGATCTGCTCGTCGGTCGCAACGAGGTCGACCAGCCCGGCCTCGATCAGTGGACTCACGGAGTCGGCGAAGAGCTGCGATGTGCCATGCCCTTCCGCTTCCTGAGCGTGCGCGAACTCGGTCCGGGCGAACAGGTGCCGGGCGTTCGGGAAGGTGGGAACCCATGTGCCGTTGACCATTCTGGTGTCCCAGCCCGCGTGGTCGACGTGCAGATGGGTGCACAGCACCGTGTCGATGGCTTCGGGAGGGGATGCGGTCTCCGTCAGATCGTGCAGATACCTGCCGTCGAGCCCGTTCCACGCTGGCACAGGACGTCCTTGCTTGCCATTGCCCAGCCCCGTATCGACGATGATCCGCCGCGTCGGTGTCACCACGACAAACGAATGAATGCTGGTTCTCAGCAGACCGTGCTCGGTGGCGAAGTGTGGATGCAGCCAAGGCAGTCGCCGCACTGCCTCCGAAGTGGCCTGCGGGAGCATCAACTCGGTGTTGCCCACCGACTCCAGTTCGGTGATTTTCGTGATCGTGATGTCCCCGAGCGTCCAAGTGCTCATTTCGGTCTTTCCTCCCTGGACGGGGCGTCACTTCCTGGCGTCGCCTGCACTTCGCTGCGCAGCGGTCTCGGTCGTACCTGCCAGGCAGTGCGGCAGGTCGTCGGTGTCACTGCGCAACTGGGCCCGGCCCGTCATGGTCGACGGTAGGAGAGGTGGACGCGACGTCCTCCCATGCGCGCAGATACGCCTTGATCGCCTGCCGGTTGCGTTGTAGCACGTCGATGCGTCGTTCGAGGCTGCTGAGTTGACGTCGCAGGCGGTCCAGATCTGTTGCCACGGGGCACGGCGAAGCGTGCGTTTCTTCCTTCGCGGCGTCGAGACAGGGCAGGACCTCGCGGATCATGTCCGTCGTGAACCCGGCGTCGAGAAGTTCGCGAATCTGCAGTACCCGGTCGATAGCAGGCTCGCCGTAGGTGCGGTATCCGTTGCCGCTGCGGTACGGGTGCAGGATCCCCACCTCTTCGTAGTAACGAAGCAGCCGCGGCGCGACACCCGTTTTCGCGGCCAAGTCCCCGATCTTCACATCGTTCTCCTCGACTAGGCATGGGTGCGGACGGTATGCCGCACTGTCGCACGGTAGGCGACCTCGCGGTCGCACTTGACCTTCACATTAGTGGGAAGGTTTAGCTTTTCCACGTTCCCAGACCTGCCGAAGCGGGTTGATCGAGACGATGTCGACGAGAAAGCGAGATCAAGACATGACGACGGGTTCCAGAATGAACGCGGGCAAGCCGGGCGGTGGCGGGTGGACCGCGGACCGAATGGCCGACCAGAAGGGCCGCACCTTCGTCGTGACCGGCGCGACCAGCGGTCTCGGTCTGGTGACGGCACGCGAGCTCGCGGCACACGGTGGTCGGGTATTGCTCGCCGTTCGGGACGCGGTAAAGGGAGAGGAGGTGGCGTCCTCGCTGCGAAGGGCGTATCCGGGGGCCGATGTCGAGGTGCGTCGGGTTGATCTGCTGAATCCGGACTCGATCCGCCGGGCGGCGCAGGAAATCGGCGCGGCGGAGTCCGTCGATGTGCTGATCAACAACGCGGGCATCTCGATGGTCGAGCACTCCGTGACCGAGCAGGGTGCGGAGCGTCATTTCGCCGCGAATCATCTCGGCCACTTCGCGTTCACGGCACTGCTGGAACCGGCGCTGCGCCGGTCGCCGGCGCCACGGGTGGTGACCGTGACGTCGTATATGCATGAGAAGGGCGAACTCGATCTGGACGATGTCGCGTGGTCGCGCAAGTACACGCCCCTCGCCGCCTACTCGGCATCGAAGCTGGCCAACGCGGTCTTCGGGGTGGAACTCGCTCGGCGCGAGCAATCGTCGTCGTCGCCGATCGCCAGCATTCTCGCGCACCCGGGCTACAGCAACACACCGATGCAGAACAAAGGCACCGGGATCATGGGAATCGCCATGCGCGTTTCCGGAAAGCTCTTCGCGCAGAGTCCGGAAATGGGAGCTCTGCCGCAGCTTTTCGCGGCGACCCAGCCCGATCTCACCGGGGGCTCCTATATCGGACCTGATGGTCGGGGTGGACGTTCGGGACATCCCACACCTGTGCAGCTGTCAGCGGCAGCCCGAGATCCAGAACTCGGCCGTCGCCTGTGGGCGCTCTCTCGAGAGCTGACCGGCATTCGCTGGCACACCGCCGAAGTCTGACCACGTCGACCGGAGACGAGGACGATCGATCGCGCTGCCGAACTGCTGGTGGCGGTGATGAGCAGGTCGCGATAGCCGGTCCGAGCAGCTCACGCGTCCGCCGTCGTAGTCAGGCCGGTGGATAACGCTGGCTAGGACTGCGGTGCGGCCGGAGCGGCTCGGGTAGCGACGCGACCCGTCGTGTGCGGTCGCGGGCTGGATCAGGTTCGTGGCCGCTCGAGGATTCGGGACATGACGATCGAACTGCGGGTGCGTCCGACGCGCGCGTTCTCCCGGATCCGCTCGACGGTCACCTCGATCTCGGCCATGTCGGTGGCCATCACATGCACCAGGGCATCGGCCTCGCCCGCGATCGTCCACACACCGACGACCTGGGGGATCGGCTCCAGGCTGCGTTTGAGCTCGGCCGGTGAGATGTTGTCGCGGTAGTAGACCTCGACGTACGCCTCGGTTTTCCAGCCGAGGGCAGCCGGATTGACCAAGGCGGTGAATCCGGTGATCTGTTTGCTCGCGACCAGCCGGTCGACGCGGCGCTTCACCGCCGGCGCGGATAGTCCGACCGCGCCGCCGATTTCCTGGAAGGAGGCGCGCGCGTGCTCGAGCAGTCGTTCGAGAATCCGCCGGTCGAGGTCGTCCATTTCGCACCCGCTTTCAGCTCACGCAATGAACAGTTGCTCTGGAAGGAATCTACGCAACAAATCGTTGTTTCTAGCGCAATAGTAGGCGAATTACTGTCATGGCAGCCGAAAGTTCGCGCCTACCTCCGGGAGCACCGTTGACTTCTGTAGCCACCCTCCAGGCCGAGTTCGCCGCACGTCGTCCGTCATCGCGACGGTTCGTCATGTGCCGACCCGATCACTTCGAAGTCTCCTACTCGATCAATCCCTGGATGAACCCCGACGACCCCGTCGACCGATCCCGAGCCATCGACCAGTGGGAGACCCTGCGTGCGACGTACCAGGAGCATGGGCACAAGGTCGACGTGGTGCCCGGCATCCCCGGCCTGCCGGACATGGTGTTCGCCGCGAACGCCGGGCTGATCGTGGGCGATCGCGCGATATCGGCCCGCTTCACCCATCCCGAACGCGCCGCCGAGGGGCCGGCCTATCACCGCTGGTTCGCCCAGCACGGGCTGGCCGGTCTGGTCGGAGCCGCGGAACTGAACGAAGGCGAAGGCGACTTCCTCCTGGTCGGCGACCGGTTGCTGGCGGGAATGGGGTTTCGCAGCTCCCGTGCGGCGCACGAGGAGGTGTCGCGTCACTTCGAACTACCCGTGGTGTCCCTGGAACTCGTCGATCCGCGCTTCTACCACTTGGACACGGTACTGCTGCCGCTGGACGCCACTACCGTCGCCTACTATCCGCCCGCCTTCAGCGCGGACGGTCGCGCGGTGCTCGCCGAACTCTACCCCGACGCGATCGTAGCCACGGATGCCGATGCGGCGGTGCTCGGATTGAATGGCGTCTGCGACGGTGCCAACGTCTTCCTCAGCAGCGATGCGACCGATCTGAGCGAAGCCCTTCGCACCCGCGGCTACAACCCGGTCGGCATCGACATGTCGGAACTGCTCAAGGCGGGTGGCAGCGTCAAATGCTGCACCCTCGAAATCCACGAGGCGAGGACGAGTCGACGCGCACCGTGAGGTGAAGTTCGATGGTGTTGGCCGGTGCCATCCGGCCGACGAACACAGTGCGACATTCGTGGCAGGTCAGTGGTGTCTGTACGGCGGGGGCGCAAGGGTGTGTCGCGGGTGATCGGGTTCGGTGACCGCGAGGACAGGCAATCGGTGGCGTGGATCGTCCAGAGATTGGGACAGTCCGAGGATCGCGCGCCTCCGTTCGGTCAGCCGATGCGATAGCCCTCGTCGGTCGCGACCACATCGGTGGCCGCGCCGCGAGGGCGGCCACAGCGGCGGTCGCAGCCGGACCAGTGTTGCCGGCCGGCGACCACGACATCCGTCGAAGCCATCACTGGACTGTCGGAGATTCGTTGGTCGGCACCATCTTTCGGTTCGGCTCGCTCGGTGCTGGAAGTGCCTGCCCCGACTGTGCTTTTCCCGGAGGGCAGCACACGCCCCGATTCGACCGCCGCCGTCACGTCGCCCCGGACATCGGTGTGGGACTTCGCGCAGCCAGGCTGTCCGGCGCAGGCGCTGACCAGTTGCCAGGGCGAATCGGCGTCGAAGACCAGGCCCATCGGCGCGAGCACGCGCACCACCTGTTCAGCGGCCCATTCCTCCAGGTCGGTAGCTATCAGGCTGCGCCACGGGGTGACGAAGACGGGGCGTTCTACGGCGGCGAGGAACTCTGCGGTGCGGGCGGGCAAGGAACCCAGGCGCACCCCAGCGCCGAGGCTGACCAGTCCGTTGTCCTGTTCCAGCCAGCCGATCGGAACAACCTGTGCGGTAGTGAATTCGACACGATCGTCGCCGGGGGGCAGGCCGAGCAGATCGATTACACGCTCGCTGCCGTGCGCTATTTCACGCAACCGCCAGCGGCCGGGGTTGTCACCGCGCAGTGCCAAGAACCCGTGGGCGGCGGCGAGCACCACCTCGGTGACGTCGGCGGAGTGGATCCGGATGCCGCTGTCCGCCCCGGCCAACAGCAGCGCGAACTCGTCCGGGCCGACGGCATGCACACCGATATCGGCGCCGAGTCCGCTGACATCACCACGGCCGTCGTCGAGGGTGAACAACACCCGGCCGGGCAGATCGGCGAGGCGCGGCGCGGCCATCAGTTCGGTGTCCAGCGCGCGAACCAGTCCGCGCACGTCCGCCACGCCACCGACTCGTCCGGACAGCGGCGACGCGATGATGTTGCGCACCCGCTCGTGCGTGTGGCTGGGCAGTAGGCCCACGTTCTCCAGTCGCGCCCACAGCGCCTCGGCGTCGCCGATCCGGCGCAGCTGAACGTTGCCCCGTGAGGTGAGCTCGATGTTCCCATCGCCCAGGTCGTGCGCGGCCTGGGCGAGCACCTGCCATTGCACGGGCTCCACCCGCCCTCCGGGCACCCGAATCCGCGCCAACGGCCCATCAGCCGCGTCGTGCAACCGGAGCACGCCGGGACAGGAGTCGGCAACAGGTCGTGTCATAACTCCCTCAGCCTACGTACCCCGGGGTGGCCGGCTTCGGGCCTACCCACCCGACAAGCTGCGTGCAGATCATCGACGACGTGCCGACCGACCGGAACGGCGCGGTATCCGAGCGGGCGGACACGCAGGCGAGCCGGACCGCGGTGGCAGGTAGCATCGGCATGCTCGGCGGACCACGAGGAAACCGGTGGGAATCCGGTGCGGTCGCGCCACTGTAGACAGCCAGACCCTCCCGGCGAGCAGCGAACCCCCGATGGGCGCGTCACCCAAGGAAGGCTGCCACCTGTGATTCTGCTGCTGTCCACGTCCGACACCGATCTGCTCAGCGCCCGCGCCAGCGGTGCCGACTACCGATGGGGTAACCCCGCTCGTCTGCTGGTCGACGATGTGCCGGATCTACTCGTCGGCGCTGATCTGGTGGTCGTCCGAATCCTCGGCGGCAAGCGGGCCTGGGAAGACGGGCTGTCGGCAGTGCGCGCCAGCGGCGTACCGCTGATCGCGCTCGGTGGCGAGATCGCCCCGGACGCCGAGTTGATGGAGTGCTCAACCGTGCCGGGCGGCGTCGCAGCCGACGCGCACAACTACCTCGCGGCGGGTGGCCCGGCGAATCTGCGTCAGCTGCACAACTTCCTCTCCGACACCGTGCTGCTCACCGGATACGGGTTCGAGCCGCCGGTCCAACTGCCGAGTTGGGGTGCACTGGACCGGCCCGCGGCGCCGGTCGAGGGTCCGACGGTCGCGGTGATCTATTACCGTGCGCAGCATCTCGCAGGCAATACCTCGTACATCGATGCGCTGTGCACCGCGATCGAACAGGCCGGCGCCCGCCCGCTGCCGCTGTACTGTGCGTCGCTGCGGACCGCCGAGCCGGAACTGCTCACCACGCTGCGACGGGCGGACGCCCTCGTGGTCACCGTGCTGGCCGCCGGCGGCACCAAACCCGCCACCGCCTCCGCGGGCGGCGAGGACGAAGCATGGGACGTCGGTGCGCTGGCCGATCTGGATGTGCCCATTCTGCAGGGTCTCTGCCTGACCAGCGGCCGGGACCAGTGGGAGGCCAACGACGACGGCCTGTCGCCATTGGACGTCGCCACCCAGGTCGCCGTGCCGGAGTTCGACGGCCGGATCATCACCGTCCCGTTCTCGTTCAAAGAGTTCGACACCGACGGCCTGTCCACCTATGTCCCCGACCCCGAACGCGCGGCCCGGGTCGCGGGCATCGCAACCCGCTATGCCCGGCTGCGTCACATTCCCGCCGCGCGCAAGCGCGTCGCTGTCATGCTGTCGGCCTACCCGACCAAGCACGCCCGGATCGGCAACGCCGTCGGCCTGGACACCCCGGCGAGCGCGATCCGTCTGCTCACCGAAATGCGTTCCGCCGGCTATGATCTCGGCGAACCCGACGAGATTCCCGGGCTGGCCGAACGCGACGGTGATGCCCTCGTGCACGCGCTGATCGCGGCCGGCGGGCAGGACCCGGACTGGCTGACCGACGAACAGGTGGAGGGCAATCCGATCCGCATCGGTGCGGCGACCTATGCCGCCTGGTTCGACACCCTGCCGGTAGATCTGCGTGAAGCCGTCGTCGAGGCGTGGGGGCCGGCCCCGGGCGGACTATACGTCGACCGCTCGGCCGATCCAAACGGCGAGATCGTCATCGCCGCGCTGCGTTTCGGCAACATCGTGTTGATGGTGCAGCCCCCGCGCGGCTTCGGCGAGAACCCGGTCGCCATCTATCACGACCCGGATCTGCCGCCGAGCCATCACTACCTCGCTGCCTACCGCTGGCTCAGCGCGCCGGAGGGTTTCGCCGCCGACGCGCTGGTGCACCTCGGCAAGCACGGCAATCTGGAGTGGTTGCCCGGCAAGACACTCGGTATGTCCGCCTCCTGCGGCACCGACGCCGCACTCGGCGACCTGCCGCTGATCTACCCCTTCCTGGTGAACGACCCCGGCGAGGGAACCCAGGCCAAAAGGCGCGCGCACGCTACCCTCGTCGACCACCTGATTCCGCCGATGGCCCGTGCCGAAAGCTACGGTGACATCGCGCGTCTGGAGCAACTTCTCGACGAGCACGCCAACATCGCGGCGCTCGACCCGGCCAAACTTCCGGCCATTCGTCAGCAGATCTGGACGCTGATGCGGTCGGCGAAGATGGATCACGACCTCGGCCTCGCCGAACGTCCGGATGAGGAGTCCTTCGACGACATGCTGTTGCATGTCGATGGCTGGCTGTGCGAGATCAAGGACGTCCAGATCCGCGACGGTCTGCACGTGCTCGGCGAGGCGCCCACGGGGCAGAGTGAACTCGACCTGGTGCTCGCCATGCTGCGTGCCCGTCAGCTGTGGGGCGGCGAGCGCTCCGTGCCCGGCCTGCGGGAAGCGCTCGGCCTCGATGAGTCCGGAGCCGAGGCCCGTGAGCGGGTTGACACCGTGGAATCCCTTGCCCGCGAGCTGGTTTCGCGGCTACAGGCGGCGAATTGGTCGCCGGACGCGGTGGATGGTCTCACCGAGGATGCCGAGGTCCGCCGGGTGCTGCGATTCGCTGCCACCGAGGTGGTGCCGCGGCTGCGGCAGACCGGCGTGGAGATCGAGCGGGTGCTGCACGCGCTGAAGGGCGGCTTCATTCCGGCGGGTCCGAGCGGGTCTCCGCTGCGCGGTCTGATCAACGTACTGCCCACCGGCCGCAACTTCTATTCGGTCGACCCGAAGGCCGTGCCGTCGCGCCTGGCTTGGGAAACCGGTCAGGCCATGGCGGAATCGCTGTTGGACCGGTACCGGGCCGATCATGGCGAATACCCGCGGTCGGTTGGCCTTTCGGTGTGGGGTACCTCTGCGATGCGCACGTCCGGCGACGACATCGCGGAAGTCTTTGCGCTGCTGGGCGTCCGACCGGTCTGGGATGAGGCGAGCCGACGGGTCACGACACTCGAAGTGATGTCACTCGCGGAATTGGGCCGCCCCCGGGTGGATGTCACCGTGCGGATCAGTGGCTTCTTCCGTGACGCCTTCCCGCATGTGCTGGCCCTATTGGACGACGCGGTGCGCCTGGTCGCCGACCTGGACGAGCCCGCCGAATCGAACTACGTGCGCGCGCACACCCAGGCCGACCTCGCCGAGCACGGTGATCAGCGGCGAGCGACCACCCGCATATTCGGCTCCAAGCCGGGTACCTACGGCGCGGGTCTGCTGCAGCTGATCGACTCGAAGAGTTGGCGCACCGACGATGACCTCGCGCAGGTGTACACCACCTGGGGTGGCTACGCCTACGGCCGCGACCTCGATGGCGCGCCCGCTGCCGACGACATGCGCGGCGCCTACCGGCGAATCGCGGTGGCTGCGAAGAACACCGACACCCGTGAGCACGACATCGCCGACTCCGACGACTATTTCCAGTTCCACGGCGGCATGGTCGCTACGGTACGCGCGCTGACCGGGAAGAACCCGGTGGCATACATTGGCGACAGCACCCGCCCCGACGCCGTGCGCACCCGGACGCTCTCGGAGGAGACCTCGCGGGTGTTCCGTGCCCGCGTGGTGAACCCACGCTGGCTGGAAGCCATGCGCAGGCATGGCTACAAAGGTGCCTTCGAGATGGCGGCGACGGTGGACTACCTGTTCGGCTACGACGCCACGACGAATGTCGTCGCCGACTGGATGTACGAGAAGCTGTCGGAAAGCTACGTTTTCGACGAGGTGAACCGCAAGTTCTTGGCGCAGTCCAACCCGTGGGCCCTGCACGGCATTGCCGAGCGGCTGCTCGAAGCGGCCGAGCGTAAGCTCTGGGAGAAGCCCGACCGGGCCACCCTCGATCGGCTGCGTCAGGTCTATCTGGAGACCGAAGGGGAATTGGAATAACGCTGAATTCGACCCCGTATTTTTCGAGGTAATGCCGAAATATTCGATCTTGCAGGGTGATTCGATACTTTCAGCTCTCGACATCGGCACGTCTAGCGCGCATCATTAGGGATGCTCCATCGCCGTTTCCGGGGAAACGACATCATCGAATCGGCTGGATGATCGGGAAGTCTCATGAAACTCAGAAAATTACTGACGACCACACTGCTGACCATTGCCGCCACCGGTGTCACGGCCGCCACCGCGTACGGCCAGGCCGAGGTGCCCGACCAGGTGATCGGTGGCGTCGACCAGGGTATCGCCTACACGGCCGCCGTCGCGCCCGACCGGTCGAGCGCGACGGTCACCGTGACCTCGGGTACGTTCGCCGTGACGTCGGGCACCATCGTGACGGTGCGTGCGCCGGACGGTGCAGCGGTCGCCACCGTGCCGACGACCCTACAGACGGTGGCTGGTCAGCAGGTTCGGGTGACGCCGGAAGTCGACGCGGCCGGGACCACTTTGACGTTGACACCGGTCGGGGCCGCGGTCCCGGAACTGGGTGCGCCACAGTTCATCGGTGACGCGGGCACCACGGTGGCAGGTGTCTTGATCGGCTGCGCCGTCGGGACGCTGATCGGTCTGCTCTTCTTGATTGTCGGGTTCCTGCCCGGCTGCGTGATCGGTGGCATCATCGGTGGTATCGCGGGTGCCAACCAGTAGCACGGCGCACCCGAATCGCGCCGTGGTGGGTGACACCGTGTTCGGCGAGTTCGTCGGATTACCGGAAGGCTAACCAGTCTGTGTCATGCATGGTTCGACCACGAAGTCGAGCCCGAAGTTGTTCAATGTCACCGGCAGCGGAGCATTCGGGTCCGGCTGCGGGGTAGACCGCAGCCGGAACTCCGCCGTGGTGAGCAGGTGCGCGAGCAGCGTGCTCGTGACGAACAGAACGAGGTTGCGGCCAGGACAGTCGGCCGGGCCCGCGCTGAAGGGGACGAGTTGCGGATACTGCTCCACGCGGCCGTCGAGCCAGATATCCGGAACGAACTCGTCGGCGAAGGGAAGCAGGTCGGGATCTCGATGGAATGCCGGGACCGCGATCATCAGCGCGGCACCTGCCGCGATGGTGAAGCAGTCCTCGCCGTCACGCCACTGTGTGTCGGTAGTGATATCGCGCAGGATCGTCGGTGTGGTCGGCCACAACCGCACCGACTCGAGCACACAGGCCCGCAGGTAGCTCCGCAGGTCGAGGCGATCGGGGGCGGCGGCGTCGGCCTGCGCCCGGGCGGCTTGCTCGGGATGGGTAGTCAGCACTGCCAGCGCTCGGCTCAGCGCCATGCCGGCAGCATCGAAGGCGAACAGCCAGTGCGGGATCTGTCCGACGGGATCCGTCGCGCCCGCCGCGGGGACAGCGGCCAGCGCACCGGCCAGACTGTCGGGCTGCGCGGACTCGACGTAGCGGTAGAGGCGATTGGTGAACAGGTCGCGTCGCCTGCGGTGCGCCGGGGCCAGGAATGACCAATTGCCCGCCGAGCGTAGCCGCCCTAGTTCATCGGTGAGCGTGGTGTCATCGCGGCCACGGTCGCCGAGTACCAGTCGGCGCACCAATCGCCACCATTGGACGGTGAATTGCGTCGCGTCCATGTGCCCGCGGTGCAGCGCCGACACGACCAACTCCCGCGCCTCGTCCGCGATGATGGCGGCGAAGGGCAGGGCGAGCCGATGTAGCGGCTCGGCGGTGTCCAACGCGGCTTCGTTCAGGGCTCGACGCTGCGTTCGGATCGGGCCGTCGGACAACAACACACCGTGTGGCTGGAACTGACGCAGCGCGGCGCGTTTTTCCCGATTCGCCGGGTGAAACGGCATCGGTGAGTCGGCCAATACCCGGCCGACGTCCTGTGGGTCGAGAACCACCACGATCCGACGTCCCGGCACGACGAGTTCGACCGGGCCGGATCCGAATTCGCGGCGCAGTTGACGCATGCGCTCGATCACCCGGGAATCGGCCTTGGTGTGCTCGAGCAAGCCCAGCACCGGCCGCCTCCGCGCGATGACCCCGGACGCGACAGAGGCGAATCCGAGATCCGCCAATGCGGCCGCCGCGGACACCCCCACCAGCCGATGTTGGCGGTTCTCTGTCATACGGCCTCCTCCCGGAGCACAGTGGTCGACACGGTGTCGACGACCGGGCAGATACCCGGTGTTGCGCACCTGAAACCCACGCGGTGTGCGCGGTGTGCCGGCTGCCTGCCTCGTGTCGTCGGATAGGAGCCAGGAGCGTTTCTGGCCTGCCGAGCGGTTGGACCGCGTGGATCGACACCTGCTGCGGAGTGCGCGGGAGGAAGCTATCCGACCGTGGGCCGGCCGAACGGGAGGAGTTCGAGAATCGCCGTGCTCAGTTCGGCGGTGTCTTTTCGGCCGCCACCGCGGCCTCGACGGTGTCGAATACGGTGAGCAGCCGGTCCAGCGCGGTTACCTCGATCGGCCGTCGCGCCGCGTCACTGGGCACCACCCGGAGGCGACCAGGACCGGTCGCCTCTGACGCCGCGAGCAGGACACTGAGGCCGGCGGAGCCGAGAAATCCCACGTTCGACATGTCCACGACAACAGTGGGCGGTGTTTCGAGGAGTGCCTGTTCGAGCGCCGACTGCAACTGCGGTGCGGATGCCATATCGATCTCGCCGTGTACGGTCACGATCAGGACGTCGCCCGCCGATCGCACCTGGACCTCGAGCGCCCGCGGTGAGCCTTCGGTGCTCACCGCGCACCGCCCACGGCTGCGCACCGTCCGGTCACGTGATCACACACGGATAGCGCTCGGTCCGGACGCTCGGTCCCACTTTCGCTTCTCGGGCCGTAATACGCCACTTCCAACCTCCGCTGCGTGTCGAACCTCTGGCGCTCTCGAAACGGCGCAGAGAATAAGGCATTCCGCGGTCAACTTACCCCATCGTGTCCGAGGCGATCACCCATCGCGCCGCCATACGCGTTGACCGGCAGGGGTGTTCGCTCGCGCCGGAGTGGAATAGGTCACGGGAAATCGGCGAGTGCGTGTCCGGCGAGACGGATCCGCCGCCAGCGGATCTCCGGTGTGGCCCGTCGGCCGCCGAACGTGTGAGATGAGGTCAATCGGGTACCGCCAGGCACATCGACGTCGACGCAGCACTCGTCCGTGTCGCGGTTCAGAAGCAATGGAGGTGAATATATGGCGAACCGAGGTCGCCGCGCGCCCGCGCCGCTGGACCTGACTTTTTCCGCCGAGCCAGTTCGGCTGGCTGCTGTGCGCCGTGCGCTGCGCACTTGGCTGGCGTGCTGTCAGATCGGGGGAGAGGACGCGTGGAGCGTGCTGATTGCCGCTGACGAGGCGTGCGCGAACGCTATCGAGCACGGCCACCGGGGCAGGGCCGGCGGCAGCGTCCGCCTCCATGCCTCGACGATCCGGGACGGAGTGCACCTCACCGTCAGCGACAACGGCCGATGGCAGCCCGTCACGTCGGCGCCCGACAACCACCGTGGTCGCGGGCTCGAATTGATGCAGGGCCTCATGAGCCAGGTGCATGTCGAAACCGGCGACGCCGGGACTGTTGTCGACATGCACGCGTACTTCGCTGGACCTGGTGCTCGTCGCCCGGTGTCGGCCGTGTAGTTCCGTGCCGGCATCGGACTCCGACCTGCTCCGATGTCACCTCGATCACTTGCGCCACCCGGTCCGACCGCAACGACGGCGGCCGGCCCGCCCCGGTACGACAACATCGCCGTTCGCGACAAGGCAACGGTACCGATCGCAGCTCGGGGCCCCGGCCGAGTGGATCATTGCCGCTGGCATACTGAGCCCGAACGAACGCGATGTTCCGCTCGCGGAGGTGAGGGCGAATCATGATCGCCACAGGTTGCCGGACGCCGGCTCATTCCCCAGCTGGAGTCAGCCGATGAGCGCAGTCGCATTCCTCAACATCGGCATGCACGGTCATATCAACCCGACACTGCCGGTCGCGGCCGAGCTTGTCCATCGTGGCCACTCTGTTACCTACCACACGACACCTGCGTACGCCGAGGAAATCGCGGCCACCGGCGCGCGAGTGTTCCTGTATGCCGGGGACGAAATACCGCTGTCCGGCCCGCCGACGGCGGTCACGCTCATGGAGCAACTTGCACGCACGGCGGTCCAGGTGCTGCCCGGAGTCCTCACCGATCTCCGCGGCACCCGGCCCGATCTGATCGTGCACGGATCTGCCTGCCTGTGGGGGCCGGTGGCCGCCCGGGAACTCGACGTGCCAGCGGCGTCGTCGTTCACCACGTTCGCGTTCAACCGGCAGGTGCCCAGTCCCACCCGCGCCTCCTGGGCCCTACTCGCCGCAGCGGCGGCCCTTCCGCGCAGCGTCGGAGGCTATCTCAGGTCCCGCTGGGAACTGCGCCGCCGCTACGATACGCGCGCGGTGCCAGCGATCGACCTGGCGGACATCCGCCAGCCGCTCAACCTGGTTTACACCTCACGGGTGTTCCATCCCGACGCCGACAGTTTCGATCAGTCCTACCAGTTCGTCGGACCGAGCATCGGCGCCCGCCCACCTGACTCGTCGTTCCCGATCGACCGGCTGCGGGACCCGGTTCTGTACGTCTCCATGGGCACGGTGTTCGACGCCGGCCCACGGCTGCTGCGCACCTTCGCCGACGCACTCGCCCCACTGGGCGGGATCGTGATCATCTCCACCGGACACACCAGCCCCGCCGAACTCGGCCCGCTGCCCGCCAACGTGATCGCCTCCAGTTCGGTACCGCAGCTGGACGTGCTCGCCCACACCGCGCTGTTCATCACCCACGGCGGGGTCAACAGCGTCAACGAGGCCCTGTATGCCGGCGTCCCGATGCTAGCGGTCCCGCAGGGGGCCGATCAGACACTGGTCGCTCGCCGCCTCGTCGAACTCGATGCCGGCCTGTCGATCCGCCCCGAGGATGTCACCGTGGAGTCCGTGCGCGCCCTCGCTCAGCGCCTGCTCGCCGAGCCTCGGTTCCAGGTCGCCGTGCGTATCCTGCAGAGCGCCCAACATCTGGCGAGCGGCTATCCCCGCGCCGCCGACGAACTCGAACGCTACCTACGGCAGACCGGCGCCACCCAGTGCGGGCCCCCTGAGCTGCCATCGCAGGGTTGACCGGTGTCCCCCTTCGTCGCGATCCTGCTACTGCTCGCCGGTCTGTCCGAGGCCGCCGGGCGTCTCGTGCCCGTGGTGGCACGCCTGTCCGGCGTGTCCCGCACTCGGGCGGCCTTGTTGATGCTGGCCGGCGCCGTCGTCGACGGCGCCGTCTTCGCGCTCTGGCCGCTGTCCGCATGGACCTTGGCGGAACTGGTACTGCCTACGTCACCGTCTGACGAGGGCGCGTTGGTCTGGACACCAGCCCTGGCCGCTCCGCTGCTACTCGCCGCAGTCCTCGCGTTCCCCCTACTCGGCCCGCTACTACACCTGCTGCTGATGGCGGGAGTAGGGGCCGGCCTCGCCACCTCGCTCGCCCGCCTGGCCGGGGTCGGCTGGTGGGAGGCCACCGGCTGCATAGCCGTCGCGGGAATCGGACTCGGCGTCGCCGTCGAAGGCGTCCGTCGTCTGGTCGCGACGCTCAACAGGACCAGAGCGCCGGAGCGACTCACATGATCGAGTTCGCGCTTCTGCTGTTGCTCGTCGGGATCGGACCGGCGTTGCTCGCCGAAGCGCTGCTCGCCCGTTACGAGGTGCTGGCCTATACCGCTGGCTGGCGGACCCCCACCACCGCGCTCCCCCTTCGGATGCCCTACGCGCGGGGCGCGGACGCGGACCGCCCTCCGGACGCCTACCTGGTCTATCTCGACGGCATCGGGAAACGTCGATTCCAGGACACCCGCGACGGCGGCCAACTAGTCGACTCCCTGATCGGGAAGGCGCCAGAGCTCAGGGTGCTGGGCCAGATCCAGCCCTACTCTCCGCTGGCTCATCCGCTCGCCGACCGGCCGGTGTGGACATGGCTGCGCCGCCGGATCGGGCTGGTGCTCTTTCTGCACAACGTGATGCAGATCTTCGTCGCCGCCGACCGCCGGTATCGCCCCCTGTACAACCGCGCCGTCGGTTCGCAGATCGCTGCCCAGCTCCAGCTCGCCGGCTACCGTCCTGCCAGCGGTATCCCCGTGGTGCTGCTCAGTTACAGCGGTGGTGCCCAGGTCGCCACCGGCGCGGTGAACGAACTGTGGTCTCAGCTGCGCTGCCCGCTCTGGCTCACCACCATCGGCGGATTTTGCAACGGCGCCAACGACATCAGTCACGCCCAGCACGTCTACCGTCTCACCGCTGCCAGCGACTGGATCGAGCGCGCCGGTATGTGGATCTTTCCGCAGCGGTGGCGGCTGGTCCGCTGGAGCGGATGGAACCGGGCCGCCCGCGGAGGAAAGATTACGGTGCACTCGCTCGACCCGGCCACCCACGTCGGTCCGCGCAGTTACATCAGCCCGCAGGCCCGGCTTTCCGACGGCCGAAGCCACCTCGACCGGACCGCCGATACCGTGATCGCGCTGATCCGGGAAGGCCTCCGCACCAGCGCTGAACCCGAGGACCCGCTGGCTACTCAATCATGATCTGCGAACCGACGCGGCCTCCTGCGGGCTCCGGATGCATGCACCGAACGATGTCGACGGCGCCCCCGGATGGTCGTAGCGGGTGATAGGCAAAATGCCCTGTGCTGGGCGGCCTCGACCGGAATGGCTGTCCTTCCGGATCCGCCCGGTGATCTGGAGCCAACTCTGGGGGCGGGCAACGTCGCACGATCGTCATGGCTTCGTCATCGGTGTGGCCGGCGCGCGTCAAATGGTGTCCGAATCCGGGGCGCGTGTCTGAAATGTATTGCGCGGCAACAATACCTATGCATTCTCCGGGTTGGCTACGATGGAAGGGTGCGGATCGGGGTCGGGCTCTCCACCGCGCCGCAGGCGCGGCAGGCAGGCGCGCAGGCCGCAGCGTGCGCGCGTGACCAGCTCGCGGGCGAGACGGTGTCGCTCGGCGTGCTGCTCGCGTCACGGGCGTACACCGACGAGGCCTCGGCCGTGCTCGCGGGTGTCCACCAGGCGGTCCAGGTCCCCGCCCTGGTCGGATGTGTGGCCCAGGCTGTCGTGGCGGGTCGTCATGAGATGGAGGACGAGCCCGCGGTGGTGGTGTGGCTGGCATCCGGATTGCCCGCCGCCGAGACATTCCAGTTGGAATTCGTCCGCACGGCGACCGGTGGGCTATTGGCCGGCTACCGATTTGATCAGGCCGCCCGCGACTTCCATTTGTTGCTGCCGGACCCCTACTCGTTCCCGGCCGACCTCCTGCTCGAGCACTTGAACGCCGATCTGCCCGGCACCCTCGTCATGGGCGGGTTGGTGAGCGGTGCACGGGGTCCAGACGGCAGCAGGCTGTTCTGCGACCGCGACGTGTCGACATCCGGTGCGGTCGGCGTACGGCTTCCCGGACGGTGCGGCGTTTCGATCGTCTCGCAGGGCTGTCGGCCGATCGGATACCCGTATATCGTCACCGGCGCGCACGGCGCGCTGATCACCGAACTCGGCGGCCGGCCGCCGGTCGAACGATTGCGTGAGATGGTCGAACTGCTACCGCCTGATCAGCAGGAACTGCTGACCCACGGCCTACAGATCGGCATTGTGGTGGACGAGCACCTGGCAGCGCCGGGGCAGGGCGACTTCCTGATTCGCGGCCTTCTCGGCGCCGACCCGTCGAGCGGCACGATCGAGATCGGCGAGGTTGTCGAGGTCGGCACGACCATACAGTTCCAGGTTCGCGATGCGGTCCGAGCGGACAAAGATCTGCGAGCCGCCCTCGCGCAGGCGAGTTCGGACCTCCCGGGGCGCCCGGCAGGTGCGCTGCTGTTCACGTGCAACGGACGCGGCCGGCGGATGTTCGGTGTGGCGGATCACGACGCTGCCACGATCGGCGACTTGCTCGGCGGCATACCGCTCGCGGGCTTCTTCGCCGCCGGTGAGATCGGTCCCATCGCCGGACGTAACGCGCTGCACGGCTTCACCGCGGCGATGGCGCTGTTCGTAGAATGAACATCGGTATCCGGGTCTTCGCCGAGTTGAACGACTTCCTGCGGCCCGACCAGCGATACACGGTGTCCGACAGACCCGTCCGTCCGCACCAGACCGTGAAGGACATCGTCGAAGCCGCCGGCATCCCCCACACCGAGGTCGATTTGATTCTCGTCAACGGGCAACCGGTGGGCTTCGACCATCGCCCGGTGGCCGGCGACCGGATCACTGTGTATCCGGTATTCGAGACGCTCGATATCGCACGGATCACTCGGGTGCGCCCACGTCCGCTCCGGGAGTCGCGCTTCGTCGCCGATGTCAATCTCGGCGGTCTTGCCAAGATGATGCGGCTGATGGGCTTGGACGTCGACTGCCGGTGGGATGCCGGTGATGCCGAACTCGCCGAGGTGTCGGCGGCCGAGCATCGGATTCTGCTCACCCGCGATCGAGGCCTGTTGAAGCGCCGCAATGTCACTCATGGTGTATTCGTGCGGTCGGACCGGCCGATCGATCAGATCGTCGAGGTGATCCTGCGCCTCGACCTGATCGAGCGCCTTGCGCCGTTCACTCGGTGCCTGCGCTGTGGCGGCATCGTCGACGTGGTCACCGAGGCCGCAGTCGACGATCGGCTGGAACCGCTTACGCGCCGCTACTACGACACGTTCCGGCGGTGCCGCGACTGCGAGCGCGTCTACTGGTCGGGCTCGCATCAGGTTGGTCTGGACGCGATTGTGGCGGCGATCCGCGCTGGGCTGCGCGGCGCGACAACCCGCTGACGGCTCGAGCCAGCGAGGCGGCTCGCCGATCATCTTCCGGTCGGAACCCGGAAGCGCTCGACGTACTCCGGCCAATTCCAGGTGGATAAGAATCGCTGTGCCGCCGCATACCCCTTTTGGTAAAGTGCTTCGATCTCTTGTTCAGTGATGTCGAAGTTCAGTACGCCGACGTCGGCCGAATCGACCCGGATCGCCCGGGCGTCCACCCAGGGCTGGTTCAAATATGCCTGATCGCGGCCGACCAGCATGGTGGTGAGGACACTCTCGAACAGGTGCGGGGCCCCGTACCGGCGAAGCAGCCCGAGCTGTGGAATCACCGTGATGTTGCCGGCCGGCAAATGAGGCAGCACCGTAATTCCGAAGGTGGGCCAGCGTGGCAGGTGACCGTCGGTCCGATCGAGCGAATCGATCGGAAAGTTCGACAGCACCCCGCCATCGACCAAGGTCGAAGTTACCCCCGCGGTACTGGTCAACGAGACCGGTCGGAAGAAGAACGGAATCGCCATCGACGCGCGCACGGCCGCTGCCACCGGTTGCGTATCCGGGTCTAGACCGTAGACCCGGTCATAGTCCCAGGGCAGTCGTACCAGCTGGCCGGTCGTCACATCCGTCACTGTGACCACCAGGGAGTACTGCCGTTGTGCGGGGAGGGTCTCGTCGTCGATGCGCAAGTCACCGAACGTAGTCACCCCCAGTGTGCGAAGCTTGGCGGCGATCCATTCGTGGGCATAGTCACCTCGATAGATTCCGCTTCCCCGAAGTATCGCCCAGGACGGCCCGACGAGGGGAATTCTCTCGAACGGCCCACTGTCGAGAAACTTGTCGTACTCGAGACCGAGTGCCAGGTCCTTCACCTCGATACCTGTCAGCCGCCCTCGCTTCGACGCCGCCGCGACGATGGCCCCGAGCATCGCGCCGGCCGAAGTGCCGGATACTCGCTGGACCTGGTAACCGGCGTCGATCAGCGCGGCGACGGCCCCCACCAGTCCGACGCCTTTCGCGCCGCCGCCCGCGAGAACCAAGTCGGCGGATCGGTCCGACTCCGGCGCGGTCACAGCCGACCTCCGACGTCCAGCCCGCCGTGGTCTGTCGATCGGTACAGGTCCATTGCCGCTCCATCAGCGTCGAAGGTCATCGTCCCGCGAGGTTGTTCGTGTACATTCATCGCCCATCTTCCGCTGCACCAGTACCGCCGGCGGCGCGAACCGAGAAGTCGGATCAGGTCTCGAACAGTTCCGAACGAGGGTCTGCGGCGCCGATACCGTTCGGTACGGTGCCGACCAGTCCAGTTCTCGAATGCGCTGTCCGGCAGCCGATTCGACCATCACGATCTCTTCGTGGCGGACCGAGCCCACCACACGCCAGCGCATTCAACGAAATGCTGCCACGATTGCGCCGGTGTCTGCACAATTGTCGTCACTGTCCCGCACAGCAGGACGGGAACTCGGGAGATCGTTGGTGGTGCCGGTTATCGGGTTTTCACGGGAGGATGGCATCGATGTAGCCACCGTCGGCACGAAGAGCACCGCCTGTCGTGGCCGAGGCGAACTCGGAACTGAGGTACACGATCAGGTAGGCGATCTCGGTCGGTTCGATCAGACGTCGGATCAGCGAGTGTGGACGATGATCTTTCATGAACTGCTGTTCGGCCTCGTCCCATGACAATTCGTCGCCCACCAATTCGTGGACGAATTCCTCGACGCCGGGTGTGCGTGTCGGACCGGCCATCACCGAGTTGACTGTGACACCGGTGCCAGCCGCCGCTTTCGCGTACCCACGGGTGACCGCCAACAGGGCTGTCTTCATTGTGCCGTAATGAACCATCTCGATCGGGGTCACGACCGCCGAATCGCTGGCGATGTTCAGCACCCGACCGAACCCGCGGCCCATCATTCCTGGCAAGTACATTCGGGTCAGGCGCACCGCGGACAGGACATCGACTTCGAAATAGTGCCGCCATTCGTCGTCCCCGATTTCGAGCACGGGCTCGGCGCCGAAGATACCGAGGTTGTTGACGAGGATGTCGAGTTCGTCGACCTGTTCACGCAGCGTCTCCGCGCCGTCGGCGGAGGCGAGGTCGGTGGCCACCGCGGTCACCTCGGCGCCGCGCACCTCGTTCGTGATGGTCGCGCGGGCGCGGTCGGTCTTGTCCGGGTCTCTTCCGTTGACCACCACCGATGCCCCGCCCGCGCCAGCTCTGTCGCAATGGCCAATCCGATGCCCTGACTCGACCCTGATACCAATGCGCGTCGTCCGGAAAGGTCTATGTGCATCCGACCATCGTGCCGCAGCGCGCGGACGCGTAGTTTCCGCCACGCCCGAATCGCCACGCAAGACAAACACTTACACCCGCTTCCCTCGTTACGGGCGTCGATCAATCGGCTCCGGACGGCGACGCGGACCGTGCGGCGCCGACGGTGGGGGCGGGTGTTTCGAGGAGTTTGTCGGCAAGGGAATTGCTGATGAAGCCCGGGATGCTAGGTGCGAAGATTTTGAGGTAAGTATCGATCCACTCGTGGCGGGTGTTGAGGAACGGGAAGTCTGTGGGAGCCATATAGCGTATGGCGAGCAGTGGCAGCGGCGCGTCGAGTGCGTGGAAGTCCGGGTTGTGCAGTCCCGGGGTGGCGCAGCCAGGATAAAACTGGCCGATCATCAGTCCTTTGTCGACGAACCGTGTTTTCTGGTCATTCTGGACGGTGTCGATGTTGGCGTAGTCGGTCAGGTCGGGAAAGACCGCGAGGAAGGCTTTTATTTTGGCTTCGGGCTTGTGTTGCGGTGGTAAGGCGGGAAACAGATCGTTCATGTCGTCGACAATCGCGGTGATGTACTCGGTGTCGATGTGGCGGCCTTCGATGAAAGCGACCCAGAGGTACTCATGCGCAATGGCGCGGGCGGTGTAGGGACAAACCGGGCCGGATCGGCCGAGGTCCGGGTGGGGTCGGCACAGGTGTTCCCGCGTCCATTGGCGAAGTTCGGCGGCGCGGGGATGCTCGGTTTCGCGAGTTGCCCGGTCGTCGGCGAACAGATTGGTCGGTCGCATGCCGGAGCGTGCCCCGACGATTCCGTCAGTGTTCATGATCGGCTTCTCGTTACTGGGGTGAGGTCGAGGTGGCTGGGGGCGTAATCCAAGTCCTTCGTGACTACGTGTCCGACTGCGCCGAGAGCCTCGGGTTCGGTCATCCGTGTGTGGCGGATGGGAACGCGCTGGTCCGCGTCGTGGCGGCTGGTGCGGCCGTTGTGTGTGCGAGCTGGTGTGTCGGCCGTCTGGTCACTGGCAGCGCGGGAGCGCAGGTCACCGTCGAAGAGGGCGGATCGGCTGTTCACCGTGCGGCCGGCGAGCCGGATATGCCTGTGGTGCGGGATCGCGAGACGTTCGGTGGTCCGAACGGTGCCGGGACCGCCCAGCCGATGGAGCAGGCCGGTCGCGGTCTCCGCAGTCGGGTCGACGGGGATGTGAGCACCATCGGGGCCGCCGAACACAGTGAACTGCGGTTGCTGTTCAGCCATAACATGCTCTCCAGACACATCTGGACCAACCAGTTCGTCGGCTTATACCTCAGACCTACGGCACTCACGACGAAACGGTTCAAAACCAACGGGATGTTTTTCTCCGGGCCAGAAAACACATCCAGGTTTGTCGCGGATTGGCCGCTCGCGGATCAGTCCCTGCGGGCGGGGCCACCAGCGGTGACCCCCGTGCCCTCGATTGCCATCCTCGCGGCGACCGGGCGTCGTCGGCAGCCGGTGCCTGCCGGTGCTGAACCACGCGAACGTGGAGCTGATGAGCGGCATCACTGGGTCGAGCCCGACGCCATGGCGTCGGGCTCGACCCATCCTGGCATCCGTCGTCACTGTGCCGGCGATTACCCGGAGTGCGCGTCACACTCGTGGGCGTCCGGTCGACGGCGGGCTGCTATCAGGTCAGGCTGCGGCTGGGCCGTAGTCGAGGTGAACGACGCCGTTGTCGTACACCTCACACCGCACGAGCGCGAGCTTTGTCGCGTCGACGCCGTCGCGCCACAGTCGCTTGCCCTTGCCGAGTGCGATCGGGTACACGAACAGGTGCAAATTGTCGACCAGACCGTCCGCCAGGAGTGCCCGGACGAGCGTGCCGCTGCCGCTGATGTAGATGCTGCCGTCCGTGTCGTCCTTGAGCTTTCGGATGACGTTCGGGTCGTACGGGCCCAGACGGGTGCTGTTGGCCCATTCGACCTGAGGTTCCCGCGCGCCGACGACATATTTCATCGTGTCGTTGAAAAATGGCGCCCCAGGGTCGTCCTCGGCCGCGCGGGTCGACCAGGCCGGTGCGAACATCTCGAAGGTCGTCCGGCCGAGCAGGATCGCCTTCGACTCGGCCGTGATCGCGCCGAGGGTTTCACCCATCTTGGGATCGAAGCCGTACTCGAAGGTCCAGGACGGATCCTCGAACACTCCGTCGAGTGCGATGAACTCGTGAACTACTATGGCGCCCATAGCGATATCCTTTCATCCTCAACGCTCGACCATAGTGGTTCGACGCTCGCGTGGCTGTTGTCGACATGATCGAGTTCCGATGGTGCCGACGCGCAGCAGAGAGTAGTGATCGAGTTCGCTATGACTCGATGCGGGCCAACAGCCAGTGCGGACCGACGGTGTCGGCCCCGATCGCTTCGACCCGGGCACGGAGGCCACGATCCGCAGTCACCACGGTGATCGGTCGGTTGCTGTGTTGCTCGGCGGCTGCTGCTACCGCACCGACGACGGCGTCATCTCCCGAACCGTCGGCCAGCAGCACCCGCAGGCTTTCGAAGTCCGGTGTCGTCTGATCGGTGACCGCGGCCTTCGCCGCGCCCTCCAGCACCACAACCACCTCGGCCGGTCGTCCCAGGCCAGCTCTCGAGGCAGCGAGTCGCTCGAGCAATCGTCGGGTCGCGCCGACACGATCGCGCCACCAACCATCGGGCTTCGACCCCACGACATTCGCCGCATCCACCACGATCAGCTGAACCTCGTCATCCCGCACACCGTCAGTCTTCACTTCTCTCTACCACCGGCGTAGGCGGCGTCGGTCGTGTCCGCCTCGAAACGTCGACGCCGCGTACCGGCGCACAATCGCGAAAATCCAATAGATGCGCCTCAGAGTGTCATTTCCGGCCCAGTCGGCGGCCGTTTCTTGTTCATGTGAAAGAACTATTGGCGCCGGTTTCTTTGCTTTGTGTACAGCTGGTCGTAGGTAGTTCCGGTTGATCCACGAGGGAATCTACAGAGGCTTCGGTCACGGCCTTGTCGGTGGCTATCGCGATTTGCGCAAGCGCATCATCGGCAGCTGGTCAGCTAGCTGATTCAGATATTGATCAGGGGTTACGCATCCTCGGTCGTGCGCGGTATTCATGCTGGTCGGTTAGTGATTCTCCGGACTGCCGAGAAACTGATCCGATTTTTGGTCGGTGGATCCGGTTTAATTTCTGGCGTTCTGGCTATTACCGGAGAATTGGCGTCGACACAGCGTAGGAATTCGTGATGAACGAACCGAACCTGACGAACCGAACAATCCATCCTCGTCGCGGCCGCGACAGCTACGAGAACATCGAACCTTGGTTCGACAAGCTGGCCGCCCTCGAGGCCGCCGATCCGCACCGCCACGAGCTGCGTGCGGAGATCATCCGGTTGTGCCTGCCGCTGGCCGAGCACATCGCCCGCCGGTTCGCCGGCCGCGGCGAACCCCATGATGACCTGCGGCAGGTCGCGTGCGTCGGTCTGCTGCACGCGGTCGATCGGTTCGATGTGAGCCGGCAGGCGTCGTTTCTGGCGTTCGCGGTGCCGACCATCATGGGAGAAGTACGCCGGCACTTCCGTGACCGCGCCTGGAGTGTGCGGGTACCGCGGCGGGCGAAAGAAACCCACGCCCGGATCGGTCCGGCTGTCGAACGGCTGGCGCAGCGGATGGGCCGGATGCCGAAGGCGCGGGAGATCGCGGCCGAACTGCAGGTAGATCTACCGGAAGTGACTCGGGGACTACTGGCAGCCAACGCCTACAACACCAACTCCCTGGACGCTGTGTTCGTTGACGACGATGAGGGGGGTGCCGCGTTGGCCTCGCGGCTGGGCGCCGAGGAACCGTGTTATCAGCTGACCGAGGACGCGATGGCGGTACGACCGCTGATCGCCGCGCTGCCGGGGCTGGAACGCGACGTGCTGGTGATGCGGTTCTTCGAATCTTTGACCCAGGGCCAGATCGCCGAACGCATCGGCGTTTCGCAGATGCATGTCTCCCGTATTCTTTCGCGCACCTTGACCAAGCTGCGCGAACAAGCGCTCGATCAACGACCACACCGTACGGCAGCCTGACCGATCGCCGGCAACGGCGTCGGAAAGGTCGGCGCCGTTCACGCGCTCAGCACCCGAGCGCGGCCGACAGCGCGTACACGGAACCGCGGACAAGCGATCGCAACGGCGCCGGCAGCGGTCGCTCGCGATGACCGGCGCGGCTGCCTACCTCCCCCTGGCAGACCGACACTCCACAACCTCGAGCGGGCATCCGAGTGCTGTCGTAGTTGCGATCCGTATCGAGACGCCACCTGAACCTGTTCGGCGCAGGTCTGGGCGGCAACTCGCATTGGGCTGTTCGGTATCGCGAAGTGCACTCTGCGCTCGGAGCGATCGACACCGCGCGGAAACGGTCGCTGAGCGAGCCGTCCGATCAGGTTCGCGATCGCGTCCTCGACCGTGTCGACCGCGCATTGTTCCTTGCGCGGCAGCGTGACGGGTGTGCGCGGCACCGCGATCGCACGCACGAAGTCGGAGTATCCGAGAATCGCAGTGTCGGCGGCTGGGGTCCCTGGTCCTGCGCGAAATGTTGTTGTTCCGTGTCGATTTAGCATGTCGGGAAGGAGACTGGTCGACCGACGACGTTGTGCGCTGTCGGCTCCTCCGGAGACCGCCACGGCACGCAACAGTTATTTCGCCGTCTGGCGACGACCGGTGCCTCGGCAACGGGGTCGATCGTCGCTGACACCCCGCGATGGAGGGCCCCGAAAGTGCCCTTCGCGGACTGGCACGATCCGCACCGGCGGCAGGACGAGACAGGGAATGTGCCATGAGCCCAATCCGCCGGGTGGAGCGCCGCGAAATCAAGTCATGCAGGTAAAGTCGAAGGCATGACGGCTGGTCCGGCGTTCTCGCCGATCCGGCCGCCCGCAGGCACCGGGTGGATCGGGGCCGACGATGTGCCCGTTCCGCCCGAGTGCCACTCGGGTGACGGTCCAACGACGGATCGGTTCCATGCCAGGAGCAACCTGCGGAGAGATCGTCGAACGATCTCGATGTTCCATTACCACTGTCACAGGCCGCATCTCGGGCGGGCTCGATCGGCTCTGAAGCTGTCTGACAGGAAGTGATCAGCGATGACCGAATCCGTGCGGCCGCACGTGGACCTGCTCGACCTGGCGTATCCGTACGCGATGGACGCGATGGCCGATATCGAACGCCGCAGCATCGAAAATCGTGTGGCGAAATCCGATTCCATGACCGCCGCGGCCTTCGCCGCCACCGTGCGCCGAGTGGAGGAGACGCTGGCGGCGCTGACCGTGATCGACGCGGTGAATCCGCCGCCTACGCTGGAGTCGAAGATTCTGCGGAGACTCGACCAGTCGACCTGCCACACGGGCAGCGACCAGCGCGTCCGGACGGTCGGACGGATGCCGCGGTTGTCCCGGCTCGTGCTAGCGGCAGCGGTGATCGGCGCGGCAGGGGCCGTGGCGATCACCGAATGGATTCGGCGATGATCTCGACCGGGTCTCGCCGAAGGCTTACCCGTGCAACCGGATCGAGATCACCCGTTGTCTGGCTTGCCGGGCGGAATGCTGAGATCGGTATCCACGGCGTCAATCGCACCCTTCGAGGGTGGCGTGCGCCAGCTCGCGGATAACGTCACCGACGTCGTCACGGGCGCGGAATGCCGCAAGTTGACGGTGGGCTCCGTTGCCGCGGGCAAGGACGGCGGCGCACGCCTGGTCTACGAACGGGCGGTCGCCGGCTTCCTCGAGCGCGGGCGCGGCATGGTCGATCAATCGGCGCAGCAGTGTGCTGTTGGGCGCCACTCGGCAGTCGCGGGGATCGACGCCGTCGCCGGCGAGCCCTGAGCGTGCGGCCTTCCAGTACGCCGTCCGCAGTACTTCGGCCGGGACCGCAGGCGCGATGTGACCCGCTGCCAAGGACTTTCGCGCTACCACGACGGCCGCACGCACCAGCGCGGCCAGCAGGGCGGTTTCCTCTACGGTGGCCGGAATGTCGCTCACCCGCACTTCGACGGTCGGGAAGGTGATGGATGGGCGGACGTCCCAATAGACCATCTTCCGGTCCAGGATGCTTCCACTTTTCAACATCATCGCGACCATGGCGTCGTAGTCGCGGGCGGACTCGAAATACGGCGGCGGTCCCGCGCTTGGCCAGCGTCGCCACAGAATGCTGCGCCAACTGGCGTAGCCGGTCTCGGCGCCGCGGTAGATCGCCGAATTCGCCGTGAGCGCGAGCAGCAGCGGCAGCCACGGCCGCAGATAGTTGCTGACCTGTACCGCCGTCTCATAGTCGGGGATGCCGACATGGATGTGGCACCCGCACAGCCCCTGCTCATGCGCGAGCATGCCGAAGTTGTCGGCGATGTGCTGGTAGCGCGGTGTGTCGGTGACCGGGAAGTCGTGTGGGACCGTCGGCGGAATGGCCACCGCCAGGAGTCGGGCGCCATTGTGCTCGGCACAGGATGCGATGCCGCGGCGCAGCTCGCGCAGCTGCCGGTGCAGTGCGGCGATGTCGGTGTGTACCCCGGTGCTGCTTTCCACCTGGCAGCGGGTCAGCTCGAGTTGCAGGTCGATGCCGAGGTCTTTCGCGGTGCGTGCTACCTCGACGTTCCGTGCCACCGGTTCGCCGGTCCGCGGATCCGCCAACAGGAACTCCTCCTCCACACCGACGGTCGTGCGGCCAGCATCCATGGCGTGGGGATACCCACGGTTTTCTCGACTAGACGGCCGTCGTTGCCCGAGCGCCGGTGGAGTGCCGAGTTTTGATCGCGCGGGGCAGCGGCCTCCCAGAACCGGTGCTGCGGAAACGCGGCCGTTCGGGCCCAGCCGATAGGGTCGGTCCATGCGGGTCGTCGTTCTCGGTTCGGGTATCTCGGGTCTTTCCACCGCGGCAGAACTACTGCGCAACGGGCACGACGTCACGATTGTCAGCGCCGAGCCGATCACCGCAACGACCTCCTTCCTGGCCGCCGCGGTTTGGTTTCCGACTGCGGCGGGCCCGGCCGACCGCGTCCGGACATGGAGCGACACGACCTTCGAGTATCTGGCGACTCTGGCGGCGGCGGGCACGCCGGGCGTGCGGATGTGCGAGTCGATGGCCGTCTACCGCGACGAGCCGGTGGTTCCGATGTGGTCGCGGTCGGTTCATTCGTTTCGCGAGGCCGAGTTCGGCGAGCTGCCACCCGGTTACCGGTTCGGCTTCCGCTTCGCCGTCCCGCTGGTCGAGATGCCCACCTACCTGCCGTATCTGCGTCACCAGGTGGACACGGCCGGAGCGAGGTGGGTAGTGCGCACTGTTCGCCGGCTCGACGACCTTGTGGACCTGTCGCCGGAGGTGGTGGTCAACTGCGCGGGCCTGCGCGCGGGCGAATTGGTCGACGACCACGAGGTGTCTCCGATTCGTGGCCAGATCGTGCGGGTGGCGAACCCGGGACTGTCGATGTCGATCCGCGACGAGGAGCACCCGCTCGGCCGCGCCTACGTCCACCCTCGGGCACACGACTGCGTTCTCGGTGGTTCCTTGGACTTCGGCGAGTGGGACACCACGCCGAACGCGGATCTGACTCGCTCGATCCTGGAGCGCTGTCGTGATCTGGCACCCGCCCTGGCGGATAGTCGGGTTCTGGGAATCCTCGTCGGCCTGCGCCCCGGTCGCGGCGAAGTCCGCCTCGAACTCGATAGGGCGGTGCTGGCGGGCATCCCGGTGATCCACAACTACGGCCACGGCGGTTCCGGCATCACCATCGGTTACGGGTGTGCTCAGGCGAGTGCGGCCCTTGTCGCCGCTCTCTGAGCGGCGGCGGCGGAGGCCGGTTCGAGCGCCTGGTCGGGTCCTCGGGGTCGGTCGGTGATCATGGGCGACCTCAGTCAAGTTACCGTGGGGTACTTCCGTGTCCGGGGAGGTAAGGAGTCACGATGTCCATCACCGAATCGGCAGGTCCGGATCTGACCCTATCGGGCCGGCCCGCCAGCTCGTCACTGCGGGATGTGCGGAGTTTGTCGCGAAAGATGGTTGGCCACTTCGTCGAAAACGTCGCGCCGTGCCGGACACTGCCCGGCGAGGCGCTCAACGGAGACATCACCACCATCACCGGCCTGTGCCTGGAACTCGCTGTCGGCATGCTCGACGGCGCCGACATTCCGGGGAAGACGCTGCATCTACGCAATGCCGCGGCGGGATGGGCACGCGAGGGAATCCCGATCGACACCATCCATCACGCTGTGCACGAGGGATTCAAACTCGGATTCGATATCGTCGTCGCCAATGCGACCGCCGCGGATTTCGACAGCGTCAAAGACATCAGCCGTCGCCTGTTGGAAATCCTGGACATCATTACCTCGACTGTCTCGCGTGCCTATGTCGCGGAATTGCGAGTGGTGGTCGGGGAGCACCACACGGCGGTGCACACGCTCACCTCCGCCCTGCTCGGCGGACACCCCACTTTCACCATGGCCCGCGAATGCGGTATCCAGATCGCCGACTCGTATTCCGTTCTCGCAGTGGCCATCGCGGTGCACCCCGACGAGGGCAATCCGCAGCTCGATGGCGCTGTGGTGGCGCGCCGCAAGTTGCGGCGCGTGCAATCCGAGCTCGCGACACGCTGTGGGGAGAGCGTGCTGTCGCTGCTGAGCGTCGACGGTGGCACCATCTTGCTGCCGTCCGCGTCGCCGGACGACGAGGCCCTCGACGAACTGGCGGAGTTTCTCGCCCGTGCCGCGCAGGTTCCGGTCGTCGCGACGGTGGTCGTCGCGACCCCGGCCGAAGTACCCGCCGCCGCCGATCGCGCGCACGAACTGCTCGACATGGTGCAGCGCCTCGGCTGTGCGCACGGGCTGTACCGATTCGACGACCTGGCCCTGGAGTACCAGCTCACCAGGCCCGGTCCCGGGTTGGAAACGCTACGGACGCTGCTCGATCCACTCGACGAGCATCCCGAGTTGCTCGATACGCTGCGACGTCACATCAGCACGAACCTCAACCGCCAACGTACCGCGCGATTGCTGCACATCCACACCAATACCGTCGACTACCGGCTCAAACGGATCGGCCAGCTCACCGGGCTCGACCCCGCCCAGTCGGCGGGGGTGTGGTATCTGCGTGCGGCACTGGTGGCACGCAGCTACCGGAATCCCGATGATGCGCCGTCGTTCGGTCTCGGCGCGTCTGCCTCGGAATCTCCTTCGGAGGATGTGATCGGCGCGCAGACGATGTCTGCCGCACACCGAAATCCTGGCGACTGACTTCGGGCCGCGATCCGGCGGCACGCAGTGCTGCACAGACGTTGCCGCGACGGGGTCAGTGCGCAGCGTCGAGGGCTCGAGGACGGATGTGATCCGCTGCTCTCGGAAGTACTCGTGTGTCGGATCAGTCGGTGGTGGGCGCTGTGTCGACGGTGCCGGAAGCTAGGAAGCTTTTGCGCGTAGGAGTGCGTGTAGGGAGTCAGGAGTCCAGCGGCGGTCGGCGCCGGGGCGGGTCGCGAGGTAGGCGGCGGTGGTCGCGGTGGTCCAGCGGTGCGCAGTCGATAGGCCGGCGGCAAGGTGTCGCAGGTAGGCGGCGGCGGGTGGATTGCCGGGGAGGTCGCGGTAGCGCCATGGGGCGGTACAGGTCAGGAGCGGATGGCCTTGGTGGGATCCGGCGTGAACCAGGGTTTCGTATCGGCCGGGGCCGAGTGTTGTTGTGCCACGGTCGATCAATTCATCCAAGTCGAGGTCCGTTCCGGGGGCGCGGTACATCTCCTGGGCCACGATGTCGGAAAACTGAGCGGTGGTCAGCAGGTGGGCGTGGACGGCGATGTCGCCGGCGCAGGCCGGATCGAAGAAAGCGCGGCCGCCGGTCCAGGTCAGCGATTCGGTGGCGAAGTACAGCAATCCTGGCAACAGAAGGGGTACCGAGCGAATCGGGTCGGCGTGGTCGCGGCAGCCGGGTAGCGTGATCGCTCCGCCGTCGGGCCTGCCGCCGCGCAGATAAGTACGCAGCCTGGTCAGGCTCATGTTGGAGCCGTAGGCTGCGTACCAGACCAGCTCCGTCGAGGAGGATCCGTCTGGTCGTATGGCCACCGAATCGGCGATCACACGCTCGATGCGTCGCGCCGGCACCTCACCATTGTCGACTCAACTCGGCCGGTCGGCCAGCGTGCTCCTGAGCCGGCTGGAGGTCGCCCCGGCAGGGCGTGTTCCGCGCTATCGACACGCCGGGTCAAGTGGCCGCATTCTTCCGCTGCGTTGGCGCGGCGGGTGTGGTGTGCGTGTTACTCTGCGCGTCGCGCCAGTTCGATCACCGGGATGAGTCGTTTTGTGCTGCGCTGATAATCCGCGAACTGGGGTTGAACGGCGCTCTGCTTTGCGTAGATCTCGTCCCGTTCGGCTCCGGTCAGCACCCTCGCGGTAGCCGAGAACGTCTCGGTGCCCAGCTCGACCGTCACCTCCGGGTGCGCAACGAGGTTTCCGTACCAGTGCGGATTGGCGTCGGAGCCACCTTTGCTGGCGAAGATGTAGATCCGATCACCATCCTGGAAAGGGACCAGTGGGGCGATCCGCTCGATGCCGGACCGCGCACCGATATGGTGAACAAGCACCAGTGGTTTGCCCTCGAACATACCTCCGACCTTGCCGTCGTTCTCGCGGAACTCGCGGATCACCTCGCGGTTCATTGCGTCAAAGTCGAATCCGACTGCATCCGTCATGAATTGATCGTAACCGTCGGGTGCGACTCGTAGGCATCGTGTTTTCAGTAATATGCGCGAGAAACGTCACGCCAAGGTGCGGAATATTCACGCACTCCTATTTGTGGTGCTGGCGTCACCGTCGTATTTCGGTATGGCTCGAACGCGGGCGCTTCGAAGAACATTGATCCGCCGCGAGCCGGAGTCCAGGATTTACCTGCGGTTGCACGGTCGGCCCGGGTGGGATCGATCGCGAGATCGCTCGGCGGAATATTCGCGGATCTGGTCTCGGGCCACGAGTATTCGAGTGCGCTCGTTCGCGACCGGCGGTCGACCGTGACTCGCCCGGGGTCCGACCGGCGGGTGGTCTGGTCGGTCGAGTGTCGTCGGCGATTGATTGTGGACGCGAAAGCTGTTGAACGCCAGCGGAATCGATCGACCCCCGCCCCGGTCTCGATCCGAGGCCATCGTGTCGGGCGGCCATTCGCGGGCGCGAGGTGTCGCGCGGTGCGGACGCCGCCATCGGCGTGGCGATCGAGCTGATGGTGGTCGTGAACTGAGCTCAGGCGGATTCGGCCAATCCCGCCGAGCGCCAGATGTCGGCGAGATGGTCGAGCGGGAGCGCGAGAACCTGGCTGAGTGCCACGACGGTGCCGAAGGCGGGGGAGGGCAGTCTGCCGGTCTCGATCTTGCGCAGCGTTTCCGGCGAAATGCCCGCCGCGCGGGCGACTTCAATGAGATCGCGATCGGCGCGGGCGGTGCGCAGGGCGCCGCCGAGGCGGCGACCCGCGTCGAGCTGTTGCGGTGTCAACGGGAGACGAACCATAGGCATAGGCTACGGCCGGTATTAAAATACCGCAACTAATCGCGGCGCGGTGCGTCGTGTGACGTACGCACCGCGCCGGGGGCGGGGCCAGCGGGCCGGCGGCCTACCTCGCGGTAGTCTGCCGCTTCGGCAATTTCCAGCCTGGCCGCGGGAAGTGGCAGGTATAGCCGTCCGGATAGCGCTCCAGGTAATCCTGGTGTTCGGGCTCAGCTTCCCAGAACTCGCTCGCCGGAGTCACCTCGGTGACCACCTTGCCGGGCCACAGGCCCGAGGCGTCGACGTCCGCGATGGTGTCCAGTGCGACCCGCTTCTGGTCGTCGTCGCGATAGAAGATTGCCGAACGGTAACTAGTGCCGATGTCGTTACCCTGCCGGTCCCGCGTCGTCGGATCGTGGATTTGGAAGAAGAACTCCAGCAGCGCCCGGTAGTCCGTCCGCTCCGGGTCGTAACTGATCTCCAGAGCCTCCGCATGTCCCGGGTGATTGCGATAGGTGGGGCGATCGTTTCGCCCGCCGGTGTAACCGACCCGCGTCGCCACCACTCCCGGCTGTTTACGGATCAAGTCCTGCATGCCCCAAAAGCATCCACCGGCCAGAATCGCCTTCCGCGTGGTCACGCTTCCTCCTTCGTGAACAGAGTCCGGTATTGCCCATAACCTTCCGCCTCGAGGTCATCGAGGCGGATGAACCGCAGTGCCGCCGAATTGATGCAGTACCGCAGGCCACCCGTCGTGGCTGGCCCGTCGGTGAACAGATGGCCGAGATGACTCCCACCGTGCGCCGAGCGCACCTCGGTGCGGATCATCAGATGACTGAAGTCCCGCTTCTCGACCACATTCCCGGCATCGATCGGCTTGGTGAAACTCGGCCATCCCGTTCCGCTGTCGAACTTGTCGACCGAGGCGAACAGGGGCTCCCCGGACACCACATCCACATAGATGCCAGGCTCGTGGTGGTCCCAGTACTCGCCGGTGAACGCCCGTTCGGTCCCGCTTTCCTGGGTGACGTGGTACTGCTCAGGCGACAACGCGGCGATCGCGGTGGGATTTCGCTTGTGTTCCTGTGTCACATGACCTCCTGATTATCGGCCACAGGTACAACCGGCGGTATGGTCCGGAAAGTCCCAACGGGTCGGGCGTCACATTTTGGTCGTCAATTGTTCGGTCGGGCTGCCGCAGATAGCAGCATGGACGGCGGTCGATGAACAGCGCGGCGAGTGAGATCGGGCTTTGTCGCAGGTCCAAGACTGGGGCGGGGGTCAGGTTGCGGCAGCAGACCGGTGCTGTGCCGATGCTGGGGGCTCCCGGGGTCTGGCCGGTATCGGACGGTATCGGACAGCATCGGAGTCCGGCAGGACCAGCGGGGCTGATTATTAACTAACCTCCAAGCATGGGCTTGACAGTTATATCGGACGGTGCTTCAGTTTAACCATCAAAAGCCGTTAAAGTGGTTGAAAGTGGAGGGTTCGAGATGGCTGTGGTCCACCACCGTTACAAGACCGGGCAAGGCCGACGTATGGCTACCGGGAGGCGGGACCCGGCGACGCCCCGGCGGTCGTGCGCCTGCATGTCCTCGGCCGCGTGACCAGCCCGCGCTGACTGTGCTCGCCCGCGGGTCGGTGGCGGCGCCGGCTCGGGGTTGCCACGAGCGAACCGGGTCACGAAGAAAGCG
Organism: Nocardia sp. NPDC049220; assembly: GCF_040647855.1. NCBI lineage: Bacteria > Bacillati > Actinomycetota > Actinomycetes > Mycobacteriales > Nocardiaceae > Nocardia > Nocardia sp. NPDC049220. The sequence continues at coordinate 1,568,993 of NZ_JBEZDA010000001.1, forward strand.
AGAGTAAAAGGAGAGATCAATGGGTTTGACATGGCAGCAAGGGCCATTGGCATCCAGGTCGGTAGGGCAGTTCCTGGTGGCGGACCCGCTGCCGGAACGGTTGCTGTTCGCCGAACCGCTGCGCCGGCGGATGCGCGTGCAATTCGGCGGCGACTGGGTGGCCGACAGCGAGGACGTCGTCCTGCTGCATGAGCCGGACCGCTATCCGGTCGCGTTCTTCCCTTTGGCGGATGTCCGCGAGGGCGTTCTCGTACCGGAGTCGCGCCCGACGCAACATCGCGAACTCGGGACAACCGCATGGTTTGCCGTGCGCGGTGGTGACAGGCAGGCGCAGCGAGCTGCTTGGCAATACAGCGGCCTCCCGGCCTATGCGGATGTCCTACGGGACCGGGTCGCGTTCGCTTGGCGGTCGATGGACGGCTTCTACGAAGAAGACGAGCGAATCGTCGGGCACGCTGCCGACATGTACCACCGCATCGACATCCGCCGGACCTCACGCCATCTCGTCGTCCGTGACGGTGATCGGGTCGTCGCCGAGACGCGGCATCCGGTCGCGCTGTACGAATCGGGTTTCGCTCCGCGCTGGTACGTCGCCCGTGACGACATCGACACCACTGCGCTGGCTCCCGCCGAGGGCGAGACGTTCTGCCCGTACAAGGGCTTGGCCAGCTACTACGACATCGGCGCACACCACCGCGCCGCGTGGTCGTACCTGGACGCATGGCCCGAGGTCACCGCCGTGTCCGGCTGGGTCTCGTTCGAGCCGAACATCGTCGATGTCTCCCTCGACGGGAGCGGACTCGAACTCGAACCGGGTCAAACCGTCGTGCCCCACGGCATCGACCGTGGCCTGGATCCCGACGAACTGCGGCAGCACAGCGACGCAGCCGGCCGCTGAGGTATCTCGGGGTCGGCCGACTCGACTGAGTCTTCCGCCGGGTTCCGGTACATCGTGCTGGCTCGCGATGCTCGTCAGTGGGCCCGTGCTTCTTGTGGAGTCAATCCGAACTGTGCCTTGAAGGAGGCGCCGAAGGCGCTGAGCGAGCGAAAACCGCTGCCGTAGGCGATGTTGGCGACGGTGCGGTCCGTGGGGGCGTCACGGAGCATGCGGTGTGCCCGCTCGAGCCGTGCGGTGCGGATCAGTTGGCTCGGAGTCGTTCCGGTGTGGTGCAACGCCAACTGGATCTGGCGAAGCGACCAGCCCAGGCTCCGCGCGATCACGGCAGGGGTGAGGTCGGGGTCGTGGGCATGTCGTCGGACATAGTCACGGACCGCGGCGTCCACGGCCGCCAACGTGCTGGGCGACTCGCTCCCCGGACGCAGGCACAGGCGGAGTAGATCGGCGATCATGTCACACGCCGTGGCGAAGGCGGGCCCATCCACGGCATGGCACTGCTCGCAGAGTTCGCTGATCATGCACGCCGCCACCGAACCCATGCCCTGGCTCAGGTCGATCAGGGCAGGCCCGCTGCCGACACCGAGGGGAAGCGCGCCGGCGGGGATGTTCATGATCCACGCTCGTGCGAATTGTGGCTGTCGGAAATCCAGCGGTCGTGCTTTCGTGACCACGACTCCCTGCCCGGGAAGGGCCTGTACGGAGTGGTCGTCTTGTCGAAGATGTAGTGCGCCGGTAGTCGGGAGCAGCAGTCGCAGGCTTGCATCGTCATCGTGACGGATATCCGCGGGCGTGCGCGAGTAGATGATGCCGTCGGACCAGAATTCGACCAGCTGGTAGTCCGCATATCGCTGTACCGTCGTCCAGCCGCGGAATGTCGAGGGGCTGGCGAAACGGAATCGCAGGGTGCCTTGGTGGCGACAAACATGCTCCGCCCAGAAATCGGTCGAATCGCCGGCCGAGACGGTGGCCGTGTCGGTCTGTTCGACCGAATACGGCTCGGAAAGTGCCATCGGGCGACCTCCACTGACATGCACGTTTCCGTGCGTCCCGTGCGCAGATCAGGTCGAACCCGTATCGGCGCATCCCTAATGTCAGAAATCAGTCTAGCGACTCCAGTGGTAGCGAGGAAGACCGATGCGAAACCCAACCGTGATTGGTATGACATTTGCACAGATCGACGATGTCGCCCTGTTCGGATATTCCGGCGTAGTTCAATCACTGTATGATCAAGGAGCCTCGCGATCAGGCATTGTGCCGGTGGATTCGCGGCACCGAATCTCCTCGTTCACCTACCTCGGTAGGGGCATCACCAGCTCGGAAATTTCGAATCCAGCCCGGTCGGGGCATCGATCTCACGAAGAGATCGAGACGAGTAGGGCATGTGACATAGGTAGTCGATACGAATGTGATGGACGGCTACCGATGTGGCGACATGTACCTAGCAAGACAACATGGCAGTGACCGAAAGCTCGGGCAGCTCCCGTCGGACGGATTTACCGGGACCGAGCACAGAGAACCCGTGAGGTAAAGACAACATGGTCCGCTCGTTGGCGGGGCTGATTCTGTCGGGGCCCCGCAATACAAATCGCGCCACAAATCTCGCCCTATCACGACGAGAATACGGCCGCTCTCCGGGACGGGGACTCCGTTCACCGGACGGGAAGGCGTACCTTCGGCTCGTCGACCCGGCTGAGCGAGCGCAAAGCAGGCCGGCCCTGCTTCGGTTTTTCTCGGAAGCGCCCGGTATCGGTGTCATTGTGGGCAGGCTCGAACCTGCTCTCCGGGCCGTGCGTGGTCGACTGCCGCAGCGCCACCTCGGTCCGGTATCACGCTTCCGCGACCCGGGCTCTCGGCCCGCCGGCCATCTCGAGCGAACGGACCGGCGGCTGGTGATCGTGAGCGAGGTGGTCACCGACTCGCCCCCGGCGCGGGGACCGTAACGGCGCGGTATGACTCCGATCCTGGAGTAGCGCTCGATATCCGAAAATTGCTCTGACGGTAGATAATTAGGTCTGAATGGTTTGTGATCATGAAAGAAATGCGGTGTCTGCGGTGCGGAAAAGCATTGCGCGAGAAAATGGATGAACGCCGGCGTATGCACATGAACTGTGTCCGATCGGTGAAATTCGCGGATGTGCGAATGAATCCGGCTGATTGGAAGGCAGTGGCCGGTTGGCTCGATCCGGGGCGAAACTATCTGATCGGGCACATGGGGGCGGAATAGTGCTCCGACGTCCAGATGAGTACAAGGCGGCGACAGAGCTGTCACGAAGCCAGGCTGTCCAGGAGGTCAGAAACATGAATCGCGTGACCGAGAGCGAGCTGCATCAAGATTTCAGGCGTTGGACCGAACTGGTCGATCGCGCCGCGCACGCGGAGAACGAGGTGGAGCGGGAGACGCCCGCTGTGCGAGCGGCAGAGCTGGAGCGGAAGTGGATCTTCGCGGCCGCCGACGACTGGAACACAATGCGCAACCGGCATGAGCAGTGGTGCGAGAGGATCGACCGCCGACGGGCGACCACCAAGGCTCAACTGCGCTGCAACCAGTTGCTCTGATACTCCAACTCGCACCACCCGCGTACGGGCCCGGTCGCGGGCGGACCACGCAGGTACCGGCCGAGCAGATGGCGGCCGCGGCCGGCGGTGCACAGCACGCCGACCTGACCTCGCCGTTGTGTATCACCGCCCGCTGCCCAGTCATCGTCGGTGACAACCTGGTGGTGTACCGCGACGACAATCACCGCACGGTCAGCTACGAACAGACACTCGGATCGGTCATCAGCGCGCTCGCCGACCGTGCGCTCGCCGCGGCTGAGTTGCCTGGCCCCGTGCCGCTACGACGAGGCTGCTCTCGCCCGTCGGACGCAGCCCCTTTCCTTCATCACCGCGTTCGCCTCAGGACACATGCAACGGAATGGACGGCGGGAACGTGACCGGCAGAGACGTCAATGACCGGTGGACCGGACCGGGTCGCCAGGCCGAGGCGGCGGGCTGTTCGGCCAGACGGATCTCGGGCAGTGCATCGAGGAGCTGATCGATGGCGTCTTGTGCAACCAGGTAAGCCAAGGATTGCGCGGGACAGCTGCGCTGCCCGATACCCCACGCCAAATGTGAGCGATTGCCGGCGTGACTATCGCTTCGGACCGCAGGGTCGTTGTTGCATGCGGAGATGCTGACGACGACCGGCTGATGTGCGGGAAGCCAGACGCCGTCGATGAGGATCGGCTGACGGGGATAGGTGAGGAGGTAGTTCGCCAGCGGCGGGTCGTTGAACAACACGTCGTCCAGGGCTTCGCGGGTGGACAGGCTTCCACCCAGGACGCTTCCGCCGAAACGGTCGTCGGTGAGGATCAATAGCAGGGTGTTGACGATCAAGTTCTGTTGGAATTCGATCCCCGCGCCATAATTGCTTGCCACCTGGTGGATCATCTCGACATCATCGAGTTCGGCCGGATGCCGCAACAGCGACGAGGTGACGTCGCTGCCGGGTTCGTTTCGTTTGAGAGTCACCAGTTCCAGCATCGCTTCACTGATCATCCTGTTGCCGTTCTCGGCATCGACACCCTCGACGATCGCAGCCATCCCAGCGGCCATCCGCTGGCCGATCTCCGGTGGGCAGCCGAGCAGGACATTACAGATTTCGAATACCAGCGGGAACGCATACTGGCGGATCAGGTCGGCGCTGCCGTCTTCGCAGAAGGAGTTGATCAGAGAGAGTGCAATCTTCTCCACGATCGCGTGTAGAGAGTAGAGATCGACCTCGTTGAGCGCCGTGGTAGTGGCCTGCCGGTAGCGCACGGCATCTGCCCCGGCGGACCTGGTCGCCATGGGCCGCCACTCCAGCATCGGGAGGATCGGGCAGTCGGCAGGAATGTTCTTCTGCCAGGTACGCGGATCAGCGGGGAAATGCTCGGGATCGTTGAGTATCCGCAGTGCGATGGTGTAATCGATCACCAGAGTGGCGGGGACATCCGGCGCCAGCGCCACAGGTATCAAAGAGCGCCCTTGCCTGCGCATTTCTCCGTAGGCGCGATGAGGATCAGCGGCGAACTCCGGCGCGTACAGCGGCACCCGCGGGCCGTCGGCGTCGAATGGCGAGCCGTGAATGACTGGGCAAGATGGGGTGTGCGCCTCGGATCGGGTGGTACTCACGAATAGGACTCCAGACTGTTCCTACGGATTGCGAATGACGTGCCGCAGTTTCGGTGGCGTTGCTTACTGGATATCGGGCCAAGGATTGGGCGTATCGCGTATACCTCATCGTCGATCGGGTCCCATGCCCCGAACTGGATCACGGCGAAGCTCGACGAAAATAGGGTACTCGACGAGCGCCCCAGCGAGGTCCGCGCTCCCAGCTCCGTCGGCTGAGAGTGTCGATGTCAATGTGCCCCAATGTGGTTCGATGACGGCGACCATACTCGAATTGGCCTCGAGCCGCTGATGCCACCGGTCGGATCGGTTGCCGCAGGACTCGTATGAGAGCTGAGAACGCCTGAGCGAGAACGTGTTGCGAAGACTGGTCGGCGATCTCCGCCAGTCTGCGGCATCGAAACTCATTGGGCGCTCGGCCGGATGCATCGTCCGATACCCTCCGCCACCTGGGCGTGGCACAGGTACTGCGGTTGCGTATCACCGACGGACATCATGCACAGTAGCGCGTAGCGACCACTCCATCACTCGGGGATCGCTTGTATCATGCTGCCTACCAATATGTTCAGGAGCATCACCATACTGGTGCACGGCAGGCCCCTGCCATTCACAACTGACAACACCGAGGTGAGGGCAACCCTGATCAACTAGATCGGCACGAGCCGACCGGAGTCGCCGCTACCCGGCAGACAAGTCGGGGCGCACGGGGTCCGCGAGTGAGCACGAGATCGCGCATATCCTCTTCCAGTAGCCGACCAGCGCGATCCGGACGACCCCACGCCCGCCCGCGTCGATCGGTGCGGCGCTCGACCAGTCCGACTGCGACATTTCATCATTCGCGCTGCCGACTCGGTGAGGGTATCGCTGATGCGCCGCCGCTTGGCACACGTCGAGATCGGTGCACCGGCCAGCCATGTCGCGGCCACGCGCGGTAGCGACGATCCCGCGCCGAATCAGCCAGCAGTACTTCCACGCCATATCAACCCGAAGGGACATCGATGACATTCGTGACGCCGACCGAGCGAAGCTGGGGCGCGTTATCCGAGCCGATTCACGCCGACGCTGCCGGGATAGGCGAACCGGTCTGGAAGGACAACGCCTACCTCTCGTTCTGGGACCCCGCCGCACAGGTGTTCGGCACAGTGCACGTCTCGACCTCCCCCAATGCACCCAGTGCCCGACGTGCTCGTTTCAGCATCTCCGTAGCGGGCCGGGTCGTCGAGGTCGTCGAACCGCTGGGCGAGGGCACATTCAGCAGCGACAGTATCGACTTCCGCCTCGACGGGCGGGTGCTGGTCGATCATCCGGCCGTGCAAGCCGATCTCGTCAACGCCCCACTGTTCATCGCCGCCGACTACGCCACGAACGACCTCATACCGCCGCTCGTGCCAGGCAAACCACTCCAGCACTTCCAGCAGGCCTGCTCCATCGTCGGCAGCGTGACGCTCGACGGTGGGTCTGTCGCCATCGCGGGTCACGGTATGCGCGACCGCACCTGGGGCTTCCGCGACGAGGCGGCGCAATGGGTCGAGTTCGCCGCGCTGTTCACGGTCGACGAGTCGAGGTTCGTCACCGCGATGAAGTTCCGCGGCGCCGACGACACGTTGTCTGCTGACGGTTTCGTGATCGAAGGCGCGCATTCGACACCGATCACCGGCGTGGCCTTCGCGCGCGACGCCGCTGCTCAATTTCGTTGGGCCCGATTGGAACTCGCCGACAACAGCACCCGCGTCGTGTCGATACGTAGCCGGGTCGGCGGCTTCTGGGTACCGGCGGGCCCTGCCGAGACCGAAGGGCCGGCTTTCGGCGTCTACGACGACTTCATGCTGCTCGACAGCGAAGGACGTCGTTGCGGTGGCCTTTTCGAACAGGCAATAGTGCACCGGGTCGCCTAGCCCGCCGAGAGAAAGCAGACAAACAATGTCAGATGTCCTCCGCATACTTCAGGCGGCGCGACTGAAAGGGCGCCCGCGCGAGTCCGATCTCGCTGCCGCCACGGGCTTTGCCGACGCCGAAATCTCCGCAGTACTGGAGGCACTCATCAGCGCGGGCGAACTCGACCGCGTGGGAGCACGCCTCAAACTCACCACCGCGGGCCGCTCCCGGCTCGATACCTTGCTGAAAGCCGAGCGTGCCACCCTCGATCAGGAGCTGTTGCGACGGTGCTACCAGGACTTCGAGGAGGCCAACACGGAATTCAAACAGCTTGTCACCGATTGGCAGCTCATCGAAGGTGTACGCCCCAACGACCACAATGACGCCGAGTACGACGCCCGTATCGTGGCGCGGCTGGCCGACCTGCACGTGCGCTTCACACCGCTGCTGGCGCAGTTCATTCGACTCGCGCCACGACTCGCGGAATACCCGAACCGGTTCGCCTCGGCTGTGGCTGAAGTCGAGTCCGGTGACCACACGTGGTTTGCGCGGCCACTCATCGACAGTTACCACACGGTCTGGTTCGAATTACACGAGGAACTGATCGGCCTCACGGGACTGTCTCGTGTGCAGGAAGCTGCTGCCGGGAGGGCGGAATGACCTCGGCAACATCGAAAGCCCCATCGATTATCGTCCTCGACGGCACCACCACCGAAGGCCGGGATCTGCTCGGCGGCAAGGCTTGGGGCATCCAGCGGATGATGGCGCTCGGAATCCCCGTCCCCCCTGCCTTCGTCATCACCACCGACGTCAGCCGACGTGTGCACAGCACGGTCGCGACACTGCCTGGCGACGTCTGGCGTGATGTGCCCGCAGCGGTAGCGGAACTGGAATCGGTCACCGCACGTCGGTTCGGAGCCGGCCCGCGTCCGCTGCTCGTCTCGGTGCGCTCGGGTGCTGCGACCAGCATGCCGGGGATGATGGACACCGTCCTCAATCTGGGCATGACCGACGAGGTCGAGCGGGCACTAGCCGAAGACGGCGTCGACCCCGCATTCGCCGCCGACACTCGCCAGCGCTTTCACAAACAGTTCGAGAAGGTCGTCGGCTGCCGGCCGCCCGCGGACCCGTGGGAGCAGCTGCACCGCGCGATGATCGCGGTGCTCGATTCGTGGAACTCGCCGCGCGCGATCAGCTATCGCGAGAGCCGCGGGTTGTCGCATGACGGCGGCACCGCGGTCACCGTGCAAGCCATGGTGTTCGGTAATCTCGACGATCGCTCGGGCACTGGTGTGCTGTTCACTCGTAACCCACTCACCGGCGGCGCCGAAGCGTACGGTGAGTGGTTGCCGCTCGGGCAGGGCGAAGACGTGGTATCCGGGCGTGCCGACGCCCTTAGCGTCGCCGACCTGGCGTCCACGATGCCACGGGTCCATGCCGATCTGCTGGCCGCCGCCGCGCAGCTGGAGGCCGACAGCCGCGACGTGCAGGATATCGAGTTCACCGTGGAGAGCGGCACCCTGTGGCTATTGCAGGCACGAGTCGCCGAACGGTCCCCCGAAGCCGCGATCCGACATGCGGTGCTGCTGCAGCGGGAAGGTCTGATCACCATCGCCGAGGCACTCCAGCGGGTGCGGCCCGACCATGTTCAGACCTTGCTCGCCCCACATCTGGACCGGACCGAGCTGGCCGCGACCGCGCCGGTGGCGACCGGAAAGCCAGCCTGTCCAGGCATTGCCACCGGCGTCGTCGTCATCGATGCCGACGACGCCGTGGAACGGGCGGACCGAGGCGAACGGGTGATTCTCGCCAGGCCGACCACCGATCCCGACGATGTGCCTGCGATGGCAGTCGCCGCCGCGGTGCTCACCGAACTCGGCGGATCGACCTCGCACGCGGCCGTGGTCTGTCGGGAAATGGCCGTGCCGTGCGTGGTCGGGTGCGGCACGGGGGCACTCATGGCGCTGGCAGGACAGACCGTCACCGTCGACGCGGCGGCCGGCACGGTATATCCCGGCGAGATCACCGCAGTTCCGGCCACCACGCTCGACGATCCCGATCTCGCGCTGCTCACCCAGTGGGCACGCGCGGAGGCCACCCATGGTGCACAGGGCTCGCTGCCTGAGCTGCTCCAACAACGCAAGAGGGAGAAGATATGAGCAGTCGCGAAACCGTCGAGGAAACGCTGGACAACACCTCGATCGACCCGTCGGTCACCTGGACGACCGGTAACGTCGCCGAGGCATTCCCCGGCGTATTCACCACGCTAGGCTTTACTTTCATCAACGCCTCGGTGGAGCTGGCAACGCGCACGACGTTCATGCAGTTGGGGGTCCTCAAACGGAAGCAGGTCCATGTCCCGGACCGAACGGAGGACATGTTCTGGACGCTGTTCGCCGGACGGGCCGCCGCCAATATCGACAAGTTCCGCGAGATCGCGAACATCACCCCCGGCACATCGGCAACCGCGGTCGAGCAGCAGCTGTTCGGTTACGTCCGGCCGGAGACCGTCGACGCGAACAGTGCACGCCGCTATCCGTTTATCCTCGCCAAGGCGCCGCGAGCGGTCCTACGGCTGCCCAAGCGGCACGACGCCGAATTCGCCGCACTGCGCCGATGGCGGCTGGAGCGGCTCGACGGCGTCGACGCACTCGACTATGCGGGATGCGTCGAACTGTTGGCCGACGCACGGCAGCGCTTCCAGAACATCCTGACCATGCATATGCTCGTCGCGTTCGTCAGCTCCGGGTTGGCGGACCGGGTGACCGCCACTTTGGCCGGGCTCGAGCTCTCCGAACTCGGGCCCGGCCTACTGTCCGGGATCGGAACGGATGAAACCGAGGTCGCTCATGACCTATGGGCACTGGCCCATGACCACATCACTTTGCGCGAGTTCACCGATCGGCACGGCTACCACGGCAACAACGAGGGGCAGTTGTCCGGCGTGTCCTGGCGGGAGGACCCGACGGCGGTACTCAATCGGCTCGCCGACTACCGCGGCATCGCCGCCGACAGCCCGCGGGCGCCGAGAAATCGAAGCCTGGAGCAGATCGAGACGCGGCAACGCGCCATGGCCGAGCTCCAGTCAGCGCTGCCCCGCCGCAAACGCCGTGCCGCTGCCCGGAATGTGCGCATGGCCAGTCGGTGGATTGCCCTGCGCGAGCAGGGCAAGGCCGGCTATCTCCTCATCTTCGATGTCGCCCGCGCCGCTATGCGCAGGCAGGGAGTTCTGCTGGTCGATAATGGCGTGATCGACCGTGTCGACGACGTCTTCCACCTCTCTTACGACGAAGTGCGCGGCGGCGTCACGGATGATCGGCGCGCCCTGGTCACCGAACGCCAGGCACAGTATGACGAGCGGTGCGCCTACCGGTTGCCGAAATCGTGGACGGGAGTGCCGCCACTCACCAAGGCGGGTGAGTCCGGTGTGCCCGCACTGGAGGTCGCCGATGTCATCACCGGCGTTGCCGCCAGCGGCGGGGTGGTGGAGGGTCGTGCCCGGGTGGTGCGTGATCCATCGACCACCGAGCTCGACGACGGCGACATCCTCGTGTGCGAGACGACCGATCCGAGTTGGGTGTCGTTGTTCCTCGTCGCGGCCGGGGTTGTCACCGATTTCGGCGGCCTGCTCAGCCATGGTCCGATTGTGGCGCGTGAACTCGGCATCCCCTGTGTCTGCGGCACCGAGAACGGCAGCTACCGGATCAGCGACGGCCAGTACATCCGCGTGGATGGCGATAAGGGCACTGTCACGGTGCTCGGGTGACTGATCGGTGCGGAGCCGACAGGCGAGTCCGGCCGGCGGCGCCGTGCCCTACCCCGCTGCGATTAGGCATCGTGCCTGTAGGAACGATGCCTAAGCCGCGACGCTCGAAGGCCCGATCGATCACCCTGGCGCGGCCGACTTGATCGTCTGGCTCCCCAGGACGTCGCTTACTAGGCGGATCGGCGCGGCCCGCATGATGGACGCACATTCGCCGATGTCAGGGCTTGCATGAACAGGTGCACGCTCGCCAAGGTGTGTGCGGGCAGCATGAGGTCGCAGAAGGGTAGGGCGGCCACCATCGCACCGGTGGTCGGCTGGAATCGAGGGTCACCCGCACGGGGATTGAGCCAGATGACGCGCCAAGCCCGACGTCGGATCCGAGCCATCGCACGGGCCAGGACATCGGGGGTGTCGCTGTCCCAGCCGTCCGACGCGATCACGACGACGGCGCCGCGCACCGCGTTCCCGGACGCCGAAGCCAGCAGCGCACCCAGGCATCGGCCGATGTGCGTGCCGCCGAAGCGGTCGACCACCTTGTCGTTGGCCCGAGCCAGCGCGACATCCGGGGAACGGTGCGCCAGCACCGAGGTCAGCCTGGTCAACGAAGTGGAGAAAGCGAACACCTCGGGGCGATCAGATGAACGGCGCTGCAACGCTGCGCGCATCAGGTGGAGGTAGATCGTCGAATACGGCTGCATCGAGCGGCTGACGTCGCAGACCATGACGATCCGGCGCGGGCGGCGCCGGGCACGAGTGCGGGCCAGCAGCGCAGACTCCCAGCCGGTGCGCCGGGAGTCGTTCATCGTTGCCCGGAAGTCGATCCGCTTGCCGTGCGGATGGGATTCCTGGCGCCTGCTCGTACGCTGCGGCCACAGCGCCGATGTCTGTTCCAGCCAGATGCCGACCGTCCGCAAATCGTCCGGATCGAAGCGGGCGAAGGGCTCCTGTGCTCGTGCCGCGATCCGGCTCGGCAGCACGTCCGGCAGCACTGCCTCGCTCGCGATCGCTCGGTCGACGGTGGTGGCCGATCGCCATGTCGCCCAGGGAACTTCGTTGCTTCGTCCAGAGTGCTCCCGAGCGCCCATGGTCGTGGCCCGCGCGGGTTCGGTCGGCAGCGCGTTCGTTCTACTGGGCGGGTCCACGCCCAGTACCACGTCGGCGAACACTGTCCGGAATGCCGCGTCGAATGCGGCGAGATCCTCCATGCGATCGACGAGGGTCAGCCGCGCAGCCCAGTAGAGCTCGGTGCCCGACCACGGCGCCATGCGGCGTAAGGCCTGTACGAACAGCGCTGGTCCGCTCGGCGCCACCGCGACGCCACCGCGGCGCAGCCGAGCGACCACCGCGACGGCGAAGGCGGCCAGGTCGACGCCGCGCAGCAGCACCGCTCGCGTCATCGCTTCCCGCGCATCCGCCTGCGCACCAGAATAAACGCGAGTACGGCCGCCACCCCGAGCGCGATCGCAGGCGCGTACTTCTTGATCATCGCGGGCCCGGCGAGGCTGACGAGGTCGAGTGGTGCCGGCTCGGGCTGTCCGACCGGCTGCGCAAGCCCCGCTCGACTGTCTGAATCGACCACTGGCGCGGCGGTGGCCGAGTCGCTTTCCGCGAGTTTCGCTTCCAGGGATGCGACGAATTGCCCGACTAGCTTCTCGGACACCTGCTGCAGCATCGTGCTGCCGAACTGGGCCAGTTTGCCGACAATCTTGAGGTCGGTATCCACGGTCACATGGGTCTGGTCGCCGTCTTCGCGTAGTTGCGTGGTGATGGTCGCCGCGGCGTTTCCGGATCCGCGTGCATCCCGGCCGCTGCCGTTGATGACCGCGCGATGGACGCGGTCGTCGCGCTCGACGAAATTCGCCTTCCCGGCGAATTCGCTGGTCACCGGCCCGACTTTGACCTTGATTGTGCCGAGGAAGTCCTCTCCCTCCCAGCCGACCATCTGGGCGCCCGGCATCAGGGGGACCACCTGCTCGAGGTCGGTCAGCACCTCCCATGCCTGCTCGACGGGTGCGTTGACAGTGAATTCGTTGGCGATCTTCATCGGAGTTTCCCTCTCATCCGGTAGCCAAGCCTTGGGTATATTCGACAAATGCCGTGCGCACGCTGGAACGGTCGTCAGGTGTCTTCGCCAGGGCGCTGAGTGCGGCGACCGCCGCCGGCGCGGCGAGATCAGCGACATCGAGTGTCGCCAGCGCGGCGATCCAGTCGATGGTCTCGGCGATGCCCGGCGGCTTGTCGAGATCGAGGTCGCGTGCCCGGCCGACGAATCGAGTGGCGTGCTCTATCAGCGCGTCGGTCGCCCCCGGCACAGTGCGCCGCACGATCGCCACTGCCCGGGCCGGCTCCGGGTAGTCGATCCAGTGGTACAGGCAGCGCCGCCGCAGCGCGTCGTGTAGATCGCGGCTGCGATTGGAGGTCAGCACCGCGATCGGCGGGTCCGCGGCGACAAAGGTCCCGAGTTCGGGAACGGTTACCGCGGCCTCACCGAGGAACTCGAGCAGTAGCGCTTCGAATTCATCATCGGCGCGGTCGATTTCGTCGATCAGCAGTACCGGGGGCGTCGGGCCGCGATATCGCACACAGCGCAGGATCGGACGGTCCACCAGGAACGCCTCGGTGAACAGGTCGGCTTCGGTGAGATCGGTACCGCGCGCCTCGGCGAGCCGGATGCTGAGCAGTTGACGCTGGTAATTCCAGTCATACAATGCTTCACTCACAGTGAGTCCCTCGTAGCATTGCAGGCGGATCAACGGTGCACCGAGCACGGTGGCCAGGGTCTTTGCCGCCGTTGTCTTTCCCACTCCCGGTTCGCCTTCCAGGAGCAGTGGCCGACCCAGTGTGGTGGCCAGGTAGACAGCGGCGGCGGCGCCGGTATCGAGTAGGTAGTCGTCGGCATCGAATCGTCGGACCACGTCGTCGATATCGTCGAACGGCGACATCATGGCGACGTGGCGGCGCGCAGGCGCTCGTAGTCGTCCCAGGTGTCCACATCCAGGGGCACCGGTGCGTCGACGTCGAGTCGGGATACCGTCACGCGGCCCGAGTCGATGATCTTCCACACGGCCTTGTCGCCGTGCATCCTGGTCAACTCGCCGAATACGCTGCGGCTCAGCCAGAACGGGTGGCCGACACCGTCGTGGTAGCGGCAGACCGTGATCGCGGCAGTCGTCCCCTCGCGGATCAGTCGACCGATGGTCGCGGCCGACTGGCCCGGTTGATCACCGAGCATCAACACGATTCCGGCGGACCGCGGATCCACCAGGCGCAGGGCCGAACGCAACGACGACGAACAGCCGGCACCGAAGTCGTCGGCCATGGCCACCTCCAGTCCGGCGAGATCGACCTGCTGCCGAATCGCCGCTGCCGCGCCGCCGAGCGTGACGACGACCTGATCGAAGGCACAGGCCCGGACCACGTCGAGCGTGGCGCCGAGAACTGTCGTATTCCGGTACGGCAGTAGTTGTTTCGCAGTTCCGAGGCGCCGTGAGCTTCCCGCCGCGAGCACGACTCCGGTGACGAACCTGGCTGTCATGACTGTGTCCCCGCCGTGGCAAAGGAGGTGCGGCACCCCGCGCTGCAAAACCAGTGGTCGACATCGTCGATGGTGAGATGCGGCGTGTCCGGCCCGACCGTCACGGTCATGCCACACACCGGATCGAGTGCCTCCACCACGCCTCGCACAGGGTGAGCTGTGACGGCCAAGCCGCCTTTTCGAATCGCCTGGATCACTTGCGCGACGATCGAGACGGCGATCTCCGCGGACGTCTTGGCGCCGATCGGCAAACCCACCGGGGTGTGAACGCGCGCCCGCTCGGCATCGGTCAGCCCGAGTTCGTCGAGAATAGAGGCACCGCGAACTCTGCTGGCCACCATCCCGATATATCCCACACCGGCGTCGAGCGCGGCGCGGATCGACTCAGCTTCCGCGCCGCCGTGGCTGGCGATCACCATCGCCGTCGTGTCGGCCAGCGACTTCAGCGAGTCGGCTTCGGCGCCGCCGGTGCGCTGCACCCCGAATCCCACCCGTTCGCACAGGTCGGCCACGGCCTCCGCGATGGGTGTCGCGCCGCAGACGCGCACCAGTGGCGCCGGGATCTGCGGCTCGAGGAAGATCTCCAGCGCGCCGCCGGACAGACAGGGATTCACCACTACCGCCGCGCCGGGCGCCTCCGGAAATTGCAGATCGCCGTCGGGAAGCACGCGCAGCAGCACACTTTCGTTGGACTGCAGGGCGCCGAGCGCGGCCTTGCGGACCGAGTTCTGCGCGCACTGGCCACCGACGAATCCTTCGATCGTCCCGTCCTGCAGCAGGATCGCCTCGTCCCCGGCGTGCGCTGACGTCGGCTGCTGCGCGCGCACGACGGTCGCGTGCACGAACGGAGTCCGGGTGCCGACCAGTTGCTGTGCCCGCTCGGCCATCTTCATCGGTGATCCCATGTGCCGGCGCCCTCTCAGATCGGCGGAGTTGCCCGCCCCTGCATCGCTTCCCACACCCGCGACGGCGTCAGCGGCATGTCGGCGTGCCGAACGCCGAACGGTGCCAACGCGTCGACCACCGCATTGACCACTGCTGGCGGCGATCCGACGGTGGCGGATTCGCCGATTCCTTTCGCACCGATCGGATGCTGAGGTGAGGGGGTGACGGTGAATCCGGTCTCGAGATGCGGAACCTCGACCGCCGTGGGGATGAGATAATCCATCAGGGATCCGCCGAGGCAGTTGCCGTCGTCGTCGAAGGCGATGATCTCCATCAGCGCCATACCGATGCCGTCGGTGATGCCCCCATGCACTTGGCCCTCGATGATCATCGGATTGATCCGAGTTCCGCAGTCGTCGACGGCGAGGAAGCGCCGGATCTTCACCACAGCCGTCCCCGGGTCGATGTCGACGACGCAGAAGTACGCACCGTAGGGGTAGGTGAGGTTCTCCGGGTTGTAACAGATCTGCGCGTCGAGCCCGCCCTCGATCCCTTCGGGTAGATCGCCGGCACCATGGGCGCGCATCGCGATCTGCTGGATCGTCACGGCGGCGGACGGATCGCCCTTGACCTGGAACGAGCCTTTCTCCCACTCGAGGTCGGCGACGGAGACCTCCAGCATGCCGGAGGCGATGATGCGCGCCTTGTCGCGTACCTTCCGCGCCACCAGTGCGGCAGCGGCGCCGGAGACCGGCGTCGACCGGCTGCCGTAGGTACCCAGCCCGAACGGCGTTTGATCGGTGTCGCCGTGCACTACGTCGATGTCGTCCGGCGGTATGCCCAACTCCTCGGCGACGATCTGCGCGAATGTCGTCTCGTGCCCC
The DNA here is from genome assembly GCF_040647855.1 of Nocardia sp. NPDC049220. NCBI lineage: Bacteria > Bacillati > Actinomycetota > Actinomycetes > Mycobacteriales > Nocardiaceae > Nocardia > Nocardia sp. NPDC049220. Next base: position 1,584,985 of record NZ_JBEZDA010000001.1, read on the forward strand.
TGTCCCTGGGTCTGAACCGACAGGCGCACGACGGCTTTGCCGGTCGGATGGACGCGCAACTCGCAGCCGTCGGCCATGCCGAGGCCGAGGATGTCCATATCCTTGCGCGGACCCGCCCCGACAGCCTCGGTGAAGAAAGACATCCCGATGCCCATCAACTCACCGCGGGCGCGTTTGTCCTGCTGCTCCTTGCGCAAGGCGTCGTAGCCGATCATGTCCATCGCCAGGCGCATGGTCTTCTCGTAGTCGCCGGAGTCGTACACCCAGCCGGTCTTGCTGGTGTACGGGAACTGTTCGGGGCGAAGAAGATTTCGCAGCCGCAACTCGGCGGGATCCTTCTTCAGTTCGTAGGCCAGGCAGTCCACCAACCGCTCGACGAAGTAGACGGCTTCGGTGATCCGGAATGAGCACGCGTAGGCGACGCCGCCGGGAGCTTTGTTCGTATAGACCGCCGTCATCTTGCAGTAGGCGGCTTCGATGTCATAGCTGCCGGTGAAGACGCCGAAGAAGCCGGCCGGATACTTGATCGGTGCGGCCGTGCCGTTGAAGGCGCCGTGATCGGCGAGCACGGTCGACCGAATGGCGAGGATCTTGCCGTCGGCGGTGGCGGCGATCTCGCCGAGCATGATGTAGTCCCGGGCGAAACCGGTGCTGGTGAGGTTTTCGCTCCGATCTTCCATCCACTTCACCGGCTTGCCGAGCAACAACGACCCGACAATGGCGCAGACGTAGCCCGGGTAGATGGGAACCTTGTTGCCGAACCCACCGCCGATATCGGGTGAGATCACCCGGATCTTGTGCTCGGGCAGGCCGGCCACCAATGCGTACAGCGTCCGGTGGGCGTGCGGCGCCTGGCTCGTCGACCACAGCGTGAGCTTTCCTGTCACGGGATCGAGATCCGCCACGGCCCCACAGGTCTCCATCGGAGCGGGATGCACGCGCGGGTACACCATCTCCTGTTCGACGACGACGTCGGCGCGCGCGAATACCGACTCGGTCGCGGCGGCGTCGCCGGTCTCCCAGTCGAAACAATGGTTGTCCTGCTTGCCTTCCAGATCATCGCGAATCACGGGCGCCTCCGGCGCCAGTGCGGTCCGGACGTCGATCACTGGATCGAGCATCTCGTATTCGACGTCGATGAGTTCCAACGCGTCGCGCGCGGAGTAGTGATCCTCGGCGACGACGAACGCCACCTCCTGACCTTGGAATCGAACCTTGTCGGTCGCCAACACCGCCTGCACGTCGTTGGACAGTGTCGGCATCCAGGCCAGACCCTTCGCTGCCAGATCCGCACCGGTGACCACCGCCTTGACCTTCGGATGCGCCTGTGCCGCGGAGGTATCGACGCTCACGATCCGGGCGTGGGCGAACGGAGAACGCAGGATGGCCAGATGGAGCATGCCGGGCAGCGCTACGTCGTCGACATAGTTGCCGTGTCCGCGAATGAACCGGGGGTCCTCCTTGCGGAGCATTCGGCCGTGACCACACGGCTTGTGATCGTTGTCGACCTGGTCTTCGGGCCGGGACTCGACGGCGGTCATGACGCGCTCGCTATCGGTGCGGCCGGGGCGACGGGTTCGGGTTCTGCGGCTTCGCCCCGTTGTTTCGCCGCCGCCCATTGGATCGACCGCACGATAGTGGTGTAGCCGGTACAGCGGCAGATCTGGCCCGAGATCGCCTCCCGGATGGTCTGCTCGTCGGGATTCGGGTCGCGGTCGAGTAGGGCCCGGGCGGTGATCATCATGCCCGGTGTGCAGAATCCGCACTGCAGTCCGTGACACTGCATGAAGCCTTCCTGTACGGGATCCAGGCGGCCGTCCACCTCGAGCCCCTCCACGGTGCGCACCGAGCGACCGCCAGCCATGACGGCCAGCATCGTGCACGATTTCACCGGCGAGCCGTCGACCTCCACCACGCAGGTGCCGCAGTTGCTGGTGTCGCAGCCCCAGTGGGTGCCGGTGAGTCGCAACTGATCTCGCAGGAAATGGACGAGCAGGGTGCGCGCCTCGACCTCCGCGGTCACTGGACTGCCGTTGACGGACATGGTTACCTGCATGGCTAATTCCCTTCCAGCGCAGGATCGTTCACTACTCGATCGACCGAGGTGCGCAGCGCGCGAATCGTCAGTTCGGACGCGAGGTGGCGCTTGTAGGCCGCGCTGCCGCGCATATCGGAGCCAGGTGAGCACGCTGCGCTCGCCAGACGGCCCACCGCCGCGAAAGCCTCCTCGGTGGGGGGCTGACCGATCAGCTCCTCCACCGCGGACGCGAGCGCCGCGGGATCGGGGTCGACGGCCGTCAGCCCGATCCGAGCGGCGGCGATGGTCCCGTCGTGCAGTGTCACCGTGGCGCCGGCCGCCGCGATCGCCCAGTCGCCGACCCGGCGCTCTACCTTCGCGTACGCACTCGAGGTGCGATGCCGCAGCGGAATCCGGATCTCGATCAGAAGTTCGTTGTGCGACATGGCAGTTTCATACGGGCCGACCAGGAAGTCGTCCATCGTGATCTCCCGGTCGCCGGACGGTCCGCGAACCAAGCAAGTCGCGCCGAGGACCGTGCAGACCGTGGTGAGATCCTCGGCGGGATCGGCCTGGCACAGCGAGCCGCCGATCGTGCCGCGGTTGCGCACCACCGGATCGGCGATCACGCGCTCGGCGTCACGGAAGATCGGGCACACCGCGGCGAGATCGTCGGACTCGAGCGCATGCCGATGCCGGACCATCGCGCCGATTCTTACCAGTGTCGGGTCGGTGACTATGTATCCCAGTTCGGCAGCCAGGTCGTTGATATCGATAAGGTATTCCGGATTGGCCAGACGCAGTTTCATCATCGGCAACAGGCTGTGCCCGCCCGCGACGATCCGCGCCTCCTCACCCAGTCGGTCCAGAAGTCCGATGGCGTGATCCACGCCCGTTGCGCGCTCGTATTCGAATGGCCCTGGAACTTGCATGTGATCGCCTCGCATCAGCGGAAGAAGGCCAGCGTCTGCCCCTGTCGAGCCGTCGTCAATACCGAGTTAAGGAATCACTTAATTCACTGTTCATGCCCTGTGCGTGGTGAATACGACCACCGGTTTGGGCTAGTGAGCGGCCGTGTCCGCCCCAGCGCCGCGCGATGATCTCGGCCGCGATCGACACCGCCGTCTCCTCTGGTGTTCGGCCACCCAGATCCAGTCCGATCGGGCTGGCGAGACGGGCGAGTTGTTCCTCGGTGAGGCCGGCCTGTCGAAGCTGGGACAGCCTCTCGTCGTGCGTGCGGCGCGAGCCCATAGCCCCGACATAGCCGATGTCGGTTGCCCGCAGTGCGACCTCGAGCAGGGGAACGTCGAACTTGGGATCGTGGGTCAGCACACACACGACGGTCCGCGAATCAACCGCGCCGGCCGCGATCTGCGCAGTCAGGTAGCGGTGCGGCCAGTCGACGACTACCTCGTCGGCGGTCGGGAACCGCGCGGAGGTGGCGAAGACCGGCCGCGCATCGCACACCGTCACCCGATATCCCAGGAACGATCCCTGCTGGGCGACGGCGGCGGCGAAATCGATCGCCCCGAACACCAACATTCGCGGCTGCCGGGCATGGCTGGCGACGAAAACCGTCATGCCCTCGCCGCGCCGCTGCCCGTCCGGACCGTAGGAGAGCACATCGCTGCGCGCCGCCGCGAGCAGCCCGCGGGCGTCGTCGATGACGGCGTCGTCGGCGCGCATCGACCCCAGCGTGCCGTGCGCCTCGCTCGGCCGAATAATCAACCGGCGCCCCACCCGAGTGGTATCGGGGTGCTCGATCACGGTCGCGACCGCGACCGGCTGGCGAGCGGCGATATCGGCGGCGACCTCGCCCAGTTCCGGGAAGGTCTCCCGCGAGATCGCTTCGACGAAGATATCGATGATCCCGCCGCAGGTGAGACCGACGGCGAAGGCGTCATCGTCGGAAAGGCCGTACCGCTGCAGCACCGGACGTCCGATCCGCACGACATCGGTCGCTAGTTCGTAGACCGCGCCCTCGACACAGCCACCCGAGACCGATCCGCCGACCGTCCCGTCCGGGGCGACGACCATGGCCGCCCCAGGCGGTCGCGGCGACGAACGGAAAGTACGGACGACCGTCGCGACGCCGGCCGTGCCTCCGGCGTTCCAGGTTGTCATCAGATCCGTGAGCACGTCCTGCATACTGCGCCCTCCAGGCATGATGCGACGGTAGGCACCGCATCCACCTCCAACGTAGACTCCCATTGTGACGCCCGCCCAGCTTCGGGCCTACTCGACCGTGGTGCGGCTCGGCTCCGTTCATGCGGCGGCCAGAGAGCTGCGGATGTCGGATGCCGGTGTCTCGACGCACATCGCCCAGCTGCGCAAGGAACTCGACGATCCGCTGTTCACCCGCGCAGCGGCGGGGCTGGCCTTCACCCCCGGCGGCCTGCGCCTGGCCAGCCGAGCGATCGAGATCCTCGGTCTACAGCGCCAGACCGCCATCGAGGTCAGTGAGGCGGCGCACGGCCGGCGCCTGCTCCGGATCGCGGCATCGAGCGCGTTCGCCGAACATGCCGCGCCTGGCCTGATCGATCTGTTCGCGGCGCGGGCGAAGGATCTGTCGGTCGAGTTGAGTGTGCATCCCACCAGCCGGTTCCGTAGCCTGATCGAGACCCGTGCGGTGGACATCGCGCTGGGGCCCGGGCCGGAGGTCACCGACACCGCCGTCACCGCCCGGCCGTTCCTGAAATATCAGATCGTCGCGGTCGCGCGCCCCGACAGCCCCCTGGTGGACGCTGTACCGCATCCGGCGCTGCTTCGAGAACAGCAATGGATGCTCGGCCCCGGCGCGGGCAGTGTCGGTGGGCACATCGCGACTATGCTGCGCGAACTGGCCATTCCCGAATCCCATCAGCGGATCTTCCAAAGCGACGCTGCCGCCCTCGAAGAGATTCGCCGGGTCGGTGGTATCACCCTGACGATCGGCTTCGCCGTTTCCTCCGACCTCGCGGCCGGTCGGCTGGCCCACCTCAAAGGACCTGGCCTCCAGGTGTCCGACGAATGGTGTGCGACCACGCTGCCACCCGAAACCCGTCAGCCCGCGGTGTCGGAACTGCTGCGGTTCATCACCACCCCGCGGTGCATCCAGGCGATGATCCACGGGTCCGGCGTGGGCGTCACGCGGTTCCGCCCGAAAGTGCATGTGACGTTGTGGAGCTGATCGGCGCACAGCACGTCGACAGGTTTGCCAGATGCGAAAAGATTTAGTTCTAATTCAATTCGGGCCCGGGTCGAGTCTGTTTTTGTATCATTTTGATAAACCTCAACTGTGAAATTCGCGCGGTTTCGCAGCCTCAATCGCGCTGCCGCTGTGATGGGTTTTCCCAGGTTGCGTCCGTTTAAGCTCATTTGGTCACGAATTGGTAACGGATGATCGGTGGATTTGCAGTGCCGAAGTCGAGGTTCCCTCATCGTGAAACACCCACCACACTATTGAGAGCTGATAGTTAACTGATCGAGGCATTTGGATCGGATGTACAGCCCGTGCACGGCGATCCGAGGCGCTGCGATACGAGTTGCTCGCCAACGGCGGCGATGCTCGAGCGATGATCCCGATCCGGGATCCAACCCAGGTCGATCGGGATCGACCATCCGGAGGACGCCATGGTCACCAGAGTTTCCGTCAATCCACTCGACATCCCCTTCCTTGCCGGCACTCGCCGAGGCCGACGCGACAGCAAATGTTCCGGTTCGTCGTATCTTGCTGGCGTCGATGAAGATCTTGCGCCGTTGGGGGTGCCGGCTGTGGTGCTCGGCGCCATGTTGATCGGCGGGGGGTTGGCCGCGCTTTTGCTGATGACGGGCTGGTCGCGCGACTATGGTTCGCTCCTGGTGATTGTCGCCTTCGTTCTGTATATGAGTCTCGCGGCAGCGCTGGAGGTGTGGGGCTGGCGTTTGATCCGTCGGCTGCACAAGTCGGCGCGACGCTCTTCCGGTGGCGCGGCCCACCCGGATATCCATCGGTGATGGGTTTGTTCCACCGGAACTGCCGGGAGCGCTTGGCTGACATACCGCGTTCGCCGAGTCCTGGGCCGGCCTGAAGCGGGTGGAAAGGGGGCAACCGCACTCGGGTCCGATCAATTCGGGCGGGTTGCGCTGCCTTGGCGGCGCGGCGTGTGCGGACTCTCGCTATTCCCGATGTGACCGGCGCTCCGGATGTGGTGGTTCAGCTCCCGCGGCGGGCCGCCTTTCGGTGACCAATGCTGCTCGCTCGGTAGATGTCCGCGGTTGTGATCGGTAATGACCTGGCTGGATGGCGATCTCGAGGTATGCACCGCGAACTCCATGATTGGTATTTTTATACCGCAGCCGTTAGGGTGGTATTAAAATACCGGCGATGGAGGACCCTGATGGTCGAGTTGAAAACCCCCGCGGAAATCGCGCGGATGCGAGTGGCGGGGCGCTTTGTCGCGGACGTACTCACCGACTTGCGTGATCTGGCGCAGGTCGGGGTCAACCTGCTCGAGCTGGAGGCCCATGTGCGGGACCGGATTCGCGTGCGGGGCGCGCAGTCCTGCTACTGGGACTACACGCCTTCGTTCGGTCGAGGCCCGTTCCGCAACACCGTCTGCCTGTCGGTGAACGATGCTGTGCTGCACGGGCTTCCGTTCGACTACGCGCTGCGGGACGGTGATGTGCTGAGCATGGACCTCGCCATCGGGATTGATGGCTGGGTTGCGGATTCGGCAACGACGGTCGTTGTCGGGTCCGCGGACGTCGAGGACTTGCGGCTGGTCCGCGCGACCGAGCAAGCCCTCGCCGCCGCGATCGCGGTCGCGGTGCCGGGTAACCGAATCGGCGACATCTCCGCCGCGATCGCGGCCGTCGCGCGCGAGCACGGATATCCGATCAATACCGAATTCGGCGGGCACGGTATCGGTCGCACCATGCACGAGGACCCGCACGTGTCGAACTATGGCCGCCCCGGGCGCGGCTATCGGCTGCGGTCGGGGCTCGTCATCGCGATCGAGCCCTGGTTCGCGCGTTCGACCGACCGTATAGTCACCGATCCCGATGGCTGGACCATTCGGTCAGCGGACGGCTCGCGGACTGCGCATTCCGAGCACACCGTCGCCGTCACCCCGGACGGGCCGCGAGTACTGACTCGCGCGGGGTGACGGCGGTGCGGGCGTCGAACCGGTATGCGTTCATGATGTCTCGGATAGCCAGTGCGCGAGGTGGTCGGCCGCGCGGAGGTCATCGGCGACGACGATTCGTTCCTCGTCGGACAGCTTCATCGCGCGCAGCTGGGCACGGAACTGTGCTGCGCGGTCGTGCTTCTCGGTGGCGACGGCCAGCTCGATGAGCGCCGCCAATGCCCTGGCCACGTCCAGGCGGGGCGCCTCGACACGGAAGCGGCCGAGGCCGACCTCCAGGACGCGGAACGCAGCCTTGTCGTCGGTCTTGAAATCGCGCAGGATGCGGGCGTTGTCCAGTACTCGGGCCAGCCCTTGCCATTTCGTGGAACCGCCGTACTCCACGTTTCCCGGCTCGTCGCGCTGGATGTAGATCACCGCGTTGCCTGCCGGATCGACCACGGTGAACCGGCTTTGACCAGGTCGGAACCGAGTGATCCGTGGCTGGTCCTTGGTGGGCACTGTGCCGAACCGGATGCGCAGTGCGGTGGTGAACGCTTGGTGCCTGCTGGCCACGTCGTCGACCACTACCAGGCAGCCGACTCGTTCGGCAGGCATGACGGCGTTCTCCGGCGCCGAGACGAAATGCAAGGCGCATCCGTGGTCTTCGACCGCGCCGTAGATATAGGGGCGGGTCTGCTCGTGGGTGACCGTGTAGCCGAGCGTCTTGTAGAAGTCGAGCGTGCCGGCCAGGTGGTTGGTCCAGAGTTGCGGGACCGCCGTATCGGTCATGAAGCCCTCCCATTTACCTGCGGTAATCAATTTTGACTACTAAGAATCTAGGTCGCGCACCATTGGGAAGTCAAACTTGACTACTATGACGATTCCGGAACGGAAAGGAAGGTCTGCCATGTCAGCGGTGCGCCTGTTGGTGCTGGGGGTGATGCGCTTGCGTCAGCCCACCTACGGCTATGCCGTGCGCAGGGAACTACTGTCCTGGCGCGCCGAGACCTGGACGAACGTCAAGCCGGGATCGATCTACCACGCGCTCAAACAGCTGACTCAGGAAGGGAAGCTGAGCGCGTTCGGCACTCAGGACAGCAAGCAGGGTCCTGGGCGCACGCTCTTCGAGGTGACCGAGGCGGGCGAAGCCGAGTTCCACAAGCTTATGGATGAGGCGCTGGTGAGTATCGACATGGAGGAACTGGGTGCGGGCATCGCTTTCATGGATGCGTTACCGCGCGCGGACGTCATCGAGAAGTTGCGCGAGCAGCGTCGTCGTAGCGAAGAGATCCGCACCGGGCTGCTCGACATGATCCCAACCTTCTCAGGGCGCTACGAAGCGCCGCACGCGACCGATTTGCTGGAGCTGTGGAGTGGCGTGTTCGGGAACCTGTCGGGATGGACCGAAGGGGTACTCGCCCGGTTGGAGGCGGGGGAGTATCGAATGTCGGAGTAGGGCAGTCGGTGGATACGCTGACCACATGACGAATTCGCTGGGGGCCATCGCCGAGGCCGACTATGTTCTGCTGACCACGTTCCGCAAAGACGGCACTCCGGTCGGTACCGCGGTGTGGGCGGTCGCCGAGAACGACAAACTGTACGCCTGGACCGTGACCGACAGCTGGAAGGTCAAGCGGCTACGCCGCAATTCGGCGGTCACTCTGCAACCGTGCACTGCGGCCGGCAAGCCGCACGGCGAGGTCGTCGAGGGCACCGGACGTATCCTCGACGCCGACGGCACCGAACGAGTTCGAAAACTGTTGCGGCGCAAGTACTGGCTCACCGCCCCGCTGGTCATCCTCGGCAGCAACCTGCGTCGGGGGAAATCCGGCACCATCGGCATCGAGATCACCCCGATCGGCTGACCGGCCCACTGCCGCTCGCGGTCCCGGCATGCCTCAGGTCGCCTGGCTGACCGAGGACATGTGGAAGTCGGGAATCCGCAAGGGCGGCATGGCGGTTCGGGTGAACCAGTCCTTCCACTCGCGCGCCAGCGTGATCTCGGTGGCACCCACTTCGGTGGCCCTGCGAAGTAGGTCGAGCGGGCTCTCGTTGAACCGGAAGTTGTTCACCGCGGCCGTGACCTCGCCGTTTTCTACGAGGTAGACCCCATCTCTGGTGAGGCCGGTGAGCAGCAGCGTTGCCGGGTCGACCTCCCGGATATACCACAGGGTGGTCAGCAGTAGGCCGCGCTCGGTGCGGGCGATCATGTCATCGAGGTTCGCGTCGGACCCGCCGGTCAACACGAGGTTCTCGCCGGGAACCGTGGGGGGAGTGTCGTATTCGGCGGCGATCGCGCGGGGGTATATCAGCGACTCGATCACCCCGTCACGAAGCCAGTCGACCCGTGCGGCAGGCAGCCCGTTGTCGAACACCGACATCGACTCCGATGAAGCGGACGTCGCGACGAACGGTCGGTACTCGAGTCCGACCGCGTACGGGTCGGAGTAGAGCGTGAGCGGAATGTTGCTGAGGCGCTCGCCGATGCGGGTACCGCCCGCGCGCGCGAAGGCCGTATGGCCCTCCTGCGCGCCGCGGCCCGCCATCTCCCAGGCCATGCTGATCATGAGGTCGGCGACGGTGGACGGCGGCATCAGGGTTTCGTAGCGTCCCGCGGGCAGTTCGACCTTGCGCTCGGCCCAGTCCAGGCGTCGCGACAACTCCGCGAGCAGACCGGACACATCGACATCGGTGAAGTCGGCGGTCCCGACGCCGACCCAGCCACTGGCCAACTCGGCACCCGCTGCGCGCTTGCCGTTGATTTCCACCGAACCGGTCGGCTGCACGAAGCGTCGGCGGATGCCGGTCGAAGTCCCCAGCCAGGTGGTCTGCACCTGGTGGTGGGCGAAACCGTAGAGCCGGTCGGCGCCGTCGAAGCCGGTGGCCAGATCCTTGGCGAGGTCGGTGAACACCTCGATACCGGTTGTCCCCGCCGCCGCGGTCCAGTCGTGATCCGCGTCCGCGTCCGGCTCCAGCAGCGGCATGGCGTCTCTGGCGGGCTCCGCGGTGCGTGCGGCGGCTTCGCTGGCGCGCACCACAGCCTCGATATCGTCAGGGTCCACGCTGGAGGAACCGATCGCGCCGACCCGCGCGTGCGTGGGTCCATCGCGGAGCACCGAGATCACCGTCCACCTCCGGGACACCGAGGCCCCGTTGGTCGTCATCGAGTTCCCGGCCCAGCGCAGCGAGGCCTCGTGCTCGTCGTGGACGATCACCATCGTCTCATCGGCGCGTGCCAGCGCGAGTGCCCGCTCGACGACCGCACCCGCGGGAATCGGTTCGCTGGTCACTGGCCCGCCTCCGTCCGGGTATTCAAGATGGTGATGCCGCGCGCCAGGATCGACGGGCAGCCGTGACTGACCGACGCGGTCTGGCCGGGTTGCGCCTTTCCGCAGTTGAAGGCGCCGCCCAGCTGCCAGGTCGACGGTCCGCCGACCGCCTCCATCGCACCCCAGAAGTCGGTGGTGGTCGCCTGATAGGCGACGTCGCGCAGTTGGCCGTCCAGTTTGCCGCCGCGGATACGGAAGAACCGCTGGCCGGTGAACTGAAAGTTGTAGCGCTGCATGTCGATCGACCAACTTTTGTCGCCGACGATATAGATCCCGTCGTCGACCCGGGAGATCAGTTCTCCGGTGCTGACGTCGTGGTCCGGATCGGGCTGCAACGAAACGTTCGCCATCCGCTGGATCGGCACATGATGTGCCGAGTCCGCATAGGAGCAGCCATTCGATCGATCCAGGCCCAAGCGCGGCGCGAATACCCGGTCCAGCTGATAGCCGACCAGGATGCCGTCGCGTATAAGATCCCAGCGCTGCCCGGCGACTCCCTCGTCGTCGTAGCCGACGCTGGCCAGGCCGTGCACTTCGGTGCGGTCGCCGGTGACCTGCATAATCGGGGTGCCGTAGCGCAGCGTGCCCAGTTGGTCGGGGGTCGCGAACGAGGTACCCGCGTAGGCGGATTCGTAGCCGATGGCCCGGTCGTACTCGGTGGCGTGGCCGATGGATTCGTGAATGGTCAGCCACAGGTTGGTGGGATCGATGACCAGGTCGGTCGGCCCGGGCCGCACGCTGGGCGCCCGCACCTTCTCGGCGAGCCACTCCGGGATGCGCGCGAGTTCGTTGTCCCAGTCCCAGGTTCCGTCCGCACCGGTGACGTACTCCCAGCCGCGGCCCACCGGTGCGGCCAGCGTGCGCATCGTCTCGAAAGCCCCGGCGGCGGTGTCCACCGTGATCGCTTCGAGACTCGGATGCAGCCGGACTCGTTGCTGGATGATCGAGGATCCCGCGGTGTCGGCGTAGAACGTCTGCTCCTTGACCTGCAACACACTCGCGGTGACGTGGTCGACACCGTCGGCGTGCGATAGACGCTCCGAATAGTCCTGCAACAGGGCGACTTTCTCGCCGGTCGGCACCGTGAACGGGTCGAGATCGTAGGCCGACACCCAGCGCACGTCGTCGTAGCGCGGCTCGGCGGCGAGTTCGACGCGCTCCCGATTGAGCGCGCGCAGTGTGGTGGCGACGGTGACCGCGGTGCGGGCCACCTCGGCGGCGGTGTCCGAGGTGAGGGCGGCGTGCGAGGCGAACCCCCAGGTGCCGTCGACGATCACCCGTACGGCGAAGCCGAGCTCGGTGCGGTCGTTGACCGCCTCGACTCGGCCGTCGCGCAACCGGATGGACTGCGTGACCAATCGGTGCACCCGCAGGTCGGCGTGCTCCGCGCCAGCCGCGATCGCCGCGGCGAACGCGGCGTCGGCCAATGCGGCCAACGGTAGGCCGAGGAACTCGGCGTCCACATCCTTGGAGGTCGCGGTGTTCACCCGCATCAACCTAGCCGGTGCCGCTCTGGGCACCGTGGTACACCTCCAGTACACGCCGTGCGAACGTGCATCGGATGCGATAGCGCGTGAATTGCCGGGTGGTGCTCGGGTGCACGGCGCGCGCGAAACCGAGCTTACGGCGTGTCACTCGCCGGATGCCGTACTGTGCCCGCGTGCCGCCATCCGCCCTCCGTGACCGCAAACGCGAACGTACCCGCCGAGCTCTGCTCGAGGCTGCTGCCGAGCTGTTCGAAACCCAAGGCTATGACGAGACGACGGTGGCCGATATCGCCGCCGCGGCGGACGTCGGCACCCGCACGTTCTTCAACTATTTCGGCAGCAAGGAAGAGCTACTGTTCCCGGAGTCCGACGACCGGGTGCGGGCCGCGGTCGCGGCGATCGCGAGCAGGCGCCCCGGGGAACGCCCGGTGGAGGTATTGCTACGCGCATTGCGCGCCGCGGGCGACAACCCCGCCGAGCATTTGATGGACGACCTCAGCCCTCGGATCGCGGCGCTGCGCGCCGAGGTGTCGCGCACGGTGCCGTCGGTGAGTGGCCGGGCGGCGCACGCCCAGCTGGTCACGCAGCGCGAGATCGCGAGGCAGTTGCACGTGGCGTTCCCTGCCGAATTCGACGAGGTCGGCGCCGCAGCGCTGGTCGGTGCGGTAGTCGGTGCGGTCTCGGGTGCGCTCACGGTGTTGTTCCAGCAGCCGCTGGGCGGGGCGGAGGACGGCGAACACCTGAACCGCCTCATGCACAAGGCGACCTCGCAGGTACTACAACCTTGGCTCAGCCCACACCGCGTCGATTCGGTGGGCTGATCAGCCGAGTTGCTGCCAACCCAACCGGATCACCATCCCGATCACGACCACCAGCAAGACGATCCGCACGAACTCGGCGCCGTTGCGCAGTGCCATGCGCGCGCCGACGATCGCGCCGAGCACATTGCCCACCGCCATCGTCATGCCGAGCGCCCACAGAATGTGGCCGGTCGCGGCGAGGAAGACCAGCGCGCCGACGTTCGAGCCGCAGTTGATCACCTTCGCCATGGCCGCGGCTCGCACGAACTCGGTGCCGAGCACTGTGGCAAAGGTGATGATCAGGAAGGTGCCGGTGCCGGGACCGAGCAGGCCGTCGTAGAACCCGATCAGTCCGGCCGCGAGCGCCACCGTGAGGACGAGCTTGCGGCGCGTCGGTGGGTGGGTGGCGAGCGTGACGCCGATCGACGGTCGAAGGGTGACGAAGACGGCGACCCCGACGAGCACTACCAGCACGATCGGGATGAACAGGTCGCGGTCGATCAGCGAGATCGCGGCCGCGCCGGTCCCGGCGGTGGCCGCGGCGATCACCGCGGCGGGAATTAGCACCCGCCACCGGATCGGTACCTTGCGCGCGAAGGTCACCACCGAAGCGCTCGTTCCCGCGACCGCCGCGAGTTTGTTCGTGCCGAGCGCCGTTTGCGGAGCGATGCCCGGCGACACCAGCAACAGCGTCGGCAGGATGATCAATCCGCCGCCGCCCACCACCGCGTCCACCCACCCCGCGGCCGTCGCCGCCGTCAACAGCACCGCCCAATCACCTATCTGCACCGGGCCAGAGAACCAGATTGCGTGGTCGTGTGCGCGTCAGGGACGGCGGCGGCGCGACAGGGTGCCCCGCCGCCCAGGCGTCCGGATGTGCGTCATTCACCGCGCGGATCAGCAGCCGTGCGACGCGTCCGGCGGACGAGGCTTGTTCGGCACCTACCCTGAACTGGTGCGCCGGTTCAGTTTGTGGCTTCGTGGCAAGCCCATCGTTGCCGATTCGGTGCTCGCGATGCTGCTGCTGCTGTTCGAGATCCTCGGTGTTGGCAACGCCCACAACAAGTTCGCCTATCTGGCGATCGGCGCTCTGCTTCCGTTGCCGGTGGTATTGCGTCGCGTGTACCCGCGGGCGATGGCGGCCTGCACCCTCGGGTTGTCTCTGATCGCGTCGCTGATCGGTTTCCTCACCGACGACCACGCCGACCACATCGCGCTGCTCTCGCAGGGCATCCTGCTGTACACGCTGGTCGCCTACGTGGGCCGGCGCGAGGGCCTGTGGTACGGGCTGGGACTTGTGATCGATCTCATGCTGTCGATCGCGGCGATGCACAAACCCGCCGGGTCCGACATCATCTTCACGGTCATGTTCTTCGCGCTGTGCTGGACGCTCGCGGAGTTCATCGGCGCACGGCACGCCTACGACACCGAGGTCGCGGCTCGGCTGGCCGTCGCCGACTATGACAAAGAGCGCCGCGCGCACGACGCCGTCTCGGCCGAACGCACGCGCATCGCTCGGGAACTGCACGACGTCGTGGCGCATGCGGTGAGCGTGATCATCGTGCAGGCCGACGGTGCGAAGTACGCGCTGCGCCGTGACCCGAACGCTGCGGAACAGGCGCTGACCATCATCGCAAGCACCGGCCGCGAGGCGCTGCGCGAGCTGCGCAGGACGGTGGCGCTGCTGCGCACCGAGCACGCGCCCGATCAACTGCCCCAGCACGGCACTACGGGCATCGCCAAGGTCGTGGAGGTGATGCGTGGCACCGGCCTTGCCGTCGAGTTGGAGCTGACCGGGGCGCTCGACGACATAGCGCCGGAGGTGAGCCTCGGCGTACACCGAATCGTGCAGGAATCGCTGACCAACACGCTGCGGCACGCGGGTCCGCATCCGAAGGCGTGGGTCCGCGTCCGACGCACCGACTCCGACGTTCTGATCGACATCACCGACTCCGGCGGCGTGCCGCTGCACGAGCCGGGCACTCGGATCGAGGGAAGTGGTCTTGGGTTGGTCGGGATGCGCGAGCGCGTCGCGGTGCTCGGCGGCAGCCTCGAGGCGGGCCGCAATCCGGACGGCGCTTGGCAGGTGTACGCGAGTATCCCGCTTCAGCCCGGCTTGTGGGAGTGAGCCGCGCCGAGACAGTGTGCCTCGGAGGCCGGAATGACGCGAATCCCGGTGCATGTCAAGAAGATTCGGCCTTCGACCACGCCGTGTGTCAGCGTGAGTGGACCGGATCGTCGCGCGACCGGTGAACCAGCGTGTCGCAACGGTCACGTTAGATTGGGGAGGTGCCGATCACCGTTCTCGTTGTCGATGACCAGGAACTCATGCGGATGGGGCTGAAGATGGTGCTCGGCGCACACCCCGACATCGAGGTGATCGGCGAGGCCGCCAACGGCGCCGCCGCCGTCGCCAGAGCGGCAGAACTGCGGCCCGATGTCGTGCTGATGGATGTGCGGATGCCCGTCGTCGATGGCGTCGCCGCCACCTCGCGCATCGTGGGGGCGGGGCACGGGAGCCGGGTGCTGGTGATGACGACCTTCGACCTGGACGAGCACGCGCTCGGGGCGTTGCGCGCCGGGGCGAGCGGATTCCTGCTGAAGGACACGCCGCCGGAGGACCTGATCTCGGCCATCCGAAGCGTCGCCGCCGGTGACGCTGTGGTGTCGCCGAAGGTCACCAAACGCCTGCTCGGCCGGCTCATCGCCGAGGATCCTGCGCGGATGCGCGACCCCGGGGTCCTTGCGGTACTCACTGTCCGCGAGCGCGAGGTGCTGGAACAGATCGCGGCGGGGCGCTCCAACGCCGAGATCGCCGCGCAGCTGTACCTGTCGGAAGCCACGGTCAAGACGCATGTCGGCCGGGTGCTCACCAAACTTGGTCTGCGCGACCGGGTACAAGCGGTCGTGCTGGCCTATGAGACGGGGTTGGTTCGCCCTGGCGGCTGACCCGCGGGCGGATCTCAGAGTTCTCTCAGGCCGACCGGGGAGAAAAACGCGGGCGCTGAGCGTTGACAGCAATAGATCATCCGAAAGGATCGCCCATGCCCGCCCTGCTGTTCGTGCTGTATGCCGTTGTCGAGATCGCCGCCCTGGTCGCTGTCGGTCACCTGGTCGGTGTGGTGCCGACCATTCTGCTGCTGATCGCCGGCTCCGCCGCGGGCATGCTGCTGGTGGGCTCGCAGGGGCGGCGGGTGTTCGAGCAGTTCCGGCGGGCCGGGCGCGGTGAGATCGCGCCCGGCACCGCGGTCGCCGACGGTGCGCTGGTCGCCGCGGGCGGGTTGCTGATGTTCGTGCCCGGCTTGGTCACCTCGCTGTTCGGCCTGCTTCTGCTGCTGCCTGTGACCCGTTTCCTGATGCGCCCGCTGGTCACGGCGTTCGCGGCACGGCGTTTGGGCCGGTTAGCGGCGCCGGCGCCCTACCGCGGCGTGGTGATCGACGGTGACGAGGTGATCGACGGTGACGTGGTCCGGCAGTGGTACGACGACGGGCAGGGCGATGCCCACCGCGCGCTGACCAAACGCTGATCGGCTGAAGTCGACATGCCCGGTTCCGCGCACCGCCTCGAGGGTCTATCGTGACGCGATGGCCATCGAGCAACTCACCGTCACGGTGAGCGAGGAGTTGGCCGCTGCGGTGCGACGAGCGGCGGCCAATGCGGGACAGTCGATTTCCGGGTTCACGGCCGCGGCGCTGCGGCTGGAACTGATCGCCATGGAAGCGGGCTGCGCAGGCACGGCGTCGAACGGGACGGGGATCGCCCCGCCGGGGTACGCGGAGGTGATGGCCGTGCTGGCTCACCCCGAGGATCTGTCCCGCCCGCGGCACTGAACGGCTGACCTGAACCTCCCGATCGGGCATACGGCAGACTGGTGCCTCGTGAGTACCCAGTTGCTGATCGGCGGTCGTTTCTACAGTGCGAGTTCACCCGACGCCACAGCGATGGCGGTGACCGACGGAACCGTGGTCTGGCTGGGCGCGGAACAACCGGGACGGGCGCTGCACCCGGACGCGGAGATCATCGATGTCGGCGGCGCCTTCGTGGCGCCTGCGTTCGTCGACCCGCATGTGCATGTCACGGCGCTGGGCTTGAAACTGATCGGCCTGGACTTGTCCACAGCCAGGTCGCTCGAGCAGTGCCTGTCCCTGCTGGGGGAGTTCGCCGCTGCGCACCGCGAAGGCGTCATCCTGGGCGACGGCTGGGACGAGACCACCTGGCCGGAGGGACGGCCGCCGACGGTCGAGGAGATCGACCGAGCGGCAGGTGCCGGTCGGCACGTCTACCTCGCGCGGGTGGACGCGCACTCCGCCGTCGCGTCCTCAGCGTTGCTGGACACGCTGCCCGCGGTGGCCTCGGCGGACGGGTTCACCCGCGGTGAGCCGGTCCGCGCCACCGCGCACCATGTGGTGCGTTCCGCCGTGCTCGCACGGCTGTCGCGAGCGCAGCGAGATCAGGCGCGCCGTGCGGCGCTGGACCACGCGGCCGCGTGCGGTGTCGTCGCGGTGCACGAGTGCGCGGGCCCGGAGATCGCGGGGTCCGCCGATGTTCGCGAGCTGCTCGAATTCACCCATGGTGTCCAGGTCCGGGCGTACTGGGGTGAGGCGGTGCGCAGCGCCGAGCAAGCGCGCGCTCTGGTCGCGGAACTCGGCGTGCACGCACTGGGCGGCGATCTGTTCGTCGACGGCTCATTCGGTTCGCACACCGCGTGGCTTCGTGCGCCATACACCGACGGGCCCGGTTCCGGCCGAAGCTATCTCGATGTCGACGCCATCGCCGATCATGTCCGTGCCTGCACCGCAGCGGGCATCCAGGCCGGCTTCCATGTGATCGGCGACGCGGCGATGGATGCGATCGTGACCGGTTTCGGGCGGGTGGCCGCCGAACTCGGCGGCCCCGCTGTCGCCGCCCTGGGGCACCGGGTCGAACACGCCGAGTCGATCGATGCCGAGCACATCGCGAAGCTCGCGGCGTGGGGCGTGATCGCCAGTGTGCAACCGGGATTCGACGCGGCCTGGGGCGGCCGCGACGGCATGTATGCCGCGCGGTTAGGCGCTGATCGCGCGGCGGCGTTGAACCCGTTCGCGGCCATGGCCTCCGCCGGTGTCGCTCTGGCGATCGGCTCCGATGCGCCGGTCACGGCACTTGACCCGTGGGCGGCGGTGCGCGCCGCGGCCAACCACCGCACGCCGGGTCATGGCCTGTCCCCGCGCGCCGCCTTCGCCGCGGCTACGCGCGGCGCGTGGCGTGCGGGCGGAGTCCGCGACGGCCTGGCGGGAACCCTTGTTCCTGGAGCTCCCGCCTCGTATGCGGTCTGGGATGTCGACGAGTTGGTGGTCGCCGCTGCCGCCGACTCGGTGCAGCGCTGGTCGACCGACCCCAGGTCGCGTGTTCCGGGACTGCCTCCGATGCAATCGGATTCACCACTGCCGACCTGCTTGCGCACCGTACACCGTGGAGCGACGATCTATGCGGCGTGAGCGGTGGGATGTGGTGGCGAGGGCGACGGTCTCGATGCGCCGGTATCCGACAGTGCCGCGGTCGGTGGCGGCAATCTCGGCCGGGCTGTTGCTGTTCGGTAGCTTCCCGCCACGGCCGTGGTGGTTTCTCGCGCCACTGGGGATCGCGGTGCTCACACTCGTTGTGCGCGGCAGCGGACGTTTGCGTGCGGGTTTCGGGTACGGATTCCTCGCCGGCGCGGGTTTTTTCCTTCCACTGCTGCCATGGACCGGTATCTACGTCGGACCGGTGCCATGGCTGGCGCTGTCCACCGCCTGCGCCGGGTATATCGGCTTGTTCGGCCTGGTCGCCCGGCTCGTCGGCGTGCTGCCCGGCTGGCCGCTGTGGGTGGCACTGGCCTGGACGACGGCGGAGTGGGGCAGGTCCAGCTTCCCGTTCGGCGGATTTCCCTGGGGCCGTGTCGCGTTCGGCCAGGCCGACGGCTGGTTCCTGCCGCTGGCGGCGATCGGCGGCGCACCGCTGGTCGGATTCGCGGTGGCGCTCACCGGAACCAGCGCGGCCGCCTTGGCGCGCTTGCTCTGGTCGAGTCGGACGTCTCGCGCCGGACACCGTACCGTGGCTGACGCGCCATCCGTTGATGTCGAGAAGAGTGCGCCCGGCGCGGTCGAGGGTCGCGGTCCGGTGCCATGGGGCAGATGTGCCCTCGCGGCTGTCGCTCTGACCGTCATGCCGGTCGCGGGGCTGCTGCTGCGGGCTACCCTGCCGGCACCGGACGCTGGGGACCGCACGATCACGGTGGCTGCGATCCAGGGCAGTGTGCCGCGGTTGGGACTGGACTTCAACGAACAGCGGCGTGCCGTGCTGGACAATCATGTCCGGCGTACCGAAGAGCTGGCCAGGGACGTTGCGGCAGGCCGGTTGCCGCAGCCCGACGTGGTCATCTGGCCGGAGAATTCCTCCGACATCGATCCGCTCCGCAACGCCGATGCGTTCGCCTTGATCACCGCGGCCTCCGAACAGATCCACGCACCAATCCTGGTCGGCGCGGTGCTGGTGAACTCCGACCGGACCACCACCAATTCGGTGATCGTGTGGAATGGTCGGGCCGGGCCCGGGGAGCGGCACGACAAGAAGATCATCCAGCCGTTCGGCGAATACCTGCCGATGCGCGCTTTCTTCCGTCTGTTCTCGGAATACGCCGACCGAGCCGGATACTTCGTGCCGGGTGACGGGGACGGTGTCGTGCATGCGGCAGGCATCGACATCGGCGTGGCTACCTGCTACGAAGTGGCCTTCGACCGGTCGTTCGAAGACGCGATGCGCGCGGGCGCCCAACTGCTCACCGTACCCACGAACAACGCGACGTTCGGCGACAGTGAGATGACCTACCAGCAGCTGGCCATGTCGCGCATCCGTGCCGTCGAGCACGGCAGAGCGTTGGTCGTGGCGGCCACCTCAGGGGTCAGTGCGATTATCGCGGCCGACGGCAGCGTTCGGCAGGAAACGCCGATGTTCGTGCCCGCCGCTCTGGTCGCGAAACTCCCGCTGCGCGAGGGCAACACTCCGGCAACACGGATTGGACCCATTCCGGAGCGAGTATTCGCTATTCTGACCGCTGCCGCTGTGCTAGCCGCGGTCGTCCGACGGAGATCTGTGCGCGGCGTTCCTCCGGCCGACCCGAATGTCACGATTTGTCGTCGATCGACCGTCGAGCGGCGCGAGCGCTAACCGAACATTCGGTATGTTTCAGCCCCTGTCCGCCCGAAAATTGGGTGCGGCAGAGTAATGCGCATCGTTTGCTATGTGACCAGACCTGGCCGTGAAATCGTGCCGCAAAATACGGTCAGCCCAGGTTTTTCTTCCGGTCTATCCGCTGTAGTCCCGCGATTAGCGGAGATGTAGCTACCCAAAGTGGCCTTCCGCCAAGGTCGTTGGATGTGAAACAAATCCAACACGCTGGCAATCCGGCCGATGTGAGGCTCCGAATCATAGGGCGTGGATCACGTCCTACGGCTGGCGCGTGCGCTTGCTGTGGCGGTGCTCGGGGAGTTGCGTCAACAGCGGCAGAACGGAGTGATTGATGAGCTCATTGGCCACGGATCGCGTAGACCAATGTTCATCCGGCGAATCTTCGGCACAACCGTTTGCTCTGTCACCCGCACAGACGGCCCTGTGGTACGCCCAGCGCATCCGTCCTGACGTGCCGCTGACCATCGCCCAGTACGTCGAGATCCACGGTGACCTCGACGCCGGACGTCTGCTGTACGCCATCGAGCGGTTCGGCGCCGAGACCCAGGTGGGTCACGTCCGGTTGGTGGAGATCGACGGCAATCCGTATCAGCTGGTCGACCCGGCCCATCGGCCCGGGTGGGGCCGCATCGACCTGCGCTCGGAGGTCGATCCGCACGCGGCGGCGCTGAGCTGGATGAACGAGCACGCGAACTCGCCGATCGATGTGGAGCGTGACCCGCTCACTACCAACGTGGTGCTGCGGACCGGCGATCTCGACTACATCTGGTACGCCCGCGGCCACCACATCGTCATCGACGGCTACGGCGCGATGAACGCGCTGACCCGGACCGCGGAGATCTACACCGCGCTGGAGAACCGGGCCGAACCGGTCGTCTCCCGTGCGACACCGCTGGCGGAGATCTACGCCGACGAGGCGCGCTACCGCGAATCCAGCCGGTTCAACAGCGACCGCGAGTATTGGCTCGAGCAGTTGGACGGCGTCGGCGAGCCGATGAGTCTGGGCGGCATCACGGTCACCACAGCCACCCACGCGGCGGGCCGCCGGCTGGCACCTGCCGTACTGGACGACGCATGCCGGGCCGCGATGGATGGCGCGACCAGGACGTACGGTACAGCCGACTCCGCTCTGTTCGTTGCGGCACTCGGCGCCTACGTCCGGTCGGTGACCGGGAACCCCGATGTGGTCCTGAGCCTGCCGGTCTCGGCGCGCACCACGGTATCGCTGCGGCGCTCGGCGGGTGTGGTGTCCAATGTCGTGCCGATCCGGTTGAAGTTCGGCAGCGAGACCACGCTCGCCGAACTGGTGAAAGCGGTCGAGCTGCAGATCACCGGTGCCCTGCGGCATCAGCGTTACCGCCACGACGACATCCGGCGCGACTGCGGTTACTCCCGTGACGCGCGCGGATTCTTCGGGCCGATGGTCAATGTCATGCTGTTCCACGACGAGTTGCGGTTCGGCAGTCTGGTCGGCTCGCTCAATGTGCTGGCCACCGGCCCGGTCGAAGATCTGTCGATCAACCTCTACAACGGTGCGGGCAATCGCATCCACGTCGACTTCGAGGCCAATCCCGAGCTGTACAGCGAGAGCGAGGTCGCCGGCCACCACGCGCGGTACCTCGACTTCTTGACCCGGTTCCTGGACGCGGATCCGGATACCCGCGCGGAATCGCTCGTCGCGATCACCGATGCCGAGCGAGACCAAGTGGTGCACGAATGGAACGCCACCGCGGCGCCGAAGCAGGAAGGCACGCTGGCGAGCCTGTTTGCCGAGCGCGTCGCCACCGACCCGGACGCGATCGCGCTCGAATTCGATGACGAGACGCTCACCTATGCCGAGTTCGACGAGCGCTCCAACCGCCTGGCCCGGCTGCTGATCGCGCGCGGCGCCGGCCCGGACACGACAGTCGGTCTGTGCCTTCGCCGCGGCATCGATCTCGTCGTCGGCATGTACGCGATCGTCAAGGCAGGCGCAGCCTACCTGCCGCTGGACCCCGAGCACCCCGCTGAGCGGATCGGCCAGATCGTGCACCAGGCCGAGCCCCTGTGCGTACTCATCGCGGCCAGAGACAACCTCGATCTGCCGGACGACATCAGCCAGTTGGCCATCGACATGGCGGACCTGTCGCGCTTCGGAGGCGCGGCGATCACCGACGCCGATCGTCACGGCGAACTGCGCCCCGACCACCTCGCGTACATCATCTTCACCTCCGGATCGACCGGAAAACCCAAGGGCGTGAGTGTGACCCACGCCGCGATCGTCAACCGCCTGCGCTGGATGCAGCACGAGTACCCGTTGGACAACTTCGACGCGGTGCTACAGAAGACGCCCGCCACCTTCG
The DNA here is from genome assembly GCF_040647855.1 of Nocardia sp. NPDC049220. NCBI lineage: Bacteria > Bacillati > Actinomycetota > Actinomycetes > Mycobacteriales > Nocardiaceae > Nocardia > Nocardia sp. NPDC049220. The sequence goes on from NZ_JBEZDA010000001.1 coordinate 1,607,254, forward strand.
ATGTGTCGGTGTGGGAGTTCTTCTGGCCGTTGCAGATCGGGGCTCGCTTGGTCGTCGCCGCGCCCGACGGGCACCGGGATCCGGCGTATCTGGCCCAGGTGATCGCTGAAAAGAACATCACTACAGCCCATTTCGTGCCGTCCATGCTCTCGGTGTTCGTCACCGACACCGATGTGCGTGAGTGCACCGGTCTGCGCAGGGTGTTCTGCAGTGGTGAGGCGCTGCCCGCCGCCACCATCCGCGACTTCCACGTGGCGCTGCGCGGATCCGAGCTGCACAACCTGTACGGCCCGACCGAGGCGGCCGTCGACGTCACCTACTGGCCGTGTCCTCCCGATCCGAGCGGTGTACCGATCGGCTCTCCGGTATGGAACACCCAGACCTACGTGTTGGATTCGCGGCTGCGGCCGGTCCCGCCGGGCGCAGCCGGTGAGCTGTATCTCGCGGGCGTCCAGCTGGCCCGCGGCTACGTCGGCCAGCCAAGGCTGACCGCGGATCGGTTCGTAGCCAACCCGTTCACGCCGGGCGCACGGATGTACCGCACCGGCGATCTGGCGCGCTGGCAGGTCGGCCATTCCGGGGCCGAGCCCGGTGTGCTGGAGTACCTGGGACGCAGCGACTTCCAAGTCAAGATCCGTGGCCTGCGTATCGAACTCGGCGAGATCGAGGCGGCGCTGCTCGACGACGAGCGGGTAGCGCGAGCGGTCTGCGTCGCGCACGCCGGGCGCACCGGCGACGAACTGGTCGCCTACGTGGTCGCGGCGAAGGACGGCGCGGGCGAGACACGACTGGACACGGCCGTGCTGCTCACCGCCTTGCGCCGCACGCTGCCCGGCTACATGGTTCCGACGGCGTTGATGGAACTCGACGAGCTACCGCTGAGCGCGAACGGCAAGATCGACCGCAAGGCGCTGCCCGCGCCGGCCGTCGGCTCGCGGCCGAACCGGCCGATCGCCGAGGCGCGTACCGAGGTGGAGCGGGTCCTCGCCGGAATCTTCGCGGAGGTCCTCGACACCGCCGAGGTCGGTGTCGAAGACAATTTCTTCGACCTCGGCGGCAACTCGCTGGTCGCCGCGCGTGCCGTGGCAAGGATCAACGCCGCGCTCGGAACCGGGCTGACCATCCGTGACCTGTTCGAGGCCGCGACTATCGCGGCCCTCACCCAGCGCTTCGCCATGCAGACCTCGGACACTTCCTCGCCGCGGTTGCTGCCGGGTGAGCGGCCGGACCGGATCCCGCTGTCCCAGGCGCAGCAGCGGCTATGGATCCTGAACCGGTTTGCCGAGCACGCCGCCGCGTACAACATGCCGCTGGCCGTCCAGATCGACGGCCCGCTGGATATAGCGGCGCTGCGCGCGGGCCTGGTCGATGTGATCGAACGACACGAGAGCCTGCGCACCACGTTTCCGGACTCACCACAGGGGCCGTTCCAGCGGATTCACCCGGCTGACGAGATTCCGCTGCCCCTCGATCCGATCGATGCCACCGCTGTGGACGTGGTGGAACTGGCCACCGAGTATGTCGGATACGGATTCGACCTGCGCAGCCAACCTCCGATCCGGGTCGCGCTGTATCGCACCGGGCCGGGGCAGCACGTGTTCCTCATCGTGCTGCACCATGTCTGCGCCGACGGCTGGTCGATCGCGCCGTTGGCCAGGGACCTGATGACGGCGGTGTCGGCTCGTGCCAAGGGTGCGCCGCCGCGGTGGACGCAGCTGCCGGTGCAGTATGCCGACTTCGCGCTCTGGCAGCGCGAACTACTCGGTGCGGAATCCGATCCGGCGAGCGCGCTCAGCCGCCAGCTGACGCACTGGCGTTCGGCACTGGCCGGGCTGCCCGAACAGCTCGACCTTCCGTTGGACCGCCCTCGCCCACTACACCGGGCCACCGTCGGCGGTCGGGTCGAGTTCACCATCGCTCCCGAGATTCGCCGCGCCGCAAGCGTACTCGCGGCCACCCGAGGTGTGAGCATGTTCATGGTGCTGCACGCGGCGCTGGCCACGGTGCTGTCGCGGTTGTGCGCGGCCACCGACATCGCCATCGGCACCCCGATCGCCGGCCGGTCCGACCCGGCACTGGACGATCTGGTCGGCATGTTCGTCAACACGCTCGTGCTGCGCACCGAGGTCGATCCGGCCGTGGGTTTCGATCGCATGCTCGATGTTGTGCGCGAGACCGATCTGAACGCGTTCGCCAACGCCGACGTGCCGTTCGAGCGCTTGGTCGAGGTGGTCAATCCGGAGCGTTCCGCGGCTCGGCACCCGTTGTTCCAGGTAATGCTGTCCTACGACCGCACGCCGGATCTCCGGATCGACCTGCCCGACGTGTGCGCCACGGTGCTGCCGATCGCCTCGGACATCGCGAAATTCGACTTGCAACTGGCCGTCCACGATGACGCGACGGATGGCCCCTTGGCGGCTGAATTCGGTTATGCCACAGATATTTTCGATGAGACGACGGTGGAGTCGTTCGCCCGTAGATTCGTCGCGGTGCTGAGCGGGGGAGTGGCCGCACCGAGTAGGCCGGTCGGTGATTTGCCCCTTCTGGACCGCAGGGAAGCCGCGAACCTGGTTCCGCTGGCCGGCGCGCCCGGCGAGCCGCCGATCACCTTGGCCAAGCTGCTCACCGACACCGCGGTCCGGCTGCCCGACGCTGTCGCGGTGCGCTACCTCGGCACCGACACCACATACCGTGAACTCGACGAGCGGTCGAATCGGCTGGCCCGTGTTCTGATCGAGCACGGCGCGGGTCCCGAGATGGTTGTCGCGATCGCGCTGCCGCGTGGCCTGGACTCCATCAGCGCGGTATGGGCGGTCGCGAAAACGGGTGCGGCCTATGTGCCGATCGACCCGAGCTACCCCGGTGAGCGGATCGCGCACATGCTCGGCGATTCCGGCGCCATGCTGGGTCTGACCGACGCCGACAGCTTGGCCGCCATGCCCGCCTGGCCCGCACCACGCGGCAAGCACCGGAAGACCTCCGTCGACTGGTTGGTGCTCGGTTCCGACGAGCTTGCCGGCGAACTCGCGAGTTCCGCGACGGACCCGATCACCGACGCCGACCGACACCACCCTATGCGGGTGAGCCACCCCGCCTACTTCATCTACACCTCGGGCTCGACCGGTACGCCCAAGGCGGTCGTGGTCACACATGCGGGCATCGCGTCGCTGGCCGGCGAGCAGAACCACCTGTTCGGCCTCTCGGATTCAGCGCGGACACTTCATTTCTCCTCGCCCAGCTTCGACGCGTCGGTGCTGGAGCTGCTGCTCGGCTTCGCCGCGGGCGCCACGATGGTGATCGCGCCCTCAGGCATGTACGGCGGTACCGAGCTGGCGACGTTGCTGCGCGACGAGCGGGTGACACATGCCTTCGTCACCCCCGCCGCACTGGCCACCGTGCCGAACGAAGGGCTCCCCGAACTCGGGACGGTCATCGTCGGTGGCGACGCCTGCTCCGAGGAACTGGTCGAAACCTGGACCGCGGGGCACCGCATGCACAACATGTACGGACCATCCGAGGCTACCGTCGCAGCCACGGCGACCGGTCCGATGGAACCGGGACGACCGGTGCCGGTCGGGCGCCCGGTGCGCGGCATGCGGCTGTTCGTGCTGGACAACCGGCTGCAACCGGTGCCGCCGGGCACGCAGGGTGAGCTGTACCTGTCAGGCCCCGGCCTGGCCCGTGGTTACCACAGCCGCTGCGGACTGACCGCGCAGCGGTTCCCGGCCAATCCGCACGGCAGGCGCGGCGAGCGGATGTACCGCACCGGCGACCTGGTGGTGCTGGAGCGGTCGGGACAGTTGCGCTTCCTCGGCCGCGCCGACGATCAGATCAAGATTCGCGGGTTCCGCGTCGAATTGCGCGAGATCGACCATGTCCTGCGCGGGCACCCCGGTGTCACGTTCGCGTTGACCGTGGCGCACACCGACGAACACGGTCAGTTGCGGCTCGCCGCGTACATCGCGGCCGACCCGGCGGTCGATTCGACCGAGATCGTGGAGACCGCGCGCCAGCGGTTGCCCGGCTATATGGTGCCTGCCTCGGTCACCGTGCTGGACCGGGTTCCGGTCACCCCGGCAGGCAAACTCGACCGAAAAGCATTGCCGGAGCCGGTGTTCACCGCGGTCAGTACCTCCCGTGCGCCGAGTAGCGAGGTCGAGCTGCGCGTCGCGGGCGTGTTCGGCGCTGTCCTCGGCCGTCCGGTCACCGGCGCCGAAGACAGCTTCTTCGACCTCGGAGGCAACTCGCTACTCGCCACCCGGCTGGCGGCCGCGCTGGACACGGAATTCGGCGTGCAGCTGCCGGTGCGCTCGATCTTCGATACGCCGACGATCGCCGGGGTCGCCGAGCAGCTGACGCTGGCGCCCCGGACGCAGCGGCAGACGCTGGCTGTGCAGACGCCACGTCCGGGACGTATACCATTGTCGCTCCCGCAGCAACGCCTGTGGTTCCTCAATCGATATGCTCCCGAATCGAGTGCTTACAACATCGCTTTCGTGATCCGGATCGCGGGCGAGGTGGACGTGCCCGCGCTGCGAGCCGCGCTGACCGACCTGGTCGAACGGCACGAGGTGCTGCGTACCGTGTTCCCGGAGGATGGCGACGGCGCACAGCAGGTGGTGCTACCGATCGAGAGCGCGATACCGAACCTGGCGCCGGCGGACATCGATGACTCCGGCGCCAAAGCCGCGCTGGAGGATCTCGCGCGCACCGGTTTCGACCTGACCACGCGGACGCCGCTGCGTCTGTCGCTGCTGCGCACCTCGCCCGAGCGCTACCTGCTCGGCATCGTGCTCCACCATATCGCCGCGGACGGCTGGTCGCTCGGGCCGCTGACCAGGGACTTGGCCGCCGCCTATGCGGCGCGCCAGGCCGGCGAAGCGCCGTCGTGGACGCCGCTTCCGGTGCAGTACATCGACTTCGGGCTCTGGCAGCGCGCCTGCCTGGGTGAGGAGAGCGATCCGGACAGTGTCGCAGGGACCCAACTGGAATACTGGCGGACCGCGCTGGCTGATCTGCCCCAGGAGCTGCCGCTGCCCTACGACCGGCCGCGTCCCGCAGAGCCGACGCATCAAGCCGCGACGGTGCGCTTCACGGTGCCCGATCCAGTGCAGCGCGCTCTCGCCGAGTTGGCCCGTGAACAAGGTGTCAGCATGTTCATGGTGCTGCGTTCGGCGCTCGCGGTGCTGCTGCGGGGCGTCACCGGTGGTCGTGACATCGCGATCGGCACGCCGATCGCGGGCCGTACCGACACCAAGCTCTACGAGCTGGTCGGCATGTTCGTGAACACCGTGGTGCTGCGCTCCGACGTGGACCCGGACCGTACGTTCGCCGCGCTGCTGCGGGCCGACCGGGACACCGAACTGTCCGCGATGGCACACGCCGACATCCCGTTCGACCGAGTCGTCGAGGAACTCGGCCGCGGCGTCCGCTCGGCCAGTCATCACCCGCTGTTCCAGGTCGCGTTGAGCGTGCAGGACGTCCCGGTGCCGAAGTTGGAGCTGCCTGGTCTCGCGCTGCGTGCCGAGGCATTGGACATCGCGCTGGCGAAATTCGACCTCGAACTGCGGGTCGCGAACCTCGGTTACGACGTAGGTGCGGGAGATACCGGCACTGCCTTCGAATTCGTCTACGCCACAGAGCTTTTCAACGCGATGACGATCGATACGCTGGCCGACCGGTTCCTGCGCGTGCTCGCCACCATAGCTGCCGAACCACGTATCCTGGTGCGCGACATCGATGTCCGTACCGATCGCGAGCGACGCACGCTTGCCCCGTCGCGCGGCGCGCAGGCGGCCCCACCGTGCACGCTGGCCACGTATTTCACCACTACCGCGCAGCGCTATCCGCACCACGCCGCGCTGCGCGCCGGCGCGATATCGATGACCTATGCCGAGGTCGACCACAGCTCGAATCGGTTGGCCCGGGCGCTGATCGCGCGCGGACTGGGGCCGGGATGCCGAGTGGCACTAGGGCTGATCCGTTCCATCGACTCCGTCGTGGCGATGCTGGCCGCGGCCAAGGCCGGAGCCGCGTTCGTGCCGGTCGATCCGCAGTACCCACCGGACCGTATCCAGCACATGCTCACCGATTCGGGGTGCGAGATCGGCATCACGGTCTCGAAGTTCGCCGAGCAGCTGCGCGCCGGAGCCCCCGAAGACCGCGACACCGTGTGGTTACTGCTGGACAGCCCCGAAGTCGCCGCCGAACTGGACGCCTACGCCGACGGTCCGATCGACGACCGGGAGCGGTCGCGCCGCATCCGGGTGGCCGACCTGGCCTACGTGATCTACACCTCGGGATCCACTGGCCAACCGAAGGGTGTCGCGGCGACCCATGCCGGCCTGTCCAACCTCGCCGACGAGATCCGCGACCGGACCGGGGTCGACGAGAACTCCCGGACGTTGCACTTCGCCACACCGAGCTTCGACGCGGCGATTCTGGATCTGTTGATCGCGGTGGGGGCGGGTGCGGCGATGGTGATCTGCCCGACGAACATCTACGGTGGCGACGAGCTGGCCGCATTGATGGAACGCGAACGGATCAGTCACGGCTTCATGACCACGGCCGCGCTGGCCACCATCGATCACGAACGCTGGCCGCTGCCGCACCTGCGTGCGCTGATGGTGGGTGGAGAGGCGTGCGGTCCGGATCTGGTGGCGCGCTGGGCGCCGGAGCGGTTGCTGTTCAACGTCTATGGGCCGACCGAGACCACGGTCGTCATCACCGCCTCCACTCCGATGCGGGTCGGCGAGATGATCACCATCGGTGGCCCGGTGCGTGGTGCCAGGGCGTTGGTCCTCGACGAGCGACTGCGTCCGGTGCCGGTCGGCGTGCCCGGCGAACTGTACCTCGGCGGGTACGGGGTGACGCGCGGCTACTTCGGCAGATTCGGTCTCACCGCGACGCGGTTCGTGGCCGACCCGTACGGCCCGGCAGGCGCCAGGATCTACCGGACCGGTGACGTCGTGCGCTGGAGCGCGGCGGGCGAGATCGTCTACCTCGGCCGCAGCGACCATCAGGTGAAGGTGCGCGGTTTCCGCATCGAGCTCGGCGAGATCAGCGTCGCGCTCGGTGGCCACCCCACGGTGCGGTTCGCGCACACCGAGGTGCGCCACATTGCGGGTGCGGACCGAATCGTGTCCTACGTCCAGCCTGCCGACCGATCCGCCGGGGTGGATGTCGAGGCCCTCCGTGCCGCCCTAGCACGGCGCCTGCCTGCTTATATGGTGCCCGCGAGCATCACTGTGCTGGAAACCCTCCCGCTGAACCCGGTCGGGAAGCTCGATACGAAAGCGCTGCCGCAACCGCGGATCATCGCGAACGCCGAAGGCCGCCCGCCGCGGACCCGTTCCGAGCGCCTGGTCGCCGACGTGATGGGTGAACTGCTCGGCGTGGACAGCCTGAACGCCGAGGATAGTTTCTTCGACAGCGGTGGAAACTCGCTGTTGGCCACGCAACTCGTCGCCCGGCTGGCCGCGGCGACGAACGTCCGGCTCGAGGTGCGCACCGTGTTTGCCTCGCCGACGGTCGCCGAACTCGCCGAGTTGCTGGCCGCCGGCGCCTCGGGTGCCGACCAGCACCCCGCGTTGGTCCGCCGCCCTCGTCCGGATCGGGTTCCGTTGTCGGCGGCACAGCAGCGGCTGTGGTTCCTGAATAGATTCAACGGTGGCGGCGCGACGGACCAGTCGGCGGGCGTGTACAACGTTCCGGTCGTGCTGCGGATGAAGGGCAGTCTCGACACCGACGCGCTGGTCCGCGCGCTACACAGCGTGCAGGCCAGGCACGAAACGCTGCGGACGGTGTTCCCGGAGACCGACGGTTCGCCCGCTCAGGTCGTCCTCGACCCGGTCGACGCCGCGATCACGCTGTTCGTCGCGACGATGCCGTCCGACCAGATCGACGGCGCCGTACGGCGTTTCGCCGCACCGGGATTCGACCTGGCCACCACCGTTCCGATCCGCGCCGGGCTGATCGCGGTGTCACCGTCGGGCGACACCACGGCGACCATCCCGGGCCGGGAGTGCGATGAGCACGTTCTCGTCGTGGTCGTGCACCACATCGCGATGGACGGCTGGTCACTCGAGCCGATGGCCGCAGACCTGGCCACGGCGTACCGCGCGGCGTGCGCGGGCACGACGCCGGGCTGGGGTGAGCTCGAAATCCAGTACGCCGACTACACCCTGTGGCAGCAGGATTTGCTCGGGATGGAAGACGACGCGGATTCGGCGGTGAGTCGTCAGCTCGACTACTGGCGGCGCACTCTGGACGGCATTCCCGAGCTGCTTCCGGTGCCCGCCGACCGGCCGCGTCCGCCGATGCCGTCCTACCGGGGTGGCACCGTGGAATGCGCGGTCGACGCAGCCACCCATCGTGAGCTGGTGGCGGTTGCCGGCAGCAACAACGTCAGCATGTTCATGGTGCTGCACGCGGCGCTGGCGGTGCTGCTGCATCGGGTGACCGCGATCGATGACATCGCGGTCGGCACCCCGATTGCAGGCCGCGGCCATCCCGCGCTGGACCGGATGGTCGGTATGTTCGTCAACACGCTGGTGTTGCGCACCGGGATCGATCCCGGCGCCCGCTTCACCGATTTGCTGCACACCGTGCGCGATGCCGATCTGGATGCCTTCGCCCACGCCGACGTTCCGTTCGAACGCCTCGTCGAGGTGCTCAACCCGGCCAGGTCCCAGGCGCATCACCCGATGTTCCAGGTGATGCTCTCGGTGCGTAACGAACCGGTAGGCGAGTTGTCGCTACCCGGGCTCCGGATAGCGGCGGCCGACGTGGAGACCGACATCGCGAAGTTCGACCTCCAGTTCACGCTGACCGAATCGCGAACGCCGCAACGAGATCCGGCGGGCATCAACCTTGCGGTGAACTACACGGCGGATCTGTTCGACGAGTCGACCGCCGAGCGCCTCGGCAAGCGACTGTGCCGGCTGCTCGCCGCGGTCGCCGCGAACCCGACCACGGCCGTGGGCGACCTCGAACTGCTCGATCCCGCCGAGTGGTTCGGACTGGCCCCGGTGCGCGGCGCGGAGCCAGATCGTCCGCTCACCTTCCCCCAGATGTTCGAGCAGGCCGCGAACGTCGACCGCGCCGCGGTCGCGCTGGTATCCGATGGCACCGACATCACCTATCACGCGCTGGACCGCTGGACGAACCGGCTGGCTCGGGTACTCATCAGGCGTGGCGTCGGTCCGGAGACCCTGGTGGCGCTGGGCATTCCGCGATCGGTCGAATCGGTGGCCACGGTGCTCGCGGTGGCCAAGACGGGTGCCGCGTTCGTGCCGGTCGACCCGCTGTACCCGGAGCATCGCATCGCGCATATGTTGTCGGATTCCGGTGCGGCGCTGGGCATCACGCTCTCGGAATACCGAGACGAGCTGCCCGAGCGCGTGGAGTGGATCACCCTGGATGATTCGAGATTCCGCACCCTCGTGCTCGACGCCTCCGATGCGCCGATCACCGACTCGGAGCGGATCGCGCCACTACGCATCTACAACCCGGCCTATGTGGTCTACACCTCCGGCTCGACCGGAACGCCGAAGGGCGTTGTGGTCACCCATGGCGGGCTGTCCAATTTCGCGGCCGAGACCGCGCACCGATTCGATGTTCGGCCCGGATGCCGCGTGCTGCACTTCGCGACGCCGAGTTTCGATGCGGCGATGCTCGATCTGCTGCTCGCGCTCGGTGGGGCGGCCACGTTGGTGATCACGCCCGCTGGCGTGATCGGTGGTGACGAACTCGGTCGGGTGTTCATCGAGGAGCGGATCACACACGCGTTCATCACCACCTCGGCGTTGGGCACGGTCGACCCTAGTGGGGTCACCGAGCTGCGGCACGTGCTGGTCGGAGGCGAGGCGCTGCCGCCGGATCTGGTGACCAGGTGGGCGCCGAACCGCAACCTGTACAACGTCTATGGGCCCACCGAGACCACGATCGTCACGGTGATCTCGCAGCCGATGACGCCGGGAGAGCCGATCACCATCGGCGGACCGATCCGCGGCGTCAATGCCACCGTCCTCGACCGGCGCCTGCATCCCGCCCCGGTCGGTGTCACCGGCGAGCTACACCTGGCGGGCGAAGCGCTGGCCCGCGGTTACCTGAATCAGCCGGGGCTCACCGCACAGCGGTTCGTCGCGAATCCATACGGGAAACCAGGCGAGCGAATGTACCGGACCGGTGACTTGGTGCGGTGGTGGTCCGGAGCGCGGAATACCGGGCCGTCCGTGGGCCGGTGGGCGGGTTCGGCGCAGGAGATCGAGTATGTCGGCCGCACCGACCACCAGATCAAGATTCGCGGCTTCCGTGTCGAACTCGGCGAGATCGACACCGCGCTCGCGCGTCATGGCGCAGTGGCGTTCTCCACCACCATCGGACATCGCACGCCGTCCGGCGCGACGGCCCTGGTCTCGTACGTGCGGGCGCGCGCCGGCGTCACGCTCACCGCAGCCGAACTGACCGCTCATCTCAGCGGACTGGTGCCGAACTACATGGTTCCGCAGTCGATCATGCTGCTCGAGGAAGTGCCGCTGAGCCCGGTGGGCAAGTTGGATCGCACGGCGCTTCCGGAGCCGGTGTTCACCGCTTCCGAAGGTTTTCGCGCGCCATCCACCACGACCGAGGCGGTGTTGTGCGCGGCGTTCGCCGCGGTGCTCGGCGTGGAGTCGGTAGGTGCGGACGATGGGTTCTTCGAACTTGGCGGCAACTCGCTACTGGCCACCAAAGTCGTTGCGCACCTGCGCGACAGCGGGATCGACCTCCCGGTGCAACTGATGTTCGGCGACGCGACCCCGGCGGCCATCGCGGCGCGGCTGGACAGCGCAGACGCCACTCCGGGCGCGGCGATGGCCGCGGCACTGGCGCCGCTGCTGCCCATCCGGCCGAGCACGGTCGCGAGCCAGGCGCCGTTGTTCTGTATTCATCCGGCTATCGGGCTGGCCTGGTGCTATTCAGGGTTGCTCGCGCACCTCGCACCGGACCGCCCGGTGTACGGATTGCAAGCCCCGCACGTCGCGGGCGAAGGCGGCTACGATTCGATCGTCGAGGCCGCGAGCCACTACGTGGCCACCATCAGGTCGGTCCAGCCGCAGGGGCCCTATCACCTGCTCGGCTGGTCGCTGGGCGGATTGATCGCGCACGAGATGGCGGTGCAGTTGCAAGAAGCGGGTCATGAGGTCGCGCTGCTGTCGATGATGGACAGCTACCGGCTCTCCGACGAATGGCTCGAGCATGCGATCCCGAGCGTGGCCGAGATCATCGGCGAGTTCGGCAGCGACGAGGTCGGTGCGGAGATCGATCCGGCGATGAACCTGCGCGACGCGGCCGAACTGCTGCGCTCGCGGTCCGGACCGTTCCAGGCGCTGACCGTCGAGCATCTGGAGCGGCTCTATGTCGGCTACGCCAATGGCACCGTTCTCGCGCACGGCTTCCGTCCGCGCGTCTTCGAGGGCGATCTGCTGTTCTTCACCGCCGGAGATGACCCGATCAACCGAGCCGACCCGGACCGACGCGCCGGCTCCTGGCAGCCGTTTGTCACCGGTGACATCCACGATCACGAGCTGCGCTGTCAGCACTCCGCGATGACCACGCCGGATTCGCTGGCGGTCATCGGACCGGTACTGCGCGCGTGGCTGGAAACGAAGGAGATACACAGGTGAGCTTGGCGGTGGAGGTAACCGGGCTGGTCAAGAATTACGGCCGGGTCCGCGTGCTGGACGAGATCGACCTGGAGATCCCCACCGGCACGGTGATGGGTCTACTCGGACCGAACGGCGCGGGCAAGACCACGACCGTCCGGGTCGTCACGACGCTGCTGAAACCGTGCGCCGGATCGGTGCGGGTTGCGGGCATCGACGTCCTGCACGACCCCGCTGCGGCGCGTCGGCGGATCGGCCTGTCCGGTCAGTACGCCGCGGTCGACGCCAATCTGTCCGGATTCGAGAACCTGCGCATGGTGGCGCGCCTGTACGGGATGTCGACCAAACAAGCGACCGTCAGGGCGGCGGAACTGCTCAGCGTGCTGGGGCTCGAGCACGCCGCCAACCGCAGGGCGGGCACCTATTCCGGCGGTATGGCTCGGCGGCTCGATCTAGCGGGCGCGCTGGTCGCCCGGCCCGCGGTGGTGGTCCTCGACGAACCGACCACCGGGCTGGACCCGCGTGGCAGGCTCGACATGTGGGGTGTCATCGGCGATCTCGTCGACGACGGCACCACGGTGCTGCTCACTACGCAGTACTTGGAAGAGGCCGACCTGCTCGCGGACCGGATCACGGTGATAGACCACGGCCGGGTCATAGCCCGGGGCTCGGCCGACGAGCTGAAGACCTCGATCGGCGGTGACCGGCTCACAGTGACATTGGCCGCAGGCCAGGACGCCGGGCCCGCGCTCGCGGTACTCGCGCAAGCCGGGATCGGCGAGCCGATTCACGAAACGGGCACCGATGAGGCGTCGGTGATGGTCGGTGACGGCTCGCGCACGATGGTCGAGGCGCTGCGCAGACTCGATGACGCGGGCGTCTGCGTGGTCGACGCGACCGTGCACCGACCCAGTCTCGACGATGTATTCCTCTCGCTCACCGGGAAGGTGAGCAATCAGCCGGTCACTGAGCCGGAAATCGACGACGTACAAGAGGAGATCATGTCGTGAGCACCGCGGTAGTGGGGGAGGAGTCCGCGCAGGGAGAAGCGGACCCGAAAATGGCTGCGGTGCCGGCGGACTCCGGTCCCCGGCTGCGAATGTTTCGTGACAGCGCCATCGTCGCCTACCGCAACCTGCTGACCATTCTGCGCGTTCCCACCCTGCTGGTGACGGCGACGATCCAGCCATTGATGTTCGTGTTCCTCTTCGCCTACATCTTCGGCGCCTCACTGGGCGGCGGCCAATACCGCGAATTCCTGCTCGCGGGAATCTTCACACAGACGGTGGCGTTCAACGCGGCGTTCACCACGGTCGGACTCGCAGGAGACCTGCAGAAGGGCATCATCGACCGCATGCGTGCCCTGCCGATGTCGCGCTTGGCCGTGCTGATGGGCCGCACCCTGTCGGACCTGGTGGTGAATATCCTCAGCCTGGCCGTCATGGTCGGGTGCGGATACGTTGTCGGCTGGCGGATCAACGGTGGTGTCGCGGATGCCGTGTTGGCTTTCGCGGTGATTCTGCTGTTCGCGTTCGCGATGTCGTGGGTCGGTGCGTTCACCGGCCTGCTGTCGCCGAACGTCGAGGTGGCGCAGAGTGCCGGACTCATCTGGCTGTTTCCCCTGACGTTCATCTCGTCGGCTTTCATTTCGGCCGAGACGCTGCCTGGTCCGCTGCGCACCGTCGCCGAATGGAATCCGATCACCGCGGTGTCGGCTGCGGGCCGCAAGTTGTTCGACAATGGGTCGCCGCCTACTTTCGTCCCGCCGTCCGGCTGGGCGGCCGAGCACTGCATCGAATACTCGGTGGCCTGTTCGGTGGCAATTCTCGCGGTGGCGATGCCGCTGGCGCTGCTGCGCTACCGCAAGGTAGCCAGTCACTGATCTCGGGGCGATAGCACGGAAAACGAATGGCCGTCGCATCTTTCGATGCGACGGCCATTCGATGTCGGCGGGCGGTCAGGCGCGGCGGCGGGTCTTCAGCAGATCGAGACGCTCCTTGAGCAGCTCCTCGAGCTCGTCTTTGCTGCGGCGCTCCAACAACATGTCCCAATGGGTGCGGGGCGGTTTGACCTTCTTGGCTTCCTGGGTGGTGCCTTCGATCAGGATTCCTTCCTGGCCGTTACGGCACAGCCAGGTCGGGGGGATCTCGGCATCGTCGGCGAAGGGAACGTCGAATTCTTCACCGTTGTCGGTCCGGTAGCGGGCAATCCGACGCGGGGCCAGGTCGTGGTCGCGATCGGTCTCGTAGCTCACCGCTCCGAGTCGACTGCCCCGGAGTACGCGATCTGCCATGGTGTGCCTCTCCCTGTGTGCTCGGGTCTTTGTGCGCTGCGACCGTGTCCAGACGAGTGCAGCGCGCTCGTTCGACTATGTGTGCAACGATCGGGCCGATGTCGATAGTTCCCGACACGGCCGCGATGAACCGTTCCATTGTAGTGCTACCGCGATGCCCGGCTCGCCAACCCCGGTGCGCGGCGGGTTCCGGGGGTCGCCGCGCCGATCGCGGGCGGTGCCCTACTAGTGTTCTGCGTCATGTCGCGCCGCTTGCTGTCCTGCTGCCTGTGGTGTGGGCGGGAGATCGTGGAGTCAGAGGCCGGCCGCCGTCGGCGGTACTGTCGCCAATCCTGTCGCCAACGCGCCTACGAACACCGCAACAGCTTGAAGGGAACCGGGATTCCCGGCGATTCAGTGGTGCTCAGCGCCCAGGAGGCCGCAGATCTGGCCGATCGCTGGTTCGCCGCCCGGTGCGCCGCCGAGGACGTCGCTACCGCCATCGATGAAGGCGCCACAGCCGAGGAGTTGGCGATGCTCGGCAAGGCCCTGCTCGAACTCACTCGCGACGCGGAGCGCTTACGCTGAGCCTGCCCGGCGGCCGGCCGTGGTGGTGCGTCGAGGACGTGGTGTCGCGTGCCCGGGAGTCGGTCGCGGGCATCTTCCGGCCGGGCCGGTCCGTCGAGCCGCGTTCGCGAACCCCTCGAGCGCGGTCGGATCAGGTCGGGTTACGCAGTACATCGATGCCGCGGACGGCCAGCCAGGGCATCGGATCGATCGGTTCGCCGTCGGGCAGATGGACCTCGTAATGCAGGTGCGGGCCGGTCGAATATCCGCGGTTGCCGACGGTCGCGATGGTGTCGCCCGCGTGGACCGGTTGTCCGACGGTGGCAAGAATGTCGTTGACATGTCCGTAGACGCCCACGGTGCCGTCGTCCTGCTGGACGCGCACCCATAGGCCGAAGCCGGAGGCGGGACCGGCTTCGATGACGACACCATCGGTGACCGAGGCGATCGGCGCGCCGAGCGGATCACCGAAGTCCAAGCCCGCGTGCAGTGTGCCCCAACGCGTGCCGAACTCGGAGGTGAGGACGCCCGCGGCGGGTCGGACTGTTTTCGGGCGGGCGGCTTCCTGGGCGATCCGGGCGCCTTCCTGCGCGATGCGGTGCGGTTCCCACGGCGCGGGGTGGTCCGGTACGGTCCGAGACCGCTGTGCTGTGGGCGGTGTGAAGGCGGTGAGTCTCGCCTGTCCTGCGGCGGCGTCGATCTCGCCTGCGGCGATCCTGCCTGCGACAAGGCGGACGGAGGAGTCTGCGTCGTCGCCATGTCGGGTCGTGGCGAGGATGCCGGTCGATGTGGTCACGATGGCGGCGAGGGCCACCGCTCGGACTGCGGCGTGGTGACGGCGGGACCGGGTCGCGCCGCGCCGAAAAAGTAACGGAAAGGTCACGGGCATGTCAAAAAACGTACGGGAGGCGCTCGCGGGTTTCGCAGGTCTGTGGCAACCGTCACGAGGGGGAAAATCCGTTCAGCATGTCCCGAGTGGGTAACGATCCGGTGCGACTTCCTGTGTTGACCGGGAATAACGGTGTGCGAACGGTGTTTGACCGATCCGACGACAGCTGCGCACACTGGATGAGTGGCGACTAATGGAGTTCGCGCCCTTTCCGCGTTGGCGGACCCGACCCGCCGCACGATTTTCGAGGCGTTGACACAGGCTCCGCGCTCGGTCGGTGAACTCGCAGATGCGGTCGGGACGAGCAGCTCGGCGGTCTCCCAGCATCTGCGTGTGTTGCGTACGGCGCGGATGGTCATGGTGCGGCCGGAGGGCAACCGTAGGCTGTACTCACTCGATCCGCGCGGCCTCGCCGACGCGCGCGACTACCTCGAACAGTTCTGGCCGAGCGCGATCGCCGCCTACTCCGCGGCGGTACGCATCGCGGCGGACCGGACCGGCTGATTCCCCGGCCCTAACACAGGAAAACACAGCACTGCGCATCTGCGCGTTCTCGATCAGGCCGCGTACAGCGCCCGTTGCTTCCTCGCGCGGTGGTGTCGGGAGGCCGCGAGCCGGTCAACCTACACGGCGATAGGCCGCCCTGCGGCTCTCGGTGCCCGACACGTGCTGATTAGTCAGCTGTTTGTCGACCGCCTCGACCACCTCGGTGACGTCGATCCGCAACAGGCCCGGGTCTGGGGTGTCGGCATCGGGATCGCCGACCTGGCCGGCCCACAGCACGACGTGCCTGGCCAGCAAGTGCGGGGGTGGTCCACCCCAGCGCGGCGGGGTCGGGCCGAACAACTGGACCGTCCGGGTGCCGAATGCCGTGGCCAGGTGTGCGACGCCGGTGTCGCCACAGACCACCAGCGCGGCCTCGGCGATGGTGGCCGCCAGCTCGATGAGGTTCTGCTCGCCGGCCAGCACCCGGCCGACGGGGAGTCCGGCCCGCGCGGCGATGTTCAGCGCAAGGTCGCGTTCGTACGCGTCCCCGGTGAGCACGACCTCGCGCCCGAGCACCAGTAGGTGCCGAACGACGGCGGCGAACCGGTCCGGTGGCCACCGGCGGGCTGGGGCGCCCGCGCCGACGTGCACGACGACGCAATCCCGGCGGATAGTCGTCGAGACCGGCGGGACCAGTCCGAGGTTGCGGCGATCGGCGACGATCCCATCGGATTCGAGCAGATGACACCAGCGGTCCACTTGGTGCATGTCCGTCTGCCATTCGGGGCCGTCCACTTCGGGGAAGGCGGCATTGCGATATGTGAGGATGCGGCCCGGCTGAGTCTTGCCCAGCGCGACGATGCTTTCGGCGCTCGGGCCGTGCAGGTTGACCGCGACCTGTGGTCCGGGCGCGTCCCATCGGAAGCTGCCGAGTTCGCCGGTCGGTACCAAGACGTCCACCGGTGCGATCAAGTCGACGATCGGTTTGAGCCGTTGCGGCGCGGCCAAGACGATCCGGTCGTGCGGTTTGGCTCGGCGCAGGGCACGTAAAGCCGGGACCGCGGTGAGTAGATCACCGAGCCCACGTGCCTGCAGCACGAGCAGAACCGCCACCCTCTTCTCCTAGCCACCTGAGCCGCACCAACCCGCCCCACCCGCTCACCCAGGGGGTGGGCACGACGAGAGCCATTGACGGATGACTACCCGAGCCGTCGAGCGATAAACGTAGCGAGGGAGCGGCCGTCGACAACCCGTCTGCCGCGTCGCGGAACTGGTCGCGACGTGGTACCTCAAGTCTCTACAGGCAAATCTCCAGGAAACTAAACTTGCGCGGAATAACATCAGGGAATGACGACAAAAAGCGTGCTAGGGAGTCCTCTTCAGTCGCTGGGTCGCACTGCGTGGCAATCGGTTCTGCTCACCGGCATCCTTGCAGTGATCCTCGGAATCCTGATCCTGGTATGGCCGGGGCTGACGCTGGCGGCCGCGGGCATCATCTTTGGTGTCTATCTGGTTGTTTTCGGCTTTCTGCAACTGATCGCGGCTTTCGGCGCGCCGGCGGCCATCGGGTTCAGGGTGCTCGCCTTCATCAGTGGTGTCCTGTCGATCGTGATCGGTGTCTTCTGCTTCCGTGACGAGCTGGCCTCGATTCTGCTGCTCGGGCTGTGGATCGGCATCGGTTGGCTGTTCCGCGGCGTGGCGCTGTTGATGGCCGCGCTCTCCGAGTCGGGTCTGCCCGGACGCTGGTGGCAGGCGTTCCTCGGCGTCTTGACCGCCATCGCCGGTGTCGTGCTGATCGTCTGGCCGGTCCGATCCGTGGCAACGTTGGCTGTGGTGGCGGGCGTGTGGCTGATCGTGCTCGGCGTCATCGAGATCATCGTCGCCATCGGAGTTCGCAAGGACGTCACAACGACTCGCGCCGCCGCCTGACGGGGGGTGTCGCACTCGGCTGCCGCGTCGATCGACGCGGCAGCCGTCGTGCTCGCCCGGGCGGGGTGTCGGCTGGGCCGGGGCCGTATCCGGCCCGCGGCCGCTCGTGACAGAATCTCAGGCGCAATGTCACGAGGCGTCGGCATCGGGGTTGGTCGACAGCGAAAACGACTGGAGGCATGAATGATTCGCAGTGCTGGGTTCGTCGGTGTGCTCGCGCTGGCCGGGGCCGCGGCCCTGTTGTCAGCGGGTACCGCCCAGGCCGCGGTCGGTACGGTGACGATCAACGGTGAGCCACACACGGACCCGGTGGGCTGCCTGAATACCGATGGCACCTTCCACTCGACATTCCAGGTCACCATCGGCAATGGCACCGATCGGCCCATCACGCTGTACTCGGGCCCCGATTGCACCGGTCAGGTGCTCGGTGAGTTGCCCGTGGAGAAGCTGGGCTATGTGCCCAAGGGTGGCAGTTTCGCCGTCGAATAGGCGGCATGGACGGGGATGTCGCCGGGCAGCCCCGGGCCCCATTGAACCCACCGCGTCGCGTTCTGGAATCGACCGGTTCGGTGCCGGCACCTTGCACGTGTCGGCACCGAGTGCGCGTCAAGAGTCGAACAAATCCGCTCCGAAATATCCGCCCGGCGAGGAAACCCCCGGCGGGATGACGAATACCGCGGAACCAGTAGGTGTCGTCCACACGTTCAGTGCGTCGAATTCCGCGAGGCGGCGCTGGACCGGGAGAAACTGGGCGTCCACGTCGCGTTGATACGCTGCGAAGATCAGACCCGAATTGGAGGTCTGGCCGGGCATCGGCGCGTCGTCGTAGTTGTAGCCACGCCGCAGGAATCGTTCGCCGTCGTGCGTGTGGTGGGCGCGCGCGATATGTGAGGACGACGGGATGACCGAAATCCCCGTCGCATCGACGGCCGCGAAGTTCGGCTCGTCGAATTCCGCCGTGCCGGTGAGTGGGGCGCCGTTGCCGAGCGAGCGGCCGATGGTGAGTTCCCTTCCTTCCCGGTCGATCTCGTCCCAGGTGTCCAGTGCCATCGCGATCCGCCGCAGTACGCACGACGTGCCGCCGGCCAGCCACGGCTGAACACTGCCGTCGTCCCACACCAGGTGGGCGAAGTCGGCGGTATCCGCGGCGAGATTCACGGTGCCGTCGACCTGTCCCATCAGATTGCGCGGTGTCGTCCCCGGTGTCGCGTCCCGGAACCCCCGCTGCACCCACCGGACGGTGACCAGCGAGGTCACGCTCCGGCACAGCACCCGGACCGCGTGCGCCACCGTGGTCGCCTCGTCCGCGCAGATCTGCAGCAACACATCGCCGCCGGTCCAGGTCGGTTCGAGTCGGTCGATGTCGAACGGTGGCAGTGCCCGCAGCCAGGACGGCCTGCGGTGCTCGAGACCGGCGACGGTGAATACCGCGGGGCCGAGACCCAGGGTGATCGTGAGCCGAGCGGGCCGTCGGGCCAGTTCAGGCTCGGTGTCCGCGAGGGCGGGGCGCCCCTGGGTGAGTCGGCTGGCGTCGTCGGTCCAGATCTCGAGCAGGCCGACGAGGTCGTCGCGTTGCGTGCCCGGTCGGAGATCGAACGCGACGAATGCCGCCCACGACTGTGGGGCGGTGGCGATGCCCGCCTGGTGCGGTCCGTAGAACGGAACCGTCGTGGCGTGCTCGGCCGCAGGAGATTCGCGTTGTCCGGTCAGTGCGACCGCGCCGAGCCCGGCGCCGGCGGCGCCCGCCGCGGCGGCACCCCCGCCGAGCAAGCGCCTCCGGTTGATCCGCGCGGGTTGCGGTCCGGCCTGCTCAGCCATCGTGTGCGGGGGTCTGCGCGCCGGTGCTCGAATCGCCGTTCGCGTGGTCGGGTGCGTAATTCTCTTGGTTGCCGGCGAAGTCCCGTACCTGTGCGGTGAACGTCGCGGTCGATCCGTCGTCGAAGGTGAGCGTGACCGACGTTTCCGATCCGGTGCGTAACGGTCCGTTCAGGCCCATGAACATGATGTGGTCGCCGCCCGGCCGTAACCGCGTCGTACCGTGCGCCGGGATCTCGAACCCACCCGGCTTGGGACGCATGGTCTTCGTTCCATTCGACTCGGCGACTACTTCGTGCAACTCGATCCGGCCGGCCGCGGGGCTGGTGGCCGACACCACGGTGCGCGGCCGGTCGTCGGCATTGCTCAGGTCACCGAACGCGGCGGACATCCCGCCGTCGGCCGCCTTGACCCACTGATCAGTGATGGTGACCGCGGCTGCGGACGAGGGTTCATCGGTCGATGAGCAGGCGACCAGCAGGAGTGGCGCCGCCACGGCGGCGGCTGCGCCGCGCACGATGCGAGCGGTGCGCAAACCTGTGCGGGGCGCGGGAGAAGTGTTGATACGCATGAAAGCTCCGGTGAGGTGAGGTTTGCTGATCTTCGGTTGTTCGGCCACAGTCGATTGGCGAGTTTCCGGCGTCGGGGTTCGTGCGGACTTTGTGTCCCGGATACTTGTCATGGACCGGCCGTATCACAGGGGGACCCGTGCCAACTGCTCGGCGATGTGATCTGCCCGTGGTGCTGAGTGCCGATTGTCACGTTGCCCGCGCGACACCGACCAAGCGCTTGCGGCACCAGGGGTACGCCGCCTCGCGGGGCGAGGCTAGAGGATCCTGATGGCAAAACGAGTGGTGGCGACTGGGGGCAGTGCACGGTGGCCGGTCGTCCTCTCGGCGCGATGGATTCGTCAGTAGCCCGAGCGAGGCGTATTGATCTGCGCGTCCAGGATGCGCTCGACCCGGATGAGCAAGAAAGGGGCCATGCGGGAACGGGCGAACAGGGTTCGTGGGCGGTAGGACGACGGACAGCGACTGGTCGGCGGGCCACGTAAGCCGGAGCCCGAACCGAACAGTCGACGCCAGGGACCGGGGAGGGATTCGACGGCCGACGTGGCGAAGATTCGGCGGGGTGCGGCAGGACCGTGGACGAGGATGTTTGCCGTGTATCGCGTTTCGGATGCCGCCCAGAGCAGCGCATGCTCGGCGGCGCGGATGAGCAGTGCGCCGACCGGGATTGCGGCGAGGTGGGCGCTGAGTGTGAGTGCCGGTGCTTCGCGACCGTGCTGATGTCCCGCCGACAACGTCAGCGCGACGTGCGTGAGGGTCTGCCCGACAGCGAGCATCGCCATGACTTCACCCAGTCCGGCCCGGGTCCGTCGCACGGCGACCAGCACGCCCGCCGCGGTGCACACGACGATCAGCAACGCGGCCGATGATGTACTCGGGGAGACCGCGCCGCCGCCGAGGGCGTGCGCCGCGACGCTCACCGCTCCGGACATCGAACCGACGAAAGCGCCGCGCCGCCGCGCCGCCATGTCCGCCGGATGTCGCACCAGCCCATACTACCGCGTGTCGTAGAAACTGAGCGCGCCGGATCGTTCGCATGACTTCGTGCCCAGTTTCCCGCCCCCGCCGCATGGCGCCGTAGCCGTGCCTCCGTGCACAATTTTGCGGAAAAGACCCGGTTACCAATCGATCTCGGCGAGTTCGCCTACCGCACACCAGGCAGTTCGATCGTGGCAGCACGCAATCGAACCGCGCCGATGTTTCTACCGATGTGCCTGGTGGCGTCGCTCCATCGCTGCACCGGCCAGCGCTCGACGTCTCGCTGCGGTATTGGACTATCGTCGAGAAGCTCCGGCTTCCGGGGTCGTCGGCAACGCCCGTCCTTTCTGATTAGGTGTTCGCATTGAATACGGTGGACAACGTCTCTTTTCTGAATTTCACACTGGACAATGCTGGTTTGACTGGGTCGTCGCGGCGGCGACTGGCCCGTACGGTGGGTCTGCCGGACTGGGTATTGCGCAGCGGTGACGCTATGGTGCCCAGCAATAGCCTATTGCGACTTTGGGAATTGGTTGAGCACACACTGGACGATTCGCATGTAGCGTTGCGCGTCGGTCAGATGAACACGTTGGGGCACTTCGGTTTGCACGACTATCTGTTCAGTACGGCGTCGACCCTCGGCGAAGGTCTGGCGCTGTCGGAACAGCACGCAAGTCTCGTCACCACCAACGTCGGATTCGCAGTGTCGGACGAGTCCGAGGGCGAGGCCATCGCGGATGTGCAGTTGCGCAACGGCCAGGGACGTGGACGCCAACTGGCCACCCAGTTCGCCCTCGCGGCTGTGGTCGCCCGAGCCCGATACGCCACGGGGCGGGATGTGCATCCGGTCCGGATCCGCTTGCGACAGCGTGCACCACGGCACCGCGATCGCTTCGTCGAGGTGTTCGGCACGCGTCGGGTCGATTTCGATGCACCGACTGACCAGATCACCTTCCGTACAGCCGATTTGGCGTTGCCGCTGCGAACAGCCGACCCCGCACTCGCCGAGATCCTGCGCCGGTGTGCGGAAAGTCTGCCGCCCCCGCGCCGCTTGGATTTCACTTGGTCCAGTCAGGTGCACTACGCGCTGATCGAACTGCTGGGCGACGGTCGAGTGACCATCGACCGCGCCGCGCGGTATTTGGCGACAAGTAGACGCAGTCTGCAGCGACGGCTCGCCGACGAGGGAACCACCTGGACTCGCGAACTCGACCGCGCACGGAGCGCTGTGGTGGAACACCGCTTCGACACCAGCCCGAGCGACACCCTGACATCGTTGGCCCGGCGCATCGGTTACGCCGACACCGGGGCGCTCCGTCGAGCCCGGCAAAGGTGGACTACTCGGACATGACGCCGGCCGAGTGTCGTTGTGCAGCAAGCGAGTCTAGCGCGCCAATCACAGGGCAAACCGCGCCATGTTGCGCACCCACCGCGCGATCGGCAGCAAGGCGTTTCGGCACGTGAAAGCGCTGATTCGCGGTGTCATCCGCACTCGGGAACACTTGTGACCCCTGACGCGCGGGAACTCTGGGGCCCGACCGCTGCCGGATACTTGCCATCCACTGGTCGCCGTGAGACGCGGCGAACTGAGAAAGGTGAGGGCATGGGCGAGACATCAATGGGCAGTCCGACGAACGGAGTGCTGCCCGGAATGGTGCGAATCGGCGGCCACGTGCTGTCGGAGAAGCTGCGTCGGCGCACGGTTGTCGACATTCCGATGAAGAAGAGCGAGGTCGACGCGCGGTGGCTGACCGCGGTGCTGGCCGCCGGGCATCCGGGGGCGGAGGTGGAGTCCTTCGAGATCGACGACGCCAGTGCCGGTACGACAAGCCGATGGCGGGCCACGGTCAGCTACAACGAGACCGGACGGCAGGCGAAACTACCCGAGCATCTGTTCGCCAAGACGACCTTGACCTTCACTCAGCGTTTGACGCAGTACTTGGCACACGCGCTGCCTGGGGAGCCCGGTTTCTTCCAGCACCTGCGTCCAGAACTGGATATCGAAGCTCCGCACGGCTATTTCGGGGCGGCCGACACGCGTAGCGGTCGTTCCGTGACGCTGCTCGAGGACATCAGCGTGACCAAACAGGCGCGGTTCTGCACTCCGATGGAGCCGATCACGCGGCAGCAGATGGAAAGCCTCTTGGCGAATATGGCTGTCTGGCACGGCCACTACTGGGAATCTCCCGTGCTGAAAAAGTACGACTGGTTGAAGACTCCGAGCGCACACTTTCGTAACTTCGACCGACTCCTCGGAATGAAGAAACGGGCGAGGGTCGGGCTCGAGCGCGCTCCGGAGATCGTGCCCGACACCCTGCCGCCCGTGCAGGACAAGCTTTACGCGGCCTGCGAACAGTCGCTGTTGCTCGCCGAACGAGAACCGCAGACATTGCTGCACGGGGACCCGCACATCGGTAACGCCTATGTCGGCGACGGCGGCACGATGGGTTTCACCGACTGGCAGTTGGTTATGCGTGGCGGCTGGGCATTCGACGTGGCCTACACGATGACCTCCGGGCTCGAAGTAGCGGACCGGCGGGCGTGGGAACGCGAACTCATCGGATTCTATCTGGACCGGCTGCACGCGGCAGGCGGGCCAGTCGTCCCGTTCGACGCCGCGTGGCTCGCCTACCGGCAGCAGTGTCTCTATCCCTATTTCGCGTGGATGATCACCATCGGGCGCAGCACCATCATGCCCGAATTCCAACCCGCCGATGTGTGCCGCGCGATCGTGCATCGAACGTCCACCGCGATCATGGATCTCGACGCGCTGCAGGCGATCGAGAGTCGGCGCGAGTTCTGAGGTGTGCGTTCGGTCACCGAGGGGCGGTATTGCGTCGGGACAGCGCAGCTCCCACTCCGGCACGGGAGGAAACACCCAGCTTGACGAATATCCGCGCGAGGTGCTTCTCGACGGTCTTCGGACTGACGAACAGCTGTGCTGCGATCTCGCGATTGGTGTACCCGTGGACGACCCGGTCGGCGATGTCGCGCTCTCGTTCGGTCAAGATCGGTTGGTGCGTAGGCTCTTCGGTGGTGGGTTGGCGACGTACGCGTCGTCCCAGGGTCCGGAGTTCCTTGGCAGCCTCCAGCCGTAGTCGTTCGGCGCCGGCGTCATGCAGAATGCCGTGGGCCAGTTCGAGCTCGCGTACCGCAGTCTCGGGCTGGCCGACCAGCCCGAGACTGCGGCCGACAACCAGGCGGGAGCGCGCGGCCCACACGCGCATCTCCACTGCCTCGAAGCACTGAACGGCCTTGTGGGCAGACGCTGCGGCCGCCCCGAAATCGCCCACTGCGAGATGAATGCGAGCCCGCGCGTAGTGCGCATTCCCCTCCCGGGAAGGTCCCATGGGGACTTCCTCGATGTGCCGAGCGATCGCCTCGGCCGCGTCGATTCGGCCTGCGGACAGTTCTGCGGTGACCAGTGCCTGGTGCCAGAACGGACGCGTGGTCGGAGGCAAATCGGCCAGCTCGGGCCCGCCGAGGGAGAGGATTTCCTGGCGACCGTGCTCGAATTCGCCCGCTTCGATGAGCGCCTCGCCGTACGACGCGCGGGCGATCCACGCGAAGAGCGCGTCCGGTTGGCGCTCGGCCGCGCGTAGCGCTGCACGGCCCGCGGCCAGCGCTGTCGGCAGGTCGCCCCGCAAGGACTCGATCCAGCACCGCGCGCTCTCCGCTGCCGAGAGCAGCTGATCATTGTCCAGCAGCAGCGCCAGCTCGACGCCGGACTCCGCGGCAGATCGGGCGTCGTTCAACTGTCCAAGGTGCAGTTTCGACGCGGCGGCCCCGAGCGTGAAGCGACCGAAGGCGTAGCCGTGGCCGGTGGTACGGCTGACGTGCAGTCCACGCTCGGCATGACGATCGGCGGCGCGGATGCGGTCGATGGAGATCTCCGCGTAGACCAGGTCCGCCAGTGCCTCGAGCAACGCAGGAGTGAGGTCGACATCTCGTGTGTCCATGCCGTCGGCGGCCAGGTCGATCAGTTCCTGTCCGGCGGCGATGGTGCCTTGGTAGCTGGCGAACCAGGCAAGGGTCGAGGTCGCGGCCAGCAGCAGCGTCGGATCACCAAGGGCCTGCGCCTGCGCGCGGGCGTGTGTGGTGGTGTCGACCGCTTGCTCCCACCGGCCTCTCATGAGCTGGTTCTGGGCGAGTTCCAGACGTAGTGCGACAGCGTCGGCGCTGCCAGGAGTCGCCTGCTCGAGCGCGGTGGTGATGAGGTGGCGGGCCTCCTCGGCTCGTCCGAGTCGGTGGTCGGCGCGAACGATCATTCCGATGATCCGCAGCCGATCGCCGAGCGAATCGGCTGGGATGAGCTCGAGTGCCTGCTCCAATGTCGTGCGGCTCTCCCGCAGATTGCCGGAGGAGGCGAGGGCGCCAGCGAGCGAAATGCTCAGTGACAGTCGCCGTTCCACCTTGCCGGTCTCCGGCAGCAGCCGCAGGGCGGCCTCGAACCAGACGGCAGCCGCCGCCGGTGCGCGGCGGGCCACTCCATGCCCGGCCTCGGTCAGGATCGCCACGGCGTCCTCGTCGCCGACGGTGGCCGAGCGCTCGACGTGGTGCGCCCGTGCGCCGAGCGAGGCCCCACGGCGGGCGAGCGCGTGTGCGGCCCGGGTGTGGGCGCCGATCCGCCAGCCCGGCATCGCGCCGTCGTACACCACGCGCCGCACGATCGGATGTCGGAACCGGAACCACCCTGCCTCGTCGGCCTCCCGGATGAGGTCGGCCGTGGCCAGCGTGTCGAGGCATTCCAACACCGAATTCGTGTCGGTACCCGCGATCTCGGTCACCAGATCGAGATCGAATGGATCGCCCGCTACCGCGGCGGCCTGCAGCACCTCGAGCGTAGGTCGAGGCAGTACCGTCAGCTCCTGGGCCACCGTCGTGCGTACCGCGGCAGGGATACCGGTCCCATGCTTCCGGCCGGCCCACGCTGTGTGCCGTGGAGCCGCCGGATCGTTGCGGACCGTTCGTGCCAGTTGCTCGAGGTAGAACGGGTTTCCGCCGCTCTCGGCGTGCAATTCTCGGACGAGTGGTGAGCCTGGTCGTTGCCCCAGCAGATCAGCCGCCTCGCCGATCGTCAGCGGCGCCAACTCGATTCGACGCAGGAGATGGTCGCGCATCGCTTGCTCGACCGCGCTGAGCAGCGGGCGCGGCGCCTGCCGTGGGCGGTAGCCCAGAGCCAACACCATGCCGGGCACCGGACGCCGCAGGAGGTGACCGATCAGCTCCACGGATGCGGGGTCGGCCCAGTGCACGTCATCGAGAGCCACCAACAGTGGGCGGTCGCGGACGAGTAGCTCGAAGGTGGCTCGTACGGCGCGGTGGAACTCGAATCGCTCCACCTCCAATCGACTCGTGAGCCCGCCACCGAGTCTCGCCAGCGACGGCAGTACGGCCGCGAGTTCGGCGACCCTGGTGCGCCCCAAATCCTCGATGATCTCGGCCTCGAGCGCCCGGACTCGCGCATCGAGGGCGTCGACCACCAAACCGTAGGGAATATCGCGCTCGAACTCGGATCCACGGCCGGCCAAGACATCGAAACCTGTAGCAACGCTACGCTCACACAGCTCACCGAGCATGCGTGTCTTGCCGATCCCCGGTTCGCCCACTAGGGCCGCAACGCCCACCGAACCCACCAGACCATCTGCCAGCACCTGTTGCAAGGTCAGCAGTTCCGGAATTCTGCCTACCAGTTTCGCGCCCGGGAAACTCATCGCCATCGAGGATTTCGAGCGATATCGTGATGCAATGGAATGGCCGCGACCGACCCTTTCAGTGTTTTTTGACACACCGACACCGGTCCGAAATCCCGTGGCCCGAACTGTGGTACGTCGACATTCCTCATTCTTTGTTGCACCTTACGCTGCGCCGCGCCGGTAGCGCGCACATGGGTGGCGACAATGCGGCGCCGAACGGTACCTCGGCCTGAACCGGTGGTGCTCGGGTAGTCGAATCGGCCCGACTGGTGATCGATCGACGAACGTCGAGCGACAACCGTCGCTGGGACCGGGTGAACGCCTGCGTATCGGATTCGGCTCAGCAGATCAGCCGCGCAGGTAGTAGGCATTTCCCAACCGAGGTCGTCGAAGCCGTGAAAGTCTCGCTCTGTGACCAATACAGAGCCATTCTCGAAAGGACACTGTGGGTAGCAGTCATTGAAGGATAGGACTGGGCCCACCGTGTCGGAGTGGACGCTACGGCACGCACCTGGCTTGGTCGGTTGGCACCGTCGGTGTCGGAGCCGGGATATTCGTCCCGCTTCGCGGTGATCCACGGTAGCCACCGCACCCATTTCCAGTGAAAGGTCCGCCCGGTCCACGAGGGGCTGATTATCTACGAACAACCTTCTGTCCCTGCCTGTTTACGGACTGTCCTTGCGCAGTCCTGTCCATGAACCTATGCGTCTGATTGCTCCGCGACGATCCTTCGGAGGCGGTCGTGACTCATCACCCATGTCGACGCGTGCTCTGCCATCGGTCTTGCGTCGATTTCGCGGTGTCGGCTGGGCATCGGTTCGCTGGGGTGAGGAGCGCGAGTGATACAAGTCGAGTCCGGTCTCGGGCGAACGCGAATGGTCCGCTGCGCGATGACCTCGACTGGACCGCCGCGCAGATCGTTCGTGTACGGGCCACCACGAGCAGACGCGCGTAGAAACTTCGGTGTCAACCGAGCGTCGCCGTGCGGTGATCGATCTACCGGACGCCGGTTCTGTCAACGGCTCGACGAAGTCGAACCCGACCTGCACACTGCTCTCATTCGAGAGCGTTGCTCTCGAAAGTAAGTAAGAGAGGGCGGGCATGTCAGAAGTCTGGAAATGGGCCAACCTGATGTTGGCGTTCGTGATGGAGTTGGTCGCACTCGCGGCGTTGGCGCTGTGGGGCTGGAAGGCTGCCAACGAAACTCCGGTGAAGCTTGTGCTGGCCGTCGGCATCCCTCTCCTCGCGGCGGTGGCCTGGGCGCTCGTCGCGGCACCGAATGCGACATTCGACCACCCCCTGCTCGCGGTGGTCACCAAGCTCGTGGTGTTCGGCTGCGCTGCGGTCGGATTGTGCGCCGTGCATTATCGAGTGGCTGTGGTCGTCTTCGTCGCTAACCTACTGGTGATCAAGCTTGGGCACCTGACTCCGTGAGCCGCCGTGTGGTGTCGGTCACGCCATCGACGAATGCGCCGACCCGGGCGATTGTGCCGCCGCGGGCCGGCTTCGTGCGAGGGGTGGATGCCTTCGGGTGAGCCGCGCAGGACAGTGTGGCTTGTTGCGGCCTCGCCTCCCCGGTGGTGATCCGACGCGATTTTCAGTGGTAGGTGGCAGCCGAGGTGGATCCGGTCGGTGCCGGCGATTCAGCTCAGCGTGTCCGAAGGCGGAGCCTTGAATTCCAGCCATCGGCTATCGCTGACAGCGGTCACGCTGTGCGGGACGCCGGCCGGATGTAGCAATGTCTCGCCCGCGGCCAACTCAACCGGTCGCCCGTCGACCGTGCCGCGGAGGTGGCCGCTGAGCAGGTAGATGAAACTGTCGTGATCGTGCGTATGCTCCGGTGAACTGACGCCGGCTGGGTATTCGATCTCGAACAGCAGCCCCTGCCGAGAGCGGAGTGGCTGCCGGAATCGTCCGGTGCCGCCCAGGAGGGGCAGTCCCTCCACAGCGGTCAGGGGGCGCCAGTCGGCTTGTTCGACCATGTGTGTGAATCCTCGCTGTAGGTGGTGGGGACAGCCTGCGAACAACGTACTGTCCCCGGGGATCGGCGCAACCGTGAGAAGCGCTGCGGCTCAGTACCTCCGGTTCGCCAGTACTGGCAGGACTTTCCGTAATTCCGCGACCCGCGCCGGGTCGATGTCGACGGTCAACAGTCCCGAATCCGACCCCAGCGCGCCGAGCGACGTCCCATCAGGAGCGACCACACAGCTATGTCCGACGCCGAGGGGGGCGGTCGCGTACGCATCGGGAACGGCGGCCGGGAGGGCTTGATCGCAGGCGGCGATATAGGCGGTGGAGTCCAAGGCTCGTGCTCGGGTGAGCAACTGCCACTGTTCGACCTTGCCGGGGCCGTCGCCCCAGGATGCGGGCAGGACGATGAGGTCTGCGCCGTCGGCGGCCATGGTCTGGAACAACCCCGGGAAGCGCAGGTCGTAGCAGGTCGCGAAGCCGACCGGGGTGCCGGCGATCTCGACGCGCAGCGGCTTGTCGCCAGGGGCGACGGTGTCGGATTCGGCGAAGCCGAACGCGTCGTAGCGATGAATCTTGTCGTAGTGAGCGTCGACGCCGCCCCCCGTGACGAGCAGTGTGTTGTACACCCGACCTGCATCGGCGGGAGTGAACATGCCGGCGACCACGGTGAGTCCGGCGCGCTCGGCGATGCCCCGGACCGAATCCGCCCACGGGCCGTCGATGGGCTGTGCGATCTCGCCCAGCGGTTCGCCGAAGCAACGCATCATCGCCTCGGGAAACACGACGAGTTGTGCGCCGGCGTCGGCCGCGCGGGACGCTGAGGTATCAATGACGGTGAGATTCTCGGCGGGGTCCGGGGTGCTGTTCACCTGAGCGAGTGTGATTCGGGTGAGCATCGGTGGAGCCTTCCTGTGGTGTATACATTTTGTATGCGTAACGCGGCTCTATCGGGGCGAGAACGGGCCTACAACTACGTCAAGGACCAGGTGCTGATCTCGTTACCGGCGACCGGCGCATTCCTCAATGAGCAGGAGTTGGCCGACCGCATCGGGGTGTCGCGCACGCCGGTCCGCGAAGCCTTGCTGATGTTGCAGGCCGAGGGCCTGGTGGAGATGGTGCCCAAGCGTGGCGCGCACGTTCCCGCGATGAGTGGCCGGCAGATCGCGGAACTGATGGACCTGCGGGGAGTACTCGAAAGACACGCGGCCAGTAGGACTTTGGTGGCCGGCAGCGCTCCGATCGCCGCGATGCGAGACGCGCTGGCGCAGCAGGAAATGCTCGCCGAATCCGCGCAGGCGCGGGAATTCATCGTCTGGGACAGTCGATTTCACCAGATCCTCATCGACGCCGCCGGTAGCGAACTGCTGTCGGGCACGTATGCCGGACTGCAAGCGCGGCAACTGAGGGTCGGGCTCGCCGCACTGTTCGCCACCGCCAACCGGCAGCGTCACGTGTGCGGCGAGCACCAGGCCATCATCGACGCTCTGGACGGCGGCGACGAGGTTCTGGCGCATGCGAAGATCGACGAGCATCTCGAGATCACACTGCAGATACTGTTGCGGGCGTAAGCTTTTCGGTCAGCTCCGCGTACTGTTCGTCCTCGTTCGGATCGGGGTCGCGACCGAGCACGATGCCGAGCAGCGTCGCGGCGGTGACGACGAGGAGGTAGACGGCCAGCGGTACCCAGCTGTCGAACCGGCTGAGCAGCGTGGTGAAGATCAGCGGTGCCAGGGCGCCGCCGAATACGCCGGCGATGGTGTAGGCCAGTGAGGATCCGGTTGAGCGTAGGTGGATGGTGAACTGCTCGGTGATGAACGCCGCCTGCGGTCCGTACATGAACGAATGGAACGTCAGGCCGACGACGATCCCAACGATCAGCAGCAGGCGTGAGCCGCCGTCGATCAGCGGGAAGAACACGACCGTCCACACCAATCCGCCGACTGCCGCAATCGCATAGAGCAGGCGTCGGTTGATGTGGTCGGACACCGCACCGGCGAGCGGGATCGTCAGCAGCTGGCAGCCCGAGCCGATAAGGATGGCGATCAGGACGGTGCTGCGCTCGAAATGCAGAATCTTGGTGCCATAGGTGATCGTGAAGACGGTGAACAGTGAGTAGATCACGTCCGGGGCCAGTCGGGACAGGATCGCGGCGAGCAACCTGCGTGGGTGGGTGCGCACGACCTCCCGGATCGGCGCGTCGGGACGATCACCGGATTCCTGCATGGCCTTGAAGATGGGGGTGTCCTCGAGGCGTAGCCGGATCCAGAGTCCGAACCCCACGAGGAGTGCGGAGGCGAGGAATGCCAACCGCCATCCCCAGCTTTCGAACTGGGACTTGCTCAGGGTTGCGGTGAGCAACGCGAGGGCGCCGTTGGCGAGCAGGTTGCCCGCCGGGGGCCCGATCTGCGCAGCGGAGGCCCAGAATCCGCGGCGGCGGGGATCGCCGTATTCGCTGGACAGGAGGACTGCGCCGCCCCACTCGCCGCCAACCGCGACGCCCTGGGCGAACCGCAGCACGACCAGCGCGATCGGTGCGGCGATGCCGATGGTCGAGTAACCGGGGACGAGGCCGATCGCGAATGTCGTGACGCCGATGAGCAGCAGAGTGATCACGAGAAGCTGTTTACGGCCGAGGATGTCGCCCAGGCGGCCGAAGACGAAACCGCCGACCGGGCGTGCCAGGTAGCCGACCGCGTAGGTGGAGAACGCGAGGATTGTCCCGGTGAGTGGATCTTCGCTCGGGAAGAAGACCTGCGGGAACACCAATGCCGAGGCGGCCGAGTAGACCGCGAAGTCGTACCACTCGAGCGCGGTACCGGTCAGGCTTGCGGTGAACGCCTTGGCCAGGCCGCTGCGGTGGGCGGGCGACGCGGTGAGCGCCGGGGGATCGGCTGACATAACACTCCTCTTTGTAGCGCCGATCGTGACAGGTGAGAGTGTGTTTCTGACCACGTCGACTGTCGTACATCTCATATACTTGCTGTATACAAGACGAATGCGCAAGCCTTTCGGCGTAAACAGCTGATTACCCGCGAAGGCAGTTCCGCCGCCGACAGCTACAGGAGAATCCCGCATGCCACAGCTCACCTTCGCCCTGCCTGACGGCAGTACCGAGCACGTCGAGGTCACGGCGCTCTACAACGCCGGTTACGCCGGCCGCCAACAGGACGAAGTAGCTGCGCACATCGCGGAGTTGGCCGAACTCGGGGTGCCCGCACCGCAGACCACGCCGACGCTGTACCCGATCGCGCACTACCTCGCGCAGCAGACCGATGAGGTGTTCGTGCAACATCAGCGAACTTCGGGCGAAGCCGAGTGGGCCTTGGTCATCACCGAGCATGAGGTCCTGCTGACCGTGGCTTGTGATCACACCGATCGGGCGCTCGAGACGCACGGCGTGGCGTGGAGCAAGAACGCGGCGCCCGACGTGCTCGGCACCCGGGCGTGGCGGCTGTCGGACGTAGCCGACCATCTCGACGACATCACCCTGCGGGCCTGGGTCGGGCACGGGGAGTCTTCGCAACTCATTCAGCAGGGCACCCTCGGCGATCTGCTCACGCCCGCGTATTGGCTCGGGGTGCTGGCCGACCGCGGCGCGGACAAGCCCGGTACCGTGCTGATCTCGGGCACCATCTCGATGCTGCCCGGTGTCGACCAGTTCGCTGACGCATGGCGCGTCGAAATGACAGATCCAGCCACCGCGGACACCATTTCCTGCTCGTACCGCACTGTGTCGATGCCGGAACCGATCGGCTGATCGCGAGGGCTCCTGGGCGGCGGTGGCGATGGTGGCAGTTCGGATTCCCGGTACGAGAATCGATTTGGACACCGCGCCTGTTCTGTGGTGGCTCCGCCACCATAGCTGTGCCCAACAGTTCGCCGACGCCGGCGGGTCATGCGGCGTCAGGCTGCGCGGCGGCAATCCGACTTGGATGGGCTGCGACCGGCGATGTTGGTCGCCCTGGACGTCGGTCGCACGATCGAGGCCTGTGGTATGCCGGAATGGAAACCTGAGGAATCGATCGGCGTCGAGGTCATGCCAACGCCTGCCGGCGGGCCATCAAGGGCTGCGGCGGGATGAGTCTGGTCCAGAATTCATGGCGAACCGCATCCCACAGCCTCGTCAGTTCCGGAAGGAGTTCTCGCGCCTGCGCGAGATCCGGGTAATTGCCGGGGGTGAAGGACACCACCGGTGATGCGTCGGACGTGTTGTGCACGGCGACAATCGCGATCAGGTGATGCTCGACCACGTGCCACGTCACACGTATTCCGTTGACTTCCGTTCGGCGCATTTCATCCATCCTCGATACTTCGTCTCCGCGCACCCGCCGCGTGCATTCGGCGACCACTACCCTTCGGCCATACGCGACTCGCCACCATCCCGGCTGGAGCCTTGTCGCCATCCCGGCTGGAGTCTCGCCGCCGTCACGCAGGCGCCGCAGCTGCTTGCTCGGACTGGTCGGGTTCTCGGCCATGTGGATACCTGCTTCGATGGTGACGCCGATGTCGGAATGTCGGGTGAGGTGGTTCACATTGCCTATAACATAAGACATTAGAGTTCATAGTTCAAGGGTTCTCTGATTGTGATCTCGCTACCGATGGGGCGCTAGCTCCTACTCGCGGCAGTTCGGTGATTCGAGGCTGGTAGACCGCGGAATCGCGGTAGGTCTCCAGGTGGGTGTGGAGTAAGCCTCTGGGGTCAGTGGGTGGTTGCGAGATGGCCTGCGCTCGGGCGCGCACTCGGTTCGGGTGGTGATGCGATTCGGGCGGGTCGGCGCCATCGGAATCTCTTTGTGTCGCCATCCCCGGGCGGGATATTCCATACCTGCGGGTTGGTGCATCTTCTCTGTGGCGGTAACGCCCATCGGTGGTCTCCGAGCGCTGATACCTATAATTTTAGACTTCATAGTTCAAGTGTTCATGGCTAGAATTTCTGTTACGTCCCCCGTCATCGAGGAGTCGCGTTGTCCCACCAGGAGAGCGCCGGACTGACCGCGCTCGGCGCCGTGTTGTCACCGCTCGAGGGTGGCGGTCCGAAGACCGAGGCCGTGGTACAGCGGCTTTCTGCAGCCATCAGTCTGGGTTTGATGGTCGACGGACAACAGTTGCCGAGTGAGACCGATCTCGCCTACCAGTTGGGTGTGTCGACCATGACCCTGCGGGAGGCGCTGGCCGTTCTCCGGCAGCTGGGAATCGTGCACACCAGGCGCGGACGTGGGGGTGGCAGCTTCATCTGTGGTTCGACGAAGGTGCTCGAGACCACGTCGCTAGCGCGTTTGCAGCAGATGAGCATCCAGGAGTTGCGCGATCTGGGGGACGAACAGTTCGCTGTCACCGGGGCGGCTGCCGTGTTCGCCGCGCGTCGCGGGTTGCAGGCCGATATTGCTCGTCTCCGTACCCTCGCCGACCGACTGAAGGATAGCGCCGACAATGTCGCGGCGCGCCGGGTCGACAGCCGCTTTCATATCGAGATGGCGGTGTGTGCGCAGTCCACCCGGCTGACCCGCGCCGAGGTCGGTCTGCAGGCCGAGCTCTCCGCCTTGCTTTGGCTGCCGCGGTTGAAACTGGATCCGGCGACCGAGGCGATCGCCCACCGTGACCTGGTGGACGCGATCGAACGGGAGGACGACGCCCGGGCGCGAGAACTGGCAGAATTGCATACTGAATCACGTATTCGCCGCCTCGTTGCACTACGTTTGGAGCTTCGTGATCGATGAGGGATACCAATAATTTCTCAGACCAGGTGACTGTGGAGTCGCTCGTTCGTGGCGTCACCGAACTGGCCGATGAGGTATATCTGTCGCTGGCATCCATCGGGACCGCACTGATGACCTTGTGGGATGGTTTTTCGAAGAAGGTGCGGTCGGCGCCACGGGCGACCGACTTGGCCCCGCTGCGCGGGACCATTTTCGGCGAACTCGAGCAGAACGGAAAGCTGCTCAATGGCGCAGGTGTTGTGATGGCAGACGGCGTTCTCGCGGATTGTCCCCGGTACCTCGAGTGGTGGCTTCCAAACGCGCAACGCGGACCGCGACGCCTCACATTGGAATTGAATCCGAACAGTGAATACTTCTACGACTACACCGGTATGGACTGGTTTGCGATCCCGCGCGACCAAGGTCGGCGATGGGTACAGGGGCCGCTTCTCGATTACGCATGCACCGATCAGTACGTGTGCACATTCGCGATACCGGTGACAACCACGTCGGGAAGTTTTATCGGAATCGCCGGGGCCGATGTGCCGGTTGCCGCGATCGAGGAGATATTGCTTCCCCGATTCCAGGCATTCGGTCAGCGGGTCGTGCTGGTCAACAGCGAGGGTCGAGTCATCATGGGCACCGATCCCGAATTCACAACCGGATCGAAGACGAGCCGGATGGACCGGTCTGTTCCGGCGGTGCCTATCGACGCGCTGCCGTGGTCGTTGCATCCGCTGGGATCCATCGCATACCACTGATGCCCGACGATGTCCGCCGCCGCGTGCCGCTGCCGAAACGGGACACTTGTGGCGTTGCTACCGCGCGGTCGAGAATGCAGGGCGGTGCGGCGATCGAATGGTCGAGCATCCTTCTCGATCCGACATCGAGTCGACGCGACAACGAGAGGCGGGCCCCTGTGCTGATCCGACGGGTAGGAATCATCGTCGTCGCGGCGACGATGTCGGTGCTGCCGGTAGGTGCCGTGCAGGCCGAGCCGGAGGCACACGTGCCTGGCACGGTCGTGCGCGACGAGGCACTGCCCGAACAGTTATGGGTCGCGGGCACCGCCACGGCGCGTCGCGTGACGTACTGGACCCGTACCTCCGACCACCGGTCCGCGCTGTCCACCGGGGTGGTTTTCATCCCCGCGGGCATCCCGCCGAGTGGCGGCTGGCCGGTGTTGTCCTGGGAACACGGCACGGTCGGTCTCGGCGACGAGTGTGCACCTTCGACCGCGGGACGCAGCGAACGCGACTTGGACTACTTGGCCACCTGGATGAAGCAGGGGTATGCCGTCGTCGCCACCGACTACATCGGCCTGGGCACCCCGGAACCGCACGCCTACCTGGACGGCCGCGCCGAGGCGCACGCGGCGATCGACATGGTGCGCGCCGCGCGCGCCGTAGACGATTCGCTGGCCTCGAAGTGGATGGCTATCGGCCAGTCGCAGGGCGGCGGCGGGACGGTCTTCACCGCATCGCTGGCTACGGCGTACGCACCGGAACTCGACTATCGCGGCGCGGTCGCGACCGGCCCAGCATCCAATGTCGTCGAGGCGGTTTCGCTCATCGGGCCCGGTATGCCCGCGATCGAGTCCGCGCACCTCACCGCCTACATCACCTATGTAATGGTCGGCCTGAAAGCTGCCCGTCCCGACTTCGATATCGACAGCTACCTCACCTCGCTCGGCAGGCAACTGACCACTGCGGCGGCGACGCTGTGCTTCCCACAGTTGGCCGACCGTGCGAAGGGAGTCTCGGTGGCCCAGCTGTTCTCCCGTCCGCTGGCCGACGGTGACTTCGTCGCCACCGCGCGCCCGGTGCTGGACGTCCCGCTCACCGGGTACGACCGTCCGCTGTTCATCGGCCAGGGCACCAACGACACCGATGTCCCTGCCCCGCTGACCGCGAAGCTGGTCATCGACCTGGAATTGCACGGCGTCCGGCCCGAGGTCCACGTCTACCCGGGCAAAGACCACAGCGGCACGATGCCCGCGTCCGTGCCCGACAGTATCCCGTTCGTGGCGCGCCGTTTCACCTGAGTGCCGTCGTCTCCAGAGCAGGCGCTCCCGCCGGGTGTCCAAGCGAGATGGGCCGGCCGGCGTCGCCGCGGGGTAGGTCGACGGTCAGATGGTCCTCGCTGAGCCGAGTGCACACCGGATCTCCACAATTGACGACGGTTCTCTCCACAGCCGGTGGCTAGGGTTCCGGTCATGGAACAGAGCGCATCGGCCGCATCACGTCGGATCCTCGTGGTCGATGACGAAGTGACCATCGCCGAATCCGTGGCGGCGAGACTGCGGGCGGAAGGGTTCACCGTGGACCTGGCGCACGACGGCCCCTCGGCGGTCGCCGCTGTCGCGGCCAGGAAACCGGACCTGGTGGTTCTCGATATCATGCTGCCGGGCTTCGACGGGCTCGAAGTCTGCCGCCGCGTTCAGGCCGTCCGTCCGATTCCCGTGCTCATGCTCACCGCGCGCACCGACGAAACCGACCAGCTCATCGGTCTCGGGGTTGGTGCGGACGACTATCTGACGAAGCCGTTCTCGCTGCGTGTGCTCGCGGCCCGGGTGCATGCGCTGCTGCGCCGGGTGGAGCGCGCCGCCGACCGGGACGGCGCAAGCATCCTGGTCGGTGATCTACGCATCGATGTCGACCAGCGTCGGGTGTGGCGCGCCGAGGTCGAGGCGCAGCTCACGCCACTCGAATTCGACCTGTTGGCCCGCTTGGCGCGTCGGCCACGGGTGGTTCTCGCCCGCGAACAGCTGCTCGAAGAAGTCTGGGACTGGGCCGACGCCGCTGGCACGCGCGCGGTCGACAGTCACGTCAAGGCGTTGCGCCGCAAGCTCGGTGCCGACCTGATCCGTACTGTGCACGGTGTCGGCTACGCACTGGAGGCTCGATGAGCACCGAGCACGGGCGGGCTCGGTCCGGAACCGCCCGTGGTGCGCAGTCCCCGCGGTTCGTCGGAGCGGATCATCAGGCCGGCGAACGGGGCTCTACACCAGGTATCGATCAGGCGACGTCAGGTGCACGCCCCGGCATCGCCTCCGCCACCTGGAGTTGGGTCCGCCAGATGGGGGACCGGGTAGCAACTGAGACGTTGCCGCGGCCGCTCGATCGGGTGCGGTCGATCAAGCTGAAACTGGCGATTCTCATGCTGTGTTCCGGCGGCGTCGCGTTCGGGTTCTTCCGGTTCCAGATCGGGTGGTTGCCACCGCGGACAACGATCACCGCGACGGTGATAGCGCTGGTGACCTCGCAGTTTCTCGCCCATGGCATCACGCGGCCGCTGCGTGAGATGACGGCGGCCGCTCAGCGGATGGCACACGGCGACTACACCCGCCGGGTACGGGCGACCTCCCGCGACGAGGTCGGACAATTGGCCGAGGCGTTCAACCAGATGGCCGCCGACTTGGCCGCGGCCGACCAACAACGCCGCGATCTCATCGCGAACGTGTCGCACGAACTGCGCACACCCATCACCGCCTTGAACGCGGTACTGGAGAACTTGGTCGACGGCGTCTGGGTGCCCGACGCGGCGACGCTGCGCACGGCGTTGGCGCAAACCGAGCGGCTGAGCTTGCTCGTCTCCGAACTGCTCGACCTGTCCAGCATCGAAGCGGGCGCATTTCCGCTCGACCGGGAAGAGTTCCCGGTCGCGCCGCTGCTGGCCGAGGTCGTTGCCGAGGCCGAAGTCATGACCGCCGCCTTCGGGCGCGGCGTGCGTTTCCATACCGAGGTAGAGCCGAGCACCGTGAGCGTGTTCGCGGACCGCGCGCGTGTGCATCAGGTGTTACTCAATCTGCTCGACAATGCCGCACGGCACGGCCCGGCTGGCGGGGAAGTCCGCATCACCGCGTCGAAGCGCCAGCACGACATCGTCATCGACGTGCAGGACGAAGGCCCCGGTATCCCGCTCGCCGAGCGAGCGACCGTCTTCGACCGTTTCACCAGAGGCGGTCGAACGGTAGGCGGCGGCACCGGACTCGGTCTCGCCATCTCCCGCTGGGTGGTCGACCTGCACGGCGGGACCATCGCCGTCGCCGACCCCGGCTCCCGCATTCGCGTGGTCCTGCCGAACCGCTGACTTTCCAGATCAGACAACCCGGTCCTCCGTACGGAGGACCCGGGTAATCCCGCATGCCGACAGGAGAAACTATGCCCGAAAGATCCGAGCCCGCAGTCGAGACCGAGCGGGTACACCTCCCGGCCCCAATGGTCCACACGCGGCCGCCACGATGGCGGCAGGTCGCCTGTCCGCCCGGTGTGGTGCCGGCAGCCCTGATTTCTGGGGTGGCCGCCGCGATCCTGATCCCGGCCGACCGGCCCGGAATCGGCTGGGTCCTCGCGGGTTCAGTACTCGTGACGGCAGTCTTCTCGATCGACCGCAATGCTCGCCGCGCCGCTGTGATCGTGCCCGGTGCGCCCGACACCATCGACGGCTCTGCACCAGAGCTTGGGACCGAACGACCCATCCGACCGCGGGCATTTGCACGTCGCAGGGAAAATGCGGGACGGCTCTGGTGGGCATTGCTCGCGCTGGCCCTGCTGGCGGTCGGCGCGTTCCGCGCCGCGGGGTGGCTGTTCGCGCTGTGTGTCGTAGCCGCCTCCGTCAGCGGGTCACTGGCTGTCGTCGGGCGTCGGTCGGCGCGCGGCGTCCTCTACGACATGGTGGCCGTTCCGCTCGCGGCGTCTGCCGCCGTGCGGTGGGTGTACGCGGGCATGAGTCGGGTGCGCGCGAGTGAAGCGAAGCGGGCGTGGCGGCTCGGGTTGTCGGTAGTGGTGACCGTAGCGTTGTTCGCGGTATTCGTCCCGCTGCTCGGCAGCGCCGACGCGACATTTGCTGCCCTACTCGAGGTCGTGACGCCGGATCTCGACCCACCTTCGGTGTTGCGGTGGATCGTGCTGTTCGGGATGTTCGCGTTCGGTGCCCTCGGCGCGTCGTTTCTACTCGCCGGTCCGCCGGCATCCGCGGCCGTCCACGACGGCGGCGGCCGGGGTCTGCGGCGTATGGAGTGGGCGCTGCCGGTTGGGGCACTCGCGATTCTGTTCGCGGCGTTCGTAGCTGCCCAGTTCGTCGCTCTCTTCGGTGGCGACGGATATGTTCGCCGCACCGCGGGGCTGACCTATGCCGAATATGCGCGCAGTGGGTTTTGGCAATTGTCGGCGGTCACCATCCTGACACTGGTGGTGATCGTGATCGTGCTGCGCTGGGCCACGCAAGACACAGCGGCGGATCGGTGGTGGCTTCGCGGACTGCTCACGGCGGTAAGCATGCTCGCATTGATCATCGTCGCCTCGGCCCTCGGTCGAATGTGGACATACCAGCAGGCGTACGGCTTCACCGTCCTTCGTCTCCTGGTCGAGGTCTGCGAATTGTGGCTGGGTCTGGTCTACCTGCTGGTCACGGCCGCGGTCGCGCGACTAGAACACATGTGGCTGCCGCGCGCTGTACTCGCAACCGCCGCGGCCACCGTCCTCGCCCTCGCCGTCCTGGACCCGGAACAGTTGATCGCGGACAAGAACATCGACCGATGGCTACATGGCAAGCCGTTGGATGTCGACTACCTGGGAGCACTCTCACCGGATATCTTGCCCGCGACCGATCGGCTTCCCGAACCGTTGCGCACGACTGTGCGCAACCGGCTTCGCGCGGACCTCGACGATGACACCTGGCAGAGCTGGAACCTCTCCCGCGCGACAGCACGCTGAGCGTGCGATTCGGTGCAATACACTTGTATTATCGCTGATCGTGGGTTATAACTGGCCTGAGTGGGCACTGTTGTCGCTCGTGGGGATCGATCCGCACGAGGTACTGCAGGTGCTCATGGGTGTCCGCCGCTGGCCTCGGCAGGCGCGTGGGCGGAATGCGCTGCCGGTCCTGACGGTGTGGGGCCGTACCAGCACCGGCCGGCCACTGGTGGTCGCTGTCCGCCGCACCGAAGGCTGGCAGTGGGACATCCTGGGTGCGGTCGAGATGTCCGACGCCCAGGTGGCTGAACTCGAGCGTTGGGAGCACGCCGATGACTGATTACCCGACAAACCCGACCGACGTCCCGGACTTCCTGTCCGGCCTCGAATACAGCGACGTGCCGGTGGATCCGGCCGAGGTGCCGCCACCGCTGTGCCCGGACGACACGGTCACCGTCACCACCTCACTGCGCATCCCGCTCGATCTGCACCAGCGGGTCAAGAAGGCCGCTGAACAGCGCAACGTGACCATGTCCGCGCTCATCCGCGACTGGATCGAACTAGAACTGGCAACCCTGGAGAACGACCAACCGATTTCCCGCGCCGACGCGCTGCGCGCACTGGCCGCACTACACCCGCTGCGCCGGTCGGCGTAACGAACCCGCCGCGTCACCGTTGTCGCGGCACAGCGTCCGATCGAACTGTGTGACCAACCGTCGGTGGCGAGGCCGAATACTTCACGGGCGTGCCAGCCGTGTCCGCAGAGCAAGGGCGTCGCGTGGCGCCATGACCTTCGCGTCGTTGTCGAAATAGGCGAACACGTCGCCGGTCTCGGCCCACGCGCGGATCTTCACCGCCCACTCGTCCAGGGCATGGTCGGTGTACCCGCTGACGTAGAGTTCGTCGTGTCCATGTAGCCGGATGTACACGAAATCCGCGGTGACCTCCTCGAGCAGCGGATACTTGCCCGCCGCATCGGCGACCACCAGTGCGACGCCGTGCCGCCTGAGCAAGTCGGTGCACTTCGGCGTCACGAAGCTGTCGTGCCTGACTTCCAGCGCGTGCCGCAGCGGACGGTCGGCGTCTGTCGCCGCGTAGGCGGGGTCGACCCGCTGGTCGTGTCGTCGAGCGACCTCGACGCCCTGCACGGTGGTGCGGGGGAGGTGGCTGAGGAACGTGTCGATCAGCTGCACGTCGAACGGCAACGTCGGTGGCAGCTGCCACAGGATCGGTCCCAGCTTCGGTCCGAGCGCGAGCGGTCCGGACGCGAGGAAGTTGGCCAGCGGGGCGTCGTCGTCGCGCAGGCGCTTCATATGGGTGATGTACCTACTGCCCTTCACCGCGAACACGAAATCGTCCGGGGTCTGCTCGGCCCAGGTTCGGTAGCTGGACGGACGTTGCAGCGCGTAGAACGACCCATTGATCTCGACCGAATCGAGGCGTTCGGACAGATAGGCCAGTTCCCGCTTCTGCGTCAGGCCCGCTGGATACAACGTCCCTCGCCACGGCGGATACACCCACCCCGACGTGCCGACTCGGATCTGCCCCATCTCTCCATCGTGGCAAACCGCTACGCCGGTTTGCGCGGCGCTGTGATTCGCCCGACCAGCCACGCCACCAGGACCGCCGCTCCGAACGACAGCAGCGAGGCGCTCATCCATGCCTGCTTGGTGAAATGTACGATCCCCTGAATCCATATCCAGAAGTCGGTCCACCGCCCCGCGTCACCGGGGTTGACCAGCTGATACACCGTGAGTCCCACCAGCCAGGCGACGATCATTCCCCAACGGGAGGGGGCATCATGCGCGGTGTTCCACACACCGTTCGCGCGCAGGAAGAAATCGGCCACCAGCACACCGAGCAGTGGTACGAAGACCGATCCGATCAGCCCGAGGAAGCCGAAGTAGTCGGCCATGTCCAACCGCAGCGCGAACAGTGTGATCAGGGTGCCCAGGCCGATCGACAGGATGCGGCGGTCGACTCGCGGCGTCAGATTCTGGATCGAGACCGCGGTGGAATAGACGTTGGCGAACGACTGGTCGGCCTCGCGCAGCACGAAGACGAAGAAGAACAGTGCGCCTAGGCTCACCTGCAGGAATGGTGTATACGGGCTGTCGTCCGCGGTCGTGAGCGCCAGCGCGAACAGTCCCAGGACATAGGCGATGATCTGGGTGAGGGCGTATGCCCCGCTGGCCGCCCCGAACGCCGAGCGGCTGCTGCGGGAGTGGCGGGTGTAGTCGGCGGCGACCGGCACCCAGGAGATGGAGACAGCGAGGGCGGCATCGGTGGCAATCCAGAAGAGGTTCCAGTCGACCCCGAACGGGCCGTCGCCCCGCGGTCCGGGATCGGCCAGCAGGTCGGGGAGCCCGCTGCGGATGAACTGGACATAGAACCAGATCAACGCGATGACCACGCCGACCGTCACGAACCGGCGCAGTACTCGGACCGACCCGAGGGGCCAGATCGTCAGGACGGTGGTGAGCAGTCCCGCGGCCACCACGTAGAGCCAGTGCGGCCCGCCGTGGAACAGTTCGGCGGCCGCATCGCCGATCACGATCAGCTCGAATGTCCCCCAGCCGATCAGCTGCGCAACGTTCAGAACTGTCGGCAGGTAGCTCAGCTTCGCGCCGAACAGACCACGAAGCAGCACCATCGCGGGCTTGCCGGTCCGCGCGCCGGGGACAGCCGCCGCACCGAGCATCAGCCCGCCCAGCACGGTCCCGATGATCGTCGCGAGGATGCCCGCCGCGATCGAGATCTGCGCTGCGCCCTGTGCGTTCGGCGCCAGCACTGTGTAGGCGCCGGAGAACGCGAAGAGGCTGACGCCGAGGTTGGCCCAGAATGCGCTCTGATCCCAGAACGACAGCACTTTCGGTGCGGGCTGGTCGAGCGTGAGCGGGGCTTCGTGGCCGGCATTGTCCAGGGTCGATGACGCCATGACGGTAATGCTCCCTACGCCGGCATTACCCGGACAGGTTCATGCGGTCGGCGACGCGTAGGGTACGCCCTCTCAGCCCGGCCGAGCCCGAGCTCCCGCGATGGGTGATTCCGGCGAATAGTACACCCGCACCAGAGTCGGGCATGATGGAATACGAGGTCGACCTGACTCCGCCGCCGCAGAGGCCCGATGGCCCGGGTGGTGTAACGAATCAGCGCTGCCGGGAGCAGGGCGCCTCGCATCGAGAATGAATTGCTCCGTA
This sequence comes from Nocardia sp. NPDC049220, assembly GCF_040647855.1. Classification (NCBI taxonomy): domain Bacteria; kingdom Bacillati; phylum Actinomycetota; class Actinomycetes; order Mycobacteriales; family Nocardiaceae; genus Nocardia; species Nocardia sp. NPDC049220. The sequence goes on from NZ_JBEZDA010000001.1 coordinate 1,650,663, forward strand.
CGAACATGTTCGCTCTGGCGGCCGTAGCCGGAAACCGGCGCTCGTGCGGTGAGCCTTCCTATGGTTACCGGGTAGCACCCTTACGACTTCACCCCGGAGTTGCCGATCTGGAAGAACCCGGACGGACATGCTGATCCCGCGCTGCTCGCCCGCGTCGTCTACACCCCTGGACACTGACGTAGCAGCGGTGTCAGTGCCCGTTACACCGGCAGATCCTGCGGGTAGCGGTCGGCGACTCGACCGAAAGCCTGGTACCTGAAAGCCGATTCGGGTGCGGCGTCCGCAGCCCCGACAGCCGGCGGCGCGCCACCGGCTCGGGCCCACTACCAGGACAGCGACGACGCATGCTGACCTCTCGGCGGTCGCTCCGATCGGCACGCACTACGTCGGGCGCAATCGCCCGTGCTACTGGGAAGTCGGGTGGGCCGCGCCGTTCGATCCGCCGCGATGGCGAACTATCCCATGAGGAACGAGCCCGCGAACCACGCCAGCACCACGAGGACGGCTCCGACCAGCGCGCCGGGAAACAGTGCCCGGCCCTGCTTGGCTGCCCTCCCGGACATCACCGCGCCGACAACGAATCCCGTGATTCCGCCGCCGACCATCACCCAGACACCCGCGCTGATGTCGACCCGACAGCCGGGTTTGGACTCGCACACACCACCCGCCATCAGGAACCAGGGCGCGAGCACCACGGACATCATGGCCAGCGTCGCGGGCAGGAACCACAGCAACGCACTCACGATCAGATCAGCGCTGCCCGGTGGCTCGACCGCGCGGGGTTCGATGCTTTCGCGTGTGGGATAGCCGGAGGGGCTGGCGCCTTGGGACACCTGGTTCAGATAACCGTGCATCGTGTCTCGCTATCGCTCGTCATGGAGTCGGCCGGGCCGATGGATGTTATACACCAGCCGCGTGACCGCCGAACTTGTTGTGTCCCCGTCGATGCGGGGCCGCGGCGCCCGTGACCACTCCACCACCATGCCATCCGGTCCACCCATCGCCGGCATCCCCCGCGTGCGGCGTCTCCGGTGCATTGACAGCGAATCCTCGGCATCGCCGCCGCTACCGATCGTTGCTGCGGATCGAGTGGACGGCTTCAGCGCAGTGCCCGCGCATCCGGTGGATCGACGACCGAAAACTGGAGTGACAGTGCCCTGAACGGCGCTGCCGCGACGGAATCGTCCCATGTCACCGGTGACTACCGATGCCCGCGATCTACCTACTGGGCCATTGTGTTTGTCGATCCGCCCGGCGGTCGGGGGTGACGAGTCGAGTCGTCGCGCCGAACATGTTGGACGACAAGCGAGTTGGGACGGCGCGGTGTCGCTCGCCGGATCGCAATCGTCGAATTCACCTCTGATGGGGGAGCAGCACCGTGACCCACGACCACACCTCTCCTGCGAATGAGAGTGGCGCGCAATATAGTGCGCATCCCGCATTCAGCGACGCCGACGCCGAGCGTGTAGCGCTGTACACCGAGAAGTTCGCCGCCGACCCGCATCGCGCCTACCGGGAGATGCGGACCCGGCACGGATCGCTGGTGCCGGTCGAACTGGCGCCCGGAGTGCCCGCGACATTGGTGATCGGGTACCACGCCGCGGTGCAGATTCTGCACGATCCGGCGCACTTCCCGGCCGACCCCCGGACCTGGCAGGCGAACGTCCCCGCGGACTGCCCGGTGCTGCCGGTCATGGAGTGGCGCCCGAACGCGTTGCGGAGCGCGGGCGCCGACCACGCCCGCTACCGGCAGGCCAACACCGCGAGCATCAATGCCGTCGACCTGCACGCGCTTCATGCGACGGTAGAACGGATCGCCGTCCCCCTGATCAACGACTTCTGCGCGTCGGGCAAATCCGATCTGGTGTCCCAGTACGCGTTTCCGCTCGCCTTCGAGACGATCAACGCGATGCTCGGCTGCCCGCAGGAGATCGGGCAGCAGGTCGCCGCCGCGACCGCCGCGGTGTTCGACGGCGTCGATGCCGAACGGGGCAATCAGATGCTCAGTGCGGCGCTGTTGCGGCTGGTCGAGCTCAAACGCGCCGAGCCGGGCGACGATATCGCGACCCGCCTGATCCAGCATCCGGCGAACCTCGACGACGCGGAACTGATCCACCAGCTGGTGGTCCTCTACGGCGCGGGCATCGAACCGCTACAGAACCTGATCATCAACAGCCTGGTGCTGATCCTGACCGACGACCGATTCGGCGGCGATGTCCTCGGCGGCAGCCTGTCCACCCGGGACGCCCTCGACGAGGTGCTGTTCACCGATCCGCCGATGGCGAACTTCTGCGTCACCTACCCGCGTCAGCCGATCCTGATCGGCGACGTCTGGCTGCCCGCGCACCAGCCGGTCGTAATCAGCATGGCGGGGTGCAACAACGACCCGGCGATCGGCTCCGCCGACCATACCGGCAACCGATCGCACCTGGCCTGGGGCGCCGGCCCGCACGCATGCCCAGCGCGGAGTCCGGCCTATCTGATCGTCCAGGATGCGATCGACCAGCTGCTCGACGCGCTTCCCGAACTTCGGCCCGCGGTGGACGCGCACAAGTTGACCTGGCGGCAAGGGCCTTTCCATCGAGCCCTTGCCGCGCTGCCGGTCGTTTTCCCCGCGCTGCCCACCTGGCAGCCCTGACAGCTGAGTCGGTCACCGCTCAGGCAGGGGCGTCCGCGAACCGGGCCATGTTCGCCGGGCGTGCGAAGGTATCCGCGAACGCGTCGGCCAGCATCGGGTCGTGCTGCGCGGCGAGCATCAGCTCCTGCATCGCTGGGGGCGGGTCGAGCACCGTCATGGTCCACAGCGCCGCAGGGTGCGCGATGCCGGTGAGCCACGGCGTCGCTGCCCACTCCATCCAGGCCCGGTCGTAGGGGCCCGCGGGGTCGTGCAGGATCGCCTCGCCATAGCGGATAGCGCAGTGGATGGCGTTATTGGCGCCCTGCGCGCCCCCCGGGTCCATCCGGCAGACTACGTCGCCGCCACCGAGCACCGGCGTGCCGGACGGAAGAGTGCCCACCGCCTTGCGCATGGCCGGTGCCACGGCGCCGACCAGAGTCGCTCCGGCGTCGGTCAATTCGGCGTCGCGATATCGATCGGCCAACTCGGCGGGCAAGTAACGGTCAAGCAGCTGTTTGGCCTGTCGGAGGCGTTCGGCAGGCGTGCTGTGCCGATCGAACACATCCAGCGAACTGCCCGGCCGCGCCTCGAAAAGTACCATCTCACAGCGGCGTTCCTGCCCGGGTGGCCCGGTCAGACCGGGATACGAGATCACTTCTCCATGCTCGGGCAGTGAAATATAGCTACCGAGGTGGTCCGGGTCCGACTCGACGCCGTCGAGATACAGCACCGCGAGGCGGCGTAGCGGTTCGGCCGGAAGAGTCCACGCCGGGTCGGCCTCGAAACAGGCGGCGAGCTCACCCGAGGCGCGGGTCACAACGGTCAGATCGTAGTCGGCCGCCGTGCGGTCGAGTTCCGCCACCGACGGCTCGGCGATACGCAGGTCTCCACCCGCGGCCACGAAATCGGTGAGCCAGTGCGCGAACACCGTCCGTTGGTCCACGCTCTGTGCCGGTCGGGTGAAGCGCCCTGCCCACCCTGCCGTCACCGTGCGGTCGACGACCATAGCGAGGCGGATACCCTCGATGTTCGGCGCGGCCGAGCGCCAGACGCCCAACCCTGCATGTGATTCGAGGTCCAGGGTCGCCGGAAACTTGACCTGTGTGCTGGTCACGGTGCCCGCGAGCACGGCAGCGGCATCGCGGTGGGTCACCAGAGTGACCGACTTGCCGCCACGCAGGAGCTGGTGGGCGAGGGGTAACCCACATTCCCCCGCCCCGAGGATTTGTATCTGTGCCACTGCAGGTCCTTTCGGTCGGAGATCGACTGCGGTACAGCGAAATCGTCGGCGAATAGGTGGGTGTGGCACATCGGTAGAGGCCGTCCGCCTCGCGTGCGTACCGGATCTTTGCCGAACCCCCATTCTCCTGCATTCCGTCGCCGTTGCCCGACTACGCTGCATTGGTGTGTCGGTAGAACGTACGTCGGGTCCAGGTCCTCCACCGGCGGCCACCAGCGATTTCGTCGGCCGCGATCGCGAGCTGGAGAAGATCGGGATGTTGCTGCTCGGCTCCACCCGGCTGGTCACCCTGATCGGCGTGGGCGGGATCGGCAAGACTCGGTTGGCGACGGAGGTCGCGCATCGCCTGCACAAGGCGCGGCGAGTGCCGGTGCACTGGGTGCGCCTGGCCCGGTTGTCCAGGGATGCCGATGCGTCGGCGATCGAAGAGGAACTCGCACAGTCGTTGGTGGCCGCGGACTTCTCCGGAAGGTCGGCGTGGGATGCGGTGATCGCCACACTCGCCCGAACCGATGCCGTCGGCCGCGCCGTGCGGACGATCCTCGTGATGGACAATTGCGAGCACGTCCTGGACGGGGCGGGTCGGGTGATTGCCGACCTGCTCGACGCGGTACCCGGACTCACCGTGCTCGCCACCAGCCGCGAGGCGATCGGCTGGATCGACGAGCAACTCGTGCCGGTGCCGGCGTTGTCCCAAGAGCAGGCACTGACCTTGTTCCGGCAACGTGCGGGCCTGATCGGACACACCATCGCCGACCGCGACATCGAGCAGGCCATCGCAATCTGCAGGCATGTGCACAACCACCCGCTCTACATTCGGTTGGCTGCCGCCCGGCTGCGCCGGCAGCCGCTGACGACGATGTTGCGCGACCTCAGCGGAGAGGCAGGCGACCGGCGGCTGCACTGGGCGCATGGGCCCCGGGTAGGCGCCGACGATCGACACCAGGGCATCCGCGACGTCATCGCCTGGTCCTACGACTTGTGCGCGGACAAGGAGCGTCTCCTGTTCGATCGGCTGTCGGTGTTCGCGGCCGGCTACGACGTCGACCACGAGGACCAGGGCGCGTCCGATCTCGACGTGGGCGCCGAGCTGGAGGCGATCGAGGCGGTGTGCGCGGACGACGACCGAAATGGTCTCGCGCGCGCTGATGTCGAGGACCTGCTCGAGCGGCTCGCTGATCAATCGCTGGTTTCGGTCCACCTGACGGCGACCACGGTGCGCTACTCGCTGCTGGAGAGTTTTCGCGTGTTCGCCCAACAGCGACTGCGCGAACGCGGCGATGACGAAGTCCGGGTGGCGGCCAGGCACCGCCGCTACTACCGGGACAAGGTCGCCGAGGCACAGGCCGAATGGTTCGGCCCGGCCGAACAGGAACTGCTGGACTGGGCCCGCGCGGCATGGGACAACCTGGCGTGCGCCATTGATGGCAGCCTCGGCACGCCCGGGGAGGCCGCGGTCGGTTTGGAGATCGTGGTCGGGCTCATCGCCTTGCGTATCCCGTTCTTCACAGGGTCGCTCCGCGAGCCACGCCGCTGGGCCGAGCGTACCCTCGCCGCCACCCGCGGCCTCGACCCACAGCCGGTCGAGTTGCAGATCGCCGCGATGTCGCTGATCGGGTGGATCAGTATGTGTCAGGGCGTGCACGATGACGCCGCGCGCATGCTCGACGAGTGCGTCGCCGTGTGTGTGCCGGATCCGGCGACTCGCGAGGGCTGGCGCGAGCACCCCGAGCGGGATCTCGGGCTGCCCGCCGTGGTGGAATTCACCAGGGGCAGCGAGCTGATGCTCGCCCGGTGCGACTTCCGCGCGATCTCGGTATTCGCCCGTGCACGGGCGAAATTCGCCGCGCGCGGCGACCGCGGCGGCGCGGCGATGAGTGAACTGTTCGAGGCACTGGCCGCCGCGTTTCTCGGCACGGCGGTGCAGGCGCTCGACATCGCCCGGCGGCACCGCGACAACGCGGAACACTCCGGAGCGCGATGGGCCGAATCATGGGCCGAATTGGCCTGGGCGATTGCGTTGACCAAGCACGGCGATCCGCAACAAGCTCTGGCCGTGGGACGGACGACGTTGGCGAGCCAACTCGCGATGCGTGATCAGTGGGGCGCGGTGTGGGCGATCCACGTCCGGGCGTGGTCGCTGGCGCGCCTGATCGCCGACGGGGGCGCCGAGCGGTCCGACGTCGTGCGGGAGTGGGCCCGCGACATCGCGCGGCTCATCGGTGGTGTTGCCGCACTGCGGCAGCGACTGGGCGTGGATATCGCGAATCTGGGCCCGTTCGCCACGGAGACCGCCGCCGCCATCGCGGTCGCCCGCGAGGTACTCGGTGCGGAGGCGTTCGCGGTGGGTGAGCGCGAAGGGGCTCTGCTGCGGCCCGAGCTCGATGAGGTGGCCCAATTGGCATTGGGCACACTGTCATTGGACCGGTTGCCGGTCGATCATCCGGTGCGGCGGCAGCGCCCGTCGCCGTGGCAGGAGTTGTCGACGGCTGAGCAGGAGGTCGCGGTCTTGGCGGCAGCCGGGTGGACCAACACCGCGATCGCCGCGCGGCGTGGCAGTTCGTTCAAGACCGTCGACGCTCAGATGGCCGCGATCCTGCAGAAACTCATGATCGGCTCGCGCGAGGACATCCTCGTTCTTGTTCCGGCCGCCCAGCGAGCCCGGGTAGCCGAGGAAGCCGCGCGGCGCCCGCGGCGTCCGCGCCGGTCGTGAGGCGGTCGAGAAGTATAGGGCTGCACGACTTCGCGGCCGGGCGGATTCGAGACGACACGGGCGGTCCGTAGCCGGGCCCGACGGCATCCCGGATCGTTCGGTACCGGCGGGATCCCGTCGAATGGGCGCGTCTCCTCCGCCGCCCAGGCCAGCTACTCGAAAGCATCGAGCCGACAACGGAACTGGCGCGGTTCGGGGAGCAGGTCGATTCCCGCCGGTAGTGCTCGGGTGGTGGAGGCCGACCTGTACTGCGTGGGGTAAGGCCCCATGGAGTCATCGTGACCTGTTGTGGGCCTTGCCTGTTCGGCACCGCCGCCGCATGAATTCGCTCGATGTCGCGCTACCGCGCTGACCGGTACTCTGGACGACAAGGCCGCCGCGCCGCGCAAGTTATCCCGAATTTTCGGATCCATACTCGATGTACACGGTATTTGTGTACCGTATGTTATCGAGTGTTCGCTCCCCCGTATGGGATCGGGTGGGTTGACGGCCGCGGCTTCGCCGGCGAGGTGACGCTGTCTCCCACACGGACTCACCCGTTCCAGACGCGCGGAGGACGTCGAGGATGGGTGTGGTCGAATGCGTGTTTCTGCTCCGATGACCGTCTCGGTTTTGGTGGTTGCTGGTGTGGTGATGAGTGGTTCGGCGGT
>NZ_JBEZDA010000002.1:0-965202 GCF_040647855.1 Nocardia sp. NPDC049220
GGTCACCCGATCCCGCTGCAGTATCAGGGCGCTCCGGTGCCGAAGAAGATGAGCAAGCTGGGTTCGGCGGGCAAACCGGGCACCGGCAGCTTCCTCCGCGCGGACCCCTGGCAGGAGTCGGAGCGGAACCATTCGATCGAGCACGAAGAAGAACACAAACAACTCGCGGTGCTGCGCAAATACCAGAGACGGGCCAACGGCAGCGGAAATGGCTCTGCTGGTTGATGATTCGACCCTCAGGAAAGCTCGCCGCGGCTGGCCCGAACATCGCGAAGGCCCCGAGTCCGTGCCGACCCGGGGCCCGCTCTGCCTTATTCAGGCGCTTCGGGAGCCGCTCAACCGCGCCGGAACTCCCCCACCGAGACACCGGCTAGGAATGCATCCCACTCGCCCGGCGCGAAGGCGAGGATCGGACCGCTTCCGTTGTCCTTGGTATCACGGACCGCCACATTGCCGTCGATGAGAAAGGCGACTTCCACGCAGTTCCCATCCGGACCACTGTGTGCACTCTTGCGCCACACCGCGCCCGTCAAATCAACCTCCACGGCACTAGCTCCTTTGCTGCGTCGAGAACGAAAATTCTCCTGACATCGTTCTAGCTAGCATCGGCACCCGGCTGGAGACGCCGAATCCCGTAGTGCGCCTCGCGGTAGCGCGCACTTCCCCGGTGCGTCGAGGGCGCACATCGAGTTCAAGAGGAATACACCTCGTACGGGGTTGGCCCCGCGCGGTAAAGACTAGCAGGTCCTTCGAAAGTTTGCCCGTCTCTTACCTATTCAATCATCGCAACGTCCTACGGTTTGCGAACGAATAGTTTGCGGAAGCATTGCCAGCGGTTGGGATACATTCTGAACACCGGCATACCACAATGTCTTTAACGTCTGTGATTGCCCCGTTACCCGGTCGACAATTCGCGGGCGCGCCCGGTCACATCGACGCCGTCGCCGGGGCCGTGCATCATGGAACCTATGGTGGAACGCGATCGCGACGACGCAGGTCGCGCCCGTAGTGCTCGTCCGCGCGACCAACTCGGGCGTCCGCTGCCGCTGGGAAGTGTCGGAGTTGCCCGAATTCCGGATGATCTGGAACTGCCGCCGCAGCAAACCTTGACTTTCGCCCAGCAACTGCTGGACGACGGTCTCGCATTCAACGCGCACGAGGTATTAGAGGCAGCATGGAAGAACGGCCCGTTCGCCGAGCGGATGCTGTGGCAGGCGCTCGCGCAGTTCGCTGTCGGCGTTACCCACATACAGCGCGGAAATCCCAAAGGGGCGCGTACACTGCTGACCCGCTCTGTGACCCGGCTGACCGCCTATCAACCGGAAGGCGACATGGTGCCATACGGAATCGACCGTGCCGGACTGATCAGCCGGGCCGAATCCCTACTCGCCGCGCTCGACGCCGGCGCGCGACCTACCGCCGAAGACCTCAGACCCCGACTTCGCGGCTGACCCCCGCCCCTACCATGGCCATCGTGCGCACCCCATCGTTCAGCCGGGCCCGTGTCTGAGGCCGGGGCAGGCCGGTACGCGCCGAGCCCGTCTGGGGACCTGCACCTGGGTAACCTCCGCACAGCTCTGCTCGCCTGGGCGTTCGCCCGCTCCACCGGGCGGCGGTTCGTGCTCCGGATCGAGGATCTGGACCGCGCGCGCCCTGGCGTCGAACAGCGGCAACTGGATGACCTCGCCGCGATCGGCGTGGACTGGGACGGTCCTGTCGTCCGGCAGTCCGAGCGGTTGCCCCGCTACGAGGCGGCCATCGATCAACTCACCGCGGCCGGACTGACCTACGAATGCTATTGCACCCGAAGGGAAATCCAGCAGGCCGCAACGGCGCCGCACGGACCGATGGGCGCTTATCCCGGCACCTGTCGCACGCTGACCGCGTCCGCGCGCGAACGACTGCGCGCGCAGGGCCGTCCGGCCGCGCTTCGCCTGCGCGCGACGGTCACCGAGCTCGATGTCGTCGATGAACTGCGCGGGCCCTACCGCGGCCGAGTCGACGACCTCGTGCTGCGTCGGGGTGACGGTATCCCGGCCTACAATCTCGCGGTCGTGGTCGATGACGCGGCGCAGGGCGTCGACCAGGTGGTTCGCGGCGACGACCTGCTGCCCTCCACGCCACGACAGGCCTATCTCGCGATGCTGCTTGACCTTCCGGTGCCGCGCTATGCCCATGTCCCGCTCGTGCTCAACACGGCAGGGCAGCGACTGGCGAAACGCGATGGCGCGGTCACTCTCGCCGACCGCCGGGCACTCGGCAACACACCCGGACAGATCGTGGCGACTCTAGCCGCCTCGCTCGACTGCACCGCGACGTCGGCCTCCGAGCTACTCGCGCATTTCAACGCCGGGAAACTGCCCCGCGAACCGTGGATACTCGATGTGAACGGGTTGTTGCAATGCAGCCGATGTCCGTAACGTACGCATCGTCCATCTACTGATTCACTCGACGAGGACAAACAACTATGACTAGCGGTGGGTACGACCCCAACCAGTATCCGCAGGGCGGGCAGCCGTATGGGCAGCCGTACCCGGGCGGCGACCAGTCGGGGCAGCAGCCCCAGTACGGGCAACAGCCACAATATGGGCAACAGCCGCCGCAATACGGGCAACAGCCCCCCCAGTACGGCCAGCAGCCCCAGTACGGGCAACAGCCGCCGCAATACGGGCAACAGCCCCAGTATGGCCAGCAGGCCCAGTACGGCCAACAGCCCCAGTACGGGCAACAGCCGCAATACGGGCAGGATCCATACGGCCAGCAGCCTTACCCGCAGCAGCCCGGGAACTTCGGTTATGGCGGCCAGCCGGGCGACCTCGGCACCCGCATCGGCGCCCGCGTCATCGACGCGCTCATCCTGATGATCCCCTACTTCATCATTTACTTCCTGGTCCGGGATTCGTTCGGCCTGACAATCGGCCTTGGCCTGTTCTGGACCCTCGTGCAGCTCGGCTACTTCGTCGGGATGGAGACGACCCAGGGCACTACGCTCGGCAAGAAGATTCTCGGCCTGAAAGTGCTCGCCCCCGGCGGCGCCGCCAAGATCGACCCGGTCACCTCGCTGAAGCGAAACCTGTTCATCGCGGCCAACATCATCCCGTGCGTCGGCGGCCTCGTCTCGTTGGGTCTGGCGATCTACATCATGGTCACCATCTCGCAGGACCCGAACAAGCAGGGCTGGCACGACAAATTCGCCGGCGGCACCCAGGTCGTCAAGCCCTGACCTTCGGCAGTCGTATCAAACCAGTAGGGGCGCACCCGAATATCGGGTGCGCCCCTACTGCTTTCCCGGCGTCGCCGCTATGAACTCGTCGCCCCCACGACGATCACGAAGACGAACCACAGGATGCCGAGCACGATCGACCCGACACCGACCCAGATACCGGCCAACGCCATGCCACGCCCTTCTTGCCCCGACTGCTTGATCTGGTTCAACGCGACAGTGCCGAGGATGATGCCGACGATCGACCCGAGCCCGCAGGTGACGAACCCGACCAGTGATGAGATCAATGCGCCGATCGCCACGCCGTTGGTGCCCTGCACCGACGCGCCGTAAGGCTGGTAAGGGTACGGATAATTCGGCTGCGGATAGGGCTGTGCGGCCTGGTGGTAGGCAGGGTACTGCGGTTGCGGCGGGGGTGTCATCGGCTGGGCGGGCGGTTGCACCGGGTACTGCGGCGCCGACGGGTAACCGGACGGCGCGGCGTTCGGGTACTGCGGCGTCGACGGATAACCAGAAGGCGGCGCGGCGTTCGGGTACTGCGGGACCGAAGTCTGCCCACCGGATTCCGGCGAGACGCCTTGGCCGCCGTACTGTTTCCACCATTCGTCGGAATCGCCGGGATTCGTCATCGCTACAGCGTATTCGACAACCTGGTTGGATGATGCGGGTGAGTGAGTCGAAGACAACCGAAGAACACGACCAGCCTGCCGGCCCCGTACCGCACCATGCCGCATTCGCGCAGGTAACGCGGGGGTATTACGCACCGATCGTCGCACTGTTCACCGCTACCTTGATCATCTCGAATATCTGCGCCACCAAGGGGGTGGAGTTCCTCGGCGAGGAGTCGCTGTCGCTCGGGCCGCTGCAGATCCTGCCCATCGCCACCGACGGGGCCTTCTTCCTGTTCCCGTTGGCCTACATCCTCGGTGACGTCCTGAGCGAGGTGTACGGCTTTCGCGCTACGCGACGCGCCATCTACTACGGTTTCGCCGCGCTGCTGCTGACGGTCGCGTGCTTCGCCATCGCGATCCGGCTGCCCGCCGCGAGTTTCTACGAGAACCAGGAGGCGTTCCGCACGGTCATCGGGACGACGCCACGGCTGGTTGTCGCGGGTCTGGCCGGATACTTCGTCGGCCAGCTGCTGAACTCGGCAACGCTGGTGTTGATCAAGGAGCGCACGAAGGAAAAGCACCTGTGGGCCAGACTGATCGGATCGACGGTTGTCGGCGAGTTCGCCGACACTCTGATCTTCTGCTCGATCGCCGCGGGAGCCATCGGTATCGATACCTGGCAGCAGTTCGTGAACTACCTCATCATCGGCTTCCTCTGGAAAACGCTCTGCGAGGTGCTCGTGCTTCCGATCACCTACCGAGTGATCGCGATCCTGAAGAAGCACGAACCCAGTTACGCCCCCACCGACGTTGCCCCGCTGCAAGCCTGACCGAAGCCCCACTACACCGAGCGACGCGATTCACCCCAAGCATCGGCTATGACCGCTTCCAGCGGCCCAGCGTCTCCGCTTTGTGCTCATCGAAATAGTCGCCCTCGATGCTGCGCCGGATGCGGTCGACGAGCCGCACCGTGAACCGCTCGTTGTGAATCGTGCACAGCGTGGACGCCAGCATCTCCTTGGCCTTGAACAGGTGGTGGAGATAGGCGCGGGTGTAGTTGGCGCAGGTGTAGCAGTCGCAGGTCTCATCGATCGGGGTGAAGTCGCGGCGAAAACGGCTGGTATTGATGTTGAATCTGCCGTTGTCGACATAGATCGCGGCGTTGCGGGCGACTCGCGACGGGTTCACGCAATCGAAGGTGTCGGCGCCGTTCTCGATCGCGGCGAAGACGTCCTCCGGTTCGCTGATTCCCAACATGTGGCGCGGCTTGTCCTCGGGCAGTTCGTCACAGCACCAGCCGACGATAGCGCCCAGGTTGCGCTTCTCCAGTGCGCCGCCGATGCCGTATCCGTCGAAGCCGGTTCCCGCTCTTCCTCGGATCGACTCGAGTCCGCGACATGCCTTGCGGCGTAGGTCCTCGTACTGCGCGCCTTGGACGACGGCGAACAGCGCCTGGTACGGGCGGTGCGTGCGTGCGGAGGTCAGCCGCTCGTGCTGATCGACGCAGCGCTGTGCCCACTCATGCGTGCGCTGCAACGATTTCTCCTGGTAGGCACGGGTGTTGAGCAATGTCGTGAGTTCGTCGAAGGCGAACATGATGTCGGCGCCGAGCTGGTGCTGGATGCTCATCGACACCTCGGGAGTGAACCGATGCTCGGAGCCGTCCAGATGTGAGCGGAAGGTGACACCGTCGTCATCGACGGTGGCCAGCCGCTCCTTTCCCGGGGCGATCACCTCGTCGCTGCGGATGTCGACCGCCTCCATCGCGAGCACCTTCTTGAACCCGACTCCGAGCGACATCACCTGAAACCCGCCGCTGTCGGTGAAGGTCGGCCCGGACCAGTTCATGAACTTGCCGAGGCCACCCGCCTCGTCCACGATGTCAGCGCCCGGCTGCAGGTACAGGTGGTAAGCGTTGGCCAATAGCGCCTGTGCGCCGAGCTCCTTCATGGTTTCGGGCAGCACCGCCTTCACCGTCGCCTTGGTCCCCACCGGAATGAACGCGGGCGTGGCGATCGATCCGTGCGGCGTGCCGATCACACCGGACCGGCCGTGCCGCCCATCCAGGCGAGCGCCGACGGCGAAGGAGAAGGATTCGGGACTGGACACCCCGCTATCCTCGCAGTTCAGCGGATACCAACCGCACGGGGCCATCGATCACCAGATCCGGTATCGCTCGCGACGTGTGCGCGGGTAGACATCGTCAGCCGCGCCGGCTGCCGTGACGGCCCCACCCCCACTCGCCCCGCGAGCCAGTAGCGCCCGTCACATTCCGTGCCGACCCACGGAAGATACCCGACCTCTACGTCGCCGGATTACCCAAGCAAACCCACCCGCGCAACACATCCACAGATAAACCGATCACTACCCACCGAACACCCCTTGCGAGCAAAGCGAGACCGAACATCCCCGTTCACGGCCGAAGGCGCTGCTAATTAGATACAGCCCCCGCGAATTGGGCGTTGTACAGGCGGTAGTAGGCCCCACGTTCGTCGAGTAGTCGTTCGTGTGTGCCGTGTTCCACGATGCGGCCCGATTCCATGACCACGATCAGATCGGCGTCGCGGATGGTGGATAGGCGGTGGGCGATGACGAAACTGGTTCGGTCGCGGCGCAATGCGGCGGTGGCGTGCTGCACCAGCAGTTCGGTGCGAGTGTCCACTGAGCTGGTCGCCTCGTCGAGGATGAGGATGGATGGTTTGGCCAGGAACGCTCGTGCGATGGTGATCAGCTGCTTCTCGCCCGCGCTGACTCCGGAGCCTTCTTCGTCGAGGACCGTGTCGTAGCCGTCGGGCAGCGCGTGCACGAAACGATCCACGTATGCGGCGCGCGCCGCGGCAAGGATCTCCTGTTCGCTCGCGTTCGGGTTGCCGTAGGCGATGTTCTCCCGGATGGTGCCGTGGAACAGCCAGGTGTCCTGCAACACCATGCCGATGCGGGCGCGCAGGTGGTCGCGAGTGATCTCGGTGATATCGACGCCGTCGATGGTGATGGTGCCCGCGTCGAGTTCGTAGAACCGCATGAGCAGATTCACCAACGTGGTCTTACCCGCGCCGGTCGGGCCGACGATGGCGATCACATGGCCGGGTTCGGCCACCAGCGACAGCCGCTCGATCACGGGTTTGTCCGGTTCGTAGCGGAACGAGATGGCCTCGAATTCCACTCGGCCGCGATCCACCGGGCGAACAGTGGGCATCACCGGGTCCTGGCTCTGTTCCTCGGCGTCGAGGATCTCGAAGATTCGCTCGGCCGAGGCGACACCGGACTGCAGCAGGTTGGCCATCGCGCCGAGCTGGGTCAGCGGCTGGCTGAACTGTCGGGAGTATTGGATGAACGCTTGTACCTCGCCGAGCGACAAGTTGCCTGTCGCCACCCGCAGGCCGCCGACCAGGGCGACCAGCACGAAATTCACGTTTCCGAGGAACATGATCGCGGGCATGATCAGGCCGGAGATGAACTGGGCCTTGAAACTGGCCTGGTACAGCTGCTCGTTGCGCTTGTCGAACTCTTTGCCGACCTCGTGGTTGCGGCCGAACGCGGCGACCACCTCATGCCCGGTGTACGCCTCCTCCACCTGGGCGTTGACCAGGCCGGTGTACTTCCACTGATCGACGAAGTGCGGTTTGGAGCGTTTCGCGATTTGCGCGGTGATCAAGACCGCGGCCGGCACCGTGAGCAGCGCGATCACTGCCAGCAGCGGCGAGATCCAAAACATCATGATCAGGATGCCGAGCACCGAGAACACCGAGGTGAGCAGCTGACTCATGGTCTGCTGCAGGCTCTGCGAAATGTTGTCCACGTCGTTGGTGACCCGGCTGAGCAAGTCACCGCGCGGCGCGGAATCGAAGTAGCGCAACGGCAACCGGTGAATCTTGTCTTCGATATCGCCGCGCAGCCGCTTCACCGTTCGGTTGATGACGATATTGAGCAGATAGCCCTGCAACCAGCTGAACATCGCGGCGCCCAGGTAGAGCGCGAGCACCAGTGTGAGCACCCGGCCGACCGCGCCGAAATCCACACCCGCACCCGGGACGACATTCATCGCACCGAGCATGTCGGCAAAGGTGTTGTCGCCCTTGGCCCGCAGCCCCTCGACGGCCTCGTCCTTGCTGATTCCCGCGGGCAATTGCTTACCGACCACACCGTCGAAGACCAGATTGGTCGCTTTGCCGAGGATGTACGGCCCGAGCGTGTTCAGTACCACCGAGACGATGACGAGCGAAATGATCAACCCGACATAAAACTGCTCCGGAGCGAGCCTGCGCAGCAGTCTCCGCAGTGAAGGGCCGAACGATGTGGCCTTCGTGCCCGGCGCACCGGGGCCCGGCATTCCTGGCCTCATCACACCTCCAGTGCCATGCGGGACACCCGCACCCGGTCGGCGCAGACGAGCGCTGCGCGATGATGACTCATCACACCTCCAGTGCCATGCGGGACACCCGCACCCGGTCGGCGCAGACGAGCGCTGCGCGATGATGACTCATCACACCTCCAGTGCCATGCGGGACACCCGCACCCGGTCGGCGCAGACGAGCGCTGCGCGATGATGACTCATCACACCTCCTCGGCACTCAGTTGTGATTCGACGATTTCCCGGTACTCCGAGCAGTCCCGCATCAGCTGTTCGTGGGTGCCGACCCCGGCCATCACGCCGTCCTCCAGCACCACGATCTGATCGGCGTCGCGGATGGTCGTGATGCGCTGGGCGACGATGACCACCGAGGCCTGCACGGTGGCCGGCTTCAACGCCTCCCGCAACCTGGCGTCCGTCGCAACGTCCAGCGCGGAGAACGAGTCATCGAACAGGTAGACCCTCGGCTTCTTCACCAGTGCCCGCGCGATGGCCAGCCGCTGGCGCTGACCACCCGAAACGGTGGTTCCGCCCTGCGCGACCGGGTTCTGGAGGCCCTGCGGCATCTCCCGGACGAAATCGGCGGCCTGCGCGATCTCCAATGCCTGCCACAGCTCCTCGTCGGTGGCGTCCGGATTCCCGTAGCGCAGGTTGCTCGCGATCGTTCCGGAGAACAGGTAGGCCTTCTGCGGAACGAGTCCGATCTGCGCGCGCAACAGTTCCAGGTCGATATGCCGTACGTCGGTACCGCCGACGTACACCGCACCGTCGGTGACATCCATCAACCGGGGTATGAGATTGAACAGCGTGGTCTTGCCCGCGCCGGTGGACCCGACGATCGCGGTGGTGGTGCCGGGCCGCACCTCGAACCGGATGGCTTTCAGCACCGGCTTTTCCGCGCCGGGAAAGCAGAATTCCGCGAACTGGAAGTCCACCGCGGCCGGGTCGTCGGTGAACGGCCGCGGCAGTCGTGGTGGGTGGACGGAGGATTCGGTGTCCAGCACCTCGCCGATCCGGTCCCCGGAGACCGCCGCGCGCGGCGCCATCATGGCCAGAAACGAGGCCATCATCACGGCCATCAGGATCTGCATGATGTAGGACAGCAGCGCGGTGAGTGAGCCGATCTGCATGTGACCCGCGTCGATCGCGCGCCCGCCGAACCAGATCACTCCGACAGCGGTGACATTGCTGATCAGCATGACCGTCGGAAACATCAGCGCGGTCAAACGGCCGACGCGCAACGCCGTCTCGGTGAGTTCGGAGTTGGCCACGCCGAAGCGCCAGGTCTCCTGCCGCTCCCGCACGAAGGCCCGGACCACCCGAATGCCGGTGATCTGCTCGCGCAGCACCCCGTTCACCCCGTCGATCCTGGCCTGCATCTCGCGGAAGCGAGGCACCATCCTGGAGATGAGCAAACCCATGGTGATCCCGAGCGCGGGCACGGCGATCAGCAGCAGCCAGGACAGGCCGAGAGCCTCCCGCAGCGCCATGATGATGCCGCCGACGCACATGATCGGCGCCATCACCAGAATGGTCGCCGACATCACGATGAGCAGTTGAACCTGCTGAATATCGTTGGTGTTGCGGGTGATCAGCGACGGCGCGCCGAACATGCCCACTTCCCGCGCGGAGAACGTGCCGACCCGGTGCAATACGGCGGCGCGCAGATCCCGTCCCGCACCCATCGCTGCTTGCGCGCCGAGATAGACCGAGCAGGCCGATGCGACGATCTGCACCCCGGTGACCGCGAGCATCCACATCCCGGTCGTCCAGATGTAGCCGATATCGCCCTTGGTGACGCCGTCATCGATCAGATCCGCGTTCAAACTCGGCAGGTACAGCATCGCGATGACAGAAACCAGCTGAAGCGCAACGACCCCCGCCAATTGGGCGCGGTAGGGGTACAGATGCGTACGGAGCAGACTGATCAGCATGGTGATTCGCAGGCTACCGGCAAACGACGCACTCCGTCGTGGAGATTGCTGACCAGCATGAATACCCTTCCTGGCACGGAGCTATCGGCGTGACCAGGCTCCAGGATCCTCGGTGAGCGCCTCGACGAATCCGGGCAGCCGATTCCGCGCGATATCGTCGATGGACACATTCTCCAGCACCGCGCGCAAATTCACCCGCACAGCGATCCACACCCGCTGCAGCGACTCGGCCGCGCCGGAGTAGTGCACGTCCTCGGGTCGTTCGCCGCGTACCGATGCGAGCGGCCCTTCGATCGCGCGGATCACGTCGGCGATGGAGATCTCGGTGGCGGGCCGTGCCAGCCAGTAGCCGCCGTCCGGCCCGCGCCTGCTGATCACCAGTTCGGCCCGCCGTAGCTCGCCGAGCACGGACTCGAGCACCTTGGGCGGAATCCGCTGCGCGGTGGCGATCGCCTCGGCTTTGACGACCGGGGCGGCCGGCACGACGGGCGCCGCGCGCTCGACCGTGGGCGGACCCGGCCGTGGTACCTGGGCGATCTCGAGCAGCGTCCGCACCGCGTGATCGACCTTCGCGCTGATGTGCACAGCGACAACTCCCTGGCGTTGGCGGCGGTAGGTCGAATCTACGCGGTTGCACCCGCGGTGAGTACCCAAGTCGCGGCGTCCAGCAGGGACGACTCGACCACCGAGTCGTCGGCGCCGGGCACCAATTCCTTGGACACCAGCGCGACGCCGATCACCTCCAGTGCCGCGCAGGCCCGGAGTTGGGCGTCCTCGGTCGCGTTCGGCCCAGCCAGCCATTCGCGCAGCACCCTGCTCGCTTCCATCAGATCCGGGTAGCGGTCGGCCATCGCGTTGATGATCGCGACCGTGTCGCGCACAACCAATGCTCCGGCGTCGCGGTGATGGATCAGGCCGCGCAGATACGTCCGCAATACCTGACGGATGCTGTCGGGGTCGCGCGGCGCCTGGTCGAGATCGTCGACCACCGAGCGCATGTGATCGACGATCGGATCGATGATGGCGAGCAGGAGGTCGAGCTTCGAAGCGTAGTGATAGTAGAGCGACGCCTTTGTGATTCCCACCGCATCCGCGACCTCGCGCAGGCTCGTCTGTTCGAATCCTTTGGCTCCGAACAGCCGAACGGCAGCGTCGCGAATCGCAATTTTCGTGCCTCCACCTGCGGCAACGGTGCCAGGTGTGTCGCGGACAGCCATGGGATGATCCTCTCATCACTTCTCAGCCGAGCGAGCGTTGCCCTCAGAATTAGAGGTTGTACCTCCGCTTAGCTCCTGGGTAGTCTACCTACCGCACGGTAGGCAGAAGCGTCAGTGTGGAGGCGGGGCAGGCAGGGCTCCCCGCGAGAGTGCTGTCTACACGCGAACCAGCACGTTCCCAGTCACCGCTAGGAGTAATCCCTCGTGTCCGTTTACCTCTATAGATGGGGAAAGTTCGCTTTCCGCCGGAAATGGATAGTCCTCCCCGCCTGGATCGCCTTGTTCGTGCTCGTCGGGGGCCTGGGCGCACAGCTCAGCAAACCGATGACCAACGACTTCAGCTTGCCGAACCTGCCGTCCGCGCGAGCCACCGACATTCTGGACAAGCACTTCCCCGGCGCCTCCGACGCGTTCAAATTCGACGCGGTCACCGGCACCTATGTCATTGCCGCGCCGGACGGGCAGAAGCTGACCGACCCGGCCAACCGGGTGGCGCTCGAAGCGTTCATCGCCAGGCTCGGCCAGCTCGACATCGTCGACCACAGCAAACCGATCATGAACCCGATCGAAGCGGCCGAGAAGATGGGCTGCCTGGCAGATCCCGACCCGACCAAGTGCAGTGGCGCGCCGCTGAACGTACTCAGCAAGACCGAGCCGGACGCGGTAGCGGTGATGAACGTCCCGTTCACGATCGCGAAGTTCACCGACGTGACCGACCAGAATCGGGATGCGGCGTACGAGGTGGCCGCCGACGCGCGCAATGCCGGACTCACCGTCGAGATGAGCGGCTCGATCGCGATGAAGCAGGAAGTTCCGAGCGGCAAGTCCGAGATGATCGGCATGGCCGTCGCGCTGGTCGTGATGGTCGCGGCGTTCGGCGCCATCGTCGCCGCGTTCGTGCCGATCGTCACCGCGATCGTCGGCCTCGGCGCGGCCACCTCGCTGATCATGCTCGGCACCTCGGTGATCGAGGTCCCCAGTTTCACCACCTTCCTCGCCTCGATGATCGGTATCGCGCTCTCCATCGACTACGCGCTGTTCATCGTGTCCCGATACAAACACGAACTCGCCGTACAGGATTCACCCGAAGAAGCAGCCGGCACCGCACTCGGCACCGCCGGGTCGGCCGTGGTATTCGCCGGACTGACCGTCATCATCGCGCTGGCCGGTCTGAGCATCGTCGGCGTTCAGTTCATGACGTTCATGGGCCTGGGTGGCGCGATCGCCGCGGGCTTCGCGGTGCTCACCGCGATCACGCTGATGCCCGCCCTGCTCGGCGCGTTCGGACGTTTCCTGTTCAAGCCGAAGCTGCCGCTGATCGCGCAACACGACCCCGAGGACGACAGTTCGGTCACCAACGGCATGCGCTTCGGTCGACTGATCGGCAGAGCGCCGTGGGCCGCGCTGGTTCTGAGCGTCGTGGTACTCGGCGCGCTCGCCGCGCCCGCGGCCGGGCTGAACCTCGGCCTGCCCGGCGACGACAGCATGCCGAAGACCTCCACCGTCCGCAAGGCCTACGAGCTGCGCACCGCGGGCTTCGGCGAGGGCAGCAACGGCGTGCTGAATGTGGCGGTCGACCTGACCGACGTACCCACCGAGAACCGGCAGGCCGCGGTCACGGCGCTGCGGGACAAGCTCGCCGCCTACCCCGGCATGGACTATGTGACCGAGCCGCAGTGGAGCAAAGACGGGCAGGGCGCGCTGCTGGACGGCGTGCCGAAGTCGGGCCCGAACAACCAGGCCACCAAGGACTTGGTGCAGGACGCCCGCGCTGCCGAGGGCCAGCTGAAGGCCGAATACGGCATCGAGTACGGCATCACCGGCACCACGGCGATCTTCGCCGACGTGGACCACGTGCTACTCGGCAAGATCGTGCCCTACCTGGCCATCGTGGCCGGTGCCGCGTTCGTCCTGCTGATCCTGGTGTTCCGCTCGATCCTCGTGCCGCTCACCGCGGCGCTCGGATTCCTGCTGTCCATGGCGGCGACCTTCGGCGCGACCGTGCTGATCTTCCAGCAGGGCAAGCTCGGCCTGATCGAGGACCCGCATCCGCTGATCAGCTTCCTGCCGATCATGCTCATCGGCCTCGTCTTCGGCCTCGCGATGGACTACCAGGTGTTCCTGGTGACCCGGATGCGGGAGGAGTACGTCAACGGTAAGTCCCCCAGGGAGGCGGTGGTGGCCGGTTACCACCACGGCGCCCGCGTGGTGACCGCGGCGGCGGTCATCATGATCTCGGTGTTCGGCTCCTTCCTGCTGGAAACCGACGTGACCGCGAAGTCGTTCGGCTTCGCGCTGGCCGCGGGGGTGCTGTTCGACGCGTTCATCGTCCGGATGGTGTTGATCCCGTCGCTGCTGGTGTTGATGGGTAAGTGGTCCTGGTGGATACCGACCTGGCTCGATCGGCTACTGCCCGATATCGATGTCGAAGGCACCAAACTGCGTGAACTGCAGCAGCGTGCGACGGACGACATGAAGGTGCCGGTCGGCGTCAGCTGATCCGGCCAGTACCGTTCGGCCCCGCACCCGAGGACGGCGATTTCTAGGGGTCGTCGCAATCTCTCAATCGAGAGCGTTGCGACGACCGCGTGAACCCGCCGGACTCGGGTGCGGGGCCGCGTGCGTTTCCGGTTCTTGACTCGCGAGTAGTCGGCAGCAGACTCAGAAACTGTTCGACCTCCAGCTCGGAAGTACCGGCCGTTCCCGGCCGGCCGTTCGTGAAGCGGGCCGCTGGCCCGCGTATGTCGCTACACCCGACCGGCACGAACCGATCAGCGCGAGGAGAGCACTGTGTCCGCGTATGGCATGCGATACGGCGTCACCGGCACCACCGCGATCTATGCCGACATCGACAGCGTGCTGCTCAGCAAGATCGTGCCGTACATGGCGATCGTGGCGGGCGCGGCATTCGTCCTGTTGATTCTGGTGTTCCGCGCGATCCTCGTGCCGCTCACCGCGGCGCTGGGATTCCTGCTGTCCATGGCGGCGACCTTCGGCGCGACCGTGCTGATCTTCCAGGACGGCGGGTTCGGGCTGATCGAGGACCCACACCCGATCGTGAGCTTCCTGCCGATCATGCTCATCGGCCTGGTCTTCGGCCTCGCGATGGATTATCAGGTGTTTCTGGTGACCCGGATGCGCGAGGAGTACGTACACGGCAAGCCACCGAACGAGGCGATGGTCCACGGCTACCACCACGGCGCGCGCGTGGTGACCGCGGCCGCGATCATCATGATCTCGGTGTTCGGTTCGTTTCTGCTGGAGTCGGATGTCACCGCCAAGTCCATGGGCTTCGCACTGGCGGCGGGTGTGCTGTTGGACGCGTTCATCGTCCGGATGGTGTTGATCCCGTCGCTGCTGGTGCTGATGGGTAAGTGGCCTGGTGGATACCGGCCTGGCTGGATCGGATCGTGCCGGATATCGACATGGAGGGCGCCCGGGCAGCCCACGCTGGATGACTCCAAACAACCGGCCGACGTGGGCTGACCTGATCCGCCCGCATCCCCCGCCCGGATGCCGGGCGGGGGATGAGTAATTACGACTATCGTTCGGTCACCGGCTGGGCTGTGGCAGCTCGCAGTCACCGACTTTCGGATTCATCCCCAGGTAGTTGAAGGGGCCGACGACCGTTGTCAGACCGATCGTGCCCCAGCCCGCGCAGTCGATGACCGGGCCGCTGTCGAAATAGTGCCGCTGGGCGGCCGCGAGTAGCCCGACGGCCAGCCAGACCATCAGCAGGAGCCCGACCAGTCGGCTGCCTGTGCCACGAGTGGATCGCCGACGCATTTCGCGGTCGCGCATCGCATCGCTTCCTTCCGTGCTCCCCGTGAGTTGGATACCCGGATCCCGAACAGTTACCCCGCACCCCCAGTGGAGAAGTAGTGCACCACAGTTGCCGAATTCGACAGTCGTCCCGGCTGCACTCAGGCCCGGTGCCCACTCGTCACACAGGCGATGCCGACTCATCGCACAGGCGCGGCGCCGATCCTCTTACCGGGCGGATGCGGTGCAGATTCCCTGACTCGGAGCCGCGCCGGACGTGGCACGACGACGGCCGAGCGGAACCCGCTCGGCCGTCGGTGTCACTCCGCTGAACTACGGACTTGGTTGCGGCACATTGCAATCCTCGATCTTCGGGTTCACGCCCATGTAGTTGAGCGGTCCCGCGATGACGGTGACGGCAATGGTCCCGAAACCGGCACAGTTGACCGGGCCGCTGTCGAAGTAGTGCCGCTGTCCCGCGGCGACCACACCGATCAGCAGCCAAACCAAAACGATTACACTTCCGATTCTCATGTTTCTCTCGCGCATCGTTCCTGCGCGGACTGTTCGACGGCGCATTCTGGCATCGTGTCCTTTCCGCACTCCTATATCCGGCGGATACCCCGGATTCCGCCGAATATCCGTCGGACGACCAGCATTTCTCGAACCGCACCGACCAGGCGGTTCGTATGTCCGGACGCGGAGCGCTACTCACCGAGCCCGCTCCTGGTACCTTCCGGAGGTATGACATCCCGTCGACGGTGCGCCTGCGCCGGGTGACGCCAGCGGCATCGAGATCGTTGGGTATCAGCGAAGACTGACGTCGAAGATGAGTGTTCTCGCTGGACGGGAGTGTCCGCTGAACGCATGATCGTGCCGAATGGCGAATAGTGGTCTCGACCTCGCGCCTGCTGATCATCTGGTCACCGCGCATTCTCGTAGGCTGATTTCCCACGTGATGGACAGGAGGCTGAGGTGGCCGAGACGACGGTAGCCGAGCTATTGGCTGAGCTGGTCGCACTCGAGGACCCGAAGGCACGCAAGGTGAATGAGAGACACGGTGACGATCACGGTGTGAATCTCGGCAAACTACGCGCGCTGGCGAAGCGGCTGAAAACGCAGCACGATCTCGCGCGCCAGCTCTGGGACACCGATGACACCGCAGCGAGACTGCTGGCAATCCTGGTCTCCCGCCCGAAGGCGTTCGAGCGTGACGAGCTGGACGTCATGGTGCGCGAGTCGCGCGCACCCAAGGTGCATGACTGGCTGGTGAACTACGTGGTGAAGAAGAACCCGCACGCCGAAGAACTGCGCCTGGCCTGGTCGGCGGATCCGGATCCGGTGGTCGCGAGTGCCGGCTGGGCGCTGACCACCGAATGCGTGGCGAAGCGGCCCGAGCGCCTCGACCTCGCAGGACTGCTCGATGTTATCGAAGCGGAGATGAAAGCGGCCCCGGATCGCCTGCAGTGGGCGATGAACCATTGCCTGGCCCAGATCGGGATCGAGCACGCCGAGCACCGCGCGCGTGCCATCGACATCGGTGAGCGCCTGAAGGTACTGGAGGACTACCCGACTCCACCGAACTGCACGTCTCCGTTCGCGCCGATCTGGATCACCGAGATGGTGCGCCGACGGCAAGAAATGTAGGTAGGTTCGCGCTCACGCCCATGCTGCCGGCGGAGGAGTAGCGACTGCCACTGTTATTATAATTCCCCGGTACCAATCCACCCAACGTCGGGCACGGAAACGATCCAATCACCGAATTCTGTTGCTGTTCCCTTGTTTTCATCGCAACTGGGTGCCGGTGCATCGTCCGAGAACGATGACGTAGAGTCATTGTGCCTCTTCGAGGGCAGTGACATTCCTTGCCGGAAATTCGTTCTTCATCATTGAAGCCATTCTGAAGAAATGGGTGTCGCCGAATATCCCGAAGACATCCTTCCCCTCAGCCATATCCTCGCGAATCAACTGTACTGCATATGACCGTCGGCGATCATGAGTATCCGCTGCCACCTTTTGGATCGGAGTCTCGACCGGCCCACCTGCCGAAGGGTCCCCCGTTTCTCGCAACAACCAGTCTTCGTCTGACACATCGAACTCGAACGGAGATTTTCCCCTCTCCGAATACAGCCTTCCCATCACTCGCTTGAACACTTCTCCCGCGTCGACATCGTCCGGAAGAAAAGTAGAATGTATGATCATGGTTTCTCGCAGATGCGCTTCTATGTCCGGCCGATACCCCTCCTGCGCGCGAAGCGCCTGCGGTATCCGACGCAAGACGTAGTATCCGAAGACCGTTTCGGGATCGTGTCCTTTTTCTTGGATCAGCCACAGCGCTTGATCATGAAAATTCTCCTCCAGCGAGCCGATGGGAACGCCATGCTTGTTGGCCAGGTAAGCCAAGCGACCTGTGTCACCATGTGCGGCGAGAGAAGCTTCCTCCGTGCGGCCCGCCTCGCCGACTCGGCCCTCGATGCGGAATATTCGATCGTGTCCGTTCGTATGGTCGAGCCAGTCGTGAACGATTTTGCCGAACGCCTTGGATTGGGGGTGATCAGGTTTCGTATAGTGGACTACCCCTACAAAGATGCTGTTAGCGGATTCGGACCTCGCTACCAGATGTGGGGTGTGGTTCTCATCGTCGCCAGCGACTCGCTGAGCGCTGCTCCTGAGTTCGTCCAATTTGAGAGAAAAGGCGCTATCAGTTCTCTCGATTTCTCGTGCGCCCATCCTGACGGCCTGCGCTAAATTTCGCCAGCTGTCCGTCGCAGAATGCGTACCTCTTGGTATTTGTCCACACAAGATATCCCTGATAGCCACGCAGAGATCGCTGAGTTTCCTCATTCTCCTATCCCGAACTCGAATCCACCGCGTTGGGCCCGGCGTCTGGTGTCGGATATGGTGTCAGAGGTTGGTCGGTGATGTAGACGTGGCGGGGCCGCCGGTCTGTCAATTTTCCACTATCGGCCTGAAATGATTTCGCCGCTCAAGGCCGCGGGGCGAAGTCGTCTGGTCGGCTCTGTCGCAGGGCATCCTTCTCGTCGGGCGGCGAATTCCCAGGGCTTCTCGTGGTCCACGGTGTCAGAAATTTTGGTGGCTCTGGCCTACTGGAGCCGGCAGCTTCGGGTTTCACCGACGATGCCGTAGTCGATTCCGTTCGGTCGTGGGCTCCGAGCACCGGTGGTTTCGACTGATTCTCGGAAGAAGCACTTTCACGGGGCAGGGCGTCACCTGAGTCATCGGCAGAAAGCGCAGAAGTTCCGACTTTCTCTGTCTCGTGTTCGTCGGCAGGTTGCCGATCACCATTTTTCGGCGCCAGTTGGCCTGGTTTCGGTAAGCATCGCTCGCGTACCAGGGACGCCTGTGGTGAGCGATTGGCGATCGAGTCACAGAGCTCGGCGGCCACGTGGCATGCTCGTCATTGTTGGTGCTATGGCAGAAATTAACGCGATCACTGCGCAAATTTTATAATGTCGACCATCAACCACAGCTGAAATATCCCACATCGTCAACCCGGGGAAACATGGGGGAAATGCCTACGATCCGTCGATGCACAGAGTTGTCGGGTCGTTTTCCGCAGTGAGCAAAGGTCAGGGTGATGGAGGATTGTGGCCGCCGTCGATGATGGAGGCACTCTCGCCCGCGTCCGCGAGGCTGTCCGAACGCCCTGGTACCGCGAGGAACTGACGAGACTGCCGCGGGATACGGTGCAGCGTGGGCTGAACTGACCATTCATTCAGCACGTGCGTGGTAGCGAAGGTAGACAAGGGCCGCGTCCGCACAGGTGCGTGCGACCGAGCGGGTGCGCGCGCTGTGCAAGCGCATCTGCTCCGCATCAGTGTCGTCCGGCCGATGCCGCCACCCGGTCCTGCGATGATACCGTCCAGCGACACGCTCATCGAGCAGATCACGGGCAGCATGGGGCTGCTGCACAGATGGGTGACACCGATATGGCTGGCCTGCGGGTCGGCCTGAGAAGATGTCACAGTGCCCAAGCCCTACCCGAAAGAGTTCCGCGACGATGTCGTGCGGGTCGCCCGTCAGCGTGAAGACGGGGTGACCACTGGAGCAGGTCGCCGGTGATTTCGGTGTGCACCCGGCGACGCTGAACAAATGGATTCGGCAGGCCGATATCGACGACGGAAGCAAGCCAGGCAGCGGCACAAATGCATTGGCGGAGTTGCGAGAGCTGCGCCGCCGTAACCGGTTGCTGGAGCAGGAGAACGAGGTGCTGCGCCGGGCCGCGGCGTATCTGTCGCAGGCCAATCTCCCGGGAAAAGGATCTACCCGCTCGTGAAAGAGCGTGCCGCGGAGGGGATTCCCGTCGCGGACGTGCCGGGTATTGAAGCTTGCTCGCCAGCCCTACTCGCAGCCAAGCACTTTGTCCCTGCGAGGATCCGATGATCAACCTCGCCAGCGCCGAACAGCTGGACAGGGTCGACCATGGCTAGTGACAACGAACCGATCGGCATCCGGCAGGACCACATCGACGGCTCGCTGTCGATGATCGGCGCCGACGGCTGGCCGCTCAGCCCCGAGGAAACCGCCGATCTACTCCGAGCGGCCGACGCCGGTAACTCTCTGGAACTGCTGGAGCGGGTACGCGACGCTCTGCGCGCGTTGGCGAGGGAAGCCGATGGCGGTCAGTAGATCGCACGAACCTGGGGTACACACCGATCCCGAACCCCACGTTTTGTCTGCCCCTCACGCGTGGCCGCGCGAAGCCTCGGGCGACCGTGGTGAATTGCACCATGGTCTGTCCCTCACGACCGCGGGCGCGCAACCTCGGTGATGAACACCGACAGGTCCGCCAGCCCTGCGGCACTCCTGCGCGAGTCTGGCAATCAGTGCGGGCGTGAACGTCCTAGCGCTCGCGAGGATGCTCGGTCACGCCGACCCATCGGTGACGCTGCGATGCGGGTGTACGCCGATCTGTTCGATACCGACCTCGACGCGGTGGCGGAAGCGCTGGATTCGAAGTGTGCCCATTCTGTACCCAAACCGGCCGCGCCGGTCGCTGTCACAGCATAGAAAAAGCCCCCTACCTGGCAATTCAGATAAGGGACTCTGGCGGTGGCGGAGGGATTTGAACCCTCGGAGGGGGGTTACCCCTCACACGCTTTCGAGGCGTGCTCCTTAGGCCGCTCGGACACGCCACCGCCGACAACCATACCGGACTGCCAACGGATCGCTAAATCGGCTTGTGAGCTGGACAAGGGTGACGGCTGACTGCCATACGGTTGCGACGACCGACGGTCAGCGCTGTGCGCGGAAGAACGTGTCGAGCAGCGCGACGCACTCCGCTTCCAGCACTCCGCCGCGCACCTCGGGCCGGTGGTTGAGACGGCGATCACGCACCACATCCCACAGCGAGCCGACGGCGCCGGTCTTCGGCTCCCACGCGCCGAACACCAACCGGCCGACCCTGGCGAGCACCAGCGCTCCCGCGCACATGGTGCACGGCTCCAGCGTCACGGCGAGAGTGGTACCCGCCAACCGCCAGCCGTCGCCGAGGACTTCGGCGGCACGGCGCAGCGCCAGGATCTCCGCATGCGCCGTCGGGTCGCCTAGTGCTTCGCGCGCATTGGCGGCACGCGCAAGTTCCTTTCCTGCCGAATCGAAGACAACCGCGCCGACAGGTACGTCACGGTCCCCAGCGGCAGCCGCTGCGTCGAGCGCGACGCGCACCAGGTCGGCGTCCGAGAGGATCGACAGGTCCGGGAGATCTCCCACGTCAGCGGGGCAGCTTGTCCAGCACCGCGGAGAGTTCGTCGGCGAAGCCCAGTCGCTGGGCGATCATGTTGAGCTGCTCGTCCGGGTAGAGATCGGTCTCGGCCAGGATGACACTCAACACCGGTTCGGGCAGGCCGAGATCGGCGAGCACACCGAGGTCGCCCTCCTCCCACGGCTCGACTTCGTCCAGCTCGTCCGGGTCGATGTCGGGAATTTCCACATTCAGGGCGTCCAGGACATCCGCGGCAATGTCGTAATCGATCGCGGCGGTCGCGTCCGACACCAGCATCCGAGTGCCACTCGGCGCGGGCCGTAGCACGATGAAGAACTCGTCATCGATGTCGAGCAATCCGAACACAGCTCCCGAGCTGCGCAATGCCTTCAGTTCGTTCTCTGCTGCGGACAAATCGGTCAGCGCGGCTTGGCTCAGCGGACTGCATTGCCATTTTCCGTCTTCGCGGACAACCGCTACTGCGAACCCATCTACGTCGTCGTAATCATCCGACGCCGCCCTGTTCGTGCCCGAGCGCTGTGCTGCCATGGCCGCAACGGTAGTCTGCTCGAGCTGAAATGTTGAAGTCGTATGCGAATCTGTTCTTGTGACTTCCGCAAAGAAAGCACCCGTATGCGTCCTCGGAACGGGTCTGATCGGTGGTTCGCTGGTCCGCGCGGCCGTCGCCGCGGGATATGACAGTTGGGGATACAACCGGTCGGCGGCGGGCGCTCACGCCGCGCGCACCGACGGATTCGACGTCTCCGAGGACCTGCCCGCCGTCTTGCGCCGGGCCGCGGACGCCGACGCGCTGATCGTTGTCGCGGTGCCGATGCCCGCGGTGGACCACATCCTCTCTTCGATAGTGACGTTCGCCTCGCAGTGCGCGCTGACCGACGTGGTCAGCGTGAAAGCCCCGGTCCGCGCGGCCGTACATGCACACGGTCTCGCTTCGAGATATGTCGGCGGCCATCCGATGGCGGGTACCGCGCAATCCGGATGGGGTGCCGCCGATCCCGACCTGTTCCGGGACGCGGTGTGGGCAGTCGGCGTAGACGAGGGAACCCATGCCGACCCGTGGGCTCGAGTCGCGCGGCTCGCACTGGACTGCGGCTCCGTGGTGCTGCCAGTACTGGCCGACGAGCACGATCGCGCCGTTGCCCGCGTCTCACACCTGCCGCACGTGCTCGCGGAGGCGCTGGCACTGGCGGGTGGCAGCGGCGGTGACCTCGCGCTCGGCCTTGCCGCCGGATCGTTCCGCGACGGCACCCGCGTCGCGGGCACCGCACCGGATCTCGTCCGTGCAATCTGCGAACCGAACTCCGCCGCGCTATTGGACGTGCTGGAGGAGACGCTCACCGTGCTCGGCGCCGCACGCGACAGTCTGCGGATCGACAACTCCCTCGCCGAACTCGTCGAAGCGGGGTACGACGCCAGGCTGCGCTACGAATCGGCGAGGCGCTGGGAAATCACCGATGTGCGTCCCGGCGACCATGATTGGCTGGAAACCCTGCGTGCGGCCGGACAGCGTGGCGGAGTTCTCACCCACCTGAACTGAACCGGGTTGGCGGTCGAAACACGTCTGGTCGGCTCGCGCAACAGCCGCGACTGCCAGTGGCAGCACCCATCGACAGTTGGCGAGTTCAGATCCGTTCGGCGAGTCCCGGATAGTCGAGGACGAAGCCGTCGGCGTCGACGGTAACGGTAGCGCTGGAAACCGGAGACAGCACGCTGATGCCCTCGGGCGCGCTGCTGTAGACCAGTGTGGCCTCCTGCACGAGCAGATCGGGCAGCCGGACGTAGACCACGGGGACCTGTATGGCCTCGGCCGCGTGCTGCAAGTCGTAGCGGCGAATCGGCAAGGTATTGAAGAACGGGCTGAGCACCACATCCACATCGAGGGCGCCCGCGAAAGTGGAGCGGATATGGTTGCCGCCGGCGTCGACGAGCCAGTAGTTCTCCTCGTCCCGTGCGATCGACGCTTGGCGCTCACCAGCGGCTGTCGCGGTGCGCAAGGAAAGCCGCTTCGTCCTGCCGTTCTCGTCGGTGACCAAGTCATAGGACGCACTGAACGCGGAATGATCGGCACCAGCACCCCCGATCATTCGCCCGGAGGCGCGAATACGGTTGCCATTGAGTGTCACCCGCACCGACTCCATCCGCGACGCGTCGTGGGCGCGCCACGTGAGGATTGCCGGCCACCGGGATGCCTGCTTGCTCTGGGCGGGGCTCTCGGGGTCGGAGGCTGGGGTCGTCACGTATCTACCGTAAGCGACACCCAGCCGTAACCTGCACACCACCGAGTCGCATCACGCCAGCGACGCGCGCCACG
The DNA here is from genome assembly GCF_040647855.1 of Nocardia sp. NPDC049220. Taxonomy (NCBI): domain Bacteria; kingdom Bacillati; phylum Actinomycetota; class Actinomycetes; order Mycobacteriales; family Nocardiaceae; genus Nocardia; species Nocardia sp. NPDC049220. The sequence continues at coordinate 23,156 of NZ_JBEZDA010000002.1, forward strand.
CCGCGTGCAAGCTCGCGAACCTGCCGGTACCGGCGATCAGCTGGTCCGGTGCACCGTCCTCGACGATCCGTCCGGCCTCGAGCACGAGTACCCGGTTCGCGATCGCCACCGTGGACAACCGGTGCGCGATGATCACGGCGGTGCGCCCGCGCAACACCGTCTCCAGCGCCCGCTGCACCAGCCGTTCACCGGGTATGTCCAGACTCGACGTGGCTTCGTCCAGCACGATCACGGCGGGATCGGCCAGGAAAACCCTGGCGAAGGCGACCAGTTGCCGTTGGCCGGCCGAAAGCCTGCCGCCACGCTTGCGGACATCGGTGGCGAAGCCTTGCGGGAGAGTCCGCGCGAAGTCGTACAGACCGACCGCGCGGGCCGCGGCGAACACCTCCGCGTCGGTGGCATCCGGCCGGCCGAGCCGGATGTTGTCGGCCACCGACCCGGAAAACAGGTAGGACTCCTGGGTGACCATGACGATATTTCGCCGCAGATCGGTGTCCGACAGATCGCGCAGATCGACTCCGTCCAGCGTGACCGCGCCACCGGATGGGTCGTAGAACCTGGTCAGCAGCTTGGCAAGCGTCGACTTGCCCGCGCCGGTCGCACCGACCAGCGCGATCACCTGTCCGGCGGGGATGTCCAATGTCAGTTCCGGCAGCACCGGCCGCCCTTCACTGCCGTCCGACGCCGTGGAGTCGGCGGATCGCATCGAAGCGACATGGTGTGTGGAGCCGACATCCTTCGCGGAACGCCGCGCCACGTCGGCGCCGCGATCGGCGGGCCGGGCGCCATAACCGAACCACACCTTGTCCAGCCGAACCGCGCCCGACGCGGTTGGCATGACCACCGGCTCCGCGGGCTCGGGCACCGACGGCTTCTCCTCCAGCACACCCGAGATCTTCTCCAACGCCGCCGCTGCGGACTGGTAGGAATTGAACACCTGTGCCAGTTCGTCCAGCGGGCCGTAGAACTCGCTGAGATACAGCAGGTAGGCCGCGAGCACGCCGACCGCGAGATCACCCTCGATCACCCGCCACGCCCCGACCATGATGACGATCACCGTGGTCAGATTGCCAAGCAGCTTGGTCAGACCGGCATAGTCCCCCATACCGCGCATGGCCGCGGTGGTCGCCCGGCGGTATTCGGCGTCCTCGACGGCGAGCACCGACTCGTTGCGCTGCTCCCGGCGGAACGCCTGCACCGCCCGTATGCCGCCCATCGACTCGACGAACTGAACGATCACTCTGGCGATCGCGCCTCGCGTGCGGCGGTACCCCGCACGCTGCCTGCGCTGCGCCCAGCGGGTGACCAGCGCCAGCGGGACGAAACCGCCCAGCACGATCGCGGCGAGCGTCGCGTCCAGGTAGATCAGCAGCGCCGCGATGGTCAGCACCGAGAGGACCGCGCTCAATGCCTGGTTGAGCGCGCCCTCCAGCAACTCCTGCAGCGTCTCGATGTCACCGGTGAGCCGGGCGACCACCTTGCCGGAGGTGTACTTCTCGTGGAAGGCGACGCTCAACCGCTGCATATGCGTGAACGAGCGCACCCGCAGGTCGAACAGCACCCTCTGGCTGATCCTGCCCGATGCCCGCAGGAAGAAGAACGTCGTGAGCACACCGAGCAGGACCGACCCGAGGTAACCGGCCACGGTGGCGACGAGCGGGAGCCAGTTCCCCTCGGCACCTTGCGCGATGCCGATGTCGAGCCCACGTGCGACGAACAGCGGCGCCGCGTTGTCGACCACGATGAGCACCAGGGCGACACCGACCAGCGTGCGGTAAGGCCGAACCACATCCAACAGCAGCCGCCGGGATCGACCGGCCAACACCAAGTTTCCGGTCTCGGTGACCTCCTTGTCCTCGCTCGCGATACCGCGCCAGTCGGTCGTCAGATCTTGATTTACCGAATTATCTTGTGCCACGGGGTCTTTCATCGAGAATTTTTCCGTGCTCAATTCTCACCCCCCATCAGTTCCCGGTATCTGCCACTGGTCCGCAGCAGATCGTCGTGTGTTCCCTCCGCGACGATCCGACCGTCGGCGAGCACGACCACCCGGTCGGCGAGCGCCGCGGTGGACGGGCGGTGCGCGACGAGCAGCGTCGTCGCGTCGGCCAGTACGGTGCGCAGCCGCTCCTGCACCCGTTCCTCGGTCTGCACGTCGAGCGCGGACAACGGGTCGTCGAGCACCATGACCCGGCTTTGTTCGCCGGCGCCGCCGAGCACCGCACGGGCCAGTGCGAGCCGCTGACGCTGCCCACCGGACAGACTCATGCCTTGTTCACCGATCCTGGTATCCAGACCCCAGGGCAGCTCGTCCACGAATCCGGTGGCCTGGGCGACATCCAGCGCGCGGCGCACGTCGGCATCGGTGGCGTCCGCAGCGCCGAGCGCGACGTTTTCGCGCACACTCGCCGAGAACAGCACCGGCTCTTCGAACGCCACCGACACCAGCGAGCGCAGGTCGGCCACCCGCATCGCGGCGATGTCGACCCCGTCGATGCTGATCACGCCACCGGTCACGTCGTACAGGCGCGGGATCAGGTTGAGCAACGCGGTCTTTCCGCTGCCCGTCGCGCCGACCAGCGCGACTGTCTCGCCGGGCCGCACTCGCAGCGACACATCGTGCAGCACATCGTCTTCGGCGTCGGGAAAGGCGAAACGCACGCCTTGCAACCACAACTCACCGTCGATCCGGGTGGGCAGGTCCACGGGATCAGCCGGATCGGTGATGTCGACCGGGGTATCCATGATCTCCCAGTACCGATCTGCTGCTGTGCGCGCGTCGTTCAGTTCGGCGAGCAGGTAGCCGGTCCAGATGATCGGCCACTGGAGAAAAGTGGTCAGCGTAATGCCCGCGACCAAGGTGCCGAGCGTCATCGTGTTATGCACAACCGCGTAGCCGCCGTAACCGAGCGCGAACACGACGGCCAGCTGCGGCAGGCTCACCATGGCCGACCAAAGCGTCGCGCTGTAGCGTACCTTCAGCAACTCGGTCTGCTGGAGCTCGCGCGACTGGGCGGTGAACCGGCCGCCGAAGAACACACCGCGACCGAATGCCTTGAGTACCCGCACCCCCTGCGCCGACTCCTCGGCTGTGGTAGCCAGGTCGCCGGACTGGTCCTGCGAGCGCCGCGAGGCCATCGAGTACTGCCGCTCGAACCGAACGCAGACGTACACCAGCGGAATCGACACGATCGCGAACATCAGACCGATCTGCCAATTCAGCGCGAACAGCACGAACAGGCCGACCGGAATGATCACCATGTGGATCAGCAGGAACGGTCCGGCGAACGAGACGAACCGACGCAGGGTGGCCAGGTCGTCCACCGCGCGCGACAACAGCTGACCCGACTCCCACGCGTCGTGCCTGCCAATCGCCAACGACTGCAACTGACGAAAGATCTCGGCGCGCATGGTGATCTCGAACCGAGTGGCCGGCGCGGAGACCAGCCAGCGGCGCCCCCACACGCCGACCGCCTCCAGCATGCCGAGCACCAGCACGCCCGCCACCGGCGCAAGCGCGCCGGTGAAGTCCCGCTCGGCGATCGGGCCGTCGATGATCCTGGCCAATATCAGCGGAATCACGATGGCCGTCAGCGTCGCAAGGGTAGCGAGGCCACTCGCGGCGAGCAGCGCAGTGCGATGCGGACGCAGGTATGGCCAGAATCGGCGCAACGAATGCAGGCGACCCGGCGCGGCAGCGGACTGCTCCGGGCGGTCGGCCTCCGGTTCGGCCGACGAGAGGTCCAGCGCGACGGACAAAGCTCCCCCTCGGATCTCGTGGATCGCGGTGTCGGAAGTCGAAACGCTCGATGATGTTCGCATCGAGGTACGACAGTCCAGGGTCGCATCGCGTCCCGGATCGGCCAACCGATTTTCCGGTCGACCACATACGTCGCACACCGCGTCCCCGCTGCACAACGGGGGATCGCGGCGGAGAACGGCGCTCATGGGCCAAGCCAACAACCTCGAGCCCCCTCGAGGTCAAGACGTAGACTCGGTGTCCATGCTGATCGTCGCCGGATATCTGCGCGTCACCGATCGTGACCGCTACCTCGAGAACTGTCGCGACGTCGTCGCGCTCGCCCGCGCCACCGAAGGCTGCCTGGACTTCACGCTCGGCGCCGACCTGGTCGAAACCGATCGGGTGAACATCTACGAGCGCTGGGCGACCCGCGACGCCGTGGAACACTTCCGCGGCACCGGCACCTCCGCCGACCTCGACGCCCAGATCGTGGGCGCCGACGTCCGGGAGTTCGAGTACGCCACCGACATTCGAATCTAGCCGGTGACCGCGCGCTCCGAATCCCACTCCAGCGGCGCGTCCGGGAACGCCTGCTGCTGATACCCGCCACGCAACGTGCCTTCCAGGTAGGCCGCACGACAGGCTCGTCGGGCGATCTTGCCGCTGGAAGTGCGCGGGATCGAGCCCGCGGGGACCAGCAGCACGTCGCGCACCTGGACGCCGTGCCGCCGTGCGATGGCGGCACGCACACTGTCGACGACCGGCTGGGGTTCGAGCTTCCCGGCGCCGGAGTTTCGCTCCGCGACGATCACCAACTGCTCGGAAGTGTCATCGGCGTCGAAAGTGAGGCCGGAGTGGTTGTCCTGATCGAAGACCAGTGCGGGCAATTCGTTCGCGGGCGCCGAGAACGCCGCGACGAAGCCAGGACGCAGCGCCGGACTCGATTCCTGCGCGGAGAACTCCAGATCCTGGGGGTAGTGGTTGCGGCCGTCCACGATCACCAGATCCTTGACCCGGCCCGTGATGTACAGCTCGCCGTCGAGGTACGCGCCGTAGTCACCGGTGCGCATCCAGTGGGCATCCGGCTCGGTGCCTTGGGCATGGCTGCCTTCCGGCACGCGCGCGGCCAACTCGGCGCGGAAGGTCGCCGCCGTCTCCTCGGGACGACCCCAGTACCCGATGCCCATGTTCTCGCCGTGTAGCCAGATCTCGCCGACCTCGCCATCACGCCGCTCGGTGCCGTGTTCCGGGTCGACGATCACCGCCCACTGCGACAGCGCGACAAACCCACACGACACCTGGGCGATGGCATTCGCCGTCTCCCGCGCCACCTCGACCATGCGCCCCGCGTTCAACTCGGCACGATCCACATAGACGACCTTCGCCGTATCCGCGGCTTTGGTCGCCGACACGAACAGCGTCGCCTCCGCCATGCCATAACAGGGTTTGATCGCCGTCTCCGGTAGCCCGTACGGCGCGAACGCCTCGTTGAACTTCGTCATCGACGACACCGACACCGGCTCGCTGCCATTGACCAGGCCGATGACATTGGACAGATCCAGCTCCTCTCCCGGCTTCGGCTTGCCCCGTACCGCAGCATGCTCGAAAGCGAAATTCGGTGCGGCGGCGAAGGTCCCGGCACCGTCGGAAGCGGCGGAGAGTTCCTTGATCCACCGGTACGGACGGCGCACGAACGCGCTCGGCGACATGATCGTGATGAATCGGCCCGCGATGGTCGGCAGGATCACGCACAGCAGGCCCATATCGTGGAACAGTGGCAGCCAGGTGACGCCACGCGAGTACTCCGTGACACCGATGGCGTCGATCATCTGCAACAGGTTCGTGCCGACCGCGCGGTGGGTGATCTCCACACCCGCGGGCGTGCGAGTCGACCCCGACGTGTACTGCAGGTACGCGACGCTGTCGATATTGATATCCGGCCACACCCAGGACCCGCCGACGCTGTCCGGGATCGCCTCCACCGCGATGATGCGCGGCCGTTGCTGCGGCGGAAGGTGCCGGAAGAGATTCCGTACCCCACGCGCCGCCGACCCCACCGTGAGGATCGCCGCGGGTGCGCAGTCGCCGAGCACGGCGTGCAACCGGTCGGTGTGCCCTTGCTCGTCGGGATCGAACAGCGGTACCGCGATATTGCCCGCGTAGACCGCGGCGAAGATCGAGACGACGTAGTCGAGCCCCTGCGGCGCGAGGATCGCCACCCGGTCGCCTGGTCGTGTCACCTGCTGCAACCGAGCCGCCACCGCGCGCAAGCGGACGCCGAACTGGCGCCAGGTGAGGTCGTGGTACTCACCGTCGCGTTCGCGGGAGTAGTCGATATAGCGGTAGGCGAGCTCGTCGCCGTTCTTCGCGCAGTGCTTGTCGACGAAGTCGATCAGGGTCTTGTCACCGCGAATCTTGATATTGCCCTGATCGTCCAGATAGTCGTCGAAGGTCTCGTCGATCATCGCCTTATCCTTTTCCAGCGCACCGGCACTCAGGCCGTGCAATGACACCGAACACAGGTCGATAACGAAGCGTCGGGAAGGCTAGCAGGTGTCCCGGGCACCCAGCGCTCAATACCGGCCGAACGTGAGTGCGACGTTGTGCCCACCGAAGCCGAAGGAATTGTTCACGGCGTAATCGATCCGGCCGGGGCGGGATCGGCCACGCACGATGTCCAAGTCGATGTCCGGGTCCTGGTTGTCCAAGTTCAGCGTCGGCGGCACGATCTCGTCCCGCACGCTGAGCACAGTGATCACCGATTCGAGCGCGCCGACCGCGCCGATCGAATGGCCGAGCGCCGACTTGGGTGCGTAGACCGACGCGTGCGTGCCGACCGCCTTGGCGATCGCGCGCGCCTCGGCGGTATCGCCGATCGGGGTGGCAGTCGCGTGCGCGTTGATGTGCGAGATGTCCCTGCGGCCGAGTCCCGCGGTCTGCAGCGCCCGCGTTATCGCGCGGGCCGCTCCGGCGCCGTCCGGATCGGGTGCGACGAGGTGGAACCCGTCGGAGGTGACGCCGGCACCGAGCAGCCGGGCGTGGATGGTCGCGCCGCGCGCTTTGGCGTGCTCCTCGGTCTCGATCACCATCATCGCACCCGCCTCGCCGAACACGAACCCGTCGCGATCGACGTCGAACGGGCGCGAGGCGCACTTCGGTGCGTCGTTGCGCATGCTCATGGCACGCATCATGGTGAACGCCGCGATCGCGATCGCCTGGATCGAACCCTCGACACCGCCGGCGACGACCATGTCGGCATCACCCATGACGATCATCTTCCACGCGTTCGCGATCGCCTCCGCCCCCGATGAGCACGCCGAGACCGGTGTCGCGGCGCCGGCTCGCGCGCCCAGTTCGACCGCCACGCACGCGGAGGCGCCGTTGGGCATGACGGCCTGGACGGTGAACGGCGAAACCTTGCGATAGCCACCGTTGCTCAACTTGTCCCGCGCGTGGATGATCGCCTCGGCGCCGCCGAGGCCGGTGCCGATGGATACCCCGAGGCGCTGCTTGTCGACCTCCGGGCTGCCCGCGTTGCGCCAGACCTCACGACCGAGCACCGTGGCCATCTGCTCCACATAGGCCAGGCCGCGCGCCTCGGTTCTGGACAGCAAGTCCGCAGGGGCGACCTTCAGGTGGCCGCCGATCCGCACCGGCAGTTCGAATTGATCGATGAAGTCGTCATCCAGCACATCGATGCCGCTTTCGCCATTGAGCAGGCCCTTCCAGGTGGAGTCCACGTCGCTCGCGATAGATGTCGTCGCGGCGAGGCTGGTGACAACGACCGCGGGAAAGCTCCCGTTCTCGGTGGAAGGAATCCGCATCTTTCGCTCACTTTCCCTAGCGTCGCTCTGGAAACTGTGTCGAGCAAAATGGCAATTCGCGAGCGCGCCACCAGGATCGTGCACCGGCCCGCGCGGACGGCACTGGAGCGCAGGAAGATCGACCTACCAGCCTGTCATCATGGCCGCGCGTGTGATCGGCCCTGTGCATTATCGGGAAGGGCTCGCCGATCGCAGTGCGTGACACGCGGACCGTACCAGGTGCGGGGCAATCGGTCGGGTAGTTCACCGATCGCCCCAGCACCACTCGAGTAATCTCGGACCACTCGAGTAACCTGCTCACCGGGCACGGGCGCAAGGTTGACGGCGTCTCGTCCTGGACACGAGGAAGGACGATCGGTGACGGGCGCGCGGATGGTTGGGCTGTTCGCCGGGATAGGCGGACTCGAGCTCGGCCTCGGCGAGCACGGCTGGCACACCGAACTGCTGTGCGAGATCGAGCCCGGCGCCCAAGGCGTGCTGGCGGCCCGCTTCCCGGACGTGCCACTGCATTCCGACATCACCCGACTGCGCGCCATCCCGGCGGGGACGGAACTGGTCGCGGCGGGGTTCCCGTGCCAGGACCTGTCGCAGGCCGGACGCACCGCGGGCATTACCGGCACGCGGTCCGGACTGGTCGACGAGGTATTCCGATTGGTGCGCCGACAACGCGGACCGCGCTGGTTGCTGATCGAGAACGTCCCGTTCATGCTGCAACTCGGCCGCGGGGCGGCGATGCGGCACATCACCCACGCACTCGAGGAAATCGGCTACACCTGGGCCTACCGGGTGGTGGACGCGCGCGCGTTCGGCCTGCCGCAGCGGCGCCAGCGGGTGCTGATGCTGGCCTCGCGCACCGAGGACCCGCGCCAGGTGCTGTTCGGCGACGACGCTGGTCCCCGTGCCGTCGGCGACCCACAACACGATCCGTGCGGCTTCTACTGGACCGAGGGGGTGCGTGGTCTCGGCTGGGCGGTGAACGCGGTGCCCACGCTGAAGGGCGGCTCGGCACTCGGCATCGCCAGCCCGCCCGCGGTACGGCTACCCTCCGGCGAGATCGTCACGCCGGGCATCGTCGACGCCGAACGACTCCAGGGCTTCGCCGCGGACTGGACCGCACCCGCCACCGAGGTGTCCGGCGTCCGCAAAGGGCATCGCTGGAAACTGGTCGGCAACGCGGTGAGTGTGCGGATGGCGGGCTGGGTCGGGTCGCGGCTGGCCGCGCCGCTGGCCCCGATTCCCGGCGATCAGACGCTGGCGGCGGGCACGCCGTGGCCGGTCGCCGCGTGGGGGCACGGCGGTGTCGCCTACCGAGTTCCGGTATCCACGTGGCCGGTGCACGAACCGTACGAAGATCTGACCCACTTCTTGTCCGACGCGCGACTGCTCTCCGCCCGGGCGACCGCCGGATTTCTGCGCCGAACCAGCATGGGCAGCCTGCGTTTCCCCCCTGGTTTCCTCGCCGATGTGGAATGCCACCTCGGCCGGATGGGCGGCTGGGCGGCGTGAGCGATCGACCAGGCACGGACTCGGCCACCAGCGCTCGGCTGGCACGCCAGCGGCGCACCGGGACAGATCCGGAACTCGCGCTGCGTCGCGAGTTGCACCGCCGCGGGCTGCGCTATTTCGTCGATCGCGCACCGCTACCCGGGCAACGCCGCCGAGCCGACCTGGTGTTCCCGCGCCGACGCGTCGCGGTCTACGTGGACGGCTGCTTCTGGCACCGCTGTCCACAGCACGCGACCGATCCGAAGAACAATGCCGAATGGTGGGCCGCCAAACTGGCGGGCAATGTGGCCAGAGATCGCGCCACCGACGCGGCGCTGACCGCGGCGGGCTGGCACGTGGTCCGGGTGTGGGAGCACGAGGACGTCATAGCCGCCGCCGACCGCGTCCAGGCGGCGCTGCGGTCGTCCTAGCGGTGCCGGACGCGCACAAGCGAGCGCGGGGCGTGTGTGGCCAGATAGCCGGACACCACCATCACCGTCAGCACGGCGATTCCGGCGGCGGCGGTCGCGAAGCCGAGCATAAGGTCCTCCTCGAATGTCATCTTCCCCTACAGAGTGTGCGGCGAACCTGACAAGACCCTGTGTGTCGAGTGCCGGTGACGTTTGCGAAACGTAGACGGGTCGAACCTCGGCGGTGCCCGGCGAGCAGCAGAATGGGGTCGTGACTGATAGCCCGAAGATCGCCGAGCGGCGAGCGCGACTTGCGTCGGTGATGCTCGCTACGGCAATCGCGATCACGGGGCTCTGCTATTCGTCCTGGCTGCTGGCATATGTGCTGAATGTCGACGTCGACTCGGTCAATTCCTTCCTGAGCCAACTCGACGCGGAGGGCAAACCGTACCGGCAGGTATTTTCTGTTGCCGACACGATCGTCGGGGCGACCCTGATGCCCGCTGCGGTCACGGGGTTGCTGCTTTTCCCGCGCCGCCGATTCACCACGGTCGGCTGGGTAGCGTTGTTCTGCTTCGGCGCGGCGACCATCGCCGATGTGGTGTTGCCGCTGCGCGAATGCACTCCCGGCGACAGCGCCTGCGGTGGGCCGAGCGAATTGTTTCCCCAGTTGCATCAGCCGCACGCGCTATCGAGCACCGTGGCGGTGACGTCGATCGCGGTCGCCACCTTCGCGTTCAGCCTGGCCGCGTTCCGCTACCACCGATGGCGAATCCTGCGCGAGTTCGGTCTGGTCGTGCTGGTGGTCGGGTCGGTGGCGACAGTGTGGATGCTGGTCGCCGACAACCTTTCTGGCAACTACGCCCTCGGAATCGCCCAGCGCATCCAGGTGGGGGCGATGTCGCTATGGCTGCTCACGCTGGCCGCCGCCGTGGTTCTAGAGGGCAGGGACTGGACTGGACCGACCCGACCTGATGCGGCCGCGCCGACACGTTTCCGCGCACGAAGGCCATGCGATGCTGACGCCATGAGCGATCGCGTGAACATCTCCTCCGGTTCGGAGTTCGAAGATATCGTCGGCTACTCGCGGGCAGTGCGGCTCGGCAATGTCATCGCGGTCAGCGGCACCACGGCAGCGGCACCCGGCGGCACCGCCGTCGGCGGCGACGACATCGGCGAGCAGGCGAGGGAAACGCTGCGCCGGATCGCCGCCGCACTGAACGAGGCGGGCGCGAGTCTGGCCGATGTCGTGCGCACCCGCATCTTCGTCACCGATATTTCGCGGTGGCCCGAAGTGGCCGAGGCGCACGCCGAGGTATTCGGTGCGATCCGGCCCGCGACGGCCATGTACCAGATCAGCGCGCTGATCACCCCGGCTTTGCTGGTGGAGATCGAAGCCGACGCGATCGTCGCCGACTAGGTCACGCGAATTGCCCGGCACCCACATGTCCCGTGCCTGCGTGTGCGGTCCGCCGGTCGAGCACCCGCGGCGGTTTCCGGCAACCACAGGCGGACTAATTCCAGCGGAACCCGGCCCGTAGGCGCAGCGTGCCGAGTTCGCACCGCCTAGGGTCGAAGTCGTGACTGCCGCCGCCTCGCAGACCCCCGTCCAGCTCGACACGGTCGCCGAGGCAACCGCCCGCCTGCTCGACACCATCCGCGGCCTCGACGGGCACGCCGGTGCCGCGCCTTCCGCGCTACCCGGTTGGACCCGCGGCCATCTGCTCGCGCATCTGGCCCGCAATGCCGACAGCCTGGTGAACCTACTGCTGTGGGCACACACCGGCGTCGAAATCCCGCAGTATGCCAGCGCTTTCCTGCGCGACCACGACATCGAGGCAGGCGCACCGCGTCCCCTGGCCGAACAACTAGCCGACAACGAGACCGCCGCGAACCGCTGGCTCGGCCTGGCCCGCGCCCTCACCGAGCACGACTGGCAGGCGGAAGTCCGCACCCGCCAGGGCCGCCCGATTACGGCGACCGAAGTGCGCTGGATGCGTCTGCAGGAGGTGGAGATCCATCACGTCGATCTGAACACGGGCTACCAGCCATCCGACTGGCCGACCGCTTTCGTGGCGCGCCTACTCCCCCAGGCGGCCGCCGACCTGAACCGGCGGATCGTCGAGTTCCCCCTCGCGTCGTTCGCCCTGCACGCTACCGACACCGACTACACCACCATCGTCGGCGCCACCCCCGCGACCCACAACATCACCGGCCCCGCCGCGTCCCTCGCCGCGTGGCTGATCGGCCGCAATGCGGGCACCGATTTGAGCGGCGATTTGCCATCCCTTCCTGCGTGGAAGTGAAGTAGAGACACGAACTCCCTACGAGTAAAGGCCCTCCGCAAGAGCGGGAGTGACTATCTACCTGTGTGCGCCCGAGGGATCGAACCGCTGACCTTCTGATCCGTAGGGGATCCAGGTTCGGGGCAACAGCGAGATCAGGGGGGCTAAGGCAGGGAACTACCGTGTGATCGAACTTCCGGCCCGCGGTTTCGTGTGTTCAGACGTTTCGCCCGCTCGGCTTCGCTGGGCGTGGACATCTTCACAAGGATGCCGACAGGGCCCCGAAGCTGGGATCGCACGCGACCGTCAAGGTTGAGCATCAAGTCTATGAGCGGTCGTCCCATCACCTCCGCCACCCTGCGGTCCATTTGGTAGAGAGCGCGTCGAAACCGCACGACCACCACCAGGTAACGGGCGATCGCGTATGGCACCAGGACCACCGGGGCCACCGGCCACCACGGCATGTCGTACACAGCCGCGAACCAACCGCCTATGCCACTGAGGATTATGGCCGCTGCTCCCAGGAGAAGGCGGGATGCGACCAAGAAACGTCGCCCGGACTTCAGGGAGTCCAGGATCACTACGGCCTCCGCGAGCGCGCCTTCTTGCTCTGCCAGAGAAAGGTAGTCGTTGAAGGCACTCCCGACCATGACGACTGCCTGGCCCTTCCTCAATTGCGGCCGCACCCCGTCCAGACACCACTCCGGCACGTTTCCAAGCTCGATGTGCGGCGGCTGCACACCGAATCTCGCCGCGAGTTCCCCGGTGAGTGTTCTGATCTGATCAAGGTTCACGCGCACATGATTCAGTACGTAGGCGCAGAGATATTTGCTGGGGTGGTGCTGCATGGAAACCACAGCCGATGGACCGAGCAGGGTGCCGGCGGATTCGTGCTCGACCGCGAGACGCACGACGAGGACGACCGTCGTCGTACGCAGCACAGCGAGCGCGTTGACCAGCTGGTCATCCAGGAACAGGGAGCGTCCTGCCAGATCGCGAGCGGAGCCCGACGCACCACGAACAGGCGTTTGCCGAAGTACGCGCTGCGCCGGCGTCCGACCGATTCGGCTGCATGATCTGCGGCGCCCCTGCGCGACGGTGTTGGTCACGTAGGTGTGGAGGCGGCGGTGCGGAGAATTCTGCGCCACAGCTCCCTTACCGTGAGGACGCCTACCTACATGGAGGCGATCGGCGCCGTGAGCGGCACGCAATGCTGGGCATGGACTCCCTGTCCGAGTGGCATCGTGGGCGATTGGTGTCGTCAAAGACGAGAGAAGGCCCCTCCGCTCGAGCGGAGGGGCCTTCTACCAGAGTGCGCCCGAAGGGATTCGAACCCCTAACCTTCTGATCCGTAGTCAGATGCTCTATCCGTTGAGCTACGGGCGCATGTAGTTATTCAGTTGTACCGGTTACCCGGGTGTGGCGGAGGCGAGAGGATTTGAACCTCCGGTCCCGGTGAAGGGACAACTCATTAGCAGTGAGTCCCATTCGGCCGCTCTGGCACGCCTCCTGGAGCCTTCTCTTCGAGGGCACCGGTCCTTTCGAACCACCGAGCAGAAAGGTTACAGGAGCCACCGTCCAGATCACAAAACGACTGGTCAGCGCAGGTTACTGTCGAACCAGTCGAATATTCTGGTCTGCGAATCCGCCAGATCGATGTCATCGGCTTCGGGGGTGTCGGCGCGGTGGTACAAACCCGGATAGGTCACGACCAGGCTGGCAACAGCCGCGCGGGCAGTCGCGTCGCGCAACTGGTCGACCTGGGCCGGCGGGGTGGCCGGGTCGTCGGTGCCGAACAGGCCCAGCCACGGTGCCTGCAGGCCCGGGGCCGCGGACACCAGGGCGTCGGCCTGGTCGGTGAGCGGTTCGACAATGCCCGGCGCCGCGACACTCACCGCCGCTCCGATCGGCCGGTTGGTGGCGACCAGGAAAGCGGCGGTCCCGGCGGAGTCGAAGCCGAGCACGCCGATGGTGTCCGGAAATACGCCACGGTGGGTGAGCCAGTCGAAACACGCGTCGAAGTCGCTGAACAGCTGGTCGCCGAAGACGCCGCCTTCCGGCTGGTCGTCGACGCGATGGAAGAGGTTGGGTGCGATCACCGTCCAGCCCTCGGTGGCCAGCGCGTTCATCAGGTTGCGCACGGCGCCGGGGAACTGCCGGGACTCGTGTAGCACCACGATCCCGCCCCGGGCGTTTCCGTCGGGCTCTACCACGGTGATGGGCACCGGCGCATGGGCGATCGGCCGCTCGTCTTCCAGGTCGTCTGCCCGCAGCGGGGCCATATCGTCGTAAGTGCCCGACATGAAACCAGCGTAGGGCGAGTTGCTGTTCTTCGGTAGAAATTGCAGGTGGGAGCTCATCATCGGGAGAATTTCCGGTACGCCGATCAGGCTTTCCGGCGCGCGGATTATGGTTGGGGTGTGTCAGCTCAGATCCGGCCGGACCTTGATTCGATCCCGGCCTACGCCCCCGGCCGCACCCATCCCGGCTCCGTGAAGCTGGCCAGCAATGAGACCACTGTCGGTCCATTGCCCGCTGCGGCCAAGGCCATCGCCGAGGCGGCCGAGCTGGCCAACCGATACCCCGACAACCAGGCGACCGAGTTGCGCATGGCGCTGGCCGAGTTTCTCGGTGTGGGAGTCGGCAATGTCGCGGTCGGCTGTGGCAGTGTCGCGCTCTGTCAAGAGCTGGTGCAGATCACCTGTTCCGCTCCCACCGACGAAGTCCTCTTCGCCTGGCGCTCGTTCGAGGCGTATCCGATCGTGACCAAAGTTGGCAACGCTACCGCTGTGCAGGTACCGCTCACCGCGGACTACCGGCACGATCTGGACGCGCTGGCCGCGGCGGTCACCGAGCGAACCAAGCTGATCTTCGTCTGCAACCCGAACAACCCGACCGGCACCGCTGTCGGGAAGGCTGCGCTGATCCGGTTCCTGGACGCGGTGCCGTCGCACGTCCTCGTCGTGCTTGACGAGGCCTACTACGAATACGTGCGACTGTCGCCGGAAGACCATCCCGACGGCGTCGAACTCGGCAGGACCCGGCCCAATGTGGTTGTGCTGCGCACCTTCTCCAAGGCCTACGGACTCGCGGGGCTGCGGGTCGGCTACGCGGTGGGCGATCCCGCCGTGATCACGGCGCTGCTGAAGGTGCATATCCCGTTCAGCGTCAGCCGGGTCGCGCAGGCTGCGGCGATCGCGTCGCTGGAGGCCCGGCACGAATTGCTCGACCGCACCGACCTGCTCGTCGTGGAGCGTGGGCGGGTACGCGACGCGCTGGTCGCGGCGGGCTACCGGGTGCCGCAGAGCGCGGCGAACTTCGTCTGGCTGCCGCTCGGCGAGCGCAGCGCCGAATTCGGCGAGGCGAGCGCGGAAGCGGGCGTCCTGGTACGGCCGTACGGCACCGACGGCGTGCGAATCACCATCGGTGACCCACACGAGAACGAACTGTTTCTCGGCTTCGCCACCGACCCGGCGGTGATCGCGCGGTTCCTCGGTTAGTCGACGCCGAGCGCGCCCGCGATGGTCGGCCAGGACAGGGCGAGCTCGTCTTCCCAGTACGGCCACGAGTGTGTGCCGGTATCGCGGAAGTGCGCGGTCACCGGGATACCGAGACTGTGCAGCCGGTCGGTGAGCCGTCGAGTGCAGGCGTTCGTCGCGGCCTCCAGCGGTCCACCGAAACCGATGGCGCTGACCACGTCCACGTCGGGGTTGCCCGGCACGTCGTGCACACCCGGCAGGCCGCTGCCGACCGACAGGTAAATCGTCTTGCCACGCAACGCCTCCGCGTGCAGCGTGACATCGTGGGCCAGCCAGGCCGGGTCGTCCGGTTTGCCGAACATATTGTCGGGCCCGCCCTGGTAGGTCGCCACCACAGCACGTGCCTGCGCCTGGCCGATGTCGGTGCCGGTCGAGAAGCAGCCGCTGTGTGCGGCGATCGCGGTGTAGAGCGTCGGGTGCCGGAACGCGAGCATCATCGCGGCTTCGGCGCCCATCGAGACGCCCATCACCGCGTTGCGTCCGTTGCCGTTGAACTTCGCGTCGATCAGCGGGGGCAGTTCCTTGGTCAGGAACGTCTCCCACATGTTCTTACCGAGCACCGGGTCGGCGCGCTGCCAGTCGGTGTAGAAACTGGCTGGGCCGCCAACGGTGAGCACCACGTTGACGTCTTTATCCGCGTAGAACTGGTCCGCGTGTCCGAGGTCGGTCCAATTGTTGCTGTCGGCTTTCGCACTGCGGCCGTCGAGCATATAGACCGTGGGGCGCGGACGGGACTGGTCGCGGGGCAGCAACACCTGCACCTCGACCTCGCGGCTCATCGCGGGCGAGGCGACGAAGACGCGCAGCCACTGGTCGTTGATCGGCTCGATTCGCTTGATCATGGGAAACGCGGGCGGTTTCGTGGTCGGCTCGGCCGCGCCCGGCCCATCCGAGGACCCGGTGCTCGCCGGCGGAACGGGGGGAGCCGCCGCCACTCGGGAAACACCGAATACCACCGCACCGGAAACAAGTGCGGCGACTGTGAGGGCGCTGGAAACCCAACGCCGCACCCCGCGCCGAGCCAGCATGCCGACCATCCTGCCAGAGATGGCGGGGGCAGGCCTTACCGACGGCGGGCGGCGAAGCGAGCCTGTCCCGGGTTCACCGAGCGGCGAGACCGTCCTGCCAGCGCCGTTCCACTCCGGCCAAGCGCCACACCGCGATCGCGACTGCCCAGGTGAGCACGAAAAGCCCCACGATGATGAAACCGAGATCACCGAGATCGAGATTTCCGACCCAGCCGATAACGCCCGACTCGACTTCCAGCTTCTCGGCGAAGATCGACACGATCTCCTGCCCGCCGATCAGCAGCGCGACCGCCACCGACAGCCCAGTGATCACCAGGTTGTAGTAGATCTTTCGCACCGGCCTGGCGAAGGCCCAGTCATACGCGTAGCTCATGAACGAGCCGTCCAAGGAGTCGAACAGCGCCATGCCCGCCGAAAACAGCACGGGCAGTACCAGGATCGAATACCAGGGCAGCCCGGTCGCCGCCGCACCGCCCGCGATCACCAGCAGACCAACCTCGGTGACGGTGTCGAACCCGAGGCCGAACATCAGTCCCACCGGGTACATATGTCTCGGTGTGCGGACCATGCCGATTACCGGCCGCAGCACCCGGTTCATCAAACCCCGACTGTCCAGCTGCCGTTCGAGTTGCGCCTCGTCGAACGCGCCGCGACGCATCTGCCGGAACACCCGCCAGATCCCCACCAACGAGCCCAGATTCAGCAGACCGATCAGGATGAGGAAGGTGCCGGACACGCTGGTGCCCCACAGCCCCGTCCAGCGCAAAAGCGTCGAATCCTGGTCCTGCAGGCCGGCCGCAAGCGCGCGCACGCCGAAAGCGAGCAGGGCGACAAGCACGAACACCACACTGGAGTGACCGAGCGCGAACCAGAAACCCACGGTCTGGACCCGTTGTTTCCCACTCTCCGCCACCAGTTTTCGGGTTGTGTTGTCGATCGCCGCGATGTGGTCGGCGTCGAACGCGTGCCGCATCCCCAGCGTGTACGCGGTCACGCCGAGACCGACGCCGAACACCGATTCCTGAACGACGAAATGACTGGGCGCCACGAACACCAGCAGCGTCCCCCAGCCGATGATGTGTAGTGCGACCACGGTGATCGCCATCCCGATGACGCTGCGCACGACCAACCTCTCCACTCTCGAAAAGCAGATCAGATCAACGGTACTCGCCACCGCCGCTTTCGGTCCGCGACATAGGCATATCCAGCAAATCCAGCAAATCTCGGCACACCGCCAGCACACCGGCCGTACCCTGATCGGCGGGCCTTTTCCGGGCAGGAACGAGGACGGGCATAATCGTGCATTTACACCACCGGCACCGAGGTCAACTCGCTTCGCACACGCGTGGTAAGCGGACCGGCCGCCCGGTTCTGTGGCACGACATGTCTCTCGCTCTTCGGACAGGCTTCGGGCGAAGGCTATTTTGTGGCATCACACGCCGCGCACGCCTTCGCGGCCCACCGCAACGATGCGGTACCAGCCGCGCAACTGCCGCGACTTCTCTGCTCGAACTCGTCTGTTTCATCGCAGCACCTATGCCCGACCGGAGAAAACCGTGAATCAATTGTTACCCGTGCCGTCAATCGAGAAGACACCGAACACAAACCCTTTCGGCAGCTGTCTGAAACGCCGGATACAGGAGTGCGACGAATTCTTCCAACTGCCCGAGCTGGCTCATCTTTCCCCCCGGCGGCGCCACAGCGCGCTCGAGCAACTCGAACAGTCCGGTGGCTATCTACAGACCGCCGAGGAAATCCTGATCGGAGCCAAACTGGCCTGGCGCAATCACGCCCGCTGTGTCGGCCGAAAGCACTGGCGCTCCCTGAAATTGCTCGATGCCCGCCGCGTGCGTTCGGCCCGTGACCTGGCCGAGGTCTGCTGGCAGCACCTGCAGATGGCCACCAACGGCGGCGCCATCCAGTCGATGATCACCGTGGGCCCGCCGCGTCAGCCGGACGGACGCGAGTTCCGCATCGTCAACCCCCAGCTCATCCGCTACGCCGGGTACCGCAATGGCGACGGCACGGTCACCGGCGACCCCGCCGCCCTCGCGCTCACCGAGTTCGCCATGAAACTCGGGTGGCGCGGCGCCGGAACGCCTTTCGATATCCTTCCGCTGCTGATCAGCACCCCTGACGAGCCGATTCGCTGGTTCGACGTCCCACAGGAGCTTGCGCGCGAGGTGGAATTGGAGCATCCGGAGTTCGACTGGTTCGCTGGACTCGGCCTGCGCTGGCACGCGCTGCCCGCGGTATCCAATATGAACCTGGAGGTCGGCGGGATGGTCTACCCGTTCGCGCCGTTCAATGGCTGGTACATGGGTGCGGAAATCGGTGCGCGCAACCTCAGCGACACCAACCGCTACAACATGTTGCCGCTGATCGCGAAAATGATGTGCCTGGACACCAGAGTCGAGCGCACCTTGTGGCGCGATCAAGCGCTGGTCGAACTCAACCGCGCGGTGCTGCACAGTTTCCGCAAGGCAGGCGTCTACATCGTCGACCACCACACCGTCGCCAAGCAGTTCTGCGATCACGTCGAACGCGAGAAGGCTGCGGGCCGAACCTGCCCCACCGACTGGAGCTGGATCAACCCGCCCATCTCCTCGGGGCTGACCCCGACCTTCCACCGCTACTACGACCCGCCCGACCTGGACATCCGTCCGAACTTCGTTCGGCGGGATTTCGGCGAGGACGCGACCCTCTGACCACCTACCGTCCAGCGGATGCCGAGCCGGACGACTCGCTCGACGCCCTGACGGTGTTGTGCGCCGTCAGCTGGTCGATGGATCGCTGACCTAGAGGTCCACGGGTCGTGGTGGAGGCGGAGACAATTGAGCCCCGGTCACTGTCGAGACGCTCGCTTTCTAGGAGGATGTTCGGATATGGCCGAGTCCAGATTCGGCCATATCCTGCGGAAGTCCGCCATGTCAGTCCAGTACCATCCGGCAGAGTTCGACCGAGTTGCGAGAACGCCGTGACAACCGGGTGGCGTTGGATGTCAGCACTCATGTCGGGGTCGACGCGGCGCACCGCCGATGCCAACCATTCAGATCGGCGGTGATCGGCCGGCGCAACTGCCATACCGCGCCCACATTTCGTTCGTCCGACCAGGCGCGGTTCGTCGCCAACCCGCACGCCAGCCACGGCCCGGAATGCCTGCAATACCTGTCGACTTCGACCCGCATCTGCGCTTGTGGGGACGGGGCCGACCATGGTGAATAACGAACCCATCGGAATCAGGCACAACCACATCGACGGCACATTCGAGATCATCGGCGCCGACGGCTGGCCGCTCAGCCCCGAGGAAACCGCCGAGCTATTCCAGACAGACGACGACGGCGACTCCCTGGAAGTGCTGGAGCGAGTACGCGACACCCCGCACGTGTTCTCGAGGAAAGCCGATCGCGCTCAGTAGATCGCAGGCGAAGGTTCGGAGCCCTCGAACAGGGTCGACCCGGCGCAAATCTACCGGGTGACCTGACCGAATCTGAGCGGAGACGGAGGGATTTGAACCCCCGGTCGCTCTCGCGACGCTCGCTTTCAAGGCGAGTGCATTCGGCCACTCTGCCACGTCTCCAGGTCACTGATCGTAGCGGACTGTCTAGCCGGGCTGCTTTCCGATTTCTTTGTCGACGCGTCCGAAGACGTCGGAAATCGCCTCGAGCTGGGCCGGGGTGAGCAGATCGATGAAGTCGCGGCGGACCGCTTCGACATGGCCCGGAGCGGCGGCTTCCAGGCGGCGCATGCCTTCGTCGGTGAGCTCCGCGAGAACCCCGCGGCCATCCTCCAGGCAGGTGTTACGCCGCACCATGTGCTGGGCCTCGAGCCGACGGATCTGGTGGGTCAGCCTGCTGCGGGACGACAGCACGCCGTCGGCCAGCTCGCTCATCCGTAACGAGCGGTCGGGGGCCTCTGAGAGCAGGACCAGGATCCGGTACTCGGCGAGACTCAGGTCGCTGTCCCGCTGCAGCTGCCGGTTCAACGCTGTCATCAGGCGCAGGTGTCCGTCCGTGTAAGCCCGCCATGCGCGCTGCTGCGCAGGCGTGAGCCATCGCGGTTCGACCACTGCGTGACCGCTCGGTTCGGGATGCACGAACGTCATTCTATGCCCGGAAATCCGCGGGAATTGGCAATATCGCAGGTCAGGGAACAGCGGAGAGGAGCGAGCGGCCGACATCGGCGATGGCCGCGCAGCCGGAGAGGCCGAGCACCGAGTCGAAATCGGCGAGCAGTGACCGCAGCGCGTGCCGCACGCCCGCAGCGCCCGCGATGCCGAGACCGTAGGCCCACGGCCGCCCGTACAGTACCGCCTTGGCGCCGAGCGCCAAGGCGACGAGCACATCGGAGCCGGTGCGCACACCCGAGTCGAACAGCACCTCGGCACGGTCACCGACGGCAGCGACCACCGCGGACACCGCGTCCAACGCGGCGATCGAGCCGTCCACCTGACGGCCGCCGTGGTTGCTGACCACCACCGCGTCGGCGCCCACGTCTACCACCTGCTTGGCATCGTCGGGGTGCAGGATGCCTTTCACCGCGATCGGGAGATCCGTCCACGCACGCAGCTTCGCGAGGTCCGCGGGCCGCAAACCATGGTTGCCGAACAGCCCGGCCCAGGCGAGAATCGCCATCCGCATGGCCTCCTCGCTCTCCTCCGGTGGGGACGGCAGTTTCGCACGGAAGACCGGATCGGACAGGTAGTTGGCGATGCCTTTGCCATGCAGGAACGGCAGGTGCGCATGTTCCAGGTCACGCGGACGCCAGCCCAGGGCCGGGGTGTCCACGGTGACCACAATCGCCGTCGCGCCAGCCCGCTCCGCGCGCTGGACGAATGACCTCGCCAGTTCGTCGTCGGCGGGCCAGTACAGCTGATACCACCACGCACCGGCCGCCGCGCCGACCTCTTCGATCGTCGAGGACGCCGCCGTGGACAGCACGGTACCGATACCGAGTTCCTTGGTCACCTCGGCGGCGATCACCTCGCCGCCCTCGTGTAGCAGTTCTAGTACGCCGATCGGGGCGGTGAGCACCGGGGCCGCCAGCCGCGTCCCCAGCACCTGCACCGACAGGTCCCGTGCGCCCGGCCCGGTGGTGCCGCGCAGCATCCGCGGCAGGATCCGATAACGCTCGAACGCGCGCCGGTTGGCCGACGCGGTGCGTTCCGCCGAGGCGCTGCCCGCGACATAGGCGAACGCCGCCGGGTCAAGCCGCTCCTGGGCGCTCAATTCCAAACCCGCCGCGGTCATGGGCAATTCGGGCACCGCGCCACCGAGGCCACCCAGGTAGATCTCGTTCTGGAAACCGATGAAGCCGCTGGTCACCACCGAGACGGTAGTCCGTGGCGCGCATTGCCGCAGGCGGCTTGTCAGATTGCTCCCCCGTCCACCACCGATCATGGGATGACGCGCCGCCAGGGGCCCCGCGCGCAACGGTCGTGAAAGCCGGAGCACTATGAGATCGTGCGTGCAATCAACCTGAACGGTTTCGGCGGCCCAGAGGTGATGCAATGGTCCGCGGCCGCGGACCCGACGCCCGGGCACGGCGAGGTGCTGATCGAAGTGGCCGCGGCCGGTGTCAACCGCGCCGACCTGATGCAGCGTCAAGGCCACTATCCGCCCCCCGCGGACGCCAGCGGAATCATCGGCCTGGAATGTTCCGGCGTCGTCGCCGAACTCGGCGACGGCGTGCACGAGTGGCAGGTCGGGGACCGGGTGTGCGCGCTGCTGGCCGGCGGCGGCTACGCCGAGCGGGTCGTTGTGCCCGCGACCCAGGTGCTTCCGATTCCAGACGGCCTCGACCTCGGCGCCGCCGCCGGGCTGCCCGAAGTGGCCGCCACCGTGTGGTCGAACCTGGTGATGACCGCGGGGTTGCACGCGAACCAGCTGGTATTGATCCACGGCGGCGGCAGCGGCATCGGCACGCACGCCATCCAGGTCGCCAAGGCGTTGGGCGCGCGCGTCGCGGTAACCGCGGGGTCGGCCGAGAAGCTGACGCGCTGCGCGGAGCTCGGCGCGAGCGTGCTGATCAACTACCGGGAAGACGATTTCGTTGCCATGGTGCGTGCCGAGCAGTCGGCCGCGGACGGCCCCGGCGCTGACATCATCCTGGATAATATGGGCGCCAGTTACCTGGCGCGCAATGTCGACGCGCTCGCCGCACACGGACAGCTCATCGTGATCGGCATGCAGGGTGGAATCAGCGCAGAGCTGAATGTCGCTGCGCTACTTCGCAAATGGGGCACCATCCACGCGACCAACCTGCGCGCGAGGCCGGCCACCGGCGTGGGCGGCAAGGCAGCCATCATCACGGAGCTGACTCAGCAATTGTGGCCGTTGATCGCCGACGGCACCGTAGCACCGGTGATCGGCGCCGAACTGCCGATCGACCAGGCGGCGGAGGCACATCGCCTCCTGGACTCCGGCGAGGTATGCGGCAAAGTGATACTGCGGGTACGGGAGCTGTGAACACCGGTAGTTCCGGCGGTCATTCCAACGCGACGAGCGCCCTGCTGAGTTGATCGATCTCGAACCTCGTGGTGTACGGCGCCAGGCCGACGGTCACCGCGCCGCCCTCGTCGTTGACGCCGAGCGCGTCCAGCAGCCTGCTGCCGCCGTGCACCCCGCTCAACGTGCCGATCCGGTTGTCGGCCAATTTGGCCGCGACCTTTTCCGCCTGCATGCCGGCGAGCGTGAAACTGACGGTCGGGATTCGAGTGGACGCACGCCCGATCACGGTGATGTTCGGAATCTTGTCCAGCGCGTCCATCAGATACTCGAACAGTTGGTCGTGGTAGTCCTGCAGCGAGGTGATCGACATCTCCAACCGCTCGCGGCGGGTGCCGTGCGCCCGTTCGTCGAGCCCCGCGAGGAAGTCGATCGAGGTGGTCAGCCCGGCGAGCAGCGCGTACTGGTGCCCGCCTACCTCGAGCCGTTCGGCGCCCTTCGCATAAGGGTTCAATGACATCGAGGGAATCCGGTCCAAGAACGCCGGGTCGCGGAAGACCAGCGCGCCGATCTGCGGACCACCCCACGCCGGGGCGCTCAGCGCGACCACGTCGGCATTCAAATCCTCGATGTCGATCAGCGCGTACGGTGCGGCGCCGAACGCATCGGCGACCAGCAGGCCGCCCACCTCGTGCACCCGGTCCGCGGCCACTCGGACGGCGGGAGCGGAGCCGACGATGGGCGAAGCCGCGGTCAGCGCCACCAGTCGAGCGGTGGGTCCGATCAATTCTTCGAACTGCCAAGACGGCATCTCGCAGGTCTCGATCTCGACCTCCGCCCAGCGCACGTGCGCGCCGTAGCGGTTGGCGATGCGCAACCACGGCGCCACATTGGCCTCGTCGTCCAACCGGGACAGCACGATGCCGGTGCCGAGTCCGAGCCGGGAACTGAGCGATTCGGCGAGCCAGGCCAACAGGACCGCGCGGTCGGGGCCGAGCACGACACCCGCCGGGTCACCGCCGACCAGGTCTGCCACCGCTTCACGGGCCGCGTCCAGGATCGCCGCGCTGCGCACGGCGGCGCCGTTGCGCCCGATATGTGAAAACGAAGAAGTTCGGAAACCCGTTGATACGGCGCGAGATACCGCGTCCGGAACCAGCATGCCCAATTGCGGGTCGAGATGGATCCAGCCGTCGCCGAGGGACGGTATCAGGCCCCGAACCCTCGCGACGTCGTAAGTCATGTTGGCCACTCTAAGGGCAGCGGACGAGCCTGTGTAACCGCGTTCCCTTCTGCCTCGCGGCGGGAGCACAGTGACCTGGGACTCAGCATGGCAACCGACTTTCGACAAATCCGAACCACACGACCCGAACAGAATAGAACGCCATCGCGTCGCCGCGGCGTGGACTGGGCAACCCCATTTCAGCCGGTCGCACCGCGCGCACCGCCCAGGCCGGGGGCACCCGCTGAGCGCCTGCCGAGCGAACGCGACATGATAGGGATCATGACGCACTCGGATGAGGAACCGGACCACATCGTCGTTGTCGGACCGGACGGCAGACCGTTGGTTATCCCCGCGGAGGCCGGATCCGGAGCGCCCTTCACCGCGCAGGTGATGACCGATGGCGACAAGACAGACGACCCGGGTATCGGTGACGATTCCGGCGAATCGCTCGCCGACATGGTCGAGCAACCCGCGAAGGTCATGCGGATCGGCACCATGATCAAGCAGTTGCTCGAAGAAGTGCGCGCGGCTCCGCTCGACGACGCCAGCCGCAGTCGACTCAAGGAGATCCACAAGTCCTCGGTGCGCGAGCTGGAGCAGGGTCTCGCCCCCGAACTGCGCGAAGAACTCGAGCGGCTGACCTTGCCGTTCACCGACGACACCGTCCCGACGGACGCTGAACTGCGGATCGCGCAGGCACAGCTGGTCGGCTGGCTGGAGGGCCTTTTCCACGGCATCCAGACCGCGCTGTTCGCCCAGCAGATGGCCGCACGCGCGCAGCTCGAGCAGATGCGCCAGGGCGCACTGCCTGCAGGCATCCACGCCACCGACCCGCGCGGCGGGCATGGAAATCAGGTCACCGGCGGTTCTGGCCAATACCTCTGACCGGGCGAGCGGATGTGCCACGCGGGTCCAGGCCGGCCGCAAGGGTAGTGTCGAGCACCGTGCCCGCCGCTGCCGCGCGCTCCGACTCGGTATCCGAACCGAGTGCGGTGCGTCCTGAAGAGAGCTCAGTTGGTTCCGATGACCAAGCACGTTCGGATGACAGCTCACCGACCCCCTCGACCGAGCGCACGGTGCGTTCCAGCGACGATTCGGCGGAGCAGAATTCAGTGAACGCGACAAACAGTGACGCGACGGAAAGCACGGCCGCGGCCGAAGCGGACCCGGCGCCCGCTGGGAGCGAACGAGCCGGCGCCACCGCGGAGCCGATCGTGTCGGACTCCCAGACCTTCCGTCGCGCGTTCCTGGACTTCCGCAGCGGCGTCGCCCAGCGCGAGCTGTGGCTATCGCTCGGCTGGCAGGACATCAAGCAGCGCTACCGACGCTCGGTGCTCGGCCCGTTCTGGATCACCATCGCCACCGGCCTGCAGGCCGCGGCGATGGGCGTGCTGTACGCGGCGCTGCTCGGCCAGCCGCTGCGGGAGTACCTGCCCTATGTCACGGTCGGGTTGATCATCTGGAACGTCATCAGCGCGAGCATCCTGGAAGGCTCGGAAGTCTTCATCGCCAACGAGGGGCTCATCAAACAGCTTCCTTCGGCCCTGAGCGTCCATGTCTACCGGATGGTGTGGCGGCAGTTGCTGTTCTTCGCGCACAACATGGTCATCTATCTGGTGATGCTGGCGGCCTTCGGCGTCTGGCAGAACCTGCGCTGGTCGAGCCTGCTGGCGATTCCAGCGATCGCGTTGGTGTTCCTGAACTCCATGTGGGTGTCGATCGTGTTCGGCATTTTCAGTACCCGCTACCGCGATATCGCACCGATTCTCGGTAGCACCACACTGATGCTTTTCGTGCTGACTCCGGTCATGTGGACGACCAAGACCCTCGAGTCGCAGATCGGCACCGGCGACCGCGCCAAGCTGGCCGAACTGGTGCCGACCTTCCACTATCTCGAGATCGTCCGGGCGCCCCTGCTCGGCGAACCGCAAGAGTTGCGGCATTGGTTGGTCGTCGGCGGAATCACCATTGTGGGCTGGATCGTCGCGATCTTCGCCATGAAGCAGTACCGTTCGCGCGTGCCGTACTGGGTATAGGAGCGCCCCTGTGAGTCGTGTGAGTATCGAAACCCAGCAAGCGTGGGTGGAATTCCCGATCTTCGACGCCAAATCGCGTTCGTTGAAGAAGGCTTTTCTCGGCAAGGCGGGCGGCGCGATCGGGCGTAACCAGTCCGACGTCGTCGTGGTCGAGGCACTGCGCGACATTACGCTTTCCCTGAAGGAAGGTGACCGGGTCGGCCTGGTCGGACATAACGGCGCGGGCAAGTCCACGCTGCTGCGGCTGCTTTCGGGCATCTACGAACCCTCGCGCGGCAGCGCGCGCATACGCGGACGGGTTGCGCCGGTGTTCGATCTCGGCGTCGGCATGGACCCGGAGATCTCCGGGTACGAGAACATCATCATCCGTGGCTTGTTCCTCGGGCAGACGCGCAAGCAGATGCTGTCGAAGATCGAGGAGATCGCCGATTTCACCGAGCTCGGCGAATATCTGTCCATGCCGCTGCGCACCTATTCCACCGGTATGCGGGTTCGTCTCGCGATGGGCGTGGTGACTTCGATCGATCCGGAGATCCTGCTGCTCGACGAAGGAATCGGCGCAGTCGACGCGGAATTCATGAAGAAGGCCCGACTTCGGCTGCAATCGTTGGTGGCGCGCTCGGGCATCCTGGTTTTCGCCAGCCATTCCAACGAATTCCTTGCGCAACTGTGCGATTCGGCGCTGTGGATCGATCACGGGCAGATTCGTTTGCGTGGCGGTATCGAAGAAGTGGTGCGAGCCTATGAAGGCCCGGACGCGGGTAATCACGTCGCGACCGTGCTGCGTGAGATGGCAGCCGAGCGGGCGGTCGGAACCGAGCGAGAACTGGAGCGGAATCAGGCATGAGCGGTCAAGCTCGGAGGCGGCAGCGAAGCATTACCACGGAGAGCTCCGCCCATGCCCGAGGGGCCACAGCATGAGTGAGCCGAACGGGCCCGACACCCCGATCGATGCGGGGGCGCAAGCCCCGGGCGACGCGGTGCCGGAAAGTTCCGAGCCGACCGTGATCTCGGCGGGCAGCGACAGCGGCCCGACCGCACCGGCCACCGCCGTGGCGGCGACCAACACCGGCCCGGACGCCCGCGTCGTGGCCGTCGTGGTCACGCACAAGCGCCGCGAACTGCTCGCCGAATCGCTGAAAGTCCTTGCGTCCCAGTCGCGACCGGTGGACCACCTGATCGTGGTCGACAACGGCAACGAGTCGGAAGTCGCCGATCTGGTGCGCGACCAGCCGGTCGAGACCACCTACCTCGGTTCGGCGCACAACCTCGGCGGCGCGGGCGGGTTCGCGCTCGGCATGCTGCACGCGCTGAGCATCGGCGCGGACTGGGTCTGGCTCGCCGATGACGACGGCAGGCCCGAAGGCGCGGACGTGTTGTCCATCCTGCTGGACTGTGCGGACCGGCACGGGCTGGTCGAGGTGTCACCCGTGGTCTGCGACATCGACGAACCCGACCGCCTCGCGTTCCCGCTGCGCCGAGGCGTGGTCTGGCGCCGGCTGCGCTCCGAACTCGGCGACGAGGATTTGCTCCCCGGCATTGCCTCGCTGTTCAACGGTGCGCTGGTCTCCGCGCAGGCCGTCGACGTGATCGGCGTCCCGGACCTGCGCTTGTTCGTGCGCGGCGACGAGGTCGAGGTGCATCGTCGCCTGGTCCGCTCCGGTCTCCCGTTCGGCACCTGCCTGCAGACCGCGTACCTGCATCCGAACGGCGCGGCCGAGTTCAAGCCGATCCTCGGCGGCCGCATGCACACGCAATACCCCGATGACCCGGTGAAGCGATACTTCACCTACCGCAACCGCGGCTATCTGATGTCCCAGCCCGGCATGCGCAAACTCCTTCCCCAGGAATGGGTCCGCTTCTCCTGGTTCTTCTTGGTCACCCGCCGCGATCCCGCAGGTCTGCGCGAGTGGTTCCATCTGCGATCCCTTGGCCGCCACGAACAATTCGGCAAGCCCGACTGAACTCGGCATTTCGCAACCCACCGTCGCTGAGCACCCAGTGCGCAACCGAGCCAGCCGGGTACCAACGGTGGAAATTCGATTGCGCCGGAATCAGGAGGCGTGTCAGGGTGGGGGACAGCTGCGAGAGAGGCAAGGAGGTGTGGTCTGTGATCAGGAACGTTCGGATTGTCGCGCCTAGGCGAGCTGCGTTCACGCATGCCGCCGCACAGAACATCTCCCCTCTCTCCGCTCGCTGAGCCCCGGTCGGCTTCAGCGCCCGACGAAAGATTCCAATCATGGTCGACTACGACCGTCTCTTTCCCTACGGCTGGACCGAACCCGTTGCCGAGGAATACACCTCGTTGATCGAGGAAGGCTGTATGCCCGCGCGGGTGATCCGCATGGACCGCAGCGAATGTGATGTCGCCACACCCACCGGGCTCGCCCGTGCCCGATGCCACCGCGCGGATTCCGCGGTGAGCGGACTGTGCACCGGCGATTGGGTGAGCATCGACGCCGAATCGACTGTCCAGCAGCTGCTTCCGCGCCGCTCGGCGATCATGCGAGCGTCGGTGTCCGGCCGGTCACAGGGCCAGGTGCTCGCCGCCAATGTCGACACCGTACTGGTCTGCACCGCGGCCGACGGCGACATCGATCTGGCACGGATCGAGCGCATGCTCACGCTCGCCTGGGAGAGCAACGCACAGCCGATCGTGCTGCTCACCAAGGCGGACGCCACGACCGACCTCCCGCTCGACGACGTCCGGACCGTAGCGCCGGGCGCGGCGACGCTCGCGGTCAGTGCCGCCAGCGGCGTCGGACTCGATGTGCTGGTCGCGATGCTCGACGGCACCGTCGCACTGATCGGACCCTCCGGCGCGGGCAAGTCGACCCTCGCCAATGCTTTGCTCGGCGCGGAGGTGTTCGCCATCAACGCGGTCCGTGCAGCGGACAAGAAGGGCAGACACACCACGGTGCACCGGGAACTGCGCCCGCTGCCGGGCGGTGGCACCCTGATCGATACGCCAGGACTTCGTGGCATCGGGCTGTGGGATGCCTCCGTCGGGATCGAGAAGACCTTCAGCGATATCGAATCCCTTGCCGCACAGTGTCGGTTCACCGATTGCGCGCACCGCGATGAACCCGGGTGTGCGGTGCTGGAAGCGATCGAAAACGGTGCGCTGACCGGGCGCCGACTCGACAGTTATCAGAAACTGGCGCGGGAGAACGAGTGGGTCCAGGCGCGCACGGACAAGCGGTTGCAGGCCGAACGCCAACGGGTCTGGCGGGACATCTCCAAACAGCAGCGCAGGATGTACCGAGAGCGGAACTCTCGGCACTGATTTCGCCGGGACGCGGTAGGGTGCGGCTCGCACTGTTCGCTATCTGGGAGGGATAGATGAGTCACCCCGGCGGTTACCCGCCTCACGGCCAACAGCACGGGCAATGGCCTGGGCAGCCGGCATACGGTCAGCAGCCGTCCGGCGGTCAGTACCCGCCCCCACCACAGTTCGCGCCGCCGCCCCCGACGCAGCATCCGAGTCATCCGCAGGTTGTCCAACCCGCGGTCGGCCAATCGGCGTATGGCCAGCCCGCGCCACAATATGGCCAGCCCGCAACCCCATACGGCCAGCCCCAGCAATACGGCCAGCCCCAGCAATACGGGATGCAGCAGCAGTTGGGCTACGGCCAGCCCGCCGATCCACCAGGCATCACGATCGATGCCTCGTACTCGGGATGGACCTTCCTGCTCGGGCTGACCAAGCCGAAGATCCTGGTCAACGGACAGCGCGTGCCGAATACCCGCTGGGGCGCGAATCACATCCCGGTCGGCCCGGGTCACTACCACGTCCGGGTCACCACACCGTGGCTGTTCGACATGGGCCCCGCCGCTGTGACGGTGCCGATGGCCGAGGGCCAGGCCACGCGGTTCTACTACAAGGCGCCCGTGGCGCTGTTCCTCAACGGCGCGATCGGCCCGGTGCCGCAGAAGGCGCCCGGCATGGTGGTCCTGTACGTCATCTGGGCATTGGCCGGGCTGACCATCCTGTTGAACATCCTGACGCTGGCCACGCTGTAGGCGGAAGGGCACCGGAGCCCCGGTGCCCTTCGGCCCCGATGCATTCTGGCCCGATATGCAACTGATTGCATAAGGATGCGGTCTACGCTGGATGTGCACCTGTCGATAGCCGCGGGGATGTGCTGCGGCAGACCCGAAGGAGCACTGACATGACCGAACCGGATACCGAACCGCTCGCGGGCCGGACGATGATCATGTCCGGGGGTAGCCGCGGCATCGGGCTGGAAATCGCCAAACGGGCCGCGGCCGACGGAGCGAACATCACCTTGATCGCGAAGACGGATCAGCCGCATCCCAAGCTTCCCGGCACCATTCACACGGCCGCGGCCGAACTGGCGGCGGCGGGCGGCCAGGTGCTGCCCTTCGTCGGCGATGTCCGAATCGACGAGTCGGTCGCCGAGGCCGTGCGCCGGACGGTCGAGCGATTCGGCGGCATCGACCTCGTGGTGAACAACGCGTCCGCGATCGACCTGTCCCCGACCGACCTGCTGCCGATGAAGAAGTATGACCTCATGCAGGACATCAACTGCCGAGGCAGCTTCTTGCTGTCCAAGTTGAGCATCCCGCACCTGCGCGAATCGGCGAAGGCGGGACGCAACCCGCACATCCTTACCCTCTCCCCGCCGCTGAACCTGGACCCGAAGTGGGCGGGCATGGCGCTGGGCTACACCATTGCCAAGTACGGGATGTCGCTGACCACGCTGGGTCTGGCCGAGGAACTGAAAGGCGACGGCATCGGTGTCAACTCACTGTGGCCGCGCACAACGATCGCGACCGCCGCGGTACGGAACCTGCTCGGCGGCGAGGAGATGGTGGCCACCTCGCGAACCCCCGACATCTACGCCGACGCGGCTTATCTCGTGCTCACCTCGCCGGCCGCGAAGACCAGCGGCAACTTCTTCATCGACGACGAAGTCCTCGCTGCCCACGGCAGCATCGACCTGGACAAGTACCGCGCCACCCCGGGCGCCGGCGAACTCACCACGGACCTCTTCCTCTGACCTGATGCCGGCCGCACGCCTCTCGGGCGTGCGGCCGGCACAGGACAGCTATGCCCGTTCGCACCGATAACTACCGATCTCGCGCGTACACAGGTCCCCCGGTCGGGTACGCCCGGAATACGGGTGACACCCGACGCCGGACCTCACGACTCCTGGCTGGTGGGGCCTGCAGATTGGGAAATGCCGTACAGCCGCTCCCAGTTGGCCCTGCTGGTGAGCTCCGGCATGGCGGCGCGGTACTGGGCCTGCACGGTGGGCATTTCACGGCGCAGACGACGCAACACCCGGAAGGTACGGCGCAGCAGCTGACGCGCGCGGGCCTTGTCCCGCTTGCGCACCCGTACGCCGGACTGCGAGGCGTCGGTGACCACCACGTGGTCGAACAGCGAAACATGCCACCAGTAAGCATCTTCCCTGGTCACGCCGATGATTCCCGGCTGAGTCCGGCCGAACCACTGGATCACGGCGCGCTTGATCAGCACCATCATCACCCGGCTGGGTTCCCCACCGGCACGGCGTAATTGGATGTCGGCCGAACGCACCGGCGGCGTCGCCGCCGGATGCTTGATCGTCTCGGGGTACTCGCCACGACTGGTCCGCGCCGCGGCCAGTGCCTCGATCCCGCCATCGCGCAACACCTTCGGTCCCCGCAAGAAGTCCTCGATACCCTGCAACGTGGTGTGCGCCAGGCCGTACTGCATGGCGACAAGATGCTCGGCCAGCTCACGAAACAGCTTGCGGGTGATCGCCTTCGCGTCCAGATCGGTGTGCAGCGAGCCGACGATCAGCGAGTTGCGCGTGCTGAAGTAACGCGCCCAGTCGTCGTAGTCCTTCCAGTAGAAGTCCGCGTGCCACACCGCCGCGTTGGGCAGTGTGACGGTAACGAAGCCGTTCTCCCGCGCACGGATGCCGTACTCCACGTCGTCCCACTGGAAGAAAATGGGGACCGGGAGACCGATCTTCGCGACGACCTCCGCCGGAATCAGGCAGGTCCACCAGGCGTTGTAGCCCGCGTCGACGCGGCGTTCCTGGTTCTTCTTCAGCATGCTGGTGTTGCGCAGCGCCTTCGGTACCTTCTGCCCGTGCCGCAGCCGCTGCAGATGCACCTCCTCGGCGCTGACATTGAGGTAATCGGGGTTGAGCAGGAACAGCATCTGTGCGCCGACCAGGGTCGGCTCCACGGTCATGTTGGCGAAGGCATTGAGCCGCAGGACAGTTTCCGGCTCGCAGAGGATGTCGTCGTCCATCAGGATGACGTCGGCGTGCTCGTTGACCGCGGACACCTCGTACAGACCCCGGGTGAAGCCCCCCGCACCGCCGAGATTCGGCTGGCGGAGGTAGCGCAACTTGTCGCCGAAGACCGGGGCGACCTCCTGGTAGCGCGGCCTGTTCTCGACCAGATCGGTGCCTTGGTCGACGACGTACACCGCGTCGATGGCGGCGAGCACCGTCGGGTCGGACGACAGCGCGGCGACGGTCTCGGCGCAATCCTCGGCGCGGTTGAAGGTGCAGATGGCGATGGCGACCGGCCGCACACGATCCGGCGCCACGGTGCTCCAGGTCAGCTCCGCGATACCGAGCTCGCCGCCGACGGCGTCGAACTCCAGCCACAGCGCGCCGCCGTCGACGTATTGATCGAGCGGTGCGCTGAGCGTCAACGGGCCGGCGCTGTCCACCTGCGCGGTGTCGATGATTCTGCGATGGCCCGCGATGTCGGACGCGACCAATCGCACCCTTGCCTTCTTCGCGACGTCGAGCACCATGGTGGTTCGCACGTCGGTGACCGTGGTCCATCGCTGCCAGTAGCTCGCGGCGAACCGGCCGAAGTAGGTATTGGTGTGGGCGGTCGCGCCCTTGTCCAGTCTCAGCGTTTGGCGTTCCCGACGCGCGCCACCCTTGACGACGGCGTAGAGCTCATCGCTCACCTTCGCCGACGGACCGGTGAAGATGCCGCGCTGCAGCACCAACCGGTCCGGCGCCCGATGGTCGGCGCGCAGCGATGCGGGCGCGTCAACAGCCGTCGAGCGATCGTTTGTTTCGGTAACGGCTTGGGTAGCCGACTGATCCATGAAATCCTCGGAATTCTTTATTGTCTGGACGGGACAGATACGCCCCTGGATAACCGTTCACGGCGGGGGTGAGGATAGCAACCGGCCTGAGCACATGCTTGCTTTGGAATGGCGGCGCCCGGTATTCGCAGCATTGCTAGCCGTTCGCCACGGCGCTGTCCGATGCGCCGTCTCTGGGCTTGCGCGCCCCGGTGAAGACGAAGGTGTCGTAGGCCCAATAGCGAAACACCACAGCCATGATCTGCCCGATGAGCGTGCCGGAGATGTTGTCCGACAGCGGGCTCGACAGATCGAGAACGTAACGCGAGAAACCGAGGCAGCCCAGTTGCAGGCCGATCGCGACGACGTTGAACACCGCGTACAACAAATATTCGCGCCCGGGATTGTCGGTCTGTTTGTGCGCGAAGGTCCACCACTTGTTGCCGAAGTAGGTGACCACCGTCGCCACGACGATCGCGGTGATCTTGGCGGCCAGTGGGTAGTCGAAGAGCACACCCTCGCCACCCCAGAACACCAGGAGGTTATAAGTGCCCGCGTCCACGAGGAAACCGATCGCACCGACCACCAGAAAGGCGCTGCCCTGCCGCAGCGCGGTGAGCACCTTCCGGAGGATCGAACCCGGCTGCTGCGGCGCGGACTCGCCTGCGGGTGCGGTGGACTCACTGGTTGGCACCGACCGACGGTACCGCAGGCCGGTCGGACGGGCGTCGAGTCGGAATTTTGTCGGTCAGCACAGTGAGGTCGGCCACGCGGCTTCGGTGCGTTCCCTGTACCCTCCCCGTGTTCCCACATTCATCACTGATCGCGAGGATTGACCCGGGTGGACTCCACCGAGCTTCGTATCGCCGCCGTGATTCCGTGCCATAACGAAGAGGCTTCGGTCGCAAAGGTCGTCGCCGACCTACAGGCCGCCGTGCCGGGGATCGTCGTCTATGTCTACGACAATCTGAGTACGGACTCCACCGCCGAGCGGGCCCGCGAAGCCGGCGCCATCGTTCGGTTCGAGAACACCAAGGGCAAGGGCAACGTTGTGCGCCGCGCCTTCGCCGACATCGAGGCCGACGTGTACCTGATGGTCGACGGCGACGACACCTACGAGGCGTCGGCCGCGCCGCTGATGATCAAGACGCTGCTGGACGGCCCCTTCGACCATGTCCTGGGCGTGCGCAGACAGGACGAAGGCGCATCGGCGTACCGGGCGGGCCACGAGACCGGTAACAAGGTGCTCAACGGCGTCGTCGGAAAGGTGTTCGGCGAGAACGTCGAAGACATGCTCTCCGGCTTCCGGGTGTTCTCTCGGCGCTTCGTGAAGAGCTTCCCGGCGGTCTCCCGCGAGTTCGAAATCGAGACCGAGCTGACCGTCCACTCGCTGCATCTGCGCGTACCGAGGACCGCGGTGCCGGTCGGCTTCCGTGATCGTCCAGCGGGCAGCGAGAGCAAGCTGCGGACCTATCATGACGGTTTCAAGATTCTCGCCCTGATCATCGGGCTGGCCAGACATGAGCGGCCGGTCGCGTTCTACGGCCTGGTTGGCACGCTGAGCTGGCTGGTCTCGATCATCCTGACCATTCCGATCGTGGTCGAGTTCTACAACACCCACGAGGTGCCCCGGTTCCCGACTCTGTTCCTCGGCTTCACCCTGCTGTTGCTCGGCAGTCTGGCCTGGACGGCCGGCCTGATCCTCGACGGCATCCGCCGCTCGCGTCACGAGGCCGCACGCCTCGTCTACCTGCGATACGCGGCAGTGAGCGCGGATGACCTACCCGCGAACGACAACGGCGGTGACGCGCGCGGCGCTGGAGCCGAGCGTTGACGCCATCAGCGGATCGGGCTGCCGCGCAGACCGAGGTGCGCACCACTTCCCCGGACACCGCGCCACTGCCCACGGTGGACACCGCGCCACTGCCCGCCGCTGAACTGGACGCAGCCGGCACAGCTGACGCGAACCAGCAGCCCGAGGGTGCCCTGCGCAGGTTCGCGCAGCGGGTCACCACGCGTTTCGGCGCGGCGACGGTCGCCTTCACCGTGCTCGTCGCGATCTTCGGCGGGCTGTTCAGTGTCCTCACCCCGCCGTTTTGGGGCCATGACGAGATCACTCAGTTCGGCCGGGCCTACCAGGTGGCGCACGGCGGGTTCGGTCCGCAGCGAATTCACGACGACCGCGGCGTCGCCTATGGCGGCGACGTTCCATCCAGCATCACCGCGCTGATGGGCTACGCGCTGAAGGACTACACGACCAACCCGGACGAGCCGGACCCGATGGTGGGTAACCCCGGCGGCTATGAGCGCCTGGCCAGTGCCGACGTCTCCGACGCCACCGAACCGGTCTGGTTCACCAATACCGCCGCCTACTCCCCGGTCCCGTACGTGCCCGCCGCGATCGGCATCCGGCTGTCCGAGCTGTTCGGACTCGACGTCGGCGGACTGGTCCTGCTCACCCGGCTCGCCGGGCTGCTGGCCTACCTCACGGTGGTCGGGTTCGGTCTGTTCGCGCTGCGCGCACACCGGGTGCAATGGCTGGCATTCACCATCGCGGTGCTACCGATCGCGGTGTTCCAGGCGGGCACGGTCACGGCCGACACCATGACCAACGCATTGGCCATAATGGTCTCGGCGCTGCTGGTGAAGGCGCTGTTCCGCGGCGAGCGGCTCGGCCGGGTAGAGGTCGGCGCGTTGCTCGCCGCGACCATCCTGCTTCCGGTGAGCAAACCGACCTATGTGCTGCTCGCGCTGCTGATCGTGCTGGTTCCCGCCGACCGCTTCGGGTTCACCGGGCCGCGGCGCTGGATCCCGCTCGGCTTCGCCGCCGTGGGCGCGCTCGTCTTCGCGCTCTGGATGAAGATCGCCGCGCCGACCGGCGATGGCATGGGTCTGATGCGGCCCTCGCACCAGTGGCACTCGGTGCGCCCGGGTGACCAGCTCAGCGGCATTCTCGGCAACCCGCTGGAATTCGTGCACGTATTCGGCGAGAGCATCGCGCTGCGCGACCAGCGCTGGTTCAGCCAGTTCTTCGGCGAACTCGGCTTCGCCTACATCGACGTTCCCGCCGTCTCCATGTTGGCCTGCCTGCTCGCACTCGCGGTGAGCCTCGGTATCGCCGATCGGATGAACGCCGCCACTGCCGACTTTCGGCGCACCCTGATCGTCGCGCTCACCGTGGCGGCGAGCGTGGCGATGATCTACGTGACGCTCTACATGTCGTTCACACCGGTCGGCTACTACATCATCGACGGTGTGCAGGGACGCTACTTCGTGCCGCTGGCGATCATCGCGCTCGCGGTGGTGTTGCGCTGGATGCCGCTGCGGCTCACCGATGTCGCGGGGAGGACTCCGAAGACGGGCCCGGCCGTCACGGTGATCGTGGCCTCGACTGTCGCGCTCATCGCCGCCGCGGCGAAGTACTACACCATCGTTTGGGGCTGACCCGCAACGGGATTCGCGCAGCGCGTGCTCGGGTCAGTCCCGAACCGCGCTGATCGTCTGCTCGCCCGCCGTGACATACGCACGTTCGGTGCCGGCCTTGTCCGGGCGCCACCAGGATTCGTTGTCCCGGTACCACCGGATCGTCGCAACCAACCCGGCGCGGAAATCCGCATAGCGCGGTTCCCAGCCGAGTTCGGTGCGCAGCAGGGACGCGTCGATCGCGTAGCGCTGATCGTGACCGGGTCGATCGGTGACGTGATCGAAGTCGTCCGGTTCCCGACCGAACGACTGCAGGATCATCTGGACCACGGATTTGTTGTCCAGTTCGCCGTCCGCGCCGATCAGGTAGGTCTGCCCGATCCGGCCGCGCTGCAGGATATCCCACACGGCACGGTTGTGGTCGTCGACGTGGATCCAGTCACGCACCTGGTGTCCCGCGCCGTAGAGCCGGGGACGGACCCCATCGATCAGGTTGGTGATCTGGCGCGGGATGAACTTCTCCACGTGCTGGTAGGGCCCGTAGTTGTTGCTGCAGTTGGAGATCGTGGCACGCACGCCGAACGACCTGGTCCAGGCGCGCACCAGCAGATCGCTCGCGGCCTTGGTGGCCGAGTAGGGACTCGACGGGTTGTACGGGGTGGTCTCCGTGAACGAGGGAGCCTCCGGCGTCAGGTCGCCGTACACCTCGTCGGTGGACACATGGTGGTAGCGCACATCGTGCCGGCGCACCGCCTGCAGCAGCGAATAGGTGCCGACGATATTGGTCTGCAGGAACGGCCACGGCTCGGCGAGCGAGTTGTCGTTGTGCGATTCGGCGGCGAAGTGAACCACCGCGTCGACGCCGCTGACCAGTTCGTCGACCAGGTCGAGGTCGGCAATGTCGCCGTGCACGAAATCGATACGGTCGGTGACCGGATCCAGGGAAGCCTTGTTCCCGGCATAGGTCAACGCGTCGAGGACGGTGACGGTCGTGTCGGGATGGTCGGACACGGTCTGCTGGACGAAGTTCGCGCCGATGAATCCGGCGCCGCCGGTGACGAGCAATCGCACGACCACGACTCTACGTGCCGATCGGTCGTGCCGACGACGAACACTGTCGGCGGTGTCGCGGCATCGAACGCGGTCCCCACACTGTGAACCTTATCTCACACCCTTCGCGAGAATTCGGACAATCGGTTTGCTTACATAGTGAAACACCCCGGTCAGCGCATGCTTTTCCGCACCTCCCCCTGCCACGGGTCGCAATGGTGAACAAAATTTGAATAAACCGTCACAACGGGTTCACCACACGTTTGCTGGTCTAGATTTTGCTCTGCTAGTCCCCCCGAACGCTTCACATCGAGGTTCCAAAAAAATGCTGATGAGGAAATTTGCCGCGACGTCGGCGCTGGTGATTGCCGCCCTAGGCGTCACCGCAGGCACCGTGAACGCCGCACCGGCCCCCGAGGCCGACAACAGTGCGGTGAACTTCACCGCCCAGACCGTCGATTCGAAGTCCATCATCACGACCGATGCCGGTTCCATGGTCGTCGAGGATGACACTTTCAAGATCAAGGCCGCCAACGGCGACGTGCTTGCCGGCGCGCCGCTGACCTTCCGGTTGGACGACTTCGAGTTCCCGATCGCTGCCGAGATCGCGGACCACACCGCCACCCTGACCCCGCAGTTCGACTTGGAGCACGCGTCTTACAAGCCGGTCGCCCTTCCGTACGAGAACCAGGCGCCGTGGAAGACCGAGTACGACCGTGAACAGGCGGCGTGGAACCGCATGAAGGACACCATCTCGACCGGTGCCACCCTCGCCACCCTGATCGGTGGCCTCGGTGGCGCGGCCGTCGGTTGCGTCCTCGGCGGCATCGCCGGTGCGACCGTCGCGGCGGCGACCATCATCGGCCTGTTCGGCGCCTTCCTCCCGAGCGCGGTCATCGGCTGCTTCGGCGGCATCATCGCGGTCGGCGCCCTCGGCACCGTCGCGGGCCAGCTGCTGATCACCGCTCCGGTCGCGATCGGTGCGGCGATCCAGTACTTCACCACGATCAACCAGCCGTTCGTCGCGCCGAAGTAACCACAGCCGCACTCGCACAACAGAAACAAGTCGGGAGACCCCGTCCGCATCACAGCGGGCGGGGTTTCTTCTCCCGCCTCCACGGCCGTTTGCCAGCTGAATAAATACGGAATGCCACGTGGAAATAGCGGACCCTTGTGACCGGTTGCTCGATGACACTGAGAAACGGTCGTAGTCGATGAATCAGCTACCGAATATTCGGATTCGAAATCGTTCGCGGCCGACCCGACTACCCAACACCGCAGTACCGGTATGCGCAATCAGCATCGCTTGGTACCGATATCGCGATCGTTCGGCTCCACGCAGACGCGAGCCCCGTCCCGGCTGCCGCGGGGCGGGGCTCGCCTGGGCAGGCGCAGACATTTCACGCGATCTGCGCCTGCTGGCTCTCTGCTATCCGGGCACGCACGAACCGCGACGCCCGGGCCAGTGCCGCCCTGCTCTCCGGCAGGTTCGGCGCGATACTCATGAAGGCGTGCACCTGACCACGCCACAGTTCCAGCGAATTCGGCACACCCGCCGCGGTGAGCCGCTGCGTCATCAGTTCGCAGTCGAACCGCAGCACCTCATCCTCAGCAGCGATCAGCAGCACTGGTGGAAGCGCGGAAAGTGCCGCGTTCACCGGAGAGAGCCGCGGGTCGAGCATGCCGTCCGTCTCGGCGCCGATGCGCACCACCGCCTTCAACGCCGACAACGGTATGTACGGATCACGCGTGACGTTCAGGTAGTTCCGCTTCGCCGTATAGTCCAGGTCGAGCAGTGGGCTCAGCCCGACCAGCCCGCCGGGAGCGGGCAGGCCGGACTCGAGCGCGCATAGTGCGGTCGCGAAGGCCAGGTATCCGCCGGCGGAGTCACCTGCGAAGACGATCCGCGCCGGGTCCGCACCGTGGCGCAGCAACCAGCGGTAGGCGGTCAGGCAGTCTTGCACCGACTGGGCGATGCTTCTGTCAGGCAGTTGGCGGTACTCGACGTTGACCACTGGAAGCCCGGTGCGACGAGCCAGGCTCGCCGCCACCGGCCGGTGGCTGCGGGTACTGCAGATCGCGAAACCACCGCCGTGCAGATACAGCACAACACCGTGTCGCAATGCGCGGGCTGCACCGGCCGGACGGACGATCTCCAGGTGGAAACCGTTGAGTGACACCTGCTCCCGGTCGATCCCACGAGGCATGGGTCGCAGCCCCGCCAGTCCGTGCACCGCCGCGGCGGCGATCGGAATGGTCGCCCTGGTTACCGGCAACGTCCGCAGCACCGGCCGAACCACCCCCATACAGGCCGCCAGCAGCAGGCGCGATTGCGCACTCGGTCCGGCCGGATTCATCACAATGCCGGGTGCACCGACTTCGGTCGCTGACATCGCGCACCTACCTCACAACTGGTGCGCCGAGTCACGACCGGACCGGGCTGCCGGGCGAGCTGTCGGCGCTGACAACTCGTGGTGTCGTTTCCGAACACCAGGCATGACGTGATCTATGCAACAGAATCACCCTTTCGGTGCCGAAGCTAAACATCCGTAATCAAATCGAGGACTTCTCGGAACCTCACCGAATCCCGGCGCGGGGAGACTGGCACACTTCAAGGCATGCGCGGAATCATCTTGGCTGGCGGCACCGGCACCCGGCTGCACCCGATCACGCGCGGGGTGAGCAAGCAACTGGTCCCGGTCTACGACAAACCCATGGTCTACTACCCCCTCTCCACGCTCATGCTCGCGGGGATCGAGGACATTCTGGTGATCACCACCCCGGAGGACGCCCACGCATTCGTGCGGCTGCTCGGCGACGGGTCCCAGTTCGGTCTGTCCATCAGCTATGTGGTCCAGCCCGAGCCGGATGGCCTTGCCAGGGCCTTCGTCCTCGGCGCCGACCACATCGGCGCCGACTGCGCCGCGCTCGTGCTCGGCGACAACATCTTTCACGGCCCCGGCCTCGGTACCAGCCTCAACCGCTTCGACAAGATCGACGGTGGCGCGGTCTTCGCCTACTGGGTGTCGGACCCAGCGGCATACGGCGTCGTGGAGTTCACCGATGGCAGGGCGGTGTCCATCGAAGAGAAGCCGAAGACACCGCGCTCGAATTACGCCATCCCCGGGCTGTACTTCTACGACAACGATGTGGTGGAGATCGCTCGCTCACTACGTCCCTCGGCACGCGGCGAGTACGAAATCACCGACATCAATCGCACCTACCTGGAGCAGGATCGGTTGCAGGTGGACGTACTCGCCCGCGGTACCGCCTGGCTGGACACCGGAACCTTCGATTCCCTGTTGGACGCGGCCAATTACGTGCGCACCATCGAAGAGCGGCAAGGCCTCAAGATCGGTGTCCCCGAGGAGGCGGCCTGGCGGATGGGCTTCATCGACGATGACCAAC
Organism: Nocardia sp. NPDC049220; assembly: GCF_040647855.1. Taxonomy (NCBI): domain Bacteria; kingdom Bacillati; phylum Actinomycetota; class Actinomycetes; order Mycobacteriales; family Nocardiaceae; genus Nocardia; species Nocardia sp. NPDC049220. Next base: position 64,129 of record NZ_JBEZDA010000002.1, read on the forward strand.
TGCGCGCGCTCGCCGAACCGATGGTCCGGTCCGGCTATGGCAGTTACCTGCTCGGATTGCTCGACCGCGGACGGGATTGGTGAGCATGGAGTTCCGCGAACTGGCGGTGCCCGGAGCCTGGGTGATCACCCCGCGCCAACATGGCGACGACCGCGGCATGTTCCTGGAGGGTTTCAAAGCCTCCGAGTTCGAGAAGGCGACCGGCCGACAGTTCGACCTGAAGCAGGTGAACTGCTCGGTGTCGGCGGCGGGAGTGCTGCGCGGCATCCACTACACCGAGGATCCGCCGGGTCAGGCGAAATACGTGAGCTGCGTGCGCGGCGCGTTCCTCGACGTTGTCGTCGACCTGCGCCCTGGCTCACCGACCTACGGCCGCTGGGACAGCGTGCTGCTCGACGACGTCGACCGGCGCTCGGTGTTTCTGTCCGAGGGGCTCGGCCACGCGATCCTCTCGTTGGAGGACCGGTCGACCGTTACCTATCTGTGCTCGCTCGAGTACCAGCCCGAGTTCGACCGCGACATCGACGCCTTCGACCCCACACTGGGGATCGAATGGCCGGAGGTGGGCCGCGATGGCAGCACACTCACCTTCATCCGCTCCGCCAAGGACACGGTCGCCCCGCCGTTCTCCTGATGTGCCGAGCGCCATCACCCGGTCGAAGTGATGGCGCTCGGCTTCGCGACCCGCCGGATCAGCCGACCAGTTCCAACTCCCGCTCCTGCACGTCGACCGCCTGCTCCTGCCTGCGGTACTTCGGCACAAAGGCGAGCAACGCGACGAGCGCGCCGACGATGGCCACGCCTGCGGCGAACGCCAGACCAGGACGGTAGGTTTCGAGCATTCCGGCCGCGGAGATGTCGGCGTGCGCTCCGGAGGCGATGATCGCCGTGGTCACCGCGAGCACGATGGCCGCGCCGACTTGCATGGAGGTTTGCAGCACGCCTGCCGCCAGTCCCTGCTCGTCGTCATCGATGCCGTTGGTGGCCTGGATGTTGATGGCGGGGAAGCCTACCCAGCCGATACCGATGAGCAGTACCGCGGGCAGCAGCATTGTCAGGTAGGACGGCGCGGTATCCAGCCGTAGGAACAGCAGATAGCCGACGGCCATGACGACCATGGTGACCGCGATGATCGGCCCGGTGCCGAACCGGTCCACCATCTTGTCGGAGAAGAACGCCGACCCCACGACCAGCAGTCCGACCGGCAGCAGCGCCATCGCCAGTTTCAACGGCGACCAGCCGAGGGTGTCCTGTAGGTACAGGGTGACGATGAACTGCCAGCTGAAATAGGAGCCCGCCACCGCGACGATGGCGAGGCTGGCGCGCACCAACGAGGTTTTCCGCAGGATGCCCAGGCGCACCAGCGGGTACCGCACGCGCTTCTCCACGGTGACGAACCCGGCGAACAGGGCCACGACCGCGACGAACGAGCCGATGGTGCGCGGCGAGGTCCAGCCCGCTTCCGGTGCGGAGACCACGGTGTAGACCAGCAGCAGCATGGCCGCGGTGGACAGCAGTGCACCGAGGAGGTCGTGTCCGCCTTCTTCGGCGGGCTTGTCCTTCGGCACCAGTACGTAGGCGGCGGCCAGGGCGGCGAGCGCAATCGGCACCGGAAGCAGGAAGGTCCATCGCCAGCCGACACCGGTCATCAAACCGCCGAACAGCAGACCAGAGGAGTAGCCGCCGGCGCCGAACACGGTGTAGATGGACAGCGCCTTGTTCCTGGCGGGCCCTTCGGCGAAGTTGGTCGTGATGATGGACAAGCCGGTCGGCGCGGTGAACGCGGCGGCGAGGCCCTTGACGAAACGGGTGAGAATCAGCAGCGGACCGGAGCTGACCAGGCCACCTGCCAGCGAGGCGATCGCGAACACCGCGAGCGCGATCAGGAAGACCTTGCGACGGCCGAGCAGGTCGGCGGTGCGTCCGCCGAGTAGCAGCAAACCGCCGTAACCGAGGATGTAGCCGCTCACCAACCACTGCAGGGTAGCGGTCGAGAGATCGAGTTCTGTGCCAATGGACGGTAGCGCGACGCCGATCATCGACACGTCGAGACCATCGAGGAACAGCACGATGCACAGGGTGATCAGCATGCCCCAGAGCCGGGTTGACCATGTGGTCGGATCGGGCGCATGAGCGGCCGAGAGCCTTGCTGGTGAAGTCATGGGCGGTACATTACATGCGTGCGCATTAAATGCCAACACATCTAATGCAGTTGCATACAAAGTCGCGGAGCACTATTATGGGGCCATGTCGAAGCCGTCGACCATGGACCCAGCCCGGCGCACCGTCGCGCCGACCGGGCTGGTTGGGGAGTGGCGTGAGCTGCTCGACCGACACGCGACGGTAAGCTGCGCACTCGAGAAAGCGCTCCAGGGACAGCATCGAATCGGACTCAGCGAGTTCGAGACGCTCGACCGGATGATCGACGCCAACTGCGGCGACTACCGCATGAGCGACCTGGCCAATGACATCTACCTGAGCCAGAGCGCGCTGTCGCGGGCCGTTGCCCGCCTGGAGCGCGATGGCCTGGTGCGGCGCAGCATGTGCACCGATGACCGCCGCGCCGTGTTCGTCTGCCTGACCGACAAGGGCCGCGAGGTCTACGAACAGGCTCTGCCGACCCACCGCGCCGTGTTGAGCGACACCTGGGAATCGGCGGGGCCTGTCCACGTGCCAGCCCTAGCCTAGGCACCGTAGCGACGGCTGCCGGAGAAGGTATCGCACTCCGTCATGGCGCGCAGCGGCCGCGCTCCCGGCCCGTTCCAAGCCGTGCGACCATTCTTCCCGACATCCGCGGCGGATCCTCCGGGCACCCGAACCGCATTGTTTTACAGCAAAACTGACCAGCTCATGGCGCGTGGCGCAATCAGCCATCACTCCGGGGCCGAGCTTTGTCCGCGCCGGCCGCCATTTCACGAGTCAACTGCGTCGCCCACGCTTGCGAAGCCGCCAGAACTGCACCGCTCGAACGTCTTCGAAGCGCTGACCGATCGACTCGGCACGTGATCCACCGTGATTCCGCGCCGCGCTTCTCCGCGTTCGGCGCCGCATTTCCCGGGGGCGCGGCTATGCCTTCGAATTCGTCACTCATGCCGAAAGCCGCTCGGTTCGCACCGGCCCCTATCCAGCCGGAAAACGCCCGTGGCCAGGAAGTTATCGCCTTCGCACCACAGCCGACAGCATCCACAGCAGCCTCCCAGCATCGACACAGCGAGCGATGAGGTCGAAGGCCGAAAGTAGCCGCGTGGCAACAACTGCGAGCGGCCTACGGAGCCCGGCGGAACGCGGTCCACCCACGCTCGAAAATGAGACGTAGGCGACACTCCGGAAATAGTTTCGAAGATCGCGTAACGCTGCCGACGTCCTCCGCCGATACGACCCATGAATGCAGGACCAGATCCACCCCGGGGAATGGAGAAGACAGTGCGCACCACGTTTCCGACTTCCGTCTCGGCGGCCGACATGACCGCCGCTGCGCAGGACTACGCCCAGCGCGGATGGACGGTTGCCGAAACGGCCAACGGTCTCAGCCTGATCACCGATGAGGACGTGTCCGGCATCGAGGTCACCGGCGAACTGGCCGGCGAGGTCCGCCGCTTCTTGCGGGCGAACAACCTGTCCGGTCCGGTGATCGAGATCCCGGGCGCCGAGCGTCGTGAGATCCACCTGGTCACCGGTGTACAAAAGGCCGCGATGGCGCTCGCGGCACTGCGCGAGGCGGGCGCCACCGTATACACCGACGGCGCGGGCATCCCGCTGCCGCCCACCCAGCTCTCCGCCGGTTCGGCCTGCTGGGGCGTCTCGCCCGCCGAGGCCCGTTGGGTGCCGCCGGTGGTCGCGATCAGCGCCGCCGTGCGGGCCACGACCACGTCGCACCAGGCGAAACTGACCATCGCCTGCTGAGCCGCGCATGTCCCGACCCGTCGCACCCGCTGAACACAGGCAGGGGCCGCAGGTCGGATAACCGCTCTATTCGGGTCCAGCAATCATCGGGCCGAGCGAAGACGAACCAGCGTCCGACCAGACTGTCGACGACCGGTTTCCATGCCTGCGCCGTCGATCCCACCCCGGTAACGCAGCCGGATGCCTGTCATTCGGCGTCGTCGAATTGATCGTTCCTCTTTCAGTTCCACTATGAGGGGCCCAAGATGGGGTATGGCCCCGATCACGGACTCGCGTACGCTGCTGCGGACCTGCCCGCTCTGCGAGGCGGTCTGTGGACTCGAACTCACCCTGGACCTCGAGGACCACGTGACCTCGGTCCGCGGCGACCGGCAGGATCCCTTCAGTAGCGGGTTTCTCTGCCCGAAGGGAGCCAGCTTCGGCCACCTCGACGAGGACCCGGACCGGATCATCGATCCGCTGATCCGTGACCGTGCCACCGACACCTGGCGCACCGCGTCGTGGACCGAGGCCCTCGACCTCATCGCCGAGCGTTTCCCCGCGATCATGGCCGAACACGGAAATCAGGCTGCCGGCGTATATCTGGGAAATCCGAACGCGCACACCGTGGCAGGCGCCCTGTATGTGCCGATTCTGCTGCGCGCGCTGGGCACCAGAAACATCTACTCGGCGAGCACGGCCGACCAGATGCCCAAGCAGGTTGCCAGCGGGCTGATGTTCGGCGATCCGTGGACCGTGCCGGTGCCCGACCTGGACCGCACCGACTATCTGCTGATGCTCGGCGCGAACCCGCTGGAATCCAATGGCTCGCTGTGCACCGCACCGGACTTTCCCGGTCGGCTGAAGGCACTGCGGCGCAGGGGCGGCCGCTTCGTCGTGGTCGATCCCCGGGTAACGCGCACTGCGAAACTGGCCGACGAGCACCTGTTCATCCGACCGGGCGCCGACGCGTACCTGCTGTTCGGCATCGTGCATACGCTGTTCGCGGAAAACTTGACCGACGTACGGGTCGAGGCCACCGGAGTCGACGAACTGCGCACGACCGCAGCGGCATTCGATCCGGACACGGTGGCGGCCCGCACCGGAGTGCCGGCACCGACCGTCATCCGGCTCGCCCGTGAGCTGGCCGCCGCGCCGACCGCGGCCGTCTACGCCCGGATCGGCACCTGCACGGCTGAATTCGGCACGATCACGCAGTGGCTCGTCGAGGCGATCAACATGCTGACCGGAAATCTCGACACCCCCGGCGGCGCCATGTTCGCCACCGCGGCGGCGGGTGGCATCGCACGCAGCAGGCCGTTTCGCACCGGGCGCTGGACCAGCCGGGTCCGGGAACTGCCGGAGGCCATGGGTGAACTGCCGGTGGCCACGCTGGCCGAGGAGATCACCACTCCAGGCACCGGACAGATCCGCGCGCTGGTGACCGTAGCCGGGAACCCGGTGCTGTCCGCACCGAGCGGGGCGCGTTTGGACACCGCGTTCGCCCAGCTCGACTTCATGGTCAGCGTCGACCGGTATCTGAACGAGACCACGAGGCACGCCGACGTGATTTTGCCGCCGCCGCGTCCGACCCAGTCACCGCACTACGACTTCGCGCTGCTGCGATTCGCGGTCCGTAACTACACACGCTATTCGCGCCCGCTGGTGCCCCTGGGCGACCGGCCATCGGAGTCTGCGATCCTCGCCCGGCTCGCCGCCGCGCTGACCGGCCGCGCGCACGACGGCTCCGACGGCGTAGACCCGCTCACCGCGGCAGACGAACTCGTCATCGCGGGCACCCTGCACAAGGCCGGGTTCGCGAATCGGCGCGCCGAGTTGCACGGCGAGAACAGCACCGAGCAGCGCATCGATCTGATGCTGCGACTCGGGCCGTACGGCGAGTGGAACGGCGGCACGCTGAATCTGCAAGTGTTGCTGGACAATCCACACGGCATCGACCTCGGTCCGTTGCAGCCGCGCCTGCCGGGAGTCCTACGGACGGCGACCGAACAGGTGGACCTGGCACCGGCGCCGCTACTCGCGGACGTCGCGCGGATGCGCGCGAGACTCACCGACGCGGCGCCGGAGATCGTGTTGATCGGGCGGCGCCAGCTGCGGTCCAACAACAGCTGGATGCACAACATCGCATCGCTGGTCGGCGGTTCCAATCGCTGCACACTGCACATCAACCCAGCCGATGTCGCGCGGCTCGGCCTGGGCGACCAGGCAGTGGTGAAGTCCGCCGCGGGAACGCTGACGGTTCCACTGGAGCCGACCGAGACGATCATGCCCGGCGTGGTGAGTCTGCCGCACGGCTGGGGTCACAGCGACAGCGCGCAGACCGTAGCCCGCGCGCACGCCGGGGTGAACGCCAACGTGCTCACCGACGACTCCGTGGTCGACGTGCCCTCGGGCAACGCCGTGTTCAACGGGGTACCGGTCACCCTGATCCCGGTCTGAGGCCGGTCGCTCCCGCTCGAGTGGCTCGACCGACCGGAACAGTTCCAGCCGGGCGGACACACCTGAACCCGAACCAGCTCCGTCCACGGCCGCCCACGGGTACGACAAGTCGTCCTTTACCGCCGAAAGGTGCGCCGATCCTACGGCCATCCGCTTGGATTACCGCAGGTCAGACGAGTGGCTGCGGCTAACGTAGATGATCGAGGATGTAATGCCGCAACGAGGCGGTAGCCCTGCTCTCGGTGCGGGCCGTCGACCAGGTCAACACAATGGGGCGGGATGCGGGCGGGATGCCGATCGGGATTTCGATCGAGTCGGTCGCGTCCGGCGCGGCGGCCAGGATGCACACCCCGAATCCGGCGGCGGCGAGGCCGCGTAGCGTGGCGGCGTCCGTGCTTTCGAAGACGATGTGCGGGGTGAACCCGGCAAGAGCGCAGAGCTGTTCGGTCATGGCCCGCAGGCCGTATCCGCGCGGCAGGGCGAGGAAGTTGTCCGAAGCGACCTCGGCAAGCGCTACCTGACCGCGCGTGGCCAGCGGATGCTCGGGCGGGACGACAAGCACGAGCGGCTCAGTGCCCACCTGCGCGGTGGCGAACTCCGGGGAATTCGGCGCGGGCGAGGTCAGGCACAGATCGATGGTGCCTTCGCGCAGTGCATCGATCAGGAACTCGGATCCTCCTTGATGAAGGGTGATCTTCACGTCGGAGTGGCTGCCGCGGTAAGCGCGCAGAATTTCCGGCACCATGCGAGACCCCAGGTTGTTGAGAAATCCGAGGGCCACCACGCCCCCGTCGGTATCCAGGTTCTCGGCAACATCTGTGCTGGCCCGCTCGAGGCCCTCCGAGCATCGTTGCAGCGCATGCTGGAGAGATCGTCCGTGGCGGGTCAATCGGACAGACCGGCCGACACGGCTGGTCAGCGGCACCCCGAGTTGACGTTCCCATCGAACCAACGCACGGCTGAGGCTGGACTGAGCGACTCCCAGTTCCGCTGCGGCGTGTGTCAAGTTTTCGTGACGGGCTATCGCGAGGAACTGAACCAGCGGTGCGGCGAAAACGTCCGCCAGGTCGGGCTTGGTGCGGCGGAGGCCAGGCATCTGCTCATTATGCGCGCGCGCATCGATAGCTCGCCAAATCGCATTGGACGCATCAGTCAGACGCTGACAAGCTCGCAACCGTGTTCATCACTGCGCGATGCGATCGCGAGCATTCGATATCGACGAACGAACTCGGCATCGACAGACTGCCGCACATCACCGCGGTGGACCCGGTAGCCGTCTTCGGCCCTGTCGGCAGCGGAGTGGCCGGCCCGATGCCGGCTTCGATCCGATGACATGGGGTCATGCGGTGATCATTTTGATCGCCGGGATCTGGGCCGGCGCCATCAACTCGGTGGTCGGTTCCGGCACGTTGGTGACGTTCCCGGTGCTGGTAGCGCTCGGCTATTCGCCGCTGACCGCGACCACTTCGAACGCGATCGGGGTGGCACCGGGCTCGATCAGCGGCGCGATCGGGTACCGCAAGGTGCTGACGGGGTTCTGGCCACAGGTGGCCCGGCTCTCGGTAGCCTCGTTCCTGGGCGCGATCTGCGGCGCGATCCTGCTGCTGTCACTGCCGAAGGACGCGTTCGAGTCGATAGTTCCGGCACTCGTCGGCCTCGCCGTCGTGCTGGTAATCATTCAACCCAAGGTCTCCCGTTGGATCGCGAAACGCCGGGCGGTCGCAGGCGTAGCGGGCGCGGACCCCGATGGGATCCCCGCGCTGCTGCTGTTCTTCACGTTCCTGATCGGTATCTACGGCGGGTATTTCACCGCCGCGCAGGGCGTGTTGCTCATGGCGGTGATGGGTATGACACTGTCCGAGCCGTTGCAGCGGCTCAACGGCGCGCGAAACGTCCTATCCGCCATCGTGAACGTCGTCGCGGGCACGATTTACGCTTTCGTCGCGCCGATCAGCTGGCCTGTTGTCGCCATTCTCGCGATCGGTTCGACCCTCGGCGGGCAGATCGGCGCGAGGATCGGGCTCGAATTGAAGCCCGCCGTGCTGCGCGGCGTGATCGTCGTGGTTGGTGTCGCCGCAATGGTTCACCTGGTCACGGTCCCGAACTGAGGTCCGTACCACACCAGCAAAGTAGGCTCCGCGCGGGAATACACTCGACTATCAGCCGTTGTGACCGCAAGGATCGGAGAGCACGGTGACCCACGTGACATATGACAAGAAGATCACTGGCCTTGTGGTGATCGATCCTTACAACGATTTCATTTCCGAGGGCGGCAAACTGTGGAATCGTTTGAAAGGTGTTGCCGAGGCCAATCAGTGTGTCCCGCATATGATGCGAGTCCTCGAAGCTGCCCGACAGGCAGACATCCGCGTTTTCTATGCGCTGCATCATCGATATCGCCTCGGCGATTACGAGACCTGGAAGTACATCGCGCCGATTCAGAAGGCAGCGTGGTCGAACAAGACTTTCGAATACGGCACGTGGGGTGGCGAGATCCGCCCCGAGTTCCAGCCTCGACCAGGAGATATCGTGGCCCTGGAACATTGGTGTTCCAGCGGTTTCGCCAATACAGATCTGGATTTGCAGCTCAAGAAACACGGCATTCACCAGCTCATCGTCATAGGACTCATTGCCCATACCTGCGTCGAGGCGACCGTTCGCTACGCCGCTGAACTCGGCTACCAGCTCACGATGGTGACGGACGCGACCGCGGATTACTCGGAAACAGAAATGCACGCCGCACTAGAAGTCAATATCCCGAACTACGCCACCGCCATGGTGACCACCACCGAGATCGTCGACTCAATTTCTTCGATGCGAACTGTATAGCCGAGTTTGTTCGGCGAGCGTAGTCATAAGGCGGGCGATACGGCACCGGTCAACCACCATTCGACTACCGTCGACGACTCTCGACGGCAGCATCTGCGGGGTGGTCGGGAAGGGGATGGACAGCAGTTACGGCGAACTGGAGGTAATTGGGCCTCGAGGTATCGCCGGAGCGGCGCCGATCTTGAAGATCACCGCGCGTTGGACGACGAAGTTGATCACCGTCGCGGTGCCCTGGGCGACGACGAAGGCAAAAGGCTGGCGCCACCAGACCTCGTCGAAGGCGTGGTAGAGCGCAGAGTTGATGCCTACCTGCACCGCGAAGGTGAGGGCGTAGAGCGCGACCACCGCGAAGAAACGGATCCGGCTGGGTGGGGCTTGGAAGGTCCACCGGCGGTTGATCAGATAGGCGGTGGTGGTGCCCGCGACGAAGCTGATCGACTTCGCGATGCTGACCGGAAGGCCGACCAGGTTCAACAGCAGACTGTATAGCCCGTAGTCGACAACGGCAGACAACCCACCGGTGACGGTGAACCGGACGATCTGCGTCTTGAGGTCGACATCGGTGCCACCGGGCTCGTCGACCAACGGCAGTTCGGCCGGAAGCGGCAGGTGGGGTTCGGCTTGCACGCCGACGAGCGTAGCGCCGACCGGGGCGGAACGTAGATCCGGTGCTGAACCGACGCATACGTCCCTACCTCCGCGCCTGGCGACGACGACCGGATCCCGCGTTATACCTGTAACCTCTATGCCGATGTCCACGAAAGCTCCGACCGCCACCACGACAACCGGGAACGACAGCGGCGCCGTCGTCACAAAGGACGGCCCCGCCGCGGTGAACGCGTTCGCACTTCCGACGCGCACCCGAACGTTGACCGGGTGGGGTCGCACCGCACCGACCTCCTCCGAAGTGCTCTCGACCAGCGATCCCGAACTGATCGCCAAGGCTGTCGCCATGGTCGCCGAGGACAATGACAGCAAGCCCGCCCACCTACGCCGCGGTGTGATCGCACGCGGCCTCGGGCGCTCCTACGGCGACCACGCGCAGAACGCGGGCGGCTTGGTCGTCGACATGACCGCGCTACACAACATCCATCGGATCGACCGCGACACCAGGATCGTCGATGTCGATGGTGGCGTCAGCCTCGACCAGCTCATGAAGGCCGCGCTACCGTTCGGCCTCTGGGTGCCGGTGCTCCCGGGCACCCGCCAGGTGACCATCGGCGGCGCCATCGCCTCCGATATCCACGGCAAGAACCACCACAGCGAGGGAAGCTTCGGCAACCACGTCCGCTCGATCGATCTGCTCACCGCCGACGGGCAGGTGCAGCACCTCACCCCGAAGCGCAACGCCAAGCTGTTCTGGGCGACCGTCGGCGGCAACGGCCTCACCGGCATCATCCTGCGCGCGACCATCGAGATGGCGCCGACCGAGACGGCCTATTTCCGCAACGACGGCGTGAAGACCGCGACCCTCGATGAGACCATTGCCGCACACAGCGACGGCAGCGAGGCCGACTACACTTACTCGAGTGCGTGGTTCGACGTGATCAGCCCGCTGCCCAAGTTGGGCAGGGCCACCATCACCCGCGGCCGGCTGGCCAAGGTCGACGAACTGCCCAAGCGGCTGCAAAGCAAGCCGCTGAAGTTCGACGCCCCGCAGCTGATGACGGTGCCGGACATCTTCCCGAACTGGACCATGAACAAGCTGACGCTGATGTCCATCGGCGAGGCGTACTACCGGATGGGCGGCAACTACACCGGCAAGGTGCAGAACCTGACGCAGTTCTACCACCCGCTGGACATGATCTCGGAGTGGAACCGCGGCTACGGCTCCAATGGCTTCCTGCAGTACCAGTTCGTGGTGCCGACCGAGGCCGTCGAGGAGTTCAAGCGGATCATCATCGACATCCAGGCGTCGGGGCACTATTCGGCACTGAACGTGTTCAAGCTGTTCGGCCCGGGCAACCACGCTCCACTGAGCTTCCCGATGCCGGGCTGGAACATCTGCGTCGATTTCCCGATCAAGCCAGGCCTGAACCAGCTGGTCGGCGAGTTGGACCGGCGGGTGCTGGAGTTCGGCGGGCGGCTGTACACCGCGAAGGACTCGCGGACCACCGCCGAGACGTTCCATCAGATGTACCCGCGGATCGACGAGTGGATCAAGATCCGCCGCAGTGTCGATCCCACAGGCGTTTTCATGTCCGATATGGCGAGAAGGCTGGAGCTGCAGTGACAGTAGGATCGGCGAAATGATCAATGCCGTTGGCAACCCGCAGTCGATTCTGCTGCTGGGTGGAACTTCGGAAATCGGCTTGGCAATCTGCGCGGAGTACCTGAAGAAGGGACCCGCGCGCGTCATTCTCGCGGCGCTGCCGGGTGATCCGTTGCGTGAGGACGCGGTCGCTCAGATGAAGGCGGCCGGCGCGAGCGAAGTCGAGATCATCGATTTCGACGCACTCGACACCGGCAGCCACCCGAAGGTGATCGACGCGGCCTGGGACACCGGTGACGTGGACGTCGCGATCGTCGCGTTCGCCCTGGACGGCGATCCCGAAGAGCTGTGGCAGAACCAGCGCAAGGCCGTGCAGGTCGCCTCGATCAACTACACCGCGGCGGTTTCCGTCGGCGTGCTGCTCGGCGAGAAGATGAAGGCGCAGGGCTTCGGGCGGATCATCGCCATGTCCTCCGTCGCCGGTGAGCGGGTGCGGCGCTCGAACTTCGTCTACGGCTCGACCAAGGCCGGCTTGGACGGCTTCTACCTGGGGCTCGGCGAGGCGCTGCGCAAGCACGGTCCGCGCGTGCTGGTGATCCGGCCCGGCATGGTCCGGACCCGATTCTCGGCGCACGTCAAAGAGGCTCCGCTGACCGTCGACAAGGAAGACATCGCGGTGCTGGCGGTCTCGGCGTCGCAGAAAGGCAAGGAGCTCGTCTGGGCGCCGGGGCCCTTCCGCTACGTGATGATGATCCTGCGGCACATTCCGCGGCCGGTCTTCCGCAGACTGCCGATCTGATCCAGCGATCGAGCTCGGACCTGGTGCCCGCGTGATCCTCGATCACGCGGGCACCTATCGTTCGAGGGAGTCGACCCCCAGTGAATCCGGAGGCGCCATGCGAGTCATCGAGTGCGGAGCGGTCCGTTGAGCACGGCGACCGCGACGGACGAAGCGCACCCGCGCTCCGTGGATCCGGCGCCTAGGCCGCGACGGTTGGCTCCGCTGGCGCGGCAGATCGCCTCCGGCCTCGGGGAGGCGGCGCTGGCCGCGGTCGTCGCCGCGGTCGTCGCCGCGGTCGGGCTGATCGCGTTCTCGATGGTGCACTGGCCCGCGTTCAACTCCTCCAACGTGACCCGGGCGCTGACCACGGTCGGACAGGTGGTCGCGGCCGCTGTGCTGGCATCGGCGATCGCGCTGCTGCGCAGGCACAAGTGGCCATGGGTCGCGAAACTGTTGTCCTGGGTGGGCATTTCGACATTTGTCACGGTCACGCTCGGCATGCCACTCGCCGCGACCAAGCTGTATCTATTCGGCGTCTCAGTGGACCAGGAGTTTCGCACCGAGTTCCTCACCCGGCTCACCGACTCCGCCGCACTGCGCGATATGACCTACGCGCAACTGCCGCCGTACTACCCCGCGGGCTGGTTCTGGATCGGCGGGCGCGTGGCGAACCTGCTGGGGATCGCCGGCTGGGAGGTGTTCAAGCCGTACGCGATCGGCTTCCTCGCGGTGTCCGCGGTAGTCGCACTTGTGCTGTGGTCGAAGTTGATTCGCGCGGACTGGGCGGTCGGCGTCGCCGCGGCGATCACCGCGGTCGCGGTGGCGTACGCGGCGCCGGAAGCCTATGGCGCCGTCATCGTGATCGTGCTCCCGCCAGCGCTCGTCCTCGCCTGGGGTGCGCTGCACCGACCACTGGAACACGGGCGGGCGGGCACGACGGTCTCGACGGAAGGTGCTACCGGACGCCACACGGCTGGCGGCTGGGGCGCGGTTGTCGGTTCCGGATTGTTCCTCGGCGTGGCGGCCACGTTCTACACCCTCTACTTCGGCGTCGCCGCGTTCGCGATCGGGTTGATGGGCTTGACCGCGGCCGTTCTCGCCGTGCGAGAGCAGCGCACAGCCCGTAACCACGACGCGGCGGGTTCCGTTCGCCCGGTCTGGCGCGCCGCCGTGGCGCCGCTGCTGCGGTTGGTGGCGATCGGGGCGATTGCCGGGCTGGTCGCGTTGATCGTGTGGACGCCGTATCTGCTGAAGGCACTGCGCGGCACGACCGCGAGTACCGGTACCGCGCTGCACTACCTGCCCGAGTCGGGTGCGCGACTGCCGCTGCCGATGTTCGAGTTCTCCCTGGTCGGCGCCCTGTGCATGGTCGGAACCGTGTGGCTGGTCGTGCGCGCCGCCTCGTCGAGGCGGGCACAGGCACTCGCGATCGGTGTGCTGGCGATCTACCTGTGGACACTGCTGTCGATGGCGGCGACCGCGGCGGGCACCACACTCTTGTCGTTCCGGCTGGAGCCGATCCTGCTCGTCTTGCTCGCCACCGCGGGCGCGTTCGGGTTCGTGGAGGGCGCGCGGGGGATCTACCGGGCGTTGAACGAACCGAACCGGTTCCGGTTCGCGGTCGTCGTTGTCGCGATGGTCGGGGCGCTGGCGTTCACCCAGAACATTCCGCACATCCTCGGGGCCGAGATCACCACCGCCTACACCGATACCGACGGCGATGGGCAGCGCGCCGACCAGCGACCGGCCTCCGCGGTGTCGTACTACCGCCAAGTGGACGCGGCGCTCACCGCGCAGACCGGGCGGCCGCGCTCGGACACCGTGGTCCTGACCGCCGACACCAGTTTCCTTTCCTTCTATCCCTACTTCGGCTTCCAAGCGCTCACCTCGCACTACGCCAACCCGCTTGCCGACTTCGCGGGCCGGGCGGCGGCCATCGAGCGCTGGAGCAAGGTGAAGACTCCGGACGCACTGCTGGACGCACTGGCCGCGAGCCCATGGCGCGCACCGGATGCGTTCCTGTTCCGGCACAGTGGCGACGCCTACACACTGCGACTGGCCAAGGACGTCTACCCGAACGACCCGAACGTGGCGCGATACTCGGTGACCTTTCCCAAGAAGTTGTTCGCCGACCCCCGGTTCACCACCACCGATATCGGCCCGTTCACCCTCGTCACCGTTCGCCGTTGAACGGACGCTGACGTCCGAGCGCCCCTCTGCGCGGTGGGGAGGGTTGAACCCGTCGACAGTGGATAACCCCTCCGATTGTCAGTCCACGCACAGTGTGGTCGGTTACGGAGGGCGGCTGGTTCAGCGCTGTCGAGGAGTGATGCGCAGGTGGAACGGGCACAAGAGGTCGCACCCGCCGAGCTTGCGGGGACGACTGGGGTAGGCGTCGCGACAAGCGAACCGACACCGACCGAAGTGCTCCGCAACCCACCCCGCCCGCGCACACGTCGGTTCCCGCGAATCCGCGTCCACCGCACCGACCTGCTCGTCGCGACCGGCTACCTGGCGCTGGCAGCCACGGTGCTGTCGGGGCAGTGGCGTGACACCGACAGCGGCTACCTGATCAAGAGCGGTCAGGACCAGACGATGTGGGAATGGTTCTTCGCGGTGACCGCGCACTCGGTGGCCGCCCTGCACAGCCCGCTCGGCACCGACCTGCAGAACTTCCCCGCCGGGGTGAACATGATGGCCAATACGGCCATGTTCGGCGTCGGCGTGCCGCTGACCCCGGTCACCCTGCTGTTCGGGCCCACCGTCACCTTCGTGCTCGTGCTCACCCTCGGGCTGGCCGGGACGGCGTTCGCCTGGCATCGGCTGTTGCACCGCGAACTCGTCGCCTCGAGGTCTGCGGCCTTCCTCGGCGGGCTGTTCTGCGGTTTCGCGCCCGCGATGATCTCGCACGCCAGTGCGCACCCGAATTTCGTTGTGCTGATGCTGCTTCCGATCATCGCCGGACAGCTGATCCGGATGACGCGGCGGGCGAGCGCGGCCGGACCGGACCGGCCGCGCCGGCGGGTCCGCGATGCGGTGGCGCTGGGACTGCTCGTCGCGCTGCAGATTGCGCTGGGGGAGGAACCGCTGCTCATCTTCGCGCTGGCCTTCGCTCTGTTCGCCGTCGTCTATCACCTGCACGCGCCGCGCGTCATCGGTCGCATTCTGCACGGCATCACCCCCACTCTGGCCCTGGCCGCGGTGATCACGCTGGTACTCACCGAGATCCCGCTGTGGTGGCAGTTCTTCGGGCCGCAGAGTTATCGCTCGATCGACCACGGCCCGATGGGCAACGACCTGCGGGCCCTGGTGCAGTTCCCGTCCGAATCGCTGGGCGGCGTCTTCTCACCCGGCCAGAACGTGGCGATCAACCCGACCGAGCAGAACGCGTACTTCGGATGGCCGCTGCTGCTGCTGGTCGCGAGCACGGTGGCACTGCTGTGGCGCGACCGGGTGGTGCGGGCCGCGGCCGTGGTGATCACCGTTTTCGGCGTGCTCTCGCTCGGCTCGGTCGCCATGATCGGCAAGAAATCCACCGGCATCGAACTGCCGTGGCAGTGGGCCGAACATGTGCCACTGCTCAGCACGGTGCTGGAGTCCAGGCTGTCGATGGCCGCGATCCCGGCCATCGCGGCGGTGCTCGCGCTGGCCACCGACCGGGCGGTGGCGACCTGGAAGCAGTCGGTGGTGGACTGGAAGCCGCTGGCCTGGTTCGCGGCCCTCGTCGGCGCACTGCTGCCGTTGACCCCGACCATCCTTCCGGTGACCCAACGGGCCCCGACGCCGGACTTCTTCGCGGACGGGGCGATCCAGCGGTACGTCACAGGCGGTTCGGTGGTCATGGTGCCGCCGCCGCGTCCGCCCGACGCGCGGGCGCTGCGCTGGCAAGCCGACGCCGACTTCGATTTCCCACTCGCCGGCGGCTATTTCGTCGGGCCGACCGGCACCACCAAGAAAGGGATCTACGGCCCGGAGGCCCGGGCGACGACCACCCTGCTGGTGCGGGCGCAGGACACCGGGGTGGTGCCGCCGATCGACGCCGAGACCCGCGTTAGCGCGATGTCGGATCTGTGGTTCTGGCAGGCGGACGTGCTGGTGCTGCCCACGACCAAGAACCGTGACGTGCTGCGCGAGACCGTCACGCAACTGCTCGGATTCGCGCCGACCCAGGTGGACGATGTCTGGTTGTGGGACGTCCGCGCACTGCGGTAGTCGCCGATCACAGCACGCGGTCTATACCATCAACCCCCGTGCGACCGGACCGATCTTCTCGAGCGTTCACCCGTATCCGCCTGATCGCCCTCGTTTCCGGATTTCTCGGATTCGTGCTGGCGCTGTCGACCCCGCTGCTGCCCGTGCGTCAGGACCGGGCCACGCTGGACTGGCCCCAGCCAGGCGCCGCGAGCGTCGCGGCGCCCCTGGTGTCCTACGAGCCCCTGCGGTTGACCGCGACGCTGCCTTGCTCGTTGCTGCGGGAGGTGGGGGCGGCGGGCACTGTGCTGTCCACGGTGCCCGCGTCGTCCGGTCAGGCGGCCACCAAGGGGTTGGTCGTCTCGGTCGCAGACGGGGCGGTGTCAGCAGTGCTGCGCGATATCCCGCTGCTGTCGGCCCCGCTCGCCGAAGTCGGGTCCTGCGCGACACTCACCGTCGAATCGAGCGCGGCCGCTACGACCGTGCAGATCACCGGGGTGTCTCGACAGGACGGCACACCGTTCCGGTCGACGGTCACCCGAGACATCCGGCCGCAGGTGGTCGGGGTGTTCACCGATTTGGACGCCGGCCGCCTCGGCGGCGCGGAACTGCACGCGGACATCGACTCGCGTTTTTCCTCGACTCCGACCGCGATGAAGCTGGCCGCGATGATCGCCGCGGCCGTGTTCACCCTGATCGCACTGATCGCACTGCACCTGCTCGACACCAGCGACGGTCGCACGCCGCGCCGATTCCTGCCCGCGCACTGGTGGCGGGTCACGGTCGCGGACATTGTCGTGGTCGGCCTACTGGCGCTGTGGCACTTCATCGGAGCCAACACCTCAGACGACGGATACATCCTCAATATGGCCCGCGTCTCCGGGCACGCGGGCTATATGGCGAACTACTACCGGTGGTTCGCGGTACCCGAGGCGCCGTTCGGCTGGTCCTACGAGGTGCTCGCCTGGCTGACCCGCGTCTCCGATGCCAGCCCGTGGATGCGGCTGCCGACCCTGATCGCGGGCGTCGTGTGCTGGCTGGTGATCAGCAGGGAGGTGCTGCCCAGGCTCGGTGCCCGGGTGCGGCGGAACAAGGTGGCACTGTGGACCGCGGGCCTGGTGTTCCTGGCGTTTTGGCTGCCCTATGACAACGGTCTGCGACCCGAGCCGCTGATCGCGGCGGGCGCGCTGCTCACCTGGTGCTCGATCGAACGCGCCATCGCGACCGGGCGGCTGCTGCCCGCCGCGGTCGCGGTGCTGATCGCCGCCTTCTCACTCGCGGCGGGGCCGACCGGTCTGATCTGCATCGCAGCCCTGATCGCGGGCTCACGGCCGGTACTGCTGATCATCATCAAGCGGGCCCGTGGCACCGTCCCGACGCGGACCGGCCCGGACGCCGACGCGGCAGCCTCCGGTTCCAGCACTGCTGACGCCGCGGTGAACGCCGCGGCGGGCACGCGCCGCCCGACCGTCGCGAACACGGTCTTCCGTTTCGCCGCACTGCTCGCGCCGGGATTCGCCGCGGGCACGCTGGTCCTCGTGGTGATCTTCGCCGACCAGACGCTGTCGACGGTGCTGGAAGCGACACGGGTGCGCACCATCGTCGGCCCGAACGTGGCCTGGTTCGACGAGCGCACTCGGTGGGACTCGCTGCTGATGCTCTCCCCCGACGGCTCGCTGGCGCGACGGTTCGGCGTCTTGGTCATGCTGCTGTGCCTGCTGGTCTGTGTACTACAGGTATTGCGCAAGGGACGCATTCCCGGCACCTCGCGCGGGCCGTCGGTGCGCATTCTCGGCATCGTGTTCGCATCGCTGTTGCTGATGATGTTCACACCCACCAAGTGGACCCACCATTTCGGCGTCTATGCCGGGCTGGCCGGGTCGCTCGCCGCCCTCGCGGCGGTCGCGGTGGGCACCAACGGCATTCGCTCGCCGCGCAACCGCTCGTTGTTCGCGGCCGCGGTGCTGTTCCTGCTCGCGGTAACGTTCACCGGATCCAACGGTTGGTGGTACGTGTCCAGTTACGGTGTGCCGTGGTGGGACAAAGCTCCGCTGATCGCGGGCAAGGGGCTGTCCACGCTGTTCCTAGGGCTCAGCGGCGTAGCATTGCTGGTGGCGATCTGGCAGCACTACCGCGAACCGTATCGGCGCGAGAATGTCTCGGCTGCAACACGTTTCGACCGGTGGGCCTCCACGCCGCTGACCATCGCCGCCGCGCTACTCGTGCTGTTCGAGGTCGCCTCGCTGGCCAAGGCCGCGATCACGCAGTATCCCGCGTATTCGATCACCAAATCGAATCTACAATCGCTGCACGGTGATTCGTGTGGTCTGGCGACGGAGGTGCTGGTGGAAACCGACACCGCGGACTCGCTGCTGCTGCCCTACACCGGTTCCCCCGCGGACGGATTGGCCGCGAAGAATAAGGGATTCACGCCGAACGGGGTCGCCCGCGACCTCACCGCCGACGCCGAAGAGACGGTCGGCGGCGGTGCGAACTCGGTGGAATCCGACTCCGAGAACAAGACGACCAAGACCACCGGCGCCGGCACCGGCGGCGGCACCACCGAACAGCAGGGCATCAATGGCAGCACCGTCGCGCTGCCGTTCGGGCTCGACCCAGCCAAGACACCGGTGCTCGGCAGCTACCAGGACGGTGAGCAGCAGCAGACCCAGTTGACCACGCAGTGGTACCGGCTCGACCTGACCGACAGCGTGCGTCATGATCCCGCCTACCGGGTACTGGCGATCACCGCGGCGGGCCGCATCCGCTCGGTCGACGCCGACGGCGTGCTCACCTACGGCCAGGAACTGCATCTCGAATACGGCGTCCGCGGCGCGGACGGCGAGGTCCGCACGCTCGGCTCGATCGACCCGCTGGACATCGGCCCCGCGCCGTCCTGGCGAAACCTGCGGGTGCCGCTGGACCGGCTGCCCGCCGAGGTGAACGCGGTGCGCTTGGTCGCGGTGGACAACGACATCACGCCGAAGCAATGGCTGGCGATCACCCCGCCCCGGCTGCCCAAGCTGGCCACGCTGAATTCGGTGGTCGGCGCACACGACCCGGCGCTGCTGGACTGGCACGTCGGACTGGCCTTCCCGTGTCAGCGCACGTTCGACCATCGTGACGGCGTGGCCGAGGTCCCGCGCTGGCGCATCCTGCCCGACCGAGTCGGCTCCGACGCCTCCAACGCCTGGCAGGACGATATCGGCGGCGGCCCGCTCGGCTGGACGGGTCTGCTGCTGAAGTCGCAGACCGTGCCCAGCTATCTCGACCACGACTGGTCACGGGACTGGGGCTCGCTGGAGAAGTACACGCCCTATGATCCGAACGCCAAGCCGGCCGCCATCGATGTCACCGTCGAAACCCGTAGCGGAATGGCCGGTGACAACCCGATCCGAGTCCGCTGACGAGAGGCGGGGTGCCAACAATATGCGCCCCGCCTCCGCTTGCCAATGCGTCTGCTTCGTGATGCGTCACCGATGTGCGCAGCTCAGCGGAAACCTCACCAGCTATTGCTCCGCGAACCGACAGCATCGGCATGTCCGGGGCCGTCACCTAACCCGACGGTGATATCGACGACAAACCGTATCCAGTAACGCCGACCTCGCAAACCACGACTTCCTTGGTGACGCTGGCCCTCGGGGGGGCCTGTCCGTCCAGTTGTCACTATGGAATGGGATCAGGGAATGGGTTTACGCGAGTTCTTCGCGCGGCATCGCATGGCTTCGGCCGTTGTCGCGCCGGCAGTGCTGGGGGTGACGGCGATCGTCGCCGCCTCATGGGCATTGACATCTCCACCGCAGACCAGGGATACGCAACTCACGTCGTCCGTCACGGAGTGCCACGACATGGTGACCATCTCGGTCGCCGGCCGCGGCGACACTCCGGTCGCCGGGACCACCAAGATGCTCGTCGGGGCGAACGGTGAAGAATTGCCCGCCGCGCTGTCCGGCGACCACAACAGCAATTGGGTCGATCCGGTCGTCAACGCACCGGCCGATGCGGTCGATCCCGGGTCGTACGCGGCGGTCTACATCGCCTACCCCGCGAATATGGCCAGCTATGAAGACGCCGTCACCACCGGTGTCGCGAATACCGAACAGGTGATGCGGCAGATCAGCGCGGCGTGCCCCGATACCAAGTTCTCGATCGTCGGATACAGCGAGGGCGCCGATGTCGTCCGCCGGGTCGCGATGAACATCGGTCATCAGGAGGCCGACCGGGATGGCGGCTACGGGATCGTCGATCCGACCGATGTCGTCGGTGTCGTCATCCTCGCCGACGCCGGCCGGTCAGCGGGGGAGGGGCCGTTCCCCGGCGCGAAGGACCCGTTCGGCAATCCTGACGGCTTCGATCAGCAATATCAGAACGGCACGAACCCGGCGCCGGGTAAAGGGGCGCTACCGGGCACCAGCGGGGATTTCGGTGCGCTGAACGGCAAGATCGCATCGTTCTGCTCCGACGGCGATCTCACCTGCGCGGCGCCGGAGAACATCTCGCTGTTGCAATTGGCGGTCAATGTCGGTCGGCAGTTGAACGTCGACGCGCTGGAACGAGACGGCCTCACGCCGGCGACCGGACAGGACGTCGCGGTCGTCCTCAGCGATATCGCACTCGCGGCGTTCGCCGACATACAGTCGCAGCCGAACTGGATGCGGAGCGACGAGACCTTCCTCCAGGTGCTGCTGCGGGTGTCGGATCCGGCATACAAACCAGGCCAGACGCCGAAGTCCCCGGCGAACGCGGCATCGATCTCGACCAACGACATGTCGCCGTTGGCTTACCTGCCGCAGAAGGTGCTGAACGAGATCATCGGTCTGATCGTGACAAACCAGAACACGGTCCCCGTGATCATGAGCGATCCCTACCAGCTCACGCTGGGACCGAACGGAACAGGTCATCACTTCGACTACTGGCGCGACGCGGACGCTGCCGACGGCAAACCATTGACTTCCGCCGAGTACGCGGCCGCCTGGCTCACCCACCTGGCGAAGCAGGCGCAAGCGGGGACGCCGGTCGACCCGAGTGCCAAGCCGCAAGCGGCGGATCTCGCCGATGCGTACAAGGTGGTGGCCGCCACGTCTGCGGCACCGACGAGCCAACCGACCAAGGCGGCGGGCGCGTCACCGACGACCACCCGTGCTGCCGCCGCGAAGACCGGTGTCAGCAGCGAATCAACGACCCCGGCGCCTACCTCCGCGACGCCGACAACCACAACGCCGGCGACCGCAACGCCGACGACTTCGTTGCCGACGACCGCGGCATCGACGACATCGGCCCCGGTTTCCGAGAACCTCGTGACGGTCACACCACCAGTGGCAACTACACCGGCTCCCTCGCCGGTCGCGACACCCGCTGAGACCACCCGGCCGACCACCACGACAACGGAATCCACGACGCCGACCACCAGCGCACGGTGTGGACGTCACAACGACCGCCACGGCGAACCGTCGACCTGTGCGAGTAGCCGCGACGCTCAATTGCCGGCGGCGTGAGTTGATGCCGACATCTCCCGAAACTCCTGCGATCAACGACCTCCCGGTTGCCGACCGTCGGAATTCCGAGTTCTAGCTTCCATTTCCAGCTAGTCGGTTCTGAGCTCGGCCGGTTCAGTTAGACATCGTTCGACCTGAACCGCAGCCAGCTCGGGCCGCTCGGCCGCCACACCCCGCACCTCGTACTCCAACCTGGTCCGGCCACTTCCCCTCGGAAAGGCCTGAGCCATGCACAGTCTATGGCTACTGAATATGGCTTGGGCAGCCCCCATATCACTACGCTCGAGCGATCGAACGAGGGGTCGGGGCGCACAAGTGGCCTCCTTGCCGCCGGGAACTGGATCTGTCGGATCATCCGATCATCTGGCTAAGCTCCGGGACGTCGAAAGCGAGCGGAGCATGTCAGAGAGCAAGAGCGTCCCCGTCTTGGCGCACCGATCGGCGGTCGCGCGATGACGCGACGCGGGTGGGCGCTGTTCCTCGCGATGGGTGTGATCTGGGGTCTGCCCTACGCGATGATCCGGATCGCGGTTGCGGATCTGGACCCGATCGTCGTCGCGTTCGGACGGACGCTGATCGGCGGGCTGATCTTGTTGCCGATCGCGCTGTATACCAAGACACTTGGCCCGGTATTCCGCCGCTGGCGGCCGCTACTGCTCTACACCCTGGCGGAGATCACCGGTCCGTGGGTCCTCATCGGGTACGCGGAAACCACATTGAACAGTTCGACCGTCGGGCTGCTGATCGCCGCCGTCCCCTTGATCGCGGTAGTGATCGTGACCGTGCTGGGCCACGACAGATTCGACGCGCGCCGAATAGTCGGCCTGATGATCGGCTTCGGCGGCGTCGCGACGCTCATCGGGATGGACATCGACCTGTCCAATCCCGCGGCCATCGGCGCGATCGGGCTGACGACGATTGGATACGCGGTCGGCCCGATCGTCATCAACCGCGCGCTGGCCGACCTCCCACCAATGGGTGTGGTGACCGCCTCGCTGCTGCTCGCCGCTGCGATCTACGCCCCGTTCGCGAGCTGGCGGTGGCCGACGCGCATCACCGCCGACTCGGGTTGGTCGGTGCTCGGCCTCGCCATACTCTGCACGGCGGTCGCCTTTCTGTTCTTCTTCGCGCTGATCTCCGAGGTGGGCCCGGCCCGCGCCACCGTCGTCGCCTATATCAATCCGGGGGTGGCTATGCTGCTCGGCATCGTGGCGCTCGACGAGCCGATGACCGCGGGTATGGCGATCGGCTTTCCGTTGGTCATCCTGGGCTCGATTCTCGGCACCGCCCGCAGCCGCGACACGACCACATCGCACGTGGTCCCCGCCGCGCCGGAGGCCATTGCCGGATTACCCGAGAGGTAATCGCGCTGCGGCGCATCCCGTGCTGAGAATGAGAACGTGCCGCCCGACCGCCGTGGCGCTCTCATTAGGAAGGACCCGCCGATGTCTGCGCTCCCGCCACAACCCACCCGTGTGGTCGTCGAGGATTTGTTGCGTCGGATCGGTTCCGGTGATCCAGAGGCTATCGCGCAGTTGTACGCCGAACACACAGACTGGAAACTGGACTGGCCGTGCGCCGAACACGGTCGCGCGGCAACACCGTGGATTCGGCACCGCTCGACCAGGGCCGATGCGGCAGCGCACTTCCGCGCGATCGCCGAGCACCATGTGCCGGAGGAGGCGGCGACGCACGTCGAGCGCGTTCTGGTCGACGGCGACGACGCGGTAGTGCTCGGCGAGATCCGGCAGACCGCACGCCGCACCGGACGCGCGTACCGCGCACGCTTCGCCCTGCGTCTCACGGTGCAGAACGGCCTGATCACCCGCCATCACGTGTACGAGGACAGCCTGTCCGTCGCCCAGGCATTCGACCCGGCAGCGGGCGATGAGGTAATACCGGGCACAGGGTGCGGGACTGCACATACCCTGCCAGGGTGCAGGATTCCACCGATCATTCCGCAGCGACAGAACTCGCTGATATAACGACCACCCGCGCCGGCTATGACGGCGTCGCTCAGCTGTATGCGGATCTTTTCAAGCACAACCTCGAAAGTCGAGCTCTCGACCGGGCGATGCTCGCCGCATTCGCCGAATCGGTGGCCGATCTGAGTTCCGGCCCGGTGGCCGATCTCGGTTGCGGCCCAGGACAGGTAGCCGCGCACCTCGCAACACTGGGTGCGGAGGTCTTCGGGATCGATCTCTCGGCACGCATGGTCGCGCTCGCTCGCGCGGAATTTCCACACCTTTCCTTCGACCAGGGTTCGATGGAGCGGCTATCGATCGACGATGGCGCCCTCGGCGGGATAGTCGCCTGGTATTCCCTGATCCACCTTCCGCCTGATCGCGTGCCGATGGTGTTTCGCGAGTTCCATCGAGTGCTCGCCGACCATGGTCACGTGCTGCTGGCATTTCAAACCGCCGACCTGCCCGACACGGTGGAAGCCTTCGACCACAAAGTGGCTCGCGCCTATCGGTGGGCGCCCAAGCGCCTCGCGCGGTTGCTCACCGATGCCGGGTTCACCGTGATCGCCCGCATGGTCCGCGAGCCGCGTCCTGACGAACGGTTCGGCCAGGCATTCCTGCTGGCGTCAAAGGTCCGGTGATTCACCGAACACGCTGGGTCCGGTCCGGGTAGCGCGCCGACTTCGTCCAACGGACCTACGAAATCCTTTGGGCCACACCATCATCGTTACGACCTTTCGCAAACTTCCGGGAGCCCTGCTCGGCGCACCTCGGCTGGTGTGGACATAGGACGGGATATCCAACTCGACCATCACCTCCGGCGCCCACGACGATCGGCCGAATCGCGCGAAGGGTCCGCCGGCATGCGCACATCCGGGCAGGTGACTTGCTGACCCACGCGCCGCAATGGCAGTTATTTCTACACTCGCCGGCGACGAGCGGCCACTGCCGCGCTGATCGGCCCCTTAGGCCCCGGGTGGGGCGCCAGCGACCTGTCGTTCGACCGCGCAGCCACCTGATCGCGGCGCGGCCGATCGCCCGGTATGGCACGCGAATATCCCCGACTAAACTAGAACGTGTTACCGTCAATGCACGGTGTCGCAACCAGTCGAAGAGGCCGGGGCCGCATTATGGCGATATCTGCGGCTTGCGGCCGATTCGACGTGCAGTGACCACCGCGGATGAGGCAGTATTTATGTAACTCGTTCTACGACATTTGCGCCGCGCCGTTCGCGGCGGAGCAGCGAGGGAGACCAGCACGCTATGCGAACTGAAATCTGCGAACGGCTCGGGATCGAATTTCCCCTCTTCGCGTTCACCCATTGCCGCGACGTGGCGGCCGCGGTCAGCAACGCCGGCGGGCTCGGCGTGCTAGGCGCGGTCGGCTTCGCCGCCGAAGAACTCGAGGTCGAACTCACCTGGCTCGACGAGCACGTTCCGGGCGTCTACGGCGTGGACCTGGTGATTCCGTCCAAGTACGAGGGCAAGGGGATCGACGGCCTGACCCCCGAGCAGTTAGAGGCCAAGCTGGCCGAGATGGTCCCACAGGGACACCGCGACTTTGCCGAGAAGATCCTCGCCGATCATGGTGTTCCACATTTGCCCGAGGGCGAACGGCACAGCCAGCTCCTCGGCTGGACCGCGACCACCGCGGGCCCGCAGGTGGAAGTGATCCTGCGGCATCCGAAGGCGAAGCTGGTGGCCAACGCACTCGGCACCCCGCCCGCGGAGGTGATCAGGCAGGTGCAGGCCTCCGGCAGGCTGATCGGCGCGCTGTGCGGCTCGGTCAAGCACGCGCTCGACCACAAGAACGCGGGCTTGGACTTCGTGGTCTGTCAGGGCACCGAAGGCGGCGGACACTGCGGCGAGATCTCGTCACTCGTGTTGTGGCCGCAGGTGATCGACGCCGTCGGCGATCTCCCGGTGCTCGCGGCGGGTGGCATCGGCAACGGTCGGCAGGTGGCCGCCGCGCTGGCGATGGGCGCCGCGGGCGCCTGGACCGGATCCCTGTGGCTGACCGTCGAGGAGGCGAATGTGCCACCCGCACAGATGCAGACCTATATCGAAGCAAGCAGTCACGACACCGTGCGTTCTCGCGCGTGGACCGGCAAGCCCGCCCGCATGCTGCGCAACGACTGGACCGACGCCTGGGAGCGGGCCGACACCCCCGACCCCCTACCGATGCCGCTACAGATGATGGTCGCGCTGGATGGCGTCAAACGCGGACACAGCTACCCGGAGGCCGCCAAGGACGTCAATTTCAATCCGGTCGGCCAGATCGTCGGCATGATGAATCGGGTGGAACGCTCCGCTGACGTGGTGAACCGACTGGTGGAGGAGTACGTCGAGGCCTGCGACCGCCTCGACAAGCTCAACGGCGGGCGCTGACCACCCGGAAATTCGGCCACGACCTCGGGTCGATCGCGCTGCCCCCCAGAAAAACTCGCGCATCGCGGTCGGTCCATTCGCCGCGTCGCGAACACACATGGCAAACCGAGGCATAACCGAACCCGGCTGTGACCAGATCGCATTCTCGGCGGCGCCGACCAGGTCGGTAGTTCGGCAACGCAGACGCCACGAGAGGGTTATTTGTCTGAGACAATAAACGCCCACATCCGCGCCGGCAGCCGATATAAGGCCCGAACCAACGAGTAAGACTCAGCACATGAACCATTCGCGACTCAGACGGTTCGTGCAGTGTACGAAACCCCGCTACGCCGTGGCGGCGTGCACCGCTCCGGACTGCTCTGCTACCGCACCGATGATCTCCTCGAACCGCAGAACGACCTTCTCGTGATACGTCCCGAGCAGGTCTTCGAACAGAGCGATCTGCGCGTCGGATGGTCCGGAGCCGGAGTCCCACACCGCGGCAAGTGCCCGCCACACCAACACGTGCAGATCCGGGGCGCCGGCGAAGTACGCCTCGACCGCTTCCGGCACCTCGAGCACCATCGCACCGATCGAATTCAAGATCGCCCGCTGCATGGTGCGGCCGAGCGCGGAGAGCAGCCTACGCACCAGTGCGACCTCGATGGCGAGAATCTGCGAAAAGTCCGGATCATCCTGGCGGGCCAGAGTTTCGAGCTCGTCGATCGATGCCTTCAGCTCGGCCGCATCGGCCTTGTGCGCGCTGCCGGTATACGCGAGTAGCGTCTCGAGCACCAGAGTGCGCTCGACCTCGACGATGTCGCGGAACATCTCGATCGCGAGATCCGGCATCGGGATCGAGAACCGGAACAGTTGGCGATATACCTCGACGCCGCCCGTCCGACGGACATCACGAATCGTAAATCCCTTGCCGCGCTCAGCCTCGGCGAAGCCGTACGACTCCAGCCGGCCTAAAGTCAGCTGTGCGGTAGCACGATTCATGTCGAATTCCTCGGCGACCTGACGCACCGACGGCATGAGATCTCCCGGCTGATATTCCCCCGCGGCAACCCGGCGCGCCAGCTCATCGGCAACGTCGGCGACCACCGTCTGGGATCCCATCGAAGTCACCTTTCGACTGCTCTCGTACACGTCCCAGACAGTCTAAGGCCTACCGAGGGGTACCGCACCTCTCCCATCGGGCGCCACGTCGCGCGCCTGGACATCGAGGCGTAGCCACACGCCCGCCCCACGGTTACCGAAATGGTCAGTGCGACAACCAGTCCCGCCACTGCGGTGCTATCAGCGCGGTGATCTCGTCGTAGCCCGCCGCGCCAGGATGCGCCCCATCACCGGCGCGCACCTCGGCCATCCACCGTCCGTTCTCGCGCAGTTGCTGGTGTACGCGCACATACGGAACACCGGTCAACGCGCAGGTCCGGGCTAATCGCTCATCGAGCGCGGCGGTGCGGATATTGTGGTCGGCGTCGTCGATCGGGGGCGGGGCGACCATCAACACCCGCCAACCACGCTCGCCGGCCTGTTCGAGCAACTTCGCCGCGGTGGCCACCGACTCATCGGGGTCCACCCGCGGACGGCCGTTGTCTTGCATCGCGTCATTCACGCCGAACGACAGCACGATTCGCGCATCAACGCCCTCGGGAAGCCGGGGGCCGCACTCGGCGAGCCACCGGCCACGGACCTCAGCCGAGGTCTGTCGACGAACGCCGAGGTTGTAGGCAGTGAGCGGCATGCCCTCCGCGTGCGACATGGCTGCGAGACGACCCGGCCAGCCGAGGCATCGAGGGTCGCCGACACCGGCGACGAACGAATCTCCGACGAAACACACACGGACGTCCGCGTTCATCCTGCGATCGTCGCACGGATTACGGCCTATCCGGGCCGGGCAATATGATCGCCGAGAGTTCGACCGGGAGGGAGTGAACGTGACAGCCGAGCCGGCGCTCGCGACACCAGCCATTCCGCAGTGGTTCGCGGAGTTGTTCGCCCACCGGCGCTGGGTCCGCCGCACCCAACCGTTTCCGCATGTGTACGCACGCGATGTCTTCGTCCCCGAGTTCTATCAACGGCTGACCGACGAACTGGACCGGGTGCGCGACCATCCCGCGCTGTTCGGGTCGATCGCCGAGGGATACAGCGCGGACGGGGTCCGGCTGGCCGAGGTGCGCGACGGTCCCCTCGCGGTATTCACCTCACGCGAGTGGCATGACTTGATCGCCAGGGTCGGCGGAGTCGACGCGACCGGCGATGTCGAGGGATCCGTACACCACCACTCCCCGGGTAGCCCGTTCGGCTGGCCGCACAACGATCTGAATCCGGCCTGGTTCCCCGGAGCAGCACCAGGCGCCGACGAGGTGCGGCTGCCGGACGACACCGTGGATACCAAAACCGGGGATCGAGCCCCGGGCGTGGTGGCACGAGAGACCGTGCGCGCTGTCGCGGTACTGTTCTATTTCGGCAATCCGGGCTGGGCGCCCGGTGACGGCGGCGAGACCGCCCTCTACGATCACGTCGCGGACGCTGGCGCGCTGCCTTCGGTGACTTTGGTACCGCCTCTCGATAATTCGCTCATCCTGTTCGAGGTGACGCCACGCACATGGCACACCTTCGCAGGCAACAACGTCAGGGACCGCAACAGCGTGGTGATGTGGGTCCATCGCGCCAAGGACGATGCCGAGCGACGCTGGGGAGGAGAACAGATTGTCCACTGGTGAACGACGGGTCTGCCTGCTCACCGGGGCAAGCGGCACACTGGGCGATGCCTTCTGCCGTGCCTACTACCGGGATTACGACATCGTCGCCGTGTGCCGCACGCGCACGCCGGCCGCGCCGTCACAGCTGGAATGGTTCGTCGATCCGTTCGCGCCGAAAACTGCGTTACCGGAGAATGATCGGCGCTTGTTCGTAGTGCGTGCCGACCTGACTCAGCCTGGCGAGGTGGAGCGCGTGGTCGACCTCGCGCTCGCCCGGTTCGGCCACGTCGATCTGCTGGTGAACAACGCCGCGCAGGTTCGGCTGCACCCGCGCGGCATCGTCGACGGGGACGCCGCACTGGAGCAGTTCGATCCGCATTTCATGCTCAATGTTGGTGTGCCGCTGCATCTTTCGGCACGTCTCGCCCAGCGTTGCTGGCTGCACCGCGGCGCGGAGAACCGCGCACGCAACCGCAATATCGTCAACGTCTCCAGTATTTCCGGCTCGGAAGTGTATCCCGGACAGACCGTGTACTCGGCGTCGAAAGCCGCACTCAACCAGGTGACCCGCAGTGTCGCCGCCGAGTTCGCCGAGTTCGGCGTCCGTGCCAATGCCATCGCACCCAATAGTTTTCCCGCCCTGGTGTCCACTGAGCGGGTCGCGCAGGCGATCGTCGAATTGGACGCGAGCACCGTGTCCGGTGGTGTGTACGGGGTCGGCGTCGAGCCGGACGCAGCGTCGGGGAGCCGGAGCGTCCGACTCCCCGACGCCATGCCCACCTGAGCGCAACGCCTGCTATCCGGTCGAACCGATGCCGGTGACCGTTTCGGACAGCGTCCACAGACGCTGCGCGAGATCGGCGTCGATCGCCTGTTTGTTACGCGGCGGTTCCAGGTCGAAACGGTGGAAGTATTGCCCGTTGATCGCCGCGGCGTTCGCGGCGGTGGCCAAGTGCACCAACGGCTCGGCGCCCTGGTCGGCGCGCAGGACGAACGGGCGCGACAGTGGTGACCGGATGAGCCTGCCGAGCCCGAATGGGGCGTTGTCGTACACATGGGTGGCGACCGCGCCGGGATGGAACGCCACGGCGGTGAGGTAGGTGTCCGCGGCGCGACGGGCCAACTCTCTGGTGAACAGGATGGTGGCCAGTTTCGTCGCCGCGTATGTGCCGAGTTGGTTGAACGACCCCGCAGGCGCGTTGATCGTATTCAAGTCCAGCCTTGCCATCCGGTAGGTCGTGCTCGCGGTGTTCACCACTCTGGCCCGCGACTGCTGCAAGCGTTCCAGCAGCAGGTTGGTCAGCAGAAACGGCGACAGATGGTTCACCTGGAAAGTCAGCTCGTTGCCGTCGACGGTGATAGTGCGCTCGCGCCAAGCGCCGCCCGCGTTGTTGGCGAGCACGTCGATCCGCGGGTAACGGTCGAGCAGCGCGGCGGCCAGTTCGCGCACCTCGTCGAAGCAGGCGAAATCGGCGATGAACGAGACGCCTGCGACCCGCGCGGCGACCTCGGCCGTGCGTTGCGGCGTCCGCCCGACCACAGCGACGGTGGCGCCACGGTCGGCGAACCGGGCCGCCGCCGCGGCGCCGATGCCGGAACTCGCACCGGTCACCACCACGGTCATCCCGGTCAGATCCGGTTCCTGCAGTGCCATTTATGCCTCCAGAGCATCGGCTACCGACCCGATCGTTATCGGTTCGCCCGTATTCGGCAAGACCACACGCCTATTGCTCGACCAGTCATGGTGGACCCGACACCACTCGCCGGTATGCCCAGAACTCCGCCGCGCCATGAACCGTCGGCTCGCAACGGTAGGTTAGGCGCACCCACGACCGGCGAAAGGCGCGGAGAGGCGGAGGAGACATGCGAGTCGACGGGCGGGAGATCCCGGTCACCGGCAACCTGCTACAGCCGCTGGTCCGGCGGACAAGTGACATCGTCCGCGTCGTCCTCGCGGCGCTGTGGGTCGCGGTCGTCATCGCGGCGTCGCTGATCACCCGGCCGGAATGGCTGGCGCTGGAGCGTTCGGTTTCCAATATCGTCGGGTTCCTCAACCCGGACCAATCGAACCTGGTGTATCTGGTCTACGGCACCGCGATCCTGGCACTGCCGTTCGCCATCCTGATCGAACTGATCATCACCAGGCAATGGAAGCTGTTGGCGGGCTACACCGCGGCCGGTCTGGGAGCCCTGCTGCTGCTGTCCATCACCGGCACGGGGCTGTCCGCGCCGAAGTGGCACCTGCAGGTGCCCGACCGATTGGACACCTTCCTCTCCCAATTCCTCGACGACCCTCGCTGGATCGCGATGCTCGCGGCAGTGCTCACCGTCTCCAGTCCGTGGCTACCCACTCGGCCACGGCGTTGGCTGTGGGTGCTGCTGCTCGCGTTCGCGCCCATCCACCTGGTGGTCAGTACCGTCGTACCCGCACGGGCGATGTTCGGCCTCGCGGTCGGCTGGCTGGTCGGCGCGGTGATCGTGCTCGCGGTCGGCACGCCCGCGCTGGAGGTGCCGCTCGACGCCGCCGTCCGGGTGCTCGCCAAGCGCGGGCATACGGTTACCGGGTTCACGGTGGTGCATCCGGCGGGCCGAGGGCCACTGGTGCTGGCCGCGGCCATCGATGGTCCGGAGCGCGAGTTGATCATCGAGTTGTACGGAAAGAACCAGCGCAGTTTCGGTGCGCTGCGCCAGCTGTGGCGCTGGCTCACCTTCCGCACGAGCGAAACCGCGGCGCTACACGGTTCCATGCACCGCGTCGTCGAGCACCGCGCGCTGATGGCGATCGCGGTGGGCGACCTCGGACTGGCCAGTTGCACCCCGGTCGGGGTCGCGGCACTCTCGCGCGGCTGGGTACTCTTCGCGCACACCAAGCCGCGGGGAACATCGATCACCGAACTGCCCAGCGACGTGCTACCCGAGGTGTGGCAAGCTTTGGACGCACTGCATCGGGGCCAGATGGCACACGGTGACTTACGCCCGACCGATATCCGAATCGAGAACGGCGCCACCATCTTCAGCGGCTTCGGCAGCGCCGAGTTCGGCGCGTCGGACGCTCAGTTGCAGTCGGACATCGCACAGTTACTCGTCTCGACCACCGCGGTCTTCGGCAAGGAATCCGCCGTTCGGGCCGCGATCGACGTCCTCGGCGGACAACGGGTGCTCACCGCGGCGAGTCGACTGACCAAATCCGCCATACCGACCGGGATCCGCAAGGCGATACCGGAATGGAAGGCGGCACTCTCCAGTGCCCGCGAGGAGGTACGCAAGCAAACCGGGCAGGACCGGATCGAGGCCGAGCAGATCACCCGGTTCTCCCGTAACCAGATCATTCAGCTGGTGTTGCTGATCGGACTCGTGTACGTCGCCTATCCGTTCATCAGCGCGGTGCCGACCTTCTTCACCCAACTGAAGACGGCCAACTGGTGGTGGGCGGTGTTCGGGCTGGCGGTCTCGGCACTGACCTATGTCGGTGCGGCGGCTGCCCTGTGGGCCTGTGCCTCCCGTGCCGTCAGCTTCCGGAATCTGCTGATCATGCAGATCGCCAACACCTTCGCCGCGACGACCACACCGGCACGGGTCGGCGGCCTCGCGTTGAGCGTGCGCTTCCTACAGAAGGGCGGTATCGGCGCGGTACGAGCCACCGCCGCGGTGGCGCTACAGCAAGCGGTGCAGGTGATCACACACATCAGCCTGCTCGTCGCATTCAGCATCGCGGCGGGCACCTCGACGGATCTCTCGCACTTCGTCCCCGACGCGACGGTGCTGTATCTGCTGGCCGGTGTCGGCGTAGGAATCGTCGGCACGTTCATGTTCGTACCGAAATTGCGCCGCTGGCTGAACACCTCGGTTCGTCCGCAGTTGCAGGAGGTGCTCGGTGAACTCGTCGACCTCGCGCGTGACCCGAAGAGATTCTCGGTGATCATTCTCGGCTGCGCGGCGATCACCCTGGGGCTCGCGGGCGCGCTGTGGGCCAGCGTGGCGGCGTTCGGCGGTGGCACCACATTCATCACCGTCACCATCGTCACCATGATCGGTGGCACGCTGGCCTCGGCCGCTCCGACCCCCGGCGGGGTCGGAGCGGTCGAGGCCGCGCTGATCGGCGGGTTGGCCGCGTTCGGCCTGCCCGCGGGTGTCGCGGTGCCGTCCGTGCTGCTGTACCGCGTACTCACGTGCTGGCTTCCGGTCTTCTGCGGATGGCCGACCATGCGCTGGCTGGCGGCGAGGAATTTGGTCTAGGGCTTGGCGGCTAGCAGGACACCGGTCGCCGGCCGAACCGCGATGAACTCGACGGACTCGAATCCCGCTGCGCGCAGCATATCTCGATAGCCGCGGATATCGACGGCAGACACCGGGTCACCGAGATCACGCGCGGCGGCGTGCGCGCGGTGCACGGCGACGCGCGCCATGACACGCATGACCGAGCGAAGGATCGGGCCGGTTGGATGGGTGTCGGCGAGTAGCAGTCTGCCACCTGGTCTCAGCACCCGGAACATCTGCGCGACTGCGGCAGGACGATACGCTGCGGGGATGTGGTGCATGGCGAAGGTCGAGGTCACCACATCCACCGAGGTATCGGGCAGCGGGAGTGATTGCGCCGTACCGAGTTCGAACCGGCAGTTCGCCAGTCCACGAGACCGTGCGGTGGCGTAGCCGATCATCTGATCGGACGGATCCACCCCGGTGACGCGCCCGGCCTGGCAAGCCAGGACGCGAGCGAGATCTCCTGGGCCGCATCCGATATCGACGACCGACGCACCGGGCACCGGGCAGGCCAGCCGGGCGAGTCGAGCATTCAGACGGCCGCCACGGCCGAGCAGAAACGCCGCCTTGAGCATCCGATATCGCCGGGGCTGGGTGAGCAAGACGCCGACTTCGGTGGTGTCGTCCAGGGGAGGAATGGAAGGGTGGGGTTCGTTTCCGGTCATGGATTCATGTTCGGGCGACGCCGCCTCGGCGACCAGAGACAATGCGGCGGACACCGTCCGGAACCGGACGGATTCGCGACATTTGTTCGGGAGGTACCTTGTCAGTCGGGCAGTCTGCGGGACGCGGCACCGACCGCCGGGTTCGGCGCACCAGGAACATGCTGCACCAGGCACTGATCGAACTCATGCTCGAACGCGGCTACGACCGGATCACCGTCCGCGACATCCTGATCCGCGCCGACGTCGGGCGGTCCACGTTCTACACGCACTACCGTGACAAGGATGACCTGCTCATGCTGAGCAGCACCGACTACCTGCGCACAGCGGTGTCCGCGACAGCCGCGGACACCGACACCTCCGAACCGCTCGCGCCGGTCCGGACTCTGTTCCGGCTGGCCGCCGACAATCCTGAGGTGTACCGGGCACTACTCGGCCGCAAGAGCGGCGCCGTGCTGCTCCGCACAACCAAGGAGATAGTCGCCGAGATCATCGCCGAACGGCTGCGCGATCAGCTCGACATGTCCGAAGCAGAGTTTTCCGCGATCATGACATTCCTGTCCTGGGGCGTGATCGGACTGCTCGGCGCCATCGCCGAGGCCGACCCGCCGCTCGCGGCCGACGAGGCGTACCAGCGCTTGACCCGACTGGTCGGCCCGGGCCTGACCAACCGGGTTCGATCTGGCGACTGAGTCCGAGGCCGTCGGGCATCAGCTTCTGGTGACAGTCGCGGAGATCTACGGTCACGTCGGTTCGGCGGCGCGCTCAGGGAGTGCGGTCGTTCGCCTGGCCACGTCAGCCTTGCCCGAGCAGCCCCAACGCACGCTCAGCGGTCACGCTGCCCGCTGTGACCAGTTCGAGGTCGGCCAGCGCGGCTTCGTGCGTTCCTGCGCTGGCCGCGGCCACGCAATCGGCCACCGGATGCACGGTGAACCCGAGATCGGTGCCGTGGCGCGCAGTCTGCTCGACGGTGAGGTTGGTCGCGACCCCGGTAACGAACAGTGTCCGGATGCCCTGGTCGGTCAACCACTCCGGAAGCTTGCTCCCGGCCAGCCCGGACAGTTTCTGATTGTCGAACACTTCGGTCGGCTGGGCCGCCATCTCCGAAATGATTGCCGTGCCGGATGAATCGGGCCGGAACTCGGTCTGCGCCGCACCTACCGAGCGCATGAAGCCGGTGTTGCGCACGAATTCACCCTCGCCCACCGGAATGGTGAACCGGGTGAAGACCACGGGCACTCCGAGTGCGAGTGCCGCCGCGTGGAACTCGATCGCGCGCGGCATCACGCCGCTGGCCGCCACGGGCGCGGCCAGCATGGGGCCGAAAAAGCCCTCCGGCCGAATGACATTCACCTGCCAGTGCAGGGCGAGCACCGCGGCGCGGACACGTCGAATCGCCATGGGACGACCCTACGCATCCGCGACGACTCCCGTCATTCGATTCACGTGAAACCGACCGCTGTCCCGTTCAGGACGAATACTCCTTGCGCAGTTGTGCTTTCACTACCTTGCCGCTCGCGTTGCGGGGCAGCTCTGGCACCAGCACCAGGCCTTTGGGGTGTTTGTAGCGGGCCAGGTTCTCGTTCAGGAACGGCTCCAACTCGGCGAGAGTCAACTCGTCATCGGGGTTGTGCAGCGCCACAACCGCGACCGGCACCTCGCCCCACTTCTGGTGCGCACGTCCCAGCACGGCGGCCTCCCGGATCTTCGGGTGCGCGAACAGAACATTCTCCACCTCGGCGCAATAGATGTTCTCGCCGCCGGAGATGATCATGTCCTTCTTGCGATCCACCACATAGACGAAGCCCTCCTCGTCCTGACGAACCAAGTCGCCGGAGTGGAACCAGCCGCCCGCGAAGGCCTCCGCGGTCTCCTCCGGCTTGTTCCAGTAGCACTGCATGAGAGTCGGTCCGCGGTAGACGATTTCGCCGACCTCGCCGGGCGCGACGTCGTTCATCTCCTCGTCGACGATGCGTACCTGGATCGTCGGGATGGGTGTGCCGACCGAGCCGATCTTGCGGATCGCGTCCTTGCCCTCCAGCACGCAGGTGACCGGCGACATCTCGGTCTGGCCGAACAGCGCCACGTTGCGCGCGTTCGGGAAGCAGTCGGCCATGGCGCGCAGCACAGTGTCCGACGCGGGCGCGGCTCCCCAGCTCAGCACCTCGAGCGCGAGCGAGCGTTCGCGCACGGTCGGGTGGTCGCAGACCAGCTGCCACTGCGCGGGCACACAGAACGCCGAGGTGGCCCCCTCACGCTCGAGCACGTCCAGGAACTCACCGGCGTCGAAGGCGCCGAGCGGGTGCAACACGGTCTTCGCGCCGAGCTGGAAAGCCGGTGCGAAACTGCCGAGTCCAGCGATATGAAACAGCGGCGAGGTGCACAGTCCGACCGAATCCGGTGTGATCGTGAGGGCCCGGATAGCGGTCAGCGCCTGCGCGTTCATGTTCGCGTGGGTCAGCACCGCGCCCTTCGGGCTGCCTGTGGTGCCCGAGGTGTACATGATCAGGCTCGGGGTGTCCTCGGGGATATCCCGCGGGGTGTGTGGCTCGCCTGCCTCCGCGAGCAGGTCATCGAAACCGGTCACGCCGTCACCGGACTTGCCGCCGATCACCACGCAGGTGGCCAGAGCGGGCGCCTGCGCCCGCACGGCGGTGGCCAGCGGCCGCAACACGGCGTCGGTGACAACCGCTGTGGCGCCGCTGTCGTTCACGATGTAGGCGACCTCGGGTGGCGTGAGCCGGAAGTTGACCGGGACCGCGATGGCGCCGAGCGCGCTGATGCCGACCACCGCCTCGAGGTACTCGGGGTGGTTCAGCGCGAGGATCAGAACGCGATCGCCGAAGCCGATGCCCCGACGGGCGAGTCCGTCGGCGAATTTCTGCGACCGGTCATGCAACTCCCGCCAGGTGGTGTCCACGCCGCGGAACCGCACCGCGACCGCGTCCGGGCGCATCTGCGCATGCACGGCGATCTGGTTGTTCCAGTGGTTTCGCCGCGACCTGATCGGCTCGTCGAGCGCTCCTGCACCGGTGGGCATGCCACGAACTCCTCTCGGACCGTCCCCGAGGTCGCCGGGATATCCGACGACGGCGGCGGACTGGATTGATGCAGAATAGCAACTAACTTATTTGTGCAGCAAGAGATCAGAGGATGATTCGGCGTCAAAGCAAAGTCGCGGTGTGACACCAGCGGTCAGCAAAACTATCGGGAACTGGCGGCCGGTAGGGGAGACACAACGAAACGGTACTTGCCGGACTCTATTCGACCGTTGCGAACCTGGACTCACTTATGAATTCGAATGCGACGCGCGCTCAGTGCCACCATCGCCGCCGGCGGGCGGACCGGCGCGCCCACCGAGCAGTGTGTTCGAGGACGGCGACCTCGACACGGGCATCTGCTCGGTCGAGCCGTGTCAGGGCCCAATCCACGACATTCCGATCTTCGCCGAACTGATCACCCGAATGGTCACCGAGACCGAAAAACTGATCTCCCGTCCACCTCGCCGATCCCGTCGTCGGCCCGGGGTGTCGACTACCCGGCCGCGCGTGCGGTGATCGCCGCGTAGTCGTGGCCGGCGATGAGTTCGATGCCGTCGGGCAGCGCGTGTAGACGGTGGATCGTCGTGAACGCCGCGTCCCGGTCGGCGTCGAACAACTGGCCGGGCATCGGGGCTTTCTCGCGCAGCAGATCGACCTGCAACTTGCTCCAGACGGCATCGCCCGCCAACAGCACCCGGCTGCCGTCGCCAACCGCGAGCAGCACACCGATGCTGCCCGGTGTGTGGCCCGCGAGATCCACCAGCAGCACCGAACCGTCGCCGAACAGGTCCTTGCTGCGCGGAAAACTCAGCACCGGCGGGCCGTCCAACTCGAAGCGGTCGAATACCCGATCCCGCAGTGGGCCACGCGCCACACCGACCGGAGCGTGTGGACCGCTCATCGCCCACTCGTGTTCGACCGCCAGCAACCGGACCTCGACCGACGACGGCAGTTCCAGCAGTCCGGATACATGGTCCCAGTGCAAGTGGGTCGGCACCACGAAGTCGATGTCGGAGCCCGCGATATCACGGGCCGCGAGCGCGTCGGACAGGCCGAGCACCGGCTTGTCCGGCGCGGCGAGCAGCGGGATCGGGAACGGCAGTTCCGGAAGCACCCGGTCGTGTACCCCGGCACACAGCGCGGGATCGACCAGGAAGCGCGCCTTGGGATGCTCGACCAGGAACGCCGCCATCGACAGCGGCATAGCACGCAGGCTGCGCACACCCTCGGCCACGAGGGTCGTCGGCGCCGACATCGTCGCCTGCGTCAGAACGGTGAGGCGGACGGTGGCACTCGCCGACGGTAGCGGCACCACCTCGAGGTTCGCCAGCAGTGCGGTATCGGGGCGGCGCGGGCGTAACAGCCGGCCTGGCGTCACGGCCAGCGCGGCGCAACAGCGCAGCACGGTGGACAGGGTTGGGGCGCGCTCCGCACGGGCCACGGTACCGCTGTCCGGTTCGGTCACCATGCCACCGTAAGTGATCACCGAGCTTCCCGAAAGAGGTGGGCAGGCAGCGGATATGCGCCCTTCGCTCCAGCGGATTTCTCCGGCATAATCGCGTGGGTACCGTTCTCAGTGAGTAACTGCAACCGGGAGACGGGTAGGGAGGACGCGATGCGGCCCAGTTTTCCGGGTGGGCATGGTGGTGCGCAGGAAGCTGACGGTTCGCTCGGCGATCGCCGACGTGCCGTATTGACCTGTGCCGCCGTCATGGCCGTCGCAGATCTACTCGGCGTCGACACCGCAGTCGTGTCGACGAGTTCGCCCTTCACCGATCTCGGCCTGAGTTCCAGCCAATTGGCCAGGCTGACCGCCCATCTCGAAGACGCCATGGGAGTCGAGGTTCCGCTGACCGCGATCTACGACCATCCGGACATCGAACAGCTTGTCGAGTATCTCGCGATGCGATGAGCACCGCGTCCTCTGATTCGGTCGGCCCCCGACCCCCGGTCTCCATCGTCGGTATCGGCTGCCGACTGCCTGGGGCGGCGCGCGTCGCCGACTTCTGGCAGCTGCTGCTCGACGGCCGCGATGCCACCGCCACACCGCCGGCCGGACGGCTCGGCGTCCGGCGCGGTGGCTACCTCGACGATGTCGAATCGTTCGACAACACCTGGTTCGCCATCTCCGATCGGGAGAGCGCGGTCATGGACCCGCAACAGCGGCTCGCCATGGAGGTCGCGGTGGAGGCGCTCGACGACGCCGGGATCGGTTATCGCGCACGCGGTTCCGGTGCCGCAGTCGTGTTCGGAGCCTCGGGCTACGATCATGGCATCACGGTGCTCGGCCAAGCGGGCCACGACGCGCCCTACGCGGTCACCGGTTCCGCACTCAGCATCATCGCCAACCGGTTGTCCTATGTCCTGGATCTGCATGGGCCGAGCCTGGTGCTCGACAGCGCCTGCTCGTCGTCGCTGACCGCGGTAGACCTCGCGGTCCGGCTGCTCGCCGACGGCACGGTGCCGTTCGCGATCGTCGGCGGGGTCAACCTGATGCTGCTGGAACATACGACGAACTATCTGGCCGAGAGCGGTTTCCTGTCCCCTGGCGGACGAGCGACGCCGTTCGACGCCACCGCGGACGGCTACACCCGCGGCGACGGGTGCGCGGTGGTGATCCTGCAGCGCACCGCGGACGCGCTGAGCGAGGGCAACCGGATATACGCGGAGATCGTCGGCACCGCCATCGGATCGGACGGACGCTCGAACGGTCTGTACGCGCCGAACGGCCGCGCGCAGCAAGAGACGCTGCGCACCGCGTGGACGCGCGCTGGACTGGTGCCGGGCGCCGCCCGCTACATCGAATGTCACGGAACCGGAACGACTTTGGGTGACGCGGTGGAGGTCGGCGCACTCGCCGCGGTGCTCGGCGACAACGCCGGGGATCCCCGGTGGATCGGGTCGGTGAAATCCAACATCGGGCATCTCGAGGCAGCCGCCGGGGTCACCGGAATGGTGAAGACCGCGCTGTCCATTTACCACGGTGTGATCGCACCGACCATCCACTTCCGATCCGAGAACCCGCTACTGAAACTTGCCGAACGTGGACTGCGGGTGCCGATCGAACAGGTCGACTGGAGCGACGTGCCCGCGTCACAACGAACGGCGGGCGTCAGTTCGTTCGGATTCGGCGGCACCAACGCGCACGTGGTGCTACGCGGCATCGAGGCGGCGCGGCACGACCGAGGCGAGCAGGCGCCGATGCTGATCCCGCTGACCGCTCGGGACCACGCCGAGTTGCGCGAGCACGCACTGCTGCTCGCCGACGAACTGAGTGGCGCGGACAACGCCACGCAACGGTCGTTACGCGGCTTCGCCTCGGCCACCGCCCGATTGCTTCCCGAGCACACACGCGCCGCAGTCCTGGTACGCGACCGTGCTGACGCGGTAGATCGGCTGCGCGCCCTCGGCCGCGGCGATACCGAGGTAGCGCTCGGCCCAGTGACGAACCGCCGCCGCGGCGGCGTGTTGTTCCTGTTCTCCGGGCAGGGTGGCCAGCATCCGAAAATGGGACGGGCGCTGGCGGCACGGTATCCGGTCTTCGCCCACGCACTCGCCGAGGCCGCCGACGCTGTCGTCGCGGCAGGCGGGCCGCGGATCTGGACTCCGCGGCACGGCTTCGCGCTCACACCGCCCGGCAACGGCGACACACACGCCACCGAACTGGTGCAGCCCGCGCTCTTCGCCTTCCAGGTGGCGCTGGCGAAACTGTTGGCAGCGTGGGGGATCGAGCCGGACGCGGTCGCTGGACACAGCATGGGCGAAATCGCCGCCGCCGCCGTCAGCGGCGCGCTGCCCCTCGCCGACGCGGCCCGCGTGGTAGTGCTGCGCAGCGCCACCCTCGCCCACCTGGACGGGCACGGCGCGATGGCGGTGCTCGAAGCGGCCCCCGAAGAGGCGGCGAAACTCGTCGAACCAATGCACACCGAGGTGGGCATCGCCGCGGTCAACGGCCCCCGGTCGGTGGTCGTGTCCGGCACGCCGCGCTATATCGACACCCTGGTGCGCAGGGCCAACCGCCGCGACATGTTCGCGCACCGGCTCGCGGTCGACTTCGCCGCGCACAGTCCGCAGATCGCCGCGGTGCTCCCGACTTTCGTCGCGGCACTGGACGAACTCACCGCGCGGGCCCCGCGCGTCCCGGTGTACTCGACGGCGCGGCGCGGCGCGAAGATCACCACCGCGGCCATGAACGCCGAATACTGGGCCGACAACACCGCGGGCACGGTGCAACTCGCCGCCGCGATGGAACGCGCGGCGGAGGACGGGATCGCGACCGTACTGGAGATCGCGCCGCATCCGGTGCTGATCTCAGCGGTACGGGAGTATCCGGACTTCCGCGCGGGTGCGCACCCGGTGGCATTCCGCGAGGACGAGGCGAGTGGATTCCTCACATGTCTGGCGCGGTTGTACCTGGAGGGACGACCGGTCAACTGGTCGGCGCTCGGGCCCTTCGGCACACCGCCACCGCGGCAGTGGCGCAAGCGGCGGTTTCCTTTGCTGTTCTCGGCCAGCACACCCACGAGCATCGCCGAAACCACCTTCCCGGCAGACGATCTCACCGACCACGTCGTGCGGGGCGCCGTCACGGTGCCCGCGGCGTTTTGGCTGCACAGGCTGCTTCGGGTGGCCCGCGACTCGACCGCGGCGGCCACGCTCGTCGACTTCGCCGTACACCAGCGCACCGATCCGGGCGCGCTACCGGAGGTCACCTATCGTGGCGACGGAACCGACGCGAATGTGCGGGCGGAGGTCACGGGCACCGGAACGCTGGCTTCGGCCCGGCCCGCCGGTGACCCCACACCCGCGGATATCGTCGCATGGATGCGGGTGGTCGATGCAAATCGGGCGGCCCGACACCGGATGCGGATCATCGCCACCGGCGCTTTCTACGAAGAACTGCGCCGTCGAGGTCTGCAGTACGGTCCGCGTTTCCGTGCGTTGCGCGGCATCGCGACAGGCACCGAGGTGGCTCTCGGCCTGTTCGACGCCGCCGAATTGCACCGCACGGCAACGCTGGACGGCGGCCTGCAGTTACTCGCCGCCGCAGTCATCGATGACCTGCCCGACTCGGCGGTCCCGCTGCCGATCGGCGTGGACTCGGCCTGGCTTTCGGCCGAACCGAACAGGGTTGTGCTCGAGGTGCACGCGCTCATTCGGGAACGTACCGGCACCGGACTGGTCGGCGACGTGATCGGCACCGACCAGCACGGCGTTCCCTGCCTGGTCTTCTCCGGTGTGCGGATCCGCTATGCGGAAAACGGCGTACTGGGCAATCTCGGCACGCATCCGCCGACGGAAGTCGAACCGCCCGCGCCGTTCCGGCAGGAGACGTGGGAGTCACGCGAACCCGAGACACTTCGGTTCGGCGCACCGGAGACGGCCGCGCAGCGTGTGCTGGTGATCGGCGCCTCCGACCTCGCAGTTCGGCTGGCCAGGGCGCTGGACACCGAAGTGCCGACCGAGCGGGTCGCGCGCGAGCCCGACGCCGCGAGTGGGATCGTCACCTCGATCCTCACCGGCGGCGCGCTGCCCACCGCCGTAGTGCTGGTCTGGCCTACGAACACAGCGTCCGACACGAAGGATCCCATCGCTTCGATCGGTCGGGTACTCGATCTGCTACAACGCCTACACGCCGACGAGAGCACCGCGTCCGTAACGATCGTGCTGCCGGAACGCGGTGACGCCGCAACGCCACCCGTGCCCGACGAATCCAGCTCGCGGGCAGCGAGCGAGCGTGCCGCGATCGCCGGCTTGGCACGTTCGTTGCAGCTCGAATCGAGCAGAACGGTGCGGCTGATCTGGGCGGATACCGACCCGAGGAATATCCCCCTGCTGTGCCGCCTGGTGCCATCTACCGACACCGAGGTCCCCGACGAACTGCGCCTGTCCGCCGGCGATATCGCCGTTCGGCGCTTCGCGCCAGCTCGACCGCGCGCGCTGCCCGTCGCCACCATCGACGCGGGCGGAACCTATGTCGTCACGGGCGGGCTCGGGTCGCTCGGCTCGGTCGCCGTGCGCTGGCTACTCGACGCGGGTGCGCACGACGTCGTGGTGCTGACGCGGGCACCCCGCCCGGTGCCCGCGCTGCTGGACGGTCTGGAGGATCGCATCGTGGTGGTTCGCTGCGACGCCGCCGACCGCGACGATCTGGCCAACGCGTTGCACGATATTCGCGAATGCGGCTCGAACATCCGTGGCATCGTGCACGCCGCGGGCGCGTTGGAAGGCGCTGGATTCGACGCGGTCACGATGGGCCAGCTAGCCAGGATGTTCTCGCCGAAGCCGACCGCGGCGGTCAATCTGATCGAGCTCACCGCGACCGATCCGACCGATTTCGTCCTGCTTTTCTCCTCGGCGACGGGCGCGCTCGGTGCGCCGGGTCAAGCCGCCTACGCCGCCGCGAACGCGGCAATGGATTCCTTGGCGGCCAACACTCCGGGTAGGCGCGTTCTCAGCATCGGCTGGGGCGTCTGGGATTCCGGTCTCGCCGCGGCGGCCGGCGGCGCGAGCCATCTGCGGCGGGCGGGCATCACGGCCTACGACCTACGCCGCGGAATGGCCGTGTTGCCCCAGGCCCTGCGCTACGACGGCGGACATCTTCTCGCACTGGACTATGCCCCAACCACCGATCCGTCCCCGGTCTCGGTCCGGTTGGTGAATCTTCTCGGTCCACGCGAAAATTCGATCAGGACGCCGAGTCCTGTCATCGGTGCGAGCGGGCCCGCCCGCACGCCGACGCCACCGGACACCATCGAACCACTGACCACCACCATCCGCCGCGTCCTCGCGAGTACGCTCGATCTGCCCGCCGAACAGATCAACGCCACCGACAACTTCAACGACCTCGGGCTCAGCTCGCTGCTCGCGATCGAGATGCGGCGCAATCTGGAAGCCCGGCTGCGCATTCGGATCTCCACCGCCGAGTTGTTCAAGCACCCGACGATCACCACCCTCGGCGCCGCCCTGTTGGATCGGATCGCCGCGAAAACCAGCGAGGCGCCACCGTGACAGCGACCGACCCGGCCCCCGGCAACATTCTCGCGGAGCGTCTCGCCGAATGGGCCACGACCAGGCCGGACGAGAACGCCTTCACCGAGCTGCGCTTCCGCATGCAGGAACGTGTGCCCCGCACGATGACATACGCGAGCCTGCACGCCGCGGCGGGCACGCTCGCCGGGCGACTGCGGCAAGAAAGCGCGCCCGGCGATCGGGTGGCTATTCTCTGCGCGCACGGCGTCGATTACGCGATTGCCTTTCTCGCCTGTCTGTACAGCAATCGCGTCGCGGTGCCGCTGTTTCCCGCGGCGGGAGCGCGCCATCGAGAACGGCTGCACGCGGTGCTCGCCGACGCCCGGCCCGC
Organism: Nocardia sp. NPDC049220; assembly: GCF_040647855.1. Lineage (NCBI taxonomy): Bacteria > Bacillati > Actinomycetota > Actinomycetes > Mycobacteriales > Nocardiaceae > Nocardia > Nocardia sp. NPDC049220. The sequence goes on from NZ_JBEZDA010000002.1 coordinate 108,350, forward strand.
ACTCACCCTCTTATCGGCGCACGATGACGTCAGCGCCCCGATGCTCGGACAGGCGCTGGGGCAAGCGCTGGTGTTGCCGAGGAACGGTACCGTTCCACCGGCGGATTCGGCCGCGGTGATCGACCCGACGTGCGGCGAACTCGCCTACCTGCAGTACACCTCCGGATCCACCAAGTCACCCGCCGGGGTCCGGGTCACTCACGCGAATCTGGCGACGGCGTTGGCTCAGTTGCGACACGCCCTGTCCGCGGCCAAGGATCGACCGATCGTGACCTGGCTGCCGTTCTTCCACGATATGGGCCTGATCCTGGGCCTTTCACTACCCCTGTCGCTCGGCATTCACGCCGTCACCTTGGCGCCCGCGGAGTTCGTCAAACGTCCGATCCACTGGCTACGTGCGGTCAGCGACTACCGCGCCGGCGTCACTGCTTGCCCCAATTTCGGTCTGGCACTGGCAATTTCGGGAACGACGCCCGAGGAGCGGGTCGGCCTCGACCTGTCCGGGCTGGAGATCCTGATCAACGGCTCCGAGCCGGTCCGCGCCGACGTGCTGGACGAGTTCACCGAGATCTTCGACCCGCACGGCTTCCGCAACCACGCGCACACCCCCGGCTTCGGCCTCGCCGAGGCCACCCTCACCGTCACCATGTGCGATCAGCGGGAAGAGCCGGTGTGGCACCATTTCGACCGGGGCGCACTCGCCGAGGGACGCGTGGTCCCGCTGCCCACGGATATCGCCGGGGCCACGCCCCCAGACGGCGTATCGCTCGTCGGCTGCGGCACACCCGTGGGACAGGTGGTGCGGGTGGTCGACCCGGCCGGCCGGACAGCGCTACCGCCCGGGTACGTCGGCGAGATCTGGGTGGCGGGAGACAATGTGTGCGACGGCTATTTCGGCAGGCCCGACGCCACCGAGGAGACCTTCGGCGCGACCCTGGTCGGTGCTGACGGACGCTGGCTGCGCACCGGCGATCTGGGGTTTCAGCACGAGGGCCAGCTCTACCTGGCAGGACGCCGCAAAGACGTCATCGTCGTCGACGGACGCAACCACTATCCCGCCGACATCGAGGCGACCGTGCAGGCGTGCACCCCGGAGATCCGACCTGGCCATGTGGCGGTGTTCGGGCACGATGACGGTCGGCGGGAAGATCTGGTCGTAGTCGCCGAACTCACCACCGTGGTTGTCGCCGAGCCCGCCGAACTCTCTGTGCTGGCCCGCCGAATCCGGACCGCCATCGCGTCCGCACACGAGGTGATGCCGGGCGCGGTAATGCTGGTGGAGACGGGCCGGATTCCCAAGACCACAAGCGGAAAGCTGCGCCGCGGCGAATGCCGGGCGCGCTATCTCGCGGGCAATCTCCAGCCGGTTGCGATGATCTAACCGACCCGGCGGCCCGTACTGTGCGTCGGTGCCGTTCAGGCGGATGCCGAGCGGGCAATCAGGACTCGGCTCGGCCGAGGAGCCGATCGGTCTCGCGACGTTCACGCTTGGTCGGTCGCCCCGATCCCCGATCTCGACGGGGCATGGTCGCCAGGATCTCCCGCGGAGGCGGCGGCGGGCTGCGGTCGATGAAGCACTGCGCTGCGATGGGAGCGCTGACTCGCTTGGTGACAAGGCGTTCCACGATGACGATGCGCTCGAGACCTGTCACCCGGATGCGCACCTCGTCGCCGGGACGCACCGGCTGCGCGGGCTTTGCGGTCGCGCCGTTCACCCGAACATGGCCACCTCGACACGCTTCGGCAGCTGCCGATCTGGTTTTGAACAGGCGCACCGCCCAGGTCCACGAATCGACGCGGGCCTGTGTTGCGATGTGCTGGATGCCGTGTTCGGCGCGGGCCACTCGTTAGACGATACGGCGTGCGGTAACCACCATGTCAGGACGCAACGGGGTGAACGACACCGGCTGACCCGACTGGACCGCATTCAGCAGCTTGCCGTCGCCCGCGTAAATGCCTACGTGACCGCCGCCGTTGGTGACGACGATGTCGCCCGGCTGCAGGTTCTGGAACGCGACCGGAGCACCGACATGTGACTGCTCGAAGCTGGTGCGAGGCAGTTGGACTCCCGCCTGGCGGAAGGCCCACTGAACGAGGCCGGAGCAGTCGAAGGACTGAGGGCCCGCGGCACCCCACGAGTACTGGGCGCCGACCTTGGTCCTGGCGGCGTCGAGGGCGATGTCGCCCGGGGTGTTCGGCTGCGCGAACAGACCAGGCAGCAACGGCGCCAACCCGGGAGGCTGGGGAGCCGCCTGCGGCGCCGAGGGGGCGGGGGCGGACGGAACGGCCGCGAGCGCCTGCTGGATCTGCTGGCTGAGTTGCTGGGCCGGCTGCTCATACTCCTGGGGGAGCGGAACGTCGATGTTGCCGACACCGGGAACGTTGATAGTCGCGGCCATGGCTGGGATCGCCGGCATCGCGCCAGTCGCGGCAACCGCTCCCATGACTATGGCACCTTTGACGGAATTCGGAACCCGAGAATCCCGCTGCAAGCTGTGTTTACCCACCGGCTACGTCTCCGATCTTGCTGCTCTCCCGCCGACCGGGTCAACTGACGAGTTCGGGCCGGGAGGACGGCCCTACCTTGCGACCGAATTCGGCCGCGCGGATTCACCCCAGACAAACCTGTGGTCCCCCGGTACGACAGCCGAAACCGGTTGGTTCCGACGGCCGTTGAGGCGGTACCCAGTGGCGCCGTTTCTCTTACGAAGCGACTGACTCCACTAAGTCACGAAGAGATTACGACGCCGACGCAATGTTGTCCAGCGCACAGCGTGGATACTTCCCTTTTCCTGCCGAAATCCCTGCATGGGCGGCCGAAAACTGAAACTTGCGATCGGTCACGACGCGATCTCGGCCGACCGCGCTCGGTCACCACTGGACAACGTTCGCCCGAATCGCGGCGGGCCGATCAGGATTCGCCGGCGCGCAGGGCGCGCTCGAGTTCGTCGATTCGGCGCCGAGCGTCGGCGAGTTCCACCTCGAGCCTGCCGAATGCCATGACCAGCGGACCAACCGCAAGGTCCGCGACCAACTGGGGGTCGTCGAGGCCGCGTCCGATCGCGACGAGGATGTTGGACCTGATGCGCTGCGCCACCGCGGCGCCCGCGGGAACGTTCCACGACTCGACCACCTCGGCGGTGGATTCGGGGATGGGCTCGTCGGACATGCCTCTCCGTTCTCGCACGGAATGCCGCGCAACCGTTCTGGCGAACCGCCGCCAGCGTAGTGCGAGCAATAGTGCAATACCGAACGCTAAGCCTCTCTAGGACACGCCGTAGATGAGCGCAGATTATCCGGACCAAACGCGCTACGGTGTCTGGGCATGGACCCCGTGCGGAATCCGTATGCCCCCGGAGCGGGACAGCGCCCACCCGAACTCGCCGGACGCGACAAACAACTCACCGCCTTCGACATCGTGCTCGAACGCATCGCGCGCGGCCGTCCGGAACGCAGTGTCATGCTCACCGGTCTGCGCGGTGTCGGAAAGACGGTACTGCTGAATCAGCTTCGCTCAGCGGCGGTATCCCGCGGCTGGGGTACCGGCAAGATCGAGGCGCGGCCGGACCAGGAACTGCGCCGCCCACTGTCCTCGGCGCTGCACATGGCCGTCCGCGCGATCGCCACGACGCACCCCAATCCGGAGCGGGTCGACGACTTCCTCGGCATTTTGAAGGCTTTCGCGTTGCGGGTCACCGCTGACAAGGGCATGCGAGAACGCTGGCAGCCAGGAATCGACGTACCCGCGGTCACCGGTCGGGCCGATTCCGGCGACATCGAGATCGATCTGGTGGAGTTGCTGATGGAGGCGGCCGCGCTGGCCAGCGACATCGGCGTCGGGATCGCGATCTTCATCGATGAGATGCAAGATCTCGGCGCTGCCGACATCTCCGCGATCTGCGGCGCGTGCCACGAACTGAGCCAGGACACTTCGCCGCTGATCGTGGTCGGCGCCGGCCTTCCGCATCTGCCCGCCGTGCTGTCCGCCTCGAAGAGTTACTCAGAGCGACTATTCAGCTATCACCGAATAGACCGATTGGACCGGGAGTCCGCAGACCAGGCCCTGATCGCTCCCGCCCAGCGCGAAGACGTGAAGTTCGCCGACGAGGCTCTCGATGCACTATACGACAGGGCCGATGGGTACCCGTATTTTGTACAGGCCTACGGCAAGGCCGTGTGGGACCAGGCACCGGAGAGTCCGATCACCGCCGAGGATGTCGAGGTGGCCTCGCCAACCGCGGAGGAAGAGTTGGCGGTCGGCTTCTTCGGGTCTCGCTACGAGCGAGCAACGCCTGCGGAGCGGGAGTATATGCGTGCCATGGCCGACCTGTCCGGCGACGACGGCCCGGTGGCGACCGCCGCCGTGGCCAACGAACTCGGCCGCAAGCCGGCCTCGCTGTCGCCTGCGCGCGACGGACTGATCAAGAAGGGCCTCATCTACTCGGCCGAGCGCGGGACGATCGGCTTCACCGTGCCACACTTCGGTCGCTACCTGCGCTCGGTCTGATGCGGTCGCGAGGCCGTGGTGTTCTCCCATTGACGGATGGACGACGGCGTCTGACGGTCGCCGCATATCCACCTCTCTTACAAGATCGGTAGAGATTCATAGATTTATCTCGACCGCGAGATCTACCGGCGGGTAACAAACCCTCCTACACTCGAATGTGATCCCGATCACGTCCGAGGAGGACATCATGGCGACTACCGCGAAAGTCGACGCCACCGAAGAACAGGCCCGCGCACTGGTCGAGGAGTCCCGTGAAACCAGCTGGGCCAAACCATCATTCGCCAAAGAGATGTTTCTGGGGCGATTCCAGCTCGATCTGATCCATCCTTACCCGCAGCCCAGCCCCGAAGACGCAGCGCGCACCGAGGCGTACCTGGCGCGACTGCGGTCGTACTGCGAGACGATCGACGGAGCGGTGATCGAATCCGAAGGCCGGATTCCGGACGAGTATGTGCGAGGCCTTGCCGAACTCGGCTGCTTCGGCTTGAAGATTCCGGAAGAATATGGTGGCCAGGGCCTTTCCCAGTTCGGCTACAACCGGGCACTGATGCTGATCGGCTCAGCGCACCCGAGTCTCGGCGTCCTGCTCTCGGCGCACCAGTCCATCGGAGTACCCGAACCACTCAAGCTGGCCGGCACCCCCGAGCAGAAGGCCGAGTTCCTACCCCGCTGCGCGGCGGGCGCGATCAGCGCCTTCCTGCTCACCGAGCCCGACGTCGGTTCTGATCCGGCCCGGATGGCCAGCACCGCGACGCCGATCGAAGACGGCGAGTTCTACGAACTCAACGGTGTCAAACTGTGGACGACCAACGGTGTCGTCGCCGAACTGCTCGTGGTGATGGCGCGCGTACCGAAGAGCGAGGGACATCGAGGCGGCATTTCGGCCTTCGTGGTCGAAGCCGATTCACCGGGTATCACCGTGGAGCGGCGCAACGCTTTCATGGGGCTGCGCGGCATCGAGAACGGTCTCACCCGGATGTACAACGTCCGTGTTCCCAAGCGCAATCTGGTCGGCCGCGAGGGCGACGGCCTCAAGATCGCGCTCACCACGCTGAACGCCGGCAGGCTCGCGATTCCCGCGCTGTGTACCGCGGCCTCGAAGTGGTCGCTGAAGATCGCTCGGGAGTGGAGCGCGCAGCGGGTGCAATGGGGAAGGCCGGTCGGCGAGCACGCCGCCGTCGGCGAGAAGATCTCGTTCATCGCGGCCACCACCTTCGCCTTGGAGGCGACGCTGGACCTGTCGGCGGCGATGTGCGACGAGGCGCGCAACGACATCCGGATCGAAGCGGCGCTTGCCAAACTGTGGGCAAGCGAGATGAGCTGCCGGATCGCCGATGAACTCGTGCAGATTCGCGGCGGTCGCGGATACGAGACGGCGGCCTCGCTCGCCGCCCGTGGCGAGCGCGCCGTCAGCGCCGAGCAATTGCTGCGGGACCTGCGGATCAACCGCATCTTCGAAGGATCGAGCGAGATCATGCGGTTGCTGATCGCCCGGGAGATGGCCGACGCGCACATGGCGGCCGCGGGCGCGCTGGTCGACCGCAATGCCGAGTTCAAGGACAAGGCGAAGGCGGCGGTCGGTGCGACCGGTTTCTACGCCAAATGGTTCCCACAGCTGGCCGTCGGGGCGGGCACGGTACCGGCCGCATATGCCGAATTCGGAACGCTGGCGCGTCATCTGCGGTTTGTCGAGCGCAGTTCACGCAAGCAAGCCAGGTCGCTGATGTACGCGATGGGCCGCTGGCAGGCGGGACTCGAGTACCGGCAGAACTTCCTCGGCCGGGTCGTCGACATCGGCGCCGAACTGTTCGCCATGTCGGCGGCCTGCGTGCGCGCGCAGGCGTTGCGCAGCGCGGGCGCGCCGGAGGCCAAGGCCGCCGAGGAACTGGCCGACAGCTTCTGCAGGCAGTCCCGGGTACGGGTACGCACCCTGTTCGACGCGCTGTGGGACAACACCGACGATGACGACCGCACCCTCACCCGCGGCGTGCTCGACGGCCGCTACCAATGGCTGGAGCAGGGTGTGCTCGATCCGAGCGAGGGAACCGGGCCGTGGATCGCCGAGTGGCAGGTCGGCCCGTCCGCCGAAGCGAACCTGCTGCGCCCATTCCTGCCGTCCACCCGCAGCCACGCGGACGCTTAGCGACGGCGGTCAGGAAGTTCGTCACGTTCGGGAGCGCGGCACCCGAACGTGACGAACTGAGGGCGTGTCGCTCTCTATTCGGATGTATCGGAGTATCCGTAGAAAGGCACAGATTCTGTCGACATATCGGCGATAAGGCACCAATCTCCTGGGCAACAGGATCTGAATCCGCCGACGTGAACGATGGACAATTCCCACTTTCTAACGATAGAGTAACGTTACTAACGATACAGTAACTGGCCTTGCGTTTTCCGGATAAGTCCGGTACGAACAATGGCCCCACGCTGTCGATGACCGGCGTCGGTTGGACAACGTGTCCATAACAGCAGGTATACGCCGTTAACGACACGGAAATCCAGATCGACAACTGGGCAAGAAGCTCCGAAGGTCAGGGAGCCTCGCCCACAGGAGAGTGTCATGCGCACGACGATCGCCCGCCACGCCGCCGATTACGGCGGCCACCGTGTCACCGTGTCGGCCGAAGACGGCGTGCCCCTCTCGGTCCGCATCTTCGGCGCCGACGACGCCCCCGCGACAGTCGTCTTCGTCCACGGCCATTGCTTGCGCACCGAATCCTGGTTCTTCCTGCGCGACCAGTTGCTCCAGCACTTGGGCAGCGGCGTCAGGATGGTGTTCTACGACCACCGGGGCCACGGCACATCTGGCGTGGCGCACCCTTCGACGTACACCATCGACCAGCTCGGACACGACCTGAATGCCGTGCTGCGGACAGTCGCGCCAACCGGTCCGGTGATCCTGGTCGGACACTCGATGGGCGCGATGGTCCTACTCTCCTACGCCCGACTGTTCCCAGAGGCGATCGGCACGCGCGTGGTCGGTGTCGGACTGCTCGCGGGAGCGGCCAATGGCCTCACCGAGGCCGGTCTCGGCCGTCTACTGAACCAGCGCGCGGTGCGCTCACTGCAGGTCGCCGTCACCCGCGCGCCACGCATGATGCAGGCGTCCAAACGGATGACGCGACGGTTCTTCGAACCACTCATCCGTGAAGCCAACTTCGGCACGAGGAAGACGAATCCTCGGATGGTCGCGGTCGCCACCGCGATGCTGAACGACACCCCACTGCTGACGATGTCCAGCTTCCTACACTCGTTGATCACCTTCGACGAGTCGGCGACACTGCATCGCCTCGGCGCGATTCCCGCACTGGTACTGGCCGGCACCGCGGACATCGTCGTTCCGTTCACACATTCCATCGTGCTGGCCTCCCAGCTGGCAGGTTCACAACTGGTACGCCTGGAAGGAGCCGGGCACAGCGTGATCCTCGAACGGGCCGAAGAGGTCGCGTTGTCCATCGTCGCGCTCGTCGAGCGTGCCGTCGGCGCGGCGAGCCAGGGGACCGAGTTCGCCGTCGCGGGCTGATCGCGGATAACCGGGGTATCAGCGGATCCGACATCCGACGCGCCAGAATCGAATTCTTTCTGTACTGTGTTGTAGATCACGTTGTGTGGTGGGTCACACAGCTTGGTGTAGTGCGGCCACAGGCAGGCAATCACGCACCGACCCGAGTTGTGCTGCCCATCAAAGTACAGAGGAGGCATCGATGACACGCAGCGAATTCGCGGAACTCCGCTACACGGTCGGCCAGCTCCGGCAATCCATCGGCGCGCTGCGCGCTCATTACGGCGACGCCAACACCGTGCGCCGGCTGGAGAACGATCTCGAACGGCTCGTCATCGATGCTGACGAACTCGAGCAGTCACCGCCCCCGGCGATACCACGTCAGGCACAGGACACGATCTACGTTCCAGACAGCAAATCCGACGAGGCCGCCTGGATGGGCGCCCAGGACGAGGGGCTCGGCTTCCACTCCCGTCCCCGAACCAAGTAGGACGAAACGCGGGACCTCGCGGCCCCTTGATCGGATCGAGCCCGCGAGGTGTCTCGTCAGTACCCGCCACACCGGAGCATGCACAGCACCAGACACAGCGCGATCCCCGCGATCCCTGGTAACACCGCGCACGACGTGTCGCTCGGTTCCGCATCGATCCGGGTTGGCGCCGTTCGCGAGCCAGCCTTGAATACGACAGCGCCGAACGGCATTCAGTCCAAACTGCCGCCCGCCGCGACAACCGGCAGACCGCCGAAGGCGGGACCGTCTACTACGCCACAGCATCCGACATCTACCCACCCGCCCCGCTTCACAACACCCACCCACCGCGCGATCGCTCGAGCGTAGTGACATGGCGGTCGCCCATGCCGTCAGTCCGCGGCCGTAGGACTGCGCTCAGCTAAGGCATGCTCGACGGGAGCTCCGGGACCAGGTGGGGTGGTGCGGGCGGGGGAGCAGGCGGCAGCGCGGCCCCAGGCGTCGATGCGGCGCCTCCCCCGCGCATATATCCCCAGGAGAGATAGCCACACATTTGTTGCCCATGTGCGACGGTCACCGACGCGAAAAATCGACCGCGAGTTTCCTTGGCCGCACCCAAACGTCGAACACATTCTGCTCTAGTCGAGTTCGACGTGTTTGCGGTTGGTTCACCGACCTCCGACAGTCGAGCCATCCAGCCTCGATGTGGCGTAAATCACGGGCAATCAGGCAGGTTGGGATTGCCGGGACCCCGCTCACTCCATAGCCGGGGTGTCGTATGGTGCTCAGCATCACATTCGACTGCGGAGGTAACGATGACCACCCGCACAGCAGATCAGCGAGGCATCCACCTGTGAGTGCCGCACCGACCGCCGCCCCGGAGACGGGCACCGGCGTATTCAACAGAACACGGGCCCGAATCGCGCAGCGCACTCTGCGCACCGACCGGTGGTGGATTCCGCCACTCTTCACAGTGCTCGGGCTAGCCGCGTTCGTTATCTACGCGACGACCAGATCCTATGTGCGCACGGCATATTGGGTAGCGGATTACCATTACCTGACGCCGTTCTACTCACCGTGTCTGAGCACCTCGTGCGTCGAGGGTTCGTCCCATTTCGGCACGCCGTTCGGTGAGCTCCCCGCAATTCTGCCGCTCGGCTTCGTCGTACTGCCCTTCCTGCTCGGCTTCCGGTTGACCTGCTACTACTACCGCAAGGCCTACTACCGGTCGGTGTGGTTCTCTCCGCCAGCGTGCGCCGTAGCCGAACCACATGCCAAATACACCGGCGAGACCAGACTTCCGCTGATCATCCAGAACGCGCACCGTTACTTCTTCTATGTAGCCCTGTTGGTTTCGGTGATCAACACCTACGACTCGATCGTCGCGTTCCACGGCAAAACCGGCGGCTTCGGTTTCGGCCTCGGCAATATCGTGCTGCTGGTCAACGTGATCCTGCTGTGGGCCTACACACTGTCGTGCCACTCGTGCCGGCATATCGCGGGTGGACGGCTCAAGCACTTCTCCGCGCATCCGGTGCGCTATTGGTTTTGGACTCAGGTCTCCACGCTGAACACTCGGCACATGGCGCTGGCCTGGACCACCCTCGGCACGCTTGTGCTGACCGACTTCTACGTCATGTTGGTTGCCAGCAAGACGATTTCGGACCTGCGGTTCATCAACTGACCGCCTCATCGAGGAGTTTCTCTGCATGGCAGAAGTGGAACGGCACAACTACGACGTCGTGGTGATCGGCGCGGGCGGCGCCGGATTGCGGGCGGTGATCGAGGCCAGGGAGCATGGACTGTCCGTCGCCGTGGTGTGCAAGTCGCTTTTCGGCAAAGCGCACACTGTGATGGCCGAGGGCGGCTGCGCCGCGTCCATGGGCAACGCCAACGAAAAGGACAACTGGCAAACCCATTTCAAGGACACGATGCGCGGTGGCAAGTTCCTGAATAACTGGCGCATGGCCGAATTGCATGCTCAGGAGGCGCCCGACCGGGTGTGGGAGCTGGAAACCTATGGAGCGCTGTTCGATCGGACTCCGGACGGTCGCATCAGTCAGCGCAACTTCGGCGGTCACACCTACCCGCGGCTCGCGCACGTCGGTGACCGCACCGGCCTGGAAATCATCCGCACCATGCAGCAGAAGATCGTCTCGCTGCAGCAAGAGGACTTCGCGGAGACCGGCGACTACGAGACGCGCATCAAAGTCTTCTCCGAATGCACGATCACCGAACTGCTCAAGGACGGTGACCGGATTTCCGGCGCGTTCGGATACTGGCGGGAATCCGGCCGCTTCATTCTGTTCGAGACGCCCGCGGTGGTGTTGGCGACCGGCGGCATCGGCAAGTCGTACAAGGTGACCTCGAACTCCTGGGAGTACACCGGCGATGGGCACGCCCTCGCGCTTCGTTCGGGCGCGACGCTGATCAATATGGAATTTTTGCAGTTCCACCCGACCGGAATGGTCTGGCCGCCCAGCGTGAAGGGCATCCTGGTCACCGAGGGGGTACGCGGCGACGGCGGCGTGCTGGTGAACACCGAGGGCAAGCGGTTCATGTTCGAATACATTCCGCCGGTCTTCAAGGGACAGTATGCCGAGACCGTGGAAGAGGCCGACCAATGGCTGCGCGACAATGATTCAGCGCGCCGTACGCCGGACCTGCTGCCAAGGGACGAGGTCGCCCGGGCGATCAACGAAGAGGTCAAAGCAGGTCGAGGAACCGAGCACGGCGGTGTCTACCTCGACATCGCCTCCCGAATGCCGGCCGAGGAGATCATTCGGCGGCTGCCTTCGATGCACCACCAGTTCAAAGAGCTCGCTGATGTGGATATCACAAAGGAGCCCATGGAAGTCGGCCCGACCTGCCACTACGTGATGGGCGGGGTCGAGGTCGATCCGGATACCGGCGCCGCCACCGTCCCCGGTCTGTTCGCCGCTGGTGAGTGTTCCGGCGGGATGCACGGATCGAACCGGCTCGGCGGCAATTCCCTCTCGGACCTGTTGGTATTCGGCCGTCGGGCCGGACTCGGCGCCTCCGCCTATGTCGAGGGTCTCACCGAGCGTCCGTCGGTCTCCGAGAACGACATCACGAAAGCCGCGAAAGCCGCCTTGGCGCCGTTCGATCCACCCACCGAAGGCGGCGGCGAAAATCCCTACACTTTGCACACCGATCTGCAGCAGTCGATGAACGACCTGGTCGGCATCATCCGCAAAGAAGACGAGGTGCGCGCGGCAGTCGACAAACTGGCCGAGCTGCGCGCCCGATTCCGGCAGGTCACCGTGGAGGGACACCGCCAGTTCAACCCGGGCTGGCATCTCGCGCTCGACCTGCAGAACATGCTGCTGGTCAGCGAGTGCGTCGCGCAGGCCGCGTTGCAGCGCACCGAAAGTCGCGGCGGGCACACCCGCGACGACTATCCGTCGATGAATCCCGACTGGCGCAACAAACTGCTGGTCTGCGCGGTGCGGTCGGAGACAGCCGACGACCCGATTCCCACCGTCACAGTGACACCGAAAGATCAAGTCCCGATGCGTCCGGAGCTGCTCGGCCTCTTCGATCTCGGCGAACTCGAAAAGTACTACACCCCGGCCGAACTCGCGGGGCACCCGACCGCGAGCACGACTTCGACGGAGCGAGAGGCGTAGCGATGGGATACGACGCCAAATTCCGAGTGTGGCGCGGCGACCTCGAGGGCGGTGCACTGCAGGACTTCACCGTGCTGGTGAACGAGGGTGAGGTGGTGCTCGACATCATCCACCGCCTGCAGGCAACCCAGGCGCCCGACCTCGCGGTGCGCTGGAACTGCAAGGCGGGCAAGTGCGGTTCCTGTTCGGCCGAGGTGAACGGGCGCCCTGGCCTGCTGTGCATGACGCGCATGTCCACCTTCACCCAGGACGAGGTGATCACGGTGACACCGATGCGCACATTCCCGGTGGTCAAGGACCTGGTGACCGACGTGTCCTATAACTATGAGAAGGCGAGAGAGATACCGTCGTTCACCCCGCCGGACGATCTGAAACCCGGCGAGTACCGAATGCAGCAGGTAGACGTGGCGCGCTCGCAGGAGTTTCGCAAGTGCATCGAATGCTTCCTGTGCCAGAACACCTGCCATGTGGTGCGTGACCACGAGGAGAACAAGCAGTCGTTCGCGGGGCCGCGGTTCCTGATGCGGATCGCGGAGTTGGAGATGCATCCGCTGGATGTCGCCGACCGCACCGATCTAGCGCAGGACGAGCAGGGGCTCGGGTTCTGCAACATCACCAAGTGCTGCACCGAGGTCTGCCCGGAACACATCAAGATCACCGACAACGCATTGATCCCACTCAAGGAACGGGTGGCCGACCGGAAATACGATCCACTGGTCTGGCTGGGCAATAAGCTGTTTCGCCGCTAGCGCTGCAAGGCGACCGGCCGGGGGCACGCCCGGCCGGTCGGTGCACCGTTAGAGCATCGCCACCACGCCGATGGCGACGATCCATACGAGCAGGCCGACGAACAACGCCGACAGCACAGAGCTGGTGAGAATGAAGACACCGATCGCCGACACCGCGAACAGCAGTGCGACGATCAGCCATTCCACCCAATCGCCGGGCCACAGCTTCTTGTACCCGGGATGGGAGCTCTTGAGCCCACGGTCCACACAATGTCGTTTACCCGCGACAGGCCGTGACAAACATGATTCTGTTGCTGAATCTGTGTCGTTTCGTGATCTTCGCGCAGATTCGATCACATCAGTCATCGAACGGGAACGTTCGCTCCCTCGCGCCGTCTCGCGGCAGATCGTCGCTCGCTGCCGGGCGGCACCCGGCCTATTTCGGCCGGTCGAACTCACCGTCGTGGACGCCCGCGGTGAAGGCGGCCCACTCCGCCGGCGTGAAGACCAGCACCGGTCCGTCGGGATCCTTGCCATTGCGAAGGCCGACGTGCCCGTCGGCCAGCAACGCAACCTCCACACTCTCACCCGCGCTTTCGCCCGAACTCCGCCAAATGGCGTTCGTCAGATCGACGTTCGTGTTGCCTTCGATGCTCACGACATGGACTCCTTTGCTCTCTGCGTCGTCTTTCAGCACTGCGCCCCAACCGGATCGAAACTTCATGCCGCGTACGCTCTCGGCCCCGTCGGAGCAGACCTCTACTCGACCGAATATCCAGCGCGCAGCGCTGCCGGCACTCGTGCGCCCGATCGTACCGCCGTGCCTCGGCGTGACTTTCCAGGTAGCGAACTTGGGTGAAACCCGGTGCCACCACACCGACGGTGGCGGACGATGTTTTCTCGGTGCCGCAACAGGACACGGCTGAGCCCGGCTCCGAGGGCGTCCCCTGCTCCGGTGCGCCGATCCCTGGAGGTATCTGCCGAGTTGCCAGCGGAGTAGAATTGAGCGGGCCATATGGGAAATGGCTGGCCTGTCGGATGATCCGGGTGTTTCCCGGATGTCGCTGACGTTCGTGCCGGCCGTGGTGACACAGTACGCTCCGTTCTGTGCTCCTATTGCTCGTCCACGGGCGATCGGAGGTGACCTTCCAGCTCGCTTCCGCGCGCTTCGCGTGACAGAGACCCATTCGGCCCGGTCTCTGCAGAATCATCCTCTACCAGCTGGTTTTCGTGTTGGGAAATGCGCAAGAACTGGGGATGGCTAGGACGGGCACTGTCTGTCCTAGAGCTGACGGCGTGTCGGCGATATGCCCGGAGACTTTCCAGTCGAATCGCCGCTTCGCTACGAATCCCTCTGGCATTTGCAAGGAGTCGCAGGGAGAAACGGGGAGTCATGACAGCACACGTCCACATGTCGTCGAGGACCGGCGATCTCATCCTGCCGCGGACGCGTAGCATCGGCCGGGACAGTTGGATGGTGTCATACCGGCCCGGTCGCACCGTGACTCGCGCCAAGGCTCTGACGGCGCCGCCGGCCGCTGAAATCGCACCCGCCCTGCCGGATTCGGTCGGCACGGGTCCGTTAGCGGCCATCGCCGCGCGCCAGTCGACGTGGGGTCCTGCACCGCTTCGGCAGCGCGGGATCGGCGCCACGCACAGAGTTGGAACCGCCTGATGTCATGGACGAAGCGGTACCCGCCCGTGGTCGCGCTGCTCGCCTGCGAAGTCGACCCCGGTATCCTGACCGTCGAACAGGCGCACGCCGCAATGCAATTACACATCGACTGCACCGTGGATCGGTGCCAGGTGCGCCGCCGTGCGCGCACGACACTGGTCCAGGCGGGTAAGTGTGTGCTCGACGCACGTGCACTGCCCTGCTGACGAGGTGGAAAGCTTCGTGGCCGACGATCGAACCCGGTACCTGCGGCTCTCTCAGTGCCAGGTGTGATCCGTGAGCGGCGTACGCGGGCCGAACTTCGGCCGGTGGAAGTGCCCGCTGATCTCGAGCAGCCGAATCGCCCGGTAACGGTGTGGGCGTAGCGGTTCGAGATAGTCGATCATCGCATCGTCGTCGAGCGGGTGACCCAACAGGGTCCAGCCGACGGTCGCAGCAAGGTGATAGTCGCCGACCGACAACGCGTCCGAGTCACCGAATGCGCGCTGCGCGATCTCCGCGGCAGTCCACCCGCCGATACCGGAGATGGTCCGCAGCATCCGCGCAGCCTCGGCCGGACCGACTTGTGCCGCCCGCTCCAGCGAACCCGCCACCCGGGCCGCACTCACGATGGTCTGCGCGCGCTGCGGGCCAACATTGGCGCGGTGGTAGGTCCAGGACGGAATCCGGCGCCAGGTGTCGGCATCCGGTGGCAGCCGCATGCCCTCCGGCGCTGGGCCGGGCGCGGGCTCACCGAACCGCCGCACCAGGGTGCGCCACGAGGCATGAGCCGAGACGGTGTGCACCTTCTGTTCGAGTACGGCAGGCACCAGCGCCTCGAAGACCAGACCTGTGCGCAGCATGCGCAGACCAGGAAAACGGCGGTGCGCGTCGAGGAGCTTCGGGTGCTCGGGAGCGAACGCGGAGACGTCCTCGTCCAGGCACAGCATGTGCTCCAAGCGGTCGAGGAATTCCGCCGCACCGGGACCCCAGGCGCGGGCCTCGACCGCGCATGGACCGGATTGAGCCAGTCGGTAGGTAACCGGGCCGGTCGGCAGTCGGGAGGCGTGCCACCGCGCGCCGTCGCTGGTGACCCGGTGGCACGGATCGCCGGCGCCGCGACCGAGCGGGGCGATCGTGTACGCCAGATCGATCGGCCGATCCGCCGTCACGATCCTGGCCGAACCGGTTCGGCCCGCTCCCGGCTCCGCCATCGCATTACGCACCCGACCATTCTGCCCGGCGTTCACTCTCCCGCGAGGATGGGCCGCATCTACCTCGGCACACCACGGACGACGACGCGATCAGATGTTTATTCCGCATGGTCCGAGCTGTGCTCTATTTTGTAACGCCCAGAAAATGGGTTGCGATATCGGCTTCGGATCCGCAAACAACTGGCAGCGCCATGATGGAGGTTCTGATGATCACTACCGTGCTCAACTGGTTGCTCAATGCCTGGGGTGGCGTTTCCGCGGGCAGTTCGGGTTACCAGATTCCGCCAGGTTCCCTGCCCTTCGGCAGCTGAGCCGCGCGCGCACTCGTCGGGACCGGTCGCGATGAGTGCGCGAAAGTCTTATGGACCCACCAGGAACTGCGCAAGATGTCGACATCGGCGCTCTGCCAGCGCAGCTGCCTGGGTACGACAGGAGAACCCGTCGGCGAGGACGATCGCCTCGTCGCCAGCGCTACGCAACGCGGGCAGCATGCCATTCTCGGCCACCGAGACCGAAATGTCGTAATGGCCGATCTGCATTCCGAAGTTTCCCGCCAGACCGCAGCACCCGGCGATTTCCGTCACCTCGACTCCCATTCTGGCTAACAGCTGGCGATCTTTGTCGAATCCCAATACCGCATGCTGATGACAATGCGGCTGAACCACCACCCGCTGTCCCGATCGTGCCGGCGGACGCCAGTTCGGCTGATCGGCGAGAAACTCGGCCAGCGTCCGCACCGCCGCGGCGGTCGCGGCCGATCTCGGGTCGTTCGGCAGCAACTCTGGGAGGTCCGCACGCAGTACCGCGGTACAGGACGGTTCCAACCCGACCACGACGCCGCCCGCGCGCACGTGCGCGTCCAGCGCGTCCAGCGTGGCGCGCAGCCGCGCGCGAGCGCCGTCCAACTGTCCCGTGCTGATCCAGGTGAGCCCACAACAGACCCGGCGCTCGGGAATGTGGACGCGGTAGCCGAGCGCACTCACCAGACGAGCCGCAGCAAGCGCGATCTCGGGGTCGAAGGCATTGGTAAAGGTGTCGATCCACAGCATCACTTCGCCGGATCCGCCATCGGTGCTATCCGCCCTCGCCGGGTACGCCGACTCGGGGAGCCGAGCGCCCTCCTCCAGCTGACGCCACATCCGCCGAAAGCTGCGCTCGGCGAGGCGCGGCACAGCACGACGTGCGTCGATGCCTGCCGCGCGCAGTCCACTTCGGCGTAGCGCGGCGCGACCAGCCAGCGCGTTGACGACCCGCGGCATTCGACTCGCGACGGCGAGCCACCACGGCAGCCAGCCCAACGAGTAGTGATCGATCGGGCGCGGACGGTGCCGGTAGCGGCGGTGCAGCGCCTCCGACTTGTAGGTGGCCAGGTCGACGCCCGCCGGGCAGTCCGAGCGGCACGCCCGGCAGGACAGGCACAGATCGAGTGATTCGGCCACGGCTTCCGATGACCACGGCAGCGCACCGCGAACCACTTCCTGCAACACCCTGGCCCGCCCACGCGTGCTGTCCTTCTCGTCCCTGGTGGCCAGATAGGACGGGCACATGAACCCACCCGCGGCGCTGGTATCGGCACGGCACTTGCCGACGCCGACGCAGCGATGAACGGCCGTGCCCAAGTCGCCGTCGTCGGCTGGGAACGCGAATCCCTTCCGCGGCCCGACCTGCGGCAGCCCGACCAGCCGCAGATCGGCGTCGACCGGACGCGCAGCGACGAGCACTCCCGGATTCAGCAGGTCGCCAGGATCGAAAAGCGCCTTGTATGCGGCGAAGACGTCGAGCACAGTGCGGGAGTACATGACCGAAAGCAGTTCCGAGCGGGCGCGGCCGTCGCCGTGCTCGCCGGAGAGCGAACCGCCGTACCGCACAACCAGTTCGGCCGCGTCGACCAGGAAGGCGCGGAAACGCTGCGGTGCGTCCGCGATCGGCAGATCGAGCCGGACGTGGATACAGCCGTCACCGATGTGCCCGTAGAGCACGCCGTCCACGCTGTGGTCCTGGGTCAGCGCGGCGAAATCGCGCAGATACGCACCGAGCCGGGCAGGCGGAACAGCCGCGTCCTCCCATCCCGGCCAGGCCGGGCGTCCGTCCGGCGTGCGGCCGGCGAGTCCGGCGCCGTCGGCGCGGATGCGCCAGAGTACCGCTGCGGCACGAGGGTCGGTGACGATCCTGGAGTCGAGCGCGTCCACGGTCCGGACCAGCCGCCGAGCTACCGCTATCGCCTCGGCCTGCGTCGCACCCGCGGTCTCCACGAACAGCCATCCGCCGCCGCGCGGCAGGTCGGGGACCCGTCCCCACTGCGCGCGGACCACGTCGACCAGCCGCGCGTCGATTCCCTCGACCGCGATCGGCGCGCAGGCGATGACCGCGGCGACGTCATCCGCCGCGGTGGCGATGTCGGGGTAGCCGAGCACGGTGAGCACGGTCGCCGCGGGGAGCGCGACCAATTCGACCGTGGCGTCCAGCAGCAGGCCGCAGGTTCCTTCGCTGCCGACGAACGCCTTCGCCGCCGACGCGCCCCGCTCGGGGAGGAGATGTTCCAGACCGTAGCCGGAGGCCTGGCGGTCGAAACTCCCCAGATCGGTGCGGAGCACGGCCAGATGCGCAGCGGTGAGTTCCGCCAAACCCGGCACGTCCGACAAGCGGTCGGCCAGGGTGCGCTCGGTGCGGGTGCCGTCCAGAATCCGGAGCGCGCGCACGGTGTCGGAGGTGCGGCCCCACGCGACGGCCCGCGGCCCGCAGGCGTTGTTGCCGATCATGCCGCCGAGTGTGCAGCGGTCCTGGGTGGAGGGGTCCGGCCCGAAGCGCAGACCGTGTGGGCCGGCCGCGGCCTGCAACTGCGAAAGCACCACGCCCGGCTGCACCCTCGCGAGGCGCTCCGCGGGATCCAGTGCCAGGATCCGGTTCATGTGCCTGCTGAAATCGAGCACCAACCCGGGACCGATCGCGTTGCCCGCCACCGAGGTTCCCGCACCACGCGCGGTCACCGGTATGCCGTGGTCCCCGGCGAATTCCAGGGTGGCCGCGACGTCCTCGTCGGTGCGCGGAAACACGACCGCCGCCGGGCGAACACGATAGTTCGAGGCGTCCGAGGAGTACTCCGCGCGGCGACGCGCGGAGGTGTCGACCTCACCCGCGATCCTGCCGTTCAGTGCCGCCATCCGGTTCTCGGTCACCTCGCCAGCCTAGGCCGCTGCCCGGCCGTCGCTCGGCGCGGCGCGGGCTGCCGACCGACGGTGTCCAACCAGGTCTGATCGGCGCGGCGACCGATTTCGCTGTCGGCGCAACGATACCGCGCCAGGAACGACTTGCGGTCAACCTTTGTTGAGGTCTTAGTGTCGGTGGCCTGGTCTTTGATGGGTGCGAACGAGAGGGAAAATGACGTGAGCATCGAATCCGTGGCGTGGAGCCAGATGTACCGACGGGCGAACGCGCCATTGGAGCAGCGGCCGTTCCGCCGCGCCACCGCCGAACGGATCATCCGGTTCGCCGCACCGCACCGGCGGCGGATCGGTGCGTTCTTGCTGTTCAGTGTGTTGTCGGCCGTGCTCACGGTGGCATCGCCGGTGCTGGCCGGCCGGGTGGTCGACAACATCGTCGGCGGTGCGGCACCCCGAGTGGTGGTCACCCTCGCGCTACTGATCGGCGCACTCGCAGTGTTCGACGCCGGGCTCGGCCTGATGATCCGGTGGCTGTCGTCCCGGATCGGCGAGGGTCTGATCCTCGACCTGCGCACCGCCGTGTTCGACCACGTGCAGCGGATGCCGGTCGCATTTTTCACGCGGACCAGGACCGGTGCGCTGGTCAGCCGCTTGAACAGCGACGTGATCGGCGCGCAGCGCGCGTTCAGCGACACCTTGTCCGGGGTGGTGGCCAACCTGGTGACGCTGGCCCTCACGCTCGGCGTGATGGTCGGCATCTCCTGGCAGATCACGCTGCTCGCACTGGTACTACTCCCGGTATTCGTGATCCCCGCGCGCAGCATGGGCAACCGCTTGGCGAGCATGCAACGCGAGGCGGCCGGGTTGAACGCGGCGATGAGCACCCAGATGACGGAGCGGTTCTCCGCGCCGGGCGCGACGTTGGTCAAGTTGTTCGGTCGTCCGGAGCAGGAATCCGACGAGTTCGCGTTGCGGGCGCGCCGGGTGCGCGACATCGGTGTCCGAACCGCGATGCTGCAAACCGTGTTCGTCACCTCGCTCACGCTGGTGTCGGCGCTGGCGATCGCCCTGGTGTACGGGCTCGGCGGCTGGTACGCGTTGCGCGGGCAATTGGACGCGGGCGCGGTTGTCGCGCTGTCGCTCCTGCTGACCAGGCTCTACACGCCGCTGACCGCGCTGGCCAGCGCTCGGATGGAGATCATGGCCGCGCTGGTGAGCTTCGAGCGAGTCTTCGAGGTGCTCGATCTGAAGCCTCTGATCGAGGACGCGCCCGGCGCGCAGCCGGTACCCGAAGGTCCGGTCGCGGTGGAACTGGACGAGGTGACCTTCGGTTACCCCGCGGCCGACAAAGTGTCGCTGGCCTCGTTGGAGGACGTGGCCACTTTGGACACCCGCGGCGGGGTCGAGGTGTTGCACAACGTGTCGTTGCGCGCCGAACCGGGCCAGTTGATCGCGCTGGTCGGGTCGTCCGGTGCGGGCAAATCGACCATCGCCCAGCTGGTTTCCCGGCTCTACGACGTCGACAGCGGCGCGGTGCGGCTGAACGGGGTGGATGTCCGCGAGTTGAGCACCCGGTCGATCCAGGAGTCCGTCGGACTCGTCACGCAGGACGGGCACCTGTTCCACGACACCATCCGCGCCAACCTGTTGCTCGCCCGGCCGGATGCCACCGAGGACGAACTGTGGGACTCGTTGCAGCGCGCACGCCTGCGCGCCCTGGTCGCGGCGCTACCGGACGGGCTGGACACGGTGGTCGGGGAGCGCGGCTACCGGCTTTCCGGCGGTGAGCGCCAGCGTCTGACCATCGCGCGACTGCTGCTCAAGCAGCCGAAGGTGGTGATCCTGGACGAGGCGACGGCGTCGCTGGACTCGACTTCCGAAGCCGCGGTGCAGGAAGCGCTCGCCGAAGCGTTGGACGGCCGGACCGCCTTGGTGATCGCACACCGCTTGTCCACGATCCGAGCGGCCGACCAGATTCTGGTGCTGGAAGACGGTCGAATCGTGGAGCGCGGCAACCACACTCAACTATTGTCTGCCGACGGACGCTACGCGGAGCTCTACCGCACCCAGTTCGCCGACGACAGCACCACGGTCGCAGCCTGACGATCCGTCTGGTGGGCTGGGTGAGCGGGTAGCAGTGGTGTCGGCGCCGGGCAGAGTTCCCACGCTGAAGTATGTGTTGATCGTGTTGTTCAGGCAGCCACTCAGTCCGGACCGAAGTGCCAGTGTGCTCTGCGCCGCCAACTCGTCAGTGGCGAGCAGCGCGACCGCTTCGGTTGCCCGACGGACGCGACACGGTTGCGCGCCCGGCCATGAGCACGACGGCCCCGGGTTTCGCCTCGGACGGATCAAAACTCGCCCGCGACGCCGAATACTGTTCGACCGGAGTGGGTTCCGCGCTGTATCGACCGCAGCACTTGCTCCGCCTCGGTGATCGGCGCGGAGTTCGTCACGGTGGAAAGGTGCTGCGGGCGCAGCTCTTTCCCGAGCGCGGTCCACACCTCGCGGCGTTTCTCGATCGGGACATTGGCGGAATCGATGCCCAGCAGCGCGACCCCGCGCAGGATGAACGGCAGCACGGTGGTGGGCAGGTCGGCCCCGCCGGTGAGCCCGCTGACCGCGACCGCGCCGCCATAACCGATGGCGCTGAGGATGTAGGCGAGCGAGGCACCACCGACACTGTCCACCGCGGCGGCCCACCGTGCCGAGGTCAGCGGCCGACGTGCCGCGCTGGGATCTTCCGGTAGGCGGCCGATCACCTCGTTCGCGCCGATCTCGCTGAGCAGATCGTCCGCGTCGGCCTTGCCGCTGGACGCGACGACCTCGAAACCAAGCTTGGAGAGGATATCCACGCTCACGCTGCCCACACCGCCAGTCGCACCTGTGACCAGCACCGGGCCATCGTCCGGGGTGAAACCGCGATCGAGCAGGGCCTGCACGCTCAGGGCTGCGGTGAACCCCGCCGTGCCCAGCGCGGCGGCATCGCGCGGGTTCAGGTCTGCCAGCTGGACCACCCACTCGGCGGGCACCCTGGCGTATTCGGCGAAGCCGCCATTGTGCGACATACCGATGTCATAACCGTGCGCGATCACCTGATCACCGCGGGCGAAGTCGTCGTCGGACGACGAGACCACCTCGCCGATGATGTCGATGCCGGGCACAATCGGGTAGTTGCGGACTACTCCGCCCCCCTTGGTGATCGCCAGGGCATCCTTGTAGTTCGCGCTCGTGTACTGGACTTTGATCGTCACGTCGCCCGGCCCGAGGAATTCCTCGTCGACCTGCTGCCGGGTCAGGACGATCCCGCTCTCCGATTCGTGTGCCACCATCGCCCAGAGCTCCATGTCGACGAGCATACGAGTGTCCACCCGGTCCGAGGAGGAGGCGCGGCTACTCCGGGACGAGCTCCAGCCGCACACCGAGGAGGCGCACCGGGCGCTCGAGTACGAACCGATCGATGATGTGCAGGGCCGTCTCGGCGATTCGTGCGACATCGATACTCGGTTCCGGCAACTTCTCCTGCTTGCTGCGGGTGTAGAAGGTGTTGGTGCGCACCGTCACCGAAACGCGGGTGGCGACCCGGCCCGCGGCCGCCATCTCCTCGGCGACTTCGGTAGCCAGCCGCGCCACCTGGGCGCGAATCTCGCTGGGATCGGTGAGGTCCGTTGGAAACGTCTCGGATCTGCTGCGACCGACCGGAGTTCGCGGCACGGTGGTGACGTCGGTGTCGCCTTTACCCCGGCCGAGTACCCAGAGATAGGGACCGGTCTTGGGCCCGAACTCGGCGGCGAGGCGCTGCCGATCGGACGCCATCAGGTCGCCGACCGTGACGATCCCGAGGTCGGCCATCCGGGCGGCGATCCGGCTGCCGATACCCCACAGCGCGTTCGTCGGGCGATGCGCCATCACCGCGGTCCAGTTCGTGGCGGTGAGCCGGAAGACGCCCGCGGCGGCGCCCGGACCGGCGGCCGGTTCACCCGATGACTTACCCGTCGATTTGGCGAATCCGGTAGCCAGCTTGGCCGTGAGCTTGTTATCACCGATGCCGACCGAGCAAGTCAGGTCCAGTCGGTCGATGGCGGCGCGGATCTCGTGAGCCAGGCCTTCCGGGTCGTCGGTATCGGCGGCGAGAAACGCCTCGTCCCAACCCCACACCTCGACCCGCCCGGGGAAGCTGCGCAAGAGCGACATGACCTCGTCGGATGCCTCTTCGTAAGCGGCCATGTCGAGCGGAAGGAACACGCCTTCCGGACACTTGCGCTGCGCGCTGCGCAGCGCCATTCCGGCGCGCACTCCGAAAGCACGCGCCGGATAGGACGCGCAGGTCACCACTTTGCGCGGTTCGGCGGGGTCGCCGTTCCCGCCGACGATCACCGGCAGACCGCGCAGTTCCGGATGACGACGGAACTCCACCGCTGCTTGGAACTGGTCGAGATCGACATGCAGCAGCCACCTGGCCATATGCCGTTCTTACCGCACGACTCCGACATATTGCCGGAATTGCCGCCGGATCGTAGCCGTTCCTACCGCGGCGCGGGCCGTACGATCGCGAGAAGAACGACAAGGGAGTCCCGCGATGACCAACGCCCGAGACGATGCTTCGAAGGCACTGCCCGCGATTCGGATCGGCGATGCCGATCGCGAGATCGCGGCGCGCCAACTACAGCTCGTGGTTGAGGGAGGTCGGCTGGACCTGATGGAACTGGATAGGCGGCTGGTCGCGGTTGGTTCGCCGCTGCTACGCATAGATGGAGAAGTGGGAACCGGCGTGATCACCGCCCGCTATCCGCACCCGCCGCGACGCTCCTTCTTGGCGTTTCTGCTGCGCCATCCCCGACCGGTGGCCTGACGCTTCCCGCGCACATTCGTCCATTGCGCAACCGGACGCCGGACAGGAGGCAGGATGCGCACTTTCCACTCGTGGATCCTGCAGGCCCATATGTTTCGCCTCAGGGATCTCCTTGTAAACAGCTTTCAGAAGGTCGGTCGCCACCAAGGCGAGACATTACTTGCGTACGGCCGGGAATTGAATAGGAGCGCAATAGGTCTCACCGACATCGATCACGCGATGAAACAACTCAGCCACGGATCGAACGTCTTCCCGGCACTGGATAAGCCGCGGGGCGTATTGCCGGAGGACCCCAGGCACCTTCATGGCCTGTGGTCACAACTTTCGTCTGCCGACAAGGATGCGCTGTACCGCGTCGACCCGTTCATCGGAAATCGCGACGGTATTCCGCATGTCGATCGCGATCATTACAACCGCAAGAACCTCGCCGCCTGGTACGAGCAAGCGCTGACGATGCCCTACGAGCCGCTGAAACGCGCGCAGGCCATCAATCGTTGCGGCCTGATCGATCGCACCCTCGAATCCCCGGAGGGATCACCGCGGCGCTACCTCACACGGCTGGACGAGGATTTTCGAGTGGCCATCTCGGTCGGAAACCCGGATAAGGCCGCCTATGTGGTCACACAGGCTCCCGGCACCGGCACGAATCCTTTCGGAATCATGAATGCGACAGCCAGGTCGGAGAAGATCCGCCAAGCAGCTCTAGCGATCGACCCGAACGTGGAAACTGCCGTGACCACGTGGTTCGGTGACCGGCCACCGCTGCCCAGCAGAGCCGGGGACACTGTGCCCGCGCAGAACGACGCGCAACCGCTGCGCAGCTACCACGAGGGACTGCGCGCAACCCACGAGGGACCAGCCGCGCAACACACTGCCCTCGGCTATTCTTCTGGCGCGGTCAACATCGGCCACGCCGCCATGCAACCTCTGCATGCCGACAATCTCATCTTCGCCGGGGGTTTCGGCACCGGCGTCGAACGCGCCGCCGACCTGCGCCTGGCGGGCGTCGACGCCGAGGACATCGGGCGGCATGTCTTCGCCACCGTCGCCCGGCACGACTCCATTCTGCTGATGCCCAAGGTGCATGGCCCACCCCCGACCGCTGCCGAGTTCGGCGGCACCGTATTCAGCTCCGACACCGCCCGCGGCCCATGGACTTCGTTCGGCTGGAATCCGGATATCCACACGTCCTACTTCGACAGCAACAGCCGATCCATGCGCAATATCGGTCTCATAGTCACCGGTAACGGTCACCTCGTCACGTGACCGCACCGGGTGCGAGGAGGACAACGGACATGCCCACAGCAATCTCGGAAGCCATCGCGCGTCAACAGCTACATCAGTACTTCATCGAGACTCTGCGCAGGCTTCCGCGGGAACTGTCTCTTTCCCGAAGCAATCCGGCGGTGCCGCGAGCGGAATTCACCACAGGAATCACTCTGCCCTGCGACGACGGCGATGCCGGACCGAAGTACTTCGATATCAGATACTGGCTGATCGGTGTCACACCCGCGACGTCTGACACCCATTTCGACCTTGTGGTCACCGCATGGGCCAGTATGCGATGGCCGACGGGAACCGATCGCGCGGCTCGGCCCCGGGCCGCGTTCTGCCGCACACCCGACCACTACGGACTGACCATTCAGCAAAGTGTTGACGGGCACCTCAGCCTGTCCGGTTCCACGCCACCCTTTCTCACCGACGCTACGGGCGGGGAACCCTTGCCGGCTTCGATCGCGCATCCGTGACCGGATTCGGCTTCGCAAATCTCATTCTCGTACCTGCCAGGCGAGATCCCGTCTGCCCGAGCGCTGCCGGGCGGGCGGTGACGGCTGGATACACGGCGAGCGGGCAGATATCCGCGCCCGGCCCGTTCGATCTGTCAGGCCGTAGCCGCGAAGGCCTGATCCAGGGCAGGCTCAGCGACCGGCTCGATCGCGTAACCCAGGATGTCGGCGACGTCGGCAACTGGACGGACGTCCAGTGCGGCAAGCACTTCGGCGGGGACGTCGTCCAGGTCCGGCTCGTTGCGTGCCGGGATGAACACTGTCTGCAAACCGGCTCGCTGGGCGGCGAGCAATTTCTGCTTGACGCCGCCGATCGGCAGCACCCGTCCGTTCAGAGTGACTTCACCGGTCATACCGACATCCGAGCGGACCTGACGGCCGAGCGCCAGCGACACCAGGGCGGTGACCATGGTGACGCCCGCGGACGGACCGTCCTTCGGCACCGCGCCGGCGGGGAAGTGGATGTGGATATTGCGATCCAGTACCGACGGTTCGATGCCGATCTCCTCCAGGTGCGAGCGGACGTAGGTCAGCGCGATCTGCGCGGATTCCTTCATGACGTCACCCAACTGGCCGGTCAGCGTCAACGAGCGCTCACCTTCGGCGGCATTGGCCTCGATGTAGAGGACGTCGCCGCCCGCGCCGGTCACGGCGAGGCCGGTCGCCACGCCCGCAACCGCGGTGCGTTCCACTGAATCCGGGGTGAAGCGCGGACGACCCAGGTAGTCCTTCAGATCACCGAGACCGATGGTGAGGGACTGCGCGTCACCACCCGCACCACGCGGGGATTTCGTCAGCGCCTCCTCACCCAGGTCGGGGTCGGCGCCCGATCCCACCGGGACGGTTCCCTTCTCGGAGAGTCGGGTCGCGGCCTTGCGCAGCGCCTTGGCAATCAGCCGCTCCATCTGCCGAACACCGGCTTCCCTGGTGTAGTTCGCGGCGATTTCTCGCAGTGCCTCCTCGGTGATGGCCACCTCCTCGGCGGTCAGTGCGTTGCGCTCCAGTTGCCTGGGCATCAGGAAGTCACGCGCGATGGCCACTTTGTCGTCTTCGGTGTAACCGTCGACTGTGATCAACTCCATCCGGTCCAGCAGCGGGCCCGGGATGGTCTCCATCACGTTCGCCGTGGCGATGAACAGCACGTCGGACAGGTCGAGGTCCAGGTCGAGGTAGTGGTCGCGGAATGTGTGGTTCTGCGCCGGGTCCAGCACCTCGAGCAGGGCCGCCGCCGGGTCGCCGCGGAAGTCCGAGCCGACCTTGTCGATCTCGTCCAGCAGCACGACCGGGTTCATCGAGCCGGCCTCATTCATGGCGCGCACGATACGACCGGGCAGTGCTCCGACGTAGGTGCGCCGGTGACCACGGATCTCCGCCTCATCGCGGACACCGCCGAGGGCGACACGGACAAACTTGCGTCCGAGCGACCGCGCCACCGACTCGCCCAACGAGGTCTTGCCGACCCCGGGCGGGCCGACCAGCACGAGTACCGCGCCCGAGCCACGTCCGCCGACGACTTCCAAACCTCGGGCGGCCCGGCGAGACCGGACGGCCAAGTACTCGACCATGCGGTCCTTGACCTCGTCCAGGCCGTGGTGATCGGCGTCCAAGACCGTGCGGGCAGCCGAGACGTCCGTGCTGTCGGTGGTCTTCACCGTCCACGGCAGCTCGAGCACGGTATCCAGCCAGGTCCGGATCCAGCCGGACTCCGGACTTTGATCGCTGGCCCGCTCCAGCCTGCCGACCTCGCGCATGGCCGCCTCGCGGACAGTGTCTGGCAGGTCGGCCCGCTCCACTCGGGTGCGGTAATCGTCGGCGCCGTCGGGCTCGTCTTCACCGAGTTCCTTCCGGATGGCGTTGAGTTGCTGGCGCAACAGGAACTCGCGCTGGCTCTTCTCCATGCCCTCGCGGACGTCTTCGCTGATCTTCTCGCTGATCTCGGATTCGGCGATGTGCTCCTTGGTCCAGTCGATCAGGATGGTGAGCCGCTTCGCCACGTCCGGGGTTTCGAGCAATTCGCACTTCTGCTCGGCGGTCAAGTACGGCGCGTAACCCGCGGTGTCGGCGATCGCGGACGGGTCGGTCAGCTGGTTGACCGCGTCGATGATCTGCCAGGCCTCGCGCCGCTGCAGCACCGAGACGACCAGCTTCTTGTACTCGGCGGCCAATTCCTTCGTTCGGCCGTCCGCGGTAGGCGCCTCGACCGGCTCGGCCTCGACCCATAGTGCGGCGCCGGGGCCGGTCACTCCATGTCCGATCTTGGCGCGCCGCTCGGCCTTCAGCACGGCGGCGGGCGCGCCACCGCGCATCCGGCCGACCTGCTCGATCGTGGCGACCACGCCGTAGGAGGCATAGCCCTCGGTCAGCCGCGGCGCGAGCAGTACAGCCTCGGTTCCGGCCGCGCGGGCAGCATCGATCGCGGCCTGCGCCGATTCGTCCAGTTCGATGGGCACGACCATGCCCGGCAGCACGATCGGATCGGTCAAGAACAGCACCGGCAGGTTCTGTGGTGTAGTCACGTGTTCGACCCTTCCAAAAGTTGAGCGATGCCTACTCAACCCCGGGTCCATCGGGTTTGTTCCGCCCTGCTCAGGTGGTTCGCTGAGGGCGAACTATCGGTCCTCCGCCACGGTGACGTCGGGTCGGCGACTTGTCCCCTCATCGCACGTTGTTCCCGGCGAAGAGGTCTTTGGTCGCGGTGGTCACAATCGCCGTGGTCGCGTAGGCGAGCTCGCCCGATGCGCCTGCGTTGCGCCGCTATCGCATGGGTCGTCCTCCGACGCGCCGACCGAGATCGCGCCTCCACGATTTCGCTGTGCTCACCCCGGAGAAGGCCGCTGATCTACTCGCGTTGACCTATACGCACTGCGGGACAACGACAACACAGCCCACAGCACGACCAGAATTCTCCGGGGTGAAACTCGGTGTCCGCCGCGGTGGAACAGCTGACGATCAGCGGGCGTTGCCCATCCACTGCCGCTGCGCACGCCGCCCGCGGCGGAACAGCAACCATCCCACACCCACAAACAGCAGTCCCAGCACACCAGCGACCCCGCCAATCGCGAGATCTTCAGAATTCATCCCATAGTTGATATTCCGAGGCGTACCGTCGTCTCCCGGTCCGAAATGGACACCGGCCCCTTCTTTTCCGACCGCGAGCGCGGGGCTTTCCGGTCGCAGGCTCGCGGCGCCCCGCAGTGCCGCTTCCGCGTTGATCACGCCGTAACCGGTCAACGGGTTGTGACCCTGACCGTACGTGGAGGCGGTGCTTTGCAGGAGTTGCTCCACCTGTCGCGGCGCGAGTTCGGGGTACTTGGCGAGAATCAGTGCCGCAACCCCAGCGGTGAGTGCCCCCGAGCACGAGGTGCCGTCGACCGGAGCCCGCCCGTTCGTGCTGGTTTCGGCTTCGTTGATGCCGACACCGGGCGCGGCCACGTCCACGTAGTCGTGCACGGAAGAGAACTCCGCCCGCGACCCGTCCGGATTCGTGGCGGCCACCCCGATGACCCCTGGGTATCCGACCGGGTAGGCCAGGTGATTGTCCCCGTCACCGTCGTTACCGCCGGAGGCGATCACCACCACGCCTTTGCCCAGCGCGTATTGCACGGCTTTCATGGTTTCGTCGCTGTACGCACCGAGGCTGACCTGCGAGCCCAGGGACAAGGAGACCACTCGCGCGCCGTGGTCGGTGGCATATCGGATGGCTTTGCCGATCGGATCGGCCTGACCGGACAGACTTCCGTGCTCCATCGACTGTTCCCAGGTCTGGAAACTCGGATCGTCCGCGTCGCGGAGCGCGCGCAGGCCGAGCACCTTCGCGCCCGGCGCGACGTCGAGCACGCTGGAGGCCATCGACGTGCCATGGGCGCCGTACCACGGCTGGGAGTTCTGCCCCGTAGCGCCTAGGAAGTCGGGGCCCTCGGTCGCGCGACCCGCCAATGCGGGGTGTTCGGTCCGAATCCCGGTGTCTATCACCGCGACCGTTATTCCGTCGCCCCTGCTGATCGCCTGTGCCGCGGGCACCGACAGGACAGGTAGTTCCCAGCCGTTCTCCGCGGCGGCGGCGACCGGAGAACCGATAGCCAGCGACGACGCCGCCACCAACGTGCCTATCGCGAGGTGGCACTTCATTTCACATCTCCCCTCAACAATGTCGACCGGCAGTAGGCGCCGAGGACCTGGCTCGAGACGTTCCGGAAGATGCCCTGCTGCGACTTGGCGGCATAGGACCACTGGTCGGGCAGGGAAGTCCAGGTGCGCGAGTCGTCGACCGGGCCGACACTGATCGCAGCGAGGTAGGGCGGCGAGGTTGTCGACAGCCCGACGAGCTCCGCGCCACCGGTCATGGCCAGGTTCTTGTTCCAGGACGCGGCCGGTGTATTCGCCACGGCGACCGGGTTCACCAGCGGCCCGGGGCCTGCGGACCAGTTGAACTCCTGGTTCACGGCGTAGGCCTCGTCATAGGAACTCACCACGGCCACACCGAGAGTCAGTGCTACCGTCCCGCCGATGTCCACATAGGTCGCACGCAGCGCGGTTTTGCACCCGGCATCATCCAGCACATCGGAGAAGTCCTGACGGAACGCCTCCGCGCAGCTGGTTTCCGTCGCGATGCCCTGCCGGGACCAGCCCGGCGAGTTGTCGTGGGTGTCTCTATCGGCGAGATAGTCGGGGAAGATCTCATCACTGGTCAAGTTGTGCCAAGCGACCGCGGCGAAGGCGTCGTTGGTGGTCACCTGCCGGGCGTTGATACTCCCGTTGACCAACACCGCGCAGCTGAGTAGCAGAGGAAAGACGCCGAGAACGATCAAGAAGATCCCGCTGATCTTGGCGCCCTTCGGCTTCCGAGCCCGGACCGGCGGCACCGGCGGGTAGGACCGCGCTGGCGGACCCGGCGGAAAGCCGGGATAGTTTTGATGAGGACTGTGCACGGTTCTTCCCATCGGTGTTCTCAAGTGCTGGTACGTGCCCATACCTAACCATCCCGGCCATCCGGCGGCAACGCCCTCTTCACCCCACCGGTGGGCTGCCCGATCACGAGAGCGTCGAGGTGACCGGCGATCTTCGACCAGCTGACAGCCGGTCGGCACGAAAGCTCGACCTCGAATGGCAACCTTCAGGACTGCGACCTCGACAGCGCCGTCGCGGGGCCACACGATGCCGATCCGGAATCCTCCCGGGACGATCCGATCTGCCGGTAGACCCGAGATGCCGCACGGGCAGATCCACGAATCAGCGCTCCTTACAAAGCTTTTCGTCGCACCGGTTAATTGGTAGCATTCGACCGGCCGTCGGACCATAACATCGGCGACAGGTAAGGGGCGTTGATGGAAGTGGAGGACGTTCACCACTCATATGGCAAACGATCGGTGCTGCGTGGCATCGACTTCGTATTGCCTACGGGGGCACTGGTGGGCATTGTCGGTGAGAACGGGGTCGGCAAGTCGACGTTGCTGAAGGTGTTGTCCGGAGCGCTGCGACCGAACCGAGGAGCGGTCCGCCACCGTGGGCGGTTCGGTTACTGCCCGCAACAAGTGATCTTGAACGACGCGTTCACGGTCCGCCAGCACCTGGACTTCTTCGCTGCGGCTTATGCGATTCCAGACTTGCGGCGGGCCGAGGAGACCATGGCGATTCTCCGTTTCTCCGAGTACGCCGGAGAGCGAGTCGGGACGCTCAGCGGCGGTACGCGGCAGAAACTCAACCTCACGCTGGCGGTGATGCACGACCCTCAGGTTCTGCTACTCGACGAGCCGTACCAGGGTTTCGACTGGGAGACATATCTGCGTTTCTGGGATCTGGTCGCAGACTTCCGTGACACCGGCCGCTCGGTTCTGGTCGTCTCGCATCTGGCCCACGACACCGAGAAACTGGATCAGGTATGGCGGTTGCGCGACGGCGTCCTCCAGGGCGGACAGGAGAAGGCCGGATGACCGACAGTGCACGACTGTTCGTGATCGCCACCCGCTACGGCCTCATCGAACATGCGCGTAATCGGTTCGCCATGTTGTTGGTAGTCGTCTTCGTTCCCATGCTGGTCACGTTGGTGCGCGTGGCCGTCACCGACATCCAACTCCCGTTCCGGCTTCGAGACACCGGTCTGGTTCTACTCGCCAACGGCAACAAGCTCGCCCAGATCAGCGCGGCACTGATGGCGGTCTCGCTGATCACTGGGTTCATGATGTTCGCGGCGACCTTCGGCAGCGGAGAATTCGACCGGCGCCTGTCCATGGCCGGGTTTCCCAGGGTTGCACTGGGTCTGGCGAAAGTCGCCTGTCTGATGGTGGCTTCGGTGGCGGTCAGCGCATACGCCACCGTCATCATCTGCGGTTATTGGTCGCCTCGACAGCCCCTCGTGCTGGCCGCGGCGCTTTTCTGTGCCGCGATGACCTACGGAGCGCTGGGTGTCGCCTTGGGCACGCTGCTTCGCCGCGAGGTGGAGGGTATGTTCGCCCTGGCGATGATCAGCGCCGTCGACATGGCCGTGCAGAACCCGATCGCGAGCAACGGCGCCGACACCGATATCGTGCGCTGGCTGCCGTCCTACGGCGCCATGCAGGCCGCGACCGCCGCCGGCTTCTCCGACGCGACGCTGTTCAAGGATTTCGCCGTGCAACTGACCTGGTTCACCGCGAGCGCCCTTGTCGGACTGATCGTTTTTCACCGGCGTACCCGCTCGACTCTCGGGCCCACGATGCGGATCGGCCGGTCGAGACCTCGCCTCCCGGGAACCGACCCGGCCGGAAGAGACGGCCATGCGCTAACGGTGTCACACGCGATCTCTCGGGTGGTTGGGATGAACACCTCCCGGCCGGCCGTTGTGGATGCGGTAGATGACGACGACGCATACCCGAGCCCATGAGCAGTGACTGAGGAAGCAGCCGGCGGGTGGGCCCTATCGCGGGCCGGAGGACGCGTCGGCGCCGTTCGCCCCCGCTTCATTTCGTCTGATGGTGGCGTTCAGCAGTGGCGATCCCGTGAATGCCAGTTTCAGACGATTCAGTAAGGGCGCGCGCGGGCCCGGATCGATGCCGTGCAGTGCCTCGGTGAGTAGGCGGATCGGTTCGGTGCACGAGTCGTAGCGGGCACCTGGGTGCTTCGCGAGCGACCGGTGCAGGATCGCGTCGACCTCGGGCGGGATCCACGGTTGTCGTTTCGAGATGGCCGGGGGTGGATCGTAGAGCTGGGCCTGCGCCGTGGCCATGAGATTCGCGCGGGGGAACGGCGGGCGTCCGGTGAGCAGCTCGATGGCCGAACACGCCAGTGCGTACTGATCCGTCGCCGGCGACACAGTGTCCGCTCGCAGCAGTTCCGGCGCGGCATACGGCACCGAGACGGTGATGAAACCGTTGGTGGCCAAGGGCGGTTCGGGCCGGTGCAGCCACCGCGCCTGATCGAAGTCCGAGATCTTCACCGTCGCCGGTTCGCCCGCGCCGACCAACACATTCGCCGGTTTCACGTCGAGATGGACCACCTCGTTGGCGTGCGCGAAATCCAACCCTGCCGCGATATGGGTCAGCACATGTAGCACCCGCGGCAGATCCGGGTGCTGGTGCGGCTTGCGCACCAACGTCGCCCCCGTCGCTCCCGCCACGTACTCGCGCGCCGACCACAACCTGCCGTCGATGTCACCGTGGGCGTACATTCGGACGATGTCGGGGTGCCGCAACGCGGACAAAATGTCGAACTCGTGCACGAATCTCGCACGAGCCGTGGGGGATTTGCTGTCATCCGGTCCCAGGATCTTCAGTGATACCGGCCGCAACCGTTCCAGATCCTCGGCGAGATAAACCTCGCTGCTGCCGCCATGGCCCAGCCGAGCCCGCACAACAAATCCCGCAAACCGGTCACCAGGCTCGAGTGCCACGGGCTAACCATAGTTCGCCGGGGTGCGTCATTGTGATCGCGCCGGTGAACTTCGACGTCGCTCGCTGGCGCACCGTGGCGTCAGCCGGTGGCGCGCAGAGTTGTTCTCATCGTCGGAAAGTGTCGTCACCAGCGCGGTGGGTCTGAGCCGATCGGGCGAGTCAGCACACGAAGCCAGCAGAGCACGTATGTGGCGCTTGACGCGCGGGCTCAGCCGTTAGGGCGAAATCTGTGGCCCAACAGATGGTGGCACGGCAGCCGGCGGCGCATTGGGCGATGGTGCGACCGCCTATGGCAGGGTCGTTCATCGACAGCCACCGCCACAGTCAACTCAGGGCTCGATGACGAGCCGTTCGATCCGGCCGTCACCGAGGGTGAACTGATAGCGCAAGTCGACGGTTCCGCCGGGGAAGTTGCCTTCGAGATGGTGCGTAGCGGTGTAGTGAGTCGCGTCCGCTTGCTGCGCGCCGGTGAGCTCGGTGGTGTAGGTGAACTCGCCGGCGGCGCGGGTCAGCCACTGCTCGATCGCTGCGGTTCCCCGATACGTCTTGCCATCGTCGATCACGGTGGCGTCGGCGTTGAATGCGGCGATCGCGGTGGCGGTGTCGCGCGCCCGGTGCGCCGTCAGGTAGCGAGTGACCACGTCGGGCAGCGCGGCGGCAATGTCCTGGGGTCGGCTGACATTCATTGTTGGGTGTCCTTTACGGTGTTGCGCGAATCAGACAGTGGGGGTGGTGCCGCCGTCGATGACATATTCGGCACCGACGATGGCCGATGCGCGATCGGAGACGAGGAAGGCGACCAGTTCCGCCACTTCCTCGGGCCGACTGGGACGGCCGAGGGGTATACCACCGAGGGTGTCCATGAGTTGGTCGAGTGCCGCGGCGTGGCCGATACCGGCGTCCTCGGCGATTCGGGCGACGAGGTGGTCGGCGGCGGCGGTCTGGATGAAGCCCGGCGAGACCGTGTTGACGCGTACTCCGTGCGGGGCGACCTGGTTGGCCAGTCCCTTGCTGTAGGCGGTCAGCGCGGCCTTGGCGGCGGCGTAGGCGAGCGTGCCGTTCCACAGCGGCATCCGGCGCTGAATGGAGGAGACGTGCACGATCACCCCTTTGCCGGCCTGGATCATGCCGGGCAGCAGGCCACGATCCAGCCGGACAGCGGCCAGCAGATTCGTGTTCAGTTCCCGGTTCCAGTCGTCCTCGCCCAACACGGCGAACCCACCCGCAGGCGCCGCGGAGCCGCCGAGGTTGCTGACCAAGATGTCGATGCCACCCAGGCGGTGCTGCGTCTCGGCGACCACCGCGCTCACCCCATCGGAGGTGGTCAAGTCGGCGGCGATGAAGGCCTCGGAGGCCATGCCATCCGGCCGGCTGCGGGCGGTCACCAGCACCGTGGCCCCGGCTCGGGCCAGACGACGGGCGATAGCCGCCCCCGCGCCTTTGGTGCCACCGGTGACCAGGGCACGCCGGCCGTGCAGGGAGTCGCTGCGGGCGACAGTCATGCTGTTTCCATTCTTGGGCGGCGGCGCGCAAGGCCCAACACCCACAGTCAGTGCTAAAATAGAAGAAAGTAACTTTTACTTTAGCAGTAACTACGAGGAGTGGCGCGATGGCGAGCCGGATCAGGCTGGAAGACCGGGAATGCCCGCTGTCCACAACGGCGCAGCACGTCGGCGAGTGGTGGACGCTGCTGCTGCTGCACGACGCTTTCGATGGCTATACGCGCTTCGATCAGTTCCAGCACAGCCTGGGCATCTCCTCCAGCATGCTCACGACACGCCTGAAGACTCTCGTCAACGACGGGCTTTTAGCACGCCGCCCCTACCAGACCAACCCCGTCCGGCACGAGTACGTCCTCACCGACCTGGGCCGCTCACTGCGTCCGGTGATCATCGCCCTGGCTGCCTGGGGTAACTCCCGCCTCACGCCCGAGCAGCGC
This sequence comes from Nocardia sp. NPDC049220, assembly GCF_040647855.1. Taxonomy (NCBI): domain Bacteria; kingdom Bacillati; phylum Actinomycetota; class Actinomycetes; order Mycobacteriales; family Nocardiaceae; genus Nocardia; species Nocardia sp. NPDC049220. Next base: position 143,675 of record NZ_JBEZDA010000002.1, read on the forward strand.
AGCATGATCCTCGTCGACGCGGGCAGTGGCGAAGAAGTCGTACCCGTGGTCGTCGACGCCAGAACCGGCCGACGCCTCGATGACAGTGCCGCCTACGTGTTCACCGCCGGACCTGCGGCGAGTCGAGCGATGCGCGCGCGCTACCACCCCACCGACAGTGCCGCCATTGCGCAGCGGTAGACGGAAAAGGCCAGGCCGATCACCGCGTCGTACCGGTGCACTCGGTCGGTAGATCCCACGGTCGAGAGCCCAATTGCCCTGACAGCCTTCGGTATACGCACCCCTGCGACTAAAATTAGGCCCAGAGGTGACACCGATGACTCGAGACGCCCCTGACAGCGCAACGATCGACTCGATGCCCCGTGGCGGTCCGGATGCATCCTGGTTCGACCGCCGCCTACAGACCGATAGGCGCGAATACCTCGACCGATACGACGTGCCTGACGAACGAAAACAGCGGATCGTCGCATACCTCGACCGTGTCGGCGAGCGCACCGGCCACCACAAATGCAACGCACAATTGGTCCTCGAGCAGATCGCGGGCATCGTGAATCCGCAGATCCTCGAGCTGGGGGCCGGACACGGCAAACTTTCGGCATACATCCTGGCGCTACATCCGACCGCCGAAGTAACCGTGACCGACCTGGACCCGAAATCGGTCGCCACCATCGAAGCCGGCCCGCTCGGCGCGCATACCCGCGCCACCGCGAAGGTCACCGACGCCACCGGCATCGACGCACCCGACCACAGCTATGACCTGGTCGTGTTCGCCTCGGCTTTTCACCACCTGCCGCCGCGCGCCGCCCACCGAGCCATCGCCGAAGCCACCCGAGCCGGGAAGCAATTCCTCGTTTTCGACTTGCAACGGCCGCCTTCGATCGCGGCCGCGCTTCTTCCCTTGCTCATCCTCATCCCCGCTATCGTGCTCGTCCTGGCCAACTCCTCACCCGCCGCGGTCTTCCCCGTTCTCCATGACGCCTACATCAGCATGCTGCGCTCCTACAGCAAGTCGGCGTTCACCGCGCTCGGCGCGGCAGCAGACCCGGCGATCACCGTCGAGTTCGTCCCAACCAAACGGCAAGTCGCGGTGATCTACACCAACCCGCGAGCGGGCTCCCCAAGTTGAACCGTTCGCTTTCCGGTGAGTATGCGCAGGGTGCGTTTGTGCACTATGTCGGGGTGTTCGACGGCTTGTGCCCGGGCGGGGTCGGTGGTCCGAGCAAGCTGAAACAGTGGCCACCTATTGATCGTGCCGTTGGTTGACGGTACATTCAGCAGCGATGTGATAGCCGTCACCTGAGAGAGGCCCTGGCCATGACAACAGTGCGACCTCCCTCGGAGGTGTCGACGTCCACGGACGCGCTACATGCGGAAGATGCGGGATACCACAAGACCTTGCGCCCGCGTCAGCTACAGATGATCGCGATCGGTGGCGCCATCGGCACCGGACTCTTCCTCGGGTCGGGCGGCCGTCTGGCCAACGCCGGCCCCGGCTTATTTCTGGTCTATGCCGTCTGCGGGGTGTTCGTATTCTTCATCTTGCGAGCGCTGGGCGAGCTGGTGCTGCACCGTCCGTCCTCGGGGTCGTTCGTTTCCTATGCCCGTGAGTTCTACGGCGAGAAACTGGCTTTCGCGGTCGGCTGGATGTACTTCTTCCAGTGGTGCATGACCGGAATCGTGGACATCACCGCCGTCGCCACGTATGTCCATTACTGGGGGGCATTCGAAGCGTTACCGCAGTGGCTGATCGCTCTGGTCGCCCTGGCGCTGGTGGTGAGCATCAACCTCATCTCGGTGAAGTGGTTCGGAGAGTTGGAGTTCTGGGCCGCGCTGATCAAGGTCGTCGCGCTGGTCGCCTTCCTGATCATCGGCACGGTCTTCCTCGCGGGCCGGTTCACCGTCGACGGACAGCACACCGGACCCAGTGTCATCGTCGACAACGGCGGACTGTTCCCGAGCGGTGTCCTGACACTGGTCATGGTCACCACCGGCGTCGTATTCGCTTACGCCGCCGTGGAACTCGTCGGGACAGCGGCCGGCGAGACGGAAGACCCGGAGAAGATCATGCCGCGCGCGATCAACTCCGTCATCGCCCGCATCGCGCTGTTCTATGTCGGATCGCTGGTGCTGCTCGGCCTGCTGCTGCCCTACGTCGTCTTCAAGTCCGGTGAAAGCCCGTTCGTCACCTTCTTCACGCGAATCGGTGTGAACGGCGCCGGGTCGGTCATGAATCTTGTGGTGCTGACCGCGGCGTTCTCCAGCCTGAACGCCGGCTTGTATTCGACCGGCCGAATCCTGCGGTCGATGTCGATGAACGGCAGTGCGCCGGCGATCGCGGCACGGATGTCGAAGGGTGGGGTGCCTTATGTCGGCATTCTGGCGACCGCCGCGATCGCGCTGATCGGTGTCGGGCTGAACGCGGTGGTGCCCGAGAAAGCGTTCGAGATCGTGCTCAATATGTCGACACTGGGCACTATCACGTCCTGGGGTGCAATCGTGGTCTGCCAACTGCAACTGTGGCGTTGGTGGCGCAAAGGGCTGGTTGAGCGGCCATCGTTCCGGTTGATCGGCACGCCTTATACGAGCGTCGCGACGCTGGTTTTCCTGGCGGCCGTGGTCGTCTTGATGGCGTGCAGCGACGACGAGGTGCAGCGCGGCGCGGTGCTCGCCGCGGGCGTCATCATGGTTCCGGCGCTGGTCGGCGGGTGGTTCCTGGCCCGCAAACGAGTGGCGAGCATCGCGCAGCAGCGCGAGGGCATCACAGGCAAGTTCCCCGTCGTGGCCGAGCGTCCGCTGCGCCAGCCCGAGGCAAGCGAATCGGTCGCCGTCCTCGACGAACGCGAGCAAGAGTAAAGCCTCGACAAAGATGCCGAGCGCCAAAGGCCGGGGAACGCTCTATCGAACGGCGCTTCCCGGCCCTTCACCGGAGGATCGGCGTGACAAGATCCAATATCCGCACACCCCACTCGATGACACCCTGATTCTCCCCCCGGAGTGTCACGATTTCCTCGTCGTCGACGAAGAGGCTGGTCGGCGGTCGAAAATCGTCCTGGCGGCTCATCAGATCCAGTCGCCGCCCGAACAACGCGTACGCCGCACGCGTCGCCGGTGGAAACCGCCGACCGAGCATGTCCTCGACCGGCGCGAGTTCGGCCCCTCAGCGGGTCAAGGTCTCGACCGACACCTGCCACAGTCGGGCGGCCGCATCAGGATCCAGCGCGTACTCGGCCACCCCGCTACGTGCACCGAGCTTGCCGACCTCGGCTTCGGCGCAGTCTTCGAAATAACGTCCGCCGATGCCGTCGAGCAGCGGTGACGTCGCGACGAGAATCGACGTGGCCGCGCCCTGTTCAGGTGTCTTCCACCGCAGTTCGGCGCCGCCCGCCGCCGCGCGCAGTCGATCGAGTTCCTCGTCCGATATGTACCGCTGCAAATTGGTGCGAATGCCACCGGGCATCAGCGCGTTGACGGTGATCCCGTCGCCTGCCCATCGTTTGGTCGCCTCGACGGCGAAGAGCACGTTGGCCGTCTTGGACTGCCCATACGCCGACCACGGATCGTACGGGCGGCGCTCGAAGTGGATGTCCTCGAAGACAACCGGAGAACGGTGATGCGCGCTCGAGCTGACCGACACGACGCGGGCGCCGTTCGCGTCGGCCAGCGCGCGATGCAGGCCGGTGGCGAGCGCGAAGTGGCCAAGGTGGTTCGTGGCGAATTGTATCTCCCACCCCTGCGCTGTGCGCAGGAGCGGCGAGGCCATGACGCCCGCATTGTTGACCAGGATGTGCAGCGGACCATCCCACCCTGCGACGAACGTCGCGACGGAGGCCTGGTCGGCGAGATCGAGCGGAGCGATGAGCACTTGTTTGTTGCCGGTGCTGTCGATGATGTCGGCGGCGGTGCGCTCGCCTGCCTCGACATTGCGCACCGCGAGGGTCACCTCCGCGCCGGCGCCGGCCAGGGCGCGCGCCGTCTCGACGCCGATACCGGACGCGCCGCCGGTGACGATGGCGCGACGGTCGGTGAGGTCGATGCCAGCGATCACCTCGGCGGCGGTCGACTGCGCACTGAAGGGGGTTGTGATGCGATCGCTCATGACGTGTCCCGTCTCGGTAGAGTAGTACCGGAGGATTCTCCGGTACCTAGTACAAACCGGAGGCTACTCCGTTTCATTCCCGGGAGGCTCTGATGGCAACCGAACGCCCACTTCGCGCGGACGCGCAGCGCAATCGGGACCGACTGCTCGAGGTCGCCGTCCGCGCGTTCTCGCGCGACGGTCCGGATGTCACGCTCGATGCCATCGCGAAGGAGGCAGGTGTCGGCATCGGCACGCTGTACCGCCACTTTCCCACCCGCGAGGCACTGATCGACGCGGCCTACCGCAACGAACTCGCCCGGCTGTGCGACTCAGTCGGCGACCTCTTACGCGATATGCCTCCCGACCAGGCGCTACGCACCTGGATGGACCGCTTCGTCGACTACATGACCACCAAGCGCGGCATGGGCGACGCGCTGCGCGCGCTCATCGCCTCCGGTGGCAACCCGTTCTCCGAGAGCCGCGACCAGCTCACTGCCGCGGTGTCGACATTGCTGCGAGCCGGAGTGGCTGCCGGCCTGTTGCGTACGGACATCGAGCCCGACGACGTGCTGGTCGGCTTCAGTGGAGTGTCGCTCGCCACCGCGGGCCCGGAACGCCGCGAACAGGCCGGCCGCCTACTCGATCTATTCATGGACGGACTACGCCGCCAGCGCTGAGCATCTGCGGGCTCCGGACAGTCCGCCCACCACCGCGTCTCCGGTCGAGGTCGGCGACATCATCCCGTCGCTAACTCACTCATTTTTGCAGGTAAATGGGATAATCACTACGCGGCAACAGGGCTCATCGAATACAAGCACGCACGATTGCTTTTTTCTGCGCCCGCTGCAAAGCTGAACCGCGACAGCACACGGGCGGTGTGCCTCGATCGGCAAAGGGAACAAATGGCTGACCTCGAAGCGCTGCTCAATGATTTCGCCGACGAATGCGCGGATCTGGAACGACTCGTCACCCCGCTCGCACAGGTGGACTGGGCGCGGACGACCCCTGCGACCGGTTGGACCATCGCGCACCAGATCGGCCACCTGGCCTGGACCGATGAGGTAGCGACCATCGCGGCCGCGGACGCCGCCGGTTTCCGGAAGCTGCTGGCCGAAGCGGGCCCGCGGGCGCTCACTTTTGTCGACGAAGCGGCCGAGGAAGCCTCGAGCACACCTCCCGCCGAACTGCTCGATCGATGGCGGCGCGGCCGCGCGGCGCTCAGCGACGCGCTTCGCGCGGCACCCGCCGGCGTCAAGTTGCCGTGGTTCGGCCCGCCGATGAGCACCGCCTCGATGATCACCGCCCGAATCATGGAGACCTGGGCACACGGCCAGGACGTGGCCGATTCCCTTGGTGTCGCCAGACCCCCTACTACGCGACTTCGCACCGTGGCCCACATCGGCGTGCGGACCAGGAACTTCGCGTTCACGGTGCATGGAAAGACACCACCCGCCGAGGAGTTCCGAGTGGAATTGACCGCACCTGACGGCACGATCTGGGCGTGGGGCCCGGTGGATGCCGCGCAGCGAGTGATCGGACCGGCGTTGGATTTCTGCCTGCTGGTGACCCAGCGCCGCCACCCGAACGACCTCGCGATCGAGGCACAGGGAGACGACGCCGCCGAATGGCTCACCATCGCACAGGCTTTCGCAGGGCCAACGGGAGAAGGCAGGACAGCGGGCCAGTTCGACTGACCCGCCGATACCCGATCCGGTCCCGCGAATCGGAGCGGGCGAGCGCCACACTTGGGTGCGCCGTTCGTGTCGACGACCGGACGCCGTTGGCCGGATGTCTCGATGTGGCAGTCGAGAATGACGCTCGCCAGCTAGACGGTCTTTACCCGCTCGCACCGCGGCGGAAACATGAAGACCTGGAATTGAGCCCACCGTCGCGAGTGCGGTCGCCCGGGCCGCAATGCTTCGCTCACCCACCGCCTACTGTGCTCGGCATGAGCGCCTACGACTTCTGCGTCATCGGCGGCGGCATCGTCGGTGTCGCCACCGCACACCGGATACTGGCGCGCCACCCCGGCGCGAGCCTCGTGCTGCTGGAGAAGGCGCACGCGCTGGGAACCCACCAGACCGGGCACAACAGCGGCGTCATCCATTCCGGAATCTACTATTCGCCGGATAGCTTGAAGGCCGCGTTGTGCCGCCGCGGCGCGCAATGGACCAAGGATTTCGCTGCGGCACACGATATTCCGTACCAGGTGTGCGGCAAACTGCTGGTCGCCACCGACGACGTCGAATACCACCGAATGCTCGCGCTACACGAGCGCTCGGTGGCCAATGGTGTGGACGTCGAGCTGATCGACGCCGCGGAACTCGCCCGCCGCGAACCACGGGTGACCGGCGTAGGAGCGCTGTTCGTCCCGAGCACCGGCATCATCGACTACACCGGAGTGACCACCACGCTCGCCGCGCAGGTCCGGGCCGCGGGCGGTCTGTTGGTACTCGGCGCCGAGATCACGACACTCACCGAGTCCGCGGATGCGGTGACCGCCGCGGGCCGCACCGGCTCGTGGACGGCTCGCCGCTTGGTGGTCTGCGCGGGACTGCAGGCCGACCGGATTGCGCGAGCAGCCGGATTGCGCACCGATTTCCGCATTGTTCCGTTTCGCGGCGAGTACTATCAACTTCCGCCGAACCGCGCGGGGTTGGTGCGCACACTGATCTATCCGATCCCCGATCCCGATCTACCGTTCCTCGGCGTGCATCTGAGCCCGATGATCGACGGAACGTTGACCGTCGGCCCGAACGCGGTGCTCGGCCTGGCCAGAGAGGATTACCGCAAAGGCGGCTTCGACGCCAGGGATGCGCGAGAGGTGCTGGGATACCCCGGGTTTCATCGAGTCGCCCTGGCCAATGTGCGCACCGGTTTACGGGAACTGCGCAATTCGCTGTTCAAGCGCGGCTATCTGGCGCAGTGCCGTCGCTACTGTCCCGAACTGACGGCAGCCGACCTGCTCCCACGTGAGGCAGGCATCCGCGCCCAGGCGGTCCTGCGCGACGGAACTTTGGTGCACGACTTCTTGATCGAACGCACCGACCGTTCGATCCACCTGCTCAATGCTCCGTCACCAGCGGCAACCTCGGCTATGCCGATCGCGGAGTACATCGTCGACCAGCTCTGAGAACACGTGGTCGGCTCGCGCTTTCAACCAACCGTCCGGTCCCTATCTGGAAATCCGTCCTGCCCGAATCCGGCTCAACCCTCGAATAAAGAGGAGATCTGTAGTACTTTTAACGCCAGTCGTGGGACAGGGAGGGCCTATGGGCCACATCAAGTACGCGAGTGACGTCGGAGCGCCTGTAGAGGTCGCATTCAGCTACGCGGACAACCATCTCTTCGTGCCGGATTGGATGTTCGGCATCGCCAGATTCGCGCCGACCGGCGAAATCGACCACGGCCTCGGCGCGGTATTCGCGACCACCGCCTGTGTCGCACTCTGGCGAACGACCATGACATGCGAGATCACCGAATACCGCCGCAACGTGGTAATCGGGTATACGCTCCGTGGGCGATTGTCCGGGACGCTGACACTGCGATTCGACCCGCTCGGCTATGGGCGGTCGGTGCTGACATCCGAGGCGGAGTACGTTCCACCGCGCGGATTCGTCGGGCGCATGTCCGTCGGTCTGATGGATTCCGTCGTGAAATCGGCGCTCCGCCGGACCGAGTCCCAATTGCGAAGGGAGATAGAGGAATTCCACGGTACCGATCTTGTCGGTCGGATTGCGTAGGGTGCCAACCATGATCATAGTGAGCACCGACGGATCCTGCCTCCGCAATCCCGGCGGCGCCATCGGCTGGGCTTGGGTCAATCATCAGGGCTCCTCCGCGAGTGGGGGAGCCGCGTCCGGAACCAACCAGGTCGCGGAGTTGCGCGCAGTGCTGGAGGCGATCGTCGCCCACCCAGGCCCCGACCCCCTGCTCATCGAAAGCGATTCGCTCTACGCGATCAAGTGCGCCTCGGAGTGGGTGGCGGGGTGGCGAATCAACGGCTGGCGCACGTCTACCGGCGGCGCGGTGAAGAATGTCGAACTCGTCCGACAGATCGACCAGGCCATCGCGAGCAGGCCGGGCCCGGTCCGGTTCCGTTGGGTCCGTGGACATGTCGGCAACTACTTCAATGAGCAGGCCGACGCGCTGGCCGGCGAAGCAGCTCGAAAGGCCGCGGTCACAGCGGCGGTCGCCGAGGCGAACACCGCGGAAATCCCCGTGGTGCCGATGGAAGATACGCCGACGGCACCGGAATCGATGAAGAACAAGGCCGCGGCGAAGCCGGCCGCACCGTCGGCGCCACAAACATTGACGCTGTTCTGATCCGCTCGCGCGGATCGCGAAGACCGCCCGAATGCCCTCCGGCGGTGGTGGCTCGGCCCACCGCCGGAGGCACTCGGCTCCGTAACCGTCGAGAGACCTCGACGGTAGTCGCATGGTCGTTGGCCGGTGCTGCATCGCAGCGATATGATTACGCTCACCGACAGGTTGGTTGGTGGCTCGCCTACCGGCCGGAGGCGGCTCGGCTAGTTGCCCGGCTGCGGACCAGGCTGGCCTGAGGGTGTGGGCTGCTGGCCGCTGCCCGGGGCGGCCGCGCCGGGAAGGCCGGTGCCCGCGCCCTTCAGCATCGGCGAGTCGAGTTTCTCGACCAGCCACTTGTCACCGGACTTCCGCAGCTGCGCGATCACCACTACGAACTGCCGTTCCGGGTTGGTCTGGGTGAAGTTGGTCCGGTACTGCGTGAGCGTCACCAGCACCTTGGCCGAAGTGGTGTCTCCGGACTGGTAGCCGCACTGGACGTCGTCGACCCAGGACTTGACCTTCGCCTGGACCATTGCGTCTTTGAGCGCTTTGGTCGCGTCGTCGAACTCCTGGAGGAACTCGCCGGTCGCGCCGGTCTTCACGGTCGTGAAGTAATCGTCGAGGTTCTTCGAGTAGTCGTAGACGGAGACGTCCTTGCCGAATGCGCATGCTGCGCCGCTCGATTCGCTGATCGCGTCGAGCTTGTCCCCGCGGTCCTTGCCCTGCAGGAAGAACACGACAACAGCTGTGATCGCGGCCACCGCGAGGACACCGGCCACGAACGCGGCCACCAGGGGCAGCGAGCTCGATCTTGCTGGCGCAGCGGTGCGGACGCCCGCCTTGGAGCTGTCGGCTTTCGCGTCCGCCTTGTCCTTGGCCGCTTTCTCCGGTTCGGGCGCATCCGTCTTCGCCGCAGCGGCGGCGTAGTCCGACTCAGCCGCAGCGGCGGCATCGTCCGACTCAGCCGCAGTTGCCGCATCGTCCGGCTCGGTGGTCACCTCGTCGGTGAGGTTGTCGTTGTCGGCGGCCTTCGTTTCGGCGTCTTTGTCGGGCTCGGTCTCGTCGGTAGACATCGATACAAACCTGCACTTTCCCGGCGCGCGTCAGCGCGCACCGATCGGCTGGCCCGGCCCGCCAGCGGCGAACCATAGGCGTTCAACCAGCGAGTATGCCCGGATGACGGAATGGCCGCCGGACCGGGTACACACTCACCGCACCGGAGGAAGGGTCCGCTCGTTCGGATCCACTCCCGGCGGTATATGCGCGCCGTTGTTCGGCACATCGGGCCGCGGCGCATTCGCCGCACCACGAATCTGCTGCCCGGGCGGCGGGTTCTCACAGTAGAGCCACCTCGGAATCGTGCCATCCTGCACGACCTCGTTGCGGATCTTCGGGGTGTTGTAGGTGCAGAACGGGCGCGGCCAGATATCGACGATCGCGTGGAACTCGCCGTCGTGCGCCGGAATGCCCAGCGCCTCACCGCCGAGCGCGAGCGAGGGGAACAGCGCACGCAACGCGGGCAACCGCAACTGCGCGGCCTTGGTAATCGCCTGGAAGTTGGTCGCCAGGCTGGTGATCGGATCGGCCGTTTTGTCCAGCACCGCCCCGAGGCTGCTCAGCTGGCCGGGCGCCTGCTCGAGCACCCGTTGCAGCTCCGCGTTGGCGTTGTTGAACTGCTCGAACAGCACACCGGAATTGCTGGTCAGGGTGGCCAGGTCCGGCTGCGCATGCGACGTGGTTTCGGCGATGGTGCGCAAGTTCGTGATCAGATTGGTGGTCTGCGGCAGCAGGGAGTCGAAGCCGGCCATAGCCAGGCTGATTCCATTGACCATGCCGCGCAACTGATCCGGTCCACCACTGAGCGCGATGTCCAACTCGTTCAGGATGACCTTGAACTTGTCCGGCTCGATCTGCGCGATCAGCGCACTGGAGTTGTCCAGGACCGACCACACCGGCGTCGGCGTGTGAACTCTCGCCGGATCGAAGGTGATCACCGCGCCGTCGGCCAGGTACGGCCCCTGCTCAGCGTTCGGTCGGAAGTCGATGTACTGCTCGCCGGCGCCGGAGAGCGCCTGCACCGCGATCGCCGTGTCCACCGGGATCCGGTACTTCGAGTCGATCTGCGCGATGGCGGTGATGGCCTGGCCACGGTCGGTCAGCTCGATCGAACTGACCTTGCCGATCCGCCAGCCGCGCAGGGTCACATCGTTGCCGGGTTGCAGACCACCCGAACGATCCAGGTTCACCGTGACGGTGTAATCGGATTGCAGCGGGTTGACCCGCATGACGTACACCATCAGGTAGGTGGCGCCGACCACCAGCACCAGGACCAGGCCGAGATTCGACAGCAGCAGCTTGCGCCCGAACAGCTTGGACAGCAACGTCATCGGTGCCCTCCCGCCACCCGGCCCTGCACCAGTTGCAGCACCTGGATCAGGCTGCCAGCGAAGTCCTGCAGATCGTTGAGGTCCTGGAGTTTGCCGTGCTCCGGGTCGGTGAGCGCGCTGATGTCGAGGTTGGTCGCGGTCGCGTACACCGCGAAGCTGTTGCCGCGGAAGGTCGCGTCGACCTTCGGCCGTATTACTCGCAACCGATCGAGCAGAACGCCGAATCCATCACCGGTCCTGGCCAAGGCGTCCATCAGCTTCTGGGTGTTGTCCAGCAGACTGCCCAGCTGCTGGCCGGTGGTATCGGAGTAGTCGCCGAGCGCGGCGCTAGTGGTGGACACCTTGGTCAGCAGGTCACCGATAGCCCGGTTGTTCTCGGCGATGGCGCCGATCATCTGAGGTAGCGTGTCGGCCACCTCGCCGAGCTCGCCACGACGCGACTCGATGGTGTTCGCCAGCGTGCTGAACTCGTTGAGCACACTGTCGACCCGGGCGGTGTTGTCATTCAAACTACCGACCACCCCGGTCATTTCGGTGATCAGATGCGACAGTTGCCCGCCCCGACCGCCCACGATGGAGTCCAGCTCCGAGGCCAATTTCGACAGGCTGGCGATGCCGCCGCCGTTGAACAGCATGGAGACCGAGATCAGCAACTGCTCGACGGTCGCGCCCGCGGAGGTGCTGTCCAGGGTGAGCGTGTCGCCGCCGCGCAGCATCTGTGCGCCCGGCTCGGCCTTCGGCTTGGACACCGCGACGAACACGTCACCGAGCGGAGTGCCCTGGCGCAGCTCCGCTGTGCTGCCCTTGGGCAGTTCGATGTCTTTGCGGATGGTCAGATCCACGATGGCCTGAAAGTTCTTCGTCGTGATTCTGGAGACCACGCCGACATCGGAACCGCCGATCTTCACCTTCGCCTGATCAGGCAGGTTCAGCGCGTTGTCGAACACCGCGTGCACAGTGTAGGTCTCCCCGGACAGGCCCGGCTTGGGCAACGGCAGCCGCTCCACCGTGAGCCCGCACCCCGAGCTGACCCCGACACCGGCCACCGCGGCGACGGTGACCAGCGCCCTGCGTGCCTTGATCGTCATGCGGGCCGTCATTTCGTCAGTCCGAGCAGCGCCGCGGTGAGCCCGTAATCGGGGCCGAAGTCCTGCATATTTCCGCTTCGGCAGCCATCGGCCTTCATTTGGATCCGTTCGCAGAACAGGCTGACGATCTCACCGTTGAGCGCCGTGCCGATCACCGCGTGCAACCGGACGTACTGATGCTCGCGGTTCATGATGCCGTCGATGTTCTGCATCACCATCGGCGCCACGTCGACGACTTCGATGAGTCCGTCGGCGTTGTCGCGCAACTGTTGGGTGACGTTGGTCAGGCCGGTCATGGCGCCCGACAACTGATCTTGATACTGCGACAAGGTGGTGCTCGTGTTGACCAGGAAGGCGTTGAGCTGATCCAGGGTCGCCTGCAGGCCAGGCGATTGTTCGGCGAGCAGCCCGGTCATCTGGGTGACCCGCTTGCTGAAATCTCGCACCGACTGGTCGTTTTCGGCCAGCATGGTAGTGAGTTCGTTCAACTTGATGATGATGTTGGCGACCGCGTCCTTGTTGTCCACGCCGACCTTCAATGCGCCGGACAGCGCGTTCAGAGTGTCGCGCATCTTCGCGCCGTTACCGTTCAACATCGGGTACAGCACCCGGCCGGACAGCGGGCCGATGCCTTCCTGGCCCGGCTCCGGTTTCAGCGCGGCGGCGAACTGATCGATCGTCTTGATCATCGTGTCCAGTTCGACCGGCGTCTTGGTTCGAGCCTTGGGCAGATGAGCGCCATCGGACAGGGTGTCACCACCGGTGTAGACGGGGGTGAGTTCGATGTGCCGGTCGGTCACGATGGACGGCGAAATGATCACGGCTAGTGCGTCTTTCGGGATCTTCACGCCCGATTCGATGGACATGTGCACCTCGATGAAGGTGCCTTTCGGCACGATCTTGCCGACCCTGCCGACATCGAGCCCGAGCACCGTGATCGGGTTGCCCTCGTAGATACCCGCGATGTTCTCGAAGTCCGCGGTGATCTGGATCGTGGTGCCCAGGGCATTGTTCACCGAACTCGGCAGCAGTGAGCAACTGCCGACTGTCAGGGCGGCGGCGCTGATCATCACCGTCTTCGCGACGGTCTTCAGCGGCGAGGCCGTGCGGAATCTCATCCCTGGCACCCTTCGATGACTTGGGCGAAGCACAACCAGTTGTCCGGGAACAGCCAGGGCAGGCCGACGTCGCCGTACGGACCGCTGCTACCCCAGGAGTTCGCCATGTAGCGCAGGGACGGTGGCATGAGCGACAGCATTCGATCCAGGTTGTCCTTATTCTTCTGCAGGCCCTCGGCCATGGTGTTCAACTGCTGGATAGTCGGGCCGAGCTGGTCGTTGTTCTGCGCGCCGATCTGCTGCAACTGCTTGGATAGCGCCGCGATGTTGTCCAACAGCTGACGCAGCAGGCCCTGGCGCTCCATCACCCGGTTCGCGATGGCCTCACCCTGGGTGATGACCAGCAGCACACTGTTTCGGTTGTCGCCCAGAATCTGGGTGACCCGATCGAGATCCTTCAGCAGGCTGTCTACCTCGCCTTTGCGCGTGTCGATCACCTTGGCCAGCGCGCCGACGCTGTCGAGCGCCTGTGCCGCGAGCGCGGGCGAGTCGCCGATCTGCTGATTGATCAGGCTCAGCGATTCCGACAGTTTCTTGGTGTCGAGCGCCTCGAACTTCGGCGTACCGATCTGCACCACGTCGGCTAGGTTGTAGGGAACCGCGGTGTGGGACAATCGGATTCGCCCGTCCTTCACCCCAGAACCGTCACCCGGATCGAGGTCGACGTAGCGTGCGCCGAGCAGCGTCGCCATCTTGATCGAAGCACGTGCGTCCGGGCCGAACTGCACGTCGTTGTTCACGTTCAGCGTGAGCAGCACGTGGTCGCCCTCGAGCTTCGCACCGGCCACCCGACCGGAGGCGACGCCCGCGACATTCACCCGGTCTCCGACCCTGATCCCGGCGGCCTGGACGAACTCCGCCTCGACCGACTGCTCGCCGATCCCAGCGAACTTGACGACGCTGGAGGCCACCAGTAGCACCACGATGAGGGTGCCACCAAGCATGCCCAACCAGAAATACCGGTTGCTGTCGAACCTGGACCTGAGTTTCGTCATCATGGGCGGCACACCGCCGAGTGTGATGTGCCACCGATCTGCGAGAACAAACCGCGGGGGAACAGGACGCCGTAGAGCGAGACGTCCAAGCCACAAAGGTAGGCGTTGGCGTAAGCGCCCTCGGAGGTGAACCTGCCCGCGGCCGACAGCACATTCGGCAGGTCGATCGCGGCTTGGTCGAGTTTGGCCCCGTTGTCCAGCAGCAGGGTCAGCGCCGCGCTGGTGGAGTTCTGCGCGGTCTGCAACTTCGGCTGGATCCGGCCCATCATGTCGACCAGGGACGTGGTCGCGTTCGCGATCTGCTCGGTCGAGGCCTGCAAGGACTGGCCCTGCTCGTACAGCCCGCCGATCAAGGCCCGGGTCTGGGTCACCAGGGTCTCCAATTCATCACCTCGTTTGGCCAACCCCGACATCACACCGGACAGGTTGGAGATCACATCGGACAGAATCGCGTCCCTGCGCTGGAAGTCGGTGGCCAGTTGTGCGGCCTGAACGATGAACGCGCTCAGAGAGACACCGTCACCCTGCAAGGCCTGGATGAAGGTCTCCGACAGTCGGTTGACCTGCTCGGGCTGCAACACCTGGAACAGCGGCTGGAATCCGTTGAGCAGACCCGACACGTCGAACGACGGCTCGGTCCGTTCGATCGGGATCGAGCCCTTGTTCTTCAGCGGCGCCGAGGTCGACGCCTTGCCGGGAGCCAGCGCCACGTAGCGCTGACCGATCAGATTCTGGTAACGGACAAGCGCTTTGGTGTCGTCGAAGATCGTCTGATCGCGCTGCACCACGAAGGTCACTCGTGCGACGGACTTCTTCAGGCTGGTGTCGCGGGCCAGCTCGATCTTCTCGACCTTTCCCACCCGCACACCGGCCATGCGTACGTCGTCGCCCTGGTGCAGACCGAGCACGTCGGAGAACGTCGCGGTGTAGGTGTTGGTGTCACCGTCGACTATGCGCGCCAGAGTGTTCCAGACGAGCACCGTCACCAAGATCGATACCACGGCGAAGATGCTGAATCCGATCAACGGCTTCCGAATGCTCATCGGCGGGCACCATTGTCGGACACCTGCATGGTTCCGCCCTTCAGAATCGAGCTCAGCAGCAGGTATTCGGCGGTGGTCGGCTGGCGGCCGAGCATCGCGACGATCGCGGCGTCACCCTGATAGGAGATCGGTCGCGCCGCCGGTGCGCCCTGAGGGTCCGCGGCCGGAGCGGCCGGCGGCAACAGGCCCGGCGCCAGCATCGGGAACAGACCTTCCAGCGGAGTACCCGCGAACGGAGCGAGCACGCCGCCGGTCGGAGCGGCCGCGGTGGCCCGCTCCGGATCCGGAGTGGTGACACCCGGGATCAGCGGCAGCCCTGGCATCGGCACCACCGGCGGCAGTCCGGCGGCCGAAGCGAGTGCGCGCGGCTTCAACTGCTCCGGCATCTCGCCGACATCGGCGACGGCAGGGGCGGTGTAGCAGCTCGGGCCCGCCAGTTCGCCGTAGCGCGGGCAGTCGGCCACGGTGTAAGGCCGATACGGGGTGAGTGTGACGCCCGCATCCCAGACCTGCTGCTTCTGCGGGCCCCAGGTGAACGTGGTGTCCATCCTGCGCACGGTCTCACTCAGGTTCAGCAGGGACCTCGTGATCGCGTCCGGGTCCGCCGCGAGTGCGCCGAACGTGTCGCTGGTACCCACGGTGACCGCCTTCCCGACATTCGGGTTGCGGGCGAACAGTTCGTTCACCGTGTCCACGGTGCCGCTGGTCCCGGTGATCAGCGCGACCAGTTCGCCACGACGATCGGCGATGGTGCGCGCGGTCTGGACCGAGCTGCCCAGCACGTCGACCAGTTCGGGCGCGGACTGGTTGAGCGCGTGGAACGAAGTCGAGAAATCGTTCAGTAGCACGCCGAGATCGGGAATGGATTCATCGACCGTCAGCAGCCAGCGGTCGAGCCGCTCGACCGTGGAGCCCGGCATCCGGCCACTGCCGTCCAGCGCCTGCGACAGCGTGCCGAGCACCCGACCGAACTGCACCGGGTCGATCTGGTCGAGGATATTGCGCACCGTGGTGAGCGTGTCCTGCAGCGCGATGGTGCCCTGGCTGCGGTCCTCGTCGATGGTGGAGCCCTCGTGCAGGTACTGGTCGGCGGGGCCATTGAAGACCAGCTCGACAGAGGTGACCGCGAACAAGTTGCTCGGCACCACACGGGCGGTCACGGTGGCCGGTATGTCGCCGGCGAATTCCGGCTTCATCTCCATCCGGACCTTCTGTAGCTCGCCCTTGGCCGCGATGTCGACATTCTTCACCGCACCCACGAGCACACCGCGGAATTTGACGTCGGCCTGCTCGGGCAGTCCGTCACCGGTGGTGGTCAGGTTTGCGGTCACATTGACCTTGTCCTGAAAGTAGCCCTGGTAGCGAAGCATCAAAAAGGTCAGCACCAGTGCGAAGACGACCAGACCGCACACTCCTGCGAGGAGAAGCTGCCGCATGGTGGGTCCGCGCCCACTGGGATCGATGATCATCTGGTGATTACCCCGAGATCCGGATGCCGGGGTTGACGCCCCAGATCGCCAATGTCATAAACAGGTTCGCGAAGACGACCGCGATGATGCTCATCTTGATCGCCCGGCCGGCGGCAACGCCGACACCCTCCGGACCGCCGGAGGCGAAGAAACCGTAATAGCACTGGATGAACGTGGTGATCGCAACGAAAAGGATCGCCTTGATCAGCGAATAGATCACGTCGGCCGGAATCAGGAACTGATAGAAGTAGTGCTGGTAGATGCCACTCGCGGTGTTACCGATCAGCCGCACAGTCAAGGCACAAGATATGTAGGCCATGGTGAGGCCCAGGCAGTAGAGCGGGATGATCGCCACCATCGCCGCGAACATCCTGGTGCTGATCAAATAGGGCAGCGGCCGGATGGCGATGGACTCGAGCGCGTCGATCTCCTCGGAGATGCGCATGGCGCCCAACTGCGCGGTGAATCGGCAGCCTGCCTGCGCGGCGAATGCCAGCGTCGCCAACAACGGGCCGAGTTCGCGGGTTGTGGCGAATGCCGAGATGGCGCCGGTGATCGGACTGAGCCCGAGGAGGTTCAGCGAGTTGTACCCCTGGATGCCGACCGTCATACCACCGAAGGCACTCAGGATGACGACGACGCCGATGGTGCCGCCACCGACGACCAGATTGCCGTTGCCCCACGTCACGTCGGAGAGCAGACGCCACACTTCCTTGGGATAGTGCTTGAGCGCCAACGGAATCGAGCTGATCGAGCGCAACAGGAAGAACACCTGGTGGCCGAGGCGGGCGAGCAGATCGACCGGCGCTCGAGCGGATTTCCGGATCGCATGGAAGGGCCGCAGCAGCGGAGGTACGTAGGTTGAGGACACCTGCTCAAACCACCTGTGACGGAAATAGTGCGTTGTACACCTGGGTGATGATGAGATTCACCCCGAACAGCATGATGGCCGAGCTCACCACCGCGGAATTCACCGAGTTCGCGACGCCGCCCGGGCCGCCCCTGGTGTTCAAGCCGGTATCACAGGCGATGATTGCCGCCAGCAGACCGAAAATCAGTGATTTGACCAGCGCCACAAGAAGATCAGCCGTCACGGCGAACGACGAGAAGGTGCCGACATACGAGCCCGGCGTCCCGTCCTGCGCGAAGATATTGAAGATATAGCCGGTCAGGAAACCGACGAAGACGACGAAACCGCACAGCAGCACGCTGACAAGCATCGCGGCGCCGAGCCGCGGCGCGACCAACCTGCGCAGCGGGTCGACGCCCATCACCTTCATGGCATCGATTTCCTCGCGGATGGTGCGGGAACCGAGGTCGGCACAGACCGCGGACCCGACCGCGCCTGCGATCATCAGCGAGGTGACCAGCGGAGCACCCTGCTGGATGATGCCAAGGCCGTTGGCTGCACCGATGAACGAGGTCGCGCCGACCTGGCCGGCGACGGAGCCGACCTGGATAGAGACGATCACGCCGATCGGAACGGCGACCAGCAGGGTAGGCGCCGCGGCGACACTCGCCATGAACGCGCACTGCCGGACGAATTCGGCATACGGAAACCGCCCGCGAAAGATCGAAACAAACAGTTCGGCGACGGCAGCGATGCCCATGGTGATCTGACGACCGAAGGTCTCCAGTGATCGCTTCGGATGGTCTGTCCAGTACGCCTTCGTCCACTCGACCGCATCACTGACCCGTGATCCCGCAGGTGGACTTTTGGTCGACTGCACCAGCTAACCCCTCTCGACGCCGGTTGCATACCCCGACGACTCGTTTGCTTGACGCACCTTACTACGGAGTAGTGCCGAACACAGCACTACCTTGTGATTGCAGTCATAGATCTCGATCACTGTCCACGAAAGGCATCGACAAGGGACACTGAGATTGGGATAGGCCCCAAAGCCACGGATCAAACTTCTGGAGCAAGTTACAGCTCACCTGCGCGAATCCATCCCTATCACCGGCCGACACATAGAATTACTCAGGACAATTTTCATTTAAATTCGCATTTGATCCTGGATCTCGACGAGTTCGGCACCTCAACCTCGAACGACAAACTCGAACGCGACTTTCGCAATTCCAATAGCCGCCCGCTATTGTTTGCTATAAGGTACATAAGGTCTCATTTGTATTAAATAGGGGTTGAAGTAGGTCACACCGGGACAACCCGGAGTAGATGACGCGCCCGGGCCTGTTTACTGACACGATGGGTGCGACAGATTGATATCGTGCGGACTTCCGACGTCTGGAGGGACATGTTCAGCAAATTCGCCAAGGTGGCCAACGCCGCCTTCGCCGTCGCCCTTGGCGCGGCGCTGCTCGGCACGGGCGCAGGGGCAGCACACGCCCAACCGGGCCCGCCGGTCGTGGGCGGTGGATCCGGGATCATCATCGACAACCAATTCGAGTGCACCGTTACCACCGTCGGCCATGACAACGCAGGGCGTCTGGTCGGTCTGACCGCTGGACACTGTGGCGATCCGGGTGCGAAAGTCTTCGCCGAATCCGATCGCGGCGCCGGCATGATCGGCAAATTCGTCTACTCCAACCACGACCTGGACTACGCCATCATCCAGTTCGAGCCGGACAAGATCGTCCCGGTGAACCGGATCGGCAATGTGACCATCACCGGAATCGGCGCGCCCGCCAGCTTCCCGCAGATCGTCTGCAAGGAAGGGCGCACCACCGGCAACACCTGTGGCCTGGCCTGGGGCGATGTGTTCGGGACGAACGTCGAAACCTGGAGCCAGATGTGTGTGGTTGAGGGCGACTCCGGCGCGCCGGTGGTCGTCGGCACCACATTGGTCGGCATGGTGAACGCCTACCTGGCCATCGCCTGCTTCGGCCCGGAGGTCGGCACCAACATGACCGCCATCATGGCCGACATCAACGGGCGCGGCAGCGTCGGCGCGGGATACGTTCCCATCTGATCGACGCCGGAACACAGTCGATGAGCGGCCCGCACGGACACCGATCCGGCGGGCCGCTCATTTTTCGTCGTGGGCTTCGTGGGCCGGTGCTACCGCAGGACCTGCCACCGCGCACTGCAACAGACAGTCGACGTTGTCCAATGTGGGTGCGTGCCGCACGGGCCGCAGCAACACGGCGGCGAGCACCGCGCCCGTCACCAGCAAGCCGATGCAAATCGACATCGCGGTGACGAACCCGTCGCCGAACGCGGCCGAATTGCCCAACCCATCAGAGACACCGGCGAGTCCGGGCAGTGCCGCGACGGCGAGCAGTTGCGCGGTGCGGGCGACGGCATTGTTCACGCCGGAAGCGATGCCGGCCTCGCTGGAAGGCACCGCACCGAGCACGGCCCCGGTCAGCGGGGCAACGAGCACCGAGAGCCCCAGCCCGAAGACGAGCACGCCGGGCAGGACGTCGGTCAGGTAGACCGTCTCGGGGTCGATGCGCAGCAACAGCAGCAAGCCGACCGCAGCCAGTAGTGGACCCGCGGTCATCGGAATGTGCGGACCGTGCACCTGCGCCCAGCGTCCGGCGGGTGCCGAGAGCACCAGCATGATCAGGGTGACCGGCACGGTCGCGACACCCGACATCAACGGCGAATAGCCCGCGACCAGCTGCAATTGCAACACCAGAAAGAAGAACACGCCGCCGAGCGCCGCGTAGACCGCGAAGGTCACAAGGTTGGCCGCGGTGAACACCCGCGAGCCGAACAGTGATGGCGGCACCAGCGGGTGGGCGCTGCGCATCTCGATCACGACGAACACGGCGAGCAAGAGAATGCCCGACACGACGAGCAGTGGCATGGTGTCGATCAAGCCGAAGGTCAACGCACCCAGAGCCAGGGCGACCACGCAGGCACCCGGCACGTCGAGCCTGGTCGCGGCATTCGGATCACGACTCTCTGGCACATGCTTCAGCGCGACGAGCACGACGACCACGGTCAGCGGCACATTGAGGAAGAAAATAGACCGCCAGCCCGCCACCTCGATCAGCCAGCCGCCGAGGAACGGCCCGAGCGCGCCCGCCAAACCGCCGAACCCCGACCATAAGCCGATCGCCGCGCCCTGGTCACGCTGATCAAGCGACGAGGAGATCAGCGCGAGGCTGCCCGGCGTGAGCATCGCGCCCGCCACGCCTTGCAGAATGCGGGCGGCTACCAGCATCTCGATGCTGGTAGCGGCGCCGCACAGCACCGAGGCGAGCGCGAAAGCGATGATGCCCCAGACGAAGACCTTGCGCCTGCCGAGACGATCGCCGAGCGAGCCGCCGAGCAGGATGAACGACGCGAGGGTCAGCGTGTAACCGTTGAGGGTCCATTGCAGCCCAGCGACACCGGTGTGCAGTGATTCCCCGATCCGCGGCAGCGCAATATTGACAACCGTCGCGTCGAGCGAAGCCACCGACGAGCCGAGAATCGTGGCGAGCACAATCCAGCGCCCGGTGGCCGATCGCAGTCGGGGCAGCTCGATGTCGCTCACAACACCAACCTAGCGCCGGGCCGAGGCCTGCTCAGAGCTCCTGGACGCAGACGACGAAACGGCGCTTGTCGTAGACATACCCGGTGCCGCTGCCGCAGACGCTGACGTCGTCGGCGTTCTGCTGGATCTTGACCACCTTCACGCCCTTGGCGGGAGCCGAGCCGGTGCAGTCGACGCGCTTGGGATCCTCGCCGCCGACGTCCATACACCCGCCGACGACCCAATCGATGTCCAGGCACAGCGCGCCCTGTTCGATCCCGTTGATGGTCTCGGCGTAGTAGTTGTCGGTGTCACTGATGCACTGCGAACTCTTGGACTTCTTCTCGACCACCTTGTAGTTGGCTACCCGGCTGCCGCACGACGCTTTATCGATGGTGGCGTCAGTAGTGGTGCCGCCGAGGGTCACACAGTCACCGACGTTGGCTTCGAAATCGGTTTTGCCACCGTCCTTGCTGGTCGGCGCTGGCTTGCTGGTGCTCGGGGCCGGCTTGCCCGAGGATGGCTTCGGCGTGCTGGTGACCGAGACGGCGTCGATCGTCCCGTTGTTCACGGCAGGCTGGGCGGTGCCACTGATGGTCGAGCTGCACCCCACCACCGCCAGCCCGGACGCGACGGCAAGTCCGGCGAACGCGAGACGACCCCAGGTCAGTTGACGAGACACGTACAGTCCTCCCGAGCTGTAACGCTCCGAACTCACACCCCGTAAGAATCCGAAGTTGGCATGGCTGTGCTTGAAATACCACGCCATGAATACACTATGGACGGAGCGCACGTCGAGCTGAAAGCGCGAGCGGGACCGTCGGTCACCGATCCAGGCGTGATGGAATTCCGGTGCGAGAGGACCTCCTCGGGAAGCTGATCAGCGCATTGCTTGCTCGACCGCCGCGACCCAGACCTCTTTAGTTCTTTCGGTCATGACATCCGCCACCAACGTGCGCTGCGACGCCCGCTCGGCGCCACCGCCGCCAGCGACGACGCGCTCGAAACCGCGGGCAGGTTTCCGGTAGAGATCGGTTCGGCCCCGCACGCCGTCGCGCTGAACGCCCTATCGGGCGCCCCCGAGGCGTCGGTCCCGCCTCCGCTCGACAGGTCGCGGGCCGGAGCGCAGACCGCCGAGTCGCGGGGTCTACCAGGGCGCGGCAACGTTCGCGTGGAATGCCCGATCCAGCGCTGTGTGCCTCGTCGCGCCCTCGGATCGTCGGCAGATGGCGTAAATCCGGTTACGCTGGTGGACCGGCCCGACGATCGGCGGTCAGGAGGTGACCCCATGGTTTCGGCAATGGCGGCGGGCGAGTTCGAACCTGCCCATCCTGCGGACAAGAAACCGATCACACCACGCGAGATGCTGGTCGACCCGCGATTCATCCGGCTGGCCGATCAGTTCTTCGGCATGTTCACCCAATCCGAGCGTGGTGGCGGCGCGCTGGCGGTCTATCTCGACGGCAGACCCGTGGTCGATATGTGGGCGGGTTGGGCGGACACGGATCGCCGCTGGAACAGCGAGACCGTCGCACTCACCTTCTCCACCGGCAAGGGTGTGGCGTCGACCGTAGTGCACCGGCTTGCCGAACGCGGACTGATCGGCTACGACACGCCAGTCGCCGAGTACTGGCCGGAATTCGCCGCGCATGGCAAGGACGACATCACGGTACGCGACGTGCTCTCGCATCGAGCTGGCCTGCATCGGGTGCGCGGCCTGGTTCCCGGTCGCGAAGGCATCCTGCACTACGACGCCGTGGTCCGCGCGTTGGCCGAGAGTCCGCCGGATCCGCGCCGCATCCGCACCTCCGGCTACCACGCGATCACTTTCGGCTGGCTGGTCGCCGAAATCGTGCAGCGTGTGACCGGCACCTCGTTCATCGAGGTGGTGCGCGCCGAGATCGCCGAGCCGCTCGGCCTCGACGAATTCTGGTTCCGGGTACCGGAATCGGAGCGGTACCGAATCGCGAAGATATTTCGGCCGCTGAGTCCGCCGGGGATCCGCTGGAACACTGCCTCGTCGGTGCTGTCCTGGGTGCGGCCAATCCGTGGGCTGGCCGAGGCGGGCATGCCGGAAAGCTTCGACGAACTCGTTCGCGACCCGCGCGTGCACGATGCGGTGATGCCGGGATGGAACGGCGTGTTCTCGGCACGCGCGCTGGCGCGAATGTACGGCGCGCTGGCCAACGGCGGCGTGGTCGACACCGACCAGCCTAACGTCGTACGCGGAATCGGCGCCGCCGGGCCGGACCACGGTGTGCGCTTGCTGCGGCCGGAGACGATCGAGACGATCGGGCAGGTCCAACCGGCGCCGAGCCGGGATTACGTGCTCGGTGTGCCGATCCGCTTCACCCTCGGCTATCACCGGCCGGTGCTGATGACCAAGCAACAGCCGCGAACGGCGTTCGGCCACTACGGCATCGGCGGGTCCGGCGCTTACGCTGATCCAGAGCTCGGCATGTCGATCGCATTCGTGACCAACCGACTCGGCAACGCGGTCACCGCGCTCGGGGACGCCAGGCTCGCCCGACTGGCGGCGACGGCACAGGCCACGGTACGCAGGCAGAAGTTCGGTCAGGGCGAACGGTAACGGCGCAGTCGTCGGGCCGACCGGCAATTCGAACCCCACGGGTTGCTCGTTCGTATCTTTCGGCATGGACGTGTGTACGGCATGAGCGAAGACAGCGCCGCGCCGCGCGTGCCGCGACTCACCGCACTGCACGCGCTGGCCGCAGGCATGGATTTCGATCGGTACTTTCGGTGGCGCAGGGCGCGCGACGGCGATCCGTTCTACGTTCGTTTTCCCGGGCTCGGCGCGGCACTGTTCACCGGAACGGCCGAGGGGGCGCGCGAAATATTCCGCGCGCCAATCGAATTCCTGGAGCCACCGCGCCCCAATCCGATCGAACCGCTGGTCGGCGCCGCGTCGCCGATCCTGACCTCGGGACTGCGGCACCGACAGGACCGGGCGCTGCTCGGACACGCGTTCCACGGCCCGCGGATTCGCCGGTACGGCGAGATCATCCGGGAGTCCACGCTGCGTGAGATGTCCGGAGGCGGTGGCTTGGTGTGGCAGCGGGGCGCGCGGATCGATTCGCGGGCGGCCGCGCGAGCGATCACGCTGCGGGTGATCCTGGCGGCGGTGTTCGGGGTGGACAGCCACGAGCAGCAAGCGAACTACACCCGTGCCGTCGCGGACTTCCTCACCGCGTTCTCCGGGCCGTTGCTGCTGGTCCCCGCACTGCGGCGCGGACTGCTCGGGCACGCGCCGTGGGACCGGTTCGTCGTCGCACGCGACCGGCTGGACCGCCTGATTCGTGCCGACATCGCGCGTCGACGGCCGGCCGTCGACGCCCGCCGCCCAGATGTTCTCGGCATGCTGCTGTCCACCCGGTACGACGACGGCGGCGCGGTCACCGACGACGACCTGTGTGAGCAGTTGCGTACCCTGCTGGTCGCCGGCCACGAGACCACCGCCACCACCCTGGTGTGGGCGCTGTTCCGGCTGCACCGCGCACCCGAGGCCCTGCGGCGGTTGCGCGCGGAGTTGCGCGAGGCCGGGCCGAACGCGAGCCCGATCGAGCTGGCCGGACTGCCCTACCTCGATGCTGTGACCCAGGAGACGCTGCGCCTGCATCCCCCGGTGCCGATCGTCCTGCGCAGGCTGACCGGACCGTGCACGCTGCGCGGTGTGGCGCTGGCGCCGGGAAACATCATGGGGATTGCGTTGCCCTTGCTGCACTCCGACCCAGAGGTGTGGGACGACGCGGAGCGTTTCGACCCGGACCGGTTCGTCGAGCGCAGGTATCGGCCTTTCGAGTTCGCTCCGTTCGGGGGCGGTCACCGGCGCTGCGTCGGCGCGTCGCTCGCGGACTACGAACTGCGGATCGCGCTGGCCACCATTCTCGGCCGGGTGCGCCTTCGCCTCACGCAGCGATATCGGCGCAGTCGCCCGCCGATATCGGTGCCACACAACATAGCGACCGGTCCGCAGCGCTCGATTCCGTTCATTGTGGAGTGATTTACCTCACCAACACGTTTGAGGTGAATCACCCTCCAGTGACCGGCCGAACAAAGGCGAACGCCGAACTCACCCGCGTGACCCGGATATTGGCCGAATTGATAACCATTCGAGACGACTGTGACGGTCACCACATATTGCATTACTTATGCATGACTCAGAATCGCCACTGGCTTCGAGCCATATCGGGCCGGTAGGAATGGATGCCAGGGGTCGGGCCGTCAATACCCGTGGGGCGCACATCTGGCTCCGCGCCAAATGAGAGATCTCGTTACGCGCGCGTGCGAGAGATGGAATGGACGAGAAACCTATGCATGCCGCTTTTCACACCAGGTCGCTGCCTGCTCGCCGCCGGGGACGCGACCTGACCCGCCGGATGCGCGAAGGCGCCCTGTTGTCTGCCGCGATCGCGGCGGCGGGCGTCCTGCTCATCACGCCCGCGCACGCCGAGACCATCGCGGGCATCGACACCGGCTCGGCCTCGTCGGCCACCGATCCCGGGGCGAATTTCGCCCCGCCGTCGATCAACATCGCCGACGGTGATGTCGTCGGCGTCGCGCAGCCGATCATCATCAGCTTCAAGGAGCCGGTGGCGGATCGCACCACTGCCGAGCAGGCCATCCAGATCACCGCGTCGAAGCCCGCGCCCGGCCACTTCTACTGGCGGGGAGACCAGCAGGTGCGCTGGCGGCCGGATGCGTTCTGGCCGGACAACACCGACGTTCAGGTGCAGGCCGGTGGCACCACCAGTGCGTTCCGGATCGGCGACGCGTTCGTCACCACGGCCGACGACAACACCCACACCATCACCATCACCCGCAACGGCGAGGTGGTGAAAGAGATGCCGACCTCAATGGGCAAGGTGAAGCATGAGACCCCGAACGGCACCTACATCGTGGGCGAACAACTGCGCAAGATGACCATGGATTCGTCCACCTACGGCGTGCCCGTCACCGATCCCGAGGGTTACAAACTCGAGGTCGAGTACGCGACCCGGATCTCCAACAGCGGCATCTTCGTGCACGCCGCTCCCTGGTCGGTCGCCCAGCAGGGCGTGTCCAACTCCAGCCACGGCTGCCTGAACGTCAGCACGGAAGACGCCAAGTGGTTCTTCGAGAACGCGCACCGCGGCGACCCGGTGCTCGTCGAGAACACCCAGGGCGGCACGCTCAGCACCGGTGACGGCCTCGGCGACTGGAACTAGCATCCCGATCGTCTTCCGCGCGTTCCGGCTGTCATAGCTAGACGCCTGGCATTCCGGGGCGCAACGCCCGGTCGGTTTGCTGGCGTATTCGGCGAGGCACCCGGTTCCGCTCGCGTCCGGTTGTTCGTCAGCGCCCCAGCAGGCGCTGACGAACAAAACGATCAATTAGTACGAAGTCGACCGTCGAAGCCCGCGTTTTGCTTCACTTGGCCGGTGCTCGATAAGTTCAGCGTACCGACGGGCAACATTAACCGACTGTTTGCTCCCGTCCGTAAAGTACGCACTGTGCGAAGCAGGCCGGAGCGAGTCCTACCCCTACCGCTCGGGCGCGGTATGCGTCACCGGCCGTGGCAGGACTACGCGCTGTTCTTGGTGCTGGTGGTGCCGAATCTCGCACTGCTCGCGCTTTTCGTGTACCGGCCGCTGATCGACAACATCCGGCTATCGTTGTTCGATTGGAACATCTCCGATCCGGTCGCCACATTCATCGGGTTCGACAACTACCGGGAATGGTGGGGACGCGCGGACTCCTGGGACATCGTCACCAATACCGTGCTGTTCACCATGGCCGCGGTGGTCGGCAGCATGGTGCTCGGGCTGGCACTCGCCCTGCTCCTGGACCGCAAGCTGTTCGGCCGCAACGTGGTCCGCTCGGCGATCTTCGCGCCGTTCGTCATCTCCGGCGCCGCCATCGGCGTCGCCTTCCAATTCATCTTCGATCCGAGCTTCGGCTTGATCCAGGACATCCTGCACCGGATGGGCATGCACGACGTGCCGGACTTCTATCAGAACCCGCGCTGGGCGCTGTTCATGGTGACAGTGACCTATATCTGGAAGAACCTCGGCTATAGCTTCGTCATTTATCTCGCGGCGCTGCAAGGAGTTCGGGCCGAGTTGATGGAAGCCGCCGAGATCGACGGCGCGAGCCGCTGGACCACCTTCACCAAAGTGTTGCTGCCGCAACTGCGCCCGACCACGTTCTTCCTGTCCATCACGGTGTTGCTGAATTCGTTGCAAGTATTCGACATCATCAACGTGATGACCCGCGGCGGCCCGCTCGGCACCGGCACCACGACGATGGTCTACCAGGTCTACGAGGAATCCTTCCGCAACTTCCGCGCTGGATACGGCGCGACCGTGGCCACCATCATGTTCCTGGTCCTGCTGGTCGTCACGCTGGTACAGGTTCGCATCATGGATCGAGGCGAGCAGTGAAACACCCGAGCGTATCGACACTGTCCTACCGGCGTCGCCAGCGCACCGTCACGCTGCTCGGCTACGCCGCGATGGTGTGCGTGCTGGTTATCGTCGGCGTCCCGCTGTTCTGGATCATCATCACCTCGTTCAAGGCCCGTCCGGATATCTACGTGCAGCCCGCGGTGTACTGGCCGCACAGTTGGCACCCGGAGAACTACGGGGAAGCCACCACGACCCTGCCGTTCTGGACGTTCCTGCGCAACTCACTGATCGTCACCGGGATCGTCTCCGCGGTGAAGTTCGTGCTCGGCGTGTTCAGTGCCTATGGCCTGGTATTTGTGCGATTTCCCGGAAAGACGGTGGTCTTCCTGGTCATCATCGCCGCACTGATGGTGCCCAACCAGATCACCGTGATCTCCAATTACGCGCTGATCGCCCAGCTCGGCTGGCGAAACACCTTCCAAGGCATCATCGTCCCGCTCTGCGGGGTCGCGTTCGGCACCTTCTTGATGCGCAACCACTTCCTCTCGCTGCCCTCCGAAGTGATCGAGGCGGCACGGATGGACGGCGCGAACTGGTGGCGACTGCTCACCAGAGTGGTGCTGCCGATGTCCGGGCCGACGATGGTGGCGTTCGCGGTGGTCACGCTCGTGAACGAATGGAACGAATACCTCTGGCCGTTCCTCATGGCCGACGACACGACGGTCGCCACGCTGCCCGTCGGTCTGACCTTGCTGCAGAACACCGAGAACCCGAGTGTCACGAACTGGGGGCCGGTGATGGCGGGCACGTTGCTGACGATGCTGCCGATTCTGCTCGTCTTCCTCGTACTGCAACGCCACATGATCAAGGGCCTCACCTCGGGTGCGGTCAAGGGTTAACCAAAACAGGAGATTCCACGTGTCCACTTCACAGTTCCCCGCGCTGACCCGACGCGGATTCATCGGGCTGGCCGGCGCTGTCGCCGCAGGCGCCGCGCTGACCGCGTGCGCGGGCACCGGCGGTGGCTCCCAGAAATCCGGCGACGGCAAGACCTTGACCTTCTGGTCCAACCACCCGGGCAGCTCGAAAGAGCTCGAGACCGAGCTGATCAACCGGTTCCAGGCCAAGTACCCCGACCTGACGGTGAATCTGGTCGACGCGGGCAAGAACTACGAGGAGGTGTCGCAGAAGTTCAACGCGGCGCTTTCCGGCGGCGATCTCCCGGATATCGTTGTGCTGTCGGATGTCTGGTGGTTCAACTACGCACTGAACGGCACGATCGAACCGCTGGACAGCCACTTCGCCGACGCCGGGGTACGGCTGGACGATTACGTCGACTCGCTGGCTACCGACTACCAGTTCAACGGCAAGCACTACGCGCTGCCCTACGCCCGTTCGACGCCGCTGTTCTACTACAACAAGGACGTATGGAACCAGGCTGGTCTGCCCGACCGCGGCCCGGAGAGCTGGCAGGAATTCGACGAATGGGGCCCGAAACTGCAAGAGGTCGTCGGCGAGGGCAAGTTGGCACACGGCTGGGGTGACGCGAAGAATTACCTCGCCTGGACCTTCCAGGGTCCGAACTGGACCTTCGGCGGCGCTTACTCGGACAAGTGGACCTTGCGGTTCGACGATCCCGGCACCCTGGCGGCGGGAACGTTCCTGCGCACCATGATCAACACCAAGCGGTATGCGGGCATCAAACCGCAGATCGCGGTCGATTTCGGGACCGGCGTGATCGCCTCCACCATCGCCTCGACCGGTGACCTGAAGGGCATCCAGAAGAACGCGGAAGGCAAACTCGCCTTCGGCACCGCCGTCCTTCCGCACCCGAACGGACCCGGCGTCACCACCGGTGGAGCGGGTCTCGCCATCCCGGCGCGTATCTCCGACGAGCGCAAGGTGAACGCGCTCAAGTTCATCGAGTTCATCACCAACTCGCAGAACACCGCGTTCTTCGCGCAGGGCACCGGGTACATGCCGGTGCGCAAGTCGGCCGTGAACGACCCGAGCGAGCAGGACTTCCTCGCGAAGAACCCGAACGCGAAGGTCGCCATCGAGCAGCTGCCGCTGACCAAGTCGCAGGACTACGCTCGGGTGTTCGTGCCCGGCGGTGACCAGATCATCGGCACCGGTTTGGAGCAGATCGGCCTGCAGAACGCCGACGTGGCAACCACATTCGCCACCGTCACCAGTCAGCTGCAAACCATCATCGACCGACAGATCACCCCGAAGCTGCCCAAGTAGTACCCGTCGTCCTCCGGTGGCGTGCCGCGCCGCCGGAGGGTCGCCGACCGACGCGAGGAGACCGTCAGCATGGCCACCGTGCACTTCGAGGGTGTGACCCATCGCTATCCCGGCGCGCTGACGCCCGCCGTCGACCAGCTCGAACTCGATATCGCCGATGGTGAGTTCATCGTGCTCGTCGGCCCGTCGGGCTGCGGCAAGTCGACCAGTCTGCGCATGCTCGCCGGACTGGAATCCATTGCGGACGGCCGCATCCTGATCGGCGGCACGGATGTCACCGGTCTACCGCCCCGGGCGCGGGACGTGGCGATGGTGTTCCAGAGTTACGCGTTGTATCCGAATATGACCGTCGCGCAGAACATGGGCTTCGCGTTGCGCAATGCCGGCGTGAGCAAAGCCGACACTCTCGTCCGAGTACGAGAAGCCGCGCAGATGCTGGAACTGGAGCCGCTGCTGGACCGAAAGCCGGCGAAGTTGTCCGGTGGCCAGCGCCAGCGCGTCGCCATGGGGCGCGCCATCGTTCGGCGTCCGCAGGTGTTCTGTATGGACGAGCCGCTGTCCAATCTGGACGCGAAACTGCGGGTGAGCACCCGATCCCAGATCGCCGCGCTACAGAAGCGTCTCGGCACAACCACGGTGTATGTCACCCATGACCAGGTCGAGGCGATGACCATGGGCGATCGGGTCGCCGTGCTGCGCGACGGCAAGTTGCAGCAGATCGCCGCGCCCCGCGAACTCTACGACAATCCAGTGAATACTTTCGTGGCCGGATTCATCGGTTCGCCCGGCATGAACCTGCTGGAGGCGCCGGTGCGCGACGGCGCGGCAGAACTGGGCGATCTGCGGATCCCCTTGCCGCGCAGCGCGACACGCGACCGGGTGATCGTCGGCATCCGACCGGAGTCGTGGGAAGTCACGACCGACACCGACAACAGTCTGGCCGTGGACGCGGAGTTGCTCGAGGAACTCGGCGCGGAGTCCTTCGTCTACAGCCATGGTGTCACCGCGCAGTGGAACAGTCGCTCCGGAAAGGTGGTCGCGCGCGTCGACCGTCGCTTCCAGGTGCGGCTGGGCGACCGACTTCGCCTGCGGCCCAGAGTCGACGACGTCTTCTTCTTCGACGCCGACACCGAAGACCGCCTCCGCTGATCGCTCCGGGCGGCCCCACCGTGGGGCCGCCCGTGCACAGTCGGGCTACCAGATCTTCACGCGCTCGTCGGGCGCCAAGTACAGGCCATCGCCGGGTTTGACGTCGAAAGCCTCGTGGAAACTGTCGATATTGCGTACCACCGCGTTGCAGCGGAACTCAGGCGGAGAGTGCGGGTCGACGGCGAGACGGCGGATGGCCTCCTCCGTCCTGGCTTTGGTACGCCACACCTGCGCCCAGCCATAGAACACCCGTTGCAAACCGGTGAGGCCATCGATTTCCTGCGCCTCGCGGCCGCCCAGCGAGATCTTGTACGCCTCCAACGCAATGGACAGACCACCGAGGTCACCGATGTTCTCACCGATAGTGAACTCGCCGTTCACGGTGTGCTCGTCAGGGAGGGACTCGGGTGAGAGCACGTTGTATTGATCGATCAACGCCTTCGTTCGCTTGCCGAATTCGGCGCGGTCCTCGTCGGTCCACCAGTCGATCATGTTGCCGTCGCCATCGTACTTGGCGCCTTGGTCGTCGAAGCCGTGGCCGATCTCGTGCCCGATCACCGCGCCGATACCGCCGTAGTTGGCAGCGTCGTCAGCGTGCAGGTCGAAGAATGGTGGCTTGAGGATGGCGGCGGGGAACACGATCTCGTTCATGCCAGGGTTGTAGTAGGCGTTCACCGTCTGCGGGGTCATGAACCACTCGTCGCGGTCGACCGGGCCCCCCAGCTTGTTCAGATCCCGATCGTGCTCGGCGGCATAGCCGCTGCGGTAATTGCCGACCAGATCGACCGGGTCGATCACGACGGCCGAGTAATCGCGCCACTTGTCCGGGTAGCCGATCTTCGGGGTGAACTTTTCCAGTTTGGCCAGCGCGGACGCCTTGGTCCCCCGCCCCATCCAGTCCAGTTCGGCGATATTGCGACGGTAGGCCTCCTGGAGGTTGGCCACCAGTTCGACCATCCGCGCCTTGGCCTCGGGCGGGAAATGCTCGGCGACATAGAGTTTGCCGACCGCCTCGCCGAGCAGGTCCTGGACCAGCGAGACACCGCGCTTCCAGCGCTCCCGGTTCTGCTCGGCGCCGGTCAGGGTTCGGCCGTAGAAGTCGAAGTTCTCCTCGACCAACGCGTCGGTCAGATACGGCGCGCGCGACCGGAGCACCCGCCAGGCCGCCCACGCCTGCCAGTCGGCAAGCGACTCGGCGGCCCACACCGTGGCGAAAGTACGCAGGTAGTCCGGCTGCCCCACGACTACTTCCGCGAACAGCTCGGGTCCGGAACGATCCACGCCCGCGGTCAGCGCGTAAGCCCATGCGACCCAGTCGAATTCGGGATTCTCCTCGGTCAGTGTCTGGAACGTGGTCAGGTTGTAGCGCAGTTCGGCGTCGCGGCGGCGCACCACGTCCCAGTGTCCGGCGGCCAGCTTCCGCTCCAGGTCGAACACCCGTTGCCCCACGGTGTCGAGATCCGTGGGCAGCAGCGCGGCGATGTGCGGGTCGGCGGCGGCAAGGCCGAACACCCGGCCGATATGCGCGATGTACTTGGTACGTATCTCGGCGAACTCGTCCTGCCGGTAATAGGACTCGTCGGGAAGGCCGATACCGGACTGGGTGGCATGTGCCAGGTAGCGGTTGGAATTCTTGTCGTCGGTGTCGATATAGACGACGACGGCTCCGCCGACGCCGGTGCGCTGCAATCGGCCGATCAGCGCGGCGAAGGCCCCCTTGTCGGCAACCTCGTGAATGGCCGCGAGCTCGGCGGAAATCGGTGTGAGACCCGCGGCGGCGACCGTGTCGGCGTCCATGAAGCTGGAGTACAAATCGCCGATCTTGCGGGCGTCGCTGCCCGGCTCGGCGGCGCCGGCCGCGGCATTCTGGATGATCGCCTGGACGTCCAACTCGGCCTGGTCGTACAGTGCGCGGAATGCGCCATCCACCGCCCGGTCGGCCGGTATTTCGTACTCGGCCAGCCACATGCCGTTGACGTGCGCGAACAAGTCGTCCTGCACCCGCACGCCCTGATCGAGATTGGACAGATCGATACCGGAAGGACTGATCAGCTCGGAAGTCACAGTCTCCAGTATGCCGATGCGGCCCACAACGGCCCCCGACTACACGGCCGGGGGCGGTGAATTGCGGAATTGCGGAATCAGGCGGGTAGGACGAGGCGGTCGAATTCGCCGTCGTGTGCGCCGAGCAGGAAGGCGTCCCACTCCTCGGGGGTATAGGTGAGGGTGGTTTCGCCGTGGCGGAGTGTGATGCGACCGTCCGCGGCGGTGTGTGCGCTCAGTTCGCCTGCCGGTCGCCCGCGGGTGTGCAGTAACTCGAGGAACGCGGCCCATTCGGTCGCTGTGACGGTGATGATGGGCTCGTCGGCGGTGCGGTGTGCCGGATTACGGCGGTATTTGCTGTCACGAACGAGCACCGCATCACCATCGAACCTGACCTCGACACATTGGTTGCCATTGTTCGATCGGGTCGATGTGAACCAGCCGGTGGAAGCCGGCCGGGGGCTTGCGGTGGTGGCCATGGCCAAAATTTTACACGCGCGCATGCCGTCTGATCAGGGCAGATGACTCCGCACGCGACAAAGATTGCTCCACCGCGCGGACGTACGCGAAGCTCAGATCGCGTACCAGATCCGGATCGTCGACCGCGCCGCCGAACACCGCGCTCTCCGCCCAGCCGAAGGTCGGCAACTGTTCGCCTGCGAAGTCGATGAGATGGAAGCTGGACCCGCCGAGCACCGCACCGGCGGTGGCGGCGAACGGGATCACCCGCACCTCCACGGTGTCGAGTTCATCGAGCAGGTCGGCCAGATAGTTCAGCTGCCCACGCAGCACATCCGGCCCGCCGGTCTGCTGAAGCAACGTGCCCTCACCGAACACTGCGGTCAGCTCGACCGCCTCGGCACCGCGCAGCCGCTCCTGCCGACGCATCCGAATGGCCACCAACTGCTCCACCTGGACCGGACGAATCATCACGTCGGCGCTGATCAGCGCGCGGGCGTAGTCCTCGGTCTGTAGCAGGCCCGGGACGACGAGGCTGTCGTAACTGCGGATGCTCTGCGCGCCGTACTCCATCCCGTAGAGCCGCTGTAATTCCGGTCCGATCAGCGCCGACGACTTCGCCCACCAGCCACGCTGCTTGCTCGCTTCCAACAGGGCGAGCAATTCCGCGCGCTCATCGGACGCTACCTCGAGCAACTCGAGCACCGGTCCGATCGTGGTGGTGGTGAGCACGCGCCGACCCTTCTCCACGTGCGACCAGTTGGCCGCGGTGAAGCCGACCCGCTTGGCGAATCCCGCAGAGTCGAAGCCACGCTGTTCGCGCAGCTCACGAAGCCGAAGCACCAGTTCCCAGCGGGCAACGGTAGGCGAGACGGGTGCCATGCCTGGCGATGCTACGCCCCTCCCGAATCACTCGGTGTGACTATTGTCAACCACAGTACGTCGGACTATGGTCGATCCCAGCGGTCGATTCCCCTACACACGATCCACCCGCATCGAGGCGAGGTTGTTCGTCATGAGTCCATCCCGCACCGAATTAGGCAGTGTTCCAGCCGACAGCGTTCCAGCCGACAGCGTTCCAGCCGGCGACGTTCCAGCACCCGACAACGTTCCAGCACCCTCGGATTTCACGGCGATTCAGGATGCGTTCGCTCGCTGCCGCCGCTACCGCAAGGAGCACGGACTGTACAGCGTTGTGGACCCGGCGCTCGGGCGAATCATGCTGGAGATCGGCTCGGTGGGCGCCGTCGTGATGCCTGCCGACTTCGGCGAGAAAGTGCGCGACCGGTTGATCTCTGGATCCGAACAGCGACCGGGGCCGATCATCGCGCATCCACGCTCGAACCGCTGGACCTTCCTGACCGGCCCCACCGACAACTCCTATCTGGATACGGCACTGTTCAGCAACCTGTTTCGGGTCTGCGCGTCGATCGCGCTGCCAGGCAGCCATATCGTGTTGCCCTCGCCGACCGACGAGCACGGCGGTTATCGAACCTGGGTCGCGGCGCCCGAGGGCGACTTCCGCCGCGACCTCGCCGAGGTGCTGACCGCCACCCGCGCGTGCGCCTCGGTCAACGGGGTGTTGGCGCGGGCGGCGGAGTGAGCGTGACGCTGTACTTGTCCTGCAGCTTCTGGTTCCACTCCCGCTCACACCGATCGATCTTGGCCTGATCGCCGCCTGCCTTGTTCACACAGTCGATGAAATCCTTGCCGCCGGAGTCGACGAAGAAGTTATAGCCCACGATCGTTATCAGGATCGCCCCGATGATGCTCAATACGCCGAGTACCAGACCGGTGATCGCGATACCGGTGCCGCCCGCTGTGCCTGAGCGGGCTTTGACCAGCGCGACCACACCGAAGATGAGGGCGAAGATGCCGAACAGGTAGCCGCCGATGATGGTCCAGAAACTCAACAGGCCGAGGATGCCGAGCACGAGCGCCGTGATCGCCAAACCCTTCCCCTTGGGCGACTCCTGCCAATAGGCAGGTTGGCCCGGGTACTGCCCTGGTGAGTACTGTCCCGGCGGCGGGTACTGGCCGGGCGGCGGCGGGTACTGGCCGGGCGGCGGCGGGTACTGGCCGGGCGGCGGCGGGTATTGACCCGGCGGGGGATATTCGCCGGGCGGGGGATATTCGGACATTGACGTCCTCTCCGTAAGTGCCTCGCGATACTCGGTCCGGTCCAGGTGGCCCGGCAGGTGCGCGGAGGTCGCCTACTGATCGCGCTCCCCACGGACGGATGTTAATCCGAATCGACTACTGGGCGCCCAGCCGCGCGTGCATCTCCCAGACCAGAATCTCCGCGGGCTGCCGCGCCACGATGCGCTGGCCGCCGCTCCTGGTCAGTCGTACCGCGTCGCCCTCGTAGAGGGGACCGACCCCTTCCATCTCCACCTCGCCGCGCGCGACGAACAGGTGGAGGTACGGCCCGTCCGGTAGGTCGACAACCGACTCGACGTCCGGCTTCGTGGCTACCATGCGTGCGACGTGCAGCGCCGAATGGCTGCTGTTGATCGCGATGGCGGTGCGATCGCGGTAGCGCGGTAGACCCGAGGCGACCGTCACCAGACCGCCGCCGGCGAGTTCGTCATCGATCTCCAGCTGTTGATAGCCGGGGGTGAGGCCGGATTCGTCGGGCACCACCCACATCTGTACGAAGTGCACCGGCTCCTCGTGCTCGGAGGCGCGGCCGTCCAGCCGCCACGAGTCGTTCTTCTCCGAGTGCAGAATTCCGGTGCCCGCGCTCATCCGCTGGGCGAGCCCTGGGTAGATGATGCCGCTGTGGCCGAGGGAATCCTGGTGCACCAAGCTACCGCCGAGCACCCAGGTGACGATCTCCATGTCCCGGTGCGGATGGGTTTCGAAGCCCTGACCGGGGGAAACGACGTCTTCGTTGTTGACGAGCAGCAGGCCGTGATGAGTGTTGTCCGGATCGTAATGTTCCCCGAAGGAGAACGAGTGCTTCGAATCCAGCCAGGAGATCCGCGTCTTCATACGGTCCCCGCCGCGGTGGACATCGATGTGTGGTGTCGTGAGTGTGGACATCGTGGTCCTCCTCTCGGGACCGTGCACCGATCGCCATTCAGGGTAGGAGTACTTCCGTCGCGGTACTCCGCATTCCTAGTAAATTGTCCTGCAGTCGGCATTTTACGCGAGCGACCGGTAGGTGAACGGGAGGCGAGCAGAACCAACCGGTACGTCGAAACGTCGGGCCACCTCGCCGGATGCCGCGGCCGGCAGCGATCGCCAAGCACCACAACGAAACCGGAGGTGACGACGTGCTGGGATTCGAGGAGCTCACCCGGATCGAGCGGCAACTCCGTAGCGAAGCGCACCGCGACGGCATCGCGCATTTCGTCGTCGGCGTCGCCGTGTTCCGGGAGCGCAAGCTTCTGATGGTGCGCCGGGTGCCCGACGATTATCACGGCGGTATGTACGAACTGCCTGGCGGCGGCGTGGAAACCGGGGAGACATTCGCCGAATGTGTCGTGCGGGAATTGCTGGAGGAAACGGGTCTCCGAGTGCGCGCCATCACCGACTTCCTCGGCGGATTCGACTATGCCACCCGGACCAAGTCGAAAGTGCGCAAATACACCTTCGTCGTCGAGGCGGAGCCGGGCGATGTCGCTCTCGCGCCGCGCGAGCACGACGCGTTTGCCTGGACCGATGCCGGCACGTTCGACGAACTGCCGATGGCGCCGGATATGCGGCAGACAGTGAGCACGCTCGTCGATCGGGTTTAGCGCACTCCATCCACCGTCGTGCACGGCGGTGGCGCGCAACACAGTACCCTCGCGGACGTGTCAACTGGTCGCTCCGAAGGTCGATCTCCCGCCGAGGAACGGCCGATTCCACTGCGCGCCGTGCTGCGCGAAAGCCCAGGCGTGGTACGGCTGGCCGCGGTGCGATTCGCCGGGCAGTTCGGCGACGGGATGTTCCAGGCCGCACTCTCGGGCGCGATCCTGTTCAACCCTGAGCGACAGACCGATCCGCTGGCCATCGCCGCAGGGTTCGCGGTACTGCTGTTGCCGTACTCACTGGTCGGCCCGTACGCGGGCGCACTCCTGGATCGGTGGGATCGGCGCGCGGTACTGCTGGCGGCCAACGTGTTGCGGGCTGCCCTGATCATCGTGGTGGGCACGGGCCTGCTCATGGGAATGGGGGAGACGCCGCTGCTGTTGCTCGCGCTGGCGGTGGTAGGGATCAGCCGATTTGTGCTGACGGGCGTGTCGGCTGCACTGCCCCGGGTGCTGACGCAGACGTGGCTGGTGCCGATGAACTCGGTGTTCGCGACAGTGGCCTCCGGATGTGCCGGACTCGGTGCGGCGACCTCTGTGGCGGTGATCGGAGTGATCGGAGCGGGAGATTTCGGCTCGGCGGTCGCGGTCGCGCTCAGCGGCGTCGGTTCGGTGCTCGGCGCGGTGCTCGCGGCCGGGTTCCTGCCCCGAGTTCTCGGTCCGGCGACCGACGCGGTGCCGAGGGACAACACGGTGCACGCCATTGCCACCGGCCTGCGCACGGGCGCCGTGGCGGTCTGGGAATCTGTGCAGGTCACCACAGCAATGCTGGGCATCGGCACACACCGGATCGTGTTCGGTGTGAATACCTTGATCATGGTGCTGGTCCTGCGCCAGGCCCCCATGGACGGCACCGGACTCAGCGGCGGTCTGGTCGGGTTCGGCGTCGCCATCGCCGCCACGGCGGCGGGCATGCTGGTCGCCGCCGTCGTCGCGCCGCTGCTCATACCCCGACTGGGCCGTTCCCGCACTGTGGTGGTCAGCCTGTTCGTTGCGACGCTGGTACAGCTCACGCTGGTCACACCGATCGCGCTCGCCGACTCGGGGGCCGGCCGGCAACACGGGCATCAACTGCTGCTGATCGGCGCGTTTTTCTTGGGGATCGCCGGGCAGACGATCAAACTGACCGGTGACGCGACCATGCAGATCGATATCGATGATGTCCGGCGCGGACAGGTTTTCGCACTGCAGGATACTGTCTTCAACATCGCGTTCTTGCTGGCGATCGTCATTGCGGCGCTGGTGATTCCGGAAAGCGGTCGATCACTCACCGTCGTGCTGGGCGGCGCCGCGATCTACTGCGTGGGAATCGCGGCCATCGCACTCAACACACGGCGCGGCGCACTCACACGATGATCGGTTCGTCGCCGGAATCGAGCCCGTGGACGACACCTAGCGCGCGGCATACCGCCGGGGAGCGTCGATCTGATCCATGCCTGTGTTCGGAGGTCCCGCGGTACCGCTTCCTTTCGCGGATGTTTCCGAACCCGACGTCCCGCATTCGCCGGCATCGGTCCGGTAGGTTGATCTCCCTGCGCCCCGACTCGACAGGAGCAATTCGACATGGGTTTTTCGGCGAACAACCCCGACACGATGCGTGAACTGCTGGGCGGGTGCAAGACTCGGCGCACTGCCCGCATCCGGGCCGCCGTATAGCCGATCGATCGAATCTCCGCGATGCGCGAATCCCGAGTCACACCCGCGTGTGTACCGGCGCTGTTCAGCGCGCTACTCGTCGGAGTCGTCACGCTGCCGATATCCACGCAGGCCGCGCCGTTCCCGTGGGCGCCGCCGCCGGTGAACAGCTGCGGCGAGGTCGGTTTCGACCCGCTGGCTCGCGAGCCCGATCCCGCGCTGCCGCCCCCGCCCCCGATGCCGCCGCAGATCGACATCCCAGTGCCGATTCCGGAGCTCACCCCGGTTCCGGTGCCGGACCCACCGCAGGACAACACCCGCATCATCCCTGATCCGCTGCCGACCGATCCGTGCGAAAACCCATGCCCCGACATCCGGGACACGCCAAAGCCGCTGGACCCGAGTCCGGACCCGAGTCCAGCACCGAACAGCGGCACCGGTAACGGCTCCGGCTCGGCGTCGGGCTCCGGCTCCGGCTCCGGCTCGGCTTCCGGTTCCGGCAGCGGCTCCGGCGACCCGATCAAGTTGCCCCGCATCGAATTCGATCCGGAGGCCGAGCCGATTCCGTTCCCGGTACCCGGCGGCCCCGGCGAGGAACCCCAACCTGCCCCACCGCGGGTGGTACACCCGAGTGCCCCGGGCCCGCTCGCGGCGCCCGTCGCCGCGCCGCGCGTCGAATCGATACGTCTGGTCGAGCAGATAACCGGGCACGGCTCAGAGAATCGGACCGACATGCGGTGGCAGATCGACGGCACCGACCTCGGACTCATGTGGGAAACCCAGCCCGGCGAGGTTGCCGTGGTCTTCGGCGACACCTTCGGCAAGGGCTGGGGCGGTGGTGGCGCCGGCCACGACGACCAGGACTGGCGCAGCAACGCGATCGGATTCAGCACCGACCACGACCTGTCCGACGGCCTGACGCTGGACACCTTCGCGCAGGACAGCCGCTGCCACGCCGCGGAGATCCTGGGCAGCCGCAAGGTCAAGAACTGGGAGACCACCACCATCCCCACCTCCGGGTTCGCCATCGGCAGCCGGCAGTATCTGAGCTACATGTCGGTGAACAGATGGAGCCGCATCCCCGGCCTGTGGTGGACCAACTACGGCGGCCTGGCCTACTCCGACGACAACGGGCACACCTGGAAGAAGGACCAGCATGCCAAGTGGGACAACCTCTTCGGCATCGGGCGGTTCCAGGTGGCGGCGATGGTGCCGGAGGGCGATTACGTGTACATGTTCGGCACCCCCAACGGTCGCGTCGGCGTGATCGGGCTGGCCAGAGTGCCGAAGGACGAGGTGCTCAACAAGTCCGCCTACCAGTACTGGGTCGGCGGCGCCTGGGCGCCCGCGTCAGAGAATCTGGCCACCCCGCTGGTGCTCGGCATGGCCAGCGAGCTGTCGGTACGCTACGACCGCGAGACCGAGCGGTGGCAGATGGTCTATCTCGATGCGGCCAAGGGCGCGATCGTGCTGCGCGACGCCGCGAGCCCACAAGGCGCCTGGACGGAGGCGGTCCCGCTGGTGTCCACGGCCGACTACCCGAAGTCCTACGGCGGGTTCATCCATCCATGGTCGACGGACCGGGATCTGTATTTCATGCTCTCGGCGTGGGACAGCTACAACGTCTATCTCATGCACGCCCGGCTGGCTCCGAGCCGCTGACCACGCGGACGAACCGGACGGTCACACCAGGACGTGCCTGCGCCACGGCGTCGACGTCCGCATCGATGACCACCGCGATCACCGGGTAGCCACCTGTAATTGGATGATCGGCAAGGAATACCACCGGCTGCCCGCTCGGCGGGACCTGGACCGAGCCGAGCGCCATACCTTCGGCCGGCAACTCACGCTCGTCGTTTCGCGTCAGCGGCCGGCCGCAACGGCGATCCAGCCGCGCACCGATCCGGTCGCTGTCGGTGGAGACTTCCCACCCGCCGTCGAACAAGGCCGTGGCATCGGTGAACCAATCGTCGCGCGGTCCGAGCACGGCACGGACGGTAACCAGGTCTGCGGGCGGAGGGGCGACCGGAGCGAAATCCACGGTCGGGAGCGTGCGCGGGGCGGGGCCGATCGGGAGCCGATCGCCCTTACCGAGCGGTTCGGGACCTACCCAGGACATGGTGTCGCGGCTGCGCGAACCGAGCACGGGCGCCACGTCGACACCGCCACGCACCGCGATATAGCTGCGTACCCCAACCGGTGCGTAGCCGAGCCGAAGAACCTGTCCCGCCGCGAGTTCCAGCACGAAGGCGTGCCCGACCGGTGTGCCGTCGACGGTCGCGGGAGCGGGCGCACCGGTTATCGCGATCGTGACGCGCTGCTCGGCATGCAGCGCGAATCCGCCGAGCAGCACCTCGATCGCCGCGTGTCCTTCGGGGTTGCCGACGAGCCGGTTGGCCAGCCGCAGCGAGGCACGGTCCGCGGCGCCCGCAGCGCCGACGCCGGAATCGAACCAGCCCGGTCTGCCGAGATCCTGGATAGTCGCCAGCGGACCGACCTGGTCGACGACGATCATCGGTCGGCCTCGACGAATCGCACCGCCCCGCCCGCGCGGATCAACGCGGGCGGGTCACGTTCGACGTCCCACATCCGGAGGTCCGTAGTCCCGACGAGCTGCCAGCCACCGGGCGTGCTGCGCGGATACACCGCGCTGTAGCCGCCGGCGAGCGCGACGGCACCCGCCGGAATCGCGGTGCGCGACTCGGCGCGGCGTGGGACGGTCAACCGGCCGTCAGGTGATTCCAGATAACCGAAGCCGGGTGCGAATCCGACGAAGGCGCACTGCCACACCGTTCCGGTGTGCGCGGCGATCACCTCCTCGGTGCCGAGGCCCAGCAGCCGAGCTACGTCGTCCAGATCAGCGCCGTCATAACGGACCGGGATCACCACTGGATCCGCCGTAGTCCCGTCCTCCGGTGTTCCACGGGAAACAGTGTTCGTGATCTCATCCTGCATCGACACGAGCAGTGTGGTCAGCGCGCGCCGTACCGTCTCGCCGTCGCGTGGTGAATTCAGCGTCAGCAGAACAGTTTCGGCGGCGGGCAACACATCCTGTACACCGGCCACTGGATGATCCCGCAGCGTCGCAGCCAGCAGCGCAGTCGCATCGCGTCGGCCCGGGGTCACCAGCAATGCCCGATCTCCGGCGGCGCGGATCGTGCGCTCGGCTATCTGCCGCGCCGCGTTCGTCATCCGCGCCTCGCCCTTCGTCGTCACCGCTCGGCCTCAACCGAACGGCTGCACCGACACGCCGACATCGTCCAGCGTGCTGCGGATCAGGCGGGCCATCTCCACCGCTGCGGGCGAATCACCGTGCACACAGATGCTAGCGGCACTGACCTCTACTTCGCCGGCCCCGTCGACCGAACGCGCGGTGCCCGACATCGCGATCGAAACTGCCTGGGCCACTGCCTCGTTCGGTCGCAGTACCGCCCCGGCCATACCGCGCGGGGCGAGCGTGCCGCTCGGCGTGTACGCGCGGTCGGCGAATCCCTCCCCGACGAACCGCACCCCGGCCTCCTGCGCGGCCCGCTCCAACTGGGTTCCGGCCGGACCGAGCAGCGCGAGCCGCGGGTCGTACTCCACGATCGCGGCTAGCACCGCGTCGGCCGAGGTCCGCTCACGCGCAGCCGAGTGGTAAAGCGCACCGTGCGGTTTCACATACCGAACCCGGTCGCCCGCGGACTTCGCGAAGGCATCCAGGCCACCGATCTGATACAACACCTCATCGCGCAGTTGGTCGGGTGCGACGGCGATCTCGCGCCGACCAAATCCGGCCAGGTCGCGATAGCCGACATGGGCGCCGATCCGCACCCCCTTCTCGACGGCGAGGGCGCAGGTCCTGCGCATGATCGACGGGTCGCCCGCGTGGAAACCGCAGGCGATGTTGGCACTGGTGACGATGTCGAGCATCGCGGCGTCGTCACCCATCGTCCACGGCCCGAAGCCCTCGCCGAGATCACTGTTGAGGTCCAGCGGCATATGTGTCCTCTCAGCGGCATTGTGTTTGCGGACCGACCTGGCGATTCTGGTGTCGAGCAGGCCGTCCGGCAAGCGGCAACCCGGATCACAGCGCCGCGACCCGGATCACAACACAATGGTTCCACACTGTGTCGCCAAGTACGCTCGAGCGATCATGGCCACGAACTTCGATCCGATGTCCTGGTCACCATCGCGGGCCGTCGATCTCGGAAAGCGCCTGTTCGATCAGTCCCGGCTGGAGCAGTGGGTCGCGCTGGGCACCGCTTGGGTGGATCCGGTCGCCGACCTCGGCGCGGGCACCGTCACGGCACTGCTGCCCGATATCGTCATGACAATGCTCAGCGAGGGCATCCTGAGCAGGTTCGGCGGCCAGGAGGTCAGCGCGACGCTGCTCGGCCACGACCTCCATGCCACCTTGCGGTTGCTGAAGGTGCGCCGTCACGGCGCACACTTCCAATCCAAGACGGTGTTGACCCGGCTGCGCTGGGACAACCACCCGATCGAGGCCATGACCGTCGTCGCGCAGGGAGTGCGGTTGATCCCCGGCGTTCCGACGAAGTTACGTGCCGCCCAGCTCGACATCCACGGCACCGTCACCACCGCCGCGCTGGTCGGGTGGCTCAACACCCGCGCACTGGACTGGACGCTGGACCTGGACGAGAGCGGGTCGATCCGGGCACGGCACCGCCGGAAGCGACTGACTGCCCTGGTCGACGCGTCCGTGACGGATAACCGGCTGGCCATCATCGTCCGCAAGGCGGGGTGGTTCGGCATCCGGGTACCCCACAGGATGCTCGGCATCCCACCGCTACCGCTCGAGCCGCCCAACAACGCGCGGATCGTGTCCGCCACCCGCTCGGACAATCTGATCCGGTTCCGGATCGAACTGCCAGAGATCACCGGATCGTTCGACCTCGCGCAGATCCGCTCCGCGATCCGCGCGGGCACCACCTTGATCGTCTTCTGACCCGATCAGTTCGTGCTCTTCCACCACTCCAACAACGCCGATTCGGCTTCGTCCCGGGAAAGCGGACCGCGGTCGAGTCGCAGTTCCTTCAGGTATTGCCAGGCCCGGCCGACTTCCGGCCCCGGCGACAGGCCGAGCAGCTCCATAATCGCGTTGCCGTCCAGGTCCGGGCGGACCTTGGCCAGGTCCTCCTGCTGGCGCAGCCGGTCGATTCGCTCTTCGAGTTCGTCGTAGGTGGCGCGGAGCGCGGCCGCCCTGCGCTTGTTGCGGGTGGTGCAGTCGGCACGCACCAATTTGTGCAGTCGGGGCAGCAGCTCGTCGGCGTCGGTGACATAGCGGCGTACCGCCGAATCGGTCCACTGGCCCTTGCCGTAGCCGTGGAAGCGCAGGTGCAGGAACACCAGTCGGGCCACATCCTCGGTGAACTGCTTCGGGTACTTCAGCGCCCGCATTCGTTTGCGCACCATCTTCGCGCCGACCACCTCGTGATGGTGGAAGCTGACGCCGCCGCCCGTCTCGTTGCGTTTGGTATCGGGTTTGCCGATGTCGTGCAGCAGCGCGGCCCAGCGCAACACCAGGTCCGGGTCGCCTTCCTCCTGGTCGATGGCCTGTTCCAGCACGGTGAGCGAGTGCCAGTAGACATCCTTGTGCTGGTGGTGCTCGTCGATCTCCAGTTTCATCGCGGGCACCTCGGGCAGCACCCGCTGGGCCAGTCCGGTCTCGCACATGATGTTGATGCCGTCGATCGGATGCGCGCCGGCGATCAGTTTGTCCAGCTCGACGCGCACCCGCTCGGCGGTGATCCGGTCGATCTGATCGGCCATCGCGGTGATCGCGGCCGACACCCTGGGGTG
This sequence comes from Nocardia sp. NPDC049220, assembly GCF_040647855.1. Taxonomy (NCBI): domain Bacteria; kingdom Bacillati; phylum Actinomycetota; class Actinomycetes; order Mycobacteriales; family Nocardiaceae; genus Nocardia; species Nocardia sp. NPDC049220. Next base: position 188,121 of record NZ_JBEZDA010000002.1, read on the forward strand.
CAGTTCGAACCCGAGCTGGGAGACGAATCGTGCGGCGCGCAGCATCCGCAGTGGGTCGTCGTTGAACGAATCCTCTGGCGCGGCAGGGGTATCCAGCAGACCGTCGAGCAGGGCACGCATGCCGTCGAGCGGATCGATGAACTCCAGCGCGCCGTCCGCGCCGATCTGGACGGCCATCGCGTTCACGGTGAAGTCCCTGCGCACGAGGTCCCCGTCCAGCGTGGCGCCGAAGGTCACCTGGGGATTGCGAGAAATTCGGTCGTAGTTGTCCGCGCGAAAGGTGGTGATCTCCAGTTGCTGGTCGCCCTTGGACGCACTGACCGTGCCGAACGCGAGGCCACCCGTGTCCCAGAGATGGTCGGCCCACCCGCGCAGCATCGCCTGCACCACCTCAGGCCGCGCGTCGGTGGTGAAATCCAGATCGGTACCCAGCCGGCCGAGCACCGCGTCTCGCACGCTGCCGCCGACGAGATACAACTGGTGCCCCCGCGCGGCGAACAACTCGCCCAGGGGCGTCAGCACATCGGATAGCCCCCCGAGGGTCACCGCAGCCGCAGCCAGCAATCGGGTACGTCTATCCAGCGCAGCGTCCTCAGACTTGGGCGAAACCACGAATGAGCAGCTTACCGAGGCACGGCGAGGAAGATGCCAGCGCGGCCCGAGCAGCAGCGCCGATATAGCCGGACTCCGGCATCAGCCGAGCTGGCGGTACCCGAACACCACAACGCCGAGGCCGCGAACCCGGCCCCACCCACCTCGGCAACCCGAACACCCAGCCCGCGCAATCGCCCCATCAAAGTGCAAATCTCACCAGCACCACTACACGGCAGTACCCGAACCACAAACACCCGACGGTCACCCGCCGCGCGTCGGCCTCCACTGACCGCCACCACTGAGCCGGAACTGCCGATGATCAGTCGATCTCCCTACATTCGACCTGCCCGCGCCGACTGAAACCACCTCATCACCACCCACTCACCCCGTCGAGTGCGGACCCGACGAGCACGTTCGCGGCCCGGCTCGCGTCCGAGCGGCCGACGCGCCCGCGACGAAGCCGCAAGCGGTGGTCGCTCGGACGCGAGCCACACAGGGGCCGCGAACACGCAGCGCCGAAGGCGCTGCCAAACCAACACAGTAGGATTGCCAGGTGTCTCCGGCCGATCGTGCGAACAGTCGACGCCGCCAGCCTCGGCGCCGCGGTTCGGCCGCCAATGCCGCGAAGCCGCGGATGCGAACGGTCCGTGAGACCTCGGCCGGTGGACTCGTCGTCGACGGCTTGGACGGTCCACGGGACAAGCGGAGTGCGGCCCTGATCGGGCGCACCGATCGCCGCGGGCGATTACTGTGGTCGCTACCCAAGGGACATATCGAAGAAGGCGAGACCGCCGAGCAGACCGCGATCCGCGAGGTCGCCGAGGAGACGGGCATCAATGGTGTCGTAGTCGCCGAGCTCGGCGATATCGATTACTGGTTCGTGACCGATGGTCGGCGGGTACACAAAACGGTGCATCATTATCTGCTGCGTTCGGTCGGTGGTGAACTGTCCGACGCCGATGTGGAAGTCACGCAGGTCGCGTGGGTTCCGTTGAGCGAGCTACATTCTCGGTTGGCCTACGCCGATGAGCGGCGGCTGGCTGAGATGGCCAACAAGCTGATCGACCGGATGGAGACCGGCAAGCGATGACGCGTGGACTGTTCCGGATCTTCGTGGCGGTCCTGACCATCCTCGGCCCGATGGCGACGCTGCCGATGCTGGTCTCTCCGGCGGCTGTGGCAGAGCCCACCGGGTCCGGATCCTCCTCGAACCCGAAATTCTTGAAGCTGACACTGGACTCGGTGTCACCGACGACGGTGACCGCCACCAGCGATCCGCTGCTGACTGTGTCGGGGACGGTCACCAATATCGGTGACCGCGTGGTGGACGATGTCAGTGTCCGCCTCCAGCGGGCTGCGGCGATCACCGCGCCGAGCGGGTTGCGCGCGACCCTGCGCCTCGACCAGGTCAACTATGACGTGGCTGGCGAGTTCGAGGATGTCGCGCAGCGGCTGAATCCCGGGCAGCGTAAGCAGTTCACGTTGAGCATGCCGTTGCGCTCCGAGAGCGGTTCGCCATCGCTGGGCATCAGCGATCCCGGCGTGTACCCGCTGCTGCTGAACGTGAACGGCGAACCGGCGTACGGCACCCAGGCCAGGCTCGACGACGCCAGGTTTCTCCTGCCGGTGCTCGGCCTGCCATCGCCCGTGGCGGGCGACGCTGCGTCCGGTTCGGTGACCGAGGCGGTACACCCGCCGACCGATGCTCCGGTGGCGACGACGTTGCTGTGGCCGCTGGCCGACCGCCCGCGGCAGGTCGCGGGGCATCCGGGCAGTGTCGACGGCAAAGTGGAACTCACCGACGATGAGCTGGCGGCTTCGCTCGGCAAGGGTGGCCGTCTCGATCAACTGTTGGCCGCGTTGGAAGGGGTGGTCGGTGGCAGTGATGGCCGGGATCGCACCTTGTCTTCGGCGGTGTGCGTGGCCGTAGACCCCGATCTCTTGCTCACGGTGCGTGCGATGACCAAGGGCTATCGGGTGCTGGCCAGTCCGTCCGATCCCGATGGCGCGACCAGGGCGGGTACCGGCGACGATCAGGCGCAGACCTGGCTGGATAGGCTGCGCGGTCTGGCCGGATCGATGTGCACGGTGGCGCTGCCGTTCGCGCAGGTCGATCTCGCGGCACTGGCAGCGGTGAACGATCCGGCGTTGTCCGCGCGCGCCATCAGCGAACCTGCTGACATCGTCGATTCGATTCTGGCCACCCGCTCGGTGCGTGGAGTCAGTCTGCCCGATTCCGGCAGTATCGATGACGGTGCCGGACTCCTGTTGCGCAGTCACGGTTTCGGGACAGCTGTGCTCGCTGACACGGCGGCGGTTCCGGAGGGCACCGAGGATTCGGCGCGATCGAACGCCGAAAGCGATCAGACGACTGCCAACTCGAGCTCGCTGGCGCAGGCTGCGGACCCGATGGGCCCGGAAGTCGTTCGGATGCCGGCGATCACCGCGATCCAGCCGTCCAGCGGACCCGTGTCCGTGCCTCCGGCCACCGGAGTTCCGGCACCGACTCCCGGTCCGGCGGCCGATCCGGCGCTGCATGCCGCGACCTTCGACATCTGGTCCGCGACGGCACTGGCCGCGGTCGGCTCCAATCCGCCGACGCCGTCGTTCACTCCATCTCGGGTACGCTACGAGATCACCAACGATTCGCGGGCCGCACGGTTGCAGGACGCTCTGGGTGCTGTGTCCTGGAGTGCGTTGAACCCGCAGGCGAGCGGGCCGCGCTCGCAACTGCTCGTTCCGCCGCAGCAGTGGGGCGCGAACCGGGACGAGGCGACCGCGCTGCTGCGCCAGGTCGATCTGCTGTTGCGCGCGAATATTGCCACGGCGCGCCCGTTCCCCGAGTTGGTGGCACTGCCACCAGATCCGCAGCCTTACGAGTTGGACTATCTGTCGCAGGCAGCGCTGGACGCGGTGCCGGACCGGTTCGTGGTTCCGGTGCGTGACCAAGGCCGTCGGATCAGCGAGATGATGAGCGCGCTGGTCGACGTGCCGGAGACCGAACCGACCCCGCATGATTTCCTGACCCCGTTGCGCGACGACCTGGTCAGGGCGCTGAGCCTGTCGGATCGGCGCGCGGGCGATACCTCGCAACCGGACACGTTCGCTCAGCGGCGACTGGACCAGACCACCCGGACGATCGACGGTCTCTACCGGTCGGTCACCGTGCTTCCGCCAGGTGGGGTGTACACGCTGGCGTCTGAACAGAGTCCGTTGTTGCTGGTCGCGCGCAACGATCTGCCGGTAGCGATCCGAGTCCGGTTCCGGATCGAGGCTCCGGCGGAGACGAAGATCACGGATCCGGGCGAGCAACAGCTTCCGGCGAACAGGACGCGCTCATTCCAAATTCCAACCGAGGTCAGTGACAGCCGCAACCTGGTCATTCCCATCTCGCTTACCACGTTGGAAGGAATTCCGCTCGGTAAACCGACACAGGTCTCGGTGCGCTCGAACGCCTACGGCCAGGCCTTGGCGATAATTACCGCATGCGCCGGACTCCTGCTGTTCTTCTTGGCCGGTCGCCGTTTGTGGCGCCGGTTCCGCGGACAGCCCGACCCGGCGGACGAGGGCTTCGACCCCGGCAAACGGCGGCGAGTCAACCGGTACCGCCGCGCGCGGAGACGGGTTCTGCAAGAGCAGGAGCAGCGCTAGGAACCACAGTGCGGGAACCCGCATCGACTGGCTCACGAAATCCACTCCCACCTGTGTCGATGCGCCATGCCACCGTGTCATGTGGCACGGTGGGGGACAATCACAAGTGTTCCCGCGCCGACACGGATCGGAGGGGGCGATGGGCAGCGTGTTCGCCGGTCACTATGGGCGTTCGGCCACGACGCGGCTCACCGCATCCACGGGGATGCGGACATCCCGGCGGTTACAGGAGGCATGATGAGCGACGATGACATATCGGCTCATCGGCCTGGACCAAACGAGCGGCGTGACGGGTCACCGGCACGCCGCGCGCCCGCCGCACCGTGGGAACGCCGTCTGCCCCAGGGCGAGGAGCCGGACGTGAACGCCGGCCCGTACAGCGGCCAGATGCCACGAGTTCCGCGGATCAGCCATCCTTCGACCCCTGCACAGCAGCAGGAGCCGGGTCAACGCCTACCGCCGCCCCAGCAGCAACCGAGACCACAGCGGCCACCGATGCCGCCACCGCGACCAGGTCCCGTTCAGCACCCCGGACAGTGGCAGTATCCCGCCGCACCGCCGGGTCCCGCGCAGCCGCGCCGGGTACCGCCCGGTCCAGCTCGTACCCCACCGGGGCAGCCCGGTGGGGTACCCAGGTCCGCGCCGCCGGGCCCGCCGCCCCATGCCGCACGCGCACCACAACCCGGATCACCGCAGGCGCCGCTGCGCCCAGCGCAGTCGGGTCCCATTCCGATGGCCCAACGCCCGCCACAGTCGGGTCCGGTCCCGGCCGTCGCCTCGGAACCCGGCCATGCGCCGCCGCGATACGCTCCGGCGCAACCACAGCCGTATCCTCCGCCGGTGCAGCGGCCGCCCGCTCCGGTCCGGCACGAACCCGCCGAGCCGAATCGTCCTGGGCCCCAGGAATGGCCTGCGGCTACCAGGACGGAGGAGAAGGCGGCGGAGCCGAACCAAGGCTCGAGTTCCCGGTTGCTCAGCGACTCGGGATCGATCGCCTTCGCCACGCTGATCAGCCGCGTCACCGGGTTCGGTAAGCAACTGCTGCTGCTCACCGTGCTCGGCCCGGCGATCGCGAGCGCGTTCACCGTCGCCAGTCAGATCCCGAACATGATCGCGGAGTTGGTGCTCGGCGCGGTGCTCACCGCGATCGTCGTACCGACACTGGTACGCGCCGAGCAAGAGGACCCCGATCGCGGCGCGGCGTTCGTCCGACGCCTGGTGACCGCGGCGTTCGTCGTCCTCGCGACGGCGGCGCTGTTGGCTACCGCGGCGGCGCCGGTGCTGGCCACGCACGTCTTCCTGTCCGACGACGGCAAGGTGAACACCGGGCTCACCACGGCGCTGGCTTTCCTGTTGCTGCCCGCCATTCTGTTCTATGGGATGTCGGCGTTGCTCACCGCCATCCTGAACACCCGACAGATGTTCAAGCCCGGAGCGTGGGCACCGGTGCTGAACAACCTGGTCGTGTTGGCGGTGCTGGGCCTGTACGTGCTGATGCCCGGCGAGATCACGCTGGACCCGGTCCGGATGAGCGACCCCAAACTTCTGGTGCTCGGCTTGGGTGTCACGATCGGCGTGGTGGTGCAGGCGGTGAGCCTGGTTCCGGCGATCCGCAAGGCCGGCATCGACTTGCGACCACTGTGGGGCGTCGACGCACGACTCAAGCAGTTCGGCGGCATGGGCGCCGCCATTATTCTGTATGTCCTGATCAGCCAGTCGGGTTTCATCTTCGCCACCCGGATCTCGTCGCACGCCGACGCAGCGGGTCCGGCGATCTACAACAACGCATGGCTGCTGCTTCAGTTGCCCTACGGCGTGCTGGGCGTCACGGTGCTCACGGCGATCATGCCGCGGCTGAGCCGCAACGCGGCGGCGGACGACACGCCCGCGGTGGTGGACGACCTCTCGGCTGCTACCCGGTTGACCATGATCGCGCTCGTTCCGGTGGTCACGTTCTTGACGCTGGCCGGTCCGCAGGTCGGTCAAGCCCTGTACGGATACGGCAACTTCGGTTCCGATGCCGAACGCCTCGGCCTCGCGGTCAGTTGGTCCGCCTTCGCACTCATCCCGTATTCGCTGGTGCTCATCCACCTGCGCGTGTTCTACGCCAGAGAGCAGGCGTGGATCCCGACCTGGATCATCCTCGGCATCACTGCCGCCAAGATTGTTTTCTCGGCACTGGCGCCGGTTGTCACGGATGCCGAGCATGTGGTGATCGCCCTCGGCGTCGCGAACGGTCTGGGCTTCGCGGTCGGCGCCGTCGTCGGCGGCTATCTGCTGCACCGGAGTCTGGGCGATCTCAGGATGGCCAACGTCGGCCGTACGGTGACCCGTGTCGTACTGGCATCGCTCGCGGGTGGCGCGGTGATGTGGATCGTGGACCGGATCCTCGGCCTTGATCGGCTGACCGCGTCGTTCGGCGGCCCCGGCTCGCTGATCCGGGTGGCGATCACCGCGATCGTGATGTTGACGGTGGCCTTCGGCTTGATGCGCCTGGCCGGTATACCGGAGATCGTCGCCATCACCGTGGCCATCTCGCGGCGCCTCGGCTGGACCCCGCCGGCTCCGGAACTGGATCTGGAGACCCCGGTGGAAGATCCTTACGTCACCCAGGTTCTCCGCAGGCCCGACCCGTATCTGGCTTACCCGCGCTTCGATCCGTACATGGACGCGCAGACGATGGTGCTGCCGGTGATTCGAGCCGATGCCGTTGACATCACCGGCATGGGCGAGTTCCCGTACCCTGTTCGGCAGAAGAGCACAAGTGGCGAATTCGCCGGAACCTCGACATATCAGGGCGAAGGAGGACCGAGGGTGAGCGACGACGCGGTGGGGGGCGTCCCGGCCGCCGATTCTTCTGCGACCGCGGCCGGCGGACTATCCATCGATTTACCGCCGACCGCGGGGGAGCCGATGGATCCCACGTACGCGAACAACGCGTCCGGGGCGGCCCCACCGAATCAGGACGCTATGAGAGCACCGGACGGACATATGCCGCCGCGCGATCCGATGTACGACACCGGGATGATCCCGATCGGCTCGCCGGAGATGCCGCCCATGGGCGGCGAGAACCTGGGCGCACGGCGAGTTCCGCGTGGCCCCAAGCTGATTCCGGGCGCATCGGTGGCCGGTGGTCGCTATCGGCTGCTGGCAGGCCACGGCGGAGCACGCGGCCTGAGGTTCTGGCAGGCACTCGACATCAAGCTCGACCGAGAGGTCGCGCTGACCTTCGTCGACGCCGATCAGAAGGCGACCGACAACTCCGGCCAGGACGGGCCGCAGGCGATCCTGTCCCGGACGCTACGGCTCGGCCGAATCAACTCGCCCGGACTGGCCCGTGTTCTGGACGTCGTTCGCGGCAGTTCCGGCGGCATCGTGGTGGCCGAGTGGACGCCGGGCCGATCGCTGCGCGAGATGGCCGAGACGGTGCCTTCGCCGATCGGCGCGGCTCGGGCGATCCGCGCTCTCGCCTCAGCGGCGGAGTTGGCCCATCGTGGCGGCGGGTCGCTGTCGATCGATCATCCGGATCGGGTGCGGATCAGCGCGTCCGGCGACGCGGTGCTCGCTTTTCCCGGCACCCTGTCCGATTCCGACGCTCAGTCCGACGTGCGCGGTCTCGGGGCGATGCTCTACGCGCTGATCACTGCGCGCTGGCCGATCCGCACCGGCGGTCCCTCCGCGACGGTCGGCGGATTGCGACCTGCCGACTTCGGCCCGGACGGCACGCCGGTGGAACCGCGCCAGATCCGTCCCGAGGTGCCGTTCGAGATCTCCGCGGTCGCGGTGCGCTCACTGGAGTCGAACAAGGGCGTTCGTACCGCCGCCACCGTGCAGCACGTGCTCGAACAGGCGTCGGTGGTCGACCAGAAGACCGATCTCATCCCGGTACTGCGGCTCGGTCAGCGCGCGCCCGCGCGCGCCGACGACTCACTCGCCGATCCGGAATTGCTTGCGGCGGAGCGGGAGCGATCGCAGCGCATGATGTGGATCATGGTTGGGCTCGGCATCCTTGCCGCGCTCGTGGTCGGCATCGTCATCTGGTGGATGGTCAGCGTGTTCGCGCCGGGCGCCTCGGAGGCGCCGCTCAACGAACAGCGCAACATCGGCCTGACGACGAACAGCCAGCCGTCACCGACTCCGGCCGCCGCCGGCCCGAACATCGCGCCGGATGGCGTGCCGGTGCCGGCGACGGGGGTGTCGGTGTTCTCGCCGGAAGGCACCCCGGACGGCATCAGCAACGTGCAGGCGGTGCTGGACGACGATCCCGGCACCCAGTGGCGCACCGATCAGTATTTCCAGCAGTTCCCGGCCCTCAAGAAGGGGGTCGGCCTGCTGGCCACCTTGCCCAGTCCAGCCAAACTCACCAGCGTCTCGATCAGCTCGCCGAGTCCGGGTACGTCGGTGGAGATACGCACCTCGCCCACCAGCTCGCCGACACTGGATCAGACTCAGCTGATCGGCTCCGCCCGGCTGGCCAACGGCGTCACCGACATCCCGGTGCGCGCCGACCAAGCCGCCCGCTACGTGCTCGTCTGGATCACCGGACTGGGGAACTCCGGAGGTCAATTCCAAACCGCTGTCACCGATATTCGCTTCGACGCCGCGCCTTAGCCCGGCCACGCAGGTCTTCCGCCGCGCGCATTGTTCGTGCAGGCCATTCGCTCGCGCGCCCTGCGACGCGCGATCCGCCACTCTCGGTCCGATCGGTTTTGTTGGTGCCGAATCCGTACGGGCGATATGATCTTGGTGCGCTCTCATCAGGGGAGCTTCCCGGGTTCTGGTTTCTCGATCCTGGATGCTGCGAAATTTCGGCGATGGTCTACCGTGCCCGCCGCCGTGAGCGTTGTCCGAGGGGTTGGCATTTGTCGTCCGAATTGAACGAGGAGTTTCGCGGGGGGACATCGCGCCCGGTCGCGTACCGTGAACGTTCGTTCGTACCCGACGAACATACCGATGTCGAACTGCTCCGTGCGCATGTGCGCGGCGAGCGGCACGCATTCGCCGAGTTGTTGCGCAGGCACAACGACCATCTCTGGCAGACCGCCCTGCGCACGTCCTATACGCGTGAAGACGCGGCCGATTCGCTGCAAGATGCGCTGCTGTCCGCCCACCGCACGGCAGCGTCGTTCCGCGCCGAGGCCGAGGTGCGCAGTTGGCTGCACGCGATCGTGGTGAACGCCTGCCTGGACCGGATCCGGCGCAACAAGACCAGGTACGCGCTCTCGCTTTCGCCGGAGACGATGCCCGAGCCCAGCGACGATCGCGACGAAATGGCCGAAATGGAGACCACCATGGTCATCGATCACGCCTTGTTCTCACTGCCACCGGATCAACGAACCGCGCTGGTCGCGATCGATCTGGAGGGGTATAGCGTGGCCGAGGCAGCCGCGATGCTCGGTGTGCCGGAGGGGACGATCAAGAGCCGATGCGCCAGGGCGCGGCAACGGCTGAAAGAACGTCTGGAATTTCTGCGAGATCCGGGGAACCGAAGGTAGCTGAGATGCGTCATTAATAGTGACGAACCACTGAACGCATACATGTAGTCCCCGTCGTCGAGGGAATTCCTGCGATGTCAGATCCGAAAAACGGAGGTGCGATGGCGACCAGATCCGTGCCGCAGCCTCCGTTCACGGCCGAATTGCTCGCCGACCTGCACGCCGACAACGTGACGCCGGAGCAGCGCGACCAGTTGTGGCCGATGGTGTCGCGTGACCCGGAGGCGCTGCGCTTCTTGCAGTCGCTCGACGATGTCAGCGCCAAGGTGCGCGCTCTCGGCCGCGATGAGCAGATCACCCACAGCATGCCGGCAGACGTTGCCACCCGGCTCGCACGGTTCGTCGAGGAGTTGGACCGTTCAGAGCTACGCACCGCAGATGCGGCGACGATTCACCCGCTACCGCATTCGTCGGCGGTGGCACACGATGAGCCGGCGATTTCCGACGGAGTTCCCACACAGTCGATCCAGTTCGACGTGCGCCGCCGCCGCAGGCTGCGCCGGCTCACCGCGGCTGCCGCCGCGATCGCCGTGGTGGCCTGCGCGGGAGTAGTCGGGTCGACGCTGCGCGATGACGACGACGTTGCGCCCGGTGCCAAGCCGACCACCGACAACGGCGACCTGAACACCGATCTCACCAGCACTGTCGCACTCGGCGCGCTGGGACGCCATGACGTCAGTGGTTCGCTCGCACGCCCGGGGGCGCTCGATCGCTGTGTTCAGGCGAACGGGCTCGACCGTAAGGTGCTCGGCTCCACCGATATCACCTTTCAGGACCGTGCCGCGGTCCTCATCCTGCTCGCCGGCCCGCACCCGCCCAAGATCACCGCACTGGTCGTCGGAACAGGTTGTCGCGCAGATGATCCTCAACGGAGAGCATTGCAGGACATCGGCTGACGCCGCGATATCGGCCACGTCCGTGGTGTGACCCGGCCGGCGTGGGAACAACAACCATTACCCTGTTGTTGACCGACACGTCCACTGATTCCCTCGGAAGGGCCTCATGAGCACGCCAGTCTCCGATCTGATCATCGTCGGCTCCGGACCCGCCGGCTACACCGCCGGGGTGTATGCGGGCCGTGCCGAACTCCAGCCGTTGCTGTTCGAGGGAACTCAGTTCGGCGGCGCGCTGATGACCACCACCGAGGTGGAGAACTTCCCGGGATTTCGTGACGGAATCATGGGCCCAGATCTCATGGAGGAGATGCGCGAGCAAGCCAAGCGGTTCGGCGCGGATATCCGCAGCGAGGACGTGGACGCCATCGATCTCAGCGGTCCGATCAAGAAGGTCACCGTCGGCGATCAGATCTACCAGGCCTATGCCGTGATCCTGGCCATGGGATCAGCCGCACGGTACCTGAACGTGCCGGGTGAGCAGCGGCTGCTGGGCCGTGGTGTCAGCGCCTGCGCTACCTGCGACGGCTTCTTCTTCAAGGGACAGGACATCGTCGTGGTCGGCGGTGGCGACTCCGCGATGGAGGAGGCCATCTTCCTGACCAAGTTCGCCTCCAGCGTCACCATCGTGCACCGCCGCGAGGAGTTCCGCGCCTCCCGCATCATGCTGGAGCGGGCGAAGGCGAACGAGAAGATCGCGTTCGTGCTGAACGCCGAGGTGACCGAGGTGCACGGGGACACCAGCGTCACCCACCTGACCCTGCGCGACACCAGCACGGGTGAGACCTCCGAGTTGGCTGCGACCGGCCTGTTCGTGGCGATCGGCCACGATCCGCGCAGCGAACTGGTCAAAGGCCAGGTCGAGTTGGACGACGAGGGCTATGTGCAGGTGCTGCACCCGTCAACCGCCACCAAGATCCCCGGCGTGTACGCGGCGGGTGACCTGGTCGATCACACCTACCGCCAAGCGATCACCGCTGCGGGCACCGGCTGTCGCGCGGCCATCGACGCCGAGCGCTGGCTCGCCGAACAGGGCGATATCACCTCGAATACCCTCGACAACGCCACTGATTCGGTCGCCGTCCCCGCCAACTGAGTTGCTGTCGCGGCTTCACCACAAGGAGAAACCCATGTCCGAGTCTGTCAACACGGTCGTCGTGACCGACGCGTCCTTCGCCGACGACGTGTTGCTGAGCGAGAAACCCGTCCTCGTCGACTTCTGGGCCGATTGGTGCGGCCCGTGCAAGATGGTCGCTCCCGTTCTGGAAGAGATCGCGGGTACACACGCGGACAAGCTCACCATCGCGAAGTTGGATGTGGACGCCAACCCGAGCACGGCCCGCGATTATCAGATTCTTTCGCTGCCCACTATGATGCTTTTCCGCGGCGGTAAGCCGGTCAAACAGATTGTCGGGGCGAAGGGTAAAGCGGCCCTTCTTCGCGAACTCGAAGGCGTTATCTAGCGGCGCGATCAGATGACGCGCCGTAGGATATCCGGACGCGGGAATTGCCGAAATCCGGTCCGGGTCTGCGACAATCGACCGACGCTCCTGTCGCGCGAAAGGTGTCCCATCGCATGAGTGGGTACCCGCGGGTTGACGAAAGGAAAGGGCTCTCACGCATGCACCGACTTCGTCACGGCGATACCGGTCCAGCCGTCGCAGAGGTTCGGAGCACTCTGGCAAGTCTCGGGTTCCTACTCGCGCATGTCGGTTCCGATCACGCGGATGCACGCGAATATTGGAAGGGCATCGACGCGACGTTCGACCATCATCTCGATTCGGCGGTGCGTGCATTCCAGCAGCATCGTGGTCTGCTGGTCGATGGCGTGATTGGTCCGGCGACCTACCGTGCCCTGAAGGAGGCGTCCTACCGCCTGGGCGCGCGGACGCTGATCTATCAACTCTCCGCGCCGCTCTACGGCGACGACGTGGCCACTCTGCAACGCAGACTGCAGGACCTCGGCTTCTACGTCCACCGCGTAGACGGCTACTTCGGCCCGCACACCCACGAAGGGCTCACCGCTTTCCAGCGGGAAATCGGCCTCTCCGCCGATGGCATCTGCGGGCCTGACACATTGCGCTCGCTCGACCTGCTCGGCGCCCGGGTCACCGGTGGTAATCCCCATCGGATCGCGGAAGAAGAGGTGGTACATCGGGCCGGCCCGCAGCTGACCGGCAAGCGGATCGTCATCGACCCGGGTCTTGGCGGACAACACAAGGGCAACGCGGTGCCCACGGAATACGGCGATGTCTACGAGTCGGAAATTCTGTGGGACTTGGCAAGCCGGCTAGAAGGCCGAATGGCCGCCACCGGCATGGAGACCTTCCTGTCCAGACCGTGGGGTGCCGATCCGACCGACGCCGAACGCGCCGATACCTCGAACGCCTTCGACGCCGATCTCATGATCTCGCTACGCTGTGCGGCCAACCCGAGTCCACTGGCCAACGGCGTGGCCGGGTTCTATTTCGGCAATTCACACGGCTCGGTCTCCATGATCGGCCAAGTACTCGCCGGATTCATCCAGCGCGAGGTAGTCGCGCGAACCTCGTTGCAGGACTGCCGCACTCATCCGCGGACCTGGGATCTGCTGCGCCTCACCAAGATGCCGACCGTGCAGGTCGACATCGGCTACCTGACAAACGATTATGACGCCTCGGTGCTCGCCAACCCGCGCATGCGCGACGTGATCGCCGAAGCCATCCTGATCGCGGTGAAACGGCTGTATCTGCTCGGCCAAGACGACCAGCCCACTGGCACTTACACTTTCGCGGAACTGCTGGCCGAGGAGCTCGCCGCGGCCGACCGGATGTAGATTTCTTCGCGGTTGAATGCGAACGCCCCTTGCCGATTCCGATTGGCAAGGGGCGTTTCTACCTTCCGATCAGCGGGCTCCGACGCGGGTGGGCGCAGCCATCGAGGCCGCCGCGAGCAGCTGGTCCAGCGCACGCTCCACGTCTTCCTTCCAGCCGTGATCGGAGTTGAGTTCGAGCCGCAGCCGCGGGAACCTATGGTGCGGCGCCACCACCTCGAAGCCGACGTCCTCCAGGAAATCGGCTTCGACCATGCAGGTCGCCGGCGAGCACTCGGTGAGCGGGCCCGCCGCGCCGACACCTTTGATCGGCGCGGTGATCCGCTCCATCAGCGTCATCGAACCGAACCGCTCCGACAACGCCTGTGCCGGTGGATCGCTGCGAATGCCGAACGCCTCCAGCGCGCGCACACCGCGGCGTACCAGATCGGCCACGACAGCTTGGATCAACCGGTGGGCGATGTCAGCATCCTGGTAGGGGAATTCGGCTCGCAGTGTGGTCAGCAGGACCGCGTCCGGGCTTACCGGAGACGTGGGGAACAGTGTGGCCCGCGGCACCGCGCTCGGCGGCGCGTACAGCGCGCAACCCGCGATGTTGCCATCGACCTCCGCCACCTGTCCACATGAGCCCCACTCCAGCATCACCGTGGACAGCCAGGCTTCTTTCTCGAAGACCGGATCACTGAAGTTACGGGAGTCCTCGGCCACCGCGGGGTCCATCTCCCAGAACACACAGCGTCGCGCATGTGCGGGCAGTTTCCCCAGTCCGCCGAGGGTTAGTGCTGTGACGCTGGTCGACACCGCTCTGCTCAGCCTCCAGCTGTCCGATTCGTCCACGCTCACGCCGCATCAATGGTTGCTCGCCAGCAAGAATAAGCGATCAAAGAGAACCCGCCTCATTCCATATCGCTGTGCTGTTGGTTAGAAGAACATGTGGTGCTCTATCGGGAGGCGTGCCCGCCCCGCGACTCGTGTAAACCCACACTGTCACAGTGACGTTTCGGCCGTGGACTCACACCTATCGAAATCACGAGTTACTTTTTGTCACTTCTGTCACACGCCGGAAGTGCTTTGCTCCATCAGGGCGACGATGCGCTCGAGGTCTTCGACCGAACCGAACTCGACGACGATCTTCCCCTTACGCTTGCCGAGGCTTACAGTGACCCGGGTGTCGAACGAACCGGACAACCGCTCTGCTACGTCCTGCAGGCCCGGCATCTGAATCGGCTTCCGCTGAGGAGCGGGGGAGGGCACCGCGGTATCGAGATCACGGTTCGCCAGCGTGACAGCTTCCTCCGTCGCACGAACCGATAGTCCCTCGGCGACGATGCGGGTAGCCAGTACCTCTTGGGCATCCGCACCCGCCTCCAGACCGAGCAGTGCCCGTGCGTGTCCTGCGGACAGCACGCCCGCCGCGACCCGGCGCTGCACCGGGATCGGCAGCTTCAGCAGACGAATCATGTTTGTCACCACCGGGCGGGAACGACCGATCCGGGCCGCCAATTCCTCGTGCGTGACATCGAATTCCTCCAGCAACTGCTGGTAGGCCGCCGCTTCCTCGAGCGGGTTCAACTGCACCCGGTGGATATTCTCCAACAGGGCGTCGCGCAGCATCGACTCGTCCGACGTCTCCCGGACGATCGCCGGGATGGTGACCAGACCGGCCTCCTGGCATGCCCGCCACCGCCGCTCGCCCATGACGAGTTGATAGCGGTCGACTCCCGCCTCGACCCTGCGCACCACGATCGGTTGCATCAGGCCGAACTCACGGATCGAGTGCACCAGTTCGCTTAGTGCTTCTTCATCGAAGGCCGTGCGGGGTTGCTTGGGGTTCGGCTGGATCTGATCCGGGGGGATCTCTCGGTAGCTCGCCGCAAGTTCGGCGCTTTCGTCAGCGGGATCGGGGACCCGATGTAGGTACGTCGAGGCGGGCTGCGGGCCGATGGGATCGAGACCGATAACGCTCGCAGCCGCGCTGCTGAGGCCTGGCGAAGCCGCCGGTGCCGTGGGGATCAGCGCGGCAAGACCGCGCCCGAGCCCACCCTTCTTCGCCTGGCTCATCGGTCTATCGGTCCCTTCTTCGTTTCGCCACCAAACCGGACTTGCCGAGCATCAGCTCGGCAGACACACCGAGTCACTCGACCGGCCCCATTGCGGCAGCCTGGGGGGCTACCGCACGAGACGCCATCTCACGTCCAGCATCCAGGTAGCTCATCGCACCCCGGGAGCCTGGATCATAATCGAGCACCGTCATGCCATACCCCGGTGCCTCCGACACCTTCACACTGCGCGGAATCACCGACCGCAGTACCACATCGCCGAAGTGCCCACGGACCTCTTCCGCGACCTGGTCGGCCAACTTGGTCCGGCCGTCGTACATCGTGAGGATCACCGTGGAGACATGGAGTTCAGGATTCAGGTGCGCCTGCACCAGACCGATATTGCGGAGCAGCTGACCCACACCTTCCAGCGCGTAGTACTCGCACTGGATCGGGATCAGCACCTCCTTGGCCGCGACCATCGCGTTGACCGTCAACAAACCCAACGAAGGCGGACAGTCGATCATCACGTAATCGATGTCGTACCCGGCAATATTCGCCTCCTGAATGGCGGCTTTCAGTCTGCCCTCCCTGGCCACCATCGACACCAGTTCGATCTCGGCGCCGGCCAGATCGATGGTCGCGGGGATACACAACAGGCGTTCGCTGTGCGGGCTCTGCTGGATCGCATCCTTGACGGAGACCTCACCGATGAGGAGTTCATAGCTGGAGGGCACGCCCGAGTGATGCTCGATGCCCAGGGCCGTGCTGGCGTTGCCCTGCGGATCGAGATCTATCACGAGAACCGTCATCCCCTGATGTGCCAGGGCTGCCGCCAGATTCACCGCGGTGGTGGTCTTGCCGACACCGCCTTTCTGATTGGCGATCGTGATGATGCGCTGCTCGTGCGGTTTCGGCACTGTCACCTTTCCTGGGTGGAGGATCTGACTTGCACGTTGGGCCTCGGCGGCTATCGGGGTCTCACTGGCAGAGATGTGCCCGAACGGTGTGCTTCCGAATGACTCCGCGTCGAAACTGCTGGAGTCCAGCATTCCCGGCACGCGCGACGTAGTTTCCCGTGAAACATTCGCCGAACCGCTCGACATACACAGCTCCTAACCCGAGAACTTCAGACCACGTGCACTCGCCAGGCGAAATCGACGCGGTGCCTGTAACAGCATTCGTCGGAACGAACAGATGCCCAACCGGGTTCGCGGCGCCCGATCGACCGAGCGGAGCCTTGCCGCTGTGACAACCAGATCATCCGTGGCACCTACGCTCACGCCCGACGCACACTAGCTTGCCAGCACTGGGCGCGATTAGAAAGCTGAATCGCGGCGAGACGCATATCGACACGCAAATCTGCCCGATTCGCGTGTCGATGTCCGCTGTTTCACAGGAAACGTCGCGGCCGGACGACGGTTTCAGCCGGTTCAGCGACTGGAAAGTATTAGCCTCCACGACAGAAGGGGCTCGTACCTCTCCAAACGAGGCCGGAACCGGTTGACTGACTGCGCCTTCGCTGACCGCCATCCTCTTACACCGGAATCATCGCGCGCCGGCGGACGGCGATGACCAGCCGCCACTTTTACGCCGAGGCGACAACCCTGCCGGCGCGGGAATCAGTACCGATTTCATTCGAGGAGCACGAGAGTCGTCGTCAATCGCGCAGGCACGAGCGTGTCGTGCACAACCGCGCGGTTGGACCGGCGGCGCGGTCCAGTCACAGACAAGATTACCTCCGTGCCCACACTGCCTCCTTCCTGGTGACGCCCGTCCGGACTGCCGCACGAATCCGTGCGGTCAGCGATCTCGTCGATCCCGCAACGGCAGTCGTGTGGGCATACCGTCCGCGCCGCACCAATGAAATCCGGAGATCCCCCGACGCATGTTTCACGTGAATCCATGTGGGCGAGCCCGTGAGTCGATGAGGCGATCGGCAAATGCCGCCCCGTCAGCGTCACACCACCGAGCAGTGCCGCGGTGCCACATCCAGAACCGAAAGCCACTGGCACGATCTTCCTGCCACGCAACGCGTGCAACATACCCGGTAACACTCCACCCGCACTCCCGACGGTGATCGTCCGATTATGACGTCGATCAATCGCACCAAGTTGCCGAGAGGCGCACGACGCGGTGTGGCGCGTAAAGGCTGACCTGATCGAGGAGGCGCAGCCGAACCGGCCCGCCGCATGACCTCCGAGTGGTGGCCTCGCGAGATCGACTCCCGAAAGCGCTGAGTTCGAAATCCCTAGGAGCACAGACGTTCCGTGACGACCACGCGGTGATAGGGCGAAGTACGGGCGGCCAATCACCAGGGCGCGTCCCGGGACCCCTTGATTCACGTGAAACATTGGCTAGCAGCCGGTGCTCGGCTCACAACCCGGCGGCCGCAGGACCGTCCATTGTTGCGGCACGTGTGACCGTGTGGTTCGCCCACAGTGGCGAACCTGGGTCCGACCGACCCAATCGGCAGCGCGACGCGCGGCTGAGACTTTCCACGAGCATCGCACGGAAACAAGTGAGCTCAGTCCCCAGCGACCCGCCTGGCGCCCTAGCGGAAGACCGCAGACGAGACTGTGACACAGCGGTCGCGGACGTGCCGGAACCCGCCCACTCCGATCACCGTGCAGCTGGTACAGAGTTACCGCTCCGACGCCGGCCTTCTTCAGGGTGGCGTAGTGCGAACGTCCGGACGTCCGCGCCAGTGGCGATCTTGTCAGTCCCGCGAGGGCGGCGGATCTCGCGTGGGCAGGGCAGGGTAGACACCCACCGGCGTGGCGCAGCTGCACCCAGTCATCAGGTTGCGACCATGGCCAGGGAGGAGGCCTCCAGCGTTGGCGATTTCTGACGTCACCGAAGTAGAGGTCTCATAGTCCGCCGCAATGCGCGGCTCGCTCCTGCCAGCCGGTTGATCCTCGTCCGAAGATGTTGTCCGGGTGGCCGATCGACAGGGCGCGTCCAGGCTCCGTGATTCACGTGAAACATCGGCGAGCGGCCGGTGCTCGACTCACAGCCCGGCGGGCGCGTAGGCCCGTTCGCTACGTGTCGAGAACGCTGAGATGGGCTGTCGCCATCCCGCAAGACGGTCGCTTTCCGTCAGGGTGACGAAATGCAGTAGCTATAAGGGTTGCCCATCACCTGTTTGCCATCGACCGCGCTCGCCAGGTCGATGGAAGGCACTTGCCACGCTGCCTGCGTCTGCACAGCGGACAACGAACCCACTGCTACTACTCAGCCTTCCGAGCCGCGCGCCTGGCGCGCCTTTGCTCGCCCGCCTCAACGCGACTCGCCTTCTTCGCACTGCGTTCAACCGTCCGCTCCGCACGCCGACGCGAACTCCGCTCGGCACGCGGGAGGCGCTCGGCGCTGATCACCATGGTCGGTGTGGACACCGAACCCACGCCGCATTCGAGGACGACCACGTTTCCAGCGCCCGCCCGGGCGAGTGCGTCTCCGTCGCGCTGGAGTTCCTCCACCGCACTGGCACCCTTGAGCGCGAGCATGTGTCCATGGTCGCGGAGGAGAGGCAGCGACCACTGGGCGAGCTTCCCCAACGGAGCGACCGCGCGAGACGTGACGACGTCCGCCCCACCTGCTTCCTTCATCACACCGGACTGTTCGGCGCGCCCGCGTACCACGGTCACGTCCAATCCGGCGGACTCGATGAACTCGCTGAGGAAGATGGTGCGACGTAGCAGCGGCTCGACCAAGGTGATCCGCAAGTCCGGGCGCGCGATCGCGAGCGGGATGCCCGGGAGCCCGGCGCCACTACCGATATCGACCACGGAAGCGCCCTCGGCGATCAGTTCGCCGAGCACCGCACAGTTGAGAATGTGTCGATCCCAGAGGCGCGGGACCTCGCGAGGTCCAATCAGGCCGCGCTCAACGCCGGCGGTCGCGAGTTCCGCGCAGTACCGCCGGGCGAGATCGAGTCGGTCACCGAAGATGGCCGTCGCCGCCGCCGGTGCCGGCGGTTCCAGCTGGGCAGGCACCTCAGTGGTTCCACCGAGATCTCGTTCCACGTGAAACATCCTTCCGAACTCGAATCGATCAGGGAGCGAGCAGTCAGGCGCCGGGCACGAATAAGGCCTCCAGTCCGGAGACCAGAGGCCCTATCCAACCACTACCGGTCCGCAACCGGAACTGCGGTGTTCAGGAGGGCACGACGACCACGTGACGGTTCGGCTCGACACCTTCGCTCTCGCTGCTGACACCGTCCACCGCGGCCACCGCGTCGTGCACGATCTTGCGTTCGAACGGGGTCATCGGCGCCAGCGACTCCGGCGCACCCGATTCCAGCACTCGCTGCGCCGCGGCCGCGCCCAGCGCGCTCAGCTCGGACCGCCGCTTGGCCCGCCAACCGGCCACGTCCAGCATCAACCTGCTGCGCACGCCAGTCGACTGTTGGACAGCAAGCCGGGTCAACTCTTGCAGGGCGTCGAGCACCTCGCCGTTGTGGCCGACGAGTTTCGACAGGTCGCGGCCGCCGTCGATGCTCACGATGGCGCGGTCACCTTCCACGTCGAGATCTATATCGCCGTCGAAGTCGAGTACGTCGAGCAACTGCTCGAGGTAGTCACCAGCGATCTCGCCTTCTTCGATCAGTGCATCCTCGGCATCGCTCACGACATCGCCGGTGTCCGTCTCGGCGTTCACCATGGTCGTCGCCACTGTGGCGTCCCCTCCGTCAGTCTCAACAGTCATTTGATTTCCTTCATCTGCTCATCGCACGCGCCGGGCGCTGGCCGCCGGACGGTATTCGCGATCAAGGGTTGCTCAGCGATCGAGACGGACCGACCCGCCTATCGATCGTGTGGTCAGCGCCTGCGCTTCTGGTTCGCCCTGCCCCGGCCGCCCGGGCGTTTCTGGCCGCTCGAACGGCGTTGGCCTGCGGTCTGATTCGTCGGCTTGGCGGTGCCGTTCGTCGACGGAGCACTATCGGCATCGACATCTTCTTCGGCCGACGTGGCATCGGCCGGCGAGGCCTGCTTCTTCTTCACGTTGACCGGTTTGGCGCCTGGCTTCGGCGCGTTCTGTGCGCGCTGCTCCAGTTTCGCTTGCTTCTTGGCTTCTTCTTCCTTCGCCATCCGACCGAAGACGAGGTGTTGCTGCCCGTAGGTCCAGATGTTATTCGAAACCCAGTACAGCAGGATCGCGATCGGCAGGAAGGGACCACCGACGAGTACGCCGAGCGGGAACACCCACAGGGCGAGCTTGTTCATCATCGCGGCCTGCGGGTTGGCAGCAGCCTCCGGAGTCTGCCGCGCGACCGAGGCACGCGCATTGAAGTGAGTCGCCAGACCGGCGATAACCATCAGGGGAATGGCGACCAGCGCGATGCTCAACTTGGACGGCACACCACCGTAACTCGCGAAGGCCTGCAGTTCATTGACCGGCGTGGTGATGAACGCGGAGATCGGCGCACCGAAGATACGAGCGCTGAGGAAGGACTGGACGTCGGTGGCGCTGAAGACGTAGTTCGCGGTGTTCGCGTTCTGCTCGGGCGTCATGGCCAGTTGGCCGATGCCGTGGCCGGTCCGGTTGAACGATCGCAGCACATGGAACAGGCCCAAGAACACCGGTACCTGAGCGAGGATCGGCAGACAGCCCATCAACGGGTTGAAGCCGTTGTCCTTTTGTAGTTTCTGCATCTCGGTCGCCATCTTCTGGCGATCGTTCTTGTACTTCTTCTGCAGCTCCTTGATCTGGGGCTGCAGTTCTTGCATCTGTTTGGTGGTGCGCACCTGCTTCACGAACGGCTTGTAGAGCACCAGGCGCAAGGTGAACACCAGGAACACCACGGCCAGCGCCCAGGTGAGACCGTTGTCCGCGCCGAACGCGAACCCGAAGACCCGATGCCAGAACCAGAGGATCCAGGACACCGGGTAATAAATGAAGTCGAGCACGGCTCTATGCACTCCCGTCGTTCGTGTCGCCGATCACCGCGTGCGGTGATCCTTTACAAGCGTTCGGTCCCGACGGCGGTTCGGCAGGCAGGCTCGGTTCCTGCGGCGCCGCGTCGGTTGCCTCGTCCGCTGGCTCGGGGCGAACAGTGCTCCGCTTCCGTTCCGGGACGGGGTCCCACCCACCAGGGTGCCAGGGCGCGCATTTGGCCAAGCGCACGACCGCCAATACGAGGCCGATGAACAGGCCTCGAGTGCGCAACGCAGTGACCGCGTACTCGCTACAGGTCGGGGTGAATCGACACACCGGCATGCGGGTGGGGGAGACATAGGTCCGATACAGCTCGATCAGAAAAATCAGCGCGTCGGCGGGCAGTCGGGCGATTCTCGTGGAAACGCTCACATCGCACCGCCCGACCGCCTCGTACCGGAGGCGCCCAACTTGCGCAGTGCGCCGCGCAGTTGGCGGAGCAAATCGTCAGAGGACGCTGTCGCGGCACCCGGCAGTGCCCGGACCACGACATCGGTCTCGGCGGGCAGCTCGGCGATCACCTGGGCGCACATATGACGCAGGCGGCGGGCGACGCGGTGTCGAATCACCGCGTTGCCCACCGCCTTGCTGACGATCAACCCGAAGCGCGGTCCGCCTACGCACACCAGCGCATCGTTCGGGATCGGATCATCGTGTCGCCTATTCGCGCCCACTACTCCGTCATACCCGTGCACGAACGTGTGCACGACCAGATCAGGCCTCCCGATTCGCTGGCCGCGGCGCACCGTCCGGGAGAAGTCGGCACGATGATGCAACCGATACGGCTCAGGCAACACCCGAGCGTCCGAGAGCGAGGATCAGGCAGTGAGGGAGTCGCGGCCCTTGCGGCGACGCGCCGAGACGATGGCGCGGCCCGCGCGGGTACGCATCCGGAGGCGGAACCCGTGGACCCGCGCCCGACGACGGTTGTTCGGCTGGAACGTCCGCTTGCCCTTGGCCACGGTCAACACTCCTCGAGTAGGTGGGCACCAGGTGGTGCCCAAAGCTTGTTCGGTGATACAGATAGTGCGCGAATGAATCACAAGTCCGGTCATCATCAGCGCGCGTCGGTCCTGGCGCACAGTAGGTCGATCACGACCTACACGCGGTCAGCACAAGACCGCCACCGCACCAAGGGGTGACTGTACGAGGGTACTGATCGGCTCGGGACGGGTCAAACTCGCCCCACCCTGCCCGATCAGGCGGCTTTACCAGGCAGAATCCCGTCTCGATTGATCAGTCACTCGGCAGTGACAATGAGTTCGTCCACGCCCCTGGCCACCGTTCGGCTCGACCACCGCAATTTCTTAGCCAGAAGATTGCTACAGAACCGCAGGTAGTAGCGGTGCAACCGTCATGCGCACGGACGTTTCGCATTTCCCCAGGGTTTTCCACATCTGTGGATAATTGTGTGGAAAGAGGCCTGGAGTGGCATATTCGTAGGGCCGACGGTGCCACGTCGCTGCCCGGATGGGGGACCAGGGCAGCGTCCGAACCGGTTACGGGCGCACGCAGGATCACGGGATCGACCCCGAGCATGGTCGTACCACACCTTCCCCGCGTGCCCCGGCCGTCTGCTCCTATCGACCTACTTCCGGGGAGGAAACTGCATGGACGACGAGCAGAATGTGTTGGCCACCGTGTGGCCCGAGGTTGTCACCGAACTGACCACCGGCTCACCGGATGGCGCCATCCCGCCGGTGACCAGAGCACAGCAGGCCTGGCTGAAGCTGGTCAAACCGCTCACGGTCGCACAGGGTTTCGCCCTGCTTTCGGTACCATCGTCGCTGGCTCAAGAAGCTATCGAACGTGATCTGCGCGAGCCCATCCTGCGCTCCCTCGCCCGACGGCTCGGGCCCCAGGTCGAGGGACTCGGTGTCCGGATCGCGGCGCCGGCAACGCAGACCGTCGACCGACAGACCAACAATCCTCGGCACGCGAGGATGACCAGCAGACCCGAGCGGGCACGCGATACCGGGCGTGGCCCGGCCGGGTACCCGGGGTCCGACTTCCAAGGCCGTGACGAGTACCAGGCGCCCCGGTATGCACAAACCGCCGACTTCGCCCCGGCTCCGTCCTACCGCGATGGTTCCGACTATTCCGATACCGGTTACGGGCAGAAATACGTGCCCCAGGAGGAGTACCGCCAGCCGGAATACGCCCGTCCCGACTATCCGACGCGTGGCGAGTACTCCGCGACAGCCGAGTTCCCCTCCGTGTCGGCCACCGATCAAGGACCGCGGCGCGAATCCGGCCTTGCGCCGCGTCGTGAGCAGGCCATTCCGCCTGGTCAGGAGTCGTTGTTCAACCCCGAACCGGGTCCAGGCGGGATGCGAGGTCCGGCGCATGCCCCCGTGCGTGAATCTGCGGAGGCCGATGACAACGGGCTGGCGCGCGAGTCGGTCGGCGACAACCCGCGTGACCGCGACGACGAGCCTGTGGTGAACGTCCGCAACTCCTGGCCTACCTATTTCACCAAGTCGCAGGAGTCTCCGGCGCCCTCGAATTCCTCGGCCAGTCTGAACGCGAAGTACACCTTCGAGACGTTCGTCATCGGTGCGTCCAACCGCTTCGCGCACGCGGCGGCCGTCGCGATCGCCGAGGCACCCGCGCGCGCCTACAACCCACTGTTCGTCTGGGGCGCTTCCGGACTCGGCAAGACGCACCTGCTGCACGCCGCGGGCCATTACGCGCAGCGCCTGTTTCCCGGCATGCGGGTGAAATACGTCTCGACCGAAGAGTTCACCAACGACTTCATCAACAGCCTGCGCGACGACCGCAAAGTGGCCTTCAAGCGCCGCTACCGCGAGACCGACATCCTCTTGGTCGACGACATCCAGTTCATCGAGGGCAAGGAAGGTATCCAGGAGGAGTTCTTCCACACCTTCAACACCTTGCACAACGCGAACAAGCAGATCGTCGTGTCCTCCGACCGTCCGCCCAAGCAGTTGGCCACCCTGGAGGAGCGACTGCGGACGCGGTTCGAGTGGGGCCTGATCACCGATGTGCAGCCACCCGAGTTGGAAACCCGGATCGCCATCCTGCGCAAAAAGGCTCGGATGGACCGACTCGATGTCCCGCACGACGTGCTGGAACTGATCGCCAGCCGGGTGGAGCGCAACATCCGCGAACTGGAAGGCGCGCTGATCCGGGTGACCGCGTTCGCGTCGCTGAACGGTCAGCCACTGGATCTGCCGCTGGCTGAGGTGGTGCTCCGCGATTTGATGCCCGACACGGCGGCACTCGAGATCAACGCGGCCACGATCATGGCCGTCACCGCCGAGTACTTCAACACCACGCTGGAAGAACTCACGGGCCCAGGCAAGGCGCGGCCGCTTGCGCAGGCAAGGCAGATCGCCATGTACCTGTGCCGTGAGTTGACCGACCTGTCACTGCCGAAGATCGGGCAGGCGTTCGGGCGCGACCACACCACGGTGATGTACGCGGAGAAGAAAGTGCGCAAGGAGATGACCGAGCGGCGCCGCGTGTACGACCAGGTGCAAGAACTCACAGCCCGAATCAAGCAGCGCTCACGCTGAACTCCATACACACCTGAGCACCGCCCCTGACCTGGGGCGGTGCTTTTTTGTGGGTTGTGGATTCCTCGAGGAATCCCTGTGGATTCCTCGAGGAATCCACCGGTTGTCCACCGATTCGTTCACAGGTGGCGGAGCGCGTCCGTCGGCGGCAACTCACAGGCCGAATTCAACAGGTTCCACATCGATGGTTGCGCACAGCCCTTGACCAGTACATGTCCGGATTCAGCCCTGTGGATTCCTCGAGGAATCCATGTGGAGTCCTCGAGGAATCCTCGAGTTGTCCACGATTTCGTGCACAGGTGTGCACAACTGGGTGAATCCGGTGGAACAACTCGAGGAGCGCTCGAGGATGAACGGGGGACAACTGGTGAGCCTCCACAGCCCCCTCGTGTTCATCCTCGAGACACCCCAAGCTCATCCCCACGCCACCGCACCTTCTGGCCAGCGGATTCGGCAGCAGTCCACAGAATCCACAGTGCCTATTACTACTTCAGTTCTTCTCTTGAGAGATCTCTCTTCAAAACAGGGTGTGTGGAAAGTTGGTCGAGGAACGAACATTCGGAACCGCTCCGGTTTTCGGCAGGGAGACGACGCGGTCCGGTCCCACGCACAGCATTCCGTGGTCTGCGTCTCCGGCACACCCCGTCGCGGCGCCGGAGACGTAGACAGCGGCAACCACCGGAGGGTCGGGCTAGGTACACGTCTCACACGCGGGTACGGTTTGATGTCGGTCGCCTGTGCCAGACTTTCGAAGGCGATTCGACAGAACCCTTTCGAGAACCGACACTGACGAGCCGACACAGATCACGGAACCGGGAGAGGACAAATCGGGCCATGGAGCTTGCAAGCATGAAGTTTCGGGTCGCCCGAGAGGACTTCGCCGAGTCCGTCGCCTGGGTGGCGCGCAGCCTCCCGTCCCGGCCTCCCGTTCCGGTGCTCGGCGGTGTGTTGCTGGTCGCGGGCGAGGACGGTCTGACCGTCTCCGGGTTCGATTACGAAGTCTCCGCACAGATGCGGGTGGCGGCCGAGGTCGCAGGTCCGGGCGAGGTCCTCGTTTCCGGTCGTCTGCTGGCCGACATCACCAAGGCGCTGTCCAACAAGCCCGTCGACGTCTCGGTCGACGGCACCCGTGTGCTGATCAGCTGTGGCAGTGCGAAATTCTCCCTACCGACGATGCCGGTCGAGGACTATCCCCAGCTTCCCGAGGTGCCACAGCAGACCGGTGAACTGAGTGTGGATGTTTTCGCCGAGGCCGTCGGCCAGGTTGCGGTCGCGGCGGGCCGCGACGACACCCTTCCAATGCTGACCGGTATCCGAGTGGAGATCGAGGGGTCGCAGGTCGTGCTCGCGGCCACCGATCGGTTCCGTCTCGCCGTCCGGCACATCGAATGGCAGCCCACCCGGGCCGACGTGGCGACCGCGGTGCTGATCCCGGCCAAGACGCTGTCCGAGGCAGCCAAGACGCTCGGCCCCTCCGACGCTCCCGTTCAACTGTCCCTCGGCACCGGCACCGGCGCGGGGGCGGACGGCCTGCTCGGCATCGTCAATGCGGGCCGCAGGACCACCACCCGCCTGCTGGACGCGGAATTCCCCAAGTTCCGCCAGCTGCTGCCGAAGGAACACACCTCGATCGCCACTCTTGCGGTGGCGGCACTGACCGAGGCCATCAAGCGCGTCGCGCTGGTCGCCGAGCGTGGCGCCCAGGTGCGGCTCGAGTTTTCCGCTGACGGTCTGCTGCTGTCCGCGGGCGGCGACGACGCAGGACGCGCCGAAGAGTGGCTGGAGGCTGATTTCCGCGGCGAGTCGCTCACCATCGCGTTCAACCCCGGCTACCTCATCGACGGCCTCTCCGCGCTGCGTGTCGATCGGGTAACCTTCGGCTTCACTACGCCGAGCCGGCCCGCGGTGCTGTTGCCCGCCTCCGACAAGGAGCCGGAGGTGCTCGACTCCGGCGCGTTCGCCGCGCTGTCGAGCCCGTACACCTATCTGCTGATGCCGGTCCGGCTCCCGGGCTGATCGCCGGTGCGTGATCGGGTAGCGTCCGGATCCGCACCGCGTGATCCGATTCGGGTAACCGTAGGCCACGCATCGGAACCGGCGGCGACGTCGGAAGGTGCGCGCGAATCGCACCCGACGGCACCACTTATTCACAGGTATTCCACAGGGGGCCGTCGGGCGGAAATGCTGTCGAGCCCTCTGCCGAACCTCGACAGACCAGCAGAAATGGTCGTCTCTGCCCAGGCAGGGGCGCGATAGCGGATGTTCATCCGGTCCTTGTCGCTGCGTGACTTCCGCTCATGGGAGCAGGTGGAGCTCGACTTATCCCCAGGACGAACGGTCTTCTTGGGAGCGAACGGCAACGGCAAGACCAACCTGCTGGAAGCGATCGGTTACCTGGCCGCACTCGACTCGCACCGCGTGTCTTCGGACGCTCCATTGATCAGAATGGGCACCGAACGCGCTCGGATCGGCGCGACGGTGGTCAATATCGGCCGAGAGTTGCGGATCGATATCGAGTTGAACCAGGGCAGCGCCAATCGCGCACAGATCAACCGATCGCCGGTACGCCGGACCCGCGAGATCCTGGGCATCCTGCAGACGGTGCTGTTCGCACCGGAGGATCTTTCGCTCGTGCGCGGCGACCCGGGCGAGCGTCGCCGCTTCATGGACGAGTTGTGCACAGCCCGGCTACCCAGATTGGCCGCGGTTCGCAGCGACTACGACCGGGTACTACGTCAGCGCGCCGCGTTGCTGAAATCCGCGGGGCGGCACGCCAGATCGACGGCGGACCTCGGCACCCTCGACGTGTGGGACGGGCATCTCGCTACGCATGCCGCCGTGTTGCTCGCACAACGGCTACGCCTGGTGCACGACCTCGCCCCCTATCTCGCGCAGTCCTACGCCGCGATCGCGCCCGAGTCGCGACCCGCCTCGATCGCCTATCGCAGCGCCGCGCTGCCCGCGGAATACCAGGATCCGGCCCGGGAACCGCAGTCGGCGGACACCGAGGCACTGGAGGCGATCATGCTGCGTGAACTCGCCGCGGCCCGCCCCAAGGAACTCGAGCGCGGCGTGTGCTTGGTCGGTCCCCATCGCGACGAACTCGAGTTGACCCTCGGGGAGGCGCCGGCGAAGGGATTCGCCAGCCACGGTGAGTCGTGGTCGTTCGCCTTGGCCTTACGGCTCGGCGCATTCGAACTGCTCCGCGCCACCGGCTCCGAACCGGTGCTGCTGCTCGATGACGTGTTCGCTGAACTCGACCGCCGTCGCCGCACCGCCCTCGCCGCCGTGGCCGCCGGGGCGGAGCAGGTACTGATCACCGCGGCCGTGCCGGAGGACGTGCCGGCCGAGCTTGCCGCCGCCGCACTGCGGATCGAGACGACCGGAGCACCCGACGACCGGATCTCGCGAATCTCCGAGTCGGCGCGGGCGGCGACGCAGCCGGTCACCGAGCCCGCAACCATCACCGAGTCCGATTCCGTCACCGGTTCCCCGTAATTCCGCACGGCTGGTGATTATCCCCAACTATGTCGGGCGAAACCCCTTCAAGCATCAAGGCAGTCGACGATGCTCGCGGCAGGCCCACGATGTGTGGTCCGGGCGTCGTGCTGTGCTCGGCGTCCACCAACCCGGTCTATTACAGTGACCATTCGTCGGGACCTCCGCTCCGAACGCGTGAGCGGTCGAGTCGGATCGACCATCACCTGTGGAAAACTCACCGCGGCAGGCAGCGTCGTAGCCGGTGTAGCACGCTTCGGCAACACCCGAGCGAGCGGCCGATCCCGTCCGGGAAACCCCGAGGTGGGCGTCGAACAGGTCGTTTCGCCGGTTGTCCACCGTTGCACACCGTGGGAATTTCATCGGTTGAAAACGCGTGGCGACGTTGGGGACAACTCGGCCGAACCTGGGGACAAACCAAGTGCGCACGAAGGGAGCGGGGCGATGAGCGATCAGGCCGACCAGCCCGGATCCGCCGAATCCACCGGCCAGGAATCTGAGTTGCGTGGCATCGATCTGGCCCGTCGCGCCCTGGAGGAAGCGCGCGCCGCGGCACGGGCCAGCGGCAAATCCGTCGGTCAGGGACGATCCTCGCCGCAGCGCAGGCTCCGTGCCGGTGTCCGCAGGCGCACCGGGTGGTCCGGAGCACGACCGGACGATCGCGATCCCCAGCTGCTGTCCAACCTGACCGGCTCCATCGCCAAGAACCGCGGGTGGTCGAACAAAGTGGCCGAGGGGATGGTGTTCGGCCGCTGGTCGGGAGTTGTCGGCGAGGACATCGCCGCGCACGCCACTCCGGTCACCTTGAAAGACGGCGTGCTCAGTATCGCCGCCGAGTCGACAGCCTGGGCCACCCAGCTCCGGATGCTTCAGGGGCAGATCCTGGCGAAGATCAACGCCGCCGTCGGTCACGGGGTGGTGACGTCACTGAAGATCTCCGGGCCGGCCGCGCCGAGTTGGCGCAAGGGGGAACGCCACATCAAGGGCCGCGGACCGCGCGATACCTACGGATGAGCGCAGTGGGCGGTACTCACCATCAGGCGTGCGCCGGACGGTCGTTTCACGTGGAACGCCGAGTCCCGTGGTACGTGTCGAATCGAAACTGCGCCGGGGGTGGGAGCTTGTCGGCGCTGGTCGGTTCCACTGGACCGTCGACCGTGACCCCTATCGATTGCCGCCGCGAGCTGGAGTTCGCGGTGTACGAATGCGCCGATCCCGCCGGACCGTCGCGATGGCCTGGACCGGGAGCGCCGAGACAAACGAGAGTCGGTAACACTATCGCCGAGTATCCGGACCTACCTGCGGGATTTGTAGCCGTGTCCGGTCGAGGCGTCGGTGCGGTCGGTCGTCTCTGCCGGATGCGCTTGGTGCGCCCGGCGGTCGATGCGAGGCTGTCTGTAGGTGCCGAATTCGACTCGGTCCGAGATCCCGGCGCGGTATGGGTCACCGATCTCACATCCGGCGATGCGGGGCGGCTGCGGCATCGGCGCTGTCGACTGGAGCGCGGTCCGCTGAGCAATCACGGTGGTCGCGGCGATGGTCGCGGCAACGCATCTCTCAGCCGACGCCTGATGGATGAAAACGGCCGGAAGGCGGAACCGAGTCGCGGTAATCCGATTTCTCGCATTCACGGAGCTGTCAGGGGTGTCGGAGGTGCGTTGTAAGTTGGGTGTACCAGTAGGATGGTGACGTAACTAGCGGCGATACCTTCGGCGCGTTCCGAACAGTCCTCGCGTGGCCTCTTGATTCTCGAGCAGACAATCCGGGTCTCGCGCGTGCTGTCCGATCGTTGCGTACCGAGGATCAGCAAGTAAGGAGAGCTACCGACCAGTGGCTGCCAACGACTCCAAAGCATCAGGTTCGACCACGGCGACCGGGAAGCAGGACTACGGTGCCTCCTCCATCACGGTTCTCGAGGGGCTCGAGGCGGTCCGCAAGCGTCCGGGTATGTACATCGGCTCCACCGGAGAGCGTGGTCTGCACCACCTGATCTGGGAAGTCGTCGACAACTCCGTCGACGAGGCGATGGCAGGGTACGCGACAACGGTCGAGGTCACTCTGCTGGCCGATGGCGGCGTCGAAGTGGTCGACGACGGCCGCGGCATCCCGGTCGCGATGCACGCCCAGGGCGTGCCGACCATCGAGGTCGTCATGACCCAGTTGCACGCGGGCGGCAAGTTCGACTCGGACTCCTACGCGGTGTCCGGCGGTCTGCACGGCGTCGGTATCTCCGTGGTCAACGCGCTATCGAGCCGCCTGGAGGCGGAGATCGACCGCGACGGCTTCCACTGGAGCCAGACCTACAAAGATTCCACGCCCGGCAAGTTGATCCAGGGCGAGTCGACCACCAGAACCGGCACCACCATCCGTTTCTGGGCGGACTCGGAGATCTTCGAGACCACCACCTACAACTTCGAGACGGTTGCCCGCAGGCTTCAGGAGATGGCGTTCCTGAACAAGGGGCTGACCATCAAGCTCACCGACGAACGTGTCAGCGACACCGACATCACCGACGAGGTGGTCAGCGAAACCGCCGCGGCGCCGAAGCACGCGGAGGAGATCGCCGCGCCCGCCGAGCACAAGGTGAAGACGCGGACCTACCACTACCCGGGTGGCCTGGAGGACTTCGTCCGCCACATCAACCGGACCAAGCAGCCGATCCACAACTCGGTCGTCGGATTCACCGGCAAGGGCACCGGCCACGAGCTCGAGGTCGCCATGCAGTGGAACTCGGGCTACTCCGAGTCGGTGCACACCTTCGCCAACACGATCAACACCCACGAGGGCGGCACCCACGAGGAAGGCTTCCGCGCGGCGTTGACCACTGTGGTCAACAAGTACGCCAAGGACAAGAAGCTCATCAAGGAGAAGGACGGCAACCTCACCGGTGACGACATCCGGGAGGGTTTGGCCGCCATCGTGAGCGTCAAGGTCGGCGAGCCGCAATTCGAGGGGCAGACCAAGACCAAGTTGGGCAACACCGAGGTGAAGTCGTTCGTGCAGCGCACCTGCAACGAACATCTCACCCACTGGTTCGAGGCCAATCCGGCCGACGCGAAGACGATCGTGAACAAGGCGGTGTCCTCGGCGCAGGCCCGGGTCGCCGCGCGCAAGGCGCGCGAGCTGGTGCGCCGCAAGTCCGCTACCGACCTGGGCGGACTGCCCGGCAAGCTGGCCGACTGTCGGTCCAAGGACCCGAGCAAGTCCGAGATCTACATCGTCGAGGGTGACTCCGCCGGCGGTTCGGCAAAGTCCGGCCGCGACTCGATGTACCAGGCGATCCTGCCGCTGCGCGGCAAGATCATCAACGTCGAGAAGGCACGTATCGACCGGGTCCTCAAGAACAACGAGGTCCAGTCGATCATCACCGCGTTCGGCACCGGCATCCACGACGAGTTCGATATCGCCAAGCTGCGCTACCACAAGATCGTGCTGATGGCCGACGCGGACGTCGACGGCCAGCACATCTCGACGCTGCTGCTCACGCTGCTGTTCCGATTCATGCGCCCGCTGGTCGAGCACGGTCACGTGTATCTGGCGCAGCCACCGCTGTACAAGCTCAAGTGGCAGCGCAGCGATCCGGAGTTCGCCTACTCCGACCGCGAGCGCGATGGTCTGCTCGAGGCGGGTCTCGCCGCGGGCAAGAAGATCAACAAGGACGACGGCGTGCAGCGCTACAAGGGTCTCGGCGAGATGAACGCCAAGGAGCTGTGGGAGACCACCATGGATCCCGCGGTGCGGGTCCTTCGACAGGTGACGCTCGACGACGCGGCCGCGGCCGATGAGCTGTTCTCCGTTCTGATGGGCGAGGACGTGGAGGCGCGTCGCAGCTTTATCACCCGCAATGCCAAGGACGTTCGCTTCCTCGACGTATAGCCGGCGTGCGTAACGCTGCTGCACAGCCCTTTCACGCCAGGCTCGGTAAGGAGACCGCATGACTGAGACCACGCTGCCCCCGAACGGCGGTGCAGGCGACCGGATCGAACCGGTCGATATCCAGAACGAAATGCAGAGCAGTTACATCGATTACGCGATGAGCGTGATCGTCGGTCGCGCGCTGCCCGATGTGCGGGACGGCCTCAAACCGGTGCACCGGCGCGTGCTCTACGCGATGTACGACAACGGTTACCGCCCGGACCGGGGCTACGTGAAGTCGGCCCGTCCGGTGGCCGAAACCATGGGTAATTACCACCCGCACGGTGACGCGTCGATCTACGACACACTGGTCCGGATGGCCCAGCCATGGTCGCTGCGCTACCCGCTCGTCGACGGCCAGGGCAACTTCGGTTCCCGAGGCAACGACGGCGCCGCCGCGATGCGGTACACCGAGTGCCGCCTCACCCCGCTCGCCATGGAACTCCTGCGCGAGATCGACCACGAAACAGTTGATTTCACGCCGAACTACGACGGCCGTTCGCAGGAACCGACGGTTCTCCCCAGCCGGGTGCCGAACCTGTTGATGAACGGCAGCAATGGCATCGCGGTCGGCATGGCGACCAACATTCCGCCGCACAATCTGAACGAGCTCGCCGAGGCGATCTACTGGGCGCTGGAGAATTACGACGCCGATGAGGAAGCCACGCTGGCGGCGTGCATGGAGCGCGTCAAAGGTCCGGACTTCCCGACGCACGGTCTGATCGTCGGCGGCCAGGGTATCCACGATGCCTACACCACCGGGCGCGGCTCGATTCGGATGCGCGGTGTGGTCGAGATCGAGGAGGACAACCGAGGCCGCACAACCATCGTCATCACCGAACTTCCGTACCAGGTCAATACGGACAACTTCATCAACTCGATCGCCGAGCAGGTGAAGGACGGCAAGATCGCCGGTATCTCCGACATCCACGACGAGTCCTCGGACCGCGCGGGTATGCGGATCGTGGTGACGGTCAAGCGGGACGCGGTCGCCAAGGTGGTGCTGAACAACCTCTACAAGCACACCCAGCTGCAGACCAGCTTCGGTGCGAACATGCTGTCGATCGTCGACGGCGTGCCGCGTACGCTGCGCCTCGACCAGATGATTCGGCACTACGTCGAGCACCAGGTGAACGTTATCGTCCGGCGGACGCGCTACCTGCTGCGCAAGGCGGAGGAGCGGGCCCACATTCTGCGTGGCCTGGTCAAGGCGCTGGACGCGCTCGACGAGGTCATCGCCCTGATTCGGCGTTCGGCCAACACCGACACCGCCCGCAGCGGCCTGATGGATTTGCTGGATATCGATGAGATCCAGGCGACCGCCATCCTCGACATGCAGTTGCGTCGTCTGTCCGCCCTGGAGCGGCAGAAGATCGTCGACGAATTGGCCAAGATCGAGACCGAGATCGCCGATTTGAAGGACATTCTCGACAAGCCGGAGCGCCAGCGCGCGATTGTGCGCGACGAACTGGCCGAGATCGTCGAGAAGTATGGTGACGATCGGCGGACTCGCATCATCGCCGCCGACGGCGACGTGGCCGATGAGGATCTGATCGCCCGCGAGGACGTGGTGGTCACCATCACCGAGACCGGGTATGCGAAGCGCACCAAGACCGACCTGTACCGCAGTCAGAAGCGCGGCGGCAAGGGGGTGCAG
The DNA here is from genome assembly GCF_040647855.1 of Nocardia sp. NPDC049220. Taxonomy (NCBI): domain Bacteria; kingdom Bacillati; phylum Actinomycetota; class Actinomycetes; order Mycobacteriales; family Nocardiaceae; genus Nocardia; species Nocardia sp. NPDC049220. Next base: position 222,151 of record NZ_JBEZDA010000002.1, read on the forward strand.
GGTGCGGGTCTCAAACAGGACGACATCGTCAAGCACTTCTTCATCACCTCGACGCACGACTGGTTGTTGTTCTTCACGAACAAGGGCCGGGTCTACCGCGCCAAGGCATACGAACTGCCCGAGGCCAATCGCACGGCACGCGGACAACACGTGGCGAACCTGCTTGCCTTCCAGCCGGATGAGAAGATCGCCCAGATCATCCAGATCAAGGCTTATGACGATGCGCCGTATCTGGTGCTCGCCACCAAGAATGGTCTGGTGAAGAAGTCGAAGTTGTCGGACTTCGACTCCAATCGCAGCGGCGGCATCGTCGCAGTGAACCTGCGCGACGAGGACGAGCTGGTCGGCGCCGTGCTCTGCTCAGCCGACGACGATCTGCTCCTGGTTTCCGCGCTCGGCCAGTCGATCCGTTTCTCCGCCACCGATGAGGCGCTGCGTCCGATGGGCCGCGCCACCTCGGGCGTGCAGGGTATGCGGTTCAATACCAGTGACGAACTGTTGTCGCTCAATGTGGTTCGGGATGGCACCTATCTGCTGGTCGCGACGTCCGGCGGCTACGCGAAACGGACCGCGATCGAGGAGTACACGGCCCAGGGCCGCGGCGGTAAAGGCGTATTGACGATCCAGTTCGACGCGAAACGTGGCACCCTTGTCGGGGCGCTCATCGTCGACGACGAGGATGAGTTGTACGCGATCACCTCCGGGGGCGGCGTCATCCGGACCGCGGCAAAGCAGGTTCGTAAGGCTGGACGACAGACCAAGGGTGTGCGATTGATGAACCTCGCGGATGGCGATACTTTGCTTGCGATCGCGCGCAATGCCGACGAACCCGATCCCGATCAGGTCGCCGGCGGCGGCGACACCGGTTCTTCTGAGTAATAACCCCAACAGCGGCGGCAACGAACGGATCTGAGGATTCCCATTGACCACTCCGAACCAGCCGAACGACGAGCGGCACCAGACGAACGGTGTGACCGAGAGGATCGCACCGTCACCGATTCCGCCGCGGCCGATTCCCCGGCCGGTCGCCTCGGCCGAGAACGGTCAGTCCGGCGGCAGCCAGCAAGGCGGCGGCCAGCCGGGCGGTCACCAAGGTGGCGGCCATCCGAGTGGTCATCAGGTCGGCCAGCCCGGCGGCCACCCGGGTAGTCACCAGGGTGGTCAGCCCGGTGGTCTCCAAGGCGGTCAGCCGGGCGGGCTCCAGGGCCAGTCCGGTGGACACCAGGTCGGCGGCCAACCCGGCGGCCATCAGCCTGGCGGCCATCAGCCTGGCGGCAACCAACCAATGGCCCAGCCACACGAGATCCGTGACCAGCACAGCGAGTTCGCTTCCCAGCAAGGGGCGCCGGATCAGGCGCCCGGCGGGGATGGCCAGGAACCGTTCGGCCCGGTGGTGCGGGGCAACAACCCGGCCGAGCAGGCCGCGCCCGAGAACGGCGACAAGCCGGCGTCCGGTGGCCAGCAGTCACCGTTCCAGGACAGTTGGGCGCAGCTCCCACAGCGGGAGCCGCAGTCCAACCTGTACCGGCCCGGTCAGGCTCCGGTGACCGGACGGCCGAATTCGACGGCTCCGGTCGGTCTCGGCGGTGGCGTCACCAATGCACGCACCACTGCCGACCTGGCGGCCAAGGCGGCACGCAAAGAAGCGGCGATGGTGAAGTCGGTCGGTATCGACGGGCCCACCCGCAGCATCGCGCGGCCGGAACTGATCAAGGACATGCCCGACCTGTCCGAGATCCGCCATCCGCTGCCGCCGAGCGAGGCCATCGGCCCGCAATCGTCGCCACTGTCGGCCGCGGTTCCGGTCGCGGTGGCGGCGGCGGTCGCCTCCGGTGGACCTCTGCGCGCCACGGTGCAGATCCGGCGCATCGACCCGTGGTCGACGCTGAAGATTTCGCTGGTGATCAGTGTGGCGATGTTCTTCGTTTGGATGCTGGCGGTCGGCCTGCTCTACATCGTGCTCGAGGGCATGGGCGTATGGGAGCGGCTGAACAACACCTTCACCGACATGGTTTCCCAGGACACCGGGTCGGTGGGGCTGATCGACGCGGGGACGGTGTTCGGCTACGCCGGAGTCATCGGTCTGATCAACGTGGTGTTGTTCACCGCGCTCGGTACCGTCGGCACGTTCATCTACAACCAGTGCTGCGACCTCGTCGGCGGCATCCAGGTGACCCTGGCCGACCCCGACTAGTTTTCAGCGTTTCGAAGCGGCCGGTATCCGCCCTGCGGGGCCGGGTACCGGCCGTTTTCCTCTGTTCGCAGTGATCATGACGCTGTCGAGCGGAAGTCCGCGATCGCATAGCCAAAGCCGCTACCAGCCGTTTTGGTCGTTCTCGGGGGCGTCGGGTAGTCTCTGTTCTCGGTCATTGAGTTGTGTCGATTCGATCGAAGAGAGACAAAGCAGTGCTGATATGGGCCTATAGCTCAGGCGGTTAGAGCGCTTCGCTGATAACGAAGAGGTCGGAGGTTCAAGTCCTCCTAGGCCCACCACTCCCTCTTGACGGATGATGACTCGCAGGTGGCTGTTCGGTCATCGAATGGCCCGAGTTGGTGCAGTCCGCTCGGATACGTGCGTCGGGAGAGAGTACGTCATCGTTGGCGTTTGAAGGGGCCTTAGCTCAATTGGCAGAGCACTGCCTTTGCAAGGCAGGGGTTAGGGGTTCGATTCCCCTAGGCTCCACTGACAAGGGACTGGATCAGGAACCAGGCTGGTCTCTGACTTCGTCGATATGGATAAGCCGGCTCCCGTGTAGCCCTACGTGAGTGGCACACAGCGCGTGCTGACTTCCGGTCCGGGTGGCACACGACGATCACCCGCCGGCATCGAGTCGATCTTCGCCTATTGCTGGTATCGAGCCGCTCGTCGCCGCGGACCCGGGGCCTACATCGCCGTCGGGCTGGTCATACGGTCGACCACCGGCGGACTCCGAAGGTAATGAAGCGCCCCCACCGCCCGTTGGCGACCACGTCGCACATGCTCGCGTGAATTCCTTGCGACGGAAAGTTGTAGTGGGTGTCGGTCGGGACGGGAATATTTGTCGGGCTGATTCCGCGCCGTCCAGGTCGGTCGAGATCTTGTCCGATGCTGCTCCGCAAATCGCTATCGATCGAATGCGAGGAGAATCCGAACGGAGCGACTGAGTGGAGGTTCTCGACATGGATTTGGCTATGTAAAACAAATCAACACTATGGAAGTATTCGGATCATCTTTTTTCGACTGACGTTTGAATACTGATTGATTGGGTATGCAAAATTGCCGCCGATGCGAGCGGCGCGATGCCGGCGCCCGCCTTGGATCGCATCATCGACCCCGCCGGTGCCGTCGAAGGCTTCTCGGGCCAACCAGCGTGCCGAGTGGGCAATGCGCTGCCGAAGCCACCGCCACCGCGGCATACTGCACTCGACCACCGTGTTGATGCGGCGCCGGGGGACGCCCTGGGGGATCAGGGGCAATAGATCTCGACAGCGTCTCCCGGACAACTGCCGCATATTCTCAATGTTGGGGATATCTCACGTGATTGCGGCCGGTAGGATGACATGTTTGGCTCGAGATCGTGTGGCCAATTTTGGAATCGTTTTTCCATTTATGCGTGTGGTTCTTTGCGTGACAAGGCTTGGCAGAATGTGAGAGGTGAAGTTCCGGAATGAGTAGGGATCGTCGTTCTTCGCGTGGTAGTCGTCGCCAAGCCGGTCTACTCTTCGGGAGTTTGCTTACGGTCGCTGTGGAATCCGCGGCCGATGCCATTGCCGTTCGGTTCAATCCGTCGGGCGATCTCGCCGAGGATCGGCAACTCACTTATCGGGAACTCGACGAGCTGTCCTCGCGATTGGCGCGCGAACTCATTACCCACGGCATCGGTGCTGGCGACACGGTCGCGATCGGTATCGCGCGCAGCATCGAATCGGTACTGGCCGTGTGTGCGGTCGCGAAGACAGGCGCAGCATATGTGCCGGTGGATCCAGGGTATCCATCCGAGCGGATCGCGCACATCCTGTCGGATTCTGGTGCGGTGCTGGGGTTGACCACCACGGCCCACTACCCGGCACTCGGCCCAGCGGTGGACTGGATCGAGCTCGATGATCCAGTGCAGGCCAGGCGTATTGCCGAGCGGCCCGCCCACCCGATCTCCTATGCCGACCGGGTGCGCCCGATCGACCACCGGCATCCCGCGTACATCATCTATACGTCGGGTTCGACCGGAAAACCCAAGGGCGTGGTAGTCACCCATGCTGGTCTCGGTGGGTTGGTGGCCGCGGGGCGGGACGGCTGTCGGACACACGCGGGATCGCGTGTCCTGCATGTGTCTTCGCCGAATTTCGACGCCTCGGTGCTGGAACTCCTGCTGACCTTCTCGTCGGGGGCGACGCTGGTGGTGGCGCCGCCGTACGCGTTCGGCGGCGCCGAGCTGGCCGAGCTTCTGCGACGGGAGCGGATCACGCACATCTTCATCACCCCCGGTGCGCTGGAGTCGGTCGATCCGGCCGGACTCGACGACCTCGAGGTGGTCGAGGTCGGCGGTGAGAAATGCAGTCCGGAGTTGGTGGGGCGCTGGGTGCGAGACGGGCGGATTTTCGTGAACGGGTACGGCCCGACGGAGGTGACCGTCTGGGCGACGTTGAGCGGGCCGTTGCATCCGGACCGGCCGATCACGATCGGTACCCCGATCCCGGGGGTAGGAGCGTTCGTGCTGGATGCGCGGTTGCGGCCGACACCGGCGGGCGTGGTCGGCGAGTTGTATCTGGCGGGGCCGGCGTTGGCCCAGGGGTATCTGGGGCAGCCGGGACTGACCGCGGGTCGGTTCGTGGCCAGCCCGTTCCGTGCCGAGACCGGTAGTACCGCGGCACGGATGTATCGCACCGGTGATCTGGTGCGCCGCAACGAAACAGACGGCACCCTCGAGTACCTGGGCAGGTCGGACTTCCAGGTCAAGATCCGTGGTTTCCGTATCGAACTGGGTGAGATCGACAATGCCCTGACCGCCCATCCTGATGTCGATTACGCGGTGACCCTCGGCAAGACGCTCCCGTCCGGTGCGAAGGCCCTGGTGTCTTACGTACTGCCGGATGCGGGAACTGGTGTGGATACCAGAGAACTCGCGACCTTCGTCGGGGATCGGTTGCCTGAGTACATGGTGCCGGCGGCGATCGTGGTGCTCGACAAGATTCCCCTCACCCCGGTCGGCAAACTGGACCGTGCCGCGCTGCCTGAACCTGTGTTCGCCGCGCGCGATTTCCGTGCTCCGGTGGGTGAGATCGAGGCGATCATCGCCGAGGTGTTCGCGGCTGTGCTCGGTGTCGAGCGGGTCGGTCTGGACGATTCGTTCTTCGCGCTGGGTGGCGATTCCATCCTCTCGATTCAACTGGTGGCGCGGGCCAAGGCCCGTGGCGTCATATTCACGCCACGGGATGTGTTCGATCACCGGACGGTCGCGGCATTGGCCGAGATCGCCACCCACGGCAGGCAGACACCACCGCAGCGGTTGTCGGAACTGCCCGGTGGCGCGGTGGGTGAGATCCCGTTGACACCGATTCTGGCGGCGATGCTGGCACACGGCTCGTCGTATCAGCGGTTCTCGCAGTCGATGGCGCTGCGTCTGCCCGACGGCATCGACCGGGCGACGGTGGTCGCGACGATCGGTGCGGTGTTCGATCACCACGACATGTTGCGTGCTCGGTTGCGCGGGACCGGTCCGGTGAGCGCCGCGTCGGATACCTCCTGGAACTTGACGACGCTCGCGCGCGGCGCGGTGGATGTCGACGCTCTGGTGCATCGCGTCGAACTGCCCGCCGATATCGACGACGCGGAGTTGGCGCGTCGGGCGAGCGTCGAGTACGACGCGGCCCTGGGGCGGCTCGATCCGTCCAACGCCGTGATGGCGCAGTTCGTGTGGTTCGCTTTCCCGGATTCGGGCTCGTCGGTCGGCGCCGGGACCGGCGGATCGGCGGATTCCGCGACGGTTTCCGCCGGTCGCCGACGTGACGTGTTGCTGATCGTCGCCCATCACATCGTGGTCGACGGTGTGTCCTGGCGCATTCTGATTCCGGATCTGGCGGTGGCCTGGTCGCAACTGACCGCAGGTCAGCCGGTGGCGCTGCCGGTCAATGGAACCTCGATGCGGCGGTGGGCGAATGCCCTCGTCGAAGCGGCGAGGAGTCCGGCGCGCGTCGCGGAACTGTTGTTGTGGCAACAGATTTCGGCCACCACGGATCCGCTGTTCGGTGCGCGTGCCTTCGATCCGGCGGTGGATACCTTTGCCACCGTCGATCGCGTCCAGGTGACGCTGCCGGTAGCGGTGACCGATGCGGTGTTGACCGCGATCCCGAGTCTGTATCGCGGTGGAGTCAACGATGGTTTGCTCTCGGCCCTGGCGCTCGCGGTCAGCATCTGGCGCGGCGAAGCCTCCGGCGGTGCGGCGCTGGTCAAGTTGGAAGGCCACGGCCGCGAAGAGGATGTCGTCGCCGGCGCGGATCTGTCCAGGACGGTCGGTTGGTTCACCAGCGTCTACCCGGTCCGGCTGGATCTCGCGGGCGCTGATGTCGACGACGCGTTCGCGGGTGGAAAGGCGATGGCCGACATCGTCAAATCCGTCAAGGAGCAGCTGCTGACAGTCCCCGACAAGGGGATCGGCTACGGTCTGCTGCGCTACCTGAACCCGGAGACCGCCGCTCAGCTGGCCGATGTCGGCCAGATCAGTTTCAACTATCTGGGTCGAGTGTCCACCGGGAAAATCCCCGAGCAGCTCGGTGGTCCGGGTTGGCTGCCGGTCGCGGATCTGGGTGAGCTGGACGCCGAGTTGGATGCGGACATGCCCGCGAACGGCGTGATCGACATCAACGCGATCGTCACCGACGGCGCGGAGGGTCCGCAGTTGGGTGCGTCGTTCGCCTTCCCCACCGGGCTGTTGTCCCGGGAGCGGGTGCAGGAGTTCGCTGACCTGTGGGTCGCCGCGCTGACCGCCCTGGCTCGGCACGCGCAACGTCCTGATGCCGGTGGTCTGACGCCGTCGGACCTGCCGTTGGTCCGCGCCGGCCAGTCGGATATCGAGGTGTGGGAACAGGATTACCCGGCCCTGTCGGACGTGTGGCCGCTGTCTCCGCTGCAGTCCGGCCTGCTGTTCCACGCGTTGATGGCCCAGTCGAGCGTCGACGTCTACACCACCCAGGCACGGGTAGACCTGGGCGGCGCCGTGGACGTCGAGCGGCTGCGTGCGTCGGCGCAGGCCATCCTGGACCGCTATCCGAACCTGCGCACGGCGTTCGTCACCGATGCCGACGGCCACGCTGTCCAGGTCGTCATGGACCGGGTCGAGGTGCCATGGCGTGAGGTGGATCTGACGCACCTGCCGGAGTCCGAGCGGTCGGCGCAGTTGCACCGCTCGATCGAGACAGAGCGGGCGACCCACTTCGACATGTCGGTGGCGCCGCTGATGCGCTTCACCCTGTACCGCACCGGAGCAGGAACGGCGGGACGTGCGGGCAGCGACAAGTCTGTCGAGATGAGCACGGAAAGCGCCGGCGATGCCACGCTGTCGGGGGCGGCGGTGCGGACAGCCGCGGAAGAGACCACGGACGGCACCACCGAACCGCAGTGGCATCTGGTGATCACGACCCACCACATCCTGCTCGATGGCTGGTCGATGCCGCTGCTCATGCGAGATGTGCTGGTGTTGTACGCGACGCGGGGCGATCAGTCCGCGCTGCCTCGGGTGGCCTCGTACCGCAATTTCCTGAGTTGGCTGGCCGGCCGGGATCGGCAGGCCTCGCTGCGGGCATGGACGACGGCGCTGTCCGGCGTCGACGAGCCGACTCGACTCGCGCCGAAAGCACGGACAGCCGAGCGCTACCAGATCGGCAAACTGATCACCGAGATCGACGCCGCCCACACCCGCCGACTCACCAAACATGCCGCCGAACTCGGCGTCACGGTGAACACGGTGGTCCAGGCCGCGTGGGGCATTCTGCTCGGTCGGCTCACCGGTCGCAGCGATGTGGTGTTCGGCGCGACGGTGTCCGGCCGCCCGGCGGAACTGTCCGGCGTGGAGTCCATGGTGGGCTTGTTCATCAACACGCTGCCGGTGCGCGTGCGGGTCGACGATCATCCGGCGGTCGGAGAGTTCCTGCAGCGGCTACAGCGTGACCAGGCCGATCTGCTCGACCACCACCATGTAGGTCTCACCGATATCCAGCGGATCGCAGGGGCCGGGGCGCAATTCGACACCTTGCTCATTTTCGAGTCGTACCCGATCGATCGGGATGCGATTGTCGCCGTCAGTTCCATCGACGGCATGTCGGTCACCGGGGTCGGTCTGCGGGACGACACCCACTACCCGCTGACGCTGCTGGTCACCGCAGAGTCGACGATCGAGCTGACATGGAAGTACCTGGACAGCCACTTCACGGCCGTCGAGGTGGAATCCATCGCCGCACGGATGCTTCGGGTGCTGGAGGCGCTGCTCGGCGATCCCGAGGCACAGGTCGTCGACATCGACATCATGCTGACCGGTGCCGAGCGGGATCGGATCCTGCTGAACTGGAATGACACCCGGCATCCGGTCGAACCCGAGCTGCTGTTGGACGGCTACCGCCGTACGGTGCGGGCGCATCCGGATCGGGTGGCCGTGGACTACGAGGGCTCCGCGCTGACCTACCGGGAGTTCGATGAGCGAGTCAACCGACTGGCTCGTCTGCTGATCTCGCGCGGTGTCGGCGCTGAGTCGCTGGTCGGGCTGGCGGTCCGGCGTTCGCTCGATTCGGTCGTCGGTATGTACGCGATCATCACCGCTGGCGGGGCGTATGTGCCCCTGGATCCAGATCATCCGGGCGAACGCATCGGGCACGTGCTGAACACCGCGCGACCGGTGTGCGTGGTTGCCGTGCGCGCGGACGCCGTGCCGGTACCGGACGGGATTCCGGTGCTGTACCTCGACACCGAGGAACTGGACGGCATCGACGGTGGTCCGATCCGAGCCGCGGAACTGCTACGGCCGGTGCGTCCGGACAACCCGGCATACGTGATCTTCACCTCGGGCTCCACCGGCCGCCCGAAGGGTGTTGTGGTTTCGCATGGCGCGATCCACAACCAGATCACCTGGATGCTCGCCGAGTATCCGGCCAGTACCGACGACGTGTACTTTCAGAAGACCGCCACCACCTTCGACGTATCGCTGTGGGGCTATTTCATGCCGCTGCGGGTGGGCGCGAAGCTCGTGGTAGCGACCCACGACGGCCACCGCGACCCGGCCTACCTCGCAGAAACCATCGCAGCACAACGCGTTACCGTCACCGACTTCGTCCCGTCGATGCTGGCGGTATTCGCGGCTCATACGGCGGCGGACGCCATCCCGACCCTGCGGCACGTATTCGCGATCGGCGAGGCGCTGCCCCCGGAGACCGTCGCCGCGCTGCGGACGATCTCTCCCGCGGCTGTGCACAATCTGTACGGTCCGACCGAGGGTGCGGTCTCCATCACATACTGGGCGGCGACCGGCGACGAGCGTTCCAGCGTGCCGATCGGAACGCCGCAGTGGAACAGCCAGGTCTACGTCCTGGATTCGCACTTGCGACCGGTGCCCGCCGGCGTTACCGGTGAGCTCTATCTGGCCGGCGACCAGTTGGCTCGCGGCTACGTCGCGCGCGCGGATCTGACCTCGGATCGGTTCGTGGCCAATCCATTCGGTACCGGGGAGCGGATGTACCGCACCGGCGATTTGGTGGTGTGGCGTGCGCGGGGAAGCTCCACTGCGACGGGATCGGCCGACGGCGCTGCGGAAAGCGGTGTCCTGGAATATCTGGGCCGGATCGACTTTCAGGTCAAGTTTCGAGGTCAACGGATCGAACTCGGTGACATCGAGTCGGCACTGTTGGCGCAGCCGTCCATCAGTCAGGCCGTCGTCCTGGTGGTGCCATCGGACCTCGGCGATCAGCTGGTGGCATACGCGGTGCCGTCACTCGGGGCGCGCATCGATCCTGCGCAGTTGCTGCCGGCGCTCGCTCGGACGCTGCCCGCGTATATGGTGCCGGCCACAGTCGTGGAGTTGGCCGCGTTCCCGCTCAACACCAGCGGCAAGCTGGATCGTAAGGCGTTGCCGCAGCCGACGTTCACCGGTAGGGAGTACCGGGCGCCCGCCACCCCGATCGAGGAAATCGTGGCCGGGGTGTTCGCCGACGTACTCGGCGTGGACCGGGTAGGCCTCGACGACGACTTCTTCGCCCTGGGCGGCAACTCACTGGTCGCCACCCAGGTCGCGGCCAGACTGAGTTCGGCGCTCGATGCGCGGGTGTCGGTGCGGACCCTGTTCGACGCACCGGTGGTCGCCGCACTGGCGGCGGGCATCGCGCCGGGTTCCGGTGACGCCGCGGATCGTCCACTGCTGACTCGGGCGGTACGGCCGGATTCGGTGCCGCTGTCGCTGGCGCAACAGCGCATGTGGGTACTCAATCAGGTCGATACGGATTCGCCGGCCTACAATCTGCCGTTCGCGATCCGGCTCGCCGGCACGCTCGACGTGATCGCGCTGCGGCAGGCGGTCGCGGATGTGCTGGAGCGGCACGAAACGCTGCGCACGCGGTTTCCGGCGCACGGCCTCGACGGGGTGCCGCGCCAGGAGATCCTGTCGGCGACCGAAGCACTGCCGGGCGGGCTGGAGGTCGATACGGTCACCGCCGACGATCGTGACCGGGTCATCGAACTCGTGTCCGCGGGGTTCGACGTCACCGAGCATCCGCCGGTGCGGATTCGGCTGTTCTCCGGCCCGACCGCGGACGAGCATCTGCTCGTTTTCATCGTGCATCACATTTCGGCGGACGGCGGTTCGCTGGCGCCGCTGGCGCGGGATCTGATGACCGCCTATCTCGCGCGAACCGCGGGCACCGCTCCGGGATGGACACCGCTGGCGGTGCAGTATGCCGATTTCGCGATCTGGCAGCGAGCGGTCATCGGTACCGATGACGACGAGAACTCCATCGCCACCGAACAATTGGCGTATTGGCGCCGACAACTGGCCGGTGTGTCCGAGGCCTCGCGGCTGCCACTGGACCACCCTCGTCCCACGGCACCGTCCATACGCGGTGCGTCGGCCAGCATCGTTGTGCCCGCGCAGGTGCATGCGGGCTTGTCCAGTATTGCGCGCGAGCACAATTCGTCGTTGTTCATGGTCGTGCACGCCGCGCTGTCAGCGCTGTTGGCTCGACTGTCCGGCAGCTCCGATATCGCGATCGGCACGCCGATCGCGGGCCGTGGCGCGGCCGCGCTGGATGATCTGGTCGGCATGTTCGTCAATACCCTGACATTGCGTACCGATGTCGATCACGCCGCCACGTTCGAGACGCTCGTCGAGCAGGTGCGCGAGACCGACCTCCTCGCCTTCGCCAATGCGGACGTTCCGTTCGAGCACGTCGTCGAGGCGGTTGTGCCCACCTCGGCCGGCGCGGGCAATCCGCTCTTCCAGGTGATGCTGTCGTTCCAGAACACCGAGCAGCCATCGCTCGAACTGCCCGGCCTGACCGTCTCGGCGTTGGATACCGGCGAGGTAGCGGCGAAGTTCGATCTGCAGGTGACTGTCGAACCACAGCACCGTGCGGACAGGACACTGGGCGAGCTGGTGGTCGTATTCACCTATGTCACCGCCCTTTTCGAGGAATCGACGGTACAGCGACTCGGTCGGCGGTTCGAGCGGATCCTCGCTGCGGTTGCCGCCGATCCGCGCGCTATCGTCGGCGCGATCGACCTGCTCGATGCCAGCGAACGTGACCGGACACTGGCCGCGCCGGTTCGGTCCGACGCGCCGGAGCCGGTCGAGCAGGTACACGTCACGACGTTGCCGCACCTGCTGGCCGCGGCGGTGGAAAGCAATCCCGATGGTGTCGCGGTGGTCTTCGCGGACGCAACCGAGCAACTGGCCGAATGGGAGTACGTCGACCTCGACGAGCGGTCGTCCCGACTGGCCCGGTTGCTGATCGACCGTGGCGTGGGCCCGGAGGATCTGGTCGCGATCGGTATCCCGCGGTCACTGGATTCGGTGCTCGCGGTGTGGGCGGTGGCCAAGACCGGCGCTGGATTCGTGCCGGTGGATCCCAACTATCCCGCCGAGCGGGTCACGCACATGATTGTGGATTCGCGTGTGGTGCTGGGACTGACGGTTACCGAGGTGTGCGCCGATCTGCCCGACGAGGTGGAGTGGCTTGCCATCGACGCCGACGATGTCGGTCGGCGGCTCGACGACTACTCGGCCGCATCGATCACCGACGCGGATCGGCGGCGGCCGCTGCGCGCCGAGCACCCGGCCTACGTCATCTACACATCCGGATCGACCGGCAAGCCCAAAGGCGTGATCGTCACGCAGGCCGGGTTGTCGAGCTTCTGTGACGAACAGCGGGAGCGCTACCGGGTGACGAGCAGTTCACGCACCTTGCATTTCGCGTCACCGTCGTTCGACGCATCGGTGCTGGAGTTGCTGCTGGCGATCGGCGGCGCCGCGACCATGGTGGTGGCCGCGCCGACCGTTTACGGCGGTGCGGAACTGGCCGCACTGTTGCGCCGGGAGCGAGTGACCCATGCCTTCATCACGCCCGCGGCGCTCGCGTCGGTCGACCCGGCGGGTCTGGACAAGCTTCGTGTCGTCGTCGCAGGTGGCGAAGCCTGCCCGCCGGATCTGGTGCAACGCTGGTCGGTTCTGATCGCAGGGCGTCGCAATCGCGAGTTCTACAACGGCTATGGTCCGACCGAGACCACGATCATGACCAATATCAGTGCGCCGCTGGTCGCGGGGGAGACCGTGACCATCGGCGGCCCGATCCGCGGTACCACCGAGTACGTGCTGGATGTGCGATTGTCTCCAGTGCCGGACCAGGCCGTCGGTGAGCTCTACATCACTGGGGCCCAGCTGGCACGGGGGTATCGAGAGCGGCCCGCGTTGACCGCCGCACGGTTCGTCGCGAACCCGTTCGACCTACGCGGAGGGCGGCTGTACCGGACCGGTGATCTGGTGCGCAGGACAGTCGCCGGCGAGTTGGAATATATGGGTCGCAACGACTTCCAGGTGAAGATTCGCGGGTTCCGCATCGAACTGGGTGAGATCGACGCCGTCCTCGCTGCTCACGATGCCGTCGACTTCGCCGTCACGATGGGGCGGGAGATCGCGAGTGGCGCGACAATTCTCGTTTCCTATGTACGCGCCGCCGACGGTGCGGTGATCGACACCGACGAGCTCATGGTGTTCGCCGGGCGCAGCCTGCCCGCACACATGGTGCCCACCACGATCATGGTGCTCGACGAGATCCCACTGACCCCGGTCGGCAAACTAGATCGCGCCGCGTTGCCTGCGCCGGTGCTGCACATGAGGGAGCACCGGGCGCCATCCGGGCCACGGGAAGAATTGGTCGCTCGCGTATTCACCGAATTGCTCGATCCGGCCGGCCCGGTCGGCGCCGACGACAACTTCTTCGAACTGGGCGGTAACTCGCTGATCGCCACTCGGCTCATGGCGCGAATCGGAGCGGCATTGGACACTCGGATCCCGGTGCGCCTGCTGTTCGAGGCGCCCACCGTGGCCGCGCTCGCGGCACGCTCGAGCGACAACGTGTCCGGTGCCGGCCGTCCGGCCTTGATCGCCGGTCCGAGACCAGAACGCATTCCACTGTCGCTCGGGCAGCAGGGAATGTGGTTCCTCAATCGGCTCGACACAGCGTCGGTGGCCTACAACGTGCCGATGGCGGTGCGGTTGAGCGGCGCGCTCGATACGGTGGCGCTGCGGGCGGCGATCGCGGATCTGGTGGCCCGCCACGAGATCCTGCGCACGGTGTATCCGCACGCGGAGGCGAGCGCGGATGACGCCAAGGCAGTTCCGGTGCAGGTGATCCTGCCGGTATCGCAGGCGACTCCGCAGGTACAGATCCGGCTCGTCGACCAGGCAGACGTGACGGACGCGGTCGTCGAACTGGCGAAGACGGCGTTCGATCTCACCCTCGAGGTGCCGATCCGGATCGCCCTGTTCGATCTCGGCGACTCCACGGCGAACCCGGATCACTTCGACGCCGGGCGCGAGTACGTGTTGGCGATGGTGGTGCACCATATTGCCGCTGACGGTTCGTCGATAGGCCCGTTGGTTCGGGATCTGATATCCGCGTATGCGGCACGCCTGGGCGGGCAGGCTCCGAATTGGACGCCGCTGGCGATGCAGTACGCCGACTACAGCGTCTGGCAGCGAAACGTGCTCGGTGCCGACGACGATCCGCATTCACTGGCGGCCGAGCAGATCGCCTACTGGCGGCAGGCGTTGGCAGGATTGCCGGACCAGCTCGACCTGCCGTCGGATCGGCCGCGTCCGCTGGTGCGTTCCTTCGCCGGTGGTCGGGTTCCAGTGCGCATCGATGCCGACATCCACAGTGCGCTGGCCGCGTTGGCGCGGGCCGAGGGCACGACGTTGTTCATGGTCGTGCACACGGCACTGGCTGTACTGCTGGCGCGGTTGTCCGGCACCCAGGACATCGCTATCGGTGGGCCGGTTGCCGGACGCGGCGAGGCGGCGCTGGACGACCTGATCGGTATGTTCATCAACACCCTGGTGTTCCGCACCCGGTACGACGCCGGCGCGACCTTCACAGAATTGCTCGCTCGCCAGCGGGAAGTCGATATCCAGGCCTTTGCCAACGCGGACGTGCCGTTCGAGCGGCTGGTCGAGGTGTTGAAGCCGACGCGGTCGACCGCGCGGCACCCGCTGTTCCAGGTGGCACTGTCGTTCCAGAATCTGGCAGCCGTCGCGCTGAAGTTGCCTGGACTGACCGTCGCCAGCCTGGACATCGGTACCGAGATATCCCAGTTCGATCTGCATTGGATGGTGGGCGACAGCTACGACGCGGCGGGCACACCGAGCGGCATCGGTGGAGTGGTCACTTACGCCACTGACATGTTCGAACACGACACGGTGCAAAAGTTCGTGGACCGATTCGTACACCTGCTCTCCGTGATTGCCGGTGATCCCGGTTCGCTGCTCGGCGACATCGATCTGACCGACGCGGTCGAACGGTCGCAGCTGCTGTCCGACGCGGTCGACACGGTTCACCCGGTGTCCGACGAATTCCTGCTGGCCGGCTACCGTCGTGCGGTCGCCGCGTCGCCAGCGGCGGTCGCGGTCGTGCATGAAGAGACGGCCTGGACATATCGTGAATTCGACGAGCGGGTCAACCGTCTGGCCCGGTACTTGATCGGGCAGGGCATCGGCCCCGAGTCCGTGGTAGCGCTGGCGATGGCGCGTTCGCCGGAGCTTGTGGCCGCGATGTACGCGGTGCTGACCGCGGGCGGCGCGTACCTACCCTTGGATCTCGACCATCCGGCGGGGCGCATCGCGTATGTGCTGGAGACGGCCGAGCCCGTGTGCGTGCTGACAGCGAAGGGCAACCCGGTTCCTGTTTCCGGGGTTCGAGTGATCGAAGTCGACTCACTGGATTTGTCGGAATATCCCGCCGATCCGGTCCACGCCGAGGAACTGCTCGCACTGCCGCATGCCGAACACCCAGCGTATGTGCTGTTCACTTCGGGGTCGACCGGCCGACCCAAGGGTGTGATGGTGTCGCACGGCGCGATAACCAACCAGATCGAATGGATGGCGGCGCAGTATTCGTTCGGGCCGGATGATGTCTACCTGCAAAAGACGGCGACTACGTTCGACGTGTCCCTGTGGGGCTTCTTCGTTCCGCTGTGGGTGGGTGCGCGACTGGTGCTCGCCGCTCCGGGCGGTCAGCGCGATCCCGGCTACATCGCCGACCTGATCGCCACCCACCGGGTGACGGTCACCGACTTCGTGCCCTCGGTGCTGCAGGTATTCCTGAGCGCCGCTCGGGCGGAGCAGTTGACTTCGTTGCGGGATGTCTTTGTCATCGGCGAGGCGTTGCCGCCCAGCACCGTCGCCGACTTCGCCGCGCTGTCGCGTGCCGGACTGCACAACCTGTACGGCCCTACCGAAGCGGCGGTGTCGGTGACCTATCGGCCCGCTTCCACCCGCGACCGCATGACGGTGCCGATCGGTGTGGCGCAATGGAATACGCGCACTTATGTTCTCGATTCACGGCTGCATCTCGTACCGGCCGGTGTCGTCGGCGAGTTGTATTTGGCCGGGAGGCAATTGGCGCGCGGCTACCTTCGGCGGCCGGACTTGACCGCCGATCGGTTCGTCACCGACCCGTATGGGCCACCCGGTGCACGGATGTATCGGACCGGTGATCTGGTGCGTCGTCGCGTCGACGGCGTGCTGGAGTACCTGGGACGGATCGACTTCCAGGCGAAGATCCGTGGTCACCGAATCGAGTTGGGTGAGATCGAGGCCGCGCTGCTGGACGACCCGTCCGTCGCCCAGGCGGTGGTCGTGGTGACGGCGTCGGATGTCGGTGACCAGTTGGCGGCCTATGTGGTGCCGACAACCGACCTGGCAGTCGATGCCCTCCGCGATTCGCTGGCGGAGGTGTTGCCGTCGTATATGGTGCCGTCGGCCATCATGGTGGTCGACGCTTTCCCAGTGAACGATAGCGGGAAGCTCAATCGCGCCGCGCTGCCGCGGCCGATCTTCCGGGCTCGCGATTTCGTCGCACCGGCAACCCCGACCGAGCGCGTCGTCGCCGAGGTGTTCGCCAACGTGCTCGCGGTTGCCCGGGCGGGTGCCGACGATGATTTCTTCGATCTCGGCGGCACGTCGCTGCTCGCGTTCACGCTGCAGCGTGCGCTGTCGGCCCGGCTCGGGATCGACGTCCAGATGGCGGCGTTGTTCACCGCTCCGACCGTGCGTGGCCTCGCCGCCCGGATCGACAATTCGGATGCGGCCGCGGCCGTGGTATCGGCCCGTGACGCCGCCACGATCGCCGCTGATGCCGTGCTAGAGCCGGAGATCGATGGTGCGGGTGCCGCGCCGGCGCACTCCGGCGCCCCGCTGGATGTACTGCTCACCGGTGCGACCGGATTCGTCGGCGCGCACTTGCTGCGAGAACTGCTGCGCAGCAGCCAGGCACGCGTATGGTGCCTGGTGCGCAGCGACAACGACGAGCAGGCGCGCACGCGAATTCGTGACACTCTGGTGAGGTATCGGATCTGGGACGAGGCCTACGACGCCCGTATCGTCGCTGTCGCCGGTGATTTGGCAGCGTTCCGCTTCGGGCTGGATGAACTCGGTTATGCACGGCTGGCCGAGCAGATCGAGGTGATCTATCACAACGGTGCTCGGGTCAACCACATCGAACCCTATGCGCGACTGCGCGCCGCCAATGTGGCGGGAACCCGCGAGGTGTTGGTGCTGGCGACCACAAATCGGATCAAGCCCGTGCATTTCGTCTCCACCGTCAATACCGTGATTCCGAACGCTCCCGCACCGGATTTCGGCGGTCCCGAGGACACCGAACTCCGCCTCGCCGAAGTGTCCGAGAACGGCTATGTGACCAGCAAGTGGGTCGCGGAGCAATTGGTCCGTCAGGCAGGCGAACGCGGTGTGCCGGTGAGCATTTACCGTCCCGGAATCGTGTGTGGTGATCCGCAGACCGGGGTGAACAGCGTCGACGACTCGTTCTGGAACATGATCCGAGCGGTCGCTGTCCTCGGACTCGCCCCCGACACCGGCGACGCGACGATGACGTTGGCGCCGGTGAACTACGTCGCCGGCGCCATCGTCGCGCTGGCTGCTCGGCCCGCGGTCGGTGCGGCATATCACCTGGTGAACACCCAGCCGGTGCTGGTCGGCGATATCTTCCAAGCCCTGCGCAGGCACGGGATCCCGGTCGCGATCGCGTCGGTCGAGGAGCTGGCGACCAGGCTGGCCGAGGAAGCCGCGACGCGCGATGCGGCCGGCGACGACTCCCTGGTGCGCGCAGCCCTGGTCAGCGGAAATTACGGTGGGGCTGCGATCACCGTCGATGACACCCATACTCGTACCGAACTGGCTGAACTCGAAATCCGCTGCCCGCGCATCGATACCGCGGTGTTGGACGCCTACGTCCGGTCCTTCATCGAGTCGGGCTTCTTCCCCGCCCCGAGCGAGGACCGCATACCGGAGGACCGCGTCGAGTGCGGGGTGAGCCAGCACGCTGAATGATCAGCAACCCCTCTGTTCGGAAGGAAAGTATGACCACACAAGCCGAGTCACGTCCCGCCGCCGCCTCGGGCACTATCGCCCTCGGTGGTGACCTCCCGGTCCATCGCTTGGGCTACGGCGCGATGCAGATCACCGGTCCTGGAGTGTGGGGTGACCCGAAGGATCCGGATGAGGCGGTGCGACTGCTACGTCGCGCCGTAGAGCTCGGTATCACTTTCATCGACACCGCGGATTCCTATGGTCCGTTCGTCAGCGAAACGCTCATCCGACAGGCACTGCACCCGTACGCCGAGGACCTGGTTATCGCGACCAAAGGCGGCCTGACCCGGCCCGGTCCCGGGGACTGGCTTCCCGTCGGTCGCCCCGAATACCTGCGCCAACAGCTCGAACTGAGCCTGCGTCATCTCGGCGTCGATCGCATCGATCTCTATCAGCTGCATCGGATCGACCCGAAGGTGCCGCTCGCCGACCAACTCGGTGAACTGGCGTTGCTGCAGGAAGAGGGCAAGATCCGCCACATCGGCGTCTCCGAAGTCAACCGTGCCCAGCTAGAGCAGGCTCGCAAGATCGTCGACATCGCCTCGGTGCAGAACCTGTACAACCTCGCCAATCGGAGTGCGGAAGACGTGCTCGACTACGCCGCGGCGAACGACATCGCGTTCATCCCGTGGTTCCCCATGGCCACTGGCGAACTCGCCCGTCCGGGTGGGCCCCTGGATACTTTCGCGCGCGACGACGCCAGCCCATCCCAGCTCGCGCTCGCCTGGCTGCTGCGTCGCTCTCCGGTCATCGTGCCCATCCCGGGTACCTCCAGCGTCGCGCATCTGGAGGAGAACACCGCCGCCGCCACCATCGAACTCACCGATGACGAATTCGATGCCCTGTCCGCGGTGAGTTCTCCCGCGCCGGAAAAGACCGGTGGCCGGCGGTTCCGACTGCCGAAACTGACCCGCGGCTGACGAAACGGCCGGTGCCTAGCCGAATTGGCAGGTTTCGGGGTGTTGCTACCGCTGCCGGTCGCGATGGGGAGGAAGTCGCCTTCGCGTCGGTGGGAGTCGACACCGACCGAACATCTCTCCAATTCGCAAGGACAACAACGGATTTCGATGCCTCCCACGCCGGGCATGGCGATAGAGTGCAGAAAATCGGAGATCGACGAGAGCGGGCGGATGCACGAATCACAGCTGGTGGGCAATGACGCCTCCTACTACTATTTCGCCCGCTCGGGTCGTCTCACCGACTGGCCGATGTGGTGGGTGTTCGACAACGAGAGCGGCACGTCGCCGGGTACGGCCGACATCGCCGAATACTTCGCCGAACGGGCCGGGCTGCTCGAACCGCTGCGCCGCCGAATTCACGACGTGCCCGGTGGGCTCGGTCATCCGTTCTGGGGTGTCGACGACAGTCCGATCGACGATCACCTCGTCATCCACCCGCCGGCGGACCTGGATTGGGCAGGGTGCCTCGACCAGATGGGGAGCATTCTGGCGCAACCGCTGGATGCTCGGGTCAGCGCCTGGCAGCTGCATGTGTTCCCCGAGGTATCCGGCGTCGCGACGCTGACCGGCACGGGCACCGTGGTGATGATGTATGTCAGTCATGCGCTGATGGCCGGTCCGGCCATGACGTCACTCTCGGAAGCCTTGTTCGCGCCTGCGCCTACGCCGGTGCGGATCGAGGGCCTCGGACCTGCCGCGAAGCGTCCGCCCCTGGGGCGCGCCGCGGTGGGAGGTGCGCTGCGTTGGCCGTTGCAGGTGCTGCGATTCAATGCGCGGGTCCGCGGCGAGAATCGGCGGCTCGCCCGCGACGGCGACGACAGTGCGCCGAGCACGTCGCCGCGCGGGCGAACCGTCTTCAACCAGCGAATCGGCCCGGGACGAGCGATACGGACAATCCCGTTGGAGTTACGTGTCGTCCGGGCACCGGGAATCACCGTGACTGCCGTCGGCCTGACGGCGGTCTCGCGCGCTATGGAGCGCTATCTCGAGAAACGGGGTGCGGCCTGCCCCGCGGATCTCGCGGCCTACATCACCATCGCGGTGCCCGAGGTGGTGGCGATGGGTGTCAATCGCGTGGGCGCCGATGTGGTGGATCTGTCCCCGAGCGAACTCGATCTCGCCGACCGCGCCCGGGCGGTCGACGCTACGCTGCGGGTACGCCGTCGCTCGGCCACGAGCCGCCGGGAACTCACCCGGCTCGAGCTTGCCGAGCTGCTGCCGAGCCGTATTTATCGGGCGAGATTCGGTGGGTTCCCGCCGGCCGACCCGGCCGCGCCGGTGCCCGCGCATACCACCTTGACCAGCATCAGATGCGAGCCGACCGCCGAATGGTCGTTGTCGGGCAAGCCGTTTCGGTTCGCGGGCATGCTGCCACCAGTTTTCCCGGACATCGTGCTGGCGCATTCGTTCGTCGGCGTGCGCGACAGTTTCACGGTATCCGTCGGGTGTGATCCGGAGGTCGTCGCGGACTTGGACGACTACTGCGAAATCTTGCGGGAATCGTTCCACGAGGTCGCCGCCGCCGTCGACACGACGACATGATGGGCTGTTCTGCTCGGGAACCCGACCGGCGTCACCGGGTGGGATTCGAACGCGGGGTTCTCCCGACGTTCCACCCCCGAGCAGCACAGTAGGGTGGAAACCATGAAGATTCTCCTCACGCTCGGTGTCGCGCTTCTGGTCCTTTTCGGAATCTCCAAACTGCGCCAGCGCGGTGACGCGGACATGTGGCATCAAGTCACCAGTCGCTGACATAGGGCCTCGGTTCGATTGGTAGAGGCGGCAGGAGGTAGAGGTTCGACCGCCCTGGGCTCTACCTTCCGCGAATCGCGGGTCTCCGACTCGATGACCATGACCGCCGGACGGCGCGGCTCACTGCCGTGGGAGCAGGGTCCCGAGCGGTCCCAAATCGATGTTGAGCTCCTCGGGGGTGAGCCCGAAGTGCTCCCGCAGTTCGTCCATCCGCTCCTCTAGCAGCATCAGGGTGGTGCCGATCCGCTCGACCTGCACGTCGCTCAAGTCGCCCTCGTCTACCCGGCGAATCGCCTGCCGTTCCATCAGTTGCCGTAGCAACTCCACCAAGGTCAGCACGAGCGTGACGAGTCCGCGCTCGACGGATTCCGGATCCGAGTCGATACGCGGTGGGATGCCGTCGAATTCAGTCATTTGCCGGTATCTCCAGTACCTCCCGTGCGGTGGACTCGAGCGGCGTAGAAGGAAGGGCGCTGACGGAGGAGATGAGGGCCCGCAGCGAGATCTGCACCATGTCGACGTCCGCGATGGAGAGTTTGATGTCGCCGGAGATGACAACCCCACCGGCCAGCACCCGATCCAGGAGATCGATGAGAGCGACGCGACGCTCGCCGTCGGCCTGCCTCACGGGACCATCCGTTCCACGCCGGCGAATGAATACGGCGGCCACGGCCCGGTGAGCTCGAGCCGGATACCAGGAAACTTTGTCCCGAGCTCCTCGACGGTCGCGCGGAAATCATCGGTGCCGTCGTCGTCCACCAGGTAGGTGCCGTTGAGCACCATCCAGTCCCGGTTGCCGCTCAGCGCCGGATCTGTCGCCGCCTGACGACGACCCGCGGCGGCCTGCCGGACCAGACGATCATGGATCTCCTCTGCGCGCGTGGCGGCGTCGCGTTCCACGGTCTCCTGCGCGGACAACTGCGCGCGGCGACGCAGCAGGTACGCCGTGCCCACCCCTTTGTCACTGCTCGCCGCTTGGGCCTCGGCCACCGCGGCGGTGAGGGTTTCCCGGTCGGCGTACCCTTTGACGCCCCATTCCGTGCGGCCGGTCACCAGGGCCAGCGCCGATTCGAAATCCGCTCGGTGCTCGGCGAGTAAGCTGTATACCCCGTTCTCGTCGAGGAATACGGTGGCCAGGCGCAGGGGAATGGTGGGCACCTGGCGCGCCAGGGTGGAGACCACAGTGTCGTGCGCCCGGGCGGTCGCCTCGAGCCACGCCAGATCTTCCAAGTTCTGGCGCAGCGCCTGTTCCCCGAAAACTTCCAACGGCACCGACCCGACAACCGCCGCCAAATCGTCCCCGACCACAGCGTGTACCGTCTCGCCCGCCACTCCGGTCAGGCTGCTGAGCACCTGCGCAACAGGTTCGGCACTGGTCACCGCGTACAGCCAGACCCCTTGGCCGTCAGTCACGATCCCGCTCTTCCACCGGTTCGTGGCGGTGTTCTACCGCGGCGCGGTGTTCTACCGCCGCGCGGCGGTCGCGTCCGCTCTCGAGTTCCGCGATCCGATCGCGCAGTTCACGGTTCTCTAGTTCGAGGTCATGATCCTGCCGTTCGAGCGTGCGGGCCTTACTGTTGAGCCAGGGATCGGTCTCCCACCAGTCGATGCCTACCGCCTTCGCCGTCTCGAGTGAGGCGATGACCAGGCGCAACTTGATCGTGAGAAGTTCGATGTCGAGCAGATTCACTTGGATGTCGCCCGCGATCACAAGGCCCTTGTCGAGGACCCGCTCGAGAATGTCACCAAGGTTCGTCGACTGGTGCCCGCCGCCGTACGGCTGCGGCGCCGCTGAACCACTCCCTACGACCGTCATCGTTGCCCACCTCTGCCGATGTCGGCGGTTCCGCGGGCGTAGCGCTTGGTTCTGCGGTAGGCCAACAGATCTCCATCCAGGTCGACCTCCACCTCGTAGAGCGCCAGCATGTCCGCGGACGAGGGGATCCGGCGGTCCTCGAGCACCTCGATCTCCACCGTCCAGCCGTCCTCGGTGGGCTCGACGGAGGTCGCTCCCTGCGCCTGCTTCGAGGTCAGTTCTACGAGTTGCTCAATTGCTGCTGCCGCAGCCTGTGCCGTAGTCAGAGCGGGTTCACCCGATTCGTGTTCGGTGTCGTCGGGGGTTGTGCCGCTCACGCCGCTCACTCCTTCCTGCCGGTTGGTTTCATGCCGCTGCGCGGCTGAATCATCCGATCGAGAACCTCCTGCTGCGCTTGTTTGCGTTCCTGCTCCGATAAGTGACCGGCTGCTGCGGCCTCGTCGATCGCCTCGAGTTCGCGCCGGATGGTCGCTGGATCATGCAGCCGCTGCTCGACCTGATCCTGGATCACTTCACCAAGCCAGATAACGCCCCGGACCGGTGCCAGCGGCAGGGTGAAGAGGGTCGAAAGCAAGCCCATGTGTCATCCCTCCGTTTTTTGCTTCGCTACGAAGTCGTAGGCCGCCATCGGGCCGAGCAGGCTCATCTCCACGCGGCCGTCCCACTCCTCCGCGAGTTGTGCCAACGTCTCTTCCAGATCCCGTTGCCGGGACAACTCAATGAGGACGGCGACATGGACTGCGTCTTCCTCATTCGTGGGCTCGCGTTTGTTGACAACAGGTTCGAGTGTTTCGAGTGCATCGATTACCTGCCGGGTGTCCTCGGCGCGCTTGGCTTCGATGGTCTGATTGATGATCTCGCCCAACTGCATACGAAGATCACGGGTGGCGTCTTCCGATTTGTCGCGAATCTTCTCGCGCAGCCTCGCCGCCTCGGAATTCTCGTCGAGGACCTCGCGCAGAATATTCTTTTCGACATACCGTCCCTTGATCACGAATTGGGCGCGCCCTTCGAGTTCCTCCAGCGCGGCGCGGAACTCGTCATGGTGGGCGTCGAGCAGCTCGTTCTCCACCTCGTCCAGGTCGGTCAGCACTGCTCCGAACCGCAGTGGCAACACCGGAGTGACCGCTGCCGCGCCGTCCACCAGCCGCGCGTGCGCGATCAGGTCATCGGGTGTACCGAGTGGCCGATCCACCGCGATCTCGCTGATCAACGCACCGACTTCGCCGTGCCGCACCACCTGGATGTCGCACGGGGGATCGCCGATACCGGAGGCGTGTTCCTCGGCTTGCACATCGGCGGGCACGATGCCGTAGACGTACACAGCATTTCGAACGCTTCCGCTTCCGGGGGCCTGCGTTGCTTGACGGGAAGACATCAATCCTCCTTGCGGCTCGAAGACCTGCCTGCGGCTTGGCGCCTGTCCTGGACGTCGGTGAGGAAGTCCGTGACTTTCTCGCCTGCGGCCTCGATAGCGCCCTTCGTCTTGTGTTTCGCCCCACCCTCGGCGATGTCGCCGACCAGGTCGGGCAGACCCTGTGGTTCGCTCTGGGAGATCTCGAGCCGGTTGACGGCCTCGGCGAAACGCAGATAGGTGTCGACGCTGGCCACCACGACCCGGGCGTCGATGGTCACCAGCTCGATACCGACCAAGGACACCCGCACGAACGCGTCGATGACCAGTCCCTTGTCGAGAATCGTGTCGATGACGTCAGCCAGACCGGAGGAATTCGGGCGGGCCATCGTCGCGTTGCCGCCGCCTGCGGGTTCGAGGGTCATGACTGTTCTCCTCTCCGGTCACTCGATCGACTTCCAGCTGTGGCGTGTCGCCTTTGCGCTGGTCGACCACCATTGGGCCCGGGTTCGTCCGGCGAGTCGGTTTCCTCCGCGTCCGGCGGTAGTTCGTCTTCGAGTTCGTCTTCGGCTTCCTCGTCGAACTCGTCTTCGGGTGCTTCTTCTTCAGGAGTTTCGTAGTCCTCCCCTTCGGCTTCAGCGTCTTCCTGTTCCTCACGGCGAGCGGTCTCGTCGTCCTTGACAACTTCTTTGTCGCGAATCTCGCCGTGCCAGCCTTCGATGTCGTCCGGATGCAGCACGCTCTCGGTCATCACGTGCCGCTGGAAATGCTTGAGTTCCAGGCGACACCGTCGGCCTGCCGCACGCCAGAGGTTGGCGGTCTTCTCGAAGAATCCCTGCGGGTGGTACTCGAGCACGACGATGATGCGGGTCAGGTCGGAGGTGAGTTCATGGAAGGTCACCGCGCCGTCGATGTAGCCTTTATTGCCCTTCGAGCGCCACACAATCCGCTCGAACGGCACCTGCTCGAGGATCGTCGACTCCCAGCTCCGCCGCGACCAGAACACCTTGCCGGTCCATTGCAACTTCTCGTCTGAGGACTGCTCTACCTGCTCGACCTTCTTCATGAACTTCGGGAACTCCGCGAACTGGGTCCACTCGTCGTAAGCGAGACGGATCGGCACACCGACGTCGATGTGCTCGACGATGTTGGTCAGCTTCAGCTTCTTGCCGCCGGAGCCCTTGCCCTTGCCGCCGCCCAGGGATTCCTTCACAGTCTGAAATTTCTCCCCGACGGTGTGCTTGACCTTGTCCATTCCGACGCCGAGGGCCGCCCTGAGTGGCGACTGGCCCTGCGCGAGTTTTTCGACTCCGGTGAGCGCCGACAGCAGATTCCCGCCGCTGCCTTCGGCGTACTCATGCAAGCGATCCGTCGTCTCGGACACCTTGCCCGAGAGCCCCGCGAGGGCACGCTCAGCCACTGTTCCGGCCAGGTTCTGCAGCGATTGCTGTAACTGTCCGGTGGGCGACGCCTCCTGGACCTTCTTCTGAGCCGTTCCGGTCGCGTCCTTGGTCCGACCCGCAGTATCGGTGGCGGTCTTCGCGATCTTGCCCGCGACGTCTCCGAGAGTTTTGGTTGCCATCGGAGTCATCTCCTCGTGCGCCGCACCGGCGCTTGGTCCGCAGTGTCGACGTCGGCGCGTAGACGGCGTCGACGGGACGATTTCCGCTCGTCGGAACCGGATGCCTTGGCCGGCGCTCGGGAGGTGGATTCACCGGCCCGCCGGCGAGCGCTGGACCCCGTCGGTCGCGCGCGGGAAGGCCGCCGAGGTGTTTCGGAGCCCTCGTCGCGGCTGCGCGCGGCTTCGGTGTCCTCGTCGTCCGGGTATTCGTCCGCCCGCTCCTCCTCGGCCGTTTCCCGCTTGTGGCCGTCGCCGGTCTCGTGGCGCTGGCGCCGTTCGGCAGGGCGCTTTTCCTCGACCGCTTCCGGGCCCTCTGCTTCCAAATCCTCCGCCGCCGAGTCCTCTGACTCCTCCGCCTCGGGCCCTAGGGCCTGTTGCTGCAAGCGGTTGCTGAACGCATCGATTCGGTTGCTCGCGGCGGTGACTGCCGCGTCTCGCGCTGCCCCCAGCAACTCTCCACGGACCGTCTCGGTGATTTTCGACAGTTCTGACGACGAGCTGATCAGCGAAACTCCTCGCTGGAGCAGCTCCTGCGGCCCGCCCGCGGACCGTCCGGACAATCCGGCACCTGCCAACGTCAACGCCAGTTTCATCTTGCGTGTTCGGCCGAGGAAATAGCCGATACCCACACCTATCGCTAGTCTTACTCCGCCTTTCATGATCACTCCCTGCTCGTCGTCGAGTGCGACTCGCTGAACCTGCAGGTCCGGTGGCCTCACGTGCTCTAAACGTGGGATAGACCACTTATGCACTCCCAAACCTCCCCGTCGGTATGTATTACCGAAGAGTTAGCTGGCTGCACGAAGAGTGGCCCGATCGCGATTGCCGGACGTGGCCGGGCAGCCCGGGCCGTGGCTATATGCCGTCGGAGATCCTGTCGCTCCGACCAATGGGTGCTCGTTCGGGCGCACCGAACCGCGACACCGGTCAAAGGGCGACTGCAGCAGCTTCCAGCTGGGCCAATGTCTCAGGGGACGGCCATTCACGGATCTCGTAGCGATGCGGTGACAGGTCGGGGACCGGCGTGAGGCCGATGAGGGTGGCGACAATGTGAAAAGGCACCTCGAAAAGTCGCTCCAGATCGCCGTCGTCGTCGGTTCGGCAGAAAGCGACATAGTCGGCCTCCGGGAGGAGATATTCGACGCCCTCACCCCAGACTGTGAGCGTGTACGGACCGTTGTCCCCGTTGCCGTACATGACCCCGCCGACGTAGGCGGGTTCGATGTCGTAGGGAGTGAACTCGTTCTCGCGCTCCACCATCTCGTTCAAGATCCTGGCCTGGGCGTCGTACTCGGTCACGGCAAGTCCGCACCGGGCGCGTTGCACCGCGGGGAGATGGCGGTATGCGGGTGAACGGTCGAGCGGGATCACCGTGCCGCCCTCGCCGACGGTGTAGCCCTGCGGTGAGATCGGGCGGACGGCGTCGGCGTATTGCTCTTCGACCACTTCGAATATCTGTTCGAGTTCGTCGCCGCCCGGCGCGACGATCAAGGTGTCGACGTCCGGCATGAACGCTACCGGCGGGCGGGCGCCGTCGCCGGAGCCGGCGAGCCAGCCGGGGACCAGGGGCCACGAGGCGAAGTAGTCGTCGCCGTTGTCGACGAAGTGCAGAATGCCGGGCTCGTAGAGGTTGGTGGAAACCGCCAGGGCTGCGAGGTTTTCGCGCGCGGCTGTGAACACATCGTCCACGGTGACACCCCACCTCTCCAGCGACCTGTGCGAGACGATCGATCGGGCATCGGGCAGATCGATCGCGACCATCTCGTCGACGAACGGGAAGGCAGGCCGCGCGATCAGTCGCACGCCGGGTTCGGAAGCGTCCAGGCCGAAGCTGTTGGGCCGCAGCACTGGTCGCAGTGCTTGCCGTGCGGAGGTCCAATCCGGCTCCGAGCCGCTCGCAGTGCGCAGGGCGCCGACGAACCGGCTGACGCGAGCCGCGCGCTCCGGCGGTGCGAGTTCGCGGGTCTCCCGAAATATGTTGTGCAGGTTGAGGACCAGATCACCGCTGCGTACCACGAACGCGTCTCGGTCGTACTCGATGTCGTTCTCGCCGAGCGCGGACAACTGCTGCGTGACGAGCGCGGCGAATGCGATAGTTTCGTCCTCGATATTCTCCACGCGGCCACCGTAACCGCGGTCGCCGACAGTCGCAGCGCGACAAGATCATCGCTCGAGCGGTCCGTGTCGGTCCAGGTGCAGATAGGTGTAGCCGGTGACGATCAAGCACACGACGGTGGCGGTGATCAGCATCGCCCAGCCGGCGACCAGCAAGCTCAGCAATCCGCCGAACAGGGCGCCGAGCGCGAAACTGGTAAAGAGCAGAAAATATCCGAGCCAGTCGGCGTAGTCGCCGCCACTGAGGTGGCGTTCGATGCCCTGGCCCAGTTTGACCAGGGTGCCGGTGACGTAACTCAGCGGCACCGACACCTCCCCGTTCCGCACGAATGACGTATTGAGCGCCCCGACTCCGAACGCGACGAACAAGATCGGCGCCAAGTCGATCCGTTCGGTGGTCGTACGAAACATCAGGATGTCGACGGCCGAAGCGAGTGCCAGGCACACGGTGGTGAGCAGGGTAGGGCCGTGCGGGTGCCCGGACCAGTAGCGCCGTCGACACCACGAGGCAACCACGACACCGGACAGGAAGGACACCAGCAGCGTGGCGGCCGCCACCGCCACGTCGGGCTCGTCGTGGAAGTGTCCGAGGATCGCCCGCTCGGTATTGCCCGTCATGAAGGTGACGAAGTAGCCAGCTGTGTGCGTGAACGCTGCCGCACCGATCAGGCCGGCGAGCGCGGCGAGCACCCAGGACAGCCTCGCATTCGCGTCGACGAGTTCCTTTCTGCGCACATCGTCCAGCTTCGGCACAGTTCAGGCTCCTTAACCGTCGGATTCGACCATTCAGTGATACAGGCTCATCCAGAGAATTCGGCTACGCACCGCCGGAGGTTGCCGCCTGCTCACCAGATCTCGTCCGGTGCTGTGCGCTCGGCCCGCGGTATGGTTTTTCGCGCGGCACCGCGGTGACGTCGAAGTGCAGGTTCCCATGGCCGGCCGGGGTGACCGATGATGCGGGGGTGGACTCTCTGCTCGACTTCCTGCTGACCGAGCCGGTGCCGACTGCCCCACTCGATGATGTCACCGCGGCGTGGACCCGACATCGAGTGGCCGCGAACCGGTTCGATGGGCCGGTCGATGTGGCGATCGCGGGTGGATTCGGCGCCGACCGGCTCGGCTTCGCCTTTCTGTCCGGATACCAGGCGGCGTTGCGGACGCTGATCCCGGAACTGTCGGCCGACGAACTGGTCGCGATGTGCGCGACCGAGGAAAGTGGCGGCCATCCCTCGGCGATCCACACTGTGCTCGCCGAGCGGGACGGCGCGTGGCTGGTGAACGACACGAAGTCGTTCGTGACGATGGGTGTCTTCGCCCAACGGCTGCTTGTGATCGCCTCCGTCGGTACGGCGCCGGACGGACGGAACCGGCTGCGCGCCACCATGGTCGACGCGCGCGAAGCGGGGGTGCGCGTGACGAACAACCCCGCACTCGCCTTCGCGCCGGAGATCCCGCACGCGTCTGTGCGGCTGACCGTCGTGCGGGCGCGGGTGCTACCCGGCGACGGATATCTGGACTACCTGAAGCCGTTTCGCACGATCGAGGACATCCACGTACTGGCGGCCACTATGGGCTGGCTGATGCGGGTGGCCCGTGTGTCGGGCTGGTCGCGGGCCGGTCGGCAGCGATTGCTCACCGTGTTGGCAGCAGTGCGTGGGTTGGACATCGATGCGCCGAATTCGCCGGGCGTGCACATCGCGCTCGGCGGGACCTTCGAATTGTTCGACGAAGTGCTGGCCGAGTTGAACCCGCTGTGGGAGTCGACCGACTTGACGACGCGACAGTGGTGGGAGCGCGACCGTCCGCTGCTCGCGACGGCGGGGCGGGTACGCGGTCAGCGATTGGTCGCTGCGTGGCGGTCGGTACTGCCGGAATCCGACCGGCCGGATAGTCCTTGACCTGGCCTGGAAATGGGGAGCGGGCCTCGGCGAAGGGGGGGAGTTAGCCGAGGCCCGCGTAGGGTCGGCCCGGGGGGGAGGGGCCGACGTGAACGATGCTACTCGATGATCCGGAATTGTGTGTGCGTGGGGACTGCCACTTTCCAAGTTTTTTCGGGTCGGTGCGCCGGGTCGACACCCGATAGCCAGAGCGACTGACCGGTGGTCGGTTTGCCATGTTTCCGACCGGTGGCCTGCTATTTGCCAAATGTGTTGTCGAGCAGCGAATTCCGTGCCACTGCCGTCGAATGAACTGCTACTGCGATCGGGGTCCACAGCACCCGACCAATTGCTGTGCATGGTGCACCACGATCGGACCTGTGGTGTTCGCGCGGGACGGCGGATCAATCCGCGCCGCGTGTCGCATACGTGGCATGTCGCGAGACGGCGAAACCTGTCGTACCCCGATGCGAACATGTGTTCGTGCCAATCGACTCGACCGAGCGTTCCACTTGTTCGGCCCGCCCCCGTTCGCGGAAAGTGGCCGCTGCTGGCACCGGTGCACCCCGAACAAATCGGATGAATTTGTCGGTGGGCGGAGCAATACTGACTCGAGCACCCGAGTATCGGCTGGTTACCCATCCAGCGAAGCGACGCCGGAGCCGTTTGGTGTCGTCCATTACCGATATCGAAACTTACGAACCCCAGGAGAGTCATGCCCGACGCAATAGTCGTCGAGGGTCTGGTCAAACGATACGGCCAGCTGATTGCCCTCGACGGACTCGACCTCGCGGTCCCGGAGGGGACTGTCACGGCACTACTCGGACCCAACGGTGCAGGTAAGACCACTGCCGTCCGGGTGCTCACCACGCTGTTGGTGCCGGACGCCGGACGCGCGACGGTCGCGGGAATCGACGTGCTGCGCGAACCCCAGGCATTGCGCTCACGAATCGGCGCGTCGGGTCAATACGCCGCAGTCGACGAATACCTCACCGGTTTCGAGAATTTGGAAATGGTGGGACGTCTGTATCACATGGGCGTGCAGCGCAGTAAAGAACGCGCACGGGAACTGCTCGAACGATTCCGACTCACCGATGCCGCGGATCGGCCGGTGAAGGGCTATTCCGGCGGTATGCGCCGCCGGCTCGACCTGGCGGGCGCGCTGGTCGCGAACCCACCGGTGCTGTTCCTCGATGAGCCGACCACCGGGCTGGATCCCCGTGCGCGCCTGGACCTCTGGGATGTGATCGAAGAGTTGGTCGCGGGCGGGACAACCCTGCTCCTCACCACGCAGTACATGGAGGAGGCCGACCGGCTCGCCGACTCCATAGCGGTGATCGATCATGGCAAGGTGATCGCCAAAGGCACCGCCGACGAACTCAAGACCCTCGTCGGTGGCGATCGTATCGAGCTGACCGTCGATCACGCCGACAATCTCGTGACCGCAGAGGCCGCGCTGAAGAGCTTGGCGGACGGCGAGATCCACCTCGAATCCGGGCTGCGCCGGATCACCGTTCCGGTCTCCAACGGATCGCAGGCGCTGGTCGAGGCGGTCGGCAAACTGGCCGAGCACAACGTCCAGATCCACGATGTCGGCTTGCGGCGCCCGTCGCTCGACGACGTCTTTCTCACCCTGACTGGACACGAGGCCGAGGCGTTGACCAATGGTGATGGCCGCGGCGCGAACGACAAACTGGAAGCAGTGAAAGGAATATCTCGATGACCACCGCGGCTCCGGTCCTGGAACGGCTCTCGCCTGGAGAACGACTGTCCATCGTGGTCAGCGATAGCCTGACCATCGCGAAACGCAATGTCATCAAGATCAAGCGGGTACCCGACGTCCTGATCTTCTCGACACTGTCGCCGATCATGTTCGTGCTGTTGTTCGCCTACATCTTCGGCGCGGCCATCGACGTGCCAGGGCTCTCCGGGGGCTACCGCGAGTTCCTCATCGCGGGCATCTTCGCGCAGACCGTGGTATTCGGCGCGACCTTCACCGGTGCGGGCCTTGCCGAGGACATGCAGAAGGGCATCATCGACCGATTCCGCTCGTTGCCGATGGCGTCATCGGCGGTACTGGTCGGTCGCACGCTCAGCGACGTGGTGATCAACGTGGTCAGCCTGACGGTGATGTCACTGACCGGTTTCGTCGTCGGCTGGCGGATTCGCGGCTCGTTCCTCGACGCTGTGTTGGCGTACGTGTTGCTGTTGCTGTTCGCCTACGCGGTGTCCTGGATCATGGCCGTGGTCGGTCTGCTGGTGCGGGCGCCCGAGGTCTTCAACAACGCCAGTTTCATGGTGGTCTTCCCGCTCACCTTCATTGCCAACACGTTCGTGCCCAGTGACAAGCTGCCCACCGTGCTGCGGGTGATCGCGGAGTGGAACCCGGTGTCCGCGCTCACCCAGGCGACCCGGGATCTGTTCGGCAACACCAGCCCGCTGGCTCCGCCCTCGGACACTTGGTCGATCCAGCATCCGGTAGCCACCTCACTGATCTGGGTGGTGGTGATCCTGGTGGTTTTCGTCCCGCTGGCTTTGCATCAGTACAAGAAGGCGGTCAGTCGCTGACCTTCTCTTTTCGGTGTCAGCGACTGTTCTCCGTGCCGGCTCCCGCCAAGGGGGTCGGCGCGGAGCCGTTTCGGGAGTATCCGATGCGGGGTGGCGCGGGGGCGGGTGCCGGCGGCTGTGGCCGCCGGGTACGCACCAACCAGGCCACGCCACCCGCCAGCGCGACGGCGGCAGCGACGATGAGCCGATTCCGCGAACGGGTAGAGACATGCAGGCGCCCCGAGGTCATTCGACCACTCTCGCACAACCCGATTGATCGCGCAGGAGGTCCAGCTCACAGCGTGGTACAGCCCAGTTCCTCGCCGTCGCCGTCGTCCGTGGCACGATGGGCGGCGTGACCTCACCGAATCAGACGTCCGTGGCTACTTTGCATACGAATCACGGCGATATCAAGATCTCGCTCTTCGGTAACCACGCACCCAAGACGGTCCGCAATTTCGTCGGGCTCGCCGATGGTTCGGCGCAGTACACCACCGCGAACGCCAGTGGCGGTCGCAGCGGTCCGTTCTACGACGGCGCGGTGTTCCACCGGGTGATGGATGGCTTCATGATTCAGGGGGGCGATCCGACCGGTACCGGTCGCGGCGGGCCAGGCTACGAGTTCGGTGACGAGTTCCACCCCGAACTGCGTTTCGACCGCGGTTACCTGCTGGCGATGGCCAATGCCGGGCCGGGCACCAACGGCTCACAATTCTTCATCACCGTCGGTCCGCAGAAGCACCTGAACCGCAAGCACACGATCTTCGGTGAAGTCGTCGACGTGGATTCGCGCAAGGTCGTCGACTCGATCGCGAGCACCAGGACCGATCGGAACGATCGTCCGCTCGAGCCCGTCGTCATCACCAAGATCACTATCGAATGAGACTATGAACCCCCAGCCACCCGCACCGACGTGCGTCCGCCACCCGAACCGTCCGACCGGTCTGGCCTGCACGCGCTGCGGGAGGCCTGCCTGTGCGGAATGTTTGCGTCCCGCCGCGGTAGGCCAACACTGCGTCGATTGCCTGCGCCAGGACCAGCGCGATGTAGTGCCGGTGCGCACTGTGGCAGGCGCACGGACGGCAGCGAAGCCGGTGCCGTATGTGACCTACGCCTTGATCGCCGTCAATGTGGCTGTCTTCGCAGTCACCGCGGCGCAGGCGAAGAGTCTGTTGGACAACCAACGCGGTTCTGCGTTGTTCCTGGATTGGGTGCTGTACGTCCCCGCTGTCGCGGAGGGCGAGTGGTGGCGGGTGCTCGGTTCCGGCTTCCTGCACTACGGTCCGATCCATCTGCTGCTCAATATGTTCGCGCTGTACGTGGTGGGGCGCGACGCCGAACTGGTGCTCGGGCGGCTGCGCTACCTCGCGGTGTATCTGGTCTCGCTGCTCGGCGGCTCGGCCGCGGTCATGGTGTTCGCGCAGAACACGGTGACAGCGGGTGCGTCCGGCGCGGTGTACGGATTGTTCGGTGCGATCACGGTCATTCTGATCAGGTTGCGGCAGAGCCCGAATCAAATGTTGATTCTCATCGGCATCAACGTGTTCATCAGCTTCTCCCTGCCAGGCATTTCGCTCTGGGGACATCTCGGCGGGCTGGCGGCCGGCACGATCGCGACGCTCGGCGTCCTGTTCCTGCCACAGTGGTTGCAGGCGAAGTCACCGGAAGCCGCCCGATTGATCGGGTGGGTGGCGGTGGCGTTCGTCGCGATTGTGGCCTTGTCGGTGGTGGGTGCGACCGCGCTGACGCTGGCTGTCTGACATCGGAATTCGTGCTTCACGTGAAACATCCGCGGCCGGAGAGGTCGCGATTCAGCGGGTCGTGTCCTCGGACAGGCGCAACGCCTCGACGAGGTCGTGGTACACGTTTTCGGGATTGGCGCCCAGATCCCAGCGGCCGAAGATCAGCAGTCGTTCGGTGCCCGCGCGCTCGACGTCGATCTCCAGCATCGGCACTTTTCGTCCGAGACGGCGGTAGCTGACTACGCGGGTGCGGATGATCTGGTCGCGGAAGTATTCGACGGGACCGGTCAACGTGCGGACCACCAGGCGGGGGTGTGCGCCCGGCTGCACTGACAGACGCGGTCGCTGTCGGAATCCGAGGCCGGCGAGGCCGAGTAGCCCGATCGCCGCCAGCCCGACGAGTAGCCGGCTGGCCGCGTCGCCGGTGAGTATCGCTGCCGCGGCCAGGATGACCCCTCCCACCGCCACGGCGACGAGGCCGGCGGCCGGGGTGGTCCAGATGTGCGGTTCGGGGTCCGGTGCTGGCGGATCCACCGGCTCAGGAGTCACATCGCTCCCCCATCACTCCTCGAGTTGTCCACAGGCTCATCCACAGGTGTGTATGAATGACACGTCTGTAATCCGCTGCGATCAGCGCCAACGCATCGTCATGATCAAGCCGACCACCATCAGACCGAATCCGATCAGGAAGTTCCACGCGTTGAGATCGTTCATCCAACCGATCTGTTCGGCGGCCAGATAGTAGACCAGCAACCAGACCAGCCCGGCGAGCATGAACCCGAGCATGATGGCGACATACCAGACCGGAGACGGCCCGGCCTTCACCTTCACCGGGATCCGGCTGGCGGGGTTGATCGTATAGTCGGCCTTCTTGCGGACCTTCGACTTGGGCATGACGTCCTCGTATTCGGCGTGCAGGTCGGTACCGGCAGGCGGATTCGGTTCGATCATCTGCCGAGCTCACTCGCCGCTGTGGACGAGGCTGCGGCGCCCTCCGGTGTGCCTCTAGGCTATCCCAACTGGTAATGGATGCGACGTCGTGCCGGGCGGGCACGTAATCTCGATCCCATGCGTGTTCTGGTCGTCGACAATTACGACAGCTTCGTCTTCAACCTTGTGCAGTACCTCGGCCAACTCGGTGTGGATGCCGTGGTCTGGCGCAACGACGACCCGCAGCTGTCCGATGTCGACGCCGT
This sequence comes from Nocardia sp. NPDC049220, assembly GCF_040647855.1. Taxonomy (NCBI): domain Bacteria; kingdom Bacillati; phylum Actinomycetota; class Actinomycetes; order Mycobacteriales; family Nocardiaceae; genus Nocardia; species Nocardia sp. NPDC049220. Next base: position 257,240 of record NZ_JBEZDA010000002.1, read on the forward strand.
CGTGCGCGACTTCGACGGCATCCTGATCAGCCCGGGACCGGGCACCCCGGACCGGGCCGGCGCCAGCATCGCGCTGGTGCGCGCCTGTGCCGACAACAGTGTTCCACTGCTCGGCGTGTGCCTCGGCCACCAGGCGATCGGCGCGGCGTTCGGCGCCACCGTCACCAGGGCCCCCGAATTGCTGCACGGCAAGACGAGCTCGGTATTTCATATCGGTGCGGGCGTGTTGGCCGGTCTGCCCGACCCCTTCACCGCCACCCGGTACCACTCGCTCACCGTCGTCGAGGAGACGCTACCGGAGGAGATCGAGGTGCTCGGACGCACCGAGAGCGGGATCGTGATGGCCATGCGCCACCGCACCCTGCCGATCCACGGTGTGCAGTTCCATCCCGAATCGGTGCTGACCCAGGGTGGGCACCGGATGTTGGCGAACTGGCTCGACGTGTGCGGCGAGCGTCCTGCCGAGGGGCTGGTGCGGACGCTGGAGGCGGAGGTCGCCGCGCTGGTGCTGCAGTGACCCGTCCGTACGTGCTGCTGTCGGTGGCCGTGAGCGTCGACGGCTATATCGATGACGCGAGTCCCGAGCGGCTGCGACTGTCGGGCGCGGCGGACTTCGATCGAGTCGACCAGGTACGCGCGGACTCCGACGCGATTCTCGTCGGCGCGCAGACGCTGCGCAGCGATAACCCACGGCTGTTGGTGGACAGCGCGGAACGGAGAACCGCGCGGGTCTTGGCCGGCAAGCCGGAGTATCCGCTCAAGGTGACCGTCTCGGCGAGCGGTGATCTGGACTCCGACCTGAGGTTCTGGCACCACGGCGGCGGCAAACTCGTCTACACCACCGATGCGGGTGCGGCGAAGCTTGCCGGGCGGCTGGCTGGTCTGGCGGAGGTGGTAAGACTCGGCGACGATCTCGATTTCGACGTGTTACTCGACGACTTGGGCGCTCGTGGCGTCGCCCGCCTCATGGTGGAAGGCGGTACGCGCGTGCACACCGCCTTCCTGGCTGCGGGTCTGGCCGACGAACTGCATGTAGCGGTCGCTCCGATCCTGGTCGGCGACACGGCGGCGCCACGATTTCTGGCCGCCGCCGCCTACCCGGGGGCACCGCATCGCCGGATGCGGCTCGCGGATGTCACCCAGGTCGGTGACGTCGCGGTGCTGCGCTATCTGCCGAAGGCTGATACTGCCGGCCGGCGCACCGGGTGATCGGAGTGCGCGAAATCAGGAGGTTGTCGGGTGGGTGCTGAACACACGGAACGCGACGAGTGGTTCATGCGGCGGGCGATCGACCTCGCCCGCCGATGCCCGCCGAGTGCGACCGCGTTCTCGGTTGGCGCGGTCATCGTGGCCGAGGGTGTGGAGATCGCCTCCGGCTACTCCAGGGAGACCGACGAGAAGGTGCATGCGGAGGAGTCCGCTCTCGACAAACTTGCCGTGGACGACAACAGAATGTTCACGGCGACCCTCTACAGCACTCTCGAGCCTTGTTCGCAGCGCGGCACTCCGACCCGGCTGCCGTGCACCGATCGCATCGTGCGCGCGGGGATCCCTCGAGTTGTCATCGCCTGGCGGGAGCCCGCGACCTTCGTGACCGATTGTGTCGGTGTAGAGAAGCTGCGGCAGCACGGCGTCGAAGTGGTCGAACTCCGCGAACTGGCGGCGGCGGCGATGTCGATGAACCGCCACCTGGACCTGTCCTAGACCCTACGGCCGTCCGTAGACCGCGGTCACGAACTCACCGAGCTGGTTGTCGTCCAAGTGCCTGGCCAGATCGGATTCGCTGATCATGCCGACGAGGCGCTTGTTCTCGATCACCGGCATGCGCTTGATCCGGTGACTTTCCATCTCGTCGAGCACGAACTCTATATCCGCGTCGGCGTCGACCCAGCGTGGCGTCGACTCGCACATCTCGGCCACCATGGTGGTGGCCGGTGGCCGCCCCTGGGCAATGCACTTCACCACGATGTCGCGGTCGGTGACTATGCCGCACATCCGCTCGTTCTCATCCGAGATGACCAGTGATCCGACGCCGAGTTCGGCCATGACACGGGCGGCCTTCCCGACGGTCTCGTCCTTGGCGATCCACTGTGCGCCGGGTTTCATGATGTCCCTGGCGGTGGTCATGAGCTACCTCCTCGTGTTCAGCTGTGCTGATTAGGATGGAGCACGCTCATTCTTCCGCACTTCACACCGAATGGTCTGGTTTTCGCCATGCCGGACGCTGACGCGGAATCGACCAAAATTCACGGCGGGCCGAGTACCCCCACACCTAGCGCGACGGCGCCGCTCTTCTGGATCGAGCTTCCGGCGGACGGTTGTTGGCTGAGCACTCGACCCACGCTGCCCGCGTCGAACGTGCCCTGTGGGGACTGACTGATCTGGCTCGTGCTGCCCGTCCAGCCCTCCGAACGAAGTTTCTCCACCGCCTGCGAGACCGAGAGACCGATCAGCGACGGCATTTTCAGGTCGCCCGCGGACACCTGCACAACGACCGTGGAGCCTTTGTCCGCCGTGTTGCCGCCCGCGGGGCTGGACGCGACCACTTCACCTTTCGGCTTCGAGGACTGCACCTCATGGACGACGACCTTGAAGCCGTTGCCCTCGATGTTCGGCTGAGCCACGTCGATCATCTGCCCGACGACGTACGGAACGCGCACCGCCTCCGGACCGCTGCCGATCGTGACGACGACCTCCCAGTCGACGTCGGTCTTCGACCCCGGCGACGGATTCTGCTCGATCACCGTGTCCTTCTCCGCGGTGCTCGACGGTTTGCGATCGACGTTCGGGTTCAGCCGCAGCCCCTTGGCATTGAGTTCCTGTTCGGCTTGCTGCTGGGACAGGCCGGTCAGCTTCGGCACCTGAACCTGAGCGGGACCAGTGGAGACCTGCACCGTGACGGTGCTCTTCTTGTTGATCCGAGAGCCGCCGAGCGGCTGGGTGGCGATCACGTTGCCGGTCGCGACCTTGCTGTCGGCCTTCTGCTGGATCGCTACCGTGAACCCGAGCTTCTGCAACGCGTCCTGCGCCTGTTGGGAGGATCTGTTGGACAAGTCGGGAACGGCGACTTGGTCCGGTCGGCTGCCAGGGCCGATCAGCACCCAGAACAATCCCAACACCACCGCGATCGCCGCGGCGGCGCCGAGTGCGAGATAGGCGGTGCGGCGCTGGCTGGACGGATCTGCCCGCTCCTGCTCCGCGGTGTCGTCGTTGCGTTCGACGGTGCGGTAGTTGCGCGGCGGGGGCTCGTCCGAACCCATGATGGTGGTGCGGTCCTCGTCGGTCATCACCGTCGGAGCACTCGGCTTCTGGCCGCCGAGCACCCGAATCAAGTCGGCGCGCATCTCGGCCGCGGTCTGGTACCGGTTGGCCTGGTTCTTGCTCATCGCCTTGAGCACCACCGAGTCGAGTTCACGTGGCACCCCAGGGTGCACATGCGAGGGCAGCCGCGGGTCCTCCCGGACGTGCTGGTAGGCGACCGCGATCGGTGAGTCGCCGGTGAAAGGCGGCTCACCGGTAAGTATTTCGAACAGCACACAGCCGACCGAGTAGACGTCCGAACGGGCGTCCACGGTCTCGCCGCGGGCCTGCTCCGGCGAAAGATACTGTGCGGTGCCGATCACCGCGGCAGTCTGCGTCATCGGGTTGGAACTGTCGGCGATCGCGCGGGCGATGCCGAAGTCCATCACCTTCACCGCGCCTGCCCGGTTGATCATGATGTTCGCGGGCTTCATATCGCGGTGCACGATTCCGGCCTTGTGGCTGAAATCCAATGCGGCACAGACATCGGCGACGACCTCCATCGCGCGCCGCGGCGGTATCGGCCCCTTGCCGCGCACGATGTCGCGCAGCGTATCGCCGTCTACGTACTCCATCACGATGTACGGCAGCGGACCACCGTCCACCTCGGCCTCGCCGGTGTCGTACACCGCGACGATGGCCGGGTGATTGAGCGCGGCCGCATTCTGCGCCTCGCGCTTGAACCGGAGATAGAACGTGGGGTCACGCGCCAGGTCGGCGCGCAACACCTTGATCGCCACATCCCGGCTGAGCCGGAGATCTCGTGCCTTGTGTACCTCGGACATTCCGCCGAACCCGATGATCTCGCCCAGCTCGTAGCGGGAGGAGAGATTCTTCGGGGTCGTCATGGTTGTCCTTGCGAAGAAGTAGCGCGCGCGCTGCTGGTGGCCGAGGGACCTTGGGCACCGGGAAAATTAGGAAACGGTAATTCGAGGGTCGGAACGCGCGGCCGCGTAGACGTCGGCGCGGTCGTGGTCGGCTTCGTCGTGCTGGGTGCCGTAGTGGTGGTCGGCGTGGTCGTCGTCGGCTCCGGAGTTGTGGTCGTCGGCTCGGTGGTGGTCGGTTCCGGGACGGTCGTGATCACCGGCGGCAGTACCGGCTTGGGGGTGGTCGTGGTGACGATCGGCGCCGCCGGCTTGGGGCTCGTCGTGATCGTCGTGGTCGGTGACGGCGTCGTATTCGGATTGGTGTCACCGCCGAACAGCAGGAAGATCGTGACGGCGCCGAACAGTACGGCGCCTATACCGAGCCCGGCCAGCCACTTCTGTGACGCGGTGAAGCGTTTCTCGTCATCCGGGTGCCTGCCGTTGCCGCCGGTTTCCTGGCTCATCAGGGTCTGCGGAGCCGCGATGGAACCGGCATGGTTCGCCGCGCCGATCGCCCCGGCCGCGGGCGTCGAGTAACGCACCGTCGCGCCGTCGAAATCGTGCGGTGTGGAGGGGATCACGGAGGTGGGTCCGGGCGGCAGCACCCGGGTGGCTCCGGTCAGGGAGGCGCCGGGATGGCTGCCGCTGGGCGGCGGCGGGCGGCGGCCAGCGCGCACGGCCGCGATCGCGTCGGCGAACTCTCCGCCACGGGCGTAGCGGCGTCCCGGCTCCTTGGCCATGGTGATCTCGATCAACTCGCGGACGTTGCCCGGCAGATCGGCCGGCATCGGCGGTGGCGTCTCCCGGACATGCTTCATCGCGACGGTGAGCGCGCCGTCCCCGATGAACGGCCGCTGACCGGAGAGCGCCTCGTAACCGACCACCCCGAGCGAGTACACGTCGCTGGCCGCGGTGGCGTCCTCGCCGATCGCCTGTTCCGGCGCGATGTACTGGGCGGTGCCCATCACCATGCCGGTCTTGGTCACCGGAGAGGCGTCCACCGCCTTCGCGATGCCGAAGTCGGTGATCTTCACCTGGCCGGTCGGCGTTACCAGGATGTTGCCCGGCTTCACGTCGCGGTGCACAACGCCGGCGCGGTGCGCCACCTCCAACGCGCGTCCGGTCTGCTCCAGCATGTCCAGGCCCTGGGTCACCGACAACCTGCCCAGCCGGTTGAGCACCGTGTTCAGTGGCTCGCCCTGGACCAGCTCCATGACCAGGTAGGCGGTTTCGCTGCCCTGCGGATCGATGGTCTCGCCGTAGTCGTAGATACCGGCGATACCGGGGTGATTCAGCTGGGCGGTGGTCTTCGCCTCGGTGCGGAATCGATGCCGGAACGTCGGATCCGCGGAGAATTCCGACTTGAGCACCTTGACCGCGACCCGGCGGTCCAGCCTGGTGTCAAGGGCTTCCCAGACCTGGCCCATACCGCCGGTCGCGATCAGTCGTTGCAACCGGTACCGGTCGGCGATCATCGCACCGTTGTTCAGCATCGAGGTCCCCGTACCTTCACTCGCACATCCATATCGTTCAGCCCCCTCGAAGACCCGCGTCCAGGACCGCGCGACCCACCGGCGCGGCCACCGAACCACCGGTCGCGGCAAGCGCCCGATCCCCGCCGTTCTCCACGATTACCGCGATAGCGATCTTCGGGTTCTGCGCGGGGGCGAACGCGATGTACCAAGCATGCGGCGGCGTGTTGCGCGGGTTGGTTCCGTGCTCAGCGGTGCCGGTCTTGGACGCGATCTGATAGGGGGCCTGGCTACCTCCGGCGTTGCTCTCCGACGCGATCATCAGGTTGGTCAGGGTCGACGCTACCTCGGCACTGACCGCTTGGCCCACAGAGACCGGTTTGGTCTTGGACAGCTCGCTCAAATCCGGGCGTTGTAGCTGATCGACCAGGTAGGGCTCCATCCGGACGCCGCCGTTGGCAACGGTAGCCGCGATGACTGCGTTGTCCAGCGGGGTCAACGCGACATCTCGCTGTCCGATGCTGCTCTGCGCCAGCGCTGCGGGGTCGGAGATCGTGCCGACGGTGCTCTCCGCCACCGGCATCGGAATGCCGCGGTGCGGGCCGATGCCGAACGCGGCGGCCTCGTCCTTGAGGTTCGTGGCGCCCACTTTGATGCCGAGCTCGGCGAACGCGGTGTTGCACGACCGCCGGAACGCATCGAAGAGCGACGCGGTCGGGTTGGGACCGCAGGTCGATCCGTTGTAGTTCTCCAGTGTGGTGGTGGTGCCGGGCAGCGTGATGTTCGGCGCCGCGGTGAACTGGTCGTCGGGGGTCGCAGCACGGTTGGCCAGCGCGGCAGCCGTGACCACCACTTTGAATGTGGAGCCGGGCGGGTAGGTCTGTGAGATAGCGCGATTCAACATCGGATGGCGCGGATCCGAACTCAGGGTTTCCCACGCCTGGGTGCCGCTCGCGCCCTCGTGCCCGGAAAGCAGGTTCGGGTCGTAACTGGGCGTGGACACCATAGCGAGAATTTTGCCCGTGCTCGGCTCGATCGCCACCACCGAACCGGTGTAGCCCTTGCTGGTCATCTGGTCATAGGCGACCTGCTGCATCACCGGGTCGAGCGTGGTGAGCACGTTGCCGCCGCGCGGATCGCGTCCGGAGACCAAGTCGACGAGGCGGCTGCCGAACAGCTGGTTGTCGGACCCGTTCAGTACCGAGTCCTCGGCGCGCTCGAGACCTGTGCTGCCGTACTGCATCGAGTAGAAGCCGGTAGCCGGCGCGAACGCCTCGGCATCGGTCGGGTAGGTGCGCAGATACTTGTAACGGTCGTCGGTGGCCACCGAACTGGCCAGCACGGCGCCGCCGGCGGAGATCTGCCCACGCTGGCGGGAGTACTCGTCGAGCAGCACCCGCGAGTTGCGCGGGTCGTTGCGATAGTCGTCGGCCTTGATCACCTGGACGTAGGTGGCGTTCAAGAGCAGTGCGACGATCATCACCATCACCGCGACCGCGACCCGGCGTAGCGGAGTGTTCACGTCGCGGGCCCCACTTCCGGTCGTGCCGCGTCACGACGCAGCATCTCGGTCTGCGCGTCCGCGATCGGCGCGGGTTCTTTCTTGCGCACCGGCGCCGGCGCCCGTGCGGCGTCCGAGATCTTGATCAGCACCGCGAGCAATGCGTAATTTGCCAGCAGCGAGGAGCCGCCGTAGGACATGAAAGGGGTGGTGAGACCGGTCAACGGGATCAACTTCGTGACGCCGCCGACCACCACGAACAACTGGATCGCAATGGTGAACGACAGGCCGGCCGCGAGCAGTTTGCCGAAGCTGTCGCGGACCGCGAGTGCCGTGCGCAACCCACGCACCACGAACACCAGGAACACGACGAGCACCGCGGCGAGCCCGATCAGCCCGAGTTCTTCACCGATGGTGGTGACGATGAAGTCGGTCTTGGCGAAGGGCACCTGGTTGGGCCGTCCGCTGCCGAGCCCGGTCCCGGCGAGGCCGCCGGTGGCGAGACCGAACAGCGACTGCGAGATCTGGTAGCCGGTGTTGTTGTAGTCGTCGAACGGATTCAGCCAGGTTTCCACCCGGACCCGCACATGGCCGAACAGTTGGTAGGCGAAGACGAATCCGAGTGCCAGCAGCCCACCACCGATGATGAGCCAGCCGACTCGCTCCGTCGCGATGTAGAGCATCACCAGCACGGTGCTGAAGATCAGCAGCGACGTGCCGAGGTCCTTCTCGAACACCAGCACGCCGATGCAGACGATCCAGACCACCAGAATCGGGCCGAGATCGCGGGCGCGCGGAAATTCCATACCGAACACGTGCCGCCCGGCGGCGGTGAACAGATCGCGCTTGGCGACCAGTACCGATGCGAAGAAGATGATCAGCAGGATTTTCGCGAACTCACCGGGCTGCATGCTGAACCCGGGCAGGCGGATCCAGATCTTCGCGCCGTTGGTCTCCGAATACTTGTTCGGCAGGATCGCTGGAATCGCCAGTGCGACGAGACCGATCAGGCCGAGGGTGTAACTGTAGCGGGCCAACGTCCGGTAGTCGCGCAGCATGATCAGCAGGGCGATGAATCCGATCGTGCCCAGCGCGGTCCACAGGATCTGTTGGTTGGCGTCGGGGGAGGGCATCGCCCAGGAGTTGTAGGCGGCAGTCTGCTCGTCAGCGAGGTCGAGCCGGTGGATCAGCACGAGGCCGAGGCCGTTGAGCAGCGCGACGATCGGCAACAGCAGCGGATCGGCGAACGGTGCGAATCGCCGCACGGCCAGATGCGCACCGCCGAACAAGGCCATATACGCCAGACCGTACTTGGCGATCTCCCAGGTGACCGATTGCTCCTGACTGGCCTCGACCAGAAACAGCGACACCGTGGTGATCGCCGCCGCGGCGGCGAGCAGCAACAACTCCGCATTACGTCTGGTGCTCGGCGGCGGCGCCGGAGCGAATCCGCCCGGGGGACTGGGAAAGGCTCCAGCGGCCGGAGGTGCAGGGGCGGACATCAGTCCGTCACCCGGCAGTTCTCCCCCGCGATCTGGGGGTTCGGCAACGTGCTCGACGGCGAGACAGGAGCCTCCGACTTGGTCGGCGTCTTGATCTCGGTACCCCTGGTGTCATCCTGACCCGGTGCGGGCGCGGCGGTGGTCGGCGCAGGCTGCGCGGTAGTCGGTCCCGGCGCGGCGGCGGTCGGCGCGAGCGCACCAGTGGTCGGTGCGGGCGCTACCGGCTCGGGCGGCGGGATGACCCCCGGCTGCGGTACCAATGCCTTGCCCGGGCACGGTGGTAACAGTTCTCGCTGCGCGAGATAGGTCATCGAATCCTTGGCCTTGTCCAGCGAACCGGGCGGTAGCCCCTTGTCCACCTGGTCGCGGCCGGTCTGCTTGAGATCGCTGACCTGCAGCGGCTTACATGCGCCCGGCAGGTCAGCACCCTGGTCCACCAGGGTGAGTTCACCGTTTCTGGTCACGCAGCCGACCAAGTTCACGTCGTGGATCGAATAGCCGAGGATCGATCCGGGCAGTCCGCGCAGGATCACCACCGAACCGTCATCCGCACCGACGTAGTAGTTGCTGCGAATCATTTTGTAGCCGACCAGGAGTCCGGCGCAGACGGCGACGACCAACGCGACCGCCAGCAGGATCCAGCGCAGTCGGTGCGATTTCCCGTCTGCGGGGTTCTCCGGCGTGGCGGCGGCCCTGCGCGGCGCGGCGCGCGGCGGACGTAGCGCGGAGGCGCGGCCCGCCGCGGTGTTCGGTGGCGGGGTGTCCTCGTCGACGCCGGACGCGGCGCCGGCCACGATCGGATGGCTCTGGCCGTAATCCAAATCGATCACGTCGGCCACGACCACCGTGACGTTGTCCGGACCGCCGCTGCGCAACGCGAGCTCGATGAGCCGGTCGGCACACTCGTCGGTGTTGCCCTCGCGCATGGTGTTGGCGATGGTCTCGTCGCTGACCACATCGGAGAGGCCATCGGAGCACAGCAGGTAGCGGTCACCGGCGCGAGCCTCACGCATGATCAGCGTCGGCTCGATCTCGTTGCCGGTGAGGGCACGCATGATCAGCGAACGCTGCGGATGCGTGTGCGCCTGCTCGGGTGTGATCCTGCCCTCATCGACCAGCGATTGGACAAACGTGTCGTCCCGTGTGATCTGCGCGAGCTCGCCGCCGCGTAGCAGGTAGGCGCGCGAGTCACCGATATGCACGAGGCCGAGTTTTCTGCCCGCGAACAAGATTGCCGTGAGCGTGGTGCCCATGCCGTCGAGTTCGGGCTCTTCCTCGACCTGATCGGCGATCGCGGCGTTGCCCTCTCGGGTCGCCGCGTCGAGTTTGCCGAGCAGATCGTCGCCCGGTTCGTCGTCGTCGAGGTGTGCGAGCGCGGCGATCATCAGCTGGGATGCCACTTCTCCCGCGGCATGACCGCCCATGCCGTCGGCGAGTGCGAGCAGTCGCGCGCCCGCGTAGACGGAGTCTTCGTTGTTGCCTCTGACGAGACCACGGTCGCTGCGCGCTGCGTAGCGGAGAACAAGTGTCACGATCGCAGCTCGATCACTGTTTTACCGACACGGACCGGGGTGCCGAGCGGAACTCGGACGGCAGTGGTGACCTTGGCGCGATCGAGGTATGTGCCATTCGTCGAGCCGAGGTCTTCCACGTACCAGTCGTCACCACGCGGCGAGAGTCGCGCATGTCTGGTCGAGGCGTAATCATCAGTGAGCACCAGCGTGGAGTCGTCCGCACGACCGATCAGCACCGGTTGGGTGCCGAGCGATATGCGAGTGCCGGCGAGTGAACCTTGAGTCACCACAAGAAATTTGGCGCCCTTCTGGCCCCGGCTGAAGGAAGGCAGCACCACGGAACCGCGTGCGGCCCTGGGCTGAATCCGAATGCCGGATGCCGCGTAGATGTCGCTGCGTAACGTGCGCAGCACAGCCCACACGAACAACCACAACAGCAGAAGGAACCCCGCACGGGTTAGTTGCAGGATCAGTCCCTGCACGGCGCTCCACCTCCTGTTCGACCGTGTATGTCGGTGCCGTGAGTGCGGTTCGACCACCCCCACCAGCCTGCTGGTCTTGCCGGCCCCGGTTTCGGCGCCGCGCGTGTGTAGGCAGCATCATAGGGCCGTCGGTCGATTTCGATCACGATACGACCGACGAATCTTCGAGGGCAATGTCGTGACCTGCACCGCGAGCTTACGGGATCAGACGATACGGATCAGGATCTCGGAGTGCCCGGCACGGATGACGTCGCCGTCGGCGAGCTGCCAATCTTGCACGGGGGACCCGTTCACCAGGGTGCCGTTGGTCGAGCCCAGATCGGACAACATCGCGGTCTGGCCGTCCCAGCGCACCTCGATATGCCTGCGTGAAACACCGGTGTCGGGCAGCCGGAAGTGCGCGTCCTGACCGCGGCCGATGATGTTGCTGCCTTCCCGCAGCTGGTAAGTCCGGCCGCTACCGTCATCGAGCTGAAGGGTCGCGGAGTAGCCCGAACCGGCCTGCGGCGCGGGGCTGTAACCCTGGCTCGCGCCCCCCGCGTAGCCCTGTTGCGCGCCGTAACCCTGCTGCTGCGAATAGGCCTGGCCGTAGCCGCCTTGATCGTCTTGGCCGTAGCCGCCTTGATCGGCGTAGGCCTGGTCGCCATAGCCCGGGTCGGCGTAACCCGGCTGGCCGTAGCCCTGGCCTTGCTGGCCGTAACCCTGGTCGGCATACGCCTGCTCACCGTAGCCCTGGCCTTGCTGGCCGTAACCACGATCGCCGTAGCCTTGGTCGGCATACCCCTGCTGCTGGCCGTAGCCCGGGTCCGCGTAACCCTGCTGGCCGTAGCCCTGGTCGCCGTAACCTTGCTGGCCGTAACTGCGGTCCCCGTAACCCTGCTGGCCGTAGCCTTGCTCGCCGTAGCCCTGCTGGCCGTAGCCTTGGCCACCCTGCTGGTAGTCGTAACCGTTCTGGTAGTCGCCGTAGCCCTGCTGGGCGTCCGGCGCCTGGTAATCCGACCCGTACCCGCCGCCACGTCCGTAGTCGTCGCGGTACGCGCCGTTCTGCGGACCGCCGCGACCGGCAGGCGGTGGGGCGTACCCGCGGTTGCGTGGATCGGACTCCGCGGGCTCACGGCTCGGGTCGTAGCCTGAGTTCTGCGTCATGGGGCCAGCTCCTGGTTGCGGGTTTGCAGGTCGTTGTGGCGGTGATTCGGGGCCGCGAGCCACTGTGGCTCTGTGTCCGACGTCCGGATCGACGCGGCCACTTGCCCTGAACTGTCCGGTGTGCAGCGTAGGGGATGCCTCGAATACCACGCGTACTTCGCCGTAGGTCTGCCAGCCTTGCTCGCGGATGTAGTCCTCGAGATGTTTGGCGAATGCGCGGGTAGTGAGGTCGTGATCGGCATCCAGTTGCTGGTGATCCGAAGAGTTGATCGTGATCACATAACTGTTCGGCGCAAGCAGATGTCCACCGCCCAGATCCTGGACGTGATCGGCGGCTTCGCGTTGCAGCGCCGCCTCCACCTCCTGGGGTACGACATTGCCGCCGAACACTCTGGCGAATACGTCACCGACGGCGCCCTGCAGGCGACGCTCGAACCGTGAAACGATGCCCATCTCGGCCTCCTCTCGGTGAGCGTCCCTTTTCCTGACTCGTTACAACGACACGCGACTATGGCGTGTCGTTTATCGACCACGTTCATTGCATGATATCCACGATCGTCCACACCTGTAACTCTCGGCAGCAGCCCCGGGTTCCCGCGCTTGTCCAGCCCCCACGTCAGGGCTCTGAAATGGCAATTTCGTGTCGGGTGTGTGGGCGTGATACGGTCTCCCAGTCGCTCGGGCGAGTGGCGGAATGGCAGACGCGCTGGCTTCAGGTGCCAGTGTCCTTCGGGACGTGGGGGTTCAAGTCCCCCTTCGCCCACAGAGTAGTGCAGAAAGCCGCAGGTCAGCATGAATGTGCTGCCCTGCGGCTTTCCTTGTCGACATGGCTTGTCGATATGGGATCGCTGGGGTGGACGGGCCCGATTTGTCGCGGCGTGAGGAACCACCGCTTCAGTGTTGTCAGACACTTCAGTGTTGTCAGACACTTCGGCGCGTTCCAGAGATAAGGCAGCCGATGCCGCTCGCCTCCGCGACCGGGACTTCGAGCGTCGGCGTCGCGAATATCGTCGAAACCTGGGCCAACGACGTCGGTGGGTGAGTTGGACGGGGAGGTTGCCCTTTCGTACCGGTCGACCTGGCTGAGCAACCGAGGTGTTCGGCGAGGGCCTCGTGCAAGATCGCCACGTCGGAAACGGTATTCGCCGTCATGGCGCGGAAACTCTGTTGTGCTGCGCGAGTTCTTGATCTGACAACGATCCTCGGCGTTTCATGATCACCATTCACGGCTGTCGTCCCATCGCGGGCGCGCACCAGGAACCGGTCGGATGTGGCGCTGACCAACCCATGCGGTCAGGCCGACAAGATCAAATATCCTCGCGGACGACATCGGGCTAATAGGATCCGAAGTGTGGCCTTTCCAGTGTTGGGAACACTTGATAATGGGGTGCCTCGGAGCGAACGGCCGAATCCCATTGCCGCGAGTTCGCCGCCGGGTGTTGATTTATGGGTACCGCGAGATCGATGTGCATGGCATGGGTGAAGCTCGGCGATAATTTCAGCCTAGAGTTGAAAACTTTATTATTTACCCATCGTTTACATGCGAGCGTCGATTATGCTACGCCGAACGATATGGGCACTACGGCCGGCAATCGGTCGGGGGGTGGGAGGTCGTGCTGATGACGGGAGTCGAGACAGCGGCGCTGCTCGCCGCCGACGGCACACACCTCGAGTGCATGTTCATCGACCTCGAAGTAGCGGTCCCGGGCGGATCGGTCGGAGTCCTGGCAGACGACGATGGAGTTACGGTCGCGTTTCGCGCTGAACGCGGCACCGAGGCACCGCCGCCTCCGCCGATGAACTGGGCCGATTTCAGCGCTCAGCGACCCTGGCCGAACTATGGAACGGCGCTTTGATCAATGAGCCACCAAAGGGCGGCACATCGGTTGCGAGAAGCCGACTGGACTGGCAGGCTGACTGCTCAGCAGGCGACTTGGACGCACGACCTGCGGCTTGCTTGGCGGAGAGAGATATTGAATGAGCATTGATTTCGTCTTCTGGACGGGGGGAGTAGGGCGCTGTCCGCTGGGCTCGACCCGGGTAATAGCTATGACGTTGCCGCCGGCGCACCTTTCACTGAAGTGAAAGGAAAATGTCACGTGAACCTCGCCTCGGCAGATCTCCAGCAACTCGACTCGTCCGAAATGGGTGGCCGAGTCGTAGTCAGACAGGGATTGTCAGCAGGGATTAACGCGGTCGTGATCGAGGAAATTCACGTATCGAACACCGTCCACGCGGTAGAACTTCGACATACGGGTCGGCGTGCCCGGGTGCCCCGGCTACTGCCGTCGATAGTTGTGCACCGGGTGACGGAAGCGGCGACCGACGGTGCGGACAGTCCAATGGTCGCCCGTCGGAAAAAGGTGAGGTCGAGGGGTTCCGGCGTCGTCGACCATGTGTTGTGCGGAGGGATTGTGCTCGCAGTGGAGCGGAATGGTGCCTGCGACCCGCCGTCGTCGGTCGAGCACAACGTTGCGGACGGGCGGATAGTCGCGGATTTCCGTGGATCCTCGGGTCGGCTGCTCGGCATCGTGCCGACTTCTGCGAAGGGTGTGTGGCGGCGTCTGGGGGCCGAGGGGGGTCCCTTGCTCGAACGTCGTCGACAGGGTTGTCGTGCGTCATCGGGGACGGGATCAGCTGCACTCGTCGGTTCGGCTGCGGGACATCACGATTCGTCCAGGCGCAGAATAAACATGCGCCGCCTGCGCGACGATCCGTCGTTGAGTTTCACCGAGTTCGGCCGAAAGTTGTTGCGATTGTCGAATATCACAGAACTGAATCGCTCGACGGTCGACAGGCTGCCGAGACACTGCGCCCCTGTCGTATCCGAGTCGGCGACACAGAAGACACAGAACCGGCAACCGCTGGCCGACTCGTCGAGTCGCCGCCTCGCGGCCGACACCTGATCGCACGATATCGCTAGCTCACTGGGCCCGCGTCGCAACTCGCGACATCGGGCTCCTTGGACACCTCGAAATACCCTGGATGTGAAACGTGGACACAAGCACCGGCGATTCGTCCGACCGCATGATGGAGTACCTGAAAAAGGTCACCGTCGAGCTGCTCACAACTCGGGACGATCTGGCACAGTTGCGCGAACGGATCGACGAGCCGATTGCGATCGTGGGGATGAGTTGCCGCTACCCGGGTGGCGTCGAGTCACCGGATCAGTTGTGGGATCTGGTCGAGTCCGGTTCGGACGCTGTTGGCGCGTTTCCCGTGGATCGAGGCTGGGACCCGGAGGGGCTGTTCGATCCCGATCCGGACCGGTTCGGGAAGGTATACACCCAGGCCGGCGGCTTTCTGCGTGGCGCCGGTGATTTCGACGCGGGATTTTTCGGGATCGGTCCGCGGGAAGCGGCGGCGATGGATCCGCAACAGCGACTGTTGTTGGAGGCGTCGTGGGAAGCGTTGGAGGACGCGGGTATTGATCCGTCATCACTGCGCGGCAGTGACACGGGCGTCATCGCGGGGGTGATGTACGAGGACTACGAGCACACCGCCAGGGCGGCGGGACCGATCGCCGAGGGGTATGCGGGTATGGGCTCGGCGGGCAGTGTGGTGTCCGGCCGGGTGGCGTACACGCTGGGATTGGAGGGCCCGGCGGTAACGGTGGATACCGCGTGCTCATCGTCGTTGGTGGCGATTCATCTGGCCTGTCAGGCGCTGCGGCGCGGGGAGACATCACTCGTATTGGCGGGCGGTGTGACGGTGATGTCGACGCCGTTTCTATTTGTGGAATTCTCGCGACAGCGAGGTTTGTCGCGTGATGGGCGGTGTAAGTCGTTCTCCGCCGGCGCGGATGGTGTGGGGTGGGCCGAAGGTGTGGGCGTGCTCGTACTGGAGCGGCTGTCTGATGCGCGGCGGTTGGGGCACACCATTCTTGCTGTCGTGCGCGGTTCGGCGGTGAATCAGGATGGTGCGTCGAATGGACTTTCCGCGCCCAATGGTCCGTCACAGGAGCGGGTGATCGCATCGGCATTGGCGGCTGCCGGGCTTGCTCCTACCGATGTGGATGTCGTCGAGGCGCACGGGACGGGGACGCCGCTGGGTGATCCGATCGAGGCGCAGGCGTTGATCTCCGCGTACGGACAGGGCCGTGCGGAGCCATTGCGGATCGGGTCGCTGAAGTCGAACATCGGGCATTCGCAGGCCGCGGCGGGTGTGGGCGGTGTGATCAAGATGGTGCAGGCGTTGCGGCACGAATCCCTGCCCAAGACGTTGCATGTGGATGCGCCGTCGCCGCATGTGGATTGGTCGGCGGGTTCGGTGCGGTTGTTGACCGAGGCGCAGGCGTGGCCGGTAAGTGAGCGGGTGCGTCGAGCCGGGGTGTCGTCGTTCGGGATCAGCGGCACCAACGCGCACCTGATTCTCGAGGAAGCTCCGGCGGCCGCTGTCCCCTCGGTTGCGGAGACAACCGTCGGTGACGTTGTTCCCATCGCGGTGAATGCACTGCCCCTGGTGGTTTCGGCCAAGTCCGGCGAGGCGCTGCGTGCCCAGGCGAATCGATTGCGACAGTGGCTTGTCGACCATCCGGACGCGGATGTGTGGAGTGTGGCGTCAGCGCTGATCGACAGCAGGATGCTGCTGGACGCGCGCGGCGCGGTGGTGGGTCGTGATCGGGAAGAGTTGCTTGCCGGGTTGGCAGCTCTGGCGTCGGGGTCGGCGGTGCCGGGTGTGGTCGACGGTGTTGCCGGTTCAGGGAAGACAGCGTTCTTGTTCACAGGTCAGGGTGCGCAGCGTGTGGGCATGGGTGCCCAGCTGTATGCGGCGTTCCCGGTGTTCGCCGCGGCGTTGGACGAGGTGTGTGCGGAATTCGATCGTCATCTCGGTAGGTCGTTGCGGGAGGTGATGTTCGTTGATTCGGCAGGTGTGTTGGATCGGACGGAGTGGACGCAGCCTGCGCTGTTCGCGTTCGAGGTGGCGTTGTTCCGGCTCATGGAGTCGTTCGGGATCAGTCCGGATGTGGTGATCGGTCATTCGATCGGCGAGCTGGTCGCGGCGTATGTCGCGGGGGTGTGGTCGCTGTCGGATGTGTGTGTCTTGGTGGCCGCGCGTGGCCGGTTGATGGGGTCGTTGCCGGAGGGCGGCGCGATGTTGGCGGTCGCCGTATCGGAGGCCGAGGCGACGCGGGTGCTGGCCGGATATGGGGACCGTTTGTCGCTCGCGGCGGTGAACGGCCCGTTGTCGGTGGTGTTATCCGGCGACGTGGACGCCGTCGAGGAGGCACAGCAGCGGTTGTCCGGCCAGGGCGTCAAGACGACGCGCTTGCGGGTGAGTCACGCGTTCCATTCCGCGCGGATGGACCCTGTGCTGGCCGAATTTCGTGCCATCGCTCAACAGTTGACCTACCGGTCGCCCACCATGGCGGTGGTGTCGAATGTCTCCGGCGTTCTCGCAGGGGCCGAACTGACCGATTCGGGCTATTGGGTCGATCAGCTGCGCGGTGGGGTGCGGTTCTCGCCCGGCGTGGACGCGCTCGTCGCCGACGGGGTTCGCCGATTCATCGAGGTGGGCCCGGACGCGGTGTTGGCGGCCATGACGCGTCAGTGCCTGGCCGAACTCCCCGACGTCGAGCCGGATTCGATGGTGACGGCCGCTTCGCGGCGCTCGGCCGACGAGGTCGAGCAGTACATGATCATGATGGCGCAGGCACACGCTGCCGGTGTCGGCGTGGACTGGCGGCCGCTGTTCGCGGGCCGACCGCTGAGCCGGACGCCGTTGCCGACTTATGCGTTCCAGCGACAGCGGTACTGGTTGCAGCCGCTCGTCGCCGCCGGGGCTGCGGGGCCGTCGGATCATCCGATGCTGACCGGCGTCGTGTCGCTGGCGGGCAAGGACGAATGTCTGTTCACCGCACAGGTGTCGTTGCGCAGCCACCCGTGGTTGGCCGATCACGCCGTCTTCGGCTCGGTGATGTTGCCCGGGACCGGCTTCGTGGAGCTGGCGTTGAAGGCGGGTATGCGGCTGGGCGTCGAATGCGTCGAGGAACTGTTACTGGAAGCACCGCTGCTGCTCGAGTCGGACACCGTGGTCGATGTCCAGCTCGGTATCGAGCCCGCGGACGATGCGGGTCGACGCCGGTTCATGATCCACTCGCGTGCCGTTGCCGACGGGAATCCAGCGGCGGGCGAGTGGGTGGCGCACGCCAACGGCGTGCTGGCTCCGGCCACGGAGAGCATTCCCGCATGGGTCGAGTCGGGATGGCGCGGATCGGAAGCAGCTGAACAATGGCCGCCGGCCGGCGCCGAACCGCTGCCGAACGAGGGGCTCTACGACCAGTTGGCCGTGATGGGGTTCGGCTACGGTCCGGCATTCCAAGGGGTCACGTCGGTCTGGCGCGACGGCGACGATCTGCTCGCCGAGGTGTCCCTGGCGGACGAATCAGGGGCGCAGGCGGCGGCGTTCGGAATTCACCCCGCCTTGTTGGACGCTGTTTTCCACGCGGGGATCACCGAGCTCGCGCAGGATATGCCCGCGGGCCGACTGCCCTTGCCGTTCTCGTTCGGTGGGGTGCGGTTGTACCGCGCCGGAGCGTCGGCCGTCCGAGTGCGACTCGAACGTTCGGGCGTTGGACGGATACGAGTCGTCACCGTCGACGACGCCGGTGCGCCCGTGCTGAGCCTTGATTCGCTCGCCGTCCGCCCGGTAGGCGCCGAGGCACTGAACAGTGCGGCCGCGCGACATGCGTCGCTGACGGATATCGAATGGGTGACGGTGTCGTCGGGGCAGACCCTGCCGGAGTCGTCCGTCGCGGTGCTCGGCGCCGCTGACCTCGTGGGCGCCTACCGCCGCAGCCCTGGTCTCACCGCTCTGCTCGACGACGATACGATCCCGGATCTCGTCGTCTGGTCACCTGCGGGAGACGGTTCGGTCGACCAGGAGGTGACCGAGCGGACGCGCACATGGGTGCGATCGGCGCTGGAGTTGTTGCAGGCGTGGCAAACCCAGGAGCGGTTGAACGATTCACGATTGGTGGTGCTTACCCAGGGAGCCGTGGGCATGCCGGGCGAGTCGCCGGACCCGGCGGGGGCGGCGGTATGGGGGTTGGTGCGAAGTGCGCAGTTCGAGCACCCGGGTCGGTTCGTCCTACTCGACGCGGGGTTCGACGAGAACCTGACGGTCGATGTCATCGCCGCTGCGGTGGGTTCGGACGAGCCACAGGTGGCCGTGCGTGCCGACGGGCTACAGGCGCCGAGGTTGCGTCGGCAGGCGAAGTCGGCCGTGCGGGAAGGGGCCGCGTTCGGCGCTGGAGCGGTGTTGATCACCGGTGGCACCAGCGGTCTGGGGGCGGAGGTGGCACGTCACATCGTCGACACGCACGGGGTGCGGCGAGTGGTGTTGGTGTCGCGCCGAGGTGAACGTGCTGACGGTGCGGCCGAGTTGGTGAACGAGTTGACGGCATCCGGTGCGCGGGTGCGGGTGGCGGCATGCGACGTGAGCGATCGCGCGGCGGTGGCTGCCATGCTGGCGGAGTTACCCGCCGAGTTCGCCCCGAGTGCGCTGATCCATTCGGCGGGCGTGCTCGATGACGGGACTATCGAGACGTTGACCTCCGATCAGCTGGACCGAGTGTTGGCGTCGAAGGCGAACGCCGCGTGGCATCTCCACGAGTTGACCAGCGAATATAACCTCTCGGCATTTGTGCTGTTCTCGTCCATCGCGGGGGCGGTGGGAACTCCGGGCCAGGGCAATTACGCCGCGGCGAACGCGTTCCTGGACGCGCTGGCATGGCGGCGCCGGTCGGCGGGGCTGCCCGCGGTGTCGATCGCGTGGGGGTCGTGGAACCAGAGCAGCGGCATGACCAGCGGTCTGGGTAGTGCGGCGATGGCGCGGATGTCCCGACTCGGAGTGCGCCCGCTGGAGAATGTCGATGGCTGGGCGCTGTTCGATCGTGCGGTCGCCGCCGCGGCACCGGTCGTCGTCGCGACCGAGTTCGACACCGAGGCATTGGCGGTTCAAGCGCGCGCGGGTTCGCTGCCCCGGATGTTGCATTCGATTGTCACAGTGCCGGTCCGGCGGGCCAGAGACACGAGTGGGACGTTGGCGCGACGCCTGGCCGATGCGCCCGCCGACGATCGAGCGGCGATCGTGCTGGATGTCGTTCGTGAGCAGGTCGCCGGAGTTCTGGGGCACATCTCCGGCGACGCGATCGATCCCACCGCGCCGTTCACCGAGATCGGCTTCGATTCCCTTGCCGGCGTGGAGTTCCGCAACCGACTCGCGAAGGCGATCGGTGTGCCACTGCCGTCGACGCTTGTGTTCGACCACCCGACCGCGGCGGCGGTGGCCACGTTCGTGCGCTCGCGTGTCGGCGATGGGGGTGAAGCGGAACCGGGCCGCGCCGTCGCACGAGTGACGCGCCGCGGCCGTACCGACGAGCCGATCGCGATTGTGGGCATGAGCTGCCGGTATCCGGGCGGAATCACGTCGCCGACGGGTTTGTGGGACCTGGTGACATCGGGAACGGATGCGATCAGCGAGTTCCCGACCGATCGCGGCTGGGATCTGGCTCGGCTTTATGACCCCGATCCCGACCATTCCGGCACTTCTTACCTTCAGCAGGGCGGATTCCTTTCCGGGGTCGCCGATTTCGACGCGGGATTTTTCGGAATCGGTCCGCGTGAGGCGGCGGCGATGGATCCACAACAGCGGTTGCTGCTCGAGGCGTCGTGGGAGGCATTGGAGACCGCCGGCATCGATCCGACGTCATTGCGTGGCAGCGACACCGGTGTCTTCACCGGCGTTTCCTATCAGGATTACGAGCAGATCGCGAAGGCGGCGGGTCAGGTCGCCGAGGGATATGTCGGCACCGGTTCGGCGAGCAGTGTGGTGTCGGGGCGGGTGGCGTACACGTTGGGTTTGGAGGGCCCGGCGGTAACCGTGGACACGGCGTGTTCCTCGTCGTTGGTGGCGATCCATCTGGCCTGCCAGGCGCTCCGTCAAGGTGAAACCTCACTGGTGTTGGCCAGCGGAGTCCAGGTGATGTCGACGCCGTTCCTGTTCATCGAGTTCTCGCGGCAGCGCGGTTTGTCGCGGGATGGGCGGTGCAAGGCGTTCTCGGCGTCCGCGGATGGTGTGGGGTGGGCCGAGGGTGTGGGCGTTGTGGTGTTGGAGCGGTTGTCGGATGCGCGTCGGTTGGGTCATGACGTGTTGGCGGTGGTGCGTGGGTCGGCGGTGAATCAGGATGGCGCGTCGAATGGTTTGACGGCGCCGAATGGTCCGTCGCAGGAGCGGGTGATCACCGCGGCGTTGGCGGCGGCGGGGTTGGCGCCGTCGGATGTGGACGCGGTGGAGGCGCATGGAACGGGCACGCCGTTGGGTGACCCGATCGAAGCGCAGGCACTGATCGCTACCTATGGGCAGGGCCGCGCCGAACCGCTACGGATCGGGTCGCTGAAGTCCAATATCGGGCATTCGCAGGCCGCGTCGGGCATCGGCGGTGTGATCAAGATGGTGCAGGCGTTGCGGCATGAGATGCTGCCGAAGACGTTGCATGTGGATGCGCCGTCGCCGCATGTGGATTGGTCGGCGGGTTCGGTGCGGTTGCTGACCGAGGAACAGCCGTGGCCGGTGTCGGTGGACCGGATGCGTCGGGCCGGGGTGTCGTCGTTCGGGATCAGCGGTACCAACGCCCACCTCATCATCGAGGAAGCGCCGCATGGACCGGACCGCGCGGTGGAGCCGATCGCGGCGGACATTCCGCCGGTGGCATCCGGAATGGTGCCTTTGCTGATGTCGGCGAAATCCGAAACGGGACTGCGGGGACAGGCCGCTCGCCTGCGGGAATGGCTGTTGGCCCATCCGGCAGCGGAACCGGTGGATGTGGCCCACACGCTGTTGACGACGCGTGCCCGGTTGGATTGGCGTGCGGCGGTCGTGGGTGGCGAGCGCGATGCCGTGATAGCCGGCTTGGCGGATGTGGCCGAGGGCACGCCGTCGGCCGGTGTGGCCGAGGGCACGCGTGTCCGCGGGAAGATCGCTTTCCTGTTCACCGGTCAGGGGTCACAGCGCGTCGGAATGGGCGCCGGGCTGTATGCGGCATTCCCGGAATTCGCGACGGTGTTCGATCAGCTGTGTGCCGAGTTCGATCGGTTGCTTGCGCCGACGACACCGGGTGTCTCGTTGAAGGACATCGTGTTCGGTGACACAGGCGAGGATTTGCTACACCGGACCGAGTACACCCAACCCGCACTGTTCGCTTACGAAGCGGCATTGTTCCGTCTCGTCGAGTCGTTCGGGATCACTCCGGACGTGCTCATCGGCCATTCGATCGGCGAGTTGGTCGCCGCGTATGCGGCGGGACTATGGTCGGCGGCCGACGCATGCGCGCTGGTCGTGGCGCGCGGCCGGCTGATGGGCGCGTTGCCGACCACAGGCGCCATGCTCGCCGCCGCGATGCCGGAAGAACGGGCGGCCCGGGCCATCAGCGGGTTCGGTGAACGGCTGTCGATCGCCGCGGTCAACGGCCCGTCCTCGATCGTGGTTTCCGGTGCCGAGGACGCGGTCGCGGAGCTGGAAGTGTCGCTGGTCGCCGAGGGCATCAAGACGTCGCGGCTGCGGGTCAGTCACGCTTTCCACTCCGCCGCGATGGATTCCATCCTGCCGGAATTCGAGACCGTAGCCGCGGCCGTGACGTACGGCCGTGCCCTGGTGCCGGTGGTGTCGAATGTGTTCGGCGTCGTGGGCGGCGAGGCGTTCACCGACCCGATGTACTGGGTCGGTCATATACGCGACACCGTCCGTTTCGCGCACGGCGTCAAGGCCCTGACTGATCTGGGCGCCCGGCATTTCCTCGAGTTGGGCCCCGACGCCGTACTGACGGCGATGACCCGGCAGTGCCTGCCCGAGGATCTCGAGTCGAAGACAGTGGTGGCGGCTGCGGGCCGACGTGGTGCGGACGAGGTGACGCAATTCCTGACGTTGCTCGCGCACGCCTACAACGCCGGTGTCGACGTGGATTGGACGCCGCTGTTCGCGGGTCGGCGTCCGACACGAGTCGCATTGCCGACGTACGCGTTTCAGCATCAGCGGTACTGGTTGCAGCCGGCGCGTCAGGTAGCGGCCGGAAATGTGGATCATCCGGTCCTGCTGAACGCGGTGCCAGTGGCCGGCAAGGACGAGTGGCTGTTCACCGGGCGGCTGTCCGCTTCCGGGCATCCGTGGATCGCCGATCACGTGGTGTTCGGCACGCCGGTGGTGCCCGCCACGACCTACGTCGAACTGATGTCCACCATCGGTGCCCGGCTGGGTGAGCAGGTCGTGGCGGAGTTACTGCTGGAGGCCCCGCTCGCATTCGACGCTGACACGGTGGTCGATCTACAGGTCGGTGTCGAGGAACCCGATTCGCAGGGACGACGACGCTTCACGATTCACTCCAGGGCCGATCTGATCGACGATTCCGCGGCGTGGGTAAAGCACGCGGACGGAGTGCTGGCAGCAGTCGACGACACCGCGTCGTCCCCCTGGGTGGAGCCGGAGTGGCCGCCGGCCGGTGCGGAGCAGGTCGACGAGCAGGAGTTTTATCACCGGATAGCGGACCTGGGGCTCGAATACGGACCAGTGTTCCTCGGGGTGCGCGCGGTATGGCGGCGAGGTGAGGAGATGTTCGCCGAGGCGTCCCTGGATGAGGCGACAGCGGGACAGGCGAACGGTTTCGGAATTCATCCGGCCCTGCTCGACTCCTGCCTACACCCCGCACTCGACTTCGTCATGACGGACATCCCCGCGGGCAGGGTGCCGCTGCCGGTGTCGATTCGGGACGTGCGCTTGTGGCGTCGAGGTTCCGGGCCGGTTCGGTTGCGCACCACACTGTTGGGTGGCTTCGGGGCGCGCATCGACGTCGCGGACCAGAGCGGAGCACCGGTCGCGATGCTGGGTGCGGTCGTGGTGCATCCGGTCGAGCGCCGGACGGTCGAACGGTCGCGAACCGGTCGCGGATCGCTGTTGCCGTTCGGCCTGGAATGGGCTGCGCTGTCGTCTGCCACGCCGACGGACGCGGAGTCGCTGGCGGTGCTGGGATCCGCGGTGGTTCCGGGAATCGATCGGCGCTTCGTCGCCGTGAACGAGTTGGCAACGGCCGAGGATGTCGCGACGCTGGGCGTCTGGGCCGTGGACTCGGACGACGTGGACACAGTCGATGCCGACGCACGTGGTCAGGCCGATGACATCGCCGCCGTGGCCAGACGCGCGGTACGGGAGGCCCTGGGCGTGCTGCGCGCGTGGCTTGCGCAAGCGTCGCTCACGTCATCGCGATTGGTTGTGTTGACCAGCAACGGCGTCGGTTTGCCCGGCGAGTCCCCGGATCCGGTGGCCGCGGCCGTCGCGGGCTTGGTCCGCGGCGTGCAGTTGGAGCATCCGGGACGGATCGTGCTGCTCGACCACGATGGTGCGATCGATGCGGCGGCGATATCGATGGCGGTCGCCGCGAACGAGCCCCAGGTGGCGCTTCGTGGTGGCCGGGCCTGGGCGCCGCGACTGCGCCCGGAGCCCACGTCGTCCCGCGCGGACATGTCCTTCGGTGCTGGAACGGTCTTGGTGACCGGTGGCACCAGCGGGCTGGGCGCGCTGGTGGCTCGGCACCTTGTGACGGCGCACGGGGTGAACCGGCTTTTGCTGGTATCGCGGCGCGGTCGTGCCGCAGCGGGTGTCACGGAATTGGTCGCACAGTTGTCCGCGCAGGGTGCCGTGGTCGACGTGGCGGCATGTGACGTGGCGGACCGGGACGCGGTCGCGTCCCTGCTGGCCGGTATCGCGCCGGAGTTTCCGCTGTCCGGAATCGTCCACTCCGCGGGTGCGGTGGCGGACGGCACCGTCGAGACGTTGACCGTCGAGCAGGTGGATCGAGTGTTCGGCCCCAAGGTGGACGGCGCATGGCATCTGCACGAGTTGACGCGGGATTCGGATCTCGCTGCGTTCGTGGTGTTCTCGTCGGTCGCCGGCGTGGTGGGCTCGCCCGGTCAAAGCAATTACGCGGCGGCCAACGCATTCGTCGACGCTTTGATTCGGCGGCGACGGGAGTCGGGCCTGCCGGGTGTCGCGGTCGCCTGGGGACCGTGGAATGCGGGCAGTGGGATGACTGGCGACCTGGGTGAAGCCGGGCTCGAGCGGTTGCGCCGACTGGGTTTCCGTGCACTGGGCGAAGCCGAGGGCTTGGCACTATTCGATGCGGCCGCCGTATCGGATTCGGCGGTCGTGGTGGGAGCCGATTTCGACTTGGCCGGATTGGCGGGGCAGGGCGAGGCGGGATCGCTGCCGAAGGTATTGAGTTCACTGGTATCTGCCCCCGTGCGGGCAGGTGGGAATGGTGAGTTGGCGCGGCGGTTGGCCGCAGTGCCGACGCGGGAGCGTGCCACGGTGGCCTTGACGGTGGTGCGCGAGCAGGTGGCCGCGGTGCTGGGTCACGCGTCCGGTGCTGTGATCGACGTCGGAGTCCCGTTCTCGGAGTTGGGCTTCGATTCGCTGGCAGGCGTGGAATTCCGTAACCGGCTTGCCAAGGCCACCGGTGTGCCACTCCCATCGACGCTCGTCTTCGATCATCCCACCGCGCAGGCCGTGGCGACCTTCATCGTGTCCCGGATCGGCGACGCGCCCGAAACCGAACGCCCTCCGGCGAAGACCGTCCGCCGGGTGCGCGCCGACGAGCCCCTCGCGATCGTCGGAATGAGTTGCCGTTATCCCGGCGGAGTCGGATCGCCCGACGACCTGTGGGATTTGCTGGTGTCCGGTAAGGACGCGATCACCGCGTTCCCCTCGGACCGCGGCTGGGATCTCGAGAGGTTGTGCCACCCGGATCCGGACAAGCCCGGTACCACGTATGTCCGGGAAGGCGGATTCCTCACCGAAGCGGGTGCGTTCGATGCCGGATTCTTCGGTATCAGCCCCCGGGAGGCGACGGCGATGGATCCGCAGCAGAGGCTGATGCTCGAGGCCGCCTGGGAGGCTCTCGAAAACGCCGGGATCGATCCGGTGTCGCTGCGCGGCAGCGATACCGGTGTCTTCGTGGGCGCAACCCCGTCCGGCTATGTCGAGCGCGTGGTCGGTGAGCACGAGGGATTCCGGATGACCGGTAATTCCGACAGCGTGATCTCCGGGCGGGTCTCGTACGTATTCGGTCTGCAGGGGCCGGCCATGACCGTCGACACCGCGTGTTCCTCATCGCTGGTGGCGCTCCATGTCGCCGGTCAGGCGCTGCGAAGCGGTGAGACGTCGTTGGTGCTGGTCGGCGGGGTGGCGGTCTCCGGGAGCCCAGAGCTGTATGTGGACTTCGCGCGCCAGCGTGGCCTGGCCGCCGATGGACGGTGCAAGTCGTTCTCCGCCGCCGCCGACGGTGTGGGTTGGTCTGAGGGCGTGGGTGTGCTGGTTGTCGAGCGGTTGTCGGATGCGCGTCGGTTGGGTCATGACGTGTTGGCGGTGGTGCGTGGGTCGGCGGTGAATCAGGATGGCGCGTCGAATGGTTTGACGGCGCCGAATGGTCCGTCGCAGGAGCGGGTGATCACCGCGGCGTTGGCGGCGGCGGGGTTGGCGCCGTCGGATGTGGACGTGGTGGAGGCGCATGGGACGGGCACGCCGTTGGGTGACCCGATCGAGGCGCAGGCATTGCTGGCCACCTATGGGCAGGGCCGCGCGGAGCCGTTATGGATCGGCTCGGTGAAGTCCAATATCGGGCACGCGGTGGGCGCTTCGGGTGTGGGTGGTGTGATCAAGATGGTGCAGGCGTTGCGGCATGAGGTGTTGCCGAAGACGTTGCATGTGGATGCGCCGTCGCCGCATGTGGATTGGTCGGCGGGTTCGGTGCGGTTGTTGACCGAGGCGCAGGCGTGGCCCGCGGGTGAGCGGGTGCGTCGGGCCGGGGTGTCGTCCTTCGGGATCAGCGGTACCAACGCCCACATCATCATCGAGGAAGCGCCGACGCGGGCGATGGAGTCGCCGGCCGCGGTTGTCGATCCGGTCGGCGAGGAGAACGTGCTGGCCTGGCTGGTGTCCGGCAAGTCCGAGGCAGGCGTGCGAGCTCAGGCTGATCGATTGCTGGCGTGGTTGATCGATCATCCGGATGCCGATGCGCGCAGCGTCGCACACACGTTGGTCGATGCGCGTGCCCAATTGGATTGGCGTGGCGGGGTTGTCGGCCGGAGCCGGGCGGAGTTGCTGGCCGGCTTGACGAACTTGGCGTCGGGGTCGGTGCCGTCGGGTCCGCCGATGGTTGGCCGAACGGCGTTCGTGTTCACCGGTCAGGGTGCGCAGCGAGTAGGGATGGGGGCGCAGTTGTATCGGTCGTTCCCCATGTTTGCCGAGGCGTTGGACGAGGTGTGTGGCGAGTTCGATCGGTTGATCGGTGGTTCGTTGCGGGAGGTGATGTTCGCCGGCCCAGCGGAGGTGTTGGGTCGGACGGAATGGACGCAGCCCGCGCTGTTCGCCTTCGAGGTCGCGTTGTTCCGGTTGGTGGAGTCGTTCGGTGTCGGTCCGGATGTGGTGATCGGGCATTCGATCGGTGAGTTGGTCGCCGCGTACGTGGCGGGGGTGTGGTCGTTGCCGGATGCTTGTGCGTTGGTGGCGGCGCGGGGTCGGTTGATGGGTGCGTTGCCGGGAAGCGGGGCGATGCTAGCGGTCGCCGTGTCCGAGGAGCAGGCGATCGACGTCGTAGCGGGGTTCGGGGACCGGTTGTCGATCGCGGCGGTGAACGGTCCGGAGTCGGTGGTTATCTCCGGCGACATCGATGCCGTGGATGAGGTAGAGCGAGCACTGTCGGAGCAGGGCCGCAAGACAACCCGGTTGCGGGTCGGTCACGCATTCCATTCGGCCCTGATGGAGCCGATGCTCGCCGAGTTCCGTGTGGTCGCCGACACTGTGACCTATCGGGAACCGTTGCTGCCGATCGTGTCGAACGTGTCCGGTGTCGTCGGGAAGGCGTTCACCGATCCCGCGTACTGGGTTGGACAGGTGCGGGCCGCCGTCCGGTTCGCGCCCGGAATCCGG
This sequence comes from Nocardia sp. NPDC049220, assembly GCF_040647855.1. NCBI lineage: Bacteria > Bacillati > Actinomycetota > Actinomycetes > Mycobacteriales > Nocardiaceae > Nocardia > Nocardia sp. NPDC049220. The sequence continues at coordinate 284,998 of NZ_JBEZDA010000002.1, forward strand.
ACGCTCGTCGATATGGGCGTGCGCCGGTTCCTCGAGATCGGGCCGGACGCGGTGCTTGCCGCGATGGCTCGCCAAACACTAGGCGACGACAGCGATGTCGCGGTCGGAATGCTTGTTGCCGCGGCGAGCCGTCGCGCGGTCGACGAAACGACTCAATTGGTCACGCTTCTGACGCAAGTACATGTCTCCGGTGTGGACGTCGACTGGGGTTCGTTGTTCGCTGGGAGCACGGTCCGTCGCGTTTCGTTGCCCACCTATGCGTTCCAGCACCAGCGGTACTGGCTGGCCGCGGTTGGGGGAATGGGAGATGTCCGAACGTCGGGCGTGGACGGCGTGGAGCATCCGCTGTTGGGTGCGGCGGTCTGGCTACCTGACTCCGAGGGCGTCGTGCTGACCGGGCGGTTGTCGTTGTCGACCCACCCGTGGTTGGCCGATCACGCGATCGGGGGGACGATATTGCTGCCGGGCACGGCATTCGTGGATTTGGCGCTGTCTGTCGGGGCGATGGTCGGCAGCCCACGACTGGCCGAATTGGTTGTCACCGCTGCGCTGGTCTTGCCGACGACGGGTGCCGTCGAGTTGCGGGTGATGGCAGCCGGACCCGATGACGCGGGCGCACGAGCCGTATCGGTGTATTCACGCCCGCGACGTGACGGCGATCCGGAGCAGGCGCAGTGGGTGCGCCATGCCACCGGGACCCTCGTCGCGTCGGCCACCGCACCTGCGCTCGACCGGGATTCGGTGAACTGGCCGCCTGCCGCGGCGGTGCCGGTGGAGATCGGAGATCTCTATACCGAACTGGCCGAACGTGGTTACGGCTACGGACCGCTGTTCCAGGGATTGACCGCGCTGTGGCGTCGGGACGGTGAGGTCTTCGCGGAGGTGACGTTGCCGGAGCAGGCGCAGTCGGCGGCAGACCGGTTCGGCGTGCACCCGGCGTTGTTGGATTCGGTATTGCACGCGATCGGCTTCGGCGGGCTGACCGAGCCGGCCGCGGCGGGCGCGATTCTGGTGCCCTATTCGTGGGAGAACGTGGTCCTGCACGCGGTCGGAGCCGCGTCCGTGCGGGTTCGGCTGACCGCAGCCGAACCAGAGTCGGGCGATCAGCGGATTACGTTGACACTCACCGACTCGCAGGGCTCACCGGTCGTCGAGGTCGGAGCGCTGACGCTGCGTCCGGTCCCGATCAGCGCCCTCGGGGCATCGGGACCACCGGCCTCTGGCACTGGCCTGCACCGACTGCGTTGGGTCGCGTTGCCCGCATCGGAGTCGAGGGACCTTGCCGCGCACGAGGATTGGTCGGTCACAGACCACGGCGAGGCAGTGACCGTCGGTGGCGACCGGGTGGCGGTGTTGCGACTCGCGGACGCGACAGTCGATGGGGATGTGCCGGCTGCGGTACACGGTCGACTCGCCGAGATCACAGCGCGGTTGCGCGAACTGCTGGCCGCGTATGAGCGGATCGTCGTGGTGACCAGACGTGCGGTCGCGGTGGACATCGGCGAGCCGGTGGACCTCGTCGGCGCGGCGGCGTGGGGACTGCTGCGTAGTGGTCAGAACGAGAATCCCGACCGGATCACAGTCGTCGACGTAGAGCGCTGGGACGCCTACCGCGATGGCGTCGCCGCCGTCCTCGCCAGCGCGGGCGAACCTCAGATCGCGCTGCGACACGGCGTGGCGTTCGCGCCGCGGCTGACGCGGGGCGCCGGCGACATCGTAGGGGCGAGTGATCTGTTGCACGCTCCGGCGTGGGCGTTGACCCAGCTCGGTAGGGGCACCTTGACCGGCGATAACCTCGCTCTGGTCGAGACGCCCACCCCGTCGGGGACGCTCGAGCCCGGCCAGGTACGAGTGGGACTGCGGGCGGCGGGTGTCAACTTCCGCGACGTGCTGATCGCGCTTGGCATGTATCCGGACCCCGACGCCGCCATCGGTGGTGAAGGCGCCGGCGTCGTGCTGGAGGTGGCGCCGGATGTCACCGAGTTCGTGCCCGGCGATCGGGTTTTCGGGTTTGTCGCCGAGATCGGTTCGGTGGTGGTCACCGACCGCAGGCTGTTGGTCCCGATGCCTCGAGCGTGGTCGTTCGCGCAAGCCGCGGCCGTGCCGATCGTGTTCGTCACCGCGTACTACAGCTTGGTCGACCTGGCGAACGCGCAGCCCGATGAAACACTGTTGCTGCACGCCGCCACCGGCGGCGTCGGCGTGGCGGCCGTGCAGCTGGCCAAACACCTGCGGCTGCGCCTGCTGGTGACCGCCAGCCGACCCAAATGGGATGTGCTGCGCGGCATGGGATTCGACGACGCGGTTATCGGTGACTCGCGGACGCTCGACTTCGAGCGGAAGTTCCTCGAACTCACCGACGGTCGCGGCGTCGATATCGTTCTCGATTCGCTGGCCGGTGAATTCGTGGACGCTTCGCTACGGCTGTTGCCGCGCGGTGGCCGTTTCCTAGAGATGGGATTGATCGATCGCCGTGATCCCCACGAGGTCGCCGAGCGGCACCCAGGCGTGCACTACCGAGGATTCCACCTCAGCGAGATCAGCCCCGACCGGGTGCACGAGATCCTGAGCGCCCTCGTCGCTCTGTTCGACGCAGGTGTGCTGGCACCGCCGCCGATCACCGGGTGGGATCTGCGACAGGCGCCCGAGGCATTCCGGTTCCTGGGGCAGGCTCTGCATATCGGCAAGAATGTGCTCGCTATTCCCACGCCGCCGCGACCCGACGGGACGATACTCATCACCGGCGGCACCGGCGGGTTGGGTGCGTTGATGGCTCGTCGTCTGGTCACCGAGCGGGGTGTGCGGCGGTTGCTGCTGGTCAGCAGGCGCGGCCTCGGGAGCGATGGCGCGGTTGATCTCGTGGCCGAACTGACCGGGCTCGGCGCGCACGTGGACGTGGCCGCATGTGACGTGGCCGATCGGGACGCGCTCGACCGGCTGCTATCGGACATCGCGGCAGAGCATCCGTTGACCGGCGTCGTGCATACCGCCGGCGTGCTGGCCGACGGCCTCCTGGCCGATATGACGCCGCAGCAACTCGCGACGGTGTTGCGCCCCAAGGTCGACGCCGCGTGGAATCTGCACGAGGCAACGAAGGACCTGGACCTGTCGATGTTCGTGCTGTACTCCTCGATTGCGGGGACGATCGGAAGTCCGGGCCAGGCCAACTACGCGGCGGCTAACGCGTTTCTCGATGCGCTGGCGCATCACCGGCACCGCAACGGGTTGTCCGCTCTGTCCATCGCCTGGGGGCCATGGCGCGGGACCAGTGGTATGACCAGCACGCTCACCGAAGCCGACTTCGCGCGGATGCGACGAGAAGGCCTGGTTCCGCTCGACGAGCACTATGGGATGTCGCTGCTCGACGCCGCATTGGACGTCGGCCTTCCGACGATGACCGGCGTGCGACTGGAGTCGGCTGTGCTCACCGCGCAGGCCGCCGCGGGGATGTTGCCCCGAGTGCTCAGTTCGCTGGTCACCGTCGGGGTTCGGCGGGTCGACAGTGCGGGATCGTTGGCACAGCGACTCATCGTCACGCCCGAACTCGACCGTGCGGACCTCGTCCTCACGGTTGTTCGGGAGCATGTCGCCGCCAGCCTCGGACACGAGTCCGGGGACCGGATCGATCCCGCCGCGCCGTTCACGGAGCTGGGTTTCGATTCGCTGGCGGGAGTCGAGTTCCGCAATCGGATAGCCAAGGCTACTGGGTTGGCGTTGCCGTCCACCCTCGTCTTCGACCACCCGACGACCCAGTCGCTGGCCGATTACCTCTGTTCCCGGTTGGCGGCGACCACAGACGCCGCGCCGACTGTGCGGCCCGACGAATCCGGCACCCGGGGCGGGCTCACGGATCTGGTCGTGGCCACGCACCGGCGCGGACAGGTCGGGGCCGCTATTCCGATGCTGATGGAGAGCGCCAAGCTTGCCGAGACGTTCGCCACCGATGACGAGTTGCCCGACCCGCCGGCGGCGATACCGCTGAGCCGGGGCGGGACCCGACCAGCGCTCGTCTGCGTGCCGTCGTTCATGGTGGGTACCGGCCCGCATCAGTTCGGCCGGTTGGCACGCGAGTTGGGCGGCGACCACACCATCACCGCGTTGCGACTGCCCGGTACGCGTCCTGGGGAGTTGCTGCCCGAATCATGGGATGCGCTGCTGGATGTCCTGGCCACGAGCGTGGAACGTGTTGCGGAACAGCAGCCGATCGTGCTTGTCGGCTATTCGGCGGGTGGGGCCATCGCCTATGCGTTGGCGCATCGTCTCGAAAAGAGCGGGCGTGGACTAGTGGGAGTGGTATTGCTTGACGCCTATTGCCCTGACGATGCCGAGCAGAACCGCCAAGTACTGGTGAGCGCGGTCGGCGCCGTCCTCGATCTCGGGGACGAGGCGACCGAGATCGGTGACCACGGTTTGGTCGCGATGGCGAAGTACGCGCAGATCTTCGATGAACGCCAGCCCGTGGCGATCGCTGCACCGACCTTCGATCTGCGAGCCGTGACGCCGTTGCCTGGTCTGGACCTCGCCGAGCCGGTGCCCACGTGGCTGCACACGGATAAGACGGTCGAGATCGACGCGGACCATTTTTCGATCATCGGCGCGGCGTCGTCCGTGGCGGCTCAGGAGATACGGCATTGGCTCGAAGAGTGCGCTGACGTCGAGTCCGGAGCGAATTCTCATCGCGGCGGCGAACGATGACGATTCGCGACGCCCGGGTCGACAAACCGCCGGTACTGCTGCGGTGGCGGCTGATTCGACTGCTGACATTCGTCAGCGCGACATCGCAGTGCTTGGCGTCGGATGAGGCGAGATAGAGGAAATTCGATGGTCGCATCAATAAATGAGATCGCTATTATCGGAATGTCGTGCAGGATGCCGGGCGCTTCCGATCTGGACAAGTATTGGCTGCTGCTGCGCGACGGTCGTGACGCGATCGGGTCCGCCCCCGCCGACCGGGCGGGGATCGACGAGACGGCTGGATTCCTCGATTCGGCATCGGAGTACGACGCCGATTTCTTCGGTGTGCCACCGACCGAGGCGCGGTCGATCGATCCACAGCAGCTGTTGGGACTCGAGCTGAGCTGGGAGGCGTTGGAAGACGCGGGCTATCGTGATCGAGACGGTGCGCGGGCGGGAGTCTTTCTGGGTAGCATCGGCACCGATTTCGCCGAAGTCGTGGCGGCGCAGGGTAAACCGGGTGTCGGACGGCATTCGTTGTGGGGGGTCGGTCGGGGAGTCGTTGCCAACCGGATCTCGAATCATTACGGATTCACCGGCCCGAGCATAGTCGTCGACAGTGGACAGTCGTCGTCGTTGGTCGCAGTGCATTTGGCGTGCGAATCGTTGCGCGGCGGGGAATGTGACGTGGCCCTCGCGGGCGGTCTGAATTTGATACTTTCGCCGTTGAGCGGCGAGCGTTACGAGCAGTTCGGTGCGCATTCGCCGTCAGGAAAGTGCTATACGTTCGACGAACGCGCGGATGGCACGGTTCGCGGTGAAGGTGGCGGCATCGTCGTGCTCAAACCGTTGGCGCGCGCGGTCGCCGATGGTGACCGGATCTACGCCGTGATCCGCGGGAGTGCGGTCAACAGCGGCAACGAGCGCCAAGTATTGAGTGCGCCCAGCGTAGCTGCGCAGACGAGTGTGATTCGTGCGGCGCTCGCGGCCGCGGATGTAGCACCCGCGTCGGTGCACTATGTGGAACTGCACGGTACCGGCACGCTCGCGGGTGATCCGGTGGAGGCGCAGGCTCTGGGCGAGGCCTACGGCGTCAGCCGGCGCGACGACACGCCGCTGGTTGTCGGTTCGGTCAAGACCAATATCGGACATCTGGAAGGCGCCGCGGGGATCGCGAGCCTGATCAAAACCGCGTTATGCCTGCGACATCGACAACTGGCACCGAGTCTGAACTTTCACACGCCCAATCCGCGGATCCCGCTCGAAGCGCTGGGATTGCGAGTGCAGACCGAGACGGAGCAGTGGTCTACCGCAGCGCTGCGACGGGCGGGGGTGTCGTCGTTCGGGATGGGTGGCACGAACGCGCATGTGATTCTGGAGGAAGCTCCCGCCGTAGTCGCGGGCGAAGCGAGCGCAACGTCGGACAGTTCGCGGCCGCTGGCGCTGGTGCTGTCCGGGCAGAGCCGGGAGGCATTGCGGGAGCAGGCTGTTCGGTTGCAGGACTGGTTGGCTGATCACCCGCGAGCCGGCATCGCCGACGTCGCGTATTCGCTCATCCATACCCGTACGCCGCTGGAGTGGCGAGGTGCGGTGGTCGGGCACGATGCCGAGGCGATGCGTGCCGGGCTGGCCACGCTGGTGGACCCGGCAGCGGAGGCGCTGACGGGTATGCCTTCCACGGTGCTGGGTCGGGCCCGCGCCCGCCGAGTGGTTTTCGTTTTTCCGGGGCAGGGGAGTCAATGGGTGGGGATGGGTGCGCAGTTGTTGGCGTCCGGGGGGGTGTTCGCGGAGTCGATCGCGGAATGTGAGGCGGCGTTGGCGCCGTTCGTGGACTGGTCGTTGACGGAGGTGTTGCGGGGGGAGACGGATGCGGCATCGCTGGATCGGGTCGATGTCGTGCAGCCGGTCTTGTTCGCGATGTTGGTGTCGCTGGCGCGCTTGTGGCGGGCTGGCGGGGTGGAACCGGCTGCGGTGGTGGGGCATTCGCAGGGAGAGATCGCGGCCGCGGTGGTGGCCGGCGGACTGTCGTTGGCAGACGGGGCGCGGGTGGTCGCGGTGCGTTCGCGAGCCGTCGCGGAGGTGCTGGCGGGTTCGGGAGGTATGGCGTCGGTCGGTCTGGCGGCGGACGTGGTGGCCGACCGGTTGGCGGTTTTCGGTGATCGCTTGTCGGTCGCCGCGGTGAATGGACCCGGGCAGACCGTGGTGTCGGGCGAATCCGCCGCGCTGGCCGCGTTTCTCGCCGGGTGCGCGGCCGACGGAGTATGGGCGAAACAGATTCCGGTCGACTATGCGTCGCATTCGGCGGCGGTGGAGCGGATCCGCGATCGAGTGCTGGACGACTTGGCGGCGATTCGGCCGAGACCAGGTTCGGTCCCGTTCTTTTCGACAGTGACCGCGCAGTTCGTGGACACCGTGGACTTGGATGCCGAATATTGGTATCGGGGGCTGCGGAAGCCGGTGCGGTTCGCTGAGGCGATCGAGGCGTTGATGCGGGCCGGGATGACCGCGTTCATCGAGACCAGCCCACACCCGGTGGTGTCCACGGCCATCGAAGTGACGGCGGACTCGATCGGCAAAGCCGATCAGGTGGCCGTCATCGGGACGCTGCGGCGTGGCCAGGGCGGTCTGCAACACTTCGCTGCGGCGTTGACGGGTGCCCATTGCCTCGGCGTCGACGTGACACCGGAGGTGTTGGCTGCGCCCGCCGGCCGCGTGGACCTGCCGACCTATGCGTTCCAACGGCGGCAGTGCTGGACACCGAGGGCCATCGTCGGCCGCGGTCCGCGCGATGTGCGACGCCTTGGGCTGATCCCGTCCGATCATCCGATCCTCGGTGCCGCCGTGCCGGTGGCCGGTCGAGATGAATGGCTCTTCACCGGTCGCCTCACCATGGATACTCACCCGTGGCTTGCCGACCACGCGATCTTCGGGTCGACGGCGGTCCCCGCCGCCGTCTGGCTCGATGCCGCGTTGAGTGTGGCTGCGCAACTGGGTGCCGGGTCGGTAGCGGAATTGCGGCTGTCCGCGTCCCTGCCGCTACGGGCCGCCGCCATGGACATCCAAGTGAGCGTCGCGGCATCGGACGACCACGCGCGACGCGCATTCACGATGCACGCCCGCCCTGACGGCGAAACCTCGCAGTGGCAGTCCATCGCGACAGGAATTCTCGCCGCGCACACCGACGAAGCCCCGTCCTGGTCGGATGGTGACTGGCCGCCTGCCGCGGCCGAGTCGGTGTCGGTCGGGGAACTGTACGACCGGCTGGCCGAGCGTGGCTTCGACTACGGTGTGGCGTTTCAGGGTGTCACGGCGGCCTGGCGACGTGGTCGCGACGTGTTCGCCGAAGTTTCGCTCGACGATAGCGTCGATGATCGAACCGAGGGGTTCGGCGTTCATCCGGCATTGCTGGACGCGATATTGCACACCCTTCTGGACCGGCTGGGTTCGACCGGCGGTGTGCCGGTGCCTTTGTCGTTCGGCGATATTCGACTGGACCGCGGCCGCGCGGAAGCGGCGCGGGTCCGAATCGACCAAGTGAGCGCGGACACCCATCGGGTGACAGCTGTCGCCGAAGACGGTCAGCCGATCCTGACGATCAAGCGACTGGTGGTCGAACTGGTCGAACCGGCCGAGTTCACGCCGACAGATCGGTCTGATCATGGTGGCCAGAACGGACTGCGCCGGTCACAGTCGGTCCAGCGCACTACTTCTGCGCCTCGTCGTCGTCGCGCTGTCGCGGCAGGTCCGCTGGCCTCCCGGTTGCTCGCGGCTCCCGAACACGAACGTGACGCGCTGGTGCTCGCGGTAGTGGCCGAGCAGGCCGCGGCGGTGCTTGGTCATGAATCGGCGCAGGCAATTCATCCGGATCGGCCGTTCACCGCGTTCGGGTTCGATTCGCTCAGCGGGCACCAGTTACGGAATCTGCTGGTGGCGGCGACCGGAGCGGAGTTGCCGACGACGCTGATATTCGACTATCCGACTCCGGTGGCGGCGGCACGTCTGGTGCGTTCGCGGCTGGAAGGTGTGCAACTCGAGGCTCGACGGGTGGCGCGTCGCACTCGTTCGGACGAGCCGATCGCGATCGTCGGCATCGGATGCCGTTTTCCCGGTGGCGTCGAATCGGCCGAGGATCTGTGGAACCTGGTCGCTGAGGGCAATGACGCGATTACTCCGTTTCCGTCCGACCGCGGTTGGGATCTGGCGCGGTTGTTCGATCCAGACCCGGACAAGCCGGGCACCGTCTACACCCGGGAAGGCGGATTCCTCTCCGACGCGGCGGCTTTCGACGCGGGATTTTTCGGCGTCGGCCCGCGGGAGGCGGCGGCGATGGATCCGCAGCAGCGGCTGATGTTGGAAGTCTCCTGGGAAGCGTTGGAGGACGCGGGGATCGACCCCACCGTGCTGCGCCACACCGACACGGGCGTGTATATCGGCGCCTGGGAGTCCGGCTACTCGCAGGGGGTGACCGGCTCGTACGAAGGCTTCCGTTTGACCGGAACGTCACAGAGCGTGATATCCGGCCGCGTCGCATACGTCTTCGGGCTGGAAGGGCCTGCGGTAACAGTCGACACCGCATGTTCGTCGTCGCTGGTCGCGCTGCATCTCGCCTGCCAAGCGCTGCGCCAGGGCGAGACGTCGCTGGCCCTGGCGGGTGGTGTCAGCGTGTCGGTGAACCCGAGCCTGTACGTCGACTTCGCTCGCCAGCGGGGGTTGGCGCCGGACGGACGCTCCAAGGCGTTCGCCGCTGCCGCCGATGGTGTGACGTGGTCGGAGGGGGTCGGGGTGCTGGTGGTCGAGCGGTTGTCGGATGCGCAACGCTTGGGCCACACCGTGTTGGCGGTGGTGCGTGGTAGCGCGATCAATCAGGACGGTGCCAGCAATGGTTTGACCGCACCGAACGGTCCCTCGCAGGAGCGAGTGATCATGGCCGCGCTGGCGGCTGCCGGGTTGGATCCTTCGGACGTGGACGCGGTCGAGGCACACGGCACCGGGACGACGTTGGGCGATCCGATCGAGGCGCAAGCACTGATCGCCACCTACGGGCAGGATCGCGAGCAGCCGCTGCGGATCGGGTCGGTGAAGTCGAACATCGGCCATGCGGTCACCGCAGCCGGTGTAGGTGGTGTGATCAAGATGGTTCAGGCGTTGCGGCACGAAATGCTGCCGAAGACGTTGCACGTGGATGCGCCGACACCGCATGTGGATTGGTCGTCGGGGTCGGTTCGGTTGCTGACCGAGGCCGAGCCGTGGCCAGCGGCTGACCGGGTACGCCGGGCGGGCATCTCGTCGTTCGGGATCAGCGGTACCAACGCGCACGTGATCGTCGAAGAAGCCCCGTCCAGCACAACTTTCGTGGACGACAGCGCTACCGGCGCGGACGCGCCCGTCGTGGCCACCGAGGTGGTCGCGCTGCTGATTTCAGCGAAGTCCGACGACGCGCTGCGCGCACAGGCCGATCGCTTGCGGCAGTGGCTGATCGACCGGCCCGACATCGATATGCGCAGCGCCGCGTACTCCTTGGCGCACGCCCGTGCGCACCTCGCTCATCGAGGAGCGGTCGTCGGCACCGACCGGGAGGAGTTGCTGGCCGGCCTGTCGGACCTCGTCGCCGAGTCGGGATCGTCTCGCGTTGTCGAGGGTCAGACCGTCGCTGGTAAGACGGCGTTCCTGTTCACCGGTCAAGGTGCGCAGCGGACCGGAATGGGTGCGGACCTGTATCAGGCGTTCCCGGTATTCGCGTCGGCCTTGGACGAGGTGTGTGACCAGTTCGATGCCCTGCTCGGTGGATCTTTGAAAGATCTGATGTTCGTCGATACCGACGGATCATTGGATCGGACCGAGTGGACGCAGCCGGCATTGTTCGCGTTCGAGGTCGCGTTGTTCCGCCTGCTGGAGTCGTTCGGCATGGCTCCTGATGTGGTGATCGGGCATTCGATCGGCGAATTGGCCGCAGCCTATGTGGCCGGCGTGTGGTCGTTGCCGGATGCGTGTGCGTTGGTAGCGGCGCGGGGTCGGCTGATGGGTGCGTTGCCGGCGGGCGGCGCGATGCTCGCTGTGGCGGTCGACGAACAGCGAGCGACGGATATCGCCGCCGAATTCGGTGATCGCGTATCGATCGCGGCGGTGAACGGGCCGTCCTCGACGGTGTTGTCCGGGGATGACGAGGTCATCGATCAGATCGACAACCGGCTCTCCGGTGCGGGGATCAAAACGAATCGTTTGCGGGTCAGCCATGCTTTCCATTCCGCGCGGATGGATCCGATGTTGGCCGAATTCCGTTCCGTGGCTGCCGGCATCATGTATGAGCAACCGAAACTGCCGATTGTGTCGAACGTGTCCGGAGAGCCGGCCGGGGACGCGGTGTGCGACCCGGAGTACTGGGTACAACAAGTGCGCGGCTGCGTCCGGTTCGCGCCCGGTGTGGATGTCCTCGTGAACGCGGGTGTGCGGCGGTTTGTCGAGGTGGGTCCGGATGCGGTGTTGACTGCGCTGGTTCGCGCGTGTTTGGTGCGGCATCCGGAAGTCGAGCCGCTGTCGTCGGTGGTGGCGGTATCACGGCGTTCGACTGGTGAGACGACGCAGTTGGTGACGTCCTTGGCACAGGCTCATGTGGCGGGTGTGCGGGTGGATTGGGGGCTGTTGTTCGCCGGTCGTGGGGTGCGTCGGGTTGGGTTGCCGACGTACGCGTTCCAGCACCAGCGGTATTGGCTGGCCGCCGAAGGCTCGGGCGACGTCCGGGCGTCGGGCCTGGAGGTCGCGGATCATCCACTGTTGGGTGCGGCGGTCTGGCTGCCGGACTCCGACGGGGTGGTGCTGACCGGGAGGCTGTCGTTGTCGAGCCACCCGTGGTTGGCCGACCATGTGGTCGGCGGCGCAGTCCTGGTGCCAGGGACGGCGTTCGTGGAGTTGGCATTGCATGTCGGGGCACTGGTCGGTAGTCCGCGACTGGCCGAACTGGTCGTGGCCAAGCCGTTGATCGTGCCGTCCGTGGGTGCCGTCGAGTTGCGGGTGATGGCGGCCGGACCCGATGATGCGGGTTCACGAGTCGTGTCGGTGTATTCGCGCCCGCAACACACTGGGGAACCGGATCGAGCGGAGTGGGTTCGCCATGCGACGGGAACTCTTGGCGCGCAGGTACCGTCGTCGTGGGCCGGGCTGACGGCGCTGACAGAGGACTGGCCGCCGGTCGAAGCGTCGCCGGTGCCCATCGGTGATGTCTACACGGAGTTGGCCGCGCGCGGTTACCGCTACGGACCAGTCTTCCAAGGGCTGACCGCGCTCTGGCGGCGCGGCGACGAGGTCTTCGCCGAGCTGGATCTGCCGGACCAGGCGCAGGTCTCGGCGGGCAGGTTCGGAGTGCACCCGGCATTGTTGGATGCGGCCTTGCACGCGGTCCTGCTCGGCGGATTGACCGACCCCGCCGCACCTGGCGAGATCCTGGTGCCCTATTCCTGGGAGAACGTCGACATCCACGCTGTCGGTGCCGCGTCGGCGCGGGTTCGGGTCGTGGCGGCGGAGCCCGGAACGGGAAGCCATCAGGTCATGCTGACGCTCCTCGACTCGCAGAACGCGCCGGTTGTCGAGGTCGCTACTGTGACCCTGCGTCCGGTCGCCCTCGGCACCCTCGGCGCCACCTCGCCTCCGAATAGCAAACTGCACCAACTGCGGTGGGTTCCGTTGACGGCGCCGAACCCGGGTGATCTCGTCACGGACGAGCAGTGGGTGCACACGGACGAGGACGAGACGGTCGTCGTCGACGGCACGTCGGTGGCCGTAGTGCGAGTCGCGGACGAGTCCGCGGATGAGGCCGTGCCGGGTGTGGTTCGCGGTCGGCTCGTCGGATTGGCGGCACGAGTGGGTGAACTCCTGGCGCTGCACGAGCGGATCGTCGTGGTGACCAGACTCGCGGTCGCGTTGGACTATGGCGACCCGGTGGATCTTGTGGGTGCGGCCGTGTGGGGTCTGCTGCGTAGCGGTCAGAATGAGAACCCCGGCCGGATCGTGCTCGTCGACGTGGACCGCTGGCAGGACTACCGCGCCGCTGTCGCTGCGGTGTTGGCCGTCGCGGACGAGCCTCAGGTGGCCGTGCGGCACGGTGTGGCACATGCGGCGCGTCTGAGCCCCGAAGTCGTCGACCTCGTGGGTGGGAGTGACCTGCTACGCGCTCCGGCGTGGGCGTTGACTCAGCTCGGCAAGGGCACTCTGACCGGTGACAACCTGGCCCTGATCGAGACGCCCACCGCGTTGGATGCGCTCGGGCCCGGTCAGGTTCGGGTGGGTGTGCGCGCGGCGGGCATGAACTTCCGTGACGTGCTGATCGCCTTGGGGATGTATCCGGACGTGGGCGCCACCATCGGCGCCGAGGGAGCGGGCGTGGTGCTGGAGGTGGCGCCCGATGTCACCGAGTTCGCTCCCGGTGACCGAGTCTTCGGATTCCTGTCGGATATCGCCTCGGTCGCGGTCGCGGACCGCAGGCTGCTGGCCCGGATGCCACGAGGTTGGTCGTTCGCGCAGGCCGCCGCGGTGCCGGTGGTGTATGTCACGGCGTACTACGGTCTGGTCGATTTGGCCGACGCGAAACCCGACGAGACGTTGCTGCTGCACGCGGCGACCGGTGGGGTGGGTGTGGCGGCTGTCCAGTTGGCGCGTCATCTGCGACTGCGCTTGCTGGTGACTGCGAGCCGACCCAAATGGGATGTGTTACGCGATATGGGATTCGATGATTCGGTCATCGCTGATTCGCGCACGCTGGAATTCGAGCGAAAGTTTCTGGAGGTCACCGACGGGCGCGGCGTCGACATCGTTCTCGATTCGCTGGCTGGTGAATTCGTGGATGCTTCATTGCGGTTGTTGGCCGGTGGCGGCCGCTTCCTCGAGATGGGATTGATCGATCGTCGCGACCCTGGCGAGGTCGCCGAGCAGCACCCTGGCGTGCAGTACCGGGGTTTCCATCTCAACGAGATCAGCTCCGACCGGTTGTGCGAGATTCTGCACATCCTCGTCGGCCTGTTCGATACCGGTGCGTTGGCGCTGCCCCCGGTCACCGCGTGGGATGTGCGCCACGCACCGGAGGCCTTCCGGTACCTCAGCCAGGCCCGGCACATCGGCAAGAACGTGCTCACCATGCCATCGCCATTGCGTTCGGACGGAACGGTTCTGATCACCGGTGGCACGAGTGGGCTGGGTGCGGTGGCGGCTCGACATTTCGTCGTCGAACTCGGTGCGCGGAGGTTGATATTGGCCAGCAGGCGCGGACTCGACGCCGACGGGGCCGCAGCTCTCGCGGCCGAATTGGTCGCGCTCGGTGCACATGTGGATGTTGTGGCGTGCGACGTGGCCGACCGGGAAGCGCTGGATGGGCTGCTGTCGGTTATTCCAGCACAGTATCCGTTGACCGGCGTCGTGCACGCGGCTGGCGTGTTGGCCGATGGTCTGCTCGCGGACCTGACGCCGGAGCAGTTCGAGACGGTGTTGCGGCCCAAGGTCGATGCCGCGTGGAATCTGCACGAGGCGACCAAGGATCTCGATCTGTCGATGTTCGTGCTGTATTCCTCGATCTCGGGCGTCCTCGGCTTCCCCGGACAGTCCAACTACGCGGCGGCGAATGCGTTTTTGGATGCTGTGGCCCACTACCGGCACCGTGCCGGGCTGCCCGCGACGTCGGTGGCGTGGGGTCCGTGGTCGGCGACGAGCGGCATGACCACCACCATCGCCGAAGCCGACTTCGCGCGCATGCGACGTTTGGGAATGGTTCCGCTCGAAGCGAACTATGCGATGTCGTTGCTGGACGCGGCCTTCGCCGCCGGTCACCCGACGAGTGCCGGTGTGCGACTCGATGTGGCCGCGCTTACCGCGGAGGCCGCTTCGGGGTCGCTGCACAGAGCGCTCAGCTCGTTGGTCGCGGTGGGGGCTCGCCGCGCCGGCAGCGTGGGATCGCTGGCCAACCGGCTCGCCGGCGCCCTCGAAGCCGACCGCCCGGACATAGTGCTCGCCGTCGTCCGGGATCACGTCGCTGCCAGTCTCGGGCACGAGTCCGGGGACATGATCGATCCGGCGGCGGCGTTCACGGAGTTGGGTTTCGATTCACTCACGGGTGTCGAGTTCCGTAACCGGTTGGGCAAGGCCACGGGTGTGCCGTTGCCGTCGACTTTGGTGTTCGACTATCCGACCGCGACCGCGGTGGCGAAACTGGTGCAGTCCAAAATCGAGCCGCAGGCGGCGGTTGAACCCACCAAAAAGGTGGTGCGCAGGATCAGGGCGGACGAACCTATCGCCATCGTCGGAATGAGCTGCCGGTTCCCCGGCGGTGTGACGTCGCCGGATGAACTCTGGAATCTTCTCGTCTCCGGGGTCGACGCGACCGGCGAGTTCCCGTCGGATCGCGGGTGGGATCTGGAACGGCTGTTCGACGACGATCCGGACACGCCTGGCACCGTCTATGCGCGTCGCGCCGGATTCCTCGACGACGCCGGCGAGTTCGACGCCGGCTTCTTCGGCATCGGTCCGCGGGAGGCGTCCGCGATGGATCCGCAGCAACGACTGTTGCTGGAAGCGTCCTGGGAGGCGCTGGAGAACGCGGGCATCGACCCCGTCTCGTTGCGCGGCAGCGACACCGGGGTATTCGCGGGCGCGTGCTACTCGGGCTATTTCGATCGGGTGACCGGTGATCTGGAGGGCTACCGGCTGACCGGCACCACGCACGCCGTGATCTCCGGTCGGGTGTCGTATGTCTTCGGCCTGGAGGGGCCCGCAGTCACCACCGATACCGCATGCTCGACGTCCCTGGTTACGCTGCATCAGGCTTGCCACGCGCTGCGCCAGGGCGAGACCTCGCTGGCGATGGCGAGCGGAGTGACGGTCGCCGCCAGCCCGTATCTGTCCGTCGACTTCGCGCGGCAGCGCGGTCTCGCATCGGACGGACGCTGCAAGTCTTTCTCGGCCGCGGCCGACGGTGTCGCATTCTCCGAGGGTGTCGGCGTGCTGGTGCTCGAGCGGCTCTCCGACGCCCAACGCCTGGGACACAACGTCTTGGCGCTGGTGCGTGGGTCGGCGGTGAATCAGGATGGCGCGAGCAACGGGTTGACCGCGCCGAATGGCCCGTCGCAGGAGCGGGTTATCGCGGCGGCACTGGCCAGTGCCGGGTTGGAGCCGGCGGACATCGATACGGTCGAGGCGCACGGAACCGGAACGACCTTGGGTGATCCGATCGAAGCACAGGCATTGATCAATGCCTACGGGAACGACCGGACCGAACCACTGCGGATCGGGTCGATCAAATCCAACATCGGCCATACCGTCGCCGCCGCCGGTGTCGGTGGTGTGATCAAGATGGTTCAGGCGATGCGGCATGAAATTCTGCCGAAGACACTGCATGTGGATGAACCGAGCCCGTATGTGGACTGGTCGGCGGGCACCGTCGAGCTGTTGACCGAGGCCCGACCGTGGCCACGCAACGGGCGAGTCCGTCGTGCCGGAGTGTCGTCGTTCGCCATCAGCGGTACCAACGCCCACGTCATCCTGGAGGAGGCGCCGGCCCGTCGAGTCCCGTCGTCTCCGCCCGCGGATCGCCACGACAACCCGGTCGCCGTGCCATGGATCGTATCGGCGAGTTCCGAGGCCGGTTTGCGAGCACAAGCGAGTCGACTGCGGCAGTGGGTGATCGACGAACCCGACGCGGACGTGTGGGATATCGCGCATTCCCTGGTGACCTTCCGTGCGCAACTGGATCGGCGTGGCGCGGTCGTCGGACACGACCGGGACGAGCTGCTGGCCGGTCTGGCCGAGCTGGCGGCGGGCTCGCCGAACACCGTCGAGGCGACGGTGGGTTCGGGCAAGGCGGCGTTTCTGTTCACCGGTCAAGGGGCACAACAGGCTGGGATGGGCGCGGGGCTGTACGCGGCCTTCGGCGTGTTCGCGGCGGCGTTCGACGAGGTGTGCGCACACATCGATCCGTTGCTGGCACGGTCGTTGAAGGATCTGGTGTTCGATCCGAGCAATGCGGACCTTGTCAGCCGCACGGAGTTCACGCAGCCCGCGTTGTTCGCGTTCGAGGTGGCGTTGTTCCGGCTGATCGAGTCGTTCGGTGTGGTGCCGGACATGCTGATCGGACATTCGATCGGCGAGCTGGCCGCCGCGTACGTGGCGGGTGTGTGGTCGTTGCCGGATGCGTGTGCCTTGGTGGTCGCGCGCGGACGGTCGATGGGGGCGCTGCCCGCCGGTGGAGCGATGCTGGCGGCAGGGGTGAGCGAGGATCGCGCGGCCACAGTGCTCGCCGAGTTCGACGGCCGGGTGTCGTTGGCGGCGGTGAACGGCCCGTCGTCGGTGGTGCTGTCCGGGGACGCGTCCGCGATCGCCGAGATCGAGGCCGAGCTCGCCGCGGCGGGAGTGAAGACCTCCCGGTTGCGGGTGAGTCATGCCTTCCATTCGGAGTTGATGGAACCGATGCTCGATGAGTTCCGCGGCGTGGCACAAGGATTGACCTATCACCCGCCGACCGTCCCGATCGTGTCGAATGTCTCGGGTGTCGTGGTCGGCGACGAGATGACCGATCCGGAGTATTGGGTTGCGCAGGTGCGTGGTTGTGTGCGGTTCGCGCCGGGAATCGACACCCTGGTCACCGCGGGTGTGCGTCGGTTCGTGGAGATTGGACCGGATGCCGTGCTGGCCGCGATGACGCGGCAGTGCCTCGCCGAGCACCCGGACGTCGAGGCCCGCTCGACGGTGGTCGCGACCACTCGTCGTGCGATCGACGAGCCGACTCAGTTCATCTCCGCGCTCGCGCGAGTCCACGTGGCGGGAGTGTCCATGGATTGGACGCCGTTGTTCGTGGGTCGCTCGGTGCAGCGGGTGTCGCTACCCACGTATGCCTTCCAACACCAATGGTATTGGTTGCCGCCGGTCGGCTCGCCGGACCTGTGGCAGTCGGGGCTGGACGACGCGGAACATCCGCTGCTCGCCGCGATGGTGCGACTGCCGGATTCCGCGGAGGTGGTGTTCACCGGCAGGTTGTCGCAGTCCGGACATGCCTGGCTGGCCGATCACACTATTGCCGGTGTGACCTTGTTGCCCGGTGCCGCCTTCGTGGAATTGGCGTTGCACGTGGGAACGATGGTGCAGTGCCCGCAACTGGCGGAATTGGTGATCGAGGCGCCGTTGTCGGTGCCGTCCACGGGGGCGGTCGAACTGCGTGTGGTGGCGAGCGGACCCGACGACACCAGCGCCCGGACGGTGTCGATCTACTCGCACGTACCCGGTGACGATTCCGAACAGTGGGTCCGGCACGCCGTCGCGACGGTCACCACTCGATCGGAAGCGTCCGCGGCGGGCGATCTCACCAGCTGGCCGCCGAATGGTGCCACGCCGATCGCCGTCGACGATGCCTACCCGGAGCTGGCCGTACAGGGTTACGAGTACGGACCGGCGTTCCAACGGTTGACCGCACTGTGGCAGGCCGATGGTGCGGTGTTCGCGGAGATCACGTTGCCGGAGTCCCTTCGATCGGAAGCCGCGCAATGCGGTCTGCACCCGGCCTTGCTGGACGCCGCACTGCACGCGGTGCTGCTCGGCGGGCTGCTTCCGGATACCCAGGTCGGTGCGATAGCGGTCCCGTACTCGTGGGAGAACGTGACGTTGTACGCGACCGGAGCGACCGCATTGCGGGTTCGCGCGGCGGTGACCGGCTCGGTGCCAGATGGGGATCGGATCACGGTCACCCTCGCCGACACCTCAGGTGTCGCTGTGGCCGAGGTGGGTGCGCTGACGCTGCGCCCACTGTCTGCCGATTCGCTCGGTTCGGCGCATTCCCGGCTCGACGACGTCGGCTATCACGTGGACTGGGTGGCGCTCCCCACGCCTTCGAGCGACCCGACCGTGGTCGACTCCTGGCGCGCGGCCGAGGACATCGAAACGGTCACGATCGCAGGCACGACCGCGACCGTATTGCGGATCGACGCGGCGACTTTCGTTCCCGCCGCCGATAGTCCGGATGACCGCGATCTCCCTGTGGTGGTGCGGGATTCACTGACCGCGCTGACGGCGCGGGTGCAGCGGTTGTTGCCGCGGACCGGGATGATCGTCGTGGTGACCCGGCAGGCGGTGGCAGTGCATCCTGGTGAGTCGGTCGACTCGGCCACTGCGGCGGCGTGGGGTTTGCTGCGGACAGCACAGAGCGAGCATCCGGATCGGATTCTCCTGGTCGATGTCGACGACTGGGCCGACTACCGGCATGCTGTCGCGCTGGCGTCGGGTTTCGAGGGCGAACCGCAGTTGGCGCTGCGGCGCGGCGCGGCACACGCGCCGCGGCTGACCCGCCATGATGCGGGCCTGCTCGGGTTCACGGGCTCCGATATGGCGCCGTGGACTTTGACGTTGCACGGTAAGGGCACGCTGACCGGCGACAACTTCGGGGTGAGCGGGGATCCGGGCGGGCTGAAGCCGTTGTCGTCGGGGCAGGTTCGGGTGAGTATGCGGGCGGTCGGTCTCAACTTCCGAGACGTGCTCGTCACGCTCGGTACCTACCCCGTTCCGAATGCCCGAATCGGCGGCGAGGGTTCCGGGGTTGTGCTCGAGGTCGCGCCCGATGTGACCGAATTCGCGCCGGGCGATCGAGTATTCGGCTTCGTGTCGGGTATCGGTTCGATTGCGGTGGTCGATCGCCGGCTACTCGCGCCGATTCCGCTGGGGTGGTCGTTCGCTCAGGCCGCCGCGGTGCCGGTGGTGTACGCGACCGCTTACTACAGCCTCGTGGATCTGGCCGCGGCCCAGCCCGGTGAGACATTGTTGCTGCATGCGGCCACCGGCGGAGTCGGTTTGGCGGCAGTTCAGCTTGCGCGGCATCTGGGTTTGCGGTTGTTGGTGACTGCGAGTGAGCCGAAGTGGAATGTATTGCGTGATCTCGGTTTCGACGATTCCGAGATCGGTGATTCACGGAGTCTGGATTTCGAGCGGAAGTTCGGTGCGGTCACCGGCGGTCGTGGTGTGGATATCGTGTTGGATTCGCTGGCTGGGGAATTCGTGGATGCCTCGCTGCGGCTGTTGCCCCGGGGTGGTCGGTTCGTCGAGATGGGAATGATCGATCGGCGTGATCCGGCCGAGGTGGCCACGGCGCATCCTGGGGTGGACTACCACAGCTTCATGTTGCTGGATGTGAATCCGGATCGGTTGCAGGAGATTTTGGCGGCGATGGTCGGGTTGTTCGACGCCGGCGCGGTGACCGCGTCTCCGGTCACCGCGTGGGATCTGCGGCAGGCGCCGGAGGCGTTCCGGTATCTGAGCCAGGCTCGCCACATCGGTAAGAACGTGCTCACCGTACCGACCCCGTTGCGTTCCGACGGTACGGTCCTGATCACCGGCGCCACCGGCGGCTTGGGTGCGGTGCTGGCGCGGCATCTGGTGGCCGTGCATGGTGTCCGCCGGTTGGTGTTGGCGAGTCGGCGTGGTTCGCAGGCGCCCGGCGCGGCCGACCTCGTCGACGAGTTGACCGCATTGGGTGCGCATGTGGATGTGGTCGCCTGTGATGCGGCCGATCGGAGGTCATTGGATGGGGTGTTGGCGGCGATACCGCCACAGCATCCACTGACCGGGGTTGTACATGCGGCGGGTGTTCTGGCCGACGGTGTGTTCGACACGATGACGCCGGAGCAGATCGCCACCGTCTTGCGGCCGAAGGTCGATGCGGCGTGGAATCTGCACGAGGCGACGAAGGATCTCGATCTGTCGGTGTTCGTGTTGTATTCGTCGATCGCGGGTGTGATCGGTAGCGCCGGGCAGGCGAATTACGCGGCGGCCAATGTTTTCCTCGATGCGTTGGCACACGACCGGATGGTGGCTGGTTTGCCCGCGACCTCACTGGCATGGGCGCCATGGCGTGCGAGCAGCGGCATGACGAGCGCCCTCGGCGCCGCCGACATCGCCCGATTGCGGCGGGAAGGTTTCCACGCGCTGAGTGACGACGAAGGCATGGCACTGTTCGACGCGGCAGTGACAGGCGGCAGGTCGACGTTTGTGGCTGCCCGGATCGACCGGACCGCCCTCGCCGAGGCCGGTCCCGATGAGCTGCGCGCGATCATGCGCGGCTTGGTCCGGCCGGCGCGCCGCCGCGTGAGCGAAGCGAAGAGCGAGCAGTCGACGCTCGCGGCGCGGCTGATCGGCCGCTCGGCAGTCGAGCAGGAACGCGTGCTCCTCGACGTGATCAGTGTCCAGGCAGCGGCCGTTCTCGGGTCCGAGGTCGAAGTGGCCGCTCCGGACAAGCCGTTCAGCGATATCGGGTTCGACTCGCTGGGTGTGATGGAGTTCCGCAACCGGTTGAAGTCGGCTGTCGGAGTGCAGGTGTCGGCGACCGCGATGTACGACTACCCGACACCGCTCGAGTTGGCTCGGCATCTGCACGACCAATTGGGCCTGGCCGTTCCCGCTGAGCCACCCGCCGCTGCCTCGGGGGCCGACGATCTCGCCCATCTGGAGGCGATGGTCGACCGTGTCCTCGCCGCCGCCGGCAACGACGACGTGACGGTCACCGCGCTACTCGGCATCGGTGACCGTCTTCGGTCCCATCTCGGCGACCGATGGCGGATCGACGAATACGACGACCTGGCGGCGCATTCCACCAGTGAGCTTTTTGATCTGATCGATGAGGAGTTTGGTCGACCATGAGCAACAACGAGGAACGGCTCACCCAGTATCTGCGCAAACTCACCGGCGACCTGCGCAGTGCCAATAGGCACATCCAGGAATTGGAAGAGCGTGCGCGGGAGCCGATTGCGATCGTGGGTATGGCGTGTCGGTATCCGGGTGGTGTGCGGTCGCCAGAGGATTTATGGGGGTTGGTCACCGATGGTGTGGATGCCGTGGGTGCGTATCCGTCGGATCGGGGCTGGGATCTGGAGCGGTTGTTCGATCCGGATCCGGATGTGGCGGGCACGATTTATACCCGCGAGGGTGGTTTTCTGGATTCGATCGGTGACTTCGATGCCGCGTTTTTCGGGATCGGACCGCGTGAAGCGGCGGCGATGGATCCGCAGCAGCGGTTGATGTTGGAGGCGTCGTGGGAGGCGTTGGAGGATGCCGGGATCGATCCGGTATCGCTGCGCGGCAGCGATACCGGGGTCTTCACCGGAGTCGTCCACCAGCACTACGGGCCGAAGGTCGGCTCCCCGGCCATCACCGCCGAAACCGAAGGGCACGCCTACCTCGGTGTCTCGAACGCTGTGTTGTCCGGCCGGGTGGCCTACAGTTTCGGCTTCAAAGGCCCGACGATGTCGGTGGATACGGCGTGTTCGTCGTCGTTGGTCGCTCTGCATCTGGCCTGTCAGGCGTTGCGGCAGGGTGATGTGGCGTTGGCGTTGGCGGGTGGGGTGACGGTGATGTCGGATCCGTCGTTGTTGATCGCGTTCGCGCGTCAGCGTGCGTTGTCGCCCGATGGCCGGTGTAAGGCGTTCGCGGCGGCCGCTGATGGGACCGGTTTTTCCGAGGGTCTCGGGGTGTTGGTGTTGGAGCGGTTGTCGGATGCGCGTCGGTTGGGTCATGACGTGTTGGCGGTGGTGCGTGGGTCGGCGGTGAATCAGGATGGCGCGTCGAATGGTTTGACGGCGCCGAATGGTCCGTCGCAGGAGCGGGTGATCACCGCGGCGTTGGCGGCGGCGGGGTTGGCGCCCTCGGATGTGGATGCGGTGGAGGCGCACGGAACGGGCACGATGCTCGGTGATCCGATCGAGGCGCGGGCGCTGATCGGTGTGTACGGGGAGCGGGGTGAGCGCGGCCCGCTGCGGCTGGGTTCGTTGAAGTCGAATGTGGGTCACACTTCGGCTGCGGCGGGTGTGGGTGGTGTGATCAAGATGGTGCAGGCGTTGCGGCATGAGGTGTTGCCGAAGACGTTGCATGTGGATGCGCCGTCGCCGCATGTGGATTGGTCGGCGGGTTCGGTGCGGTTGTTGACCGAGGCGCAGGCGTGGCCCGCGGGTGAGCGGGTGCGTCGGGCCGGGGTGTCGTCCTTCGGGGTGAGCGGGACCAATGCCCATGTGATTCTCGAGGAGGCGCCCGCCGACCCGGTCACCACGGCGGTCGAAGGCGACTCCGAGCGCCCCGACGCCGGCGAGGCGATGGCGGTACGGCCGAATATCGAGTCGGATGTCGTTCCATGGATCGTGTCGGCGAAATCGGAGCGGGCTCTGCGGGCGCAGGCGGATCGACTGCGGCACTGGTTGATCGGCAAGCCTGATCCGCAGGTGTGGGATGTCGCCGCCGCGCTCACGACGTCGCGGGCGCGGATGGACTGGCGCGGGGCGGTCGTGGGACGCGATCGGGAGGAACTGCTGGCCGGATTGGCGGCCCTCGCTGCGGACGAGTCGGCGCCGCGCGTTGTGCGTGGTTCGGCGAAGCCGGGGCGCACGGCATTCTTGTTCACTGGTCAGGGCGCACAGCGACCCGGCATGGGCAGGCAACTGTACGAGGTGTTCCCGGTGTTCGCGGCGGCACTGGACGAGGTGTGCGCTGCCTTCGACCCGCTGCTCGGGCGATCGCTGAAAGACCTGATGTTCGCCGACGACACCGACGACGCGGCATCGCTTCTGGCACGAACGGAGTTCACCCAGCCGGCGCTGTTCGCGTTCGAGGTGGCGGCGTACCGGCTGGTGGTGTCCCTGGGTCCGACGCCGGATGTGCTGCTGGGTCACTCCATTGGCGAACTGGTGGCGGCTTACCTCGCCGGCGTCTGGTCGCTGCCGGATGCGTGCGCGCTGGTGGCGGCCCGTGGGCGGTTGATGGGCGCACTGCCGGATGGCGGCGCGATGTTGGCGGCCGCAGTCGCCGAGGCCGAGGCAGCAGAACTGATTACGGGATACGGAACTCGGCTCTTGGTGGCCGCGGTCAACGGTCCCTCGTCGGTGGTGCTCTCCGGCGACGCGGAGGCCGTCGACGAGATCGAGCGGGTGCTCGCCGATCGGGGTCGTAAGACGAACCGGTTGCGGGTCAGCCATGCCTTCCATTCGGCACGGATGGATCCGATGTTGGCCGAATTTCGCTCGGTGGCAGCAGGTTTGAGTTATCGACTGCCAAATGTGCCGATCGTGTCCAATGTGACGGGCGAACTGGTCGAGCGTGAGCTGACCGATCCGTCGTACTGGGTACGTCAGGTCCGGCAGGCGGTGCGGTTCGCGCCAGGTGTTCAATCGCTCATCTCGTCCGGTGTACGCCGGTTCCTGGAAGTGGGCCCGGACGCCGTACTTGCTGCCATGACACGTCAATGCTTGGCCGAGGAACCGGATATCGAAACCCGGTCCGCGGTGGTCGCCGTCGCTCGGCGCGACGCGGAAGAGACGGTGCGATTCACCGAGTTCCTGACCGCGGCCGACGTCGCGGGACTCGAAGTACGATGGGAGAAGTGGTTCGCCGGCCGGCCGACGCACCGAGTCGCGTTGCCGACCTACGCATTCCAACGTGAGCGGTACTGGATGTCACCGTCCGATGGCGTCGGTGATGTCGGCCGGGCCGGTTTGATGTCGATCGATCACCCGATGCTCGGGGCCGCGATCGCGATGGCGAGCAAAGACGAGTGGCTGTTCACGGGAAGGCTCTCGACCACGTCGCAGACGTGGATCGCCGATCACACCGTGTTCGGCACGACGTTGCTGCCGGGAACGGGTTTCGTGGAACTGGCATTGGCGGTCGGCGCGCGCGTGGGTCTCGACACCCTCGACGAATTGGTCTTGGAAGCGCCGTTGTTGCTGGACGACCGGGCCGAGGTCGACGTGCAGATCAGCGTCGAAGCGCCCGAGGAAGATGGGCGGCGACGCTTCCTCGTCGCGTCCCGTCCGGTCGACGACGCCGGTGCGCCGGGGACCACTCATGCACGCGGCATCCTCGGCGCCGCTGTGACAATCGACGCGCCCGCGTTCGACGACGACCCGCCGACAGTGGACCCGACCCTCGGTGCCGCACTGTACGACCGGTTGGCGGCCCGCGGCCTCGATTACGGGCCGGCGTTCCACGGCGTGACCAGTGTGTGGCGGGACGGCGACGACGTGTTCGCCGACGTCCGGTTGCCCGCGGGGATCGGCGACGACGCCGCCGAGTTCGGCATCCATCCCGCGTTATTGGACGCTGCGCTGCATGCCGCCGTCGAGGAGTTGGGCGTCGATCTGCCCCCGGGACAGGTGCCGTTGCCGTTCTCGTTCAACGGCGTTCGTTTGTACCGTCGCGGTGCGGTGGCCGTACGGGTACGCCTGCGACGCAGTGGAGCCGACAGCGTAGTGCTCGAACTGGGCGACGAGGGCGGCTCTGTCGTGATGACCGTCGAGGCGCTGCGGGCGCGTCCGGTGAGCGGCAGCGTCTTGACCGCGAGCCGGTCGGCCGGCCGGCACGCGCTCTACGACATCCAATGGAGCGCTGTCGAATACAGCCCGCGAGCTGATGCCGAAAGCCAGCGGATCGCTGTCATCGGCTCGGCGCGCGGGTTCGACGTCGGCTACCCGGACCTGGCCGAGCTGGGCGAGGTCGCTGGGGTGGACCGTCCCGACGTGGTGGTGTGGTTCGCCGACGACGCGGCGTCCGACGAGGCAACGTCGGCGCACGCTGTGCGTCGACGGATACATGAGGTTCTCGCCGAGGTGCGCTCATGGCTGCGGCTTCCCGCGGCGGCGGATGCGCGACTGGTCGTGGTGACACGCAACGGCGTGGGTCTACCGGACGAGAATCCCGACCTGGCTGCCGCGGCCACCTGGGGTCTGCTGCGCAGCGCGCAATCGGAGAACCCAGGTCGGATCGTCCTGCTGGACGTCGACGGCGAGGTGCGTCCGGACCTGGTCGCGGCGGCCATCGAGGTAGACGAGGCACAGTTGGCGGTACGTGACGGCGTGTTGCTGGCGCCGCGACTGATCCGTCGCGACAAGTCCCCGACGGAGCCGAAGGTCACGTTCGGCTCGGGTTCGGTCTTGATCACCGGGGGAACGAGTGGATTGGGCGCCCTGGTGGCGCGGCATCTGGCCGCGACCAAAGGTGTCCGCGATCTGGTGCTGGTGTCTCGGCGCGGCGAACACGCCGCCGGTGTCGCCGATCTCGTCGCCGAACTGGCCGAACTCGGCGCCCGCACGCGGGTGCTGGCATGCGATGTGAGTGACCGTACCGCTGTGCGGACGATGCTCGATGCTCTTTCCGACGGTCCCGCACTGACCGGCGTGGTGCACGCGGCGGGGGTGTTGGCCGATGGCACCTTCGATTCGCTCACACCCGACCAGGTGGACCGGGTCCTCGCGCCGAAGGTCGACGCGGTGCTGAACCTGCACGAACTCACCGTCGAGTGCGAACTGTCCGCGTTCGTCCTGTTCTCCTCGATCGCGGGGATTCTCGGGTCGGCGGGGCAAGCCAACTACGCCGCGGCGAACTCGGTGCTCGACGCGGTGGCGCGGCGACGCGCGACCGCGGGACTGCCCGCGGTCTCGGTGGCTTGGGGGCCGTGGAGCCAAGACAGCGGAATGACGGGCGAATTGGGTGTGGCCGCGGTCGAGCGGCTTTCGCGCATGGGCTTGCGTCCGCTGGTCGAGGCCGACGGGCTCGCGTTGTTCGACCTCGCCGGTGGCGGCGACACACCGTTCGTCGCCGCGGTCGACCTCGACAGGTCGGCCTTGTCCGTCGCCGCCGGCGCCGGCGTGCTGCCCGGGCTGCTCCGGTCACTGGCGCCGTCCGCGCGCCGCGCCGATACCGGAGGCGGCGATCTTGCGCGACAGCTGGCGGCGGCGGCACCCGACAAACACGATGCGATCGTCCTGGGTTTCGTCCGGGCCCAGGTCGCCGCAGTGCTCGGTCATGCCTCGGGCGAGCAGATCGACGTCGAGAAGCCGTTCACGGAAATGGGTTTCGATTCCCTGGGCGCGGTGGAGTTTCGCAACCGACTCGCCAAGACCACCGGTCTGCGGCTGCCGTCGACACTGGCCTTCGACTACCCAACGGCGACTGCGATGGCGCGGTATGTGCGCTCGCGGATCGATGGGGAAAAGGCAGGCACCGTCCGTACGCGCCGTCGGATGCGGACTGACGAGCCGATCGCGATCGTCGGAATGGCCTGCCGGTATCCCGGCGGGGTGGATTCCGCGGACGCGCTGTGGGAGCTGGTACGGTCCGGAACCGACGCGATCACCGAGTTTCCCTCCGATCGCGGCTGGGACCTGGATCACCTGATCGATCCCGACCCCGACCATCCGGGTACCTCCTATGCCCGAGAAGGCGGATTCCTCCTGGATGCGGCCGAATTCGACGCGGGCTTCTTCGGTATCGGCCCACGCGAGGCCATCGCGATGGACCCGCAGCAACGGTTGCTGCTGGAGGTGTCGTGGGAGGCGCTCGAGCACGCGGGAATCGATCCGACGTCGTTGCGCAGCAGCGACACCGGCGTCTACACCGGCCTGATGTACCGGGACTACGAAGTGACGGCGCGACAAGCCGGGTCCGACGTCGAAGGGTATGTCGCCATCGGCTCGGCGGGCAGCGTGGTATCCGGCCGGGTGGCTTACGCGCTCGGACTGGAGGGGCCCGCGGTGACCGTGGACACGGCGTGCTCGTCGTCGCTGGTGGCGTTGCACCTGGCCTGCCAGGCGTTGCGGCAGGGTGAGAGCTCGCTGGCGCTGGTTGGTGGCGCGACGGTGATGGCGACGCCGCTGACCTTCGTGGAGTTCTCCCGGCAGCGCGGCCTGGCCCCAGACGGCAGATGCAAGCCGTTCTCCGCCGCCGCCGACGGCGTTGCCTGGTCCGAGGGTGCGGGCGTGCTGGTAGTGGAACGGCTGTCGGATGCGCGCCGGTTGGGCCACAACGTCCTCGCGGTGGTGCGCGGTAGTGCGATCAACCAGGACGGCGCGAGCAATGGCCTGACCGCACCGAACGGCCCCGCTCAGGAACGGGTGATCACGGCGGCGTTGGCCAATGCCGGACTCGAACCGGGGGAGGTCGATGCGGTGGAGGCGCACGGAACCGGAACGACTTTGGGCGATCCGATCGAGGCACAGGCACTGCTGGCCACCTACGGGCAGGATCGTGCGCAGCGGCCGCTAAAAGTCAGCGCGCTCAAATCGAATATCGGTCACACGCAGGCGGCTTCGGGTGTGGGCGGCGTGATCAAGATGGTGCAGGCGTTGCAGCACGAGACATTGCCGAAGACGTTGCATGTGGACGGGTTGTCGCCGCATGTGGACTGGTCGGCGGGGTCGGTGCAGGTGCTTACCGACGCCGAACCGTGGCCGGCGGGTGATCGGGTGCGACGCGCGGGCGTGTCGTCGTTCGGGATAAGCGGCACGAACGCGCATGTGATCCTGGAGGAAGCGCCGCCGGCGCCGCCTTCCCGTACCGAATCGGCACGGGAAGGCGACGATACGTCGGAGGGGTCCGACATCGACGTCCCCATGGTGCCCCTGGTGGTGTCGGCGAAGTCGGAGGAAGGGCTGCGCGGACAGGCGGCCCGCCTGCGGAATTGGCTGGTCGACCGTCCGGAGCTCGATGCGTGGGCGGTGGCGCGGTCGTTGCTGGATTCGCGGGCTTTGCTGGATCGGCGAGGTGTTGTTCTCGGGCGTGATCGGGAGGAGTTGCTTGCCGGCCTGGCCGCGTTGGCGTCGGGTTCGGCACTGCCCGGTGTGGTCGAGGGCATGATGAGTTCGGGTCGGACGGTGTTTTTGTTCACCGGTCAAGGTGCCCAACGCGCGGGGATGGGTGCGGGGTTGTACCGCGCCTTCCCGGTGTTCGCGGCAGCGTTGGACGAGGTGTGTGCGGAATTCGACAATCACCTCGGTGCGTCGGTGAAAGCAGTGATGTTCGCCGACTCCGGGGAGGCGCTCGACCGGACGGAGTGGACGCAGCCGGCATTGTTCGCGTTCGAGGTGGCGATGTTCCGGTTGATGGAGTCGTTCGGGCTCACACCGGATGTGGTGGCGGGCCACTCGATCGGAGAATTGGCGGCGGCGTTCGTGGCCGGAGTGTGGTCACTCGCGGACGCTTGCACGTTGGTTGCGGCGCGGGGCCGGCTGATGGGGGCGCTGCCGGAAGGCGGTGCGATGCTCGCGGTCGCTATCTCGGAGGTCGAGGCCTTGGAGCTGATCGCCGGGCACGGCGATCAGGTGTCACTCGCAGCGCTGAACGGGCCGGAGTCGGTGGTGCTCTCGGGGAACGAGGATGCCGTTCGACAGATCCAGCGGCGGCTTTCCGGTGCGGGCCGCAAGAGTACCTGGTTGCGAGTCTCACACGCGTTCCATTCGGCGTTGATGGAGCCGATGCTGGACGAGTTCCGTGCGGTGGCGGCGGGATTGACGTATCGCGAGCCATTGTTGCCGATCATGTCGAACGTCACCGGTGCGCAGGCCGGCGACGCCGTCCGTGATCCGGAGTACTGGGTGGCGCAGGTGCGTGGTTGCGTGCGGTTCGCTCCCGGTGTCGACACGCTGATCGACTCCGGTGTGCGCAGGTTCGTGGAGGTCGGTCCGGATGCCGTGCTGGCCGCGACGACGGTCGAGTGCTTGGTGGAGCGTCCGCAGCAGGAAACGAAGTCGGTGACAGTGATGGCGTCGTCGAGACGGTCGATCGACGAAGCGGCCGGATTCGTGACGTTTCTCGCGCAGGCACACGCGGTGGGCATGCCGGCGAACTTGCGGCGCTTGTTCGCCGGACGCGGTGTGCGACCGGTGCCGTTGCCCACCTATGCCTTCCAACGTCGGCGCTACTGGTTGCAACCGGCATTCGAGGTGGTCGCCGGCAGCTTCGGGCATCCGCTGCTGACGAACGTCGTGCCGCTGGCGGGTAAGGACGAGTGGTTGTTCACTGGACGGCTCTCGGTGCGGACGCAGCCCTGGACCGCCGATCACGTCGTGTTCGGGGCGGTTCTGTTGCCCGGAACGGCTTTCGCGGAGTTGGCGCTGGCCGCGGGCACGCGACTCGATGTCGAGGTCGTCGAGGAACTGTTACTGGAAGCTCCGCTCGTATTCGCCGGCAACACCGAAGTGGACCTGCAACTCAGCGTCGGCGCGGCCGACGGCGCGGGGCGGCGCACGTTCGCGATCCATTCGCGCGCTGTCGACATCGGCGCCTCGGACGCACAGCCGTGGGTGTTGCACGCGGGCGGTGTACTCAGCGCTGCCGACGGCAACGCGCCCGCCTGGGACGACGGGGCATGGCCGCCGATCGGGGCCGAGCCGGGCGATACCGCCCTCTACGAGCGACTGACGCAGTTGGGTTTCGAGTACGGGCCGGCGTTCCAGGGCGTGACCGCGGTGTGGCGACGTGGCAAGCAGATGTTCGCCGAAGTCTCCCTCGACGGAGCCGTGAATGGTTCGGCTTCCGCGTTCGGCATCCATCCCGCCCTGTTCGATGCCTGTCTGCATGTGGCGATCGACGAGCTGACCCATGATCTTCCTTCGGGCCAGGTACCGCTGCCCTTCTCGTTCACCGGGATGCGATTGTGGCGCTCCGGGGTGGGAGCGGTGCGCGTACGGCTGGTCCGCGCCGACAGCGGGGATGTCGGCATCGTCTGTGTCGACGAAACCGGTTCGGTCGTGCTCACCGTCGACGCGGTCGTCGCACGTCCAGTCGACGCCGAAGTACTGCGAGTGGCCGCGGGGTCGCGCGGCCCGTCGCCGCTCGGCCTGCGGTGGATCGACTCGGCACTGCCGGTCACCGCGTCCACCGAAGTGCTGGCGACGCTGGGTTCTGCGCGGTTAGCCGGAATCGACCGTCACTACACCGATATAGCCGATATCGTTGCGGCCGAACGAATTCCGGAGGTGATCATCTGCTCGCTCACCGACCTCGCCGACGACAGCGCGGTGCCGGCTGATCGCCGCGCCGCCCTGGTTCGGCGGTCGGTCCACACCTCCTTGACGATGCTGCGTTCGTGGCTGTCGGCCGAACGTCTGGCGGACACCAGGCTCGTGGTGCTGACCCGCCGCGCGGCGGGGCTGCCGGGCGAGTCCGTGGACCCGGGTGCCGCCGCGGTGGCAGGCCTGGCTCGCACCGCCCAATCGGAAAACCCCGGCCGGATCGTCCTGCTCGATCACGACGGCGACCTGCGGGCGGATGTCGTGCGCAGGGTGCTCGAGTCGGGGCAGGCCCAGGCCGCGGTGCGTGATTCGCGGATGCTCGTGCCGCGTCTGATCGACAGCGGCACCGTCGCCGCGGCCGAACCCACCGAGCGGGTATTCGGCGACGGCACGGTGCTGATCACGGGCGGCACAACCGGATTGGGCGCGGTGGTGGCTCGGTATCTGGTCGCCGCGCACGGCGTCGAACATCTGCTGCTGGTGTCCCGCCGCGGCGAGGCGGCGGCGGGAGTCGCCGAACTGGTCGCGGAACTGACCGGTATGGGTGCCGAAACCCGGGTCGCCGCGTGTGATGTCGGTGATCGAGCGAGTCTGGCCGCGGTGCTCGACTCGATCGGGACCGAGCATCCCCTGACCGCGGTGATCCACTCCGCGGGTGTGGTCGACGACGCCACGATCGAAAAGCTCACCCCGGAACAGGTCGACCGGGTGCTCGTACCCAAAGTGGACGGTGCGCTGAACCTGGACGACCTCACCCGCGAGCACAACCTGGCGGCCTTCGTCATGTTTTCCTCGGTGGCCGCGATTCTCGGCGCGCCCGGTCAGGGCAATTACGCGGCGGCCAACTCGTTCCTCGACGGGCTGGCCAGCACTCGCAAGGCGGCCGGCCTGCCGGCGGTTTCGGTGGCCTGGGGGCCGTGGAGCCAGGACATCGGCATGACCGGCCACCTGGACCGGACCGCGGTAGCGCGGCTGGAAAGGCTGGGCATCAAGGTGCTCGGCGCAGCAGAGGGGATTGCATTGCTGGACGCGGCGATGGTCGGCGACGAGCCGGTGGTCGCCTGCGTCGAGTTCGACAAGCCGACGCTGGCCGCTCAGGTCCGGGCCGGAAGGCTGTCGGACGTGCTCAGTGGCCTGGTGCCCGCACGGGCACGTCGGGTCAGCACAGGCTCGGGGAGTGCTGGCGGGTTGGCGCAACGACTCGCCGCGACGCCGGCGGAGGAACGAGATGCGCTGATATCGGGGTTCGTTCGCGAGCACGCCGCGGCGGTACTCGGCCATCCATCGCCCACGGCGATCGACCCGGATACCCCGTTCAGCGAGTTGGGATTTGACTCGCTCGGCGGCGTCGAGTTGCGCAATCGGCTCGCCGAGGCAGCCGGCATAAAACTGCCGTCGACGCTGGTATTCGACTATCCGACCGCCACCGCTGTGGCGAAACTACTGCGTTCCCGATTGGATGTCGCCACGGCCGGCTCAGCCGTGGACGACCAGGTTGCCTCGTTGCGCTCGTTGTTGGCGACCATGTCATCGGTCGAGGACAAGACGCGTCTGGCGGAACGGATTCGCGCGGCTCTGGCGGATGCGCTGGCGCCGCCCGAATCCGCGACTCGTGACGACCGCGTCGCCGTCGAGGCGGCGTCGAGCGCAGACGAATTGTTCGCTCTCATCGACCAGCAGATAACAACGAAGTGAGGAAATGATGACCCAGACGAAACACAACGAAGTCGCGACGATCGAGACGTCCGAAAGCGGCCTCCGGGAACTGCATATGGCGTGGGAGGATCCCATGCTCGCGGTCTTCGGCTTGATGCAGTTGTCGCGCGAGGAACTGTTGGAGCGCCTGCGGTCCGGCGATCTCCCACAGCCCCCGTTGGCGAGGCTGCTCAATATCGCGGTCGTCGACGCCGAGCCCGGCCGGATGGTCCTGAGCCTTACGCCGGACGAGCGGCACGTGAACTTCCTCGGTGTGGTCGGTGGTGGCGTTGCCGGCGCCGTTCTCGACATCGCGACGTGGGGCGCGGTCCATCTGTCCCTGGAGGACAAGTCCCTGGTCACGACGGTGAACATGAATACGAACCTGGTGCGCCGGATCACCCATGGCCAAGGCCCGTTGTACGCGATCGCCACCGCCGTCCACATCGGCCGTACCACCTGCACCGCCGAAGCCCGCCTTGTCGATGACGCCGACAAAATCTATGCGACGGCATCCGCCACCTTCGTCCGCATGAGCGTCGGCTGACGATATCGCGAGTTCGATGGGGAATCAGGGCTCGACCGACCTGCGGACCCGAGTCCTGCCCTCCTACTCGGCCGTCGGCTCAGATTGTCGCGGCGAGACGGGTGCCTTGATCGATTGCGCGTTTGGCGTCGAGTTCTTTTGCTTCGTCGGCGCCACCGATGAGATGCACACGGCCGACCAGGGTTTCGAGCTGGTCCTCGAGATCACGGACGGATTCCTGACCGGCGCAGATGATTACGTTGTCGACCTCTATCACGCGCCGGCCTTCTCGATTCTCGCCGAAACTGATGTGCAGACCGCGATCGTCGATCCGCTCATAGTTCACCCCGCCGATCTGGGTGACCCCTTTGGCATTCAGGGCGGCGCGGTGGATCCAGCCGGTCGACTTGCCCAGGGACGTTCCGAACGGTCCGGTCTTTCGTTGCAGCAGCGTCACTTCTCTGATGGCCGGGGTGGGCTTACGGGTCGTCAACTGGCCGGGGGCGTGGTCGTCGTCGGTGACACCCCATTCGGCTTGCCACTCTTCGAGATTCAGCGCTGGGCTCGCATCGACAGTGAGTAATTCACTGATGTCGAAGCCGATCCCGCCGGCGCCGATGACAGCGACGCGGTTGCCGACCGGCCGCTCCCGTCGGATCGCCTGCGGGTAGGACAGCACCATCGGGTGGTCGATTCCCGGGATATCGAGGGTGCGGGGGCGCACTCCGGTGGCCAGGACGACCTCGTCCCAATCGCCTGCGGCAAGCTGCTCAGCTGTCACGCGGGTATTCAAATGCACTGTGACACCGCTGAGTTCGAGCTTACGGCGGAAATACCGGATCGACTCGTCGAACTCCTCCTTGCCCGGGATGCGACGAGCGAGGTCGAACTGGCCGCCGATCCAGTCTTCTGCTTCGAACAGTTCGACATGATGACCGCGTTCGGCCAGCCCGGTGGCGGCCGCCAAGCCCGCTGGGCCCGCGCCGACGACAGCGACTCGTTTGGCGCTGCGGGTGGGCAGCAGTTGCAGCAGCGTTTCATGGCACGCGCGCGGATTCACCAGACAGGACACGGTTTGGCCGGTGAAGGTGTGGTCGAGGCAAGCCTGGTTGCAGGCGATGCAGGTGTTGATCTCGTCGACGCGGGCTTCGGCGGCCTTGTTCACCCACGCCGGGTCGGCCAGGAGCGGCCGCGCCAGCGCGATGAGATCGGCGTCGCCCCGCTCCAGAATCTCCTCGGCTACCTCGGGTACGTTGATTCGGTTCGCGGCGCACACCGGGATGGTCACGTGCTGCTTGAGTCTGGCGGTATATCCGACGAACGCGGCCCGTGGCACCGAGGTCGCGATGGTCGGTACCCGCGACTCGTGCCAGCCGATGTCGGTATTGATGACATCCACTCCGGCCGACTGTAATTCCTTGGCCAACGTGATGATTTCATCGAAGGTCTGTCCGTTCTCGACGAATTCGGCTGCCGATATCCGGAACATGATGAGGAAGTCGGCACCGACCGCGGCGCGGGTCTGCCGGACGATTTCGATCGCGAATCGCTGTCGGTTGGCCGTCGAACCGCCCCACTGATCGGTGCGGGTATTGGTGCGCGGCGCGAGGAATTGATTGATCAGGAAGCCCTCGCCACCCATCACCTCGATTCCGTCGTATCCGGCCAGTTTCGCCAGTTCCGCGCAACGCACGTGGTCGGCGATCGTGTTCTGGATGCCTTCTTCGGTCAATTCCCGGGGCACGAACGGGCTGAATGGGGAAGACACCGCAGAGGGCGACACACTGATGGGAACCTCTGAATCACGACCCGCATGCAGGATCTGCAACGCGATCTTGGCTCCCGCTTCGTGCACCGCGTCGGTAATGGTCTGGTGTCGGCGCGCGTCGGCCTCGGTGATCATCGCGCAGGCGAATGGCGACAGCCAGCCTTCCCGATTAGGCGAGTAGCCGCCGGTGACGATCAGACCCACTCCGCCGCGGGCCCGTTCGGCGAAGAATGCCGCGAGGCGGTCGATATGCCAGTCCCGGTCCTCTAAACCGGTGTGCATCGAACCCATCACCACACGATTGCGCAGTGTGACGCTTCCGACCCGGAGTGGCGACAGCAAGCGCGGAAAAGCTGAACCCATGAAGTGAACCTAATGACCAGTCCCCACCCGCGCAATCGGAGGAACAGCCGTTTACCTCAATTGCCGTCTGTGTCCATCCGGGCGTAGGGCGGACTACCGTGATCCTGCGCGATTTCTATCAGTTCCGACAGCGTGCGATCGCGCGGGACCACGGGCATCGGTTAACCGATCGAGAAGGGTTGGGATCTGTGTCGGTCGCTCAGAACCGGCAGGCGCCCGTGACCGGCATTTGCGAGATCGGCGACATCGTGACGCCGACGCCTTCGGTCGCGGCATGGATGACCTGGCCATCACCGGCGTAGAGGGCCGAATGCCCGCCGCCGTAGAACGACACCATATCGCCCGGCTGCAGGTCGTCGATGGCGACCGGTGTGCCGGCGGCGAGCTGGCTGTAACTGGTGCGCGGTACTTCGACGCCTGCCTGGTCGTAGGACCACTGCACGAGACCCGAGCAATCGAAGGCGTCGGGGCCGGCCGAGCCGAAGACATAATCGGAACCCAGTTTGGACCGCGCTGCTTCGACGGCGACCTCGCCGGTGGACTTATGCGGTGTCGCGGCGGGAGCGGAGGGCGCGGAACGGTCGATCTCCGGGATCCCGGTGCGGAACGGGAGTTCGATTCGCGGCAGGTGCACCGGGAATGGCAGCTCGATTCCCAGCACGGTCGTGTAGGTCTGGAGTTCGGGTCCCGGCACCGCGGCGGGCGCGAAGCGTTCGCTGCCCAGCACCGTGGTGGGTACGGCGAGTTCGGTTCCCAACGTCGCATCGGGTGCGGGGAGTGGGACCGTCAAGGGGATGCCCGAGAACGGAATCTCAGCTGCCGGCACACCTGCGATTTCCAGACGTTGCAATTCCGCGACAACGGTTTCCGGAAGGTGGACCATCGGGATGTCGGCCGCGATCGTCGCCGCAATCTCCGGAAGGTTCGCGACGTTCGGTACTTCGATTTCTGCCGGGATCGCGAGGCCGTCTGGAGCTTCGACGGTTCCCACGCCCGGGATGATCAGCGGTTCGGCGGACGCCTGTCCCGCGCCGAGCAGCGTCGCGACGATCGCTGCCGCGGTCGCGGCCCCGATCGCCAGGGCCCACAGGGCCGCTCGGCGCAGGTAGCGCCAATATCGTACGTCGTCGTCTGATGCCATAATCCGGTCCTCCGATCCTCGTATCGAGGCCGGGTGATGCCGCATTTCGTGGCTGTCACCAAGCTCTCGAATTGATTCGAAAACCAACACGGTGATCTTTTCGGTACAGCGGATCTGATTGGCATCGTCCGGCATGTGACACATCGCCACAAATACCGACACACTAATTAGGATAACGAAGCAATAACCAACGAAAGTCCTTTGTATAACGTGCCTATCGGCGGCTGTCTGATATTCGAGCGGATGCATGAAAAATGCCCCGCGACGGAAAGAATTCCATCGCAGGGCATTTGTGCGAAACCCGGTCTCAGGGCGTGATCCGCTCCTCTATCTGTTCGGCCAGAGTGCGGAGTTTCGCCGCGAATTCGCGCGCGCCGGTGGGGTTGTGGCTCGATCCCTCGACAACCCGTCGGGTCAATGCGGCGAAGCGCGACCCCACGGTGGCGAACAGGTCGGCCGCGCGTTCGTTCGGGCCATCACGCAGTTCACCGCGCAGCCAGGCCTGCAGGCGCTCGACCACATCGGCCTGATCGAAATGGTCGGGGAGCAACGCCACCGCCTCCCGGATCTTGCCCGCGGTGACCTTCGTTCCCGTGGTGTCGGCGATGGTGGTGTACACCGTGACCGCCGCATCTTCGCCGTACTCGGCCGCCACCGGCAGCAGTT
Organism: Nocardia sp. NPDC049220; assembly: GCF_040647855.1. Classification (NCBI taxonomy): domain Bacteria; kingdom Bacillati; phylum Actinomycetota; class Actinomycetes; order Mycobacteriales; family Nocardiaceae; genus Nocardia; species Nocardia sp. NPDC049220. The sequence goes on from NZ_JBEZDA010000002.1 coordinate 321,612, forward strand.
CACGGACTTGACCCTCGTTGATGCCGGGCGCCACCGGATGCAGTTTCGCGGCCAGCGGCCACGCGCGAATCAGCTTGTGCGCGTAAGACCGTTGCATGTCCCACCGCTGCTCGACGTAGTCGTCGAACGTCCCGTGGCTGTTGCGATACAGCCGGCCGTCCCGCACGATCTGCAGGGCGCGGCCGGCCGCCCAGAAGGCCATGCGCAAGCTATCGATCGACGATTCGCACGCTGTCAACTGAGCCTGTTCGCGATCGCTCAGCGGGCCCTCGCCGCCGGCGGGCAGCGGCATGCTCAACACATCCAGGCGGGGAACTGGTGCCGCGGTGTCTGCGGTCGCTGGGACGCTGCGCAGCTCAGCGCCCTGGCGGCGCCATTCGGCGTCGCGCAGCGGAGACACCGGCGCGGTGTGCTCGGCACCATCGGACAGCGGGTTAGCGGCCCGCCCGATCGAACCTTTCCTGCGTTGCGGAGGCATCAGGCCGACACCTCCATGTCGATGCGATATGGGCTGACCAACTCGTCACCCACCTGCCGGTATTCCGCGAGGTCCTCGATCGGGTTCTCGGCTCCGTCCCCGACCTCGCCATCGGCAGCCTCGCGGTACCACTTCCAGGAGCTGAGGTAGGACTCGAAAACGTCGTAACCGGCATCCTCGAGAAACCTTCGCTGCGTCCGGTATTCGGTCGAAATGTTCACGCCATTCTTCATGGTCACCGGAACTTTGGTCATCAGGACCCGCACCCGGATCTCGCAGTCGCGTCCGGCCGCTGCCTCCTCGGCGGCCTTGAAGGTGCTGGGTACTCGCTTCACTTCGGACGGACTCACACTTGTCGGCAAAATGAGTTCATGGCTCTGCAGAATGGCGGCCTTGAAAATATCCGCCGACTCGCCGCCAGCGTCGACGATGATGACGTCGAAGTCGGACGCGTTGTCCGTAATGCAGTCATCGACGTGCCGGGAAGGGAAGGCAATCAATTCGAACGGCACCGCGACGTCGCCTTTCACCAGTCGCCGATGCCAGGAATACCCCGTTTGGCTGAGCGGGTCGGCGTCGATGACGAGTACCCGCACCTCGTGCACCGACGCGAAGTAGGAGGCCAAGAAGAACGCCGAGGTGGTCTTTCCGACGCCGCCCTTCAGATTCCCCAGGGTGATCACCAGGGGCGTGGGCGTGTCGAGTGGTGCAACAGATTTCGTCATGACAATCCTCCAAGGGTGAGGAGCGCAGCAACTGTGCTCGGCCAGTCTCGCACCGCGCTGGCGAACTTCCGCTCATTGCGCACACTGGTCCCGCTGCTCTGGCGTGGCGCGCGAGATGTATCCAATTGGACACATTGTGTCCGGTGGACGCAATTATCTCGTTGTGTGGGTGCGCCCATGTCAGGCGACGCGTCTGGCACTACCTGACATATGCCGCTCGTCGCTGCCGGCGGGGAGGGCATGCCCGAATGGCCGGAGGGAGTCACGCAGAACATGCGCCCACAATCGAACCCCGAGTTCCTCATCAGTAGGAGAAGGCAATGCGATCTGCGCCCCGATTGTGTCGCATTCGAGCCGGCATCATCCATGCGACAGCATATTTCGGGTACATGGCGACACCGAATATCCAGAACGCGTTGGGCCTGCTCGACCCCGCGTGCACCGAAGGCCCGTTGGGCGAGCGATGACGCCTCCTACTTCCTGTCGAAGATCGAACTGTGGAAGGGGGCGGCGCCGGGCCCCGTGGCGTAACCGCCTGTTCATCGCGACCTCGCACATCACAGCTGACGCCGCCGAGTACCTCGGCCTGCCCGGTGAGCGGACAGTCATCATGGGCGCGCGAATCGACGTCTGGGGGGGGAGCGGTCTGCCCACCGAACCGACTGAGCGCCACACTGTTCGGCTCGTGTGCCGGTCAGCGTTCGGCGCGGTGGCGCGGGAATCCGCTCGCGCGGTGGCTGATGTCAGCGCTGGTTGCGACTACTACATCGGACTGTCGTGCGTCGGTTGAATGTCCAGTCGTCTTCGTATCCTCCGCACACCAGGGGCTTGTGATCCTGGTAGCAGCGGGCCGGGGTATCTGCCATGTGGATCGCCCACAGCGCCCGTCTCGAGGTCTGCCGCCAATTCCTGGAAATCGGCACGAATCCGGCGGTCCAGGCGGTACGGGTCCGACGAGAGGCGGTATCCGAGAATTCGGCGTAGGCGAGCGAGCTCCGCGCGCACTGTCACTGCTTTTCCGTCGTTTCCGTACAGCTCTTCGGCCAAGGTCGCCGCGGTCAGTCCAGCAGGGTTGGCGAGCAGCAGCACCACCAGTTCACTGTGCCGGAGACTGAGTTCGTGGACGACCCCGTCCAACCACAGCACTGCGCGGTTACGGCCCAGCGCGCTCACGCGTGGGGCATGGTCGCCGGAACCGTTGTTCGGCAGGGCGTGCACGGAGAACGGTCCGCCTGGCGAAAGTCGTTCGACGACTACCCGACGTCCGTCAGGTAATCCGGTCTCGCCCTCGACCAGCGGTGCGGGCCACAGCGCAGGCAGCCAACCTGATGGCGCCGAATACAGCACCCGTCCCTCTTGCGAGATCAGAGCACCTTGGTGGCCGATTCGGTTGAGCACGCGGTCGAGGTAGCGGGTGAGTATCTCGGCATCGCGTTGCCTGGCGAGATCACGCAGATGCGCCTCCGCGAGGCGCGCCGCCGTCGTCACCAGCTGCAGCGCCAGTGAACTCGTGTTGCGGAGCTTGCAGGTGACATCGACCACACCGATCACAGCGCCACTGGCCGGGTCTCTGATCGGTGCCGCCGAGCAGGTGAAGTCCGCGGCGACCGACAGGTAGTGCTCGGTTCCGCGGACTTGGAAGGCTCTGCCGAGTGTCAGGGCGGTGCCGACACCATTGGTACCGGCCTCGGCTTCGTGCCAGCGTGCCCCCGGGACAAGATTTGCCCGTTCCGCCACATGTCGGGCCGCGGAATCACCCTGTACCCAGAGCAAGTGGCCGTCCGCGTCGCCACCGAACAACACGTGGCCCGGTTCGAACGCCGCGCTCTCCAGGTTCGCGAACAGTAGCGGCCACACCGAGGCCATCCGATGGTCTCTGCGCCAGGTCCGGACTTCGTCCTCGCTCAAACCGACATCGGGTAGATGTCGGTCCGGGTGCAGACCTCGACGTTGTGCACGATCCCACGAGGCGCGTACGTCCGCCCGGATCAAGTGTCTATGCTTTGTCACCAAGTGCGTCTGTTTCATGATATTCCGGTCGGCTCGGGAGGTCCCGCCGGTCGCCGCGCTAGGGCGTTCATGGCGTCGAACCAAGACTATGCACTTCGCCAGGGTTCTGACAACGTGTTCTGCTGCGCTGCAACGTTTATGCAACCCCTGCCCGGCGCCTTGGCCGCGCGACGGCAGGCAACGCATCGTGTGAGCGGAAGTCACTTCGCCCGAGCTGGAGGTCGTTGATGCCCTATCTGGAACTGCCGGATGGTGTGCCGATGTACTACGAAGATCACGGTGCCGGTCGTCCCGTCGTGCTTATTCACGGCTGGACGATGAACACCACTTTCTGGGCACAGAATGTGCCCGCCCTGTCCGAGGGAAATCGGGTGATCACTGTCGACCTCCGTGGTCACGGCGCCTCCGGGAAGACCGACGAGGGTCATACTCTCGCGCAGTACGCACGGGATATTCGTAGTCTGTTCCAGCATCTCTCGCTCGATGACGTGAGCCTGGTGGGCTGGTCGATGGGTACCGCGGTGATCCTCGCCTACATTCAACAGTTCGGGTGTGATCAGCTGCGGTCGGTGGCCTTCGTCGATCAGTCACCACGTTTCCTCGACGCGGCCGGGTGGGAGTTCCCGCTCCAGGGTGGCTACAGCCATGACGACCTCGCGATATTCGTGCAAGCGGTGAAGTACGCTCGCCCGTCGGTGGTCAAGCCGTTCATCGCCGCCTGTTTCGCCGAGACGCCACCCGACGAGGTGATCGACGCCGTGTACGCGGAGACGACGAAAATGTCGACATCGGCGGCCTGCGCCATTTGGTACGACATGGCCTTCGCGGACTACCGGCGGGTCCTGCCCGCCGTCACCGTGCCCGCACTGCTGGTCTACGGCGCGCAGAGCAAAATCTTCCCCGGTCCGCTCGACGAATGGCTTGCCGCGCAACTGCCGAGCGCGAAGGCGGTGCGGTTCGAGCACAGCGGTCACGTACCGTTCTTCGAGGAGCCGGAACGCTTCAACGAAGTTCTCGCCGAATTTCTCTGAGTTGTCCCTGAGCTGGGCCGGGCGTGCTGCCTTGCCCGGCTCGGTTATTCGAATGTTGTGGTATTCACCGTATTCCTTCGTGCTCGGTGTGTGGCGCCTCGATAATTCGGTCGAAACTGGGGTTCGTTGCTCCACGCGATCGAACGGAACGGTGAGAGGTTGATCCATCTCGGATGGCGCTGAAACGATTCCGTCGCCTCGGGCCGGGTCTGCCCGATCAGGTCGTTCGTATACCGTCCGCGGTACTGCACTGGCTTCCGCACTCCGATGACGCTGCCTTCAGTGCGGCTGGATCCGCTCATAGCGTCTCACCCACATCGACCTCCTCGCGGTTGTCGTGGTGGTCGGGCCGTAGATGGTTCGTGCTCGGCTGGGCCGACACGGCGAACTCTTGCCTAAAGCCTTGCAGTGGACCAAAACCGGGGAACGTGTGGTTGGTTCCGATGTACCCGCCTATTGTGCCCGGCTCGGGTCGAGGACGGCCTCCCGAGCTGGGCAGGACTTGACGCCGCTTCGGCAGGAGATGCGTTGGTCGGTTTTCGGGAGCCGCGGTACTCGGCGAGACATGAACGGCCGACTGACGCAGCCGCGAAGTCGAGCGATGACCTCGCTCAGACGTGACGCCGAACCGTTCGTTCGCGACTCGTGCTGCGCGACCACACGATCGATGCGCTCGGCGCCGCATCCCCGAGTGGTCGACTACGCCGAAGGCAGACATATCTTTCCCTCGGGTATATCTTTCCCGCGGGCGAGGGCAGGTCCGCTCCGTGCATTGATCCGCCTCGGTCACTACGACCTTGTGGCGTTCGCCGGGTTTGTCAGCACGCAGCGGGTCCCGCGATAGATCGTCGGCATGCACTGGTTGCAGTGCGTGCATAGCGAGGTGGCGTTGGCCTCGTCGCGTAGGCGGTGGACCAGATCCGGGTCGTGCAACAAGGCCCTGGCCATCGCGACGAATTCGAAGCCGTCGGCCATGGCGGTGTCGATGGCCGCACGGGAGGCGATCCCGCCCAATAGCACCAGCGGCAGGTCGAGTTCGGCACGGAACCGTCGTGCCTCGTCGAGCAGATAGGCGTCCCGATAGGGGTAGGAGCGCAGGAACCGCTTGCCGACCAGGCGGATGCCCCAGCGCTGTGGAAGGGGGAACGCCGCGGCGAACTCGCGCAGCGGTACGTCGCCGCGGAACAGGTACATCGGGTTGAGCAGTGAACTGCCGACGGTCAGTTCCATGGCGTCGAGGTTGCCGTCTTCGGCGAGCCATCGCGCGACCTCGAGGCTTTCGTCCAGCCCGAATCCGCCACGCACGCCATCGTCCATGTTGAACTTCGCCAGGACCGCGATCGTATCGCCGACCTCACCGCGCACGGCGTCGGCGGTCTGGCGGGCGAAGCGGGCGCGGTGGGCGAGCGAACCGCCGTACTGGTCCGAACGTTTGTTCAGCGCCGGGCTCAGGAACGAGCTGATCAGGTAGTTGTGCCCGAAATGGAGCTCGACGGCGTCGAACCCGGCCTCGACGGCCAGCCGCGCGGCGTTGGCATGCGCATCGGTGATGCGCCGGACGTCGGCATGCGTAGCCGCGTGGGTGAAGCGCATGTCGATCGGGTTGAAACGCTTTCCCGGTGCGAACGCGGGCACCCGATTGGAGGCCGCGTTCGCGACCGGGCCCGCGTGGCCGAGTTGCGCGGAGATCGCGGCCCCTTCGGCGTGCACCGCATCAGTGAGCCGTCGTAGGCCCGGGACTGCGTCGGGGCGCATCCAGATCTGGTGGCGGTCGGTACGACCCTCCGGAGCGACCGCGCAGTACGCGACCGTGGTCAGTCCGGCGCCGCCCGCGGCGACGGCGCGGTGGAACGCGATCAGCTCGTCGGTGACCAGCGCATCGGGTGTGCGTCCCTCGAACGTGGCCGCCTTGATGATCCGATTGCGGAGACGAACCGGTCCGAGCATGGCGGGCTGGAACGCGTCGGGCGGCTGGTGTGGCATAAATCCACACTAGAACCTGTATCAGTTCGGCGCGCTGGATCCGGTGCTACCGAAGTGCCTTGACTCGCAATGAGAACCTGTTCTAATTCTTTACATGCGCAGATTTGACGGCCGCCGTGTGGTGGTCACGGGAGCGGGCTCCGGCATCGGTCAGGGCATCGCCCTTCGGCTGCTCGACGAGGGGGCACAGCTGGTCGCCGCCGATATCGACGTGTCCGGGTTGGCGGCCACCGCGGAGAAGGCGGACGACGCGACCGGACGATTGCGGACGGTCGAGGTCAATGTCGCCGACCCGGCGTCGGTGACCGCGGCCGCCGCACAGGCGCAGGAATTCCTCGGCGGTATGGACGTGCTGGTGAACGCGGCGGGCATCCTGCGGCCCGCGCGCACCCACGAGATGCCGCTCGAGGTGTGGAACCAGGTGATCACGGTGAACCTCACCGGGACCTTCCTGATGACCCAGGCCGCGCTACCCGCGTTGCTGGACACCGGACACGGGGTGGTGGTCAACATCTCCTCGACCGCGGCCTTCAGTGCGGCGCCCTACCTCGCGGCCTATGCGGCATCCAAGGGTGGCGTGAACGCCTTCACGCACGCGATCGCATTGGAGTACGCGAAGCAGGGCCTGCGCGCGGTGAACATCCTTCCCGCCGGCATCACCAGCGGCATCACCACGAAGTCCATCCTCGACCAGCCGGAGGGTTTCGATCCGAAGTTGTTCTCCCGATTGACCGGCTGGCTCAACGGTGGCGCGCTCGGCAGCCCGGAGGACGTCGCCGGGGTGGTCGCCATGGTGGCCTCCGACGACGGCCGCTACATGACCGGAGCCGAGATCCGGGTCGACGGCGGCGCGCTGATGTAGGTACCCGGGCCGTGACCATGCCGATCGCCAGTCGGCCATTTGTGCGGACAACCCTGACGAGTTCGAGGCAGGTCGCGGCCGGTCAGCGCGGAACTCGACGCCGGCAGCCGTTGTCGCCTGTGACGCGGGCCGTTGGCAATCCCCGTGCCCTCACTCTCATAGAACCGACCGCCGTCGCGGCTACTCATCCCCGCCCGCCCCGCAGACGCTGCACCTAACGTCGAGAGTCGGCGCGAGTAGTCGAATGGTCGTCGACCGGTGCCGAATCGCCGCCATATGACTGCGTTGACAAGTCGGGGGAAGGGACGCTTGTCGCGGTCGTGAACCAGTGCCGCAGTGTCGATTTCGCGGGATCCGTCAGGGGAGGGGCTGCCGATGAGGCGAAGATCACACATCTGATTATGGTTGCGGTCGAGGTGCTGACGCGGCCCGTCGCCGCGGGGGGAGCATTGACCATTTTGCGACTGGTTATTCCGGAACTCGACAAGACGCAAGCATGGCAACGGTCGGCGCATCCGAGCATGTGTCTTGCTTATTACCCTGTAAACAAACCTAGGGTCTCTTTTTAGCACGCAACAATCAGCAATCAGTACCATCGGCAGATGAACTTGCAGGTGGATGGTCAAATCTGTGAACCATCGGGCGCTCTATGTAATGCTTGCAGCAAACGGAATGAGAAATGTGCGAGGTACTTCTGTGATCTCGCGAAGGGGGGCATCACGCGCCTATCAAGGAGCGTTATCCGACAGTCGAATCAGTGGCGAAGTCCGCCGCCCCGAGTTAGCTGACACCCCGCGGAACGCGGTGTTCGTTGTGGGTTGCTGGCTCGCTGCTTTATGTGCGTGACCTGCGCGGGGAGGGTTGCGTAGGGGTAACGATTGTGTACAGTTGACGGTAACGCTGGCCGCAGCTGAGCACGACTCGCTGCGGCCAGCGGAACTCAAGTGGGGGTCTTCGAAACCGATCCGTGATCCGGCGCAGCCGCCGACTATCCGGACCCGATAGCTGGTAGTTTGCCACTTGTTGGCTGTATGTCATCCGTAGTTCAGCCTATTGGCCCGTGGTAGCGCCGCCCTGCTGTTCCAGGACCGCGCGACGCCCTACCCCGAACACATAGACCAGGAACACCGCCTCGGCAGCGAACCCGATCGCGACGCGAATCGGCGCAGCAAGTGGACTCGGCGTCACGAAACCCTCGATGCAGCCACACAACAGCAACACCCCCACCAGTCCGAGCGCCACGGTCGCGGTAGCCCTGCCCTGCCTGGCGACTGCGTCCAATCGGCCGAGCCGACCCGGATCAATCAGTGTCCAACCCAGTTTCAACCCCGTGCCGCCCGCGACGAACACCGCCGTCAACTCCAGCGTGCCGTGCGGCAGGATGAATCCGAAAAACGAGCCCAGCCGACCGGCGTCGGCCATCAACCCCGCGGTGACGCCCACATTGAGGGCGTTCATGAACAGCAGAGACAGCGCGGGCAGGACCAGCACGCCGGTGAACAAGGCCATCGCCGCCACCCATGTGTTGTTCGTCCATACCTGCGCGGCGAACGCGCCCTGGGGATGCTCCGAGTAGTACGTCTCGAACGCGCCGCCGGGCCCGGTGAGGTACGCGTTGTCCGCGGGAATGCCGAGCACCGTACGCGCCGAATCGAACCGGTCCACCCAGACGGCCAAGCCGACCGACACCAGCAGAAAAACCACGGCTGTGCCGACCCACCACGGCCACGCCCGGTACAGGGCGGCAGGGAAGCGGTGCGTGCAGAAGCGGCCGATCTCCTGCCAGGTGTCCGCCCTGGTGCCGAGCACTCGGCCGCGGGCGCGGGCCAGCAGCGCGCTCAGACCGGCGATCAACTCCGGCTCGGGGCTGTGGGACTGCACCCGGGCAAGCTGCTGCGACGTGCGGCGGTACAGCATCACGAGTTCATCCGCCTCCGCGCCGGTCAGCTTGCTTCGCCTGGACAGATAGTCGAGCCGCTCCCAGGTCGCCCGGTGCGCCGAACTGTATACGTCCACGTCCATTCGGTTGCCTCCCATACCGCCGGTCGGAAGAATGCTATCGAGATGGCTGAATTCACAACCGGCGAAGCGGTGGCCCTCGAGCTGCCTATCGCGCGGATCCCGACCAGGGCCACCGCGTTTGTGATCGACGTGGTGGTGCAAGTCGTGCTCGGATTCGCCTGCGTGCTCGCCATCATGACCGTGCTGCGGCCTGCGCGGCTGGATTCGGCCTGGTTGGACGCGATGGTGCTGGTCACCATCGTCGGTGTCCTGGTCGGCTATCCGGTGACCTGTGAGACCGTATGGCGCGGACGAACTCTGGGTAAGTTGCTGCTCGGCCTACGCGTGGTGCGCGCCGATGGTGGACCGATCGACTTCCGGCACGCGCTTACCCGCGGCCTCACCGGCGCGATCGTCGACTTCTGGATGCTCGGCGGGTTCGGCGCCATCGCGGTGCTCACGTCGATCTGCTCGCCCACCGCGCGGCGAGTCGGCGACGTGCTCGCGGGCACCGTGGTCGTGCATGCGCAACGGGCGCTGCCGCCGCCCGCGCTCGCGGCTGCGCCCCCGTGGTTGACCGGCTGGAGCGCGCAACTCGACCTGTCCGGGTTGCCGGATGAGGTGGCGTTGACGGTGCGGCAGTACCTGACCCGGTTCCGTACGCTCACTCCCGCCACACAGCACCACTTGGGCACCGCTCTCGTAGCCGAGGTGTGCGGGCGGCTGGGAGTCGCGCCGCCGCCCGGCTATCCACCGCTGCACGTTCTCGGCGCGGTGATCGCCGAGCGGCAGCGTCGCGTACTGCCGTCGCCGATGTTCGTGCCGCCGATGCCGCGGACCAGACAGCCGGGCCCGGTTTCGGCTGCGATGTAGTCGGCGAACCCGCGCGGGATCAGCCACTTGTGGGGTGATCTGGGTACACGGCCCATCATCGCCCTCGGGCCGTTGTGGTGCGGCCGACCGACCGTGTAGCTACACAGCGCCGGACTGCTTCAACTCCAGGTATTCATCCGCGAGGGCCTCGGGCAGGCGCTCCGGCGGTGCGGCGATGACGGCGACCCCGCTGCGGCGCAGGGATTCCTGCACCACCGCGCGTTCAGCCAGCACGGATTCGGCGGCGGCGGCGAGGCCGAGGTCTGAGAGGGTATCGCGGCGGGCGGCGGCCGCCGCGACATCCGGGTCGGTGACCGAGACGATGAGGACCCGGTGGCGTTGCGCGAGGACAGGCAGCACCGGAAGCACGTTCTCCTCGACGGTGGCGCCGTCGAGACCGGTGAACCAGACGACCAGGCTGCGGCGTCTGGTCCGCTGGATGACGGCTCGCACCAGACCGGAACTGTCGGTATCGACGAGAGTCGGGGTGATCCCGGCCATCGCGTGCATCAGCTTCAGTTGCAGACCTTTTCCGCCGACGCCCCGCACCTCGGCCCGTGGTTGTCGATCGAAGGCGAGCAGGTCCACCGAGTCGCCCGCAGCGGCCGCGAGGGCACCGAGCAGGAGCGCCGCTTCGATACTCGCGTCGAGTCGGGTGCCCGCACCAACCCGGCCCGCGCTGACCCGCCCGGTCTCCAGCAGCAGCGCCACGTGCCGGTTGCGTTCCGGACGCCAGGTGCGAACCAGGACATCGGTGGCGCGGGCGGTGGCCCGCCAGTCGATGGCACGCACGTCGTCGCCCGCGACGTACTTGCGGAACGAGTCGAACTCGGTGCCCTGCCCGCGCCGATCGGCCAGGTTGCGGCCGTCGAGGTGGTGAAGCCGTCGGACTTTCGATCGCAACAGCCGTTCGCTGCGGAACGCCGGCAGCGCGCGCACTCGAGCGGGAACGCTGAACCTGGTTTGCCTGCCCGCCAGACCGAGCGGGCCGAGCAGGCGCACGGTGACCGGACCGGCCACCCGGTCGCCGCGGTAGGTCGGGTTGAGCGTGGTGTGAAACCGGGCCTGGGCTCCCGGCGCCAGATCCACCTGGTGCGGACGGGTTTGGGCGCGAGCGCTGTCGGGCCAGTCGTCCCACAGCGTTCCGCGCAACGTCCGGGTGCCCGTGTTCACCGCAACAAGTTCTACGCCGACGGAGCGTCCGAGCCGGACCGTGGTCAGCGACGCTCTGGACAACGCGAGGTCGGGTGCCTGGCCCGCCATACCGAGATCTATGCACAGTGCTGCGGCCAGCGCGCAGGTCAGCACGATGACGGCAAACCAGGACGGCAGGACCAGGGTGACGAGCAGTGCTGCCGCTGCCGCCGCGGCAGCGAGTCGACCGGTGACGACCACGGTCACACCGGAACCGGAACCGACAGCAGCAGCGCCGACAGCACACCCTCCGGGGTCACGCCGTCCAACTCCGCCTCCGGGCGCAGTTGCAGGCGATGGCGCAGCACCGCGACCGCCACCGCTTTCACGTCGTCCGGTGTGACGAACCCGCGGCCGTTCAGCCAGGCGAACGCACGTGATGCCGCCATGAGTGCGGTCGCCCCGCGGGTCGACGCACCGTGTAGCACGGCGGGGGAGGCGCGGGTGGCTCGGCATACGTCGACGGTGTAGGCCAGTACTTCTGGCGTGATCGTCACCCGCGTGAGGGCTGCGCGGGCTACGGCGATGTGGGCCGGGCCCGCCACAGGACGCAGCCCGGCAGCGGCCAGGTCGCGCGGATCGAAGCCCGCGGCGTGCCGCTGCAGAATGCGGAATTCGTCGTCGCGGCCAGGGAGGTGGATGTCGACCTTGAACAGGAATCGGTCCAACTGTGCCTCCGGCAGTGGATAGGTGCCCTCCTGCTCGATCGGATTCTGCGTGGCCACCACCACGAACGGATCCGGCAAGGACAGCGGCTTCCCATCCACCGAGACTTGTCGCTCCTCCATCGATTCCAGCAGCGACGACTGGGTTTTCGGTGGCGTGCGGTTGATCTCGTCGGCCAAGAGCAGGTTGGTGAACACCGGGCCGTGCCGGAAGGTGAACTCCGCGGAGTGCGTATCGTAGATCTGCGAACCGGTGACGTCGCCGGGCATCAGGTCCGGAGTGAACTGCACACGTGTGTGTTCCAGGTCCAGTGCGGTAGCGAGCGCTCGCACCAGCAGCGTCTTGGCAACACCTGGGACGCCTTCGAGCAGCACGTGCCCACGGCACAGCAGCGCGAGCATCAGGTACATGATCGCGGTGTCGTTGCCCACCACCGCCTTGCCGATCTCCGCGCGCAGAGCGTGGAACGCGGCGCCCGCCGCCTCGATCGTCGGGGTGTGGTTGGTCTCGGTGCCGGTCATCCGACCTCCTGTGTCTTGCGGGCGCTTGCGCGGCCCTTCGGTCGGGGCAATGCTGGGCGGGAGTGCCTCATCCGACCACCGATTCGATCCATTCGAGGTGCGCCGCGACCTTCCGGAGTGTCCCGGGGTCGGGAACCTGGCCGAACAGGACGGCCGCGATATGGTTCGGGTCGGCTCCGGTGTGCGCGGCGAGGACACTGACGACCTGGTCCGGCGGGGTGTCGGCGGTGACGCCGAGCGGAGTGCGGATACGGCGCAAGGTGGCTGCCCGCAACTTCGCGGCGACGTGATCGTGGTCCTTGGATCGCCGATACAGCGCCGCCTGCCCGGCGAGCAGCTCGTTCGCCGCGACCTCGACCGGGCGCGGCTCGCGCACCAGAGCGCCGCGCCGCCGCGCCCGCCACCACACCACCACCACGGCGGCGACCAGGAACTGCAACCCACCGAAGAAGACCGGCGCGGGCAGTCGCTCCCAGATCGGGTCGTCACCCGGGCCGAGGTTGGGGCGGCCGGGCGATGGGGCGTCGGGCAGATCCGAAGGCGGCTTCGGCGGCGGTGGCGGCGTCGTCGGCGCACTACAGGACTGCAGCGTGCCATAGAGCAGCAGCAGAACAATGGCTGCTGCGGCAACGCCCATCCAGAATCTGGGACTACGCAATAGCTTCGGCAGTGGTGGGAGCCGTCGTCTGATCCTTGGCCGTTTCGCCACCGCGTCGATCTCGGTGGGTTCCGGCGCCGGCGGCGGCGCGGCGGCGGAGAACCGGTCGGCGTATTCGAGCCTGCGGTATTCGTCCTCGGTGGCCCGACGTCCGCCATATACCACCTCATCGAAACTGTTCGCGGCGGGCCGCAATTCGGTGCCGACCTGAAGTGAGAGCGCGGTCGTCGCGTCATCAGCGGTTTCCCGCGCGGTCCGCGAGCGGCGTACCTCCAGTACGCCGCGCTGTTCGAGGCCGCGCAGCACCGCGCGGAAGCGTTCGCGCAGGGCGCTGTCGAAATCGCCGCGCTGCGCGGCAGATTCGGCGGCAGTCCGATGATCGGCGGCGACGCCGAGCCGAGGGGAGTCCGGTACCGGATCGCTCGTCGCCACTCTGATCGGCGCGACCTCCGCCGGTCCGCTGCCCTGCCGCACCACCGGGCGGCCCCGATCCGCTTCCGGATGCTCGCTCACCGAATCTCCTGATGCCCGCGGGATCCCCGCATCCGGTCGCTGCTCGGTGCGTGATGGTGTCTCATCGCACCTCCCGCCCGGGGATGCGAATGTCCAAACCCTCTCTGCGGCAGCGGCGATCGATGTAGCTGACGACGCGCGAGGACGCCTCGACCACCTCACCGCCCGCGCTGAGCAACAGCACGGCTCCGGTGGTCAGCACGATCACCGGCCACCGATGGGTACCTGTGATATCCGCGAGGAACCAGGGGATACCGAGTAGCGGGACCGCGAGCAGTCCGAACAGCGCACGTTGGGTTATCCATAGTCCCGCGGTCGGCCAGTCCGCGCCCTCGACGAGCAGTCTCGAACGAGCGACGGCCCCGAGGTGGGAGGTTTGCTCGACCAACAGCACCGGAACGGCGACCCAGCGGCGCGCCCGCAGCCAGCCCAGCCAGAGCAAGGCCAGCGGCAGTGTGACGATCAGCATGCCGCACACCACGATCACACCAACACCTGCCAGCGTGAACAGCAGCTGGAACATCAACAGTGCGCCGAACCTCGCACCGAACCGCCCCAGCGCGGTGCGCCAGCCGATCGACGTGCCTGTGACGGTCGCGAGCCCGATTGTCACGGTCGCCCCGCGCAGCACGAAACGCAGCAACCATGCGCAGGCAGCGGTCGACAGGATCGCTGCCCACGCGGTGCCCGCGTCCGAGCCGTCGGTCAGCACGGAGACGCCCGCTGTCACCGCGACGACCACGGCCTCGGTGGCGAGTACGCACGCGACGACCAGCCCGGCGAGGACGCGAATGTTCGCCTGGATCAACGCGAACGGCACGTCGAGCAGTTCACGGAAGGTCAGCGGTCGGATCGGCACCGTCGTTCCAGGCGACCCTGGCACCGGATCTATTCCCGCCCCGACGGCACCGGCCGGATCGGCGGCTGGTGACACAGACCGAGTCTAACCGTCAGCGCTCGCGCGGGCGGTCCACCTCAGCGGCCGGTAGGCAGCTCGCGGGACAGGGTATCCGGCGGTTCGGAGTGCGGACGGTCGAAGAGTCCTTTCCCGCGCACGCCGGTAGGCAGCCCGTAACCCGCCGCACCGGTAGGCGGGAGGCAGGAGTGCCGGCGGGCGGGCGCAGCGGGGTGGTCGGCGTCGACGACCGCCGAGGCGATGCGTTGAGCGTGAACGACTTCGGGTGCCTTCTGGCGGAGGTGGTAGCCGACCGGAGCGGCTATGGCCTGACCGTGCGAGCCCTGCTCTTCGACAGTGACCTTGTGCGTGCGGCGCAGGGTGAGGGTGATCTCCTCGGCCTCCTCGAATGCCTGCCGCGCGGTGCGCAACGGGTGCGTCGCGGTGTCGATCGCGGTGGCGACGAACGACGGGACCAGCGGTCGGAGGAAACGCGCCGCGGTGTCGGTGAACGGCACGGTGCCGATCAGCGGGAGTTCCAGGCCGCCGGTCTCGGACCCGGCAGACGTCCGCGTGCCGCTGCTGGGGACGGGAAGGTTCGGCGGCGCGATCCGCTCGTCGGGTATGGGGCTGACTTGTCGGTCATCGGCCGAGGCGGCGGGAAGTTCGGGGCGGCTCGGCGGCTCGGTGATACCGATCTCGATGCCGCCGATGGCCGCGATGATCCGGGTGCGCTGTCGTTCCCGGTCGATAGCGGCATCGGCCGCCGCGGCCAGGCGGGCGGCGGTGAGGTGCTGTTCGGCGCGCAGGGTCTCGGCCTCGGTGCGAACCTCGGCTTGTTTCACCGCGATCGCCGCATCGGCCGTGCGCTCGGCGCGGTCGTGCACAGTGCGTGCCATGTTGTGCCGGTCGAACGAGGTCTCACCTCGCCACCAGCGCAGCACCAGCGGCAGCAGGGCGAACACGACGAACGCGGCGATGGTCAAAATGCGCAGCGCGAGTGAGTCACGCACCGTGTAGTCGTTCATCGCCTGCCAGTGCGCGCCGAGCCCACGGTCGGCCTCGTCGAAGGCGGCGGTCCGTGCGGTCGCGACGGCACGCTCTTTGTCGGTAGTCCGTCGGTCGGCCGCGTCCACCCGGTTCTGGGCCGCGGCGAGTTGCTTGCGGGCGTCATCGAGTATGCCGTCGGCGGTCTGTGCGGCAGGGCCGCGTCCAGGGATGCCGGTGATCCTGGTCTGCGGGCACTCCGGGGTCGGGCGGTACTCGCAGCGGGCGATCACCAGCGCGCGGTCGATATCGGCTTGCGCTTTGCTGATCGACTGCTCCAGCGCGGTCCGGTCGGCCTTCGCCCGGTCCAGTTCGACCTGCGTCGCGATGACCTGTGCCGCCGAACCGACCGAGCGTTGGGCCTTTTCGTCCAGGATCCGATCGACGGTGGCGCCGAAGAGCACGACCGCGGCCAGTTCGCCGATCAATCCGCCCGCCAGCACCGCGATCGCGATCCGCGCGATCATCCCGAGTCGATCCGGACCTCCGCTCTGGCGTGCGGTCGCGAGCGCCCGCGCGAGGGCACCGGTCAGTGCCGCGACGGTGAGGGCCACGACGAGGGCGGGCCAGCGCGGCCAGGTTTCGGTCGACGTGAGAGCGAGGGCGGTGACCGCGCCGGAGACCGTCGCGAACAGCGCGGCGACCGCACCGGCGAGGGCATATCCAGCACGCTCATGGCGGTCGGTGATAGCGCTGGCCCGACCCCCGCCGAGCCAGGTGAACAAGCCGGTGACGGTCATCGGAATGCACATCCTCTACGTCCCGGCCGCTCCCCGGGGTCGGCGAAACTGTCACGGATCTGTTGTGACAGCGTGGCAGGCTGGGACCCGACACACCGAGCAGAGGCGGTCGGATGTGTTGAGGCTCACAGATTGCCGCATATCGCGCGTCGTGCGGTGGCCGAATGTGCCTACTCCGGCGCGATGATTCGGTTCCGCGCCGCCGATCCCAGGAGGTTTCGACATGCGCAGAGTCTTGCTGGTGATCTGCTCCGCGGTGCTGGT
Source organism: Nocardia sp. NPDC049220 (assembly GCF_040647855.1). NCBI lineage: Bacteria > Bacillati > Actinomycetota > Actinomycetes > Mycobacteriales > Nocardiaceae > Nocardia > Nocardia sp. NPDC049220. The sequence goes on from NZ_JBEZDA010000002.1 coordinate 338,073, forward strand.
GCTGTGTCCGGCCATCGCGAACGCAACCCCGGACGATGAGTCGCTCGACCGGCTGATCGCGCTCGTGGTCGAGCGGCTGGACACCGGCGATGTCGTGGCCGCGGCGAAGTGGGCGGCGGCGACGGCCCGCGATACCGAGCCGACCGTTGACGATCCATCCCGCGAGGCCGAGGTCTATGACGCGATGGCCCGGCTGGGCCGGGAGCGTGGGCTGCCGGTGGACTGGGTTCGGGAGGTGTTCGCCGGACAGATCGAGGCGAACAAGACGGTGCAGCGCGGGCTGATGACGCGCTGGCGATTCGATCCCGCCGCCGTTCCGCACGCGCCCGCTGATCTGGTGTCCGTCCGGCCGAGGATCGACCGAATGAACGAGGAGATCGTCGAACAGTTGGCCGCGCAGCGGAACACTCTGACCGGGCCGCGATGCATGGAACGGCTGGCGCACAGCGTTTTCGGCGTATTCACGGCGGCCCGGAGCGATGCGTTGCACCACACCGCGCTGGTCCGAGCCGCGGTACCGCTCTGCTCGGCGTAGGTGCTCCGGCTACGCGAACCGTCTGTCTGGGCCAATTCCGCGCCCGACGTGACCAACGCCACTTCATCGTTATTTGCTGATTGTGTGCTAAATGCCACAACGGACAAAAGAGGCCGGACGGTCGGATCGCATTATCTGCCTGTCACGCCGCTGCTCGAAATATCTTGTCGGGGGCGCGCCAAGTTAGCCGTCGCCGATTGGTTTGCCGCCGCGCAGGCCGGGGAAATCTATCCCGATGCAGGTGAGGGCGGTTTCCCGGCTTTTCTGCGAGGTGCTGGGCGCTGCCGCGCGCCAGGGTTCTCGAGCTGGCATCGAGTGCCACAGGGATCGATCGCGTGGTACTCGCTGCTTTACACTGGACGACGCGCACACGTGGAGGACCCAATGAAGAAGCCCAGCTAGACCAGGTTATTAGGAAAGCCTGAATTGGTTGGGCTTCAGACCTGACTTATCGTTTGCTCTGACGCCGGACACAGAATGACCGGCTACATCTCCCGCTCGGACAGCCCCAGCCGGTGCCCAGCCTAGCGGGCAAGGCCACCTGCTGAGGTAAGGATCTTGTTAGGGATCCGTTACCGACGAGTACCCCAACGTCACAGCAGCGGGTGGAACAACTGCAGACCTGACTGCATGCCGAAGACCATCAGCGCGGCTGGCTTCGGAACGTACGGGCGCTTGTACAGAGGCGTTCGACGAAAGGCCGTTTTTCTTCGAAGGCCGACTTTCTTGAAGGCAGAGGCATGACGCAACTACCTGGCCACGGGTCTCCCGGACCCATCGGGCTCTACGACCCGGCGAACGAGCACGACGCCTGCGGCGTCGCATTCGTCGTCGACATGCACGGCCGCCGCAGCCGCGACATCGTCGACAAGGCTATTACGGCTCTGTTGAATCTGGAGCATCGTGGTGCCGCGGGCGCCGAACCCAACAGCGGTGACGGTGCGGGCATCCTCATCCAGATTCCGGACCGCTTCTTCCGCGCCATCGTGGACTTCGCATTGCCGCCGGAAGGTTCCTACGCCTCCGGTATCGCTTTCCTGCCGCCGGCTCGTCGCGAAGCCGCGCGCGCCGCCTACGGCGTGGAGAAGATCGTCAAAGAAGAGGGCCTCGAGGTCATCGGCTGGCGTGACGTGCCGATCGACGAATCGTCGCTCGGCGCCCTCGCGCGGGACGCCATGCCGAGCTTCCGACAGATCTTCATCGCCTCGCCGACGAGCGCTGCCGAGCCGTTGACGGGGATGGATCTGGAGCGTCGCGCCTATGTCGTACGCAAACGGGTCGAGCACGAACTCGGGTCGGCCGGTGCTGGTGAGGGACCGGTCGGCAAGGAGTCGGTGTACTTCCCGAGTTTGTCCGGGCAGACCTTCGTCTACAAGGGCATGTTCACCACGCCACAACTGCGCGCGTTTTATCTGGACCTGCAGGATTCCCGGGTGGAGAGCGCCCTGGGTATCGTGCACTCCCGGTTCTCCACCAATACCTTCCCGTCGTGGCCGTTGGCGCACCCGTTCCGCCGCATCGCGCACAACGGTGAGATCAACACCGTCACCGGCAACGAGAACTGGATGCGCGCCAGGGAAGCGCTGCTGAACAGCGACGTCTTCGGGATCGACTCCGCGGGCAAGAACCGGCTGGAGAAGATTTTCCCCGTCTGCACCCCGGGAGCGAGCGATACCGCCCGTTTCGACGAGGTACTGGAACTGCTGCATCTCGGTGGCCGCAGCTTGCCCCACGCCGTGCTGATGATGATTCCCGAGGCGTGGGAACGCAACGACACCATGGACCAGCAGCGGCGGGCCTTTTACGAGTACCACTCGATGCTGATGGAGCCGTGGGACGGCCCGGCATCGGTGTGCTTCACCGACGGCACCGTTGTCGGCGCGGTCCTCGACCGCAATGGTCTGCGTCCCAGTCGCATCTGGGTGACCGATGACGGTCTGGTCGTGATGGCCTCCGAAGTCGGTGTACTGGACATCGACCCGTCCAAGGTGGTCAAGAAGGCCCGGTTACAGCCGGGCCGGATGTTCCTCGTGGACACCGCGCAGGGCCGGATCGTCGGCGATGAGGAGATCAAGACGGCACTCGCCGCCGAGCAGCCGTACCAGCAATGGCTGGACGCGGGCGTCTCCAGGCTGGCCGACCTGCCCGACCGTCCGCATGTGCACATGTCGCACGACCGCGTACTGATCCGTCAGCAGATCTTCGGTTACACCACCGAGGAGCTGAACCTACTGATCTCGCCGATGGCCAAGACCGGAGGTGAGGCGCTCGGTTCGATGGGCACCGACACCCCGATCGCGGTGCTGTCCGCCCGCCCGCGCCTGTTGTTCGACTACTTCTCCCAGCTGTTCGCGCAGGTCACCAACCCGCCGTTGGACGCGATCCGGGAAGAGGTCGTGACCAGCCTGAAGCGCAACATCGGCCCGGAGGCCGATCTGCTGCACCCCGGTCCGGAATCCTGTCATCAGATCGCGCTGGAGGGTCCGATCCTGGACAACGACGAGCTGGCCAAGCTCGTGCACATCAACGACGACGGCTCGCACCCCGAGTTGCGCTCGGTCGTGATGCGCGGACTGTATCCGGTCCGAAAGGGCGGCAAGGGCCTGCGCAAGGCGCTCGAGGCGATCAACATCCAGGTGTCGGCCGCCATCGACGGCGGAGCGCGGATCATCGTGCTGTCCGACCGCGAATCCAACGAGAAGCTCGCGCCCATCCCCTCGCTGTTGCTGACCTCGTCGGTGCACCACCATCTGGTGCGTGAGCGCACCCGCACCAAGGTCGGCCTGGTCGTGGAGGCCGGTGACGCCCGCGAGGTGCACCATATGGCGACCCTGGTCGGCTTCGGAGCGGCCGCGATCAACCCGTACATGGCCTTCGAGACCATCGAGGACATGCTCGAGCGCGGCGCGCTCGAACTGCCGGGCAGCACCGGCGGGCAGCAGTGCAGTTCCGACGATCTGCGCGCCGACTACCGCAAGGCGGTCGCGAACTACAACAAGGCGGCGGGCAAGGGCGTACTGAAAGTGATGTCCAAGATGGGCATCTCGACTCTGGCCTCCTACAACGGTGCCCAGCTGTTCCAGGTGATCGGTCTGTCGCAGGACCTGGTGGACGAGTACTTCACCGGCCTGCGCTCGCATCTGGACGGCATCGATCTCGACGACATCGCTGCCGACGTCGCCGCGCGGCACGAGATCGCTTTCCTGGAGAACCGCAACGAGCGCGCGCACCGCGAGCTCGAGGTCGGCGGTGAATACCAATGGCGACGCGAGGGCGAATACCACCTGTTCAATCCGGATACGGTATTCAAACTGCAACACGCCACCCGGTCGGGCCAGTACTCGATCTTCAAGGAGTACACCAAACTGGTCGACGATCAGTCCGAGCGGCTCGCCGCGCTGCGCGGGCTCTTCAAATTCAAGAGCAAGGCGCGCACCCCGATTTCGATCGACGAAGTCGAGCCCGCCTCCGAAATCGTCAAGCGGTTCTCCACCGGCGCGATGAGTTACGGCTCCATCTCGGCCGAAGCGCACGAGACCCTCGCGATCGCGATGAACCGTCTCGGCGGACGGTCGAACTCGGGCGAGGGCGGTGAATCGCCCGCGCGCTTCGAGCCGGAGGAGAACGGCGACTGGCGGCGCAGTGCGGTCAAGCAGGTGGCCTCCGGCCGCTTCGGCGTGACCGCGCACTACCTGACCAACTGCACCGACATCCAGATCAAGATGGCGCAAGGGGCGAAGCCCGGTGAGGGCGGCCAGCTTCCCGCGCACAAGGTGTACCCGTGGGTCGCCGAGGTGCGGCACTCGACGCCGGGCGTCGGCCTGATCTCGCCACCGCCGCACCACGACATCTACTCGATCGAGGATCTGGCGCAGCTGATCCACGACCTGAAGAACGCGAACCCGCAGGCGCGGATTCATGTGAAGCTGGTCGCGGAACCGGGTGTCGGCACCGTCGCCGCGGGCGTCTCGAAGGCGCACGCCGACGTCGTGTTGATCTCGGGCCACGATGGCGGCACCGGTGCGTCGCCGCTGACCTCGCTGAAGCACGCGGGCGGTCCCTGGGAGCTCGGCTTGGCCGAGACCCAGCAGACATTGCTGCTCAACGGTCTTCGCGACCGCATCGTGGTGCAGGTCGACGGCCAGATGAAGACTGGTCGCGACGTGATGATCGCGGCGCTGCTCGGTGCCGAGGAGTACGGTTTCGCGACCGCGCCGCTGGTGGTCTCGGGCTGTATCATGATGCGTGTCTGCCACCTGGACACCTGCCCCGTCGGAGTCGCGACGCAGAACCCGGTGCTGCGGGACCGCTTCACCGGTAAGCCGGAATTCGTCGAGAACTTCTTCCTGTTCATCGCCGAAGAAGTCAGGGAATTGCTGGCGCAACTCGGCTTCCGCACGTTGGACGAGGCCATCGGCCGGGTCGACCTGCTCGACACCAACCGAGCCAAGCAACACTGGAAGGCGAGCAAACTGGACCTGTCGCCGATCCTCGACAACGTCGAGACGGCATTCATGTACCAGGATCTTCGGTGCACCAAGCCGCAGGACCACGCCCTGGACAAGGCGCTGGACCAGCAGCTGATCTCGCAGAGTCGCGACGCGCTCGACCGCGGTCGGACGGTGAAGTTCGAGACCAAGATCACGAACGTGAATCGCACCGTCGGCACCATGCTCGGCCACGAGGTGACCAAACTCTACGGCGGCGCCGGCTTGCCGGACGACACCATCGACATCACCTTCACCGGCTCGGCGGGTAACAGCTTCGGTGCCTTCGTGCCCGCGGGCATCACGTTGCGGGTGCAGGGTGACGCGAACGACTATGTCGGCAAGGGTCTGTCCGGCGGCCACCTTGTGGTGCGTCCGTCGCTGAACGCGCCCGCGGAGTTCCGCGCGGAGCAGAACATCATCGCGGGCAACGTGATCCTGTTCGGCGCTACCAGTGGAGAGGCGTTCCTCGGCGGTGTGGTCGGCGAGCGGTTCGCGGTGCGCAACTCCGGCGCCACCGCAGTCGTCGAGGGCGTCGGTGACCACGGTTGTGAGTACATGACCGGTGGTCGGGTGGTCATTCTCGGCGAGACCGGCCGCAACTTCGGCGCCGGGATGTCCGGTGGTGTCGCGTTCGTCTTCGACCCGCACAGCACCTTCGAGGCAAAACTCAATCCCGAGCAGGCCGACGCGATCGAGCAGCTGTCCGGTGACGATTTCACCTGGCTGCGCGACATCATCACCCAGCACCGGGACCAGACGGGTTCCGCTGTCGCCGATCGCATTCTCAGCGATTGGTCGCAGCAGGTGAACCACTTCGTCAAGGTCATGCCGCGCGAATACAAGAAGGTTTTGCTCGCCATCTCCGAAGCCGAGAAGAGCGGCAAGGACGTGGATGAGGCGATCATGGAGGCGGCCCGTGGCTGACGTGACACGCGTTCGAGAGCTGAGTTCGATGTTGAGAGGCGAGAGTTCGGAGGCCGCACGTGGCTGACCCCCAGGGATTTCTGAAGCACACCGCACGGGAGCTTCCCAAGCGGCGGCCGGTGCCGTTGCGTCTGATGGACTGGCGAGAGGTCTATGAGGAGAATTTCTCCCATCAGACCCTGCAGAACCAGGCGAGTCGGTGTATGGACTGCGGTATCCCGTTCTGTCACAACGGCTGTCCGCTGGGGAACCTGATTCCCGAGTGGAACGACCTGGTCTACAAGGATCGCTGGCGGGAGGGTATCGACCGTCTGCACGCGACCAACAACTTCCCGGAGTTCACCGGGCGGCTGTGCCCCGCCCCGTGTGAGGCGTCCTGTGTGCTCGGCATCAATCAGGATCCGGTCACGATCAAGCAAGTCGAGATCGAGATCATCGAGAATGCCTTCAACGAAGGGTGGGTGACTCCGGTCTACCCGACCCGCCTCACCGGCAAGAAGGTCGCCATCGTTGGTTCCGGACCGGCCGGTCTGGCCGCCGCGCAGCAGCTGACCCGCGCCGGGCACACCGTGACCGTCTTCGAGCGGGCCGACCGTATCGGTGGTCTGCTCCGCTACGGGATCCCGGAATTCAAGATGGAGAAGCGCTTCATCGATCGTCGGGTCGCGCAGATGAAGGCCGAGGGCACTATCTTCAAGACCGGTGTCAATGTCGGCATGGACATCACCGCCGAGCAGTTGCGCGAGCAATTCGACGCGATCGTGCTGGCCGGCGGCGCCACCCTGGCGCGTGATCTGCCGATCCCGGGTCGCGACCTGGACGGCATCCATCAGGCGATGGAGTTCCTGCCGTGGGCCAACCGGGTGCAGCTCGGCGATGAGGTCACCGATGCCGACGGGCTGCCACCCGTACACGCGAAAGGAAAAAAGGTCGTCATCATCGGCGGTGGCGACACCGGCGCGGACTGCCTTGGCACCTCGCACCGCCAAGGCGCCGAGAGCATCCACCAGTTCGAGATCATGCCGCGTCCGCCGCAGGAGCGCGCCGCCTCGACCCCGTGGCCGACGTACCCGCTGATATATCGGGTCTCCTCGGCGCATGAGGAGGGCGGTGAGCGGGTGTTCTCGGTGAACACCGAGCGGTTCGTCGGCAAGGACGGCAAGGTGGCCGGCCTGGAAGCACACGAGGTCACGATGGTCAACGGCCGCTTCGAGAAGGTTGAAGGCACCGACTTCACCCTCGAGGCCGATCTGGTTCTGTTGGCGATGGGCTTTGTCGGCCCGGATAAGCCGGGCCTGCTCACCGATCTCGGCGTCGGCTACGATCAGCGCGGCAATGTCCAGCGCGACAAGAACTGGGCGACCAACATCCCCGGCGTCTTCGTCGCGGGCGATATCGGTCGCGGCCAGTCCCTCATCGTCTGGGCCATCGCGGAAGGCCGCGCCGCGGCCGCGGGCGTCGACCGGTACCTGGAAGGCGAGACCGCCCTCCCGTCGCCGATCACGCCTACCATGGTCGCCCAGCGCTAGACCTCTCTTACCGGAGCGGAAACAAAGGCGCCTGTGGACAGTTTGTCCACAGGCGCCTTTGTTGGTGTAAACGAATCGCGCGCCGAACGATCTCGTTCGAACGTGATTCATGTCATGCCGCGACCGTGACGGCGTGGTCGAGGGATGGCCGGACCCCAGGGACTTCGACGAGTCGGTGTGTTCGAATGGCATCGCGGCGGTTGTGGCCTTATTGTGATCTTCGGCGTGCCACTGAGTTTTCGATGTGGTTTTGAAGTGCACGTCATACCGGTTTGGGTGGCTCTGTTCACCCGGCGTGCACTGGAAAGACATCCGTCGCGTACAGCATTGACGCGGCAACTCGGCGGGACGTTCAACGAGGGCGAAGTTTGGACTGGAGCGGTATGCAGTGGAAGAAGGTCGTCGCGGGTCTCGGTGCCTCCGCGGCAATGATGTCCGGCATGGTTTTCGGCAGCGGTTCGGTCAATGCGGCCCCCGGATGCCCGAGCCTATATGTAGTGGCGATTCCGGGCACCTGGGAGACCGGGCACGACAAGTCGCCGGGTCCCGGCATGTTGGCCGGCGTGACCAGAGGTCTGCCTTCCTCCGCGGACGTCGATTACGTGACCTACGCCGCGACCGCCTTCCCTTGGGAAGGTGAGGTTTACGGCAACTCGAAGAAAGAGGCCGTCGACAACGCGCGCGGTCTGATCGCGGACATGGCGCAGCGGTGCGGTGCGACAAAGATCGCGCTCGTCGGTTACAGCCAGGGCGCGGACGCCGCTGGCGACCTCGCGGCGGAGATCGGCACCGGCCTCAGTGTGGTGGCGCCGGACCGGATCGCCGGCGTCGGCCTGATCTCCGACCCGCGCCGTTCGCCCACCGATATCCAGATCGGTGCGGCCGCGCCCGGCGCAGGCGCGGGTGGCCCGCGCATCGGCGGGTTCGGCTGGATCAGTGATCGCACTCGCACCATCTGCGCACTCGATGACCTCTACTGCGCGACCGCGACGGACGACTTCGTCACCCGGTTCGCCGGTTTCCTCGCCCAGACATCGGAGGCCAACCCGGCCAACTTGTGGCGCTACCAGATCGAGGCAGGCAACATCATCGGCGACCTGATGGCCTTCGGTGGTGTCCCGGCACTACAGGCGCAGCTGACCGATTCGGCGAACGAGCAGCGGGCCAAGGACCTCGAGCGCTTCTACAAGTCGCAAGCGCACACGCTCTACGGCAGCTACCCGGTCGGCGGTGGCCAGACCGCCATCTCCTGGATGCACAACTGGATCGCGGGCATGGCCTGATCCACCACTGACCCAAGGCCCACCTCCGGAAGGACACTCGGAGGTGGGCCTTCGGTTTTCCAGCAAGTTGGGTGGATTAGCCGGATCCGGTCGGCGGCAACAGCGGAAACTGCGGGAACTGGGCAGGACCACCCGGGCCAGGGTGATGACCTGGGCCTCGGTGCCAGCCGCCGTCCCCCCGGTGATGCCGGTGGTGCCAGTCGAGGCCCGGCTGCCGAGCATCGATGGGCGCCGCCTGCACCTCGACCGCGGTGCCGGAGGTTACCGGGGCCTCGGCGGACGCGGTCGCCGCGAGCGCGGCCAGTGGTACAGCGACCAGCGCACCGGCCAAGGTAACCCGGGCGAGGCGCCGCGTCGGTGTCGTGTTTTTGGAGCGCAACACGAAATTCCTTTCTCTCGAACCGTGAGCACCAGGTGTGGCGGCTCACGAGTCCATCGAAGATTCCGTGACTGGGACCGCGGTGCGATGCGACTGGCAATAGGCTGGGAGCGTCCGTTCAGCGGTCTGCGCCGCCCACGATGTTGCGCGGCAACAGATCCCACACGTGGCCGTTCTCGTTGACCGTCGCCGCCGTCCGACGCCCGGTGCGGGAGAACAGGATGCGGGTGATCGAGCAGTAGTCGATGGGGAAAGTCAGCGGCCGTTCCAGTCCGAGCACGTCTTGGAGCAGCACGTTGACCACGCCGCCGTGCGCGAAGGCGACTACGGTGTCCGCGGGATCGGTGACCGCCGCGATTTCGGTGATCGTGTCCAACACCCGGGTCTTGAATGCTTCGCCGTCGATCTGCGATGGGAGGTACCCCGCTTTGATCCGGTCGTAGGCTTCCCGGAACTCGACCTTGGCGTCTTCGATCGGGATATAGGCGGGCAGGTCGCGATCGTATTCGGCGAGGTCGGCGACGATCTCGACCTCGAGCCCGAGTTTCGCGGCGGTCGGCGCCGCGGTCTCGCGCGCCCGCCGCTGCGGGCTGCTCAACACTCGGGAGATCCGATGATGACTCAGTACAGCGGGTACCCGGTCCGCCTGTTCCAGTCCTACCGGCGCCAGTTCGGGGTCAGCAGGACCCTCCGAGGTCAGCATTCGGACCGGCTGGGCATGACGAACGAGGATCAACTGCACACGCCCACTCTGCCGCACGGTCGCGATCGGTTCCATCCGGGTCGGCACGCTCCGCACATCGGTGCTGCGAGTGCGCACGTCGACGCCCTCGACGATGATCTGCTGCTCGAGGAGTCGGCGGGGTCGAGCGCACCACACTGTGGTGGACGCCGCCGCCAGACACCGCGGCGGTGAGTCGCGTCTCTCTCAGTGCGCGGGGCCGTTTCGAGTCGATCCCATGCGGCCCGGCCAAGTACCGCCTACGGCTTACTGGTTGTTGTTCTTCTTGCGGTTGGCCAGCAGATAGATGCCGCCGACGATCAGCGCGACGACGAGCAGGCAGCAGATCGCACCGAAGATCAGGCCTGCCTTGCTGCCCTTCTTCTTTCTGGCGGCCAGATCCATTGCCGAGCTCCACACGTCGGGACTGGCCCACACGCTGTGATCCAGCAAACTCGCGTTGGTCAGCAGGTCGAGGTACATCACAATCCCCTTACGGCGTATCGGCCTCCTCCCGGAGCCGAATGTCCAAGCGTAGCCGCCCGATTCAGTCGATGTGAGTTCTTCGCCCGCGGATTTCGCTCAACGTGGCTTCACCAGCGGAAACGGCAGCGTCTCACGAATACTGCGGCCGGTGATCAGCATGACGAGACGATCGACACCCATGCCGAGCCCGCCAGTGGGCGGCATCGCGTGCTCGAGCGCCTGCAGGAAATCCTCGTCCAGTTCCATCGCCTCCGGGTCCCCATTCGCCGCGAGTAGTGACTGCTCGGTGAGCCTGCGCCGCTGCTCCACCGGATTGGTGAGCTCGCTGTAGGCGGTGCCGAGTTCCACGCCCCAGGCAACCAGATCCCATCGCTCGGTGACGCCAGCGATGCTGCGATGCGCCCTGGTCAGCGGCGACACCGAGGTGGGGAAGTCGATGTAGAACGTCGGCTCCTCGGTGCAGGACTCGACCAAATGCTCGTACATCTCCAGCACCACCTGGCCCGCGTCCCAGCCATACTGGTACGGCACTTCGACTTTTTCGCACAGTTCGCGCAGCTCTTCGACGCCGGTATCTGGCGTGATATCGGCGCCGATCGCCTCGGATACCGCACCGTGCACCGTCTTGACCTGCCATTCACCGGAGATGTCCACGTGCTCGAAGGCGCCGTCCTCGGTGGGCCGCAACGCCACCATCGCACCGTTCGCGGCGAGCGCGGCATTTTGGATCAATTGACGGCACGTGTGCATCATGCGCTCGTAGTCGCTGTGCGCCTCGTATGCCTCGAGAATGGTGAACTCGGGGTTGTGACTGAAGTCGACGCCCTCGTTGCGGAAGGTCCGACCGAGCTCGAACACTTTCTCCATACCGCCGACGCACAGCCGCTTCAGGTACAGCTCGGGTGCGATCCGCAGGTAGAGGTCCAGGTCGTAGGCGTTGATATGGGTGAGGAATGGCGTCGCGTTGGCGCCACCGTGCACCTGCTGCAGGATCGGGGTCTCCACCTCCAGATATCCCCAGGAGTTCAACGAATCGCGTAGCGAACGCAACACCGCGCTGCGCTTGGCGAGCAGCTCGCGGCTCTCGGTGTTGATCGCCATGTCGACGTAGCGCTGGCGCACCCTGGCCTCGGGGTCCGACAGCCCTTTCCACTTGTCCGGCAGTGGATGTAGGCACTTGCCGAGCATCCGCCAGTCCGCCGCGAGTAGCGACAGTTCGCCGCGGCGGCTGCGCCCGATCTGGCCGCTCACCTCGATCAGGTCGCCGAGGTCGAAGAACTCGCCGAACTCGGCGCTGCGTTCGGCGCCGACCCGCTCGCGATCGATGACCAGTTGGATGTCGTCGGTCCAGTCACGCACCGCCGCGAAGATCACGCCGCCGTAGTCACGGATGCGCAGCAGTCTGCCGCAGACCCGGACCGTGGTGCCGCGCGGGGACCGCCGCGCTTCGGCGACGGTATGCGTCGGAGGATAGGCGACGGGGTAGGCGTCGACACCGGAATCAGTAAGGCGCGCAAGTTTGTCCATCCGCACACGCACCTGCTCGGGCCTACGCGGCTGCTGTTCCTCGGTCTCGATCACGGTGCAGTCGGGCGGACTACCGTCGCTGTGCAAGCCCGTCACGTTGGTGGGCACCGCGCTGTGCACACCAGTATGCGTCACGGTGTCGGTGGCCTTGCCGAATCGCGGAAGGAATCCCTCGGCCAGCGCACTGGCCAGCGCCACGCGAGGCAGTTGCCTGCGCTCCTCGAACAGGAAGAATCGCGGCACCCAGTGCGGCTGGTACTTCACGTTCGAGCGATACAGCGCCTCCAGCTGCCACCAGCGGGAGAAGAACAGCAGCACACCACGCCACAACCGCAGGACCGGTCCGGCGCCGATCCGGCCGCCCTCCTCGAACACCGACCGGAACACCGCGAAGTTCAACGACACCTTCGTGATGCCGTGCAGCTCGGAGGTCAGCGCGAGCTGCGAGATCATCAACTCCATCACGCCGTTCGGGCTCTGCGGGTCGCGCCGCATCAACTCGAGCGACGCGCCCGTGCGACCCCACGGCACCAGCGACAGCATGCCGAGCACCCGGTCCTGCGGATTGACCGCCTCGACGAGCAAGCAGTCGCCGTCCAGCGGATCGCCGAGCCGCCCAAGGGCCATCGAGAATCCGCGCTCGGTCTCGGTGTCACGCCAGGCGTCCGCGCGGGCGATGACCCGAGCGAACTCCTCGGCCGGGATGTCGCGGTGCTTGCGAATGCGGACCGTGATGCCGTGCTTGCGTAACCGATTAGCGGCTTGACGCACCGGCTTCATCTCCGCACCGGCCAGCGAGTAACTCCTGGTGTCCAGAATCGCTTCGTCGCCCAGCCGCAGCGCGGAAAGGCCAGCCCGCCGATAAGCCGTCGCGCCGAGTTCACTCGCGCCCATCACCGCAGGGGCCCAGCCGAACTGGTCGGCCATGCGCAGCCAGGCATCGATCGCCTGCGGCCATGCCTCGCGGATGCCGAGTGGGTCGCCGCTGGCCAGACAGACACCCAGTTCGACCCGGTAGGTCACCGCCGCCTTGCCGCTCGGTGCGAACACTACCGCCTTGTCGCGCCGGGTCGCGAAATAACCGAGCGAATCCTCCACATCCGAGCGTTCCAGCAGCCCGCGAATCGCCGACTCGTCGGTCCCGGTCATCGCGTTCGCCGCGCGTTGCGAGCGCAACAGGATGACGACCGCTGCCAGCAACGCGATGGCGCCGAACAGACCCAGCAGGAAATTGACGAACGGCCGTGGGTGTCCGTCGAAGTGCTCGTTGTCCACCAGCACCGCCGCGGTCACCCGGTAGACCGCCCAGCCGACCCGCTGCGGCCCCTGCGGGAGGCTTCCGGGGAACATCTCCACCAGCCCCCAGCCGAGCAGGCAACCGATCGTCAAGCCGCCGATCAGCACACCGAGCGCCGTCCAGCCCGCGCCACGGCGCACCTTGGTGTAGAACTCCCGCCACGCCGCGATCAGCACGCCGATCACCCCGAGGTGGACCACCATGGCCACCAAAGCGTTGATATCGCCGTTGTCGGCGAAGTCCAGACCGTTGGACAGCGCGAAGAGCGTGAGATAGCCGAGCAGCAACCACCAGGCGATCCGTTTGCGGCTGGCGATCGCGCCCGCCAGCAAGCTGACGACCAGCGCCCACATCAAGTTGGTGTCCGGCGCATCGAAGTAATAGACATCGATGTAGCGGCGCGGTATCTGGGTCAGGTAGCGCAGTCCAGGCGAGAGGCTCCACAGGAAGCACAGCACCGCGAACACACCGAGGCTCAATCCAGCGATGTGCGGCACCTCGGCGAGTCGCCCGTGTCCCCGATGGGGGACCGGAGGCGTAGGGCGATCCGCGGGTGGTGCGGGCTCGAGGTGTTGCTGGGCTTGCAAGGATGTCACCGAACCAGTGTGTACGTTGCGCCATCTAATTTGCCACGCCTGCCGTGCGGCGTGTTCGTGCCGGGTTTTGTCGGCGGTGCCCGCGGCGCGGCGTGTTCGTGACCGCTCCTGGGGTTCGGCTCCGTGCTCGCCGCTCGTGATCGCGTCGCAGGTGCGGCGATCACTCGAAGTCCCGGGGCGGTGATCGAGTGGGTGCGCATCGGTCGCTGTGGGTCAGGGCGGTTTTCGGCGCGGGTGGGCAGGAGAGTAAGTATTTATCCCATGCCAGAACCAGTCGATGTGCCGATCGATGATGACGTTATTCGGCTCGGCCAGTTTCTGAAGCTGGCCAACCTGATCGAATCCGGTGCGGAGGCCAAGACGGTTATCGCCTCCGGGCTGGTGCGGGTGAACGACGAAGTCGAGCTACGGCGTGGACGGCAGTTGCACGTCGGCGACATCGTCGCCATCGCCGGACACAAGGCGAGGGTGTCCAGCTGATCGCGGCGCGAACGACGGTCAGGATGCGTCAGCGTGCTGTAGTGGCCCGGGCTCAGTCCTCGGCCCGCACGACGATGCCGTCACAGTCGCTGTAGAGCATGTCGCCCGGAACGAACGTGATACCGCCGAACTCGACCGGGACATCGCGGTCACCGCTGCCGGTCTGAGTGCTTTTGCGTGGGTTGGTGCCCAGCGCTTTGATGCCGATAGCGAGCGTGCGCAGGACCGCGGCGTCGCGCACCGCCCCGTGCACGATGACGCCTGCCCAGCCGTTCTCGACACCACGCCCGGCGATGATGTCGCCGACCAGAGCGGTATGCATACCGGCACCGCCGTCGACCACCAGCACTTTGCCCTCGCCTGGTTCGCCAAGCGTTTGCTTGACCAGCAGGTTGTCCTGGAAGCAGCGGATGGTCGTGATCCGCCCCGAGAACGCCGCACGGCCGCCGAACTGGATGAACTGTGTGTCGCAGCTGCGGATCTCCGGGCCGATCTCATCGGCAAGGTCGGCAGTAGCGACGAACTTCTGCTCCACTGTGTTGATTTTGCCGTGCCTTCGGCACGGCGTGTTCGCGGCCCCCTTATGGTTCGTGTCGGAGCGACCGACACTTGTGACCGCGTCACCTACGCGTCGGCCGCTCGGCCGCGGACCGGGCCGCGAACGGCGCTCGTAAGGCTCCGCTGTGGTGGGTGCGTTGGGAGGATCGGTGTGCCGCGAACGCGTGCGTAGCGGTTGCTGGCAGTACGCGCGTGCTCGGCGATGTGCGGCGCTATCTGTGCCGGTAACGCAGTTCATACAACGCGCGGTCGTGTTCGGAGAATTTGTTATGGTCCACCATCTCCGGATTCAGACCGTGCTGGACCAGTCGGAAGCGGCGCCAGACGTAACTGAGCGCGACCGTGAACACGACCAGCGGAACGATCATCATCACGATCACGCCGATCTTCAGGGGCATCGGCCCGGGGAACAACAGCACCAGGGCGAAGAACGGGATGATCGGACCGAGAAACCGGACGAGGTATCGCTCCATGGCCCCATGTCCGACGAGGTCGTGGATGACCCACTCGTGCAGCTCCTCAGGGAGCTCGCGGCCCAGATCATAGGCGATCCGCTGCCTTATCGTGGGAGTTTTCATGCCTCCAGGCTATGCCCGTGGTCTGGATCACCGCCATGGCCGAACGCGGATCGGCGCAGTTGCCGCGTCGCTCACGCCCGCCCGTGTCTGCGCTCGTACGCGAGGCGTTCGCGCTCGCCTCGGCGGCGGGCATCGGCATCCGCCAGCGCGGGATCGAGGCCGTGTTTGATCAGTCGATGGCGCCGGTAGACGTACAGCAGAGCCACTGTGAAGTAGATCAGCGGCAGATACAGCAGCGCCATCATCGCCAAGCCCATCCAGAGTGGGCCGGGCAGTAGCAGGAACAGCATGAGAACCGGGATGATCGGTACCAGGACCCGAATCAGGTAACGCCGCGTCGCACCGGGGCCGATCAGGTCCTGACGTACCCACTCGGACATCGAGTTCGGCAGCGTGCGGCCACAGATGTAGCCGATGCGCTGGGTGAAGGAGGGTGTCGCGTTCACGCTTCCAGCATTCCGGCGTCGCCTTCGCCTGCGCAAGCACGGGGTTCGTTGGCGCGGCCGCTACTGACGCGAGGCATGGAAGTCGCTGATTTGGGTGACCAGATTGTTCGTGCTGCGCTGGACGGTGATCTTCACGAATGGCTCGATCGTCTTGCCGAGGGCTCGCCCCGCCAGACCGCCGGGCACCCGGAAGTCCACGATCGCGTCGACGGTGCATCGAGCGGGACCTTCGGCACGGAACAGGAAGGTCGATTCGACCTCGAAACCCTTGATCGACCGCACCGCGATGGCGTAGTTCGCCTCCCAGCGGACCACCTCGATCCGTGACGTCAACGAGGCGGGTCCCAACTTCATGCGTCCGTCGAAGATGGCGCCGAGTCCGACGGTCTGCTCGCCAACCGGAGTGAAAGACTGCATGCCGTACACGAACAGCGGCAGGTGGTGATAGTCGTTCACATACGCGAACGCGGACTCCGCCGAGGCCGCGCACTCCTCGACGATCTTCACTTCGGTCATGCGGAAACAGTAATCGGCGACGATGACGGTCGCGGCGATCATGCGATGACCGCCAGCGTCGCGGCCAGGCCGAAAGCCAGTGCCATGACGCCGACCTCGATGACCGCGCGGCCCAGCGAACCGTCCGCGTCCATCCGATGGCCGGCAGCCCGCGGCACCCAGGCGCGCCGCCACCACCAGCCGAGCGCGAGCAACCCGAGCAACAACACTGCCTTCGCGAGCAAGATCCTGCCGTATCCGGTGGTGAGGAACGGAGTGATCCCGCCGACCCGGATCACGCCGTTCAGCAACCCGGTCACCGCCACTGTCGCCACCAAAGGCAACGCCGCCGCCGAATACCTCGGCAGGGCGATCGCCCACTCGCCGCGGGTGCGCACAACCAGCGCCAACGCGATCAAGAGGCCGAACCAAGCCGCCGCCGCCAACGCGTGCACCGCGGCGAGTACCGAGCCGAAAACCTGCTGTGACATGTGCCCGGTGATCGGTCGAAGTGCCAGCGTGACCGCCGCGAACACCAGCACCAGGTCGGTCGATACGGCGTCGGGCCGCCGGAATGCCAGTGCCGACCCACCGGCCACCGCGCCGACGCCGACCAGGATCGCGATCCCGACCTGGCCGCCGTTGATGTCCACCAGGTAGGTGCCGAACTCCCCGGCGCCGAGCCCGGCGAGTGGGACGCCGACCACCTGGGCCGCTTCGAACACCAGTACAGCGAACTCGGCGGCCGCCCAGACCCCGGCCAGCACCGCGACCAGCCGCCACGGTGTGCGCAGCCGTGGCTGCACCCTCGGCAACGCCGCCAATCCGAGCACAGTCGCTCCGATGCCATCGGCCAATACCCGGACAACCGCCTGCGCCGGTATCGTCCCAGGTAGGTTCAACGCCCAGGCAAGTGCTACACCGAGTAGCCCGGACAGCGTGATCAGCAGCGGCGCCAGCCACGGTGTGCCGGCGGTCGCCCGCCGCGCACCGCCGCGGCCGCCGATCGTTCTGGCGTTCACCGTTTCGGGTTCCGGCTCCTGCCGCCGAACAGCGCGAACGCGAGGCCGCCGCCGAACAGCACGACGGCGCCGACAATGAACACCCACAGCGGGATCCCGCCCGAGTCGCTCTCGCCACCACCCGCGTGGGCGTTCGGCTTGGGGCCCGGTGTCCCGTTGCCTGGCTTGCTCAACGTGAAGTGCCGCTTGCCGCTGACCGGATGTCCGTCGGCGGAGGTCACCCGGTAGCCGATGGTGTATTCGCCGACCGGTCCCAGTTCGCCGACGGCGACGCTGACGGTCTTGCCGTCGACTACCGGTTCGTCCTTGGACCACAGATTGCCGTCCGGGCCGACCACGGTGAGCGCCGGGAAGCTGGGTTGCAGCTCCTCGTTGAAGGTGATGCTGACCCGCGCCGGGCCGCTGTCGACGGTCGCGTTGTCGTCCGGAACGCTCGCGGTCGGCGCCGAATGCGCGGAGGCGATACCGGTCGCGGCGATCCCGAATGCGAGCAGGAACACCCCTGCCACGAGGGCAGTGAATAGCCGTCGAATCACGAGCGCCGTCCACGGATCACGGTGCCGAGACCGAACCCCGCGCCGAGCAAGCCGAGCGCCAGTCCGATGCCGCCGAGTAGGCGGGCGGTGTTGTCGATCGCGTCCTCCGAAGCCGTCCCGTCCCCGCCGTCCACCTTGTGCGCGTCCCCGTGGTCCCCATGCGCGGCGGCGAGGGTGACCGACGGTGCCGGGTGTTCGGGCTCGTTACCGTCCGGCCCGACCGGCTGGTCCCAGCTGACGACCTTTCCGTCGGAGTAGGTCTGCTTGGCGGGGAAACTGACCGAATTCTGCTTGGGCAGTGGGCCGACCGACACCGCGAAACGTTGGAACTGTCCCGGTGCGATGCCGGGCGCCCCGGGGTCCGCGGTCCAGGTGATCGCGGTGATCTCGGCTTTGTCGTTGCGTTCGATCTTGGCCGACCAACCCGGGATCGGTTCGGTCCGCGCGGATTTCAGAGTGGGGACGGTGACGGTGAGTGCCGTGGTGTGCGCGGTGTCCGATTCGGTCGGCACCCGGAACGTGGCCACGGCGTACCCGCCCTGGGTAGCGTCGGGCACGTCCACCGTGACGTGCGCCGCGGCGGTACCACCGGCGAGCAGGACGAGACCCGCGGTGGCCGCCGCCGTACCGACGGCCCGCGAAATCGAGCTGTGCATAGGAAAGCCTTCTGTCCGAGGAAAAGTGGGTGTCGGTAGATCAGATCGACACCGGTGGCGCGCGCGGACCGATCGCGCCGTTCGCGGGACAGCGGTAGGGCGGCAGGCCACGGCAGGACCAGCGCACGGCGGTGACGACCCGCACGCGGCGCACCGGCACGAATATCGCGTGCAGCGCGCCGGAGGCGACCGTGTAGAACCGCTCGGCAAGCATGATCAGCGCCGCGCAACCGAATGTCGCGACGGTGTGTGCGACGAGCATCCATCCGGTCGGCAGTGCGATGTCCGTGGAGAACCGCGCGCCACTCGTGGTCGCGGCGTGCTGGTGCCCGAGCAGACTCGCCAGCGCGCCATGGCTCACCAGTTGACCGGCGCCGAGTAGTCCGACCAGCACGGTCGGACGACGGCCGGACGGTATCGCGCCCGCCGCCGACCCGACCGCCGTAGCGATCAGCAGCACCCGAGTCAGCTCGCTCGAGCCGGGGAAACCGCCGCCCGCGACTCCGTGCGCGGCGACGGCGAGCACACCCACGAGTACACCGACCAGCCCGCCGCGGAGGTGGCCGGTGATCGGATACGGGGGCACGGCGGTGTCGGTGGTCAGCGCACGCCGAGGTGGGCCAGGACGTCGGCCTCGATGCCGGAAAGTTCGTGGGAGATCGAGGCGTGCACGGCGCGGCGGCGCGACGCCGGCATCTGCTCGGCGGTGCGTACGGCGGCGGTCAGACTGCCGAGGCGGTCCTCGGTGGTGCTGACGAACTTCTGCGTGTCGCCCTTGTCTTTGCCGTCCCGTGTGGTGATCTCGTCCAGCGCCGCTTCGGTATTCGTGATCCTGGCCTGCAACTTGGCGCCGTGCCCAGTGAAGTCGCCGAGCTGTCCGAGGCCGATGCCGAGCTGCTGCGCGCGCCGCGTGTCGAGTCTGCCGCGAAGGAAGGTCGCGCCGCGGTAGGCGAGCGGAGCGAGCACCGGAATGAGAACGCGTGCCACGCCGAGGTACTTCTTGACCTGGCTGGCGCTGAACGGATCGCGCTCGGCTCTGGCCGCCACCTTGAGCGCGGACTTCTCTTCGGCCTGGAACGCTGCGATCTGCGCTTTGGCGACCTTGCGCTGGGTGCGCGCTTCGGCGCGGCGGGCTTTGCGGTCGTTCTTCGCGGCGAGCTTGGCCTCGATCGTGGCCTTGTGCTTGAGGGCTTTCGCCTCGGCCCTACGGCTCGGGCGCCGCTTGCGCTTCGTGAACAACCCCATCGAAGGCCCTCCGTCATGCTGGTTGCCATGGCAGTACGGCGCCGGGGAAGCCCGTCCGCCCATGTCACACGGTTTGCCGCTAACCCTATCGGGTCCGTGCCGACCGCCGCGAGGTAGTGGGGCCCGCGCCCGCCCTGGCCTCTCGATTAGTCGAGATGTCGGGGGGAGGGACCATACTGCATAGCGTGGATTCGGACATCGGTGACCGGGATGGTCGCAAGCGCAACGGTACGGCCGTCGATCGGCCGGCCGACGCACCGACCGCGTTCATCGATGCCAGAGCGTTGATCGGCTGCCGTCATCGACTGCATCTGGATGCGACGCACCCCGAGCCTCCGGCGGGACTTTCCGAGGATCCGGGCGTCCGCCAGCGCAGGGAAGCGGCGACCGCCCACCGCGCCAGGGTGCGCGACGCGCTGGTCGCGGCCGACCCGGACGCGTGGGTGGTCATCGATCCCCGGTGTCGAGCCGCCGAGCGAGCCGAGGCGACGATGCGCGCGTGCGCGGCGGGAGCGCACCACATTTGGGGCGGACTGCTGCCGCAGGAGCCGGATACCGGCAGGCGCGGCGGGTCGGAGATCCTGCTGCGCGATATCGAGCGCGGCGGATACATTCCCATCATCGTGGTGAACCACAAGGTGACCGACCCACGCCAGCCCGAACCCGCCGACTTCCACCCGACCACCTCGGACCCCTATCACTGGAATCCGCAACCGGATCCGCATCGCAAGTTGCGTCAACAACCCCGCGACGTGCAGCGCCTCGCCCACCTGCACCGAATGCTGCAGCGCCATGGCCTGGCCAGCCCCGCGCTGGTCGGCGGCGTGATCGGTTACCAATTCGACCGCATCCTGGTGCACGATCTCGGTCCGCTGCTGGCCGACTACGACCTGCGCTACGCCGACCGGATCGCGGTGGTGCGTGGCGAACTGCCGACCGTCCCGTCGAAGGTGCCCGAATGCCGGCAGTGCCCGTGGTGGACGCGCGGCCTCGAAGGACCGAGCTGCGAGGGCTGGCTGATCGAACACCGCGACGTCAGTTTGGTTGCGCCTGGTTCGCGTGCCGAGGTGCTGCGCAGACATGGTGTCGAGACGATCGATGATCTGGCGGCCTGGGTCGGCGACGACCCCGAGGACTGGCAACACGGCCCGTTCGACGAGGCCGTGGTCACCGCGCGGGCCTGGATCGCTGGCGCGCCGCTGGTGCGCCGGGTCGAGCAGGTACGGGTGCGGCGGGCGGACGTCGAGGTGGACGTCGATTTGGAGAGCTTCCAGGAATACGGCGCCTACCTGTGGGGGACGCTGCTGGACGGGGTGTATCGCCCGTTCGTGACATGGGATCCGCTCCCCACCGACGACGAGGGCCGCTCGTTCGGCGAGTTCTGGACCTGGTTGATGACGGTGCGCGCGGAGGCCGCCACAGCCGGAAAAACTTTTGCCGCCTATTGCTATTCGCGCACGGCGGAGGACAAGTGGTTGTACGAGTCGGCCCGCCGGTTCGCGGGCCGTCCCGGTGTGCCGACGGTGGACCAGGTGCGCGCTTTCGTGGACGGTCCGCAGTGGGTGGATATGTTCCAGGCCGTCTCGGACCAGTTCATCTGTCCGAATGGCAAGGGGCTGAAAAAGATCGCTCCGGTCGCCGGATTCGCTTGGCGCGATCCCGAGGCCGGCGGTGAGGCATCGATGAGTTGGTATCGGCTGGCCGTCGGCTACGACGGCACGCCCGACCTCTCCCAGCGCACCCGACTGCTGGAGTACAACGAGGACGACGTCCGCGCAACCCAGGTGCTGCGCGACTGGATGACGACAAGGGCAGATGGCGAGGTTGCTGGCCTAGCCGATTTCGGTCGTCGTACTATCGCGACGTGACAGACGTCGAACAACTAGAGTTCCAGGCCGAGACACATCAACTTCTCGAGCTGATGATTCATTCGGTCTACTCCAACAAGGACACCTTCCTGCGGGAGCTGATCTCGAACTCCTCCGACGCGCTGGACAAGCTGCGGCTGGAATCCTTCAGGGACAAGGATCTGCACGTCGACACGTCGGACCTGCACATCGAGCTGGTGGTCGACAAGGACAACCGGATCCTGACCGTACGGGACAACGGCATCGGTATGTCGCGCGCCGAGGTGATCGACCTGATCGGCACCCTCGCCAAATCCGGCACCGCCGAACTACGCAAGAAGCTCAACGAGGCCAAGTCCGAGGCCGCCGCCGGGGAGCTGATCGGCCAGTTCGGCATCGGCTTCTACTCGACATTCATGGTCGCCGACAAAGTGACGCTGACCACCCGTCACGCGGGCGAGACCACCGGCACCCGGTGGGAGTCGAACGCGGGCAGTTCGACCTACACGATCGAAGAAGTCGAGCAGGCCCCGCAGGGCACCTCCGTCGCACTCCAGCTCAAGCCGGCCGACGAGGACGACCACCTTTTCGACTACACCCAGGACTGGAAGCTACGCGAGATCGTCAAGAAGTACTCCGATTTCATCGCGTGGCCGATCCGCATGCAGGTCGAGCGGACCGTCACCGAGGGGGAGGGCGACGACGCCCAGCAGACCACGGTTGTCGAGGACCAGACCCTCAACTCCATGAAGGCGCTGTGGACCCGCCCCAAGAGCGAGGTCTCCGACGAGGAGTACAAGGAGTTCTACAAGCACGTCAGCCATGGTTGGGACGATCCGCTGGAGATCATCCCAATGAAGGCCGAGGGCACCTTCGAATACCAGGCGCTGCTGTTCGTCCCCTCGCAGGCGCCGTTCGACTTGTTCACCCGCGAGCACAAGCGCGGCGTGCAGCTCTACGTCAAGCGGGTGTTCATCATGGACAACTGCGAAGAGTTGATGCCGGAATACCTGCGCTTCGTGAAGGGTGTCGTCGACGCGCAGGACCTCTCGCTGAATGTCTCCCGCGAGATCCTGCAACAGGACCGCCAGATCCAGATGATCCGCAAGCGCTTGGTGAAGAAGGTGCTCTCGACGGTCAAGGATCTGCAGGGCGCCGAGGACCAGACGAACTACCAGACCTTCTGGCGGGAGTTCGGCCGCGTCCTCAAGGAGGGCCTGCTGTCGGACTTCGACAACCGCGACACCATCCTGCAGGTGTCCTCGTTCGCCTCGACGAACTCCCAATCGGAACTGACCACGCTCGCCCAGTACGTGGAGCGCATGCCCGAGGGCCAGGACACGATCTACTACATGACCGGCGAGTCTCGTCAGCAGATCGAGAGTTCACCGCACCTGGAGGCGTTCACCGCCAAGGACCGGGAGGTGCTGATCCTGACCGACCCGGTCGACGAGATGTGGGTCGGCTCGGTGCCCGAGTTCGACGGCAAGGCGTTCCAGTCCATCGCCAAGGGCGAGGTCGACCTGGAGACCGAGGAAGAGAAGGAAGCCTCCGAGGCACTGCGCGAGCAGCAGGACAAGGACTTCGCCGATGTGCTCACCTGGCTGGGTAAGGCGTTGGAGGAGAGCGTCAAGGAGGTCCGGCTGACCAACCGGCTCACCACCTCCCCGGCCTGTCTGGTCGGCGATGTCTTCGACTTCACGCCGATGCTGGAACGGATGTACCGTGCTTCGGGTCAGGCATTGCCGGAGTCCAAGCGGATTCTGGAGCTGAACCCAGCCCATCCGCTGGTCACCGGACTGCGTGATGCGTACTCGGCCAAGAAGGACGAAGCCGAAAAGGGCACCGCGACCGACCTGACCGAAACCGCCGAACTGCTCTACGGCACGGCGGTGCTGGCCGAAGGCGGCGAGTTGAAGGACCCGGCGCACTTCGCGCACATTCTCACCGATCGGCTCACCCGCACGCTCTGAGTCACCGCGGCCGGAGGGCATCGTCGCTGCCCTCCGGCCGCGTCATACCGGTTTCGGCACCGGGGCGCGCGGGTGCGGCATCGCTGTCTACTGGTGGCCACGGGTACTCGCCCCAGCGTCCGTGTGACGACGAGCATACGAATCGCCGGTCGTGGCGGAGGGTAGGTTGGCTGAACTCCCTTCGCGCACAGCAATATTCGCAGAACTGGGGAGTCGGTTGCGGTGCGGCGAGGTTAGATTTGGACGGTCGAAAGGATCGTCATCAATGTTCGGAAACCCGCTTGCCGTAGCCGAGCCATGGGATCTCGTCGCCGACGGATACGCCGAATTCGCGCCCGCCATCATGCAGCCGTTCTCCGCTCGCGCGCTCGAGTTCGTGTCGCTGTCAGCGCGGTCGCAGGTCGTGGATGTCGCGGCGGGGCCAGGCATGTTGACCCTGCCTGCCGCCGAGCGAGTGGCTCGGGTCGAGGCGATAGATTTCTCCGAGTCGATGATTGCGCGGCTGATGAAAACCGCGGCGGACGCCGGGCTGACCAACATCGGAGCGCAGGTCGGGGACGGCCAGGCGCTGCCATTCGGCAGCGACCGGTTCGACGCCGGGTTCTCCATGTTCGGGTTGATGTTCTTCCCGGACCGCGCGAAGGGGTTCGCCGAACTGTTTCGTGTGCTGCGGCCCGGCGGCACGGCGGTGGTATCGAGTTGGGCGCCGGTCGCGGAGTCGCCGCTGATGCGGATGATGTTCGGTGCATTCACCGCCGCCGACCCGAGCATCCAGGAGCCCCAGCCCAATGTCCTGAGTCTGGAGAACCCGGAGGTCTTCGAATCCGAGATGCGCGGCGCGGGGTTCGAAGCTGTGTCGATCCAGCGGCATTCGATAGCGCTCACTTTCAGCGATTCGGAGCACCTGTGGGAGGCCATGCTGCGCAGCAGCGCGCCGATGGAACTCATTCGGCACAATGTCGGTGCGGAGGTCTGGGCCGGGCGCACGGCGCTGATGAAGGCATTTTTGGCGGCGAACTACCGCCCGGGTCGCCCGCTGTCGACCACCGCGTACCTGGGCATCGGACACAAGCCGGAGTATTGAAGCGATAAACGCGCGTGGTCCTCGGCGGAAGAACCACGCGCGGTCCGGTATTTCCTGGCCGAATTACCGCGGCGCCATGCGCAGTGCGCCGTCCATGCGGATGGTCTCGCCATTCAGGTAGTCGTGCTCGACGATGTACTGCGACAGTTGCGCGTACTCGTCCGGACGGCCGAGCCGGGACGGGAAAGGAACGCCTGCCTCGAGGCCTTTGCGGTATTCCTCGGTGACGCCCGCGAGCATCGGGGTGTCGATGATCCCGGGAGCGATGGTATTCACCCGGATACCGAACTGGGCGAGGTCGCGCGCGGCGGGAACTGTCATGCCGTGCACACCGCCCTTGGAGGCCGAGTACGCGATTTGACCGATCTGGCCCTCGAACGCGGCGACCGAGGCGGTGTTGATGATGACGCCGCGCTGGCCGAACTCGTCGACGGCGTCAGTCTTGGCGATGGCGTCGGCGGCCAACCGCATGACGTTGAAGGTACCGAGCAGGTTGACGGTGATGACCGTGCGGAAAAGCTCCAAGTCGTGTGGGCCGTTTTTGGACAGGATGCGGCCTGCCCAACCGACACCGGCGCAGTTGACCACGATGCGCAGCGGCGTGCCGGACTCGACGACCTTCGCGACGGCAGCACTGACCTCGTCGTTGCTGGTCACATCGGCAGGAATGAGGGTGACGCCGGCGGGCACATGATCGCCTGCACGTTCGATCGACTGTGGCACATCAAGTCCGAATACGGTTGCGCCGAGTTCGGCGAAACGCTGTGCGGTAGCTGCGCCGAGGCCGGACGCTCCTCCGGTGACTATGGCGGCGGAACCCGAAATCTCCACGATGGTCCTCTCGTTCGTGACAGCCAGTTGGCCCTTCGTCAATGGCACCATAACCGGTCATCCGTGAGAGGCGCAGTACGACTCCCTCTCATTCGTCCACGCCTGCCAATAGTTTGCGAACGTGTACGTACGCCGATAACCACGTCGACGAATGCCGTGGTCGGGCGGACGCGCGGGATCGTCCGATCCGCGGGAGCGCCAGTTGTGTGGAGCCGACGGTCCCGACCCAGCAGAATTGAATTGCCCGACCTAGCCCGACCGAACACCGGAGTTACCGTATGACCGAATCGGCCACCAAAGCCCGCCAACTTCCGCGCGGTAGGCACGGCCTGCCACGAGAGCAGGTGGTCGCCTCGCAACGAGAGCGGATCCTGATAGCGACATCGCGGGCCATGGCCGAAAACGGCTATGTAGGAACGTCTGTCGCGGCGATCCTGAAATATGCCGGGGTGTCCCGGGAGACCTTCTACGAGCAATTCCGTTCCAAGGAGGACTGTTTCGCGGCGGCTTACGAACGCGCTGTGCAGCCGTTACTCGACCGCATCGCCGAAGTGACCGGAGGAGAAGACAGTTCCACCGGGCCCACAGTCGGACTCGACAAGCTGGACCAGATCTTGTGTGAATACCTCCAGCATCTTGTCGACGATCCGGCCAGCGCGCGATTGTTTCTGGTCGAGGTCTTCGCCGTCGGGTCGACGGCGATCTCGCGCCGAGTTCGGCTCCAGGAGTTGATCGTCGGCTTGCTCGTCGGGGTGCTCGACGCGCGGACCGAGCAGCAGCGCTTCGCCTGTCAGACTCTCGCTGCCGCCATCGGCGCGATAGTCACGGCTCGAATCGCGGTCGGTGATCCGGACGGTGTCCTTGCATTGCGCGAACCACTGTTGGAATTGGTCCGTAGAGGCGGCGAGCTGTATGGGTGTGCAGTGGTCGACGGCGCACTATGACGGCGCCCCTCGGGGGCGCGAAGTGGCCATAGGTAGTGGCCGCCGACTAACGGCGGGGCCGCGCGGACTCGGTGATCGTCTCCCCGAGTCGGCCTGATCGGATTCGTTGGCCGATCGCCCGACGGGCCGGTAGGGCCGCGAGGGCGGCCGCGGGGACGAGGACGGCCAGGGCTGCCACGATCGGCCCGCTCAGGGTTGGCGCCGCCGCGCTGAGTAGCGTCGCCGTACCGAAGTACAGGAACAGCAGTCCCGAACCGATGCCGATGAAGCGCTCCGGCAGGTGTTTGCCGACCAGGATTCCGACCGCGATCGCCAGCGCGTCGGCGGCGACCATCCCGATGGTGGAGCCGAGCCAGACGCCTGCCCAGTCGTAGTCGGTGGCCAGCGCGGCGGTCGCGAACATGGTCCGATCGCCCAGTTCGGCGAGCAGGAACGCGGAGAGTACCGCGAAGAATGGAACGGTGCTGGTCCGCACGGACTGTGGTTCGGGTTCGTCGTTCGCGGCGCCGACGTGCTCGCGCAGCGTCCACAGTCCGACGGCGAGAAAGGTGATCGCGGCGACCAGCGAGATCGCCCTCGTCGGTAGCGCGGCGCCGAGGAAGTATCCGACGCCGACCGAGATCAGGTGTACCGCGGTGGTGGCCGTCGCGATGCCACCCAGTACCACCCACCAGCGATAGCGCAGCGCGAAGGTCAGCGCCATCAGCTGCGATTTGTCGCCCAGCTCGGCCAGAAAGACTATGCCGATACTCAGCAATACAGTAGCGATCATGTCCGTGGCTCCCGTGTCTCCGGCCTGTCGGTCGGAGTACTAGGTATTCCTCCGGCCGACAACGAAATAGTTGTCCAGGCCGAAGGTCTCGCCCACCGGATAGGTGCCGGTTCACACAACCGGACCCGCGCCTCGAGGGGGCAACGAGTCAGTATGTCGACGGTGTGATTGGGGGCTACTCCCCTTCGCTGTCATCGACTGTACCCGGACGGCTTCGTCCTGCCAACTCGAGGTCGTCGAAATCGCAATGCGCACAATAAGTTTGGCGATCCATGTCGATATTTTCGGTAACCCTCATGCGGCCAGCAGCATAGCCAGAACCGCGGTGTCGGGATCGCTGATCGGGTCGAGGCCGACCCGACTGACCAGCGAAGTGATCGTGCCATCCGACTCCGCCTCGGCCCAGGCGGCGCGATGTTCCAGTCCCAGGTGTGGCACACCGGGAAGCAACACGCAGCCCGATGCGGCGCCCACACACTCAGGCAGTGACGGGCGGGTTTCGGAGGGAGGATGCAACATCAGCAGGGCGGGCGGCACATGCTCGGCAAACCGTCCGGGCTCGAGGGCTTCCGCGCCGAGCACCGGACCTTCGGCCAGTACCAGTCCGACCGTGCCGGGGGCGGGGTCGTCGGGTAATTCCTCCCGTACGCCGAATACCGTCGAGGTCGTCAACAGTCCGGGCAGACTGGCCACGCGCACGGCGAGCACCAGCACTTGAGCCCATTCCTTGGTGGTGTCCGGCCATCGACCGGAAATGACGAAACCCCGCAGTGATCCGTGCGAGTGGAACGGTGTGATGCCGATCGGCTCGTTCGTGCGCATTTCTGCCTCCCGTCACGGAACCGGGGGCGGCGTAGCCCGTCCTCGAACTGTTGGATTTTCGAGAATGAACCACGAATCACCTGGCACACAAGTACCAAAGAGTGCTAACGCGCGTAGTGACCAGCCCGTGAACAGACGAACTGTCACGGGCTGGTCATGGTCGCGGCGATGCCGACGCTGAATCTGAACCGAGAGTGTTTACCAGATCTCGGTGGACGCTCGGACGCGAGCCGAAGCCGGACCGCGAATACGCGCGGCGCCAGCGGCGCCGAAGTCGAACTCAGCCGAAGATGAGGCCCTTGGCCTGGGTGGTCGCCTTGGCGAAGCGATCCTGCACGTCGGCCCAGCTGACGACGTTCCAGAACGCGGTGACGTAGTCCGCCTTGACGTTCTTGTACTGCAGATAGAAGGCGTGCTCCCACATGTCGACCTGCAGCAGCGGGATGATGCCGAGCGGCACGTTGGCCTGCTGATCGTAGAGCTGGAAGGTCAGCAATTTCTGGCCGAGGGTGTCGAACCCGAGCACGGCCCAGCCGGAACCCTGCAGACCGTTGGCCGCGGCGGTGAACTGGGCGCGGAACTTGTCGAACGAACCGAACTGGTCGTCGATCGCCGCGGCCAGCTCGCCGACCGGCTTGTCGCCGCCGTTCGGCGAGAGGTTCTTCCACCAGATGGAGTGGTTGACATGGCCGCCGAGGTGGAACGCGAGGTTCTTCTCATGCAGGAAGATGGCGCTGTGATCGCCTGCCTCACGGGCGGCTTCCAGCTTCTGCAGCGCGGTGTTCGCACCGGCGACATAAGCGGCGTGGTGTTTGGAATGATGAAGCTCGTTGATCTGCCCGGAGATATGGGGCTCCAGGGCGCTGTAGTCGTAATCCAGATCCGGCAACGTGTACTCAGCCACGATGTCCCTTCCTATGTCGGGCTGGGCGTGCCCGGAGTCCCGCGCACACCCAGCCATCATTCGTACACCCGATCGGTTCCAACCTGGCCTGATGCCCACACATTCCGGTGACCCCGCACACACTCGGCGGGCTGTGCACCGTCACATCAAGAACATCGGCACCATTCGAAACCGCACGCGTAGCATCGAACCATGTCGTGGTACGACGAACTAGTGGGACGCGTCCGGCTCCCCGAACCCACGCTCATCACGCCAGAGCAGGCACTGCCCGGCCGACCCGAACTGCTCCGGGTGCCGGATACCCATTACGTCAGCGGTCACCCGATCCACCCGCCATTTCCGAACAGCATGCGGATCGCCGTCGTTGCGATGGGGTGTTTCTGGGGGGCCGAGAAGGAGTTCTGGGAACTCGACGGGGTCTACTCGACCGCGGTCGGGTACGTCGGCGGATTCACCCCGAATCCCACCTACGAAGAGGTGTGCAGCGGGCAGACGGGGCACACGGAATCCGTACTCGTCGTGTTCGATCCCGCGGTGATCGATTATCGAGGCATCCTCGAGCAGTTCTGGGAGAACCACGATCCCACCCAGGGGATGCGCCAGGGCAACGATCGGGGCACCCAGTATCGCTCGGCGATCTTCACCCTCGACGCCGAGCAGGCCGCGGCCGCCGGAGCTACCGCGCAGGCCTTCGGTAAACGCTTGGCCGAGGCCGGATACGGCGAGATCACCACGCAGATCACGCCGCTGTCCGAGTTATCCGCCTTCTATTACGCCGAGGGCTATCACCAGCAGTATCTGGCGAAGAACCCGGGCGGCTACTGCCCCGTCCACGCCACGGGCGTCAGCTATCCGGCGGGCCTGGGCGCCTAGGTATTCCGTACGGAAGCTCTGGTATCCGCTGTCACAGCGGCGGAGCGATGCCGGGGCGGGTTGCCCGCGGGTCACCGGCGTCGTGCGCTTTCCACCAGCGTGTGGCACCCGCGATGAAATCCGGCAGCGCGACCCGGGTGCCTGTCGAGTCGTGAATGATGATGTCGTCGAACCACACCCGCACATCGAGTTCGCGCGGGTCGATGCCTTCTTCCTGGGAGAACTCCAGCACATGGGCACAGATGTGATCATCGATCACGGTGTCGAAACTGAGCAGTTCACTCCACAGTGCCCAGCCGCTGTCGTCGAGATCGATGAATTCCCAGCCGTGTAAGCGCCCGCCGCCGAAGCTGCGGATGGCCTCGTCCAGGCCGTCCAGTTGCAGTGGCAACACGCGGGGTTCGAGATCGTCCCAGTGCTGCACCCGCAGCGATGCCGCGACCCGGCTCACACCGGTAAACGTCACCTGGACCCGGTAATCCTCGGATGCCGTGCCATTTTCCGGAAGCGTCAGCACCTCGAGGTCGAGTCGTAATTCGTTGGCCGTCGAATCCACCGCGAGACCGAGGCAGGCAGCCTCGGACAAGGCGATGTTGAGGCCAGCAGTGTTCATTCCGTCGAGTAGCCCCCTGCTCACGTTCATTCCTTCAGGCTACCGATCGTCGCTGCTGGAACCGGGTATTTCATATTTTCGCTCGGCGTTCCCGTTCTGCATGGAACCGAACGCGTCCCGGCGCCGTCAAAGTAGGTATCGGAGCCTTCGTCGCCGCGGGTTCCGAGGTGGGCGACGAATGGCCGCTCCGGGATTAATCAGGAGGGGAGTCCCGGATCGGTCATTCGCACGCTCGGTTCGCCGACCGGAATCGGAGGCATCTTCACGACATCGTGGATGCGCCGCACCACGGCGGGGCTAGCGGGTAGCCGATAGGTTGCCTGAAATTCGCTGGCTGTGCGTGTCGCGTTGACCGACTACAGCAGCCTGTGGATCAGGTTGTGGATAATGTGGATAACTTCCAGCGCAGGTATGCACAACCGACGCAGTTATGCACAACCAATGTCGCAAATATGCATAACCGACAATCGGAGCGGTGTGTTGCTCACGCTCCGAGAGGAGAACATACCCGACGCCGCAGGTCGCTGTCGAGGCGCTCGCCCGGCCCCGGTATCCCACGTCGGTACGGCGCCCATGGCAGGATCGAAGCTGTGACGAGCCCCCACGTTCCCTCGGTCACGGTGGAGGACGTGCCTGCCGATTTCGACGGCAGCGCGCCTGCGTCGGCCGACACCGCGCGCCCGATCCTGCTGGACGTCCGCGAGGACGACGAGTGGCAGCTCGGACACGCCCCTGGTGCGATCCATATCCCCATGGTCGACGTGCCCGCCCGGCTCGACGAGCTGGCCTACGATGCCGATCTCTACGTCATCTGCCGGCAAAGCGGTCGTTCCCTTCAGGTGGTCGAATACCTCACGCACATCGGCTACGACGCCATCCAGGTCCGCGGCGGAATGGTGGCGTGGCAGCAGGCAGGACGCCCGCTGATCGCGGATGGCGACCAGCAGGCGAAGATCTACTGACGAAAGAACGAGGTGCGCGGTGAGTACGGTGGTGCAACCTTGTGCGCGCTGCGGCGCGCGCTGGACCGTGCAGGGGGCTCCGATGCACTGGTGCCCGCGTTGCCGCGGTGTGCTGCTCTCGCCCGCGCCGATCGACGCGCCCGCCGACCGGCGCAATTACCGATGGGTGGCGCGCAGGCCAGACCATCGCGCCCGTCGAGCGCAGCCGTCGGCGCGCGCCGTGACACCGACGGAGACGCCGCGCTACCCGCGGATTCCGCGCTGGGGGCTGATCGACCGACCGCCGCATGACGCGCCCGCGCCGCGGCGCCGGCTCGACAGACTGACGGACTCGGTCACCAAGTTGCTCGTCGCGACCGCGGTCGTCTTCGCTGTCGCCGTTGTCGCCGAACTGGTGCGCTATCTGATCCTGCTGCACAATCGGACCCGTCTGATCCATCCCGCGGTGCTGTTCTGCTCCGACGCGTTCGTCATCGGCGCTGCGGTGCTGTCTGTTGTGCTCGCATTGGTGACGGCGGTGGCGGTATTCGGCTGGCTGGTCGAGGCCAGACGGCTCGCCTACACCGAGGTGGGGCAACGCGACCCGCGCTCGAAGCGAGCGCTCGCGTTCGGGTGCCTCGTTCCGGTGGTCAACCTGTTGTGGCCGGGGATCTTCCTGACCGAGGTCGTCGCGCGCCGCACCGACCCGCGCGCCGTGCGTGCGATCCGGATCTGGTGGGTGGCGTGGGTGTTCGGCGGTGGTATCGCGCTGGCCGCGCTGCTGTGGCGGACCGCGGATTCGTTGCAAGCCAAGGCTGACGGGGTGCTGTTCAGCGCGGTCACCGATGCGGTCGCCGCCACGGTCGCGGTGCTGACGCTGTGGGTGCTGCGCGCGATCGAAGGACATGACCTACTCGGCCACGGCCGGGACACGCATCGGTGGCTGATCGCCGTTGATCCCGCCGTCCCGGTGATCGAGCCGGTGCATCCCGGCGGCCGCGGTCGGACCGCCGATATCGCGCGGTCCGAGGCGATCGACGCACCCGCACACGAGGACAACAGTGCTCAGGACCGTGAGCAGGAGGAGGTTTCGGCCAAGTGAGCCAGGGCAATCGCGCGCCGTTCGTCGTCGCGCATCGAGGTGCCTCGGCGGCGCGCTCCGAGCACACGCTCGCCGCCTACGAGTTGGCGCTGGAGGAGGGCGCCGACGGCGTCGAATGCGACGTCCGGCTGACCCGCGACGGGCATCTGGTGTGCGTGCACGACCGCACGGTCGACCGGACCTCCTCCGGCGTCGGACTGGTCAGCGAGATGACCCTGGACGAGCTCCGGGGGCTCGACTTCGGCTCCGACGGCGAGCCCGCCGCGGTACTCACCCTGAGCGAGCTGATCAGCCTGGTGTTGGACTGGCGCAGCAGGCCGACCAAATTGTTCATCGAAACCAAACACCCGGTCCGTTATGGCGCGCTGGTGGAAAACAAGCTGCTCGCCGAACTACAGCGATTCGGCATTGCCACGCCTGCCTCGGCCGACCACTCCCGTGCCGTGGTCATGTCCTTCGCGGCTACCGCGGTCTGGCGGATCCGCCGTGCGGCGCCGCTGCTGCCGACCGTGCTGCTCGGCGAATCATCGCGCTATCTGGGCGGTTCCGCTGCGACGACGGTCGGCGCGACCGCCGTCGGCCCGTCGGTGAAGACCCTGCGCGAGCACCCGGACCTGGTCGACAAGGCCGCAGCGGCGGGACGCGCCACCTACTGCTGGACCGTGGACGAGCCAGACGACGTGCAACTGTGCGCCGACCTCGGCGTCAGTTGGGTCGCTACCAATCATCCCGGCCGTACCAAGTCACTACTCGATGCAGCGTGACCGGCGAATCGGCTTGCGGCACAGCGCGTCGTAGTCGTACCCGGACGATCTGCCCGGTGCCGCCGTGGCGCGCGGGAAGTAACGGGCAGCACCCTGTAGGTTGACCCCTCGTGGGTAAGAGCAAGCGCAACAGTCCTAAGCCCGGCGGAAATCGGGCGCAGCGTCTCGCCGAACGGCGTGTGGCGCTGGAGCAGGCGGCGCAGACCGTCAAGCGCCCGTTCGAGGGCCTGGCCGCGGAGTGCGATCTGGTGGCGCTGCGCGAGTTCGTTCCGTCTGCGACCGCGGAGCTGAAGCTTTCTCCCGCGATCGCGGCCGAACGTCCGGTCGTGCTCGCCACGGTGCTACCCGGCGCGGTGGCAGCCCTGGTGCGGGCCGGAGATCAGCCGAACGGCTATGTCGGCACGCAGGTGCAGTTCCAGGGCGCGGACCCGGCCGCGGACCTCGCCGCCGCGATCTTGTGGACGCAGTCCGCCGAGCCCGGTGATTCCCTCGCCTCCGTGGAGAGCATCGCGGGCGGCCCGCGGCTGGTCGACGTCATCGATTCCAGCGCCCAACTCGACCTCACGGTGCACCAGGACTTCGACTGGTGGGTGCCTGCGGGTGTCGAGCCCGATCCACAGGTCGCCGCCACCATCGAGCAGGCCAAGCAGGCGATCATGCCGTCGGCGCGGCTCGGGCTGGACGTGGACGCGATCGGCGCTGCGTGGTGGGTGGATGCGGGTGAGAAGGCGCACATTCGCTGGGTCCGCCCGGAGTCCGAGGATGACCTGATGCTGGCGTTGGCCCGTTTGCACGCCTCGAGCGGTCTGCACCTCGGCGAGGGTTCGCGGTTCGCGGGCTCGTTCCGCACGCACGGCCTGCTTGTCCCGGTGTTCGACCTGGACCGGGAGCGGCATGCCGAGGAGTGGGTGAAGCCGGCCACCGAATTCGGCGCTCGACTGGCCGAGGCGCTGGTCACCGACGCTCCGCTCACGGCCGACGAGCGGCGCTCGCGCGACGGTCTGCGGTCACGTCAGGTCACCTTGCGCTGAGTCGGAAAATTCTCGGCGATAATTCTGTGCGAATCCTGCTTTTAATCGTTATCGATCGATCAGGTTCTCGGTTCCGCGCCGAACATCGGTGGGAGGCGTCGGTCGTTCTCGCTGAACCGATGAGGAAAGTCGGAACCATGCCGCACGACATACGGTGCGCAGCATCGTGCGTGTCCAGCATGCTTTCCGCGTATAAACAGTGACAAGCCCAGTTCCTCGTGCGGAGCTGGGCTTGTCACTGTTTATCGGAAAACGTCGTCAGACGCTGCCACCCGCTGCGGAAGGTGCGCCCGAGGTGTCACTCGGCCCGCTCATTTCCCGGGCGATGAATTCTTCCAGGTCGAACAGATTGGACCCGGCGCGATCGGCGATGGTGAGCAGGGTCGTCATATTCGCGACCTCCTCTACCTGTTCCTTCAGGAACCACTGCATGAACTGCTCGCCGAGGTAGTCGCCCTCTTCTCGGGCCGTGCTCGCCAGCCGAATGATCTGTTCGGTGACCGTCTTCTCTTGGGTCAGTGCCAGTGCGATCGGTTCGCGCGCATTCTCGAAGTGGGATTTCGCGGCGTCGATACCAGAAAGGTCGACACTGATATCCCGGTCGAGGAAATACTGCACGATCATCATCGCGTGATTACGTTCTTCGACCGCCTGCGCATAGAAACGCTTGGCCAACTGGGGCAGATCCGCGTTATCGAACCACACCGCGATCGCGATGTACTGATGCTCGGCATTGAATTCGTGCCGGATCTGGTCGTGC
This sequence comes from Nocardia sp. NPDC049220, assembly GCF_040647855.1. Lineage (NCBI taxonomy): Bacteria > Bacillati > Actinomycetota > Actinomycetes > Mycobacteriales > Nocardiaceae > Nocardia > Nocardia sp. NPDC049220. The sequence continues at coordinate 373,117 of NZ_JBEZDA010000002.1, forward strand.
AGCAGGCTGTGGAATTTGCTGCGGGGGGATTCCGGATGACTCGACATGGTAATGACATTAGCGCCGGTCACCCCGCATGTCATCCAAGTGCAACCTTATTGAGGCTAGTGTTGCCTAATTAATTCTTCGCGGTCCCGGCCATTTTCGGCGCTCTGGTATCGGCACGGCGCTGGGCGCGAAGCTCACGCGCGATGAACTCCTCGACATCGAACAACTCGCCCGCGGCACGGTCGAGTACGGACAGCAGCGTGGTCATCCCGGCCGTGTCCCGTACCTGTTCTTCGAGAAACCACTGGATGAATCGTTCGCCCAGATAGTCCCCGTCCGCACGGGCCGCGCGGACGAGACCACCGATCATGGTGCTGCGGGCCCGCTCGGTCTCCAGCAGGAAAGCTATTGCGGCTCGGGGACTTTCGAAGGTCGAGTGAATCTCGTCCAGCCCGCCGATCCGCACATCCAGGTCACGGTCGAGCAGGTACTGCACCATCCGCAGCGCGTGCGCGTACTGCTCCCGCGATCGCCCATAGCTGTGGCCGGCCAATTGCGGTAACCGAAGGGAGTCGAAGTACACGGCAGCGGCGAGATACTGCTGGGCGGCGGTGAACCCCTGACGGATCTGCGCGCGCAGCAAGTCGGGAAAGGACTCAGCGACCTCGGTGTCCGGCATGGCACCGACGCTACCGCGTCAGCAGATCTTCCGGCACGGCTTGGTCTTTGGCCAGCGCGTCGAAGAATCGGCTCGCCTTGTTCTTGTCCCACAGCAGCACGTTTCCGCTGTCGGTGTCGGCGAATCCGCCGACGGGTACCGAGGCGGCGACCGTGTCGCCTTTCAGCGCCCAGCCGAGCCTGCCGAGGTCCCAGATGTGGTCACCTTTGTCGACCTTCAAAGACCGGGCCGTGTCGGAGGCCAGCGGCCAGAGCGTGAACGGATTGGCCAATGTGGTGGCGCTGGTCGCCTTTTTCAGCAGAGCGGCCATAAACAGTCGCTGGTTGTCCATCCGGTCCAGGTCGGCGAGTGCGGTGGCGCGGCTGCGGACGAACCCGAGTGCCTGCGGCCCATCCAAGCGTTGGCAGCCCGCCGGCAGGTCGATACCGGCGAGCGGGTCGTCGATCGGTTTCGGGACGCACACGTCGATGCCGCCGAGCGTGTCGACCACGCTGGCGAAGCCGCCGAAGCCGATCTGCGCGTAATGATCGAGGTGCAGCCCGGTGGCGATCTCCACGGTCTGCACGAGCAGCGCGGGGCCGCCGAGCGCGAACGCGGCGTTGAGCTTGTCCTTGCCGTGGCCGGGGATGCTCACATAGGAGTCGCGCGGCATGCTGACCAGCGTGGTCTTACCTGTCTCGGGGACGTGCGCCAGCATGATCGTGTCGGTGCGTTCGGGGCCGACCTCGCCGCCGGTGGCCAGCTCCTGCTCCTGCTCGGGGCTCAGGTCGCCACGTCCGTCCGAGCCGACCAGTAGCCAATTCGTGCCCGGCGTGTTGCCGACCCGATCGGCGTAGTTCGCCAATGCCGGAATCCGGTTCAGTGCGTTGTCGAGCTGGATGACGGCGCCGACCGCGGCGAGCACCAGGACCAGCACGATCACCAGGAACCAGCGAAAGGGGTGACGTCTGCGCCGCGGTACGTGGGCCGGCCGCTCACCGCGCGGCGGCGGGCCTTCGCGATATGGCTTCGGCTGTTGCGTCGGTGCGTGCGGGGGCCCTTCCGCGTACCGGACGGGGCGCTGGCTGGGCGCGTGCGTGCGTGCGTCGTACGGGACGGGGTGCTGCCTCGGCGCGTGCGTGCGGGCCTGCCTGCGCGGCGGCGGCGGGGCTTCCGGCGGGACCTGAGAATAGGCCAGTTGTGGCGGATGCGGACCCGGTGCTCCGTCGCGGCGCAGCACCTGGGTCGGCTCGATGCGAGGAGGCCGCGGGCCACCGGGTGCGGACGCACCGTGCCGGATCGGGGGTTCGCCGGGCCTGCCCGGGGGCGGCACGCGGCGCGGCGGCGCGTTGCGCTGGGGGTCGTCGCCGTTCATCACTGAGACTCTACTTATCGGGAGATCGTCGGGTACCTGGTGCGCCGAGGCGTACGCTGTCGCACTGATCGGTTATTCGCGCGGGGAATCGAGCCGTTACCGCGCCGGGGAGAACAGTTGGGTCACGGAAGCCAGGAGACGTGGCCTCGAAGAATGGTATAGCCGATGTAGGCGACCGCGTCGATGATCGAGTGGGCGAGAACCAGCGGCCACAATCTATTCGTGCGCTGCCAGTAGCGACCGAAGACGACGCCCATCACGACGTTTCCGAGCCCGCCGCCCAGACCCTGGTACAGGTGGTAGCTGCCGCGCAGCAGGGCCGAGGTCAGCAGTGCCGAGTTCGCCGACCAGCCCAGCGCGCGTAGTCGGGTGAGCAGGAAGGCCACCACGACAACCTCCTCGGCCAGCGCGTTCGCGCAGGCCGACAAGATCAGCGTGGGTAACCGCCACCAGTAATCGCCGAGCGAGGCGGGCACGATCGTCACGCTGAAGCCCACGGCATGCACGATGAGATACAGCGCCAGTCCGGGCAGACCGATAAGGGCGGCGAGCACCACACCGGGCAGCGCGTCCGTGCGCCATCGGACGCGGTTCGCCAGTCCGATCGCGCGCGGCCCAAGGCCGCCACGCCAGAGTAGGTACAGCCCCAGTGCGGCCCACCCGGCCAGTCGAAGCACGCTGAGCAGCTGAAAGAGCATATCGATGGTGGACTGGGTAGACCGCGACGGGTTCAGCGCGACGGTGCGCCCACCGACTCCGCCCGGCGCGAGCGCACTCTCCAGCAGTGACAGCATCGCGTTCAGTCCGCTGAGTCCGAAGGTGACGAGCAGCACCACGGTGATCTCGAGTTTGATCCCGAGCCGCTCCCGATCGGTCGGCTCTGCTTCGTCCCACTCCGCACCGGACTCAACGCGCATGGGTCGAATCTATTGCCTGCGTTCCGCGCGGCGCGCGGCGCGTCACGGACTCCGCGATCCGGATGACTTCGGGTGAACCAACAGGCGCTCGTGCGCCCGATCCCCGGTGTAGCCGCCGTGATAGGACAGCGGTTCGGCGAACTAGTTCTTCGAGTACATTTCCAACGTGGTGGTCGCGACGCTGAATACCGAAGTGTCCCAATGGCGGAACACCTTCGCGTCGGGTTCGGCCGCGGTAGTGTCGAACAGCTGTGTGTGGTCTCGGACTCCTCGAACAACCGGATGGGCGAGGCCGGCGCGTTCAGGGCCGCGGTGACGCCGTGCGCGAGGGCCAAGTCGAACACGGCCCGCCCAGACTTCGGCGCGATCGGACTCGGGTAGACCTCGTCGACGAACGCCGCGGCGACCGAGTCGGCCTGGTAGTAGGCCATGCCGAACCAGCGGGCCGGTCCCGTTGGCGGCGGCAGGTCGAAGCGGAATACGCGGCGCCACAGCCTGCGGGCGCGCTGAACGCGCGGGTCGTCGACGTGTTGGGCGATAGCGGAATTCGGTGGGAATGGTGCCACCCGGCGCCGCGGCGAAGGTCGCAGGCGCTGTCGTGTCCTGGGCGGTGACTCTGCCTAAGATGAGTAAATGCTCACCTTCTGCTCGCTTTCTCGGTACTGGTGTCCATGATGGCAGAGTCGCGGGCCAACTCGCGAATTCGTCCGAAACAGCGACGCGCCAAGGAAACGCGCGACCGTATTCTCGAATCCGCTACTCAGCTTTTCGCGGACCGAGGCGTGGACGATACGTCGACCAATCGCATCGCCGCGCACGCGGGCATGAGCATCGGCTCGCTGTACCGATACTTCGCCGACAAGGACGAGATTCTCGCGGAATTGCGCAGCCGACTGCTCGCGGAATTGGAGGAACAGTTCACCGCGGCCGTACTCACCGGACTTTCGCTGGACCCGGGCGAGTCGTTCGCGGTCAGCCTGCGCGGCATCGTGCACGCACTCATCGAACACCGGGCGCTGGTGCGGGCCCTGGCCGCGCGAGCGGCACTGGACGGGTTGGGTTTCGGTGAACTGGAACGGCGGCTGCTCGTCCTGACCAGGGCATACCTGTCGCACCTGCTCGGGCCGCTGCCGGACGACGAACTCGACGTGAAGGCGTACGTGATGGTCGGTGTCGGCCTGGCGAGCAGCGTGCGGATCGGGCTCGACGCGCCTGCGAACCTGGACCGCCAGCGCCTGGTCGACGAAACCGCGGCCATGGTGGGGAACTGGCTACGGTCGGCCTCGTGAACCGGTGAATCAGATGCGGCGCAGGCCGTTGAGGAATGGGCAGCCCGCCAGGGTACGCACGGCGCGGCTGAGCGTCTCGACGCTGTCGGCAGGCGCGCTGAACGGCAGGCGGAAGTCGTGGTCGCCGTCATGCCCTTCGATCCGCAGGGTGAATCCATATCGGTCGATGGCCAGCGGATGCACAATGCCGTGCCGCAACCGGGCCGGTAGGTGTCTGGCCAGCTGGGCAAGGATGTCGGCGTGGTCGGACTGCATATGCTGCAGCCACGCGGATTCCATGGCGCAGAACGGGTCCGGCTGCGCCAGTCGCAGTTCGTCGACGCTGACCGATTCCGCGCCGGTCGAGTCGGCCACCACCGCGGAACTGATTACCAGTCGCAGCAGGGTTGCGCCGTGGCCGATGTCGAGCAGCCCGGGATGCGGGTTGTCGGTGGCCACTTCGCTGGCCAGGGCGCGCTGAGCCCGCGCGGGCACCGCGCGTACCGAGCCGCGGAGCCAGACCAGGGCGCGCACCGGTTCGCGTAGCGGCAGTGGTGCGTGATCGGTCAGTTCCAGCACCGCGGGTGCGCCGCCGTCGCCGGAGGTGCCAGCCAAGATCGCCGCGACCGAGGTGGTCGGCACGGCGATCACCGCGTCGCCGCACTGACGAACGTGGTGGACGGACGACGGCGTCGGGTCGATCCCGGACATGGCCAGTACCGCCTGCTCGGCATGGGCGCACGCGCTTCGTACCCGTTCAGCGGTGGACGGTGCGAGAGTCGGGATCGGACGCGGCATACGTACCTCCGTGGTCGGGCGGGCCCCCTGCGCTTCGGCTCGCGGTTAGGTTACCCTAAGCTAAGTGACGATGCATCGTTCCGCAAGCGCCTGATCGAGGCGCTCTTCGATGGTGGTGTGGGACGCGCGCCGGCGCGGGCGGGGTTATCGGCTTGTTACGGTGAGGACATGGCGGAGCAGACCGAGGCGGTTCGGGAACCAGTGCTGATGACGTTGTCGGCGCCCGCCCGGCGCAGCGTGATCGACGGCTTGGTTCGGGACATCGGTATGGCGGGTCCTGCGGCACCGATTCTCGACCTGGACGCGCGGGACGCCGAGATTGCGGATTTCCTCGCAGGTATCGCCCACGCCAACAGCGGCTTCGTGGCCCGGACCTCGTCCGGGGCGAGCGCGCTTGCCATCATCGCCGGTACCGCTGCCGCCCTCTGCGGCGAAGACATCCGCAGTGCTCTGAACAACCCCGACGTCGCCTTTCTCAACGCGCTGAACCCGCCTGCGGTGGAGGCCGTCCGATCGGTTCTGCTCGCCATCGAAACCGAGGCCACCACCCAAGTCGCCGCCGCGCTATCCGTGCTGACCGGCAGCTGATCGTCGCCGTCGAACGGCCTGACGGCCGCTGAACATTTCACGGGGTGCGGTCCTACCCGCGAGATCGGTGCGGTGTGCACCGAGCACGCAAGTACTGTCGTAACCGTGCCGCGTATTGCGTACTTCGGACCGTCCGGAACCTTCACCGAGATGGCCCTCGCCGAACTCGAATCCTCGGGAGCCTTCGACGGGCCCGTCGAGCGGGTCGCCGCGCCCAGCCAAGGATCGGCACTGGACCTGGTCCGCTCCGGCGACGTCGAGGCGGCCGTGGTGCCGATCGAGAGCTCGGTCGAGGGCTCGATCTCGGCGACGCTCGACTCGTTGGCGATCGGCCCGCGCTTGCAGATCATCGCCGAGACCGAGCTCGAGGTGAGCTTCACGATCCTCGCGAAACCCGGAACGACCACGCAGGACGTGCGCACGCTCGCCGCATACCCGGTAGCTGCCGCACAGGTGCGGTTGTGGGTCGCGCGGCACCTGCCGGACGCGCGGCCATACACGTCGGCGTCCAATGCCGCCGCTGCGGAAGATGTGGTCGCCGGGAAAGCCGATGCCGCTGTCTCGACTGCTCTGGCAGGGGAACGGCTCGGACTGGTAGCCCTGGCGTCCGGCGTCGCCGACCACGAGCAGGCGATCACCCGTTTCGTGCTGTGCGCCCGGCCGAGGGTGGCGCCCGCCGCCAGCGGAGCCGACCGCACCTCGATTGTGCTCGAGCTGCCGAACGAGCCGGGTTCGCTGATGCGCGCGTTCGCCGAGTTCGCCACGCGCGGTATCGATCTGACCAGAATCGAGTCCCGGCCGACTCGAACCGGCATGGGTACCTATCGTTTCTACCTCGACTGTGTCGGGCATATCGACGACACCGCGGTGGCCGAGGCGCTCAAGGCACTGCACCGCACCGCTCGAGTCCGCTTCCTCGGGTCCTGGGCGGCGACCTCGGCGACCGGTTCGCCACCACCGTCGGATGAATCGGCAGCGGAGTGGTTGGTCCAGCTGAGAAAGGGGGTGGCGGATCTATGATCGGCAGGTTGATCTTGGTCCGGCACGGGGAGACAGAAGGGAATGTCGCCAAGCTGCTGGACACGAGGGTGCCGGGCTTGCCGCTCACCGAACGCGGTGCTGCACAGGCGAAGACCTTCGGCGAAGGGCTGCTCGGCCCCCCGAAGGCATTGTTCTGCTCGGCGGCGCTGCGCGCACGGCAGACCGCGAGTTACATCGAGGCGGCAACCGGTGTTGCCGCCATGGTGCTCGACGGTCTCCACGAGGTACAGGCTGGTGACCTGGAAGGAGCGCACAGCGAGCAGGCACACCTGACCTTTCAGCGGATCTATCGCGCCTGGCATGACGGCGATCTCGCGCAGCGGGTGCCCGGCGGGGAATGCGGCCAGGACGTCCTCGACCGCTTCCTCCCGGTGATCCGGCAGTTGCGCGAGACGTACTTGATGCCCGAATCCAGCGACGGCGATGTGCTGGTGGTCAGTCATGGCGCAGCCATGCGACTTGTCGGACGCGCACTATCCGGTGTGCGGCCGCCGTTCACGACGAACAATCACCTGGACAACACCGAAACCATCGAGCTGGTCCCGATGCCGGACGGTAGCTGGGAGTGCATTCGTTGGGGCAGGTTCGCCCCGCCGTTCGGCGACGACGTCGCGCCGACCTCCGACGATCCGATGGGTTAGCGGTGTTCAGGAGAGCGTCGGGTTCCTCGGGAAATCGCTACGGTCCGGCAGCGAGGTGATCAGATCCTGCAGCGCGGTACGCAGTCGTGCCGTCGTACCGCTGCTGAGTGATGTCCACTTCACGCCATCGTCGGACCTGCTTGCGGTCGCGACGAATCGGCCGGCGCGCGTATTGAATACGGCAATGTGATTGTCGGTCACGTCTCTGGTGCCGTCGCCGTACACCACGCCGACTATCTCGGCATACGAGTGGATTTCGACCAAGGCCGCCGCCAACGTCTTCGCATCCTGCGTGGGGTTGCCGACTGTGGTCAGCCGCTCCGTGGTGGCCGCGGGATCACCGGTGTCTCCGAAGATCGTCGCGAGTTCGTCGGTCGGGGCGTTCATGCCGTACAGCTCGAGCGGTTCGGCGTACCCGAGTGCCGCAAGCACGGTACCGGGCAGATCGGTCCCGGCCTCATCGATGACGTAGGAGTCCTGCCCGCGAAGGGCGACAACCGTGAGGTCATCACCCTTCGCCAGACAGAAGCGACTCACATACCCGCCGACGACCAACCGCAGTGCGATGATCCAGTGTGGCAGGTTCAGTACGCGCAGCCGGTTGTCCAGATCGCGGTGCACCACCTCATCGATGAGCAGTTCCCGCTGCATCAGCGACTCGGCGGCCAAGCCCATCGCCGCTTTGTGGTCGGTCAGGTTGTCGTAGCGCCCCCTCGTGTTCAACACGACCGGCACCTCGATCTCCAGCGTCTCCACGAGAAACTGCATCTCGTCGAGGGACAGCACTACCGCCTCGAGCGTAGACGGGCCACGGCCCGCACCGAGTACGGTCATCTAGCCGTCCCGCTGAAGTCACCGCCGCCGATGACTCCATCGGCGGCGAACCGGCCGTCGTCGAAGTGCTCGGTCGACAGCAGATAGTCCCGGCCGTTGCGCTCGGTCTCGTCATCCTCGGCGCTGCGGGCCTGGTTCCCCAGCAGTGGGTTGCCATTCGTCGGCCGGACCGGCGCCGCGTCGGCCCGGTTGACCGCGATCGTCTCCTGCGGGTGCGCGGAGCCGCCACCGATGGTGCCGTTCGTGCCCCAGCCTTCCGGGAGTTTCAGGGAGCCGTTGCCCATGCCCACCGCGGATCCCGCGCCGGAGAACGACACCGCGCGGGTCGCGGTGGCGCCAACGGCGGTGGCCGCCCCGACACCCAGGGCCATCGGTGTGATGCCGGACATGGCAGGCGCGGTGGTGGCCGCCGCGATCGCGCTACTCGCAACATTTCCGACGGTCGAAACACCGGTGGTGGCGATTGATCCGACAGCCTGGGCGGCTTGCGTGGCCGCGCTTGCTACGCCGGGGTTGCTCAAGAACGCCTGTGTGGCAGCGATAGCGGTCTGGATCGGATCCGCCGGGACCTCCATCGCCGTTTCGGCCGCCTGGTCGGGGTTGGCCGTTCCGGCGCCGCTGGCAATCGGCGGCGGAAGCAGGAACTCGGCGGGGGTCGCGATCATGGCGCTGGTCGCGGCCTCGTAGGTCTCCATGACCAACGCGGCACGGATGTCCATGAGGGTCCTGGTCACTTCCGCGGCTTCGAAGGCGCCGGTCAACACACCCGGCGGGTTCGCCGACGCGGCCAAGGCGGCGTTGACGGCCGCGATCTCCGGCGGGCTCGGCATCGCCAACGCGGCGACGGTGTACGCGATGGCGTTTCCCGCGGCCTTCGCACCCATCGCCGCCGCTTGGACGCCCTGCTGTTCGGACCAGCCGAGGAAACCCGTGAGCTTGCTCAGGACGGCGATACCATTGATACCCTGCATGCCGACGCCGAGTTCGGCCATCACCCTGGCGACGGTGGTCGTCGCGTCGACCCAGGCGGCGGTGAGTCCGCCCCATGCGGTGGCTGCCGCCGAAATCGGAATCGCGTGCGCGCCCGCGTGGAGGGTGGCGCAATTGATCTCCGACGGTCGGGCAGCCCAGATCACACCGGTGACTCCTGCAACCATGTTCGCTATCTCCCCTGAATTAGTGCCACTGCTGGTCTCGGTCTCGGAACTACACCTGGATGGCGCTGATGCCTGCGGCGCGGACCACATCGCCTGCGACATGCTGGGCCAACTGCATGCGCAGTGTTGCCGCGGCGTGGTGGCATTCCAGAATCGCCTGCGCGACCGCGCGGTCGTGCGACATGGCCCCTTGGTTGAAATGGCCGGCGCTGACCAGCGAGACTTCTTCCGCGCCAGACGGAAGCACATGCGTCGCGGGCGCGGTGATCGCCGCGGCGGCGGCCAGCCGCTCGGCAACGAGGTCGAGTTCGGCGGCGGCGGCGAGGATGGCTTCGGGTGCGATCAGTACATGTCCAACCATGACTCGACTCCTTCTAGTGGCTATGGGGCGGAACCACGAGAATCCCCCCTACGAGTGATAGGACGCGACAGCAACGCAATCGGTTCCATCGAATCCCCAACTTTCGGCTGCCCTGCTGATTACACACCCATCGCCGCTGGTGCGCCATCCCGCTCGGCCAACACTATCCCCATCCCAACTGATGCAGACGGTCTTCGTCAATCCCGAAATAGTGTGCGATCTCGTGGATTACAGTGATGGCGACCTCGTTCACCACCTCCGACTCGGCGTCGCAGATCTCGAGAATGGCATCACGGTAGATCGTCACGGTGTCCGGAAGCGTTCCGCCGTAATGACTATCGCGTTCGGTGAGCGCAATGCCGTGGTAGAGCCCGAGCAGGTGCGGATCCTCCGGATTGCGTGGCTCGATCAGCACGACCACGTTGTCGATTGCGCGGGTCAGCTCGGGCGGAATGAGATCGAGTGCGTCGCCTACCAATTCCTCGAATCGATCGGCGGACATCGAGACGGACATCGGCGGCGAGCTATCTCGGCCTTGGCAGCGGCGCGGCGCCAGGGAGCGGCGCGGGCGTCGAGCGCCCGTCGCTCGGCGGCGGCACCGGCGCCTGGCCGTTGATCAGGATGTCGCCTCGTGCGGAACCGGTGATGGGGGCGAAGCCTTCTCGATCGGCGCCCTTGCCGATCATGCAGTCCAACTTACGGCTGCCCGCCATCCAACTGCGGGCGTCGATGTAGTCGAAGAACAGGGTCAGCGTCTTGTTGCGGATCACGTCCGGGCTGCCGAGATAATCGGTCGAGGTCCGCGCGCACTCGTCCTCGACGAATTTGTCCTGTTCCTCCTTGGGCGGCGGACCGCCGTTGAAGCGGGTGCCCAGGTCGATCGTGGAGACGATTTCCACAGCATGCGGCTGCGCGCACTCCACCGGATCGGTTGGCAGATTCTGGTTGATGCCCAGACACACGCCTGGCTCGTACACCTTGGACTGATCGTGCTCGCCGGCGCTGCCGAGCGAGGGCGGCGTGCCGACACTGGCCGCGACCTGCAATCCGCAGCGCAGCGTGCGATCACCGTGTTGCCAGCCGTCCGGGCTCGGGTACATCAGGCCGACGATGTACTTGCCGCGCGGATCGAAACGCCCGGCCAGGTATCCCTGCACGGCGGGAACACAATGTTCTTCCTTCAGTTCGGTGAGCCGCAGCGAGTCCGGAAACCGCGAGCCGGGGCCGAACTCCTTGCCCGGGTATCGGCTCATGTCGATATCGGCGGCGACCTCGAACAGGTGCTTGCTGGCACAGTTCACCTTGACCAGGTCGGATCGGTCGCTCTTGGTCCAACTCAGGCAGTCGCCCTTCGCGGCGGTGCCGAACTCCTTGTCGAGCACGGTTTGCGCGGGCGCGCCCGGATTGTGTACCTCCAAGCCCTTCGCGTCGAAACCGGTGACGAACAACGTCAGCAGGGCGGCGATCACGGCGCCGACGGCCACCGCGAGCAGACCCCAGCGCAAGGTCGGCGCGGACAGGTGCAGGTTGCCGTCTGCGAGTGCGGTTTTCGCGGCATCGATCGAGGCGTCGATCGATCGGCGAACCGCGTCGGTGCGCGACGGGGCACCACGCTTGGGCGTCGGCAGAGGCACACGTTGCGGGGACATCGCGATCCATCATGGCAGTGTCCGGGCCGCAGTGCTACGACCTGGCCTGATCCGCCCACTCCGCGCGTCGGGTCGGTGACACGGTGCCGACCGGAAGATCCCGGACAACCTGGCCGGATCGATATTCGCGGACAACCGCGTAGCGCGAAACAGCGAACTCGGCCTCTCACCCCGGTGGTCGCCGCTGTGGCGTTGTCTGCGAGCCAGGTGGCCTCGGCGAGTAGCCGATCGGTGTTGGTGTGCGGCAGCGGCCACGGCGCAGGAGTACCGACCGCGCGGCCCGGTGCGTTCCACCTCGTTCGGCAGAAGACGCTGTGCGCCACATCGATTCTGCTCCACGTGCCGTTCGGCTGGTGTCCGGGGAAGGTGGGCCGGCACGAGCACGGGGCGAGGTACGGAGGGTCGGGGACGCACTTCGGTGTCGAAGTCGAGGGCAGATAGCCGGCATGCTCGGCACAAGGTGAGGGCGGCCCGGTACCGCACTTCTTCGGCCGCGGATCACTCGCGCCGCGCCGCGCCGTCGGCCGGTATCACCGAGCCCGCTGGTGATCGACAGGTCGGCGGGTTGCCCGCATCCTGGGATATCGGCGTGAAACGGCATTACGTCGACCACTAGGCTGGTTGCTCATGATCGACCTCCGATTCCTGCGGGACAACCCCGACGCGGTCCGCGCCTCGCAGCGCGCCCGTGGCGAAGACCCCGCCCTCGTCGACGCTCTGCTGGAGGCGGACGCAGCACGACGCGCCGCGGTGGCCACCGCAGACAACCTGCGCGCCGAGCACAAGGCGATGGGCAAACTGATCGGAAAGGCGAGCAAGGAGGAGCGCTCCGCGCTGCTCGCGCAGGCGCAGGAGATGTCGATCAAGGTCAAGGAGGCCGAGATCGCACAGCACGGCGCCGACGCCGATCTGGACGCCGCGCACCACGCCATCTCGAACGTGGTGCAGGAGGGCGCGCCCGCCGGCGGCGCGGACGACTACGTCGTGCTCGACACCGTCGGAACACCATCGGAATTCGACTTCGCGCCGAAGGATCACCTGGAACTCGGCGAGTCGCTCGGCCTGATCGACATGGAGCGCGGTGCGAAGGTCTCCGGCGCGCGTTTCTATTTCCTCACCGGGTACGGCGCGCTGCTGCAACTCGGTCTGCTGCAGTTGGCGGCGCAGAAGGCCGTGGCCAACGGCTTCACCATGATGATTCCGCCGGTGCTCGTGCGCCCGGAGATCATGGCGGGCACCGGCTTCCTCGGCAGCCATTCGGCCGAGGTCTACCACCTCGAGGAGGACGACCTCTACCTCGTCGGCACCTCGGAGGTGCCGCTGGCGGGCTACCACTCGGGCGAGATCCTCGACCTCGGCGCGGGTGCCAAGCGGTATGCGGGCTGGTCGTCGTGCTTCCGCAGGGAGGCGGGCAGCTACGGCAAGGACACCCGGGGCATCATCCGCGTGCACCAGTTCGACAAGGTGGAGATGTTCGTCTTCACGACACCGGAGCAGGCCTCCGCCGAGCACCAGCGGCTGCTCGGTTGGGAGCGGGACATGCTCGCGGCCGTCGAGGTGCCTTATCGGGTGATCGACGTCGCGGCCGGTGATCTCGGCAGTTCGGCCGCGCGCAAGTTCGACTGCGAGGCATGGGTGCCCACTCAGCAGACCTACCGGGAACTCACCTCGACGTCCAACTGCACCACCTTCCAGGCGCGCCGTCTCGCTGTGCGCTACCGCGATGAGAACGGTAAAGCGCAGGTCGCCGCCACCTTGAACGGTACGTTGGCGACTACCCGCTGGATTGTGGCGATCCTGGAGAATCACCAGCAAGCCGACGGGTCGGTACGGGTGCCCGCGGCGCTGATTCCGTTCGTCGGCACCGACGTGCTCCGGCCGTCGAACTAGGCGCGCCCGAATGGTATTCAGGTGAATAGCCACTGGTTCGCCATGCCGGATTCACGGGATGTGGCAACTGCCGGGATGCGTTGTGTCTAGGCTGTTCCCCGTGCGACGAATCGGGTCTCGCGGCGATACCCGAACCCGGGTGCGAGCCGCTTCTGCGCTGGCAACCGCCATGGTCATGGCCCGGACCACCGGGGCGTTCTACGTCATGGGTGGGGTTCTCGGGCTGGTGATCACCGCGATCGCCCCGGGTGACGAGGGTAATCGGCCGCTGGTCGGCGGAGCGGCAGCGGTAGCGCTGGTGCTCGGTCTCACGCTGCTCGCGTGGGGTCCACGCCTGCCGCACTCGATTCATCACGCCTACGTCGCGACCGCGACGGTATTGGTGACGATCGCGGTGCATTCGTTCCCGAACACGGTCGGCGCGATCAGCCTCGCGGCGTTCTACGTGTTCGTTGCCTGCGACGCCGCGCTGTTCTTCGCCTGGTCGCAGGCGGCCGCGCACATCGCGTTCGCCCTGCTGCTGTGCCTCTGGGTCCTGCCGGCGCGGCCGGTGACGCCGGGGCTGCCCTGGTGGTCGGGCCTGATCCCGGCGGGTGTGACGGTCGGCGTCGGCGTCGTGGTCGGCATCCTGACCAGGATGGCGTCGGAGGCCGACATCGATGTGCTCACCGGCCTACTCAATCGGCGCGGCTTCGACCGGGCGCTCAACGGTGTGATCGAACAGGCCACGCGGACCGGCCAAGGACTCTCGCTGGTGCTGGTCGACCTGGACCGCTTCCAGAAGATCAATGACCATCTGGGTCACCGCGCGGGCGACGCGGTTCTGCAGCGGGTCGCCGACACCTGGTCGAAACTGCTCGCACCGGGCCAGCGCCTGGCCCGCTATGGCGGCGACGCATTCGCGCTACTGCTGCCGAACACCACCGAGCAGGCCGCGATCCTGCTCACCGAACAGCTGCGTGCGGCCGTGACCACCGGCTGCTCGGCGGGCGTGACGTCGTGGCAGCCCGGGGAGTCCGGATCGTTGTTGGTCAGCCGTGCGGATGTCGGCCTGTACCGGGCCAAGCAAGCCGGTCGCAACCGGACCGTGCTCGAGTCCTCCCGGCAGTTGCCGCTGGCAGTGGAGTTGCGCGAGGCGATCGACAAAGGCGCTCTGGATGTGCACTACCAGCCGATCGTCAGCCTGACCGAGGGCGGCGGCAAAGCGGTCGGTGTGGAGGCGCTGTTGCGCTGGTCGTCCAACGCGCAGCCGGACGTCACCACTGAGGGCCTGATCCGTGTCGCCGAGGAATACGACCTCATCGCCGATCTGGACGAGCTGGTGTTACGCAAGGCCTGCGCCGACGCCGCGCGGTTGCAGGAGACCTTCGCCCAGCTCGATCTGACCCTGAACGTGAACGTCAGCGGACTGGAGTTGGCGGAGGCCGATTACGCCGACCGGGTGGCGGACATCCTCGCCAGCACCGGTTGGCCCGCGGATCAGCTGGTCCTCGAGGTGACCGAGAGCGAACTGGCCGCCGAATCCCAGACCGCCATCGCGAATCTGCACACTCTGCGCGACCGGGGTGTTCGCATCGCTATCGACGACTTCGGCACCGGGTACTCCTCGCTCAGCAGACTGGCCACCCTGCCGAGCGACATTCTGAAGGTCGACCAGTCTTTCGTCGCGGCGATCCGTTCGGACTCACCCGCGCCGCCGCTGCTCGGCGTGATCGCCGCGCTGTCCAGCGCGCTGGATCTGCAGGTGATCGCGGAGGGCGTGGAGACCGAATATCAGGCCGCGGTGCTCACCGAGCTGGGATTCGCGCTCGCCCAGGGCTACCACTACAGCGACTCGCATCCGGTGTCCGACCTGATCAGCGACCTCAACGAGCACCAAGGGCGAGTCGGCCCCGGCGTCTCGGACCGAGAATTCGGTGGCGGCGACACGGTCCAGGCCAACGGCTGGGTGCCGCTGCCCTGATAATCCCTTGACGCGGCGATGTGAGGTACTCGATGCTGATCGACATGCGTTTACTGATCTACGTCTGTTGATTCGCCGCATCGCTACGTACCCGTTCGACGGGTAGCGCGGACTCTCTCAGCCTCCGCGCGTTGGCGGCACGCGCAGTGCTCTTCCGGAGCACCGGTGAATTGATTCCGCTCTACGCGCTGTATGCCTTGCTCTTCGCCGACCACGGAATGAGTAGCGGGCAGATCTCGTTGTTGTTCGCGATCTGGTCCGTGACGTCGTTCCTGCTCGAGGTGCCGTCCGGGGCATGGGCCGACACGGTCTCGCGGCGGGCGCTGCTCACGCTGAGTGGTGTGTTGCTGACCGGCGGCTTCACGCTGTGGACCGTCGTGCCGTCCTTTCCCGGTTTTGCTACCGGGTTCGTGCTGTGGGGCATCTCGGGCGCCCTCGCATCCGGCACGTTCGAAGCGCTGCTCTACGACGAACTCGCCACTCGCGGCGAATCCGCGGCGTACCCGCGCATTCTCGGCTACACCCGCGCTGGTGCGGAAATGGCCGTCGTGGTCGCCATCGTCGTCGCGACCCCGCTCTACCTCTGGGGTGGCTACCCCTTCGTCGGCTGGTCCAGTGTCGCGATGGCCGCCCTGCACTCGGCACTCGCTGTCTCACTGCCCACCGCACCGAAGGTGGTCTCCGCGGTGGACATCGATGATCTGGAACTGGAAGACGAGGAAACGGCGCGGCCCGGGGAGCGTGCGCGTCCAACCGACGCCGCGACGACCGTCCCCGCAAGCGCTGAGCCGATCGCCTCCGCCCTTCGAGGGTGCGCCGCAGTGCTTGCGGCCGTCGCGGCAGACCGCGATCCAGGCGCATCGGTGCACGACTCCGTCTCGGATTTCGGCGGGCGAGCCATGGGCGCAGGTCCCGATGAAGGCACGACCGACGTGGACGATGGCGCGGTGGTGGGTGTCTGGGCGGTGCACGGCGGACGAGTTGCGTCCCAAGCCGCGGTTGGCGGTTCGCGCGCTGGTGCTGCCAGCCGCGACGCGGTCGACGGGCGCACTGTCGACGCGGAGGTCGTCTCGAGTCGCGCTACGTCGGATGTGGACGTGGCGCAGTCGAGGCATGTCGCGCGGCCTCGGCCGTTCGCGCGATACCTCGGCATGCTCACGGTCGGTGTGCGCGAGGCGGTGCGAGTTCGGGCGGTGCGCTACGGCGTGTTGCTGGAGGGGCTGTTACTCGGCATGACGGCGTTCGACGAATACTTCGCACTGCTCGCGGACGAAGCGGGCGTCTCGACCGCGGTGGTTCCACTGCTGGTCGGCATCACCGTTCTCGGTTCGCTGATCGGCGCGGTGCTGGCGGGCCGCACCGAGGGCATCTCGGGTCGGACGATGGCGGCCGCGGTGGGCGTGGCGGGCGTTCTGTTTCTCGTCGGAGCGCTGATCGTCGGAGCCGCTTCGTACCGACCCGCCGCTGTTTACCTGCTGACCGGACTCGGCTTCACCGCGATCGGCGTCTCCTACGGCATCGTCTATAACGCCGGAGTGGTAGCGGGAGCCCGTCTCCAGGCGGCTATCGAGGGCCCGGCTCGGGCTACGGTGACTTCGGTATCCGGCCTTCTCGGCGAGATGGTGGCTCTCGTCGTCTTCGCCGTCGCCGCAGCGGTCACCCGCTGGAGTTCCATGTCCGCCCTCTTGGCTCTCTTCGGCGTCGCCATGATCGCCCTCGCCGCCTGCACTCCCCGTTGGCTGCCGCGATGACTGTGAGTGGCATGAGAGCGAACTACCTCGCGTAGCGCCGCCGTCACCCGTCCGGCATCGTCGGTGCGCGACCGGTAGCGTTCGGGGATATGACCGTGCAGGCGAGACTTGGGCTGCTGTTCGGGTGCGCGATCGGCGCCGGTGTCGCGGTGCAGGGGCGGATCAATGGCGCGCTCGGCGCCCGGCTGCACGATGGGATCGCCGCCGCCACCGTCAGTTTCAGCATCGGGCTCGTGGCGCTGCTCGTGGCCTTCGCGGTCAGTGGGCGCCTGCGCGAGGGCCTGCGCCAGGTAGGGCAGGCGATGGCCGATGGCACGCTACGGCCGTGGCAGTTTCTCGGCGGACTGTGCGGTGCT
This sequence comes from Nocardia sp. NPDC049220, assembly GCF_040647855.1. Classification (NCBI taxonomy): domain Bacteria; kingdom Bacillati; phylum Actinomycetota; class Actinomycetes; order Mycobacteriales; family Nocardiaceae; genus Nocardia; species Nocardia sp. NPDC049220. The sequence goes on from NZ_JBEZDA010000002.1 coordinate 390,352, forward strand.
TTTTTCGTCGCCGGTCAGGGACTCACCGTTGCGGCCATCGGTGTCACCGCGTTCACCGTGGCGGCTGTCGCGGGGCAGTTGCTCAGCAGTCTGGTGGTCGACCGGCTCGGATTGGGCCCGAGCGGACGTACCGGGGTCACCGTGGGGCGTCTGGTCGGCGCGGCACTGGGCGTGCTGGCGGTACTGATCGCTGGATTCGGTGATACCCGGGCTGCAGGTGAACTTTCCGTCCCCGACACGCTGCACGGAGCTCCAACTGTGCTGCTGATCGTGCTGCCCGCGCTCGCGGGCATCGGCCTGGCCTGGCAGCAGGCGGTGAACGGCAGAATCGGCGCGGTCGGCGGGCCCTTCTCAGCGACCATCGTCAATTTCTGCGTGGGCCTCATCGCGCTGCTCGCCATCGAAGCCATCGTGGTCGCGACCTCCGGCGGTTTGGCCGAATTCCCTACCGAGCCATGGCTTTACCTGGGTGGGCTGATCGGCATCGCCTTCATCGCCCTGGCGGCCTCGACCGTCCGCTGGATCGGTGTGCTGCTACTCGGCCTCACTTCGGTCGCGGGCCAGCTGATCGCGTCCCTCGTTCTCGACATCCTGACCCCGACCAGCGCGGGCTTGACGGTCACCTCGGTCATCGGCTGTGTGCTGACCCTTGTCGCGGTCGGCATCGCCACTCGGTCGCAACCCTGAGCTCGCGGCCGGAGCGGATTGTGCCCGGGATGTCGGGTGCGTGCACCAGCCGATGCTTCCGGTCGGCGCGTCGTCATTGCCGACCGGTAGCCAGGTACTCAGGCCAGCTTGGTCGAACGCAGTTCGTGACCCTTGGATGTCTTGCACCGTCCGGATTCCAGATCCCACTGCCAGCCGTGCAGGTTGCAGGTGAGGGTATTGCCTTCGACCACACCGAATCTCGACAGGTCCGCCTTGAGATGCGGGCAGCGCCGTTGGACTTCCCAGCCGGCCAATTCGGTGGAGGCGGAATCGTCGTGCGCCTCGGCGAACCAGCCGTCGGCGTAGGCGATCCGCTCGTCGGTGAGGCATTTGAAGAAGGTGTAGAGGAATTCGTTGTATCCGCCGATGCGCCAGGCCTGGAACCGGGTGGACAGGAAGATGGTGTTCACCCAGTCCGGCTCGTTGTCGCGCAGCACGGTGCGCACCAACTCCGGCGGGATGCGGAAACCGTAGCGGTACTTGCCCTCGCCCTCGATCGGGCCGCGCACCTCCCGCTTCGGAAAATCGAGGACCACGGTTTCTTCGCCGATGACCAGGCCGACCGGGTACCCGATGCCGTCGCAGATCAGGTCGCTCTGGCCCATGATCGGCTCGAACAGCTTCTGCAGCGGTTCCAGCAGTGCGCCGTTCTCGGTGGCCCAGGACGCCTTCTCGGCCGCGAGCACCGGTGCGAGGCGCTGCGCCATCCGCTCGATGTAGTCGGCCTTGTTGTCGTAGATCTCGGCCGGATCGCTCGGATGGGTCAGCATCAGTTCGGCGCCGCGCACGTCGGCGACCGAGCCGGGGATCATCATGATCCCGCCCGTGTTGCCGTGGATCTGCATCTGCTCCAGGAACACCTTCTGGTCCGGGAAGATGTTGCCTTCGTCGCCGCGATCGTCGTTGAGGTAGCGCAACTCGTCATCCAGGAACACCGGCGGGCCGGCCGAGGGCACCACCCAGGTCGCGCCGACCTGTTCGATGTAGCTACGCGCCCGGTCCATGCCGCGCTGACGCTTCTGTTTACCGAAGTTCGACTTGGTTCGGGCCGGGATGTCGTAGACCATCGGGTACCAGATGGCACCCGAGTACTGCAGCAGGTGGATATCGATGTGACCGAACGCGTCGTGCAGCACGTCCATGTCGACTGGGCGAGCGTCGTTCATGTTGAAGCAGGTGGTCTCGCCGTCGGAGACGACGAGACCCGAATCGCCGATCGGTCCGTCGGCCGGCGCGCGCAGCGCGATGATCATGACCTCCAGCGCGCCGCCGGGGCCGGTCACCGTGTGCTTGACCGAGTCCTCGGTTTCGAAGAACGTGTGGAAGCCCAGCTTCTCCAGCTCCCGGCGCAGGTCGGGTACCGGATAGTCCGGCAGCAGCACGGTCGCGTCCTTGTTGACGTACTGGGCCAGGTGCGCCGCGTCGAAATGGTCGCGGTGTAGGTGCGAGACATAGAGGTAGTCGCAATTGCCCAGTTCGGCCCAGTCCAGCCGGGTGTTGTCGGGGAACGGGAACCACGAACCGAAGTACGCGGGATTGACCCAGGGATCGCAAAGGATCGACCCGACCGCGGTGCGGATGTGGAATCCGGCGTGTCCAACGCTGGTGATCTGCACTGGCTGCTCCTCCTGACCGTTACCAGCCAACCAGGGTAGTGGCTACGACGAAACGTCGCCGATGCAGTAGCCGTCCGGACCCGACAGCAGGGTGAAGGTACGCGACCGCGTCACACCGGAGGCGTTGGTCACCGGAACGAGTACTGCGATGTAGTTCGCACTCAACTGCTCGGAGCGGAGTTCTTGGTCGGCGAACCCGGTGGCTCCGGTGAGCGGCGTGCCCTGGCTGGTGGCCAGGGGCGCGGATACCGGCTGCCCGGTACCCGAGGGATCCCAGGTCGCCGCCGACGCCTTGCAGATCAGCGGGTGGTCGCTTTCCTGGTCGGACGGGTCGAGTGGTTCGCCGACGAACCGGGCAAGGTAGCGGCGCACGGTGTGCCTGGCGTCGGCGTCGTTGTATTCGATGTCCGCGCCCGCCGTCGCGACCCGGGGGCAGGCGTAGCCGGTGTCGACCGCCGCGCGGTGTACGACGACCGTGGTGGTCGCGCTCTTCCAGGTGATCGTGTCGCGGGTGGCGGTGCCCGGCTGGGCCAGGGCGGTGCGGATGGCCTGCGGGTCGTCGTACATGTCGGCCACGTTGCGGGGCGCGATGGTCCAGCATTTCGCCTGCAACTCGGGCAGGTTGCCGGATTCCAGGTCGGCGGCCCAGCGCCGCACGGCGTCCGCGGCGGCAGGCAGTCCGGAGACCGCGCCGACCGCTGGAGCATCGGCGGGAATCGGCGATAGGGCCGTGGTGCTCGGTGGCGTGGTGGTGGGTGCGGCAGCCGGTGTCGTCGTAGGCGCGGCCGCCGCCGGCGCGTTGTCGTCCGGGATGCCGACGACCGAGTCGCAGCCGGTCAACAGCACTGCGCTGGTCAGCGCCAAGCCGCCGAACATCGTCGCGCGTGTACGTGGTGTGATCCGAACTCCCGGCCGCGCACACCGGATCGACGCTGCTAACGGCGTCGACTGAGACCTTCCCGCATTCGGGCGGTGGCGCGCCGCCCGATCTCGATCCCGCGCTTCCCGGTCGTATCCCTGCGGATTCGGTCGGAAACGTTCCACTTCGACGGTCCCTCTTCTCTAACGCGTGCGGGCTGGCCGTTCGTGCCTGCCTTCTCGGCTTCGGCATCGCGACGGCGCTGTGCCCGGATGGGGCAGGCAGCGACTACGCTAGCGGACTTGTGGAACCCGTCTACCGGACGATCATCGGGCTGGCCCGTACCGTCTTTTTCCTCGAAGGTCTGAAGTTCACCGTCACGGGCGATGGACACATCCCGGCGCGTGGTGGCGCCGTACTGGCGGTGAACCACACCGGTTACATGGACTTCACCTACGCGGGCTTGCCGGCGCGCACACCCAAACGCTATATCCGGTTCATGGCCAAGAAAGAGGTCTTCGACGACAAGATCTCCGGTCCGATCATGCGGGCGCTCAAGCACATCCCGGTCGACCGTTCCGCCGGCGCCGACTCCTACCGGGCGGCGCTCGACAACCTGCGCCGGGGCGAACTGGTCGGCGTCTATCCCGAGGCGACCATCAGCCGCAGTTTCGAGATCAAGGAATTCAAGTCCGGCGCCGCACGCATGGCGCTCGAGGCGCAGGTGCCGATCATTCCGATCGTCATCTGGGGCGCGCAGCGGGTTTGGACCAAGGGGTTCCCGAAGCGGCTCGGCCGTACCAGCACCCCCATCTCGATCGCGGTCGGCGCGCCGATCCAGCCTTTCGAGCCCGCCGCCGAACTCACCGCCCAGCTGCGCTCAACCATGCAGGACATGCTGCTGGCGCTGCAAAAGGACTACGTACACGAGTCCGGCGCGTACTGGGTTCCGGTCCGGCTCGGTGGCAGCGCGCCTACCCTGGAGGAGGCGGACGCGATGGACGCCGCCGAAGCGGAGGCCAAGTCCACGCGCAAGAACGCGGCAGGGCGGTAACGGGAGCACTGATGACGCGGGAACCGGTTTACGACATCCTCGCCGGCTTGGCCCGCACTATCTTCTTCACGCAAGGACTGCGCCTCGACACCGAGGGCCAAACGCACATTCCACGGTCCGGCGGGGCGGTGCTGGCAGTGAACCACACGGCCTATCTGGACTTCACAGAGGTGGGGTTGACCGGGCGTAAGTCCGGCCGCAACGTTCGATTCATGATGAAGGCCGAACTCGAACACGGCGTCGTCGGCTTCCTCATGAAGCACTGCAAGGCGATCGGCGTCGACCGTGCGGCGGGCGCCGAATCGTATGCCCGCGCCGTGGCCGCGCTGCGCGACGGCGAAGTTGTCGTGGTCTATCCCGAGGCGACCATCAGCCGCAGCTTCGAGCTGAAGGAATTCAAGTCCGGCGCAGCCCGGATGGCCATCGACGCCGACGTCCCGATCATTCCGCTGATCATCTGGGGAGCGCACCGGATCTGGACCAAAGACATTCCGAAACGCCTTGGCTACCACAACTTTCCGATCAACATCCGCATCGGTGAGCCGATCGCGCCCACAGCACCCGCCGACGAGCTCACCGCTACCCTGCGTGCGCGGATGAGCAAGCTGCTCGACCGCGCCCAGCGGGATTATCCGATGCCGACCGGCGCCCGCTGGGTGCCGGCCCGTCTCGGCGGCACGGCACCCACCCTCGAAGAAGCCGCCGTTCTGGAACAGGAGGAACTGGCCAGGCGCCGAGCCGAAAACCGCTGATCGTGGCGGACCCTCAGCGGAGGGTGCGGACGTGGCGCGAGTCCGCACAGTTGTCGGGCTGCGTGGGCTTGTCAGAGGCCACGCGGAGTAGTGGCCGACGCCGTCAGGAATGTGCGCCTCGGCGCGCGGGGACCATCGGCTACTTCTCCAACACCGCGCCCGGAAAGAATTTATCCGTTACCGCCACAGTGACATGATCGGGGGCCTCCAGCCCTCTGAGTAGTTTTTGCGCGTACACGAGGCTGATTGCGCTCTCCCCGCGAGGGTTATCGAATTGGGCAGCGCGCTCCCGCTTGGCATAGCCGCTTGTGCTGACCCCCGCGCGTGCAGCCAACTCCGTCTGGGAGAGTCCCCTCGTGCCGCGTGCCTCCCGGAACCAGCTGTTGGCGTCCGGTGCGGGGCAGGATCGGGGAAATCAGGAGCCCTCAGGTAGCGCTGCACAACAGCCGCACGCACATCTTCAGGGGCGTCCAATACGTCGAACAGACGCGGCGCCATCGCGTGGGTGACCTTCCCGGTGCGTTCTATCTGACCGATATAGGGGCCCGAACCGGGCTTGCCGAGCAGAGCGGCGAGTTTGTCCTGGCTCAGTCCTCGGCCTTCACGGGCAGCTCTCAACCAGCTCCCGAACGACGTGAGCTCGCGTGAGGTCAGGTCGGGCCACTCACCTGCGGGCAACCGAGCCGGCTTGCGCGGTATGGCCTTTGGCGGTGGCGTGGGCTGCGCAGACCGAGTGTCGGTCGGTCGAGTACTGCCGCCATCGTTGCCCGCACCCCGAATTTTTTTCCGCGAAATGGCTGTCGTCGTCTGGTCTTTGGTTTGAAACATGATCCAGCTCTTGTGAGAATCCACGAGGAAGGCCCGCTCTGGTCTCGGCCAACCCTCCCACCACGTTTTCTACTCTTGGCAGGACATTATTGCGAAACCATCTACCGAGCACTTGAGAATCCCCCCAACCGCACCGCGTCGCCGGATATCGCCGCGACACGGGTTGCGTCTTCGCGGTCAATGCTTGGAATCGAGTACTCGGAGAGGGTAACCGTCAGAAACTCGGACATACCGCACTTACGCCGTATGAGCATGCCTACCATGCGACCTAGTTGCTGTCCGACCCATCGCGGTCCGCCTCGGCGGCACAGCGCCCACCCTCGCAAGCCGCCGTCTTGGAGCAGGAGGAAATGGTTAAGCGTCGAGCCAAAGGGCGAGTGGCCGACCGAACGCTCGTACCGTCCCCAGACGCGTAGGTGGGGCGTCGGCCGTGTCCGAATCGGAACCATCATGGTTCCAGGTACAGCCGTTCGTTAGGCAACCGCGGCAGGCCTTCGGCGCGACCAGGAAGTACATCCACCGCGTCGGCATAGTGGCGCTCACGATGCTCTCGAAGGAAAGTCACCGCAGCGGTGATGCAGGCGGCGAAATCGAATCGTGCACCATGCAGGAAAACCGACAGATGCACGTCGGGTTCGTCGGGATGTGGCGAACGTGTACCACCCACGCTGTGTGTCGGCTCTTTCATCGGTAGCCTCCCGCCGGACAGGACCCCTTTCCAGGATGCCCGATCACCTGCCCGAGACATCGAACGTGCCACGCCGGGTGGATGAGGGGGAGCAGCCGTCCGCCAGTTCCGGTGATTCTCGCGGACTTGTTCTGCGCCCGGTTCGGATACCGGGTAACGACCAATGACCTCGGGTTCGGCGACGCGTCGACGGTCGATCGTGCGCTCAGTTGTAGTCCATCATGGACACGGAAGATGTTCGTCGCGCCGTTCGGTGCAGCAGCCGAGCAGACGTACCTACTCGGGTAAATGGCCTTCGACAGCGGCGAGCACGAGACGGCACAGCGGGGGCGTTCAGAAGCCGGAATGCAGCGGCCGGCACGGGGTAGGCGTGGGTAACTGGCCGCGAAAGAACCTGGATGGCGGTACACCCATCAGAGTTCGGAAGTCCGCCGACAGGTGGGATTGATCGTAGTAGCCGTTATCTGTCGCGAGCTGGGCTAATGAAATCCGCGGAATCCTGACCGTCGACCGCTTGTAATAGTCCGCGGTGCCGGTGCTGTCGGCCGAGCTGCTGTCGCCGGCATGGGACAGGACTCTGCGCACCCGGTCGATCCGCGCAAAGTGTTTGGGGGAGACGCCGATTCCATTGGTGAACAGGTTGCGGAGTTGGCGTTCGCTGACCGAGAGTCGCGCGGCGAGGGCGGGTACCGGAAGGGCTGGGTCGGTCGTGATGGCAGCGACTGCGCTGCCGAGCAAACTGCGCTCGGCACGCTGGACCGCGTCATCGGTGATGCGGTGCGGCAGTACGCCTTCCAGATACGGCAGGACTTCGTCGGGCGCGACAGCGATCAGTACGGTGGCGAGGTCGGCGGCGGGGCCGGGCAGGTCTTCCAGGCGCACAACCCGATCTGTGAGCAGCGCGGCGGGCACGCCGAGCAGCGAGCGAATCGCGCCGGGCGCCAGACGCAGGCGGACGCAGCCCGCGGGCGTACTCGCGCGGGAGTAGATCGCCTTGGTCTGTGGCCCGACGACGAGCGCAGCGCGGGGACCGCGCTGCTCGTCGCGCAGCACGATGGTGGTCGAGGTTTGCGGAATGTGCGTGAACGGCTCGGACAGGTCGAACAGAGTCGGGATTCGGCCGAGTTCCGACAGCCACGGTCGCAACGACTCCGGTGCCGGCTCGGACGTCTCGACCAGGTCGGCCGGCACGACCGGCGGCCGATGCAGCAGGGAAGTCACCGCATCCACTGTAGGCAGTCCCGGCTCGGGCAGGTGTGCCGAAATTTCCTAGCGACCTGCGACAACGCGCGGCACGGTGGTCACATGATCGTAATCACCGGTGCGACAGGCACTATCGGCAGCGAAATCATCCGGCAGCTCGTGGACCGCGGCGAGCAGGTTCGAGCCGTGACCAGGAATCCGGAACGCGCCGAGGTCCCGGCCGGCGTCGAGGTGGTGCGCGGTGACTACACCGACCTCCCGTCGATCGCGGCGGCGATGTCCGGCGCGGACGCCGCTTTCATCGTTGGTGTGCTCGGCCCGGAGTACGTCGAGGTCGACCGTGCCCTGATCACGACGGCGCGGGACGCGGGAGTCGGCCGGATCGTCAAGCTGTCCGCTATCGGCACTGGTGATGCGGGGCTCGGCCGCGTCGGGACTTGGCATCTGCCGGGCGAACATGCCGTGCGCGAGAGCGGTGTCGACTGGACCATCCTGCGCCCCAGTTCCTTTGCCTCCAACACCTCGAGCTGGGCGGAAGCTATCCGTTCCGGGAACCCGGTGCCGAATATGACGGGCCCGGCCGCGCAGGGTGTCATCGACCCGCGCGACGTCGCCGGGGTAGCGGTCGAGGCTCTGGTGTCCGCCGAGCACGTGGGCCGGGTCTACACACTCACCGGTCCCGAACTACGCACCACCCATGACCTCGCCGCTACCCTGGCCGCCGTTGTCGGTCACGCGGTGGAGGTTGTCGATATTCCGGAAACCGAAGCGCGTGCGTACATGCTCGCGTCGGGGATGTCCGCCGAGTATGTGGACGGGGCGCTCGCGGGTCAGGCCTACGTTCGCGCAGGACACAACGCGATCGTCACCGACGATGTACGTCAGATCCTCGGTCGCGCCCGTACCTACGCCGAATGGGCGACCGACCACGCGAGCGCGTTCGAGGCCGACTTCGTGAATGTGAGTGACGTCACATAGAATTGCCGAATGATGAGCGCTGGGCAAAGGTGGCAGGACTGGCGGACGCCGGTGATACGCGCCTACGCGAAAAGGGGACTCGGATGCGTCGTCGGATCGTGACAGTCTTGGTAGCGCTGGTAGCGGGAGGTTCGGCGGCGGCGTTCGCCGGTGCGCCCGCCTCCGCGGTGGTGCTGAACCCGTTTCCCGGTGGGACCGAGGTCTACTTCGACCACAGCGAGTCGACCGCCATCGCGAACATGAACCTCGGCCCCGCGCTCGGTCAAGTGGCGGTGGCCTGGTCGCCCGGGGCGAAAGCGATGCTCGGGCAGGGGATCACCGAGCACGCGCAGTGGGCGACCGAGACCACGAACGGCGCGCTGTCGATCGAGGTGTACGGAATGTTCACCCAACCGTCGTTGGTCACGGTGACCACAATTCCGGGCTGATACGAGCAGGTGAGCGACCCTGGCACAAGGACTTCGGCGATAACTGAAGGGCGCCGAGTTCACCGTGGTCGTGTCGTCGAGTCCGGGGTCCGGCATGAACTGTGGGCGGGGCGGTCGGTTCGGTAGATGACGTGGCGTTTGTCGTCGGTGGGGTTGTCGGGTGTCAGGTCGCCGATGGCCACTCGATGGAATCCGGCCTTTTCGAGCATGCGCCACGATGCGACGTTGTCGGCATGGACCGGCACGATCGCGGTGTTGCTGTCCGGACAGTCGTGCCAGGTTTTGTCGAGCATCGATCGCATCATGCGGGTTCCCAGACCGTGGCCGATCAGTGTGGGCTCACCGACGAGGTAGTCCAGGCTGATCGCCGAGTTGGGAATGGTCAGAATCGGGGCGACCTCCTCAATGTATTCGGGGTAGTCGTCCCAGCGGCATCGTTGCATCAAACCGACGGGCGTCCCGTCCAGCAGGGCCAACCAATCCTGGTTGGGCTCCTCACCACGCGCCGACGGGCCGAAGTCGCGGCGAACGGCCTCGTCGGAAGTCTCGTGCGCCCACCATCGCGCTACATGTGGTTGCCCCAGCCATTGTGCGAGCACAGGGAAGTCGTGCTCGTCGAGCCGTCGCCAGCTGATCACGTCAGCAAGTATTCTCCGCACTTATATCGATCGTCCACCGCATTTCTGGCCTGCAGAGTGTCGTTCGCGCGAACGGCGCGCTCGTTTGTCGCGAATTTCGTTGTGCGCAGACGTGACCGGACTTCGCGCTACCGCGCGGTGGAGCGAAAGCGCCGCAGGCGCAGGCTGTTGCTGACTACGAAGACCGAGGAGAACGCCATCGCGGCGCCCGCGAGCATCGGGTTCAGCAGGCCCGCCATGGCCAGCGGGATCGCGGCGACGTTGTAGGCGAACGCCCAGAACAGATTGCCCTTGATGGTCGCGAGGGTGCTGCGTGACAAGCGGATCGCGTCCACCGCCGCCCGCAGATCGCCGCGGACCAGAGTCAGATCGCCCGCCTCGATCGCTACGTCGGTGCCGGTGCCCAGGGCGAGTCCCAGATCGGCTCGGGCCAGCGCTGCGGCGTCGTTCACACCGTCGCCCACCATGGCGACTACCTTGCCCTCGGCCTGCAACCGCTCGATGGTCGCCACCTTGTCCTGCGGCAGTACCTCCGCGAGCACCGTGTCGACCCCGACCTGCGCGGCGATCGCGTCGGCGGCCGCCTTGTTGTCACCGGTCAGCAGGATCGGTGTGAGGCCGAGCGCGCGCAGCTGCGAGATGGCTTCGGCGGAGGTCGGTTTCACCGCATCGGCGACTACGAGCACCCCGCGCGCTCGGCCATCCCAGCCCACCGCAACGGCGGTTTTGCCCTCGGCCTCGGCGGCACGCATCGCCTGCGCCAAGTGTTCATCCAGGTGCTGCGACCAGTCGGCCAGCAGCCGAGCCCGCCCGACCAGTACGGCATGGCCCGCGACCGTGCCCTGCACGCCGAGGCCCTCGACGTTCTCGAAATCCTCGACCGGCTTCAGCTCGCCCACCTGTTCCCTGGCGCTTTTGGCGATCGCTCGCGCGATCGGGTGCTCGGAAGAATTCTCCAGCGCACCGGCGAGTTCCATGATCTGCGCGACCTGCTCGCCCTCGGCGGCGACGACGTCGAGCAGCGTCATCTTGCCGGTGGTGACGGTGCCGGTCTTGTCCAGCACCACCGTGTCCACCCGTCGAGTGGACTCCAGCACCTCGGGACCCTTGATCAAGATGCCCAGTTGTGCGCCACGACCGGTGCCGACCATCAGCGCGGTAGGCGTGGCCAGGCCGAGCGCGCACGGGCAGGCGATGATCAGCACGGCGACCGCCGCGGTGAACGCCGCGGCTACCGAACCGCCGGTGCCGAGCCAGAAACCGAGCGTTGCGACCGCGAGCGCGATCACGATCGGCACGAAGATCCCCGAGATCTTGTCGGCCAGCCGCTGCGCCTGCGCCTTGCCGTTCTGGGCGTCCTCGACCAGCCGCGCCATCTGTGCCAGCTGGGTGTCGGATCCGATCCGGCCGGCACGCACCACGATCCGTCCGCCGACGTTCACCGTGGCGCCGACCACGGCGTCATCCGGTCCGACCTCCACCGGCACCGACTCGCCGGTGAGCATCGAGGCGTCGACCGCCGAGGAGCCCTCCACTACGACGCCGTCGGTGGCGATTTTCTCGCCGGGCCGGACCACGAATCGATCGCCGACGACCAACTGCTCCACCGGAATCCGCTGCTCGGTTTCGCGGTATCCATTGCCGTGCTCCCGGGGCCCTGCGTGGTTATGCTCGCTGCCTCCTCCGGGCCCGTCGCTCGCACGGCGCAGCACCGAGACCTCCTTGGCGCCGAGTTCCAGCAGAGCCCGCAAGGCCGCACCGGCGTGCCGCTTGGAGCGTGCCTCGAAGAAGCGGCCCGCCAGAATGAACGTGGTAACGCCGGCTGCTGCCTCCAGGTAGACGCTTCCGGCGCCATCCATCCGCGAAATGGTGAACTCGAACGGGTGCGTCATGCCTGGGATCCCGGCGGTGCCCCAGAACAGCGCGTATACCGACCAGCCGAGCGCCGCGAGGGTTCCCATCGACACCAGGGTGTCCATGGTCGAGGTGGCGTGACGCAGATTGGTCCATGCCGCGCGATGGAACGGCAGCGCGCCCCACACCACGACAGGCGCGGCGAGGACAAGCGAGAGCCATTGCCAGTTGGTGACCTGTAGTGCCGGAATCATCGCCATGGCGATCACCGGCACCGACAGCGCCAGTGTGACCAGCAGCCGGGTGCGCAGTGCGGCGGTGGGATCGTCCACGGCGGCGGTTTCCGGCGGCTGCGCCGCGACAGGCAGTGCCGCCGTGTAACCGGCCTGCTCGACGGTGCTGATCAGGTCGTGCGGCGAGATGTCGCCGACGACATCGACCCGCGCTTTCTCGGTGGCGTAGTTCACACTCGCGGTGACGCCCTCGAGTTTGTTCAACTTCTTCTCGATGCGACTGGCGCAGGATGCGCAGGTCATGCCGCCGATCACCAGTTCGACCCGCCCGGTCATGGGTGGTTGTGTCACGGTGGTCATTGCGCTCCATTCTGTGCGGCGCGGGTGGGGGCGGTGCCGGTCAGTGGCTGTGGCCGCTGGGTGCGGTTTCCGGGTGGTCATATTCGGTGTGTGCGGGTTCGAGGGCCGCGAGGCGGGCGCTCGGCGCGACGGTCAGGGTGAGTTCGGCAGTCCGGACCACGCCGTCATGTTGAAAGTCTAGGAACAGTCGATAGTCGCCCGCGCTTGGTGCCAGCACCTGGAAGGCGATGCCCGGTCCGGCCGGGGTCACCCCGTCCCCGGGGTGACCATCCGGATGGATGTGCAGGTAAGCGAGGTCCGCGGCGCGCAGCGCCACCAAGTGGCCGTAAGCGCCGAGGTAGGGCTGTAGGTCGGTGACCGGCTTGCCGTCACGCTGTAGCGAAAGGCTGACTTTCGAGCTCTGTCCTGGGATGACGTCGCCGTCCATCGTGACGGTGTAGCCGCCGACTGTCGTCGTCGACGCGGCGGCAGGCAGGGGCCGCGGATCGTAGACGCCGCCGACGCGCAGGTCGGCGCCGAGCGTCAGGTTGTCGCCGCCCTCCGGTGTGAAGTCGGCGAAGACCCGGTAGTCACCCGCACGGGTGAGATCCAGAAGTGCGTTCCAGTGCCCATCGCCCTCGAGTGTGGGGTGCACATGCTGGAATGCCGCCATGTCTCTGCGCACCACGATCAAGTGCAGGTCCTTGTCATGGCTGCGCAGGTAGTGGGTGACGGGCGCGCCGTCTCGGTTCAGGATGCGGAAGCGCACTGGGACGTTCGGTGCCGCGATTGTCTGTGGGGTGTCGAGCCGGAGGGTGTATCCGTGGTCGGTGGCCAGCATTCCTCCTGGTAGGTCAGCCGGCCCGGCATCGTCTGATGTGGAGCTGTTTCGGTGCGTGGTCGAATCGTGGCCGGGCTCGTTCGGCTCGGGGCCGATCGCCGCACCGGTCGCGACCGCGATCCCGAAGACGGCGGCGAGGCCGAGGGTGAAACCGGCGAATGTGGTGATTGTGTTCATCGAGGTGTCTCGCTCGGGGTCCGATGGACGAGTGCGTGGTCGACTCGACCGGCTTGCGAGGCTGCACCGCCATGCTTGACCGGGGTCGCGTCGAGGGCCACCAGGCCGCTGACGAGGCCGGCGCCGGAAATGTGATCGATCTCCTCGCGAACCGAGGTGGCATGGCAGCCGCGAGTCCGTGGGGTGGTCGGGGTCGTGGCGGTGCTCATGGTCGTTCGCCTTCTCCGCGGACTGCCGCCGTGCTCTTTTACCGTACCCCCCTATGGTATCTGCGTGTCAAGCGGCGCGCGCCTGGGCATGCGGAAGGCCCGGTCCGCAGTGGTTGCGAACCGGGCTTGGATGCCGCGTTTCGTGCAGGGGCAATCCCGCCGTGTTCCGCCGCCGATAATCAGCTGGTATGCATCGGGCCGCTACCTCGATCAGCCACCGCCGGCGCGAACTCGCTGGAAAAGACGGCCGCCGGATTCACACCGAGTGCAGGTTCCTGGCGGTGGGGGAGGTCTCGGTGGTCGCCGGGTCAGGGTAGGTGCCCAACAGCCGGTCGGCGGTGCCGGAGGTGGTGACCGTGAACCAGTAGTGCTCGTTCTTGTAGTGGTGGTGCCGGTGGTTGCGCCAGACCGCACGGTAGAGCGAGCGCTTCGGCTTGTAGTCGGTGTGGATCAGGTAGTGCGTCCACTCGTAAACCAGGCCGAGCAGGGTGATCGTGATCAGGAAGGTCAGGCCGAGGCCGAGGCGCGGGAAAGCGAACGCGGCCAGGGCGATCAGCACGACCACCAGCACGGACAGCGTCTTGGTCGGGATGAAGATCAGCGGGATGTTCCGCGGATCCACATGGTGCTCACGGTGTTTGCGGGCCAGTTCGCTGTCGATCGGAATCGGGCCGAGCTGCCGCGGTCGCCAGTGCAAGACGGTGACGTGCACGATCCACTCGAAGATCGGGAAGACCGCCAGCATCACGGCGGGTACGAGCAGGTCGGTCGGCTGCCAGTCTCCGACGACGATCCGGCCGATCACAGCGCCGACCAGCGTGCTGCCGATCATCCACGGCGAGGGATGCCGGAGGAACTCGCCAAATGCCTGGCCGAGGGTGAGTCCGCGGCGCAACGACCGCTCGTCCCGGCGCACCTGCGCCCGCGCGTCCGCCTCGACGGAATCCGGTGCGGATGTCTTGGGTTTCGTCATGATTCTTCCTAGGGGTGCGTGATCAGTGTCCGCCGAGGACTTCGATCAGAGCGGTGGTCGCCGGCTCGAGCAGGGCGTGAGCGGTACTGGCGGCCTGCTGCGGCCGTCCCGCCACAATGGCGGCGGCCAATTCGCGGTAGGCCTCGACGTTGCCCACTTCGGCGGACATGATCGGGGCCAGCGCCGCGAGCGCCGGTTCGTAGGCGGCGCGCAACATGTTGAACATCAGCCGGAACACGATCGAATCGGCCGCGTCCACGACGTGATCCCAGAACTCCATCGCGTGCCGCTGCTGGACAATCGGATCCTGTTCGGTGGCAAGCGCTTCGACGGAGGCGCTCAGTAGCGCGGGTATCCCGTCGGGTTCGGTGGCGTCGGCCCGTCGGGCGGCGAGTTCGGCCACCTTCGGCCCGTTGTGCAGCCGTGCCTCCAAGATGCTGCGTGCCACCCCCGGGTCCAACTCGCCGGCCTGCACGAGCAGCCTTGGCAAGACCTCGAGCCCCGCGCCGCGCCGGTAGTCCAGCACGGTTGTCGCGTCGCCCTGTCGCACCGACACCAGCCCGGCCGCCGCAAGCCGCTGGAGCGCCTCCCGCACCGCGGGCCGCGACACCCCTAACGCTTCCGCCAGCTGTCGCTCGCTCGGCAGCGCCACGCCGGGCGCCAGTTCCCCACTGAGCACGTCCGCCGCGATCTGTTCGAACACGTCCGCCGATACCGACCGTTTGACCACAGGTTGCAACGCCATAGGCCTACTGTGCTCCCCATTGGTCAGGAGGTCAAGTGGTCAGACCAATCGACTACCAGTCTTGGTTCGAGCGCACGTTGTCGATCAGCGGAGGATTCGACGACCTAGGCCCAGATTCGCCTGGTCGCTCGGACGGCGCCGCCCCCTATTTCAGTGTGGCCGGGGCGGTAGCGCCGCCTGGTACCGCTCGGGCTGGTCAGCTGCTCGGCATCGGTCGACTGTCGGTGTGGGCGTGTGTGTGTCGGCTTTTCCACCATTGCTTCCGATTGCTCGGGCCCACGATGGCGAAATCGATATGCAGTCCGGTGACGGTTGCGGCCGCGTCCCTGGTGGCGATGACTGGGAATGCGCCGACGCTGCAGCGGCAGAAGACGAGGCTCGCGTCGCCCTCGGTGAACGGCGGAGCGAGATTATCGCATGGAATGTTTTGCGGCCATGCGTCATTGAAGCGGATTGGTGCGCGCGGGGCCGCCGCGGCGTCCAGCAATCCGATGATTCCGCTCTCCACGGATACGAAATTGTCCGCCGGCTCGCCCCGCACCGATTCGCCGCCGACTGCGATCCATGGCTCGATCGTTGCCGTCGGTTCCTCGCTGAACACCACGCTGAGATACGCGTGCACTGGAGAAGGGCTGCCACTCCGGTCCGCCGAGGTGAGCCGCACCGGGTGCCGACCAAGCGGAACCGGATCGAATACCGGGATCAGACCGGAACCGAGTCGTCCGGATTGCGGGCCGACGGGTCCGGTGCCCAGGGACGCGGAATCGCAAACGACCATTCTCCCGGACGTCACAACAAGGTGACCGAGATCGCTTACCGTCAAAACCGCGCCACGTTCACGACCTGGTGCTTGCGTAGCCTCGCCGATCTGCGGCGCGTAGCCGGAACGTAAGGCATAGAAGCTGTCGGCACTAGACATAATCGCGGAGGCTACGCTGATGGCGGCAGGGCCCTAGTCCCATCCTTGGTGATATTGCCTGGTCAACCGCAGGCGTTCACCCACTCCGAGAGTCCGTCGGAGAATAGCTGGCGCTTCCAGATCGGCACCTCGTGCTTGATGTGTTCCACCAGTTCCGCGCAGGCGGCAAATGCCTCGGCGCGGTGTGCCGCGGCTGCCACGGCGACGACCGCGAGATCGCCGATCGCTAGTTCACCGACGCGGTGCACAGCGGCCATCGGTAGGCCGTGCGACCGGGCCACCTGTTCGCACACCTGGCGCAGGAACCGCTCGGCCTCGGGGTGAGCCGAGTAATGCAGCGCGGAAACCTCTCGGCCGCCATCGTGATTGCGTACCGTGCCGGTAAACACCACTGTCGCGCCGTGTTGGGGGCCGCTGACCGCGGCCTCGGCCTCGGCCGCATCCAGCGGCTCGTCACTGATTCGGGTGAGCCGGACGAAGTCGGTTGCTGTCATGATTCCCGCCTTACGGCGACACCGGTGCTACCGCTCCGGCTGCGGAACAGCCGGGCGGTGGGCACGTGGGCCGTCATCGAACAATTGAACGGTAGTTGCGGGCGCCGCCTCGATCGACGGGCGATCAGAATCCGGCCGCTCCCAATGCTTGTGCTTGCCACCATCCTTGGTGAGCAGCCGCACCGCGTCGAGTGTTGTCACCGGGTCGACCGCCTTCAGCAGATAGTTCAAGGTCATACCGGCGACAGCGACCGCGGTCAGCGCTTCCATCTCGACACCGGTGGGCCCACTGGTTTTCGCTGTCGCCTGGATCGTGATGGTGGTGTCGGTGAAACCGAACTCGATCTGGAGCGAGGACAGCGCCAGTTGATGGCACAGTGGAATCAACTCCGACGTCTTCTTCGCCCCTGCAATGCCCGCGATTCGGGCGGTGGCCAGCGCATCCGACCGCCATGCGGTCTCGGCACGCAATGCCGTCATTGCTTCGGCAGTGGTGCGTAGTTCGCCCGCGGCGACCGCGATCCGCGTGGTGTCGGCCTTGGCGCTGACATCGACCATGCGTGCGCGCCCTTCCCGGTCGACATGGGACAGTTCGCTCATGACCGGACTGTGTCAGCGAGCCGCACAGTACACACACCCACATGCTTCGCCAAGACCATATCCATCACACTCGCACAGTCTCGTGCCACGCGGACACCGCGCTCACCTCCCAAGGGTGGCAAGATGATCGGGCTCACGGGCGATGCCGTCCTTGCTGATCAGCCGGACCCGTTGCACAGCTGCCGCCGGGTCCACCGCCTTCACCATGTCGTGCAAGGTGAGCCCGGCGACGGTGACCGCAGTGAGCGCTTCCATCTCGACGCCGGTGGGCCCGTTGGCTTTCGCCGTCACCTGGATCGTGATGGCGGTGTCGGTGAAACCGAACTCGACCTGCACCGACGACAGAGCCAGCTGATGGCAGAGCGGGATCAACTCCGAAGTCCGTTTCGCCGCCATGATTCCAGCGATCCGCGCCGTCGGTAGCACGTCGGCCTTCGGCATGTCATCGGCGCGTACCAGTGCGATGACTTCCGCCGTGGTCCACAACTCGCCACCGGCGACCGCGATCCGGGTGCTGTCGCTCACGGTGACCACTTTCGCACAAGGGCGCCGCCAGCGGCTGCGGCGATGGCCACTAGTGGGAAGCCGTGCTGATCGGCAGTGCTGTGACGCAGGCCATACTTCGGACTATGCGTCTGGTCGAGGTCGGGATACCCAAGGTTCGCCACAGGGGTCCTGCACTCGACGGACGCCCCGACACTTCCGATCTGGTCGATCGCTTCGGTCGGGTTGCCCGCGATCTGCGGGTCTCGATCACCGAAAAGTGTTCCCTGCGCTGCGTATATTGCATGCCCGAAGAGGGTCTGCCGCCGATACCGCGAGAGCAACTGCTGACGGTCGAGGAGATCGTGCGACTGGTGGTCTTGGCAGTCCGCGAACTCGGCGTACGGGAAGTCCGGTTCACCGGCGGTGAGCCGTTGATGCGACACGATCTCGAACGGATCGTCGCGGGCTGTCACGAACAGGTGCCCGAAACCCCGCTGTCCATGACCACCAACGGTATCGGCCTACAGCATCGCGCTCGCGGTCTGGTCGCGGCCGGACTACAGCGGGTCAACGTTTCACTGGACACTGTCGACCGAGAGGGGTTCGCCCGGCTCACCCGGCGTGATCGCCTCGACTCGGCGCTGGCGGGTATTCGGACCGCCCGCGAGGTTGGCCTGGCGCCGATCAAGGTGAACGCGGTACTCATGCGCCACACCCTCACCAACGCGGCGGATCTACTGCAGTGGTGCCTGGGCGAGGGATGTGAGTTGCGTTTCATCGAGGAGATGCCGCTGGGCGCCGACCGGGAATGGGCGCGTTCGAACATGGTGACGGCCGCCGAACTGCTCGACGTGCTCGGTACGCGGTTCACACTGACCGAAGCGGGGCGGCGGGAGGATCCCTCGGCACCGGCCGAGGGGTGGCTGGTCGATGGCGGTCCCGCTGTGGTGGGCATCATCGCCACCGTAACCCGCAACTTTTGCGGCTCATGCGACCGGACCCGGCTCACTGCCGACGGCATGCTGCGGTCTTGTCTGTTCAGTGACCAGGAATTCGATGTGCGGCAGGTCCTGCGTTCGGGTGCCGACGATGCCGAGATCGCGAACCTCTGGCGCGGTGCAATGTGGAACAAGTGGGCGGGCCACGGCATCGATGCCGAGGGTTTCGCCCCTCCAGAACGGACGATGGGAGCAATCGGTGGTTGAAATCCGGTACTTCGCCGCGATGGCCGAAGCCGTCGGCAAGGATCGCGAAGACCTCGACTTTCCCCCCGGCGCCACCGTCGCCGACCTGCGCTCCATGCTCACATCGTTGTACGGCGCCGAGTTCGAAAAGCGGCTTGCTGTCTGCGCTTTCGTGGTGGCAGACGAGTTGACCCGAGATAGCGGCACGCCGCTGTCACCGCGCGTCGATGTGTTGCCTCCATTCGCGGGCGGGTAGCCGCGGCACGATCTCTGCTCTGGGCTGTTGTCGACCATCGAGCGCGCTCGCCATGACCGCAGGTGGCGCGCGGAGGGAAATAGTTGGGCCGCTGTGCGTTCGACGCAGTGAACCCGCCGGTGGCGCGTCAGGTGGGGTCGGAGCCGCGGATGGCCGAAAGCCAGACAGCGGCGGCGGCCGCTATCGAGGTGGCAGCGAGGAAAGCAGGAAGGCCACCGTTGTCGAGGTAGACCCACAGGAGTGCGGCGAAGGGCGCGGCCACAGTGGATTGCGCGTCGAACAGCAGGCGGCGGCGCAGGCGGGTGGCGGTGGTGGTGCGGGCGGGGGCGTCGGGGTCGGGGCGGCTGGGGTTGTCGATCACGCGGCCGGGTGGTTCGACGTCTCGGATGTCACCGGACGGGTAGAGACGATGTCCAGCGAGGTGAATCGTGCGGTCGGTGAGTTCGGCTGTGCTTTCGGTCAGGGTGGTCAACACCGGATCGAAGTAGACCGGGAGCCATCGCGGACGGCCGGTTTCGTCGACTTGCAACCACGACCGGCTGAGCAAGCGGTGTTGTTGGCGGATGCGGGTAACCCGCACGGTGCGACGGGTACCCGAACGCCAGAACGGAAGCAGTCCGTGCGCGACAGCGATCCGGTACCCGGAATAGCCGATGATGCCGAGCGCGATCGCCGCGATCGCCGCTGCCTGGTCCAGAGTGCCGAACGGCGCCCAAGCGGCACAGACCGCCAAGGCGCCGATCGTCACGGTGATCGGATAGGCCAGGGTATGGCCGGATCCGACAATCACTTCACGAAACCGATTTTCGTGTAGTCCAGCGACGCCAGCCCAGCCGCGCCGTAGTTCGCCAAGTCGGCGCGCACCGCGACATTGCCCGCGGATTGCATCAGCGGCAGCGAGTGACCCTCCTCGAATACCTTGCGATCGAGCTGGTTCGCCAGCTCCATCGCCTTCTTCGGGTCCAGTTCCGAGACGGTCTGCTCGATCAGCGCGTTTATTTCCGGCGAGCCGATCCGGCCGTAATTGCCTTGCAGATCGTTCGGATTGTACCCGTAGATCTGGTTGAGGCTGCCGAGCGGGAACGGGTCACCCACCCACGTCCACTGCGCCACATCGAAATTGCCCGGCTGGATCACATCGGTGAAGTAGCCTTTGCCCGGCTTGGTCTCGATGTTCAGCTTGACGCCGATCGCGCCGAGATTCTGTTGAATGATCTGCGCGATCTGTACCCAGGTGTCTTCCTGATACATCACGTCGCGGATCTCCAGTTTGCGGCCGTCCTTCTCGCGGACGTCTCCGTTGAGCTTCCAGCCCAGGTCGTCGAGTTCCTTGGCGGCCGCAGCCGGGTCGAATCCGAGGCTGTTGTCCTGGTAGCCGACCTGGCCCTGGATGTAGATGTGGTTGTTCAACGGTTTCGGGTTCTCGACCAGGCCGTTCTGGATAGCGGTGACGATGCCCTGCCGGTCGATCGCCTTCGAGACGGCTACGCGCAGTTTCGGATCGGCAAGCGGCGAACCGGGCGCGCCATTGAAGGTGAGGTGGTTCCAGGCGTTGCCGGGAGCCCGTCGGATGCCGATGCCTGGTGTGTCCTTCGCGGCTTTCAGATCATCGCGGGTGCCGATGCCGACCGCGTCGATCTCGTTGTTCTTCAGTGCGAGAAGCTGAGCGGAGGAATCGAGCACGCTGTAGGTGATCGTGTCGAGCTTGGGGGTCGCGCCCCACCACGTCGGGTTGCGGCCCAGCACGATTCGACCCTGCGCCCGGTCGGTGGACTGGACGAGGAACGGGCCCGCGGTCAGCGTGATGCCGTCGACGAGGCTCTTGTTGAAGGCATCGGCGGTGGCGGTGACGGACTTGGGGAACAGGAAGGTGTTGCCCGCGAACTGCCCGCGCCACTCGGCGAAGTGCTGCTTGAACGTGATGATCGCCTGTCGGTCGTCGACGCCGCGCTCGACTTTCTCCACCCGGTCGAACCCGATGTTGTTGGCGATCAGGAATGCCTTGTCGGCGCCGCTGAGCGCATGGGCCTGGGACTGGATGTCCGCCCAGGTGATGGGGGTGCCGTCGGACCACACGGCCTTGGGATTGATCGTGTAGGTGACCTGTTGCGGACTGGTATTGGTCAGCTGGACGTCGGTGAAGTAGTCGGTGTTGATCGAGAGCTGCCCCGCCGCGTCGGTGGTGAACGAGCGCGGCATCATCGGCCGCTCGATTCCGCCGATCTCGGCATCGTTCCCGTCGTTGGACAGGGTGTTCCAGTTCGCGGGAAACGCCGAGATCGCCAAACGCAGGTTGCCGCCGTCGCGCAGGTCGCCGACATCCCTGGGGTTGATGTCGTTCGTGGTGCCGAGCGACGCGGACGAGCCCGGAGGCGCGTCTTCGTCATTCGAACTACACCCGGAAGCCACCAATCCGATCGCGACCGCGGCAATCGCCAGTCGTGTCGTCAGTGAACGAATCCGCATGGTTCGCTCCTTCCCGCAGCGGTGCTGCGTGCTCACTTCAGGAAACCGATCGTGGTGTAGTCGTAGGACGCGAGCCCGGGGGACCCGTAGTTCGCGATATCGGCGCGAAGACCGACGTTCCCTTCGGACTGGGTCAGCGGCAGCGAGTGCCCTTCCTCGAAGACGGCGCGGTCCACCTGGTTGGCCAGGTCGATCGCCTTCGCCGGGTCCAGTTCCGAGATGGTGCGGTCGATCAGGGCGTTCAGCGCGGGCGAGCCGATTCGGCCGTAGTTGCCTTGCAGATCGTCGGGGTTGTAGGCGTAGATCTGGGGGAGGCTGCTCAGCGGGAACGCGTCGCCCGAGAAGATGAACTGGGCGGTATCGAAATCACCCGGCTGGATGACGTCGGTGAAGTAGCCCGCGCCCGGCTTGGTGTCGATGACCAGTCCGACGCCGATCCCGGCGAGGTTCTGCTGGATGATCTGCGCGATCTGCACCCAGGTCGGATCGTTGTACATGACGTCGCGGATGACCAACTTGCGACCGTCCTTCTCCCTGGTGTCACCGTTGAGTTTCCAGCCGAGGTCGTCGAGTTCCTTCGCCGCCGCGGCGGGGTCGTAGCCGAGGCTGTTGTCCCGATAGCCCTCCTGGCCCTGTAGGAAGACATGGCTGTTCAGCGGCCTCGGATTCTCGACCAAACCGTTCTGGGTCGCGGTGGCGATTCCTTGCCGGTCGATCGCCTTCGAGATGGCCACTCGCAGTTTCGGTTCGGCGAGAATGGAGCCGGTTGCCCCGTTGAACGTGATGTGTCGCCAGCGATTACCTGGTGCGCGGCGGATGACCAGGCCCGAGGTGTTGCGGACGGTCTTGGCCTCGTCGATCGTGGCCAGGCGCACCGCGTCGAGTTCATTGTTCTGCAGCGCGCCCACCCACGCGGTGTGATCGAGCACGCTGTAGGTGATGGTGTCGAGTTTCGGCGTCGTCCCCCACCAGTTCGGATTGCGGGCCAGCACGATGCGGCCCTGGGTACGGTCGGTGGACTGCAGGACGAACGGACCCGCGGTCGGCCCCATGTGATCGACCAGGCTGTGATTGAACGCCTCGGGATCGGCGGTTACCGATTTGGGAAACAGCGCCATGTTCCCGCTGAACTGGCCGCGCCACTCCGCGTAGTGGTCTCGAAACGTCATGACGGCTTGCCGGTCGTCGACGCCGCGCTCGACCGTCGCGACCCGGTCGAAGCCGCTGGTGATGGCAATCAGGAAGCGTTTGTCCGCACCGCTGAGCGCGGCCGCCTGGGAGCGGATGTCCGCCCAGGTGATGGGTGTGCCGTCGGACCACATGGCCTTCGGGTTGATCGTGTAGGTGACCTGTTGCGGGTTCGTGTTGGTCAGCTGGACATCAGTGAAGTAGTCGGTGTTGATCGAGAGCTGGCCGGCCGCGTCGGTGGTGAACGACCGCGGCATCAAAGGCCGCTCCATATCGGCGATCTCGCCGTCGTTCCCGTCGTTGGACAGTGTGTTCCAATTCGCCGGGAAGGTGGTTGTCGCCAGGCGCAAATTGCCGCCCTCGCGAATCCGGTCCGGGTTGGTCGGATTGATGTCACTGCTGGTGCCGAGTGCGTCGGACAGGCCTTCGACGGACTCGGTGCCGTCCGCGGCGCCACAACCCGCGACCACGAGCCCGAAGGCGACGATCGGTACCGCCAAGCGGGCGGCGCGCGGCCGGGGGCCGCCGAGGTTCGATCGGATCCGCATGGCGCTGTGCTCCTATCGGCTGACGGCGGGGACCGGGACGGCGTCGATCAGCGCACGGGTGTACGCGTCCTCGGGGTCGGCGAAGATCTGCTCCGCCGCACCGTATTCGACGATCTTGCCGCGATACATGACCGCGATGTCGTGCGCGAGATTTCGCACCACCGACAGGTCGTGCGAGACGAATAGATAGGACAAGCCGCGCTCGGTTTGCAGGTCGCGCAAGAGATTCAGCACACCGGCCTGGATCGAGACGTCCAGCGAAGACACCGGTTCGTCGAGCACGAGCAACTCCGGATCCAGTGCGAGGGCGCGGGCGATGCTGATGCGTTGCTTCTGTCCGCCGGAGAAGTCGGCGGGATAGCGGTCGGCGTGTTCCGGGCGCAGACCGACCTGTTCCAGCAATTGCGGTACCCGGCGGGCGATTTCGGCACGTGTGCGCCCGTCGATCCGCAGCGGCTCGGCGATCGCGTCGAAGATCGGCAGGCGGGGGTCCAGCGAGGCGGTGGGGTCCTGGAAGACGATCTGCATCTTTCTGCGGATCTCCCGCTTGCGCGACTTGCTCGCGGTCGCGACGTCACTGCCCATGATCTCGATGGTGCCGGACTGGGGGCGGACCAGATCGAGAATCTGGGTGAGTGCGGTGGATTTGCCAGAGCCGGACTCGCCGACCAGCGCCAGCGTGCGCCCGGCACGCACCTCGAAGCTGATGCCGTCGACCGCCCTGATCTCGCCCGTGCGACGGCGCAGCACCACGCCGGAGGTGATCGGGAAAGTCTTCACGAGATCGGAAACCCGCAGCACCACCTGCGATTCGACCTCCGCCTCGGCTTCTGGCTCGGAGATCTCGCTGCGGTAGGCCTCGAACAGCGCGTCGGTGCCGACCTCGGCGGTGCGGATGCACGCGGCGGCATGCCCGGGATCGGTCATCTCCAGCGGTGGTTCGGCGACTCGGCAATCATCGATCGCTATCGGGCAGCGCGGGGCGAACGAGCAGCCGGGCGGTAGCGCGTGCATTGCGGGTGGTGCGCCGACAATCGGAATCAGCGGCCGGCGCGCCGGACCGTCCATCCGTGGGATCGAGCCGAGCAGCCCAACTGTGTAGGGCATCCGCGGCGAACTGAACAACTCAGCGGTGGGGGCGGTTTCGACGATCTTGCCCGCGTACATCACGGCGACGCGGTCGGCCAGGGTGGCGGCGATGCCCATGTCGTGGGTGATCATGATGACGCCCGCGCCGGTGAGGTCGCGCGCCTTGCGCAACAGGTTCAGAATTTGCTTCTGGACCGTGACGTCGAGCGCGGTGGTCGGCTCATCGCAGATGATCAGCGCCGGATCGTTGGCGATCGCCATGGCGATGACCACGCGCTGACGCTGGCCACCGGAAAACTCGTGCGGAAATGCCCTGGCCCGCACCTGTGGATCGGGGATGCCGACCAGGTCGAGCAATTCCACCGCCCGTTTCGCGGCCTCGGCTTTTCGCATAGTGCCGTGTGCCAGCAGGGCTTCCGCGATCTGATCCCCCACTCGGTAGACCGGGGTGAGCGCCGAGAGCGGATCCTGGAACACCATGCTGATGGCACTGCCGCGCAGCTTGGACAATGGGCGATCGCCGAGCCCGAGCAACTCGCGGCCGCGGAATCGGAGGGAGCCGGTGACGCGGGCCTGTTCCGGCAGCAGGCCCATGACCGCCATCGCGGACACCGATTTTCCCGAACCGGACTCGCCTACGATGGCCAGCACTTCGCCGTCGGATACGGAGTAGGTGACGCCGCGGACCGCGTCGATCCGGCCCTCCTCGCTGGGGAAGGAGACTCGCAGATCGGTGATCTCCAGCAGCGGTGTCGTCGACTTCTCGCCCATGACCTTCTCGGTTTCGTCTGCGCCCGTCATGCGGTTTCCTTTCGCGCAGGTCCGCTGCCCCGCGGGGTGACGCGAGCTGCCGCCATCGGGCATTGACAAGTCATGCGTGCGCCTTCTTCTTCTTCTTCGACCGGGCCCGCTTGGCGCCGGGATCGAACGCGTCGCGCAGGCCGTCACCCACCAGGTTCGCGCACAGCACCGTGACGATCAGCAGACCACCGGCGAACAGGAACAACCAGGGGTAGGTCAGTGCCGATTTGGTGCCCGCCGCGATCAGCGAGCCGAGCGATACGTCCGGTGGTTGCACACCGAAACCGAGGAAACTCAGGCCGGTTTCGGCCATGATCGCCGAGCCGACGGAGAGCGTGGTGTCGATGATCAGGATCGAGGCGATGTTCGGGAGGATGTGGCTCAGGATCACCGTGCGGGTCGGTGCGCCCATGTACCGTGCGGCGCGGACGAATTCGCGATCACGCAGGCTCAGGGTCAGGCCGCGCACGATGCGCGCGGAGATCATCCAGCCGAAGCAGGACAGCAGGACGATCAGCAGCAGAATGGATCCGCTGCCTTTGGTGCGCGGCGCGAACAGCGCGATGACGATGAAACTCGGGACTACGAGCAGCAGGTCGACCAACCACATGATGGCGCGGTCGGTCCAGCCGCCGAGCA
Organism: Nocardia sp. NPDC049220; assembly: GCF_040647855.1. Classification (NCBI taxonomy): domain Bacteria; kingdom Bacillati; phylum Actinomycetota; class Actinomycetes; order Mycobacteriales; family Nocardiaceae; genus Nocardia; species Nocardia sp. NPDC049220. The sequence continues at coordinate 416,145 of NZ_JBEZDA010000002.1, forward strand.
AGCCGGCCACCGAGCCGGCGGTCGCCGCGATGGTGGTGGAGAACAGGGCGACGCAGAGTCCGATCACCAGCGACTTCTGTAGGCCGCGCAAGGTCTGCGCGAGCACGTCCTGGCCGATCTGGGTGGTGCCGAAGGGATGTTCGAGACTCGGCGGTTTGAGTAGCGCGGTGTAATCCAACTGCTGATAGTCGTAGGGCAGCAGCGGTGGCAGCGTGAAACTCGCGACGAACAGTGCGATCAGGACCAGCGCGCCCGCGATGGCGGGTTTGTTGCGCAGGAAACGCCGCCACACCAGCTTGCGTCGCCCGGTCGCGGTGACCTCCGGCGCGCCCTGGACGATGATTTCGGCTTCGGTCATGCTGCCCCCGTGACGGGATTCGTGGGTCGTGCGTGATTACGTGGGCCAGCTCCTGCGGGCTTGTCGCTCATCCCACCCGCACCCTGGGGTCGAGGACGGCGTACACGATGTCGGAGAGCAGGCCCGAGACCAACACCACCAGGCCCGCGAAGGCGGTCACCGTCACCACGACGTAGAGATCCTGGGCGTTGATCGAGTCGACCAGCCATTCGCCGACGCCGTGCCAGCCGAAGATCTTCTCGGTGAACGTCGCGCCGGTGATCAGGCCGCCGAGGCTGTAGGCGAACAGCGTCGCCATCGGGATCAGAGCTGTCCGCAGGCCGTGCTTGTACAGCGCCTTGTTGCGGGTCAGGCCCTTGGCGCGGGCGGTGCGGATGAAATCGCTCTGCAGTACGTCGAGCATGGCGTTGCGCTGGTAGCGGCTGTAGCCGGCCATGCCGCCGAGCGCGAGGCCCGCGGTGGGCAGGATCAGGTGTTGGATGCGGTCGAGCAGTTGCGGCCAGAACCCGTCGATCGTGGTCGCCGACGTCTCGCCGGTATAGAGGAATATCTGCGAGCCGGTCAGCGAATTGATCTCCAGCGCACCGTATTTCAGCAGGGTTGCGAGCAGGAATACCGGCGTGCTCAGGACCAGTAGCGACACCACCGTGGTGAAGTAGTCGCTGAACCGGTATTGCCGGATCGCTCCCGCCGCGCCGATCAGGACGCCCAGTACCGTGCCGACCAGTGAACCGATGATCAGCAGACGCAGACTCACCGCGACCCGGCGCGGCAGTTCTCTGCTCACCGGCTGGCCGGCCAGCGTGGTGCCGAAGTCGCCGTGCGGGATGCCCTTGATCCAGGTGAGGTACCGCTGCGGAATCGGGTCGTTGAGATGCAGTTCCTCGGCCTTGGCGTCGATCACTGCCTGCGGCGGACGCGGGTTGCGCTGTTCGAGACTGTCCAGCGGACGGAACGTCAGGGACGCCAGGCTGAACGTCAGGAACGAAGCCAGCAGCAACAGCACGACATAGTTCAGCGCGCGTCGTAGCAGGAAGCCGGTCATCAGTCCTCTGGTCTTTCGGCTGGGCGGGCCAGCGTAGGTATTAGTCCCCGATCATAAGGACGTGCGTGCGTACACGCGTGGCTCGCGGTGTCCGGGCATGTCCCATCCCGATCCGGCGACGGGCCGGGCGGTAGGCAGGGGGCGTCGGGCAGGATGGAATAGGTGACGCTCTTGCACCTGCCCAAGCCGAAGATGGTGGCCACCGATGTGGATGGCACGCTCATCGACCACGACGAGCGGGTCAGCGCGCGGACCAAGGCGGCGGTGGCGGCGCTTGTCGCCGACGAGGTGCCGTTCGTGCTGGCCACGGGCCGCCCGCCGAGATGGATCGATCCGGTGGTCGACGGACTTGGATACGCACCGCTGTGCGTGTGCGGCAACGGTGCGGTGGTCTACGACAGCGCGACCGATCGGGTGCTGATCAGCACGACGCTGGACGTGGCGACACTCAGCTGGCTGGCCGACGTGGTGGAGCGGGCGCTGCCCGGCTGCGGTCTCGCGGCCGAACGGGTCGGCGAGCGCGCGCACGACGCGGTGACCCCGCAGTTCGTCAGTTCGCCGCAGTACGAGCACGCCTGGCTCAACCCGGACGACACTTCCGTCGCCCGCGAGGAGGTCATCGCCTCGCCCGCCATCAAAATGCTGGTCCGGCTACCCGGTGCGCGCAGTTCCGACATGCGGACGGTGCTGGCACCGTTGATCGGTGCGCGCGCCGACCTCACCTACTCGACCGAGCACGGGCTGATCGAACTGTCCGCACCCGGCATCAGTAAGGCATCCGGCCTTGCGGTGGTCGCCCAGCGACTCGGCGTGGAACCGGCCACTATCGTCGCGTTCGGTGACATGCCCAACGACGTCCCGATGCTCACCATGGCGGGACACGGCGTCGCGATGCGCAATGCCCACCCCGAAGCTCTCGCCGCCGCCGACGAGATCGCCGAATCGAACGCCGACGACGGTGTGGCCCGGGTGCTCGAACGCTGGTGGGTCTGAGCGTTTCACCCGAGCCGGGCAGGTTCCGCCGATAACGAAATCGGAGCCCGCGCTGGGCGGGCTCCGAAGTGGTTGGTGCGGTGCGGCTTTACGGCTACGGTGACGGGGCCTGCGCATCGGTGGCGGCGGCACCGTCATCGGTGGCCGGAGCATCCGCAGGGGCGATATCGGGCGTTGGCTGAACGTCATCCGGTGTCTGGTCGCCATCCGGGGCCGGGGCGACAGGTTCCTGGGAACGGTCGGACCAGGCCGGGTCGGCGGGTGCCTGGGCGGTGTCGGATCCGGCAGGTGCTCGGTCGTTCCCGGAAGCCTGACTGCTGTCCGGAGCCGGGCTGATCGGCGAGGCGTGGGCGCGCCGCGGTACGACGGTCGCTCGGGAACCGCCGGCCGCTGAGTCGTCGGCGGGCGCAGGGGCTGCGACCACGCCATTCCGGTAGTGGTTCATCTCCTGCCGGTAGGTGTCGTTGTAGGTCTTCCAGACCGTCGTCACGATCCCGGTGGGCTGGTTGAGAATCAGTGAGCCGTTCTGGAAGTCGGCTCGCATCCCGTCCGGGACCTGGTAGGCGTTCTTCAGCGGAAGACCGAGGACACCCGCGTCGGCGCCGAGCTGGAGGAAGCGGTCGAGGATGATGCCGAGCACCTCGACGACCTCTCCCTCCGGCACGGTGTAGACGTAGCCGTGGGAGAACTTGGCGTACTGCTGACCCTGTGCCGCGGGCAGCACGTCCGACTGCGCGGCGCCGAGTGGTCCGTCCGGGCCGCCCGTGCTCGACCAGTACCTGGCGATGATGTTGTCGTGCACCATGGTCAGGAGTTTGGCGGTGAGCGCGGCGATGGTAGCCAGGTCGGACTCGGTGCGCGGCGAGGGCTGGTAACTGTTCGGACCGGATGCGCCCGGGGCGCCCGCGGCGATGCCGCGGATCCGGTCCATCAGTGCGTAGGCGGCGTCTCCCGGGCAGGTGGTGTTGCCGACGTCACGATGCGCGAAGACGATCGGCAGTTGCACCGCTTCACCCTTGGCGTAAGGGGTGAACGAGGTGCCCTCGGAGTACATCGTGGTGTAGCCCTTGGGATCCAGTCCGGCGACCTTGGTACGCCAACCGACGAACTTGCCGATCGCGGTGAGCGACTCGTTCGTCGGCGCCTCGGACTCGTAGTTGCCCATCAGCGCGACGCCGGAGGTGTTCTCGTTGAACCCGCCCGCGTGCGCGCCCTGCACCGGACGATCCAGGCCGCCGAAGCGGCCCTCGAAGATCTGGCCGTACTTGTCGACCAGCGCGTTGTAGCCGATATCGCACCAGCCGAGTGTTTTCGCGTGATAGGTGTAGATCGCGCGGACGATACCCGCGGATTCGGACTTGCCGTAGTCGTTGCGGCCCGCGGTGTGGTGCACGGTGACGCCACCCAGATCGTCGTCGTAGGTCGGCTCGTCGCAGCGGATCGATTCATCAGCACCCCACTGATCGCGGGTGATCACACTCGGCCCACCGGGCAGCGCCGCGGCGACGTCGTTGAGCGAGGCGTCGAGGTCGCCCCGGCCCGGATCGATGAGGACGGCAGTCAGCTCGTCGGCGAACTGCTGCGCCGGGTCGTCCGAGTTCGGTACGGACTGCGCCACCGGTGCCGTGGCGCCGGTGGGTGCGTGCGGCGCGGCCTGTTTGCGAGTCACCAGTACCTGCACCGCATTCGTGCTGCCGACATAGATCGGCTCGGTGCCGTGGATGGCGCCTTTGCCGGAGTGGTCGGTGCGGTCGGTGTCGACCGGATCGGCGGCGAACCAGGGGCCCCAGGTGCCGTCAGGTTGACGTGCGCGGATCGTGGCCACGGTGTCGCTCAACTCCCGGGCGGTGAGCGCGACCATGCTGAACGGGGTGTCGCGGGAAAGCTCTTTCACCTGCGCGCCGACTTGGCTCATCAATTCGGGAGGCACGGCGCCGGGTGACAGCGCGGGGGTATCGGGCGTGGTGTCCGCCGGAAGGCGGGATGGATCGGCGATGAAGCGGACGCTGCCTGCGGCACGTCCGGGAATCGCCGCCGCGGTCGAATTCTGGCTGTTGTCCGTCCGACCCGGAGTTGGTTTTTGATCGGAAGTGTGGTCGAAATTCAGATCGGGTAATGGAATTTCTTTGGGGAGTTGAACGCTGGGCGGCAGCGGCAGTCCTGCCGGAACGGGAATGGACGCGGGAATCGGCAGCATGCGCAGATCGGAAAGGCGTAGATCGGGCAGGTCGAGTCCGGTCAGATCACGTAGCGGCAGCACGATGTCCGGCGCGGTATCGAGTACCACCTCGGCGAGTCGGGCGGGCACCGCGGCCAGGCCGGTTTCGGTGACGGCGCGGTAGTCGGTCGAATCGCTGAGCGTGGCGAGCGGGGCCGCCACCGCGAGAGTGGTGACAACGGGGAGCACGTAGGAACGTTTCGGTTTACGGTGCCGCACGAGCATCTCCATTCGAATCGAACCAGTGAGCATGAGCGAAATCCAGGGCCGCGTTCCTTGCTTCTTGATGTATCAACGATCACAATGGGCACAATTGCCGCATGTCTAAACCTCATGTTGAGGATTACCTGATTGCTCGAATGTAACTCTCGTATTGCGAACGGCCGGTCCGACATGCCGACAGGCATCGGATCGTCCGGTCCCGGAAAAGTGGGAGTGAACGGATGCGACGCACGCGTAATCGGAATGAGCAGTCCAGACGCCCGCTGCCGACGCAGTGGCGGCGGGCGCGGGTCCGACCGGCTCGCACCGTGCGACCGGTCGGACTCCTCGTCGTCGGGACCTTGTTGCTGGCAAGCGCCGTCTCGACGCTGAGCGGTGACCGAGGTGAAGCGTTCTATCGCACCGTGTCCGATTGGGGCTCGCGCACCGTGTCCGACTGGGGCTTGCGCACCGTGTCCGACTGGGGCTTGCGCACCGTGTCCGATGGGGGGCACGGACGCGGCATGAGTCAGGTCGGCGCGTTCGAGAACGCGCAGGACGGTTGGCTGGCGCAGCGAATCCTTGCGCACTACTACCCGGGGGCGGATATGGGCGCCATCGCGCCGACAGCCCTGCGAGTCCGGCTCATGGAGCGGGACGATTCGTCCTTGGACGCCTATGCCGACGCCGGTCTGCGGGTGGCGGGCCGCGCGGTCGCGCCAGGTCAGGTCGCGCATCTGACACCGCTGCCCGACGGTGGCGCGAGCGTGGTCGTGACGGCAGGCTGTGCGGGCGAGGTGCTGTGGCAGACCGCGACCGACGACCCGTGGGCCTATCCGCTCCACCCCGGCCCCCATCGACCCGCAGCGGAACATCTCACGCTGTGCGGCGGGCCGTCCTATCGCGGTGCGCTCGGTGTCGCCATCGAGGCCGGGGCGACCCGCACCATCAACCAGGTGGATGTCGAAGACTATCTGCTCGGCGTCGTCCCGGCCGAGGTGCAGGCGGACTGGGCGGACGAGGGCGGGGCAGAGGCCCTGCAGGCGCAGGCGATCGCCGCCCGCTCATATGCCCTCGCCGAGCACCGGTACCCGTACGCGCAGACCTGCGACACCACCGAGTGCCAGATGTATCCCGGCACTGCGAGCGAGGATCCACGAGCGTCGGCCGCAGTCGCCGCCACGGCGGGCGCCGTGCTGCTGCGCGACGGGCGAATTCTGCGGTCGGAATACTCCGCGGCACCCGATAGCGGTGCACCCGCGGACATCCGGACCTTCGACGTCGGCCCGGCGCCGAGCGAACTGCGCACCACCGCGCCCGAGGAGCCGAGCAAACAGCCCTCGATCGCCGAATCGGCGATCGACGCCGAATATCGGCGGATCGGCGGCGCGCGCAGCGCCGTCGGCGAGCCGATCGGTCCTCAGATGATCTTGCCGCAGAACGCGGGCATCTACCGCATGTACACCAACGGCGTCATCATTGCGACGCCGACGCTCGGCGCACGGGTCGTCGACTTCACGACGCTGCTACAGCTGGTACCGGACCCCATGGGAACCCAGCCAGCTCCCTCCGGAACTGTTGCGCCGCCTGCTGGTGTGGTGCCGGCTCCGTCGGGTGGTGTTGGGTTGGTTCCGCAGGGTTGGTCTGGTGGTGTTGGTGTGGTCCCGCCGGCTGGTTCAGCTCCGCATGCTGTTGTATCGCCCAGATAATCGGACACCGTGGGAGTGCGGTCCGCCGGCCTCCGCAGTGGCACGGCACGGCGTCGCGGCCGTGGGGTTCATCGATTGGCTGATCTTGCCATTTCCGCTGTATGACAACACGTATCCAGTGCGTTATCGCGATGGCGTCGGGTTGCAACTGACCGTATGCACACTGGCGATCGTAGGTCCGACCCGGTCTGCGCAGGGTGCTCGACACATGCGGGATATCGAAACAGTCAGCGGTCAACGGTATTTCGATACGCTCGCGACTTGCGACCCACGGCCCCGCCCAGCGCGCTCATCGTGCGGCGCTGAGCTAACCGCGGGAAGCGCCCTGCGGCCATACGATCTCGACCGCGACGTCACGGTCTCTGGCCAACTCGACGACCGTACCAGTGCCGCCTCGTTCACTGGCCCGACCATCCCACACCGCCATCAGCAGATCGGCGCGATCCAGCAACGCGGCGTTCGCGGCCTCATAGGCCTCTTCGCCTGTCTCCGCGAAGTTCATCGCTGTGATTTTTTTCCGCGCGGCTCAGCAGGTCATCGAACACGGCCAGGTGATCCGACTTGACTTTCTGTTCGCGGTAATCCGCGGTCGGCAGGATTACCTCGAGCTGTCCGCCGGCATCCAGAACGGCCCGAGCGAAAACCGAGTCGGCACCGCGCGCAGTGCAACTAACCCCGACGAGGTTGTCCATGCCCTTTAGCCGGGCTGATACCTCGTCGTAAACCAGCGACTCCGTACCCGCCGTGATGTTCATATGCCCGGGTAACAGCAACCCGCAATGCATCAACCTCTCTACGCCGTAACTATCGGGCGCAGCCTATCCCGCAGTTCAGCGACTGCGGCACACGCCGCTGACGCGCGGCCGGGCTTCCTGACGTTCAGGCCGTCACGTTGATATCTGAAACCGGACAATTAAAGGTTGACCTTGACGTTACGTCAACTTGCATGCTGAGTACACCGACGAGACAAGAAGGGAGAACACGGTCATGACCAGGGACACCGGGGAATGGTCCATGCAGGATCTGGCGAAGGCGGCCGCTACCACCAGCCGCACTCTGCGCCACTACGGGCAGCTCGGGCTACTGCCGCCCAGCCGGATCGGCGCCAACGGGTATCGCTACTACGACCAGGACTCCCTGGTGCGGCTGCAACGCATCCTGCTGTTGCGGGAACTCGGCCTCGGCCTCCCGGTCATCGCCGAAGTCCTCGCCGGCGAGCAGGACACCACCGCCGCGCTGCGCACGCACCTGGAACTGCTACGGCAGGAACAGGATCGGATCCGGCGTCGGATCGAGTCGGTGCACACCACACTGCACAAGACGGAGAGAGGTGAACAACTCGTGGCAGCAGAAGTTTTCGACGGCTTCGACCACACCGAGTACAAGGACGAGGTGATCGAACGCTGGGGCAAGGATGCCTACGAGCGCGGCGACCGCTGGTGGCGGTCGGTGTCCGACGCGGACAAGAAGGCGTTCCAGCAGACCCATCTCGACATCGCCACCGACTACGGCCGGGCACGCGCCGCCGGGCTCGCGCTCGACAGTGACGAGGTCCAGGCGATTGTCCAGCGGCATTACGAGTGGATCGGCATCGGCTGGCAGGGGCGCACGGTGGTGAAGGAAGCCTTCGTCGGGCTGGGCGAGATGTACGTCGCCGACCCGCGTTTCGCCGCCAACTATGACGTACACGGCACCGGCACCGCCGAGTTCGTGCGTGACGCGATGAAGGTCTACGCCGAGCATCGTCTCTAGGGTGCACCTACCGACGGCCGGTACGCGGCGTACGCGTACCGGCCGTCACTCGTCGTGCCCTTGCGGGATCGTCGGAGCGGCCTTCTCCTCGATCGCGTTCATCCTGGTCGTGATGAACGCGCCGGGTCATCCTGTAGCACCGCTTCGCGTGGGCCGCTGCGCCCTCCCGCCGTAGTTCGGCCGGCATACACCAGTGCCACACTCGCACCACTGATCCCCGTAGTGGGCGGCCCCCGCTGCGGCGCGATTCACCGCGAGCGTCTAGCGCCGCTCCTCTCCCGGTTGTGCTCCTCGAAGCGCTTGCATCACTTGATCTTCCGTGATCGGCGGGACCGGCAACGGGTGGGCGGCTTCCGCGCGGAGGCCGTCTAGCATCAGGGCCAGGTGGCGGCGCCAAATGTCGGGGGCAATGTGGGCGGTGGCCTCGAGGATTCTGGTGTGCGACCAGGTGATGAAGGCGATGTCCTCGAGCACCCAGTCCGAGCGCAGTGCGCCGGATTCTTGCGCGCGGGTGATGATCCTGCGCATCAGTGCGTGGCCGTACCCCTGCGCATCGGCTATGGCGCGACTGGGGGCCGCGCGGACGGCGAGCTCGCTGAGCAGGCGGTCGGCGGCCTGTAGTGCGCAGACCTGTTCGACGAGGTAGACGAACGAGTCCCAGGGGTCGTCGATCGCCAATGCCGCTTCGGCGATGCGGCTACCAGCTTCGATGCGGTCTTCGACGGCAGCGGCGATGAGATCGTCGCGGGTGGGGAAGCGGTTGTAGAGCGTGCCGATGGCAACCCCCGCGCGGGCGGCGATCTCCTTCAGCGGTGCATCCAGGCCGCGTTCCTCGAAGAGGGTGCGAGCGGCGGTCACGAGCGCATCCCGGTTGCGTCGGGCGTCGCTGCGTAACGGCTTGTCCACGGGTTGATCCTACAAATCGATCGCCGGAATTATGTTGAGTAGGGGTTCAAGTTAGTGGTACGTTCGAAGCGAACTTGAACCACTGCTCAACTTATTTGGGAGCGGACATGTCCAAAACCATCGCGATCTTCGGATTCGGCCCTGGCCTCGGCATGGGCACAGCACGGCGGTTCGGCCGTGAAGGCTTCCGGGTGGCGGTGATCGGCCGCGACCCGGACAAGGCTCGGCGGCACGCGGACGAACTGATCGCCGACGGTATCGAGGCCGCACCGTTTCCCGCGGATGTCACTGCAGCGGCGCAGATCGAGGATGTGATCGCGAGGATCGAGACGAGCTTCGGGCCGATCGACGTGGCGATGCACGGCGCTGCGGGTGAAATGGTCAACCGGATCCCGTCCACGCTGGACGTGGACATTCCGTCCCTCGGTATTCCGTTCGCACTGAAGTTGCACTCGCCGATCCTGATGACCCGTGCGCTGGCCGCTGGCATGGTCGAGCGAGGCGACGGCGCGCTGCTGTTCTCCTCGGGCGCGTCCGAACGCCACCCGCTGCCCTACCTGTCCAACTTCGGCATCGCGCTCGCCGCACAGCGTGGCTACCTCCGCCAACTCGAGGTCGAGTTGCGAGGCACCGGCGTCTACGTCGGGCTGCTCAATATCGGCGTGCTGATCGGTGGAAGCAAGGCCGAGCGGATCGTCGACGAACACCCGGAGTTGGTGCCCGCCGAGCTCGAGATCGTTCGGATGGGCAACGACGAACTAGGGGACTGCTACTGGCGTATGTACACCGAGCGGGACACGGGAGAACTCGACGTCGGTTTTGTGGACTGACACAACGCCGAGCCCCACGGTGGTCTGCGCACCCCGTCTGTGCGAGTCGCGGGACGGCAATGCAGACCTTCGGGGCACTGGCGATCGACGGCCTCGGACCCATCTGCTGTTAGCGGAGTTGCGAGTGAACAGTGGCGCTATCGCGGGCATGTACGATTTCTGGCAAACATCCGGCGAAACTCAGCCACCCCCGATGGCACACCGCGCGCCGGAGCCGCGTTGCCCGGCCCAGGTCCCGACTCCACCGGGACGCGGCGACGACTTCCGATACGCTGGGCTCCCGTGACCGTCGCATCGTCCCCGGGTAACTCCGTCAATTCCGCCTCACAGTTCGATCTGATCGTCGTCGGCTCCGGATTCTTCGGGCTGACTGTTGCCGAACGCACCGCCACTGTGCTGGGCAGACGTGTTCTAGTGATCGACCGCCGCCATCACATCGGCGGTAACGCCTATTCGGAGCCGGATCCGGAAACCGGGATCGAGATCCACAAGTACGGCGCACATCTGTTCCACACCTCGAACAAGCGGGTGTGGGATTACGTCACCCAGTTCACCGAGTTCACCGGATACCAACATCGCGTCTTCGCGATGCACAAGGGGCAGGCTTACCAGTTCCCGATGGGGCTCGGTTTGGTCTCCCAGTTCTTCGGCCGCTACTTCAGTCCGGCGGAGGCGCGCGAGCTGATCGCCGAGCAGGCATCGGAGATCGAGACCAAGGACGCGCAGAACCTCGAGGAGAAGGCCATCTCGCTGATCGGCCGCCCGCTGTACGAGGCCTTCGTGCGCGACTACACCGCCAAGCAGTGGCAGACCGACCCGAAGGAACTGCCTGCGGGCAACATCGCCCGTCTTCCGGTTCGCTACACCTTCGACAACCGCTACTTCAACGACACCTACGAGGGCCTGCCTCGCGAGGGCTACACGAAGTGGCTGGAGAACATGGCCGCTTCCGACCTGATCGAGGTGCGGTTGAACACCGACTGGTTCGAGGTGCGCGACCAGTTGCGCGCCGAGAACCCGGATGCGCCGGTCGTCTACACCGGCCCGCTGGACCGGTACTTCGACTACCGCGAGGGCGAGTTGGGCTGGCGGACCATCGATTTCGAGACCGAGGTGCTGTCGACCGGAGACTTCCAGGGCACTTCGGTGGTGAACTACAACGACGCGGACGTGCCCTACACCCGCATCATCGAGCCGCGCCATTTCCATCCCGAGCGCGACTACCCCACCGAGAAGACCGTGATCATGCGCGAGTATTCCCGCTTCGCGAAGACCGGCGACGAACCGTACTATCCGATCAACACCCCGGAGGACCGGGCCAAGTTGTTGGCCTACCGGGAACTTGCCAAGCGGGAGACCACGACGGCGAAGGTCGTTTTCGGCGGACGCCTCGGCACATACAAGTACCTGGATATGCACATGGCGATCGGCAGCGCGCTGAGCACCTTCGACAATGTGCTGCGGCCGTATCTGGAAGACGGAGCGCCGCTCGTCGACGACCAGGAGGCGTAGGTGAGTTGTCCCCGCCGAGCCTTGCTCATCGACCCGGCGCCCGCGGCGGGCTCGAAAGCGCCAGCGGAGCGTAGTCACGTGCGGGCCGGCGAGCGCCGCACATCCACTGTCGCCATCCGGGGCCGCATGTCGCGCAACAACGCAGGAGCAGAATGACCTCCCAATCCATCTTGGAAAACATGACCATCGAAACCCGCGCGAAATCTCTGCTGCAGCGCATCATCCTGCCTCGGCCGGGTGAACCGCTGGACGTGCGCACGCTCTACGTCGAGGAGTCGGCGACCAACGCTCGTCGGGCGCACGCCGCCACCCGCACATCGCTGTCGATCGGTGCGGAGTCCGAGGTCTCGTTCTGCACCTACTTCAACGCGCTGCCCGCGAGCTACTGGCGGCGCTGGAGCATCCTGCAGTCGGTGGTGCTGCGGCTGGAGCTGGCCGGTCACGGCCGGGTGGATGTCTATCGGTCCAAGGCCGACGGTTCGCGCATCCATGTGCAGGGCAAGGAGTTCGCGGTCGCGGCGGGCACCGACTCGGTGGCTGTGGAGTTCGAAACCGATCTCGGCCCGTTCGAGGACGGCGGCTGGATCTGGTTCGACATCACCACCGACACCGCGGTCACGCTGCTATCCGGCGGCTGGTACGCGCCGGTCGAGGCACCGGGCGAGGGAAGCATCGCGGTCGGCATGCCCACCTTCAACCGGCCCACCGACGCGGTGAAAACCCTCGCCGCGCTCGGCTCGGATCCGCTGGTGCTGGCGAAGATCAAAGCCGTCATCATTCCGGATCAGGGCACCAGGAAGGTGGTCGACGAGCCGGGCTTCGCGGAGTCGTCCGCGGCGCTCGGGGATCGGCTGGCCATCTACAACCAGCCCAACCTGGGTGGTTCCGGTGGCTACAGCCGGGTGATGTACGAGGCGCTGAAGACCACCGACGCCGAATACATCGTCTACATGGACGACGACATCGAGATCGAGCCCGATTCGATTCTGCGCTCGCTGGCCTTCGCCCGGTTCGCGAAGTCGCCGGTGCTGGTCGGCGGCCAGATGCTCAATCTGCAGGAGCGTTCCCACCTGCATGTCATGGGCGAGGTGGTGGACCGCGGCATCTTCATGTGGACCGCGGCGCCGAATGTCGAGTACGACCACGATTTCTCGAAATACCCGCTCAAGGACCGGGACAACTCGAAGCTGTTGCACCGGCGGATCGACGTCGATTTCAACGGCTGGTGGACCTGCGTCATCCCGCGCCGGGTCGCCGAGGAACTCGGCCAGCCGCTTCCCCTGTTTCTGAAATGGGACGACGCCGAGTACGGCTTGCGCGCCCGTGCCGCCGGGTACCCGACCGTCACTTTGCCCGGTGCCGCCGTATGGCACATGGCCTGGAGCGACAAAGACGACGCCATCGACTGGCAGGCGTACTTCCACCTGCGCAACCGCCTGGTGGTCGCCTCGCTGCACTTGCCGGGTAACGGGCGCGCCATGGTCGTCAACACGATCAAGGCGACCTTGAAGCACCTGCTCTGTTTGGAGTATTCGACGGTCGCGATTCAGAACTTGGCGATCCGCGACTTCCTGGCGGGCCCCGAGCGACTGTTCCAGCTGTTGCCGAGTGCGCTGGGCGCGGTGCACGAACTACGCAAGCAGTACCCGGACGCGGTGATCCTGCCCTCGTCCACCGAACTGCCGCTGGCCAGTCACATCGGCCTCGGCGCGGTCGGTGAGCCGGCCAACCCGCTGGCCAAGGTGGTTCGGCTGGTCAAGGGCTTGGTGCACAATGTCCGTCCCGCGGACACCGAACACCACCAGACCCCGCAGCTGAACGTGCCCACGCTGGATGCGCGCTGGTTCCTGCTCTCGCAGGTCGACGGCGTCACCGTGACCACCGCCGACGGCCGCGGCGTGGTCTATCGCAAGCGGGATCCGCGCCAAGCGCTCGGACTGTTCAAGGAGGCCATGCGTTTGCGCAAGGAGTTGGCCGCCCGCTTCCCGGAGATGCAGCAGCGCTACCGCGCCGCCCACCCGCGGCTGACCAGCACGCAGGCATGGGAGAAAGTATTCGGTATCGGCGACGACACGAAGGGCGGGCAGCAGTGAGCCTCGGAGCGAGCGCGGCCGACGACGCGACGGTGGCCCGGCCGCCGCAGAGCGCGAACGGCCACGGCGGACCGGTGTCCGCGGAACCGGCGGCGGACAGACCGGCGCCGGCCGAGGTCGCCGTCATCAACGCGGTGCAGGCCACACTCGGCAACAAGCCCGCCGTGGTCTCCGCGGCGCGCGGGATGTCGCACTTCGGCGAGCACGCGCTCGGGTGGGTCGCAATCGCCGCCGCGGGTTGGTTGGTGGACAAGCCGCGGCGCAGGCAGTGGGCCGGGGTCGCGGTCGGCGCGGTCGGGGCGCACGCGGCCTCGATCGTCATCAAGCGCATCGTCCGGCGGCCTCGCCCGAACGACCCGTCGGTGCAGGTCAACGTCAGTACGCCGAGCAAATTGAGCTTCCCGTCCTCGCACGCGACCTCGACCACGGCGGCGGCCGTGTTGCTCGGCAGATTGACCGGGCTACCCTTGCCTGCGGTGCTCGTTCCCCCGATGCTGCTTTCCCGGGTGGTTCTCGGGGTGCACTATCCCTCTGACGTGCTCGCCGGTTCCGCGCTCGGCGCCGCGTCCGCCGCCGCCCTGCTCGCCGCCGAAAAGAGACTTGGTAGTGACCGCACAAGAAAGAGCCTTGGTTGACATGAGTGAAGAGCCGACCGGCGCCGACCTGGCCGAGGCCGTCGTCAAGGGGCCGCCCAAGACGCTGGCAGGCGGTTTGTTCAAGGCTGTCCGGCCGCGGCAGTGGGTGAAGAACGTCCTGGTGCTGGCCGCGCCGCTGGCCGCGGGCACGGCCACGAACGTGGACGTACTCGCGCCGGTCGGCATCGCCTTCGTGGTGTTCTGTATGGCGGCTTCGGGGATATATCTGGTCAACGACGCGCTCGACGTGGAGGCCGACCGGGCGCATCCGACCAAGCGGTTCCGGCCGATCGCCGCGGGCATCGTCCCGGTGAATCTGGCCTACTTGCTCGCCGCGGTGCTGCTGGCCGGGTCGATCGCAGGGTCGTTGCTCGCGTCGTGGCATCTGTCGGTCGTGATGGCCGTCTACATCGGCATCCAGCTGGCCTACTGCTTCGGTCTCAAGCACCAGGCCGTGCTGGACATCTGCATCGTGTCGTCCGGATTCCTCTTGCGCGCTGTGGCCGGTGGCGCCGCCGCGAATATCGAACTCTCGCAGTGGTTCCTGCTGATCATGGCCTTCGGCTCGCTGTTCATGGCGGCGGGTAAACGCTATGCGGAACTACAGATCGCACTGGGTACCGGCGCCAAGATTCGCAAGTCGCTGGAGTACTACACGCCCACCTACCTGCGCTTCATCTGGACCCTGGCCGCGACGGCGGTCGTAGTGTTCTACGGGCTGTGGGCGTTCCAACAGGACAGCATCAAAGACACCAACTGGTTCGCGATCTCCATGGTCCCGTTCACCATCGCGATCCTGCGTTACGCGGTCGACGTCGACGGCGGCGGAGCCGGCGAACCCGAAGAGATCGCCCTGGGGGACCGTATCCTCCAGTTCCTCGCAATCGCCTGGATCGGAGCGGTAGGTGTCGCTGTCTACCTCACCTGACGACACACTGGTAGCGGAGCGAATGGAATATGCGGGGGAGCAGCGGTCCGATCAGCCCGCACGCTCCGCGTCGCGCGTCGCGCGCCTATCCAAGGCCACGTTCGTCGGTGGGATCGCGCTCACCGTTGCCCTCTTCGCGGTGGGCGGCTGGCAGCGCCGCTGGATCGCCGACGACGGCCTGATCGTGTTGCGCACCGTGCGCAATCTGCTCGCGGGCAACGGTCCGGTCTTCAACGAGGGCGAGCGTGTCGAAACCAACACCAGTACCGCATGGACCTACCTCGTCTGGTTCTTCAGTTGGCTGACCCAGGCCCGACTCGAGTACGTTGTGCTCGGCGTCGCGCTGACGGTGTCGCTGGCCGCGGTGGTGTTCGCCATGCTCGGCTCGTCCCGCCTGTGGGGCGGGACCTGGTCCGGCGTGCTGCTGCCCGCGGGGGTGCTCGTCTACATCGCGCTGCCCCCGGCCAGGGACTATGTCACCTCTGGTCTGGAGAGCGGTCTGGTGATCTGCTGGATCGGCTTGCTTTGGTGGCAGCTGATGCGGTGGAGTCAGGCCAAGTCGGTTCGGCTGCCCGGTCTGCTCGGCCTGGTCTTCCTCGCCGGGCTCGCACCACTGATCCGTCCGGAGATGACGCTGGTCGGCGCGCTCGCACTGCTGATGATCTTCCTGGCGCCCATGCCGGAGAACAGGCTGCGCCCGATCGTGTTGCGCGCGGTAATCGTCGCGGTGGCCGGTCTGGTTCCGCTGGGGTACCAGATCTGGCGGATGGGCTACTACGGCCTGCCATACCCGAACACCGCCGTCGCCAAGGACGCGGGTGGCGCGAAATGGGGCCAGGGCTTCACTTACCTGTGGAATCTGGTCGGGCCGTACTTCCTGTGGGTGCCGCTGCTGGTACTGCTCATCGCCGGTGTGGTCGCCGCACGTGCTCGCGCCGATCGGAGGCCGGCGGGAGCGGGCCACCGCGCCCCGCGGGACGAGATGCCCGCCAGGTCGGTGTACCGGATACGGGTATGGCTGCGCTCACCGGGCGCGGTGGTCACCCTCATGCTTGTCAGCGGCTTCCTGTTGACCGTGTACGCGCTGCGGGTCGGCGGCGATTTCATGCACGGCCGCATGCTCCTGCCGCAGCTGTTCCTGTTGCTGCTTCCGGTCGCGGTGATCCCGATCCGGCTGCCCGAAGGTGGCCTGCGTGCGGTGCCAGCCGGCGACTGGTCGTTCGCCGTGTTGCTGTTCGCGCTCGTCGGCACCGCGGGCTGGGCGCTGTTCGCGGCCAATACCACGGCGATCAAGACCGGCACCAAGATCACTTCGACCGGCATCGTCGACGAGCGCGTCTATTACGTGCTCAACACCGGCCATAATCACCCGATCCTGGCCGAGGACTATCTGGACTACCCGCGTATCCGCCCGATGGTCGACGACATCGCGGCCACCCCCAACGGGGGGCTGTTGCTCAATTCTCCGTCGTTCATGTTCTGGTATATCGCTCCACCACCGCAGCCCATCCCCGCGGGCGGCGCAGGCCACACGGTCTACTTCCTGAACCTCGGGATGACCAGCATGAACGTTCCGCTGAACGTCCACGTGATCGACCAGATGGGATTGGCCTATCCACTGGCCGCACACACCGACCGGCTCGTCGACGGCCGGATCGGGCACGACAAGAGTCTGTACCCGGACTGGGTCATCGTGGACACCGGCATGGTGGACAAGAAACCGTGGATGCCGTGGTATCTGGACGAGAAGTGGGTCGCGCAGGCACGCGTCGCGATGTCGTGCCCGGACACCCAAGCACTGATGATTTCCTACCGTGATCCGCTCACCTTCAATCGCTTCCGGCACAACCTGCGCAACGCGCTGCGGTTCGCTGAGTACCGGATGGATCGGGTGCCGAAATACGAGCTCCAGCGTTGCGGGTTGACCGATCCGTTCCCGCAGCCGGTCGCACCGCGCTGAGTATTCTGTTCCCATCAGCCACACTGGGCCCACCGTGCACGGTGGGCCCAGTTGTCCCACTTGGTGAGATTGGATAAAGTGGCGTGCGCCGCTTTGTCTCGTTTTGATAACGTCCTTGTATCGATGTCGCGCTAGGCTGCGTCCGTACGCCCGGCCGGGCGTCCACGGATTGTGGGGATCGGCGGGATATCGTGTGGACGGCTTCCGCTGTCGCCGTGAACGAAAGGTCGAATCTGATGCGAGGCGTTATCGGGCGTCTGAATACTCGAAGAGCAGGATCCTGGTTCAAGCGTTCGATGCTGGTGTCGCTGGCTGTTCTGCTACCGCTCGGGGTGTCGGTGGCAGGCCCTGCCGCTACCGCCTCCGCCGCGTTCAATCCGGATGGTTTCGACTTCTGGGTCGATTCCTCGATGGGACCGATCAAGTCCCGCGTCTTCCGCGCGGCCGACGGCAACACCGGACGCGTCGTGTACGCGCTGGACGGTATGCGCGCCCGCACCGACCTGAGCGGGTGGGAGATCGACACCGAGGTCGTGCGTGAGCTGACCAAGTGGAACATCAACGTCGTGATGCCGGTCGGCGGCCCGTCCAGCTTCTACGCCGACTGGAACGGTCCAAGCGACTTCTTCGGTCTGGGCAGTGCGGGCTCCTCGTCGACCGGGTCGGCGAACTCCGGCTCCGGCCTGCTGACCGGTTCGGCCGGCGGGCCGGGCAAGAGCAGCACCTACAAGTGGGAAACCTTCCTCACCGACAACCTGCGTAAGGCTCTGCGCGACCGGCTCGGGTTCAATCCGAACGGAAACGGCGTGTTCGGTCTGTCCATGGGTGGCAGCGCCGCGCTGACGTTGGCTGCCTACCATCCCGACCAGTTCCGATACGCCGGTTCGTACTCCGGTTACCTGAACATCTCGGCGCCGGGCATGCGCGAGGCGCTGCGCGTGGCCATGTTGGACGCCGGTGGCTACAACATCGACGCCATGGCGCCGCCGTGGGGCCCGCAGTGGCTGCGAATGGACCCATTCGTCTTCGCGCCGCGGCTGAAGGCCAACAACACCCGACTGTGGGTCTCCGCCGGTAGCGGTCTGCCGCGCGCGACGGACGGTGTGAGTTTCAATACACTCAGCGCGATGGGCCTGGAGGCGCTGGCGCTGGCGAATACGCGGGCGTTCCAAGTCCGCATGCTGTCGCTGGGTGCGGGCAACGTGACCTATGACTTCCCGGCTGTCGGTGTCCACAACTGGAACTACTGGGCTGATGAGGTTTATCGGATGATTCCGGACCTCTCGGCCAACATCGGATAGCCGTCCCGAGCTCCGCAAAGACCGCCCGCCGCGGATGCGCCGGGCGGTCTTTGCGTTTCCGCAGTCGTCCACGGCTTCGTCGACAACGAATCTCAAGCGAAAACCTGCTTCGGTAGTTGTGGCAGGGATCACTTTCCAGCAACATGGAGGCATTTGCTCCCGATTGATGCACGGAGAACATGCACAGAGGTCAATACGCCTATTTCTTGGCGGGTAGCGCACCTCCGTGCCCGATGAGGGCCTCGGTAAAGATCGCTAGATGTTTGCCGACCCGGCCGCCCGAGCGAAAGGTCGAGTGTGATGCGAAATGCACGCTGGAAACGCAGGCCAGGTAGGTCAGGAACACCAGGTTCGTGGCTGCGGCAATCGGTTCTCGGTATCGCAGTAGCGATGTTGCTGCCGCTGGGCAGCACGGTCCTCGGTATCGGCGCCACCGCAACGGCGGCGTTCAATCCGGCGGCCTTCGACTTCTGGGTCGATTCCGGAATGGGGCCGATCAAGTCGCGGATATTGCGCGCCGCGGACGGTAATACCAACCGTGTCGTCTATGCGTTGGATGGGCTGCGGGCCCCCGAGAACTTGAACGGCTGGGAAATCGAGACCAGCATCCCCGAGGCGCTGGCCAGCCAGAACATCAATGTGGTCATGCCGGTCGGCGGCATGTCCAGTTTCTACGCCGACTGGAACGCGCCGAGTGAATTCTTCGGCGTCCCGGCAGGTAATGGCTCGAGCACCGGCTCCGGTGGACTGAACGGTTTCGCCGGCGGGCCGGGCAAGAGCTATCGATACCAATGGGAAACGTTCCTGACCGAGAACCTGAGGTGGGCCCTACGCGACCGACTCGGGTTCAACCCGAACCGTAATGGCGTGTTCGGCTTGTCCATGGGCGGCAGCGCCGCGCTGATGATGGCCGCCTATCACCCGGATCAGTTCAGCTTCGCCGGTTCGTTCTCCGGGTATCTCAATAATTCCGCGCCGGGAATGCGTGAGGCCATCCGTGTGGCCATGCTGGACGCGGGCGGCTACAACGTCGACTCGATGGCGCCACCGTGGAGCCCACAATGGCTGCGGATGGACCCGTTCGTCTTCGCGCCCAACCTGGTCCGCAACGGCACCCGTCTGTGGATCGCCGCGGCGAGCGGTCTGCCCACGGCCAACGACCCGCCGGGGTTCAACACCCTCAACGGAATGGAGTTGGAGTCGCTGGCGCTGGCGAACACCCGGGCGTTCCAGGCCCGCATGTCGGCGCTGGGTGGCAACAACGCCGTCTACTCCTTCCCGTCCACCGGTGTCCATGCTTGGAACAACTGGTCCGAAGAGGCCCTCCACATGATTCCGGATCTGTCGGTGAATATCGGCTGACGAATTTCGCGCCGACAAGCATGCCCGGTACTACATCGCGCCGGGCGGCTTGTCGACGCACACAGGTCCCGGGATGGTCCAGTTGTCGATCGGGGTTCCGGTGGTAATCGCCGGGTCGACCCCACGCTGGTGGCCGAGGTCGGGGCGATGGAGTCATCTGTGCTGCCCTTGTGGGGTGCGCCGGCGTCCGCGAGCAACCACGCGGTGCCGTACGCGGCGCGGTCGGCGTCGTGCTCTCTTGTCCTCGTCGGTGCTGGTGCCGGAGATGGTTGTTCGCTCGATAGCGGTAGGAACTTCGGTTCGAATGAAGCCATCGGCGCCGGATATCGATCCTTATGCGTGACAGTCACGATCACGCGGTCGAAGGGTCGAGGGGATGCGAGCAGGCGGGGTGTGCGGAACTGTTGCCAGAGCGGATTGGAACCGTGCGCCGCGGTGCTGACGGCAACACCTGTCGTAGAGATGGGCTCCTGCCGAGCGCGACAACTCGAGCGGCTGGACCAGCACCGCCATGATCCCCTCGGGCGGCAGCAGTGGAATGCCGATGTGTTGCTCCGGAAGGTGGTCGATCCGACTGCAATTCGGACCGAATCCTGGCAGGTTACGTCAGTGACAAAGCAGAACCGCGGGTCCGGAGACTTTTCCGACCCACCGTCCGAACTGAGGACCACACGCTCGGCGGGAGCGCAAATCCGAATGGCGACGGAGGGGCCGGTCGGCGCCGCGCTCATTCCGACGGTCAACCCTGCCCGATTCCGCTATGTGGGTCCGTATTCCGGCTCTGCGCGCATTTCGGCGGCCGGTATGAGCGAGGCAATACGCGCCTGCCCTTGCTCGATACCCTCGGATTCGGCATCACCGTCAGGTGGGCGGCGCGCAGACTTGTGCCAGCTGGGCGACGACCCATTCTCCTTCGTTCGGTCCCGGTGGCGAACCAGGATCTGGCTGCTGAATTCCGTTGGTGGTGTGCTCGACGGACCGTGTTCGCTGATCGGCAACCAGACCGGCGGGATAGCGTCAGATCGCGTCGGCGGTACCCGTATCCATGAGCATCCGGGCATTTCCGGTCCGGCCGGATAGTCGCGGACCGAGCAAACCGGTCTTCGGCCACCTTTGGTGGGTTGGTACAGGCGCCGGGCCGCGGGATGTGCGGTCGGCGAATCGAGGGGCGCAGGACAGTTCCCGCCAGGAATGGAATATCTTGTGTTCCAACACGACATCATCGCGAGAACGCGATAGGGTCACCGCAGCATCACATATTGCGACGGGCGGATTTCGGCCACTCGGAAGCCCCGACCTTGCTTAGGCGCTTGCTTAGGCGAGAGGTGTCGAATATCGTCCAGCGAGCGTAAGTGTGACCAGATCGTTGTAGCGGCGGCGCTGGTACCGGAATGTCGGGATCCGGTTTCCTGTGACGTGTGTCTCGTTGGCAGCACGGGTGCTGTTCCACCCCGACGGGGTTGCGAGCGGCACCACAACAGCAGAAAGAGAGCAGGATTCATGCGTTTCGGCAGGGCGGCCGCGCCGACGAGGATCAAGTCGGTACGGCGAGGCGCACCTCGTGGTTGGCGTAATCGAATTCTGGCTGTCGGTGCCGCAGTATTGGCGCTACCGATCGCCGCCGGGCTGGCGACCCCGACTGTTGCCACCGCGGCGCCGTCGGTACACACGCCGGTGCTTCGGTCGCCCGCGGGCGGCTACGAGGACCTGATGGTCCCCTCGAGCATGGGCCCGATCAAGGTCCAGGTGCAGTGGGCATCGCGTGGCGGCAACGCCGCGCTGTACCTGCTCGATGGTCTGCGCGCGCGCGACGACCGCAATGCGTGGTCGTTCGAAACCAACGCGATGCAGCAGTTCGCCAATGACAACATCACCCTGGTGATGCCGGTCGGCGGCCAGGCCAGCTTCTACACCGACTGGTACGCGCCGTCGAACCTGAACGGCCAGAAGACCACCTACAAGTGGGAGACGTTCCTGTCCAAGGAACTCCCGGCCTTCCTGGAGGGCTACGGTGTCTCGCGCAACAACAACGCGGTCATCGGCCTGTCCATGGGCGGTAGTGCGGCGCTGGCCCTCGCGGCCTACCACCGCGACCAGTTCAAGTTCGCCGGCTCCTACTCGGGATACCTGAACATCTCCGCGCCGGGTATGCGCGAGGCGATCCGTATCGCGATGCTGGACGCCGGTCGGTTCAATGTCGATTCGATGGCCGCACCGTGGAGCCCGGCGTGGCTGCGGATGGACCCGTTCGTGTTCGCGCCGCAGCTGCGCGGCCTGCCGATGTACATCTCGGCGGCCAGCGGCCTGCCGGGTCAGTTCGACCAGCCGAACTCGGCGGTCGGCCTGTTCAACACCGGCAACGCGATGGCGCTGGAAGCCCTCTCGCTGGTCAACACTCGCGCGTTCCAGGTCCGCCTGAACTCGCTGGGTATCCCGGCGCGGTTCGACTTCCCGGCCGCGGGCACCCACTCCTGGAAGTACTGGGAAGGCGAACTGTTCGCCTCGCGCAACATGATCCTGGACGCCACCGGCGCCTGGTGATCTAGTTAGCGTCTCGCACTCAGGCCGCACCGATTCCGGTGCGGCCTGAGTCGTGTCCAGGGGTCGGTCGATTCCCTGCCCGTGAGTGTTTGCCAGATATGCGCGGTCTCCGTATCTTGCATTCAAGACAGCCCAGCGCGTGTCTTCCCGAAACATCGCCACCGCCGGAGTACAAAGCTCTTGTGGCAGGGATTGCGTGTGGTACCTGGGGGAGACGCCAACGTCGCGGCGCTCGTCCGGCCCGCGGACGGCTCATGCTGCTGTCGATCGCAATGGCGCTGCCGCTCGCTGCTGGTTTGCCCGCGGAATCTCCGTCCGCCGCTCAGCCCGCCGCCACAGCCCTTGCTCCGCCGATCGTGCAGAACGTCGTGTGGCTCACCGCCCGCCGGGTCGCGCTGTGGGTTGCCTCGCCGTCGATGGGCGTGCCCATCCAGGTGCAGTTGCTGCTGCCCAGGGATTGGAACACCCGCCCGGACGCCAGGTTTCCGGTGCTGTACATGCTCGACGGCTTGCGCGCCGCCAATGACGAGAGCGGGTGGACCAAGGACGCGGGCGCGGTCGATTTCTTCGCTGACAAGAACGTCACCGTCGTACTCCCGGTCGGCGGCCAGTCCAGTTTCTACTCCGACTGGTTGGAACCGAACAACGGCCATAACTACAAGTGGGAAACCTTCCTGACCAAGGAGCTTCCGCCGCTGTTGGAGAGCCAGTGGCGAGCAACAGACGTACGCGGCATGGAGGGCTTGTCGATGGGCGGCACGGCCGCCATGTTCTTAGCCGCCCGCAATCCCGGTTTCGTGAAGTACGCCGCGTCCTACTCCGGTTTCCTGACTACTTTGACACTGGGTATGCCGCAGGCCATCCAGTTCGCGATGCGCGATGCGGGCGGATTCGACTCGGCCGCCATGTGGGGGCCGCCGACCAGTCGCGAGTGGGCGGAGCATGACCCGTACGAACTGGCCGACAAACTGAACGGGATCAGCCTCTACCTGTCCAGCGGCAGCGGCGCGCCCGGTCTCTACGACCAGGCTTCCGGCATCCCGGGTGTGAGCACGAACTACGCGGGCATGGGCCTGGAAATCCTGTCCCGGCTCACCTCGCAGAACTTTGTGACCAAACTGCGTGATCTGGCTGTTCCAGCTCAGGTGAACTACCGCGCGTCCGGCACGCATTCCTGGCCGTACTGGGACTTCGAGATGCGCCAATCCTGGCCGCAGGCCGCGGGCGCGCTCGGAGTCGACTCAGGCAAGCTCGCCTGCGAGGCGGGCGGCGCGATCGGCGCTGTGCTCGCCGCGAACGGTTGGCTCGGCGAGTGTGTCACTGGCGAGTATCAGGTGTCCGGCGGAGTGGCCCAAGACTTCAAGGGGGGCCGGGTGTTCTTCTCGCCGAGCAGCGGTGCGCACGCGGTGGGCGGCGCGATCGGCGCCGGCTATCAGGCCGCGATGGGGTCGGTCGGACCGCTCGGCCTGCCCGCAGGCGGCGAGCGTCCGCTGCCGGACGGTCGCGGCACGCTGCAGGATTTCCAGAACGGTTCGCTGTACTGGACCCCGCAGACCGGCGCGCAGGTGGTGCGCGGCGCGATTCTGCAGGAGTGGGGCAGGCAAGGCTATGAGCGTTGCCCGGCGGGCTACCCGATCGCACCGGAGGTCAAGACGCCGAACAGGGACGGCGCGGTGCAAGCGTTCGAGAACGGGCCGTTCTATTACAGCGAGAAAACCGGCGTGCATCATGTCCACGGTCTGATCCTTGGCAAGTATGCCCAGATGGGCTACGAGAACAGCTGGCTAGGGTTCCCACTCGTCGAGGAGCAGCCGCTGAAGGATCTCGGCCGGTTCATCGGATTCGAGGGTGGCAACCTCTACTGGAGTCCGGTGTCGGGAGTCTGGGCGGTGCAGAACGGCCCGGTCATGGATGCTTGGCGCGAAGCCGGTTACGAGAACGGCAAACTCGGTTACCCGATCAGCGACCAGTTCCCCATCCCCGATGGCGTCCAGCAGAACTTCCAAGCCGGATTCATCACCGTGCGCGACGGCAAACCGGAAGTGCACAGCATGTGAACCAGGATCAGGTGTGATCCGGGCACGGTGCGTCGAGCACGGCCGGCGGCGTTTACCGCTCGGGGTTCAGAGCGGCCTACAGGTGCGGGGATAGGTCACGGCGGTAGTGGGCGCTGTCGCGATCGTGGGGATGCCCGCACAGCACTCCCATCGGGACGGTCGCGTTGCCGCGCGCAACGCATCGATCACATCGGTGGACGACGAGCGGCCGTGGACGTTTCACCGACTCGCCCGCTACCCCTGGTCCTATCTGGATCCGGTGGAAAAGCCTTTCCGTCGGGGCGCATTCGGCGCAGATAACCTATCGATCCAGTTTGCCGGTCGATCGCTGGCCTTTCGCTCGCGGTCGGTCGACCAGCAACCAACCCACTTACCCACTGTCGAATAGCCCGGGGTGCTCGACGAACCGAGATCCGCCGATATCGCCACAGAAGGCGGCTCTGGAATGACCGATCCCGAATCCCGACTCTCCATAAGGCGTTTGGAGTTCAGGGATCACTACGGTGCTTCGGTCCTTTCCGGCCGCACGATGACCGAAGAGGGAACCCGGCATGGGATGGGGCCGATTTGGTCGGGAGGCCGAGCGATGACCGGCCTGCCCGACGGAGCGGCACTGCATTCGATGGTGGCGACCCGCGCACGGCCGGCGTGCGGCTGATGTCGGACCCGGTGAACACGCAGCAGTCGCTGGTCGAGCTGATGCGGGCCGATTCGTCGGGCAGTTGGGTCCGAGTCTGGCTCGACGTCGGCAATGTCGAGGCGATCGCCGCGAACCCCGCCTTGGGCTCCAGCATGGGCAGCTCGGTGAACTGGGAGAACATCCAGGTCACCGACTGTTGTGCCATCGCCCTGGACCTCGCGGGACGGGTGGCGCACCGGTACAACCTATAGCCGCTCCCGCTCGGTGTGGTCGCGCTCGGTCGGTCACCGACGATTCGTCGGCGGCGGCGCAAGTCCTGCGCGCCGGCCTGGGCGCGATGACCCGCTCCACGTGTTGCAGTCGGTTCTCGGTGTGCCGCTCGGTGGCATCGACACTCTGCTGCCGAAGGCACTGGCCGAGGCGCAGCAGCAGGCGCACAGCCGACCGTTCAGCGCACAACAGCGGCGACCACCCCTTCCGGACCCGGGCCTGGGCCAGATGTGTGGCAGCCGCTGCGCCCAGCCCGAGCAGACACCGTCACTCACCGAACCGAAAAACCTCACCCCCGTTTCCGAGCGAAGCTGTTCAGGGGCGCTGCGCGCTCCGCCGTGGGTGGGGGAATGTGCTGTGTAGCGGTTGGTGCGTGGTTGCGGGTTGTGATCACTACAACAACGACGGATCGACCCCGCATATCGTCACCAACCCCTGGTCACCACTGTTCTCGTGTCAGCGAGACCGAGCATTCCCCGTTCGCGGCCCGCGAGCCCCCCAGGGGCCGTGAACACGCAGCGCTGTAGGCGCTGCCAATTAGACACAGCTAGCCTGGTGGGCGACCCGACCCGCTTCGCGAACAGATCGAGGACAAGAATTCATGCATCGGACCCGTGGAAAGGTACTTGCCGTGGCTGCGGCGATTGCCGCGACCGGCCTGCTCGCCGCGTGCGGCGACAATGATTCGACTGTTTCGAGTACGCCAACGCTTAGCCGCACCACCACCACGACGGCGACGCAGCCGGCCGCCTCGTCGACCAGTGCTGCCGCGCCGGGACAGCCTGCGCCGGGACAGCCCGCGCCGGAGCAGCAGCCGCCCACGGAAACGGTCGCTCCCGAGCGGCCTTTGCCGGTGCCGACCGAGGCCGCACCGCCGGTGGACACGTCGAAGTTCACCGACAAAGACAAGCGGTTCCTCGACGAACTGCAGAAACAGGGCATCACCCCGTCTACCCCTGACATCGCACTGAGCATCGGCGCGTACGTCTGCCAGGGCACCGCCTCCGGCGCGTCCGATCAGGATCTGATGACCTTCGTCAATGCCATGGCCGGTTCCGACCCATCCTTCGATCCGGCGAAGATGCCGGTCGAGCGGGCCGGGCAGATCTACATCTCCGCCGCCAAGGCGACGTACTGCCAGTGAATGCGCGCCGCCGTTCGATGTCCCGCCGGCCGAAGCCGGCGGGATGTTTGATCTTGATCGGCGTCGTCGTGCTGATCATCGTCGTCGTTCTGCTGCTGTGGTATCTCCTCGCGGGACGGTTGCGGCCGCCGGTGCCTGGACCGAAGCCGCCGGAGCGGCCGACCTCGCAGCCCGCGAGTTGTCCCGATGTGCAGATGATTTCGGTGCCGGGCACCTGGGAGTCGAACAGCAACGACGATCCGCACAACCCGACCGCGAACCCCATCTCGCTGATGCTCAACGTGTCCGGCCCGGTCGGGGACCAGTATTCGCCGGAACGGCTGGATGTGTACACCGTCCCGTATGTCGCGCAGTTCTCCAATCCGATCGCGATCCCGCCGGACGGTCAGCAGTCCTATAACAACAGTCGGTCCGAGGGCACCAAGCGGATGGTCGACGCGATGGCCGACCGCAATAAGGAGTGTCCGCTGACCACCTATGTGATCGCCGGGTTCTCCCAGGGCGCGGTGATCGCGGGCGACGTCGCCGCGCAGATCGGCGCGAACAACGGGCCGGTACCCGCCGACCTCGTCCTAGGGGTGACGCTGATCGCGGACGGGCGGCGCACCGGCGATGTCGGGCCCGGACAGGCGATTCAGATCGGTACGCCTCCGCCGGGGGTGGGCGCCGAAGTCGCGCTGCGGGGATTGAACGTGCCCGGCATCGTGATGACCGGTCCGCGTCAAGGGGGCTTCGGCTCGCTGGCCGGCCGCACCTATACGATCTGCGCGCCCGGCGACCTGATCTGCGACGCACCGCGGGAGGCATTGAACCCATGGAACATCGTCGGCAGTCTGACCACCTTGGCCAGTGCCGTGGGCAATCCGGTGCACAGTCTCTATAAGAACTTCGTGGTCGACGCTGACGGCACCACCGCGACACAGTGGACGGTCACCTGGGCTGACGGTCTCATCGACGCGGCACCGCGTCCGCCGCACTCGTGAGAATTCACGGCACGTGACATGCCCCGCAGACCGATGGCGTGACAAGCGCAACTCGAGTGGGTCGGCACGCTGTAAAGTGCGCTGGTGATCGCGACGCCGGGCAACGCCGCAGGCACCCCTCTGGTTGGCGTCGCGCCCGAATTTCCTCACAGCCAGGAGCATGAGTTCATGACAGAAGCCGCCGCACCGGCCACCACGGCGAGCCGTGAAGCGGATGCTGCGTTGACCGCGGATGCGGCGTCGACCGCGTTGGGCACTCCGCTGCGTCCATTCCGCTTCGCGGCCGCGGGCGAGGGAAACAAGCAGGAGGGCGGCGCCCGCAAGTTCGTCCAGACGGCGCAGCAGGCCGAGGAGTACGGCTTCGACACCTTCGTCGTGCCCGATCACCTCGGTGAGCAGATCGGACCGATCGCCGCGCTCGGCGCACTGACCCAGGCCACCGATCGGATTCGGCTGGGAACGTCGGTGCTGGCGAATGGTTTCCGCCACCCGGTAGTGCTGGCCAAGGACCTGGCCACGATCGACGTGCTGTCCAAGGGCCGACTCGAGGTCGGCCTCGGTGCGGGGTGGATCAAGGAAGAGTTCGACAACGCGGGCATTCCGTATGAGTCACCCGGCGTTCGGCTCGAGAAACTGGACGAGGCGCTGACCATCCTGGACGTGCTGCTGCGCGGCCAAGAGTGCACCTTCGACGGCAAGCACTACCAGGTGCGCGGCGTCAAGGGCACGCCGCGGCCGCGGCAAGGTCCGCGCCCGCCGATCTGTACCGGCGGTGGCGGCCCGAAGATGCTGCGGTTGGCCGCCAAGCACGCCGACATCGTCTCCGTCGTTCCGGTCACCACCAAGAACGGCAAGGGCCTGCTCTCCGGCATCACCATCGAGAAGGCCATCGAAAAGGTGAACCTGATCAAGGAGGCCGCCGGTGACCGGTTCGCCGACATCGAGCTGAACTGGGCCATCACCGCCGTCGTGATCACCGACGATCGGGAGAAGACCGCGGAGATGGCGTTGTCGGCCTTGGAGCGGGGACTTCACCCGAATCTCGAGGTGGATGTTCAGCTGTCCGTCGAGGACATCCTGAACTCGCCCTACGTGGCGATCGGTACCTTCGAGGAGATCGCGGAGCAGATCCGACGTGTGCGCCAACTCACGTCGATGTCGTACGTAGGTGTTTTTCCCACCCAGATGGACGCGTTCGCTCCGGTTATCCCCCTGCTGCGGGATGAGTGAGCCGGTCTTCTCTGTAACATAACCCTGGTTTGAGTACATCTAGCCGATAGCGGTCACCGCGCAGACCGCACAAATCTGCAGGCTGGCTCTGCGCTTGGAGCACCCGCGGGCGAAAGCGAGTCGGGGCCTCACAGGTAACAGCGGCGATGTCGCCGTCTTGCTGCGTGTGCCTCGGAGGAGAAGAAGGAATGGAAGAGACTTTCGACGACTACCTGGACGAAACCGGGAACATCCGAATTCCCGAGGATCACACCCTGGTGGATCACGTCGAGAAGCACACCCGGAACGACGCGAACACCCTCGCGTACCGCTACATCGATTACTCGCGTGAGCGTGATGGCGAGGCGCTGGAGCTGACGTGGCGTGAGTTCGGTACTCGGCTGCGCGCGGTGGCCGCTCGATTGCAGCAGGTGACCAACCCGGGTGACCGGGTTGCGATCCTCGCGCCGCAGGGCCTGGACTACGTGATCTCTTTCTTCGCCGCGATCTACGCCGGAACCATCTCGGTCCCGCTGTTCGACCCGGACGAGCCAGGCCATACCGATCGTCTGCACGCGGTGCTCGGCGACTGCGAACCTTCGGCCATCCTGACCGCCAGCTCCTCGGCGGCCGGGGTCCGGCAGTTCTTCCGCTCGCTGCCCGCCGCCGCGCGCCCGCGCATCATCGCGGTGGACGCGATCCCGGACAGCGTCGGTGAGAGTTGGGTGCGCCCGGATATCGCGATCGATGACATCGCCTATCTCCAGTACACCTCGGGCTCGACCCGGGTTCCCGCTGGTGTCGAGATCACCCATCGTGCGGTCGGGACCAACCTGCTGCAGATGGTCGAGGCGATCAACCTGGACTGGAACTCACGCGGCGTCACCTGGCTGCCGCTGTTCCATGACATGGGCCTGCTGACGGTGATCCTGCCCGCGGTGGGTGGCAAGTACATCACCATCATGTCGCCGAGCGCGTTCGTGCGCCGCCCGTACCGCTGGATCAAGGAGCTGGCCGCCGCCTCCGATGGGGCCGGAACTTTCGCCGCCGCACCGAATTTCGCGTTCGAGCACGCGGCCACGCGCGGGCTGCCGAAGAACGGCGAGTCACTCGATCTGTCCAACGTCATCGGCCTGATCAATGGCAGCGAGCCGGTGACGACCTCGTCGATGAAGAAGTTCAACGACGCGTTCGCGCCATACGGCCTGCCCAAGACCGCTATCAAACCGTGCTACGGCATGGCCGAGGCGACGTTGTTCGTCTCCGCGACCAAGGCCGAGGACGAAGCGAAGGTCACCTACGTCGACCGCAAAGAGCTCAACGCGGGTCGCATGGTGCGGGTCGAGCCGACCACGGAGAACGCGATCGCGCAGGTATCCTGCGGCTACATCGCGCTCTCGCAGTGGGCGACGATCGTCGACCCGGAGACGGTCGACTCCGACGGCGGCGGCCACGAGCTGCCCGACGGTCGGGTCGGCGAGATCTGGCTGCACGGCAACAACATGGGCATCGGCTATTGGGGTCGTCCCGACGAGACCGCGGCGACATTCCAGAACAAGGTCACCCATCGGCTGGCCGAGGGCAGCCACGCCGACGGCGCCGAGGCGGACGCGAACTGGATGCGCACCGGTGACTACGGCGTGTACTTCGAAGGCGAGCTCTACATCACCGGGCGCGTCAAGGACTTGGTCATCGTGGACGGCCGCAACCACTACCCGCAGGACCTGGAGTTCTCCGCGCAGGAGGCGAGCAAGGCGCTGCGTCCCGGCTTCGTTGCCGCGTTCTCGGTGCCGGCCAATCAACTCCCGGCCGAGGTGTTCGAGCAGGGCAGCCACTCCGGTCTGAAGTTCGACGCCGACGATGCCTCCGAGCAGCTGGTCATAGTCGGCGAGCGCGGGCCGGGCGCGGGCAAGGCCGACCCACTGCCCATCGCCGACGCGGTGCGGGCCGCCATCTCGCTGCGCCACGGCGTGACCGTTCGTGACGTCCTGCTGGTGCCCGCGGGGTCGATTCCGCGCACCTCCAGCGGCAAGATCGCCCGGCGCGCCTGCAAGGCCGCTTATCTGGAGGGAACACTGCGGGGTGGTTACACCCAGCAAGCATTCCCCGATGCACTGGAAGAGTAATTGCCAGGGCGGCCTCGGACCGACCACCGATGCTCGGCGCCGACCTTCCCACGCCGAGCGTCAATTCACGGCACGCCCGGTACGCAGACAGGTAGCTTGAGGAATTGATGGCTGACAACGAGGGCACGCCCGACCAGACAACCGAGATCGAGCCCGCCGATGCGGCCGCCGAGCAGGCGAAAGGCGGCGCGCACATCGACATGTCGGTGGCGGAGCTGCGCGAGTGGTTGCGGCGCTGGGTATCCGAGGCAACCGGACAGCCGATCGAACAGATCACCGTGGACCGGCCGATGGAGGAGTTCGGGCTCGCCTCGCGCGATGCCATCGCCCTGTCCGGTGACATCGAGGAACTGACCGGCGTGATGCTGACGGCCACCGTCGCCTACCAGCATCCGACGATCGCCTCGCTCGCCGAGCGGATCATCAACGGTGAGCCGGAGGCGCCGGAGGAATCCTCCGACGACGCCTTCTATACCGCGGGCTACCTGCCGGGCGCGGCGCACGACATCGCCATCGTCGGCATGTCGACCCGGCTACCCGGCGCGGGTACGACGCCGGAATCGACCTGGGAATTCCTGATCGGACGCGGCGACGCGATCCGTGCGCTTCCCGAAGGTCGATGGGCCGAGTTCGCCAGTGATCCGGTGGCGGCCAAGGCGATCGCCGAGGGCAACACCCTGGGCGGTTATCTCGACCAAGACGTGGTGAAGAACTTCGACGCGGAGTTCTTCGCAATGTCGCCGATCGAGGTCGAGCGGGTCGATCCGCAGCAGCGCCTGATGATGGAGTTGACCTGGGAGGCGTTGGAGCACGCCAGAATTCCGGCGAGTGAGCTGAAGGGCGAGCCGGTCGGCGTCTTCATCGGCACCTCCACCAACGACTTCATGTTGATCGCCGCGCTCGGGCTCGGCGCGGACGACCCGTCCGCGCCCGCGTCGGCCGCCGCCTACGGTCTGACCGGTAGCTCATCGGGCATCATCTCCAACCGCGTCTCCTACTTCTACGACTTCCGCGGCCCCTCGGTCGCCGTCGACACCGCGTGCTCGTCCACGCTGGTCGCGGTACATCAGGCGGTACGCGCGCTGCGCGACGGCGACGCCGATCTCGCGCTGGCGGGCGGGGTGAACATGCTGCTCGCGCCGATGGCCACACTCGGCTTCGACGCGGTTGGCGCGGTCGCGAAGGACGGCAGGATCAAGGCGTTCTCGGCCGACGCCGACGGCATGGTGCGTTCCGAGGGCGCCGGTCTGGTTGTGCTCAAGCGCCTCGCCGACGCCGAGCGCGACGGCGACCGGATCCTGGCCGTCATCAAGGGCTCCGCGGTCAACAATGACGGTCGCTCCAACGGCCTGGTCGCCCCGAACCCCGACGCGCAGGCCGACGTGCTGCGCCGGGCCTACCGGGACGCGGGCGTCGTGCCGAGCACCGTGGACTACATCGAGGCGCACGGTACCGGGACATTGCTCGGCGACCCGATCGAGGCCGACGCACTCGGCCGGGTGGTCGGCCGCGGTCGTGACGCCGACAAGCCCGCCCTGCTCGGTTCAGCGAAGACCAACTTCGGTCACTTGGAGTCCGGTGCCGGTGCCGCCAGCCTGGCCAAGGTGGTCATGGCGTTCCAGCACAATCTGGTGCCGCCGAACGTGCACTTCGCGGGCCCCAACCCGTACATCCCGTTCGACCAGGCGCATCTGAAGGTCGTCGCGGAACCGACCGAGTTCCCGCGCTACAGCGGCACTGCCACCGTCGGTATCTCCGGCTTCGGCTTCGGCGGCACCAACGCGCATGTCGTATTGCAAGAGTATGTGCCCAGCGCGGCCAAGGTCGCCGTCCCCGGGCCCACTCCGGCGGTCGCGGCGGCCGACCTCGAAGCCGAGTTGGACGACGAGACCACCGATGTGGTCGCGGAAGCCGATGCCGTCGTGGCCGAGGCAGCAGCTGAACAGGCCGCCGAAACGGCAGCGTTCGTCGCCGAATGGACTGCCGAGCGGACCGCGCCGTTGCCGGTGATCCTGCCGGTATCGGGGTATCTGCCCTCGCGTCGCCGCCGCGCCGCCGGCGAGCTGGCCGACTGGTTGGAGTCCGAGACAGGCGCCGAGACTGCACTGGCAGACGTGGCGCGTTCACTCGCCAAGCGCAGCCACTGGCGTTCGCGCGGCGTCGTGCTCGCCACGTCGCACGAGGAAGCGATCACCGGACTGCGTGCCATCGCGGCGGGCAAGCCGGGCGCGGGCGTGTTCACCGCCGATGCCCCGGCCGCCTTGGGCCCGATGTGGGTGCTCGCCGGTTTCGGCGCGCAGCACCGCAAGATGGGCAAGCAGCTCTACCTGGAGAACGCGATTTTCGCGAAGGCCGTCGACGAGGTCGATGAGCTGGTGCAAGACGAGGCCGGATACTCGGTCCGCGAAATGTTCCTGGACGACGGCCAGGACTACGACGTCGGCACCTCGCAGGTCGGCATCTTCACCATCCAAATCGGCCTCGCCGCGCTGCTGGGCGCGCACGGTGCGCAGCCGGCGGGGGTGGTCGGACATTCCATGGGTGAGGTGGCGGGCGCCTACATTGCCGGTGGTCTCCCGCTCGAGGACGCGGTCCGTGTGATCTGCGCCCGTTCCCGCCTGATGGGCGAGGGCGAGCAGATGATCAGTGACGACGACGTGCGAAATATGGCGCTGATCGAGTACAGCGCCGAGGATGTCGCGACACTGCTGCCGGACTACCCGGATGTCGAGGTCGCGGTATACGCGGCGCCGACCAACACGGTGATCGGTGGGCCGCAGGACCAGGTCGCGGCGATCGTCGCGCAGGTCGAAGCCGCTGGCAAGTTCGCGCGCGTGCTGCAGACCCGGGGCGCGGGCCATACCTCGCAGATGGATCCGCTGTTGGGTGAGCTGGCTGCCGAACTCGCGGGCATCGAGCCGACCGCGCTGAAGACCGGTCTTTACTCGACCGTGCACCAGGAGCAGTACTTCCGCCCCGGCCACGACCCGATCCACGACGAGGACTACTGGGTCAAGAACATGCGCCACAGCGTGTACTTCACCAACGCGGTGAAGCTCGCGGTGGACACCGGACACACCACGTTCCTGGAGCTGGCGCCGAATTCCGTAGCGCTGATGCAGGTGCTGGGTACCACCTTCGCGGCCGGCGTGCACGACGCGCAGCTCATCGCGACTCTCAAGCGCAAGGAGGATGAGTCCGCGGGCATCATCGCCGCGCTCGCCCAGCTCTATGTGCATGGGCACCAGGTCGATCTGCAGTCGCTGCTGGGCGCCGGCGACTACCCGGACCTGCCACGAACCACGTTCCTGCGCAAGGAGTACTGGCCGAAGGCCACGATGTCGGCGGGCGGCAACAGCCGGGTCCCCGGCGCGCATGTGGCGCTGCCCGACGGTAGACACGTCTGGGAGGTATCGGCCTCCGCCGTCGCCGATCTGTCCGCACTGGTGACTTCCGCCGCGGCGCAGGTGCTCAGCGATGTATCGCTGGGCGCCTCGATCCCGCACGGGG
This sequence comes from Nocardia sp. NPDC049220, assembly GCF_040647855.1. NCBI lineage: Bacteria > Bacillati > Actinomycetota > Actinomycetes > Mycobacteriales > Nocardiaceae > Nocardia > Nocardia sp. NPDC049220. The sequence continues at coordinate 450,428 of NZ_JBEZDA010000002.1, forward strand.
CGATTCCGGCTGCGGGCACGCTCACCACAACCCTGACCCCGCACCTCGGCGGCGCCTCGGTACAGGTGCATGCCAACGAGGGCGCCACTTTCCGGCTGGTGTTCGACGCGGTGGTGACCGCGAGTCAGTCCACACGCCCGGAACCTCTTGTGGCCGAGTCGGTCTCGATCGCTGCCGCGACCGAGCAGAGTGACGCCGATATCGAGGTCGTGGAGACCTTCGGTGAGCGATGGGACCCGAACGGCGCCCAGACCGTGGAGGAGCGACTCGCGCTGATCGTCGCGGAGTCCATGGGTTACGCGGTCGAGGACCTCCCGATGGAGATCCCGCTGATGGAACTCGGCCTTGATTCGCTGATGGCAATGCGCATCAAGAACCGGGTCGAGTTCGAGTTCGATATTCCGCAGCTGCAAATCCAGGCTGTCCGCGACGCGAGCCTGCACGAGGTCGGCAAGGTGCTCCGCTACGCCATCGAGCACCGTGACGAGGTGCAGGCGATGGCGGATAAGCAGGCCGCCGACAAGGCGGCCGGCGGCTCCGGCGAACTGACCGTGGATGGCGACCTCCTGACCGCTGCCCGGGCGGCGCTCGCTACCGGCGCGGACCCGGTGGCCGTGGTGTCGGGTGCGCCCGTCGGCACGCCGGACACGGCTGCCACGGTTTCGGATACTGACACCACAACGTCGGAAACAGCTGTGTCCGAAGCCGACTCGGCTGCGGCAGGAGAACAGGTCGCCAAGCCGGCCCCCGCGGTAGCGGCGGTCCCGGCCCCACCGGCCGCGGTCTTCGGCGGCGGGCAGACCGCCGACGAAGACGACGTTCCGCCGCGCGATGCCGCCGAACGCCTGACCTTTGCCACCTGGGCGGTGGTGACCGGTAAGTCGGCCGGGGGCATCTTCAACACGCTGCCGATTCTCGATGAGGACACTGCCGAGAAGATGGCGGCGCGGCTGACCGAACGGGTCAAGGCCGAGATCACCGTCGATGACGTGCTCGACTGCGAGACCATCGAGCAACTTGCCGACATTGTCCGCGAGCTGCAGGACAGTGGTGCCGACGTGGACGGTTTCGTCCGCCCGCTGCGTCCACGGCAGGACGGCTCGACTGCCGCACCGGTGTTCGTGTTCCATCCTTCGGGCGGAAACACGCTGGTCTACGAACCGTTGCTCAAGCGGTTGCCGGACAGCACGCCGATGTATGGCCTCGAGCGGGTCGATGGCTCCATGGAAGAGCGTGCCCGGCAGTATCTACCGGAACTGCGCAAGATCCAGGGTGCGGGACCGTACGTGCTCTACGGCTGGTCGCTGGGTGCGGTGCTGGCCCTTCAGGTCGCACAGCTGCTGCGTGCGGAGGGCGCGGACGTTCAGTTGGTGGGCCTGATCGACCTGGCCATCCCGACCGAGGGGGAGGACAACAGCCCCGCTGAGCGGGTGCGCCGGATCGAGCGCTACCAGGACTTCGCGAAGAGGACCTACAGTGTCGAGGGCGAGTTGGACCGCGAGCAGTTGGAGTCGCTGGCGGCAGCTTCCGACGAAGAGCAGTTCAAGATGATCAGCGATCTGATCAAGATCAGTGGCGCGAAGATCCCGGGCGGCGTGCTCGAGCACCAGCGCACCTCGTGGATCGACAGTCGCCACCTCGCCAGGACCCAGCCATCGCACTACGACGGCAACGTTGTGCTCTACCTCGCCGACCGCTACCACGACGGCATGATCGAGCTCGAGCCTCGATTCGCCGACCGAGTGCCCAACGGCGGCTGGGACGACTACCTGACGAACCTGGAGATCATCCGTGTGCCGGGCGATCACCTGCAGATCATCGACGAACCGCGGATCGGGAAGATCGGGGCCGACCTGACTGCGAAGCTCGTCGCGCTCGAGGCGAAAGGGGCCAAGTGAGCACGACTGCCGAAAAACTTGCCGACCTGCGAAAGCGACTGGAATTAGCGCAGGAACCGGCAGGTACGGCGGGGGTGGCCAAGCGGGCGAAGAAGGGAATCCCGAGCGCTCGCGACCGGATCAACATGCTGCTCGATCCGGGCACTTTCGTGGAGATCGGTGCGCTGGTACGCAAACCGGGCGATCCCGCCGCGCTGTACGGCGATGGTGTGGTCACCGGCCATGGTCTGGTCGAAGGCAGGCCGGTTGCGGTGTTCTCGCATGATCAGACCGTCTACGGTGGTTCGGTCGGCGAGATGTTCGGCCGCAAGGTGGCCGGAATGCTGGAGTACGCGGCCAAGGTCGGTTGTCCGGTGGTCGGCATCAACGACTCCGGCGGGGCCCGTGTGCAGGAGGCGGTGACCTCGCTGGCGTGGTACGCCGAACTCGGGCGGCGTCAGGAGCCACTGTCGGGCCTGGTCCCGCAGATCTCGATGATTCTCGGTAAGTGCGCTGGTGGTGCCGTATACGCCCCGATCAATACCGACGTGGTGGTGGCGACCGAAGAGGCGTACATGTTCGTCACCGGGCCCAAGGTGATCCGTGAGGTCACCGGCGAGGACGTGAGCCTGGAGGAGCTCGGTGGCGCGCGCAGTCAGGCCGAGTACGGCAACATCCATCACGTTGCCAAAGACGAGGCCGCCGCGTTCGAGTGGGTCAGGGAGTACCTCAGCTTCTTACCCACCAGCTGCCAAGAGTTGGCGCCGATCGTGAACCCCGGTATCGAACCGGAGATCACCGACAGCGACCTGGAGCTGAATTCGATCGTCCCGAACTCCGACAACGCCGGATACGACATGCACGACATCCTGTTGCGGCTATTCGACGACGGCGCGTTCCACGAAGTCGGCGCGTCCGCGGGCCGCAACATCATCACCGGGTTCGCTCGCGTCGACGGCCGAAGTGTCGGTGTGGTGGCCAACCAGCCGATGGTCTACGCGGGTGCGCTGGACGCGCGGGCGTCGGACAAGGCGGCGCACTTCGTGCGATTGTGCGACGCGTTCGAGATCCCGCTGGTGTTCGTCGTCGATACGCCCGGCTTCCTGCCCGGTGTCGAGCAGGAGAAGATCGGCGTCATCAAGCGCGGCGGCCGGTTCCTGTTCTCCTACGTCGAGGCAACGGTGCCGAAGGTGACCGTGGTGATTCGTAAGTCCTACGGCGGCGGCTATGCCGTGATGGGTTCCAAGCAACTGGGTGCCGACGTGAACCTGGCCTGGCCTACCGCGCGCATTGCGGTGATGGGCGCCGAGAGCGCGGTCAGCCTGATCGGCGGCAAGCAGATCGAGGCGGCGCCGGAGGACCAGCGTGCGGCGATTCGCCAGCAGATGATCGACTTCTACAACGCCACCATCGCGACGCCGTGGGTGGCCGCCGAGCGGGGATACGTCGACGCGGTCATCGAGCCGTCGACCACCCGCCTGGAACTACGTCGCGCGCTACAGCTGTTGCGGGGCAAGAGCGTTGCTCGTAACCCGCGCAAGCACCATCTGCTGCCGCTGTAGCGCCGGAGGGACACGAATCGGGCCGCACCCCTTGTGGGGCGCGGCCCGATTCGTGACTGGTGTGGCGAAATCAGCTGATGCTGGCGGACTCGATGACGACGTCGTCCACCGGGACGTCCTGATGCATGCCCGCCGAGGAGGTGGCGACGGCAGCGATCTTGTCGACCACTTCGGTGCCCTCGGTCACGGCGCCGAAGACGGTGTAGCCCCAGCCCGCGGGGGTGGGGGCGGAGTGGTTGAGGAAGTCGTTGTCGGAGACATTGATGAAGAACTGCGCGGTGGCCGAGTGCGGGTCGTTGGTGCGGGCCATCGCGACGGTGTACTTCGTGTTCTTCAGGCCGTTGTTCGCTTCGTTCTGGATCGGGTCCTTGGTGCCCTTCTGGCGCAGGCCGGGCTCGAAGCCGCCGCCTTGGATCATGAAGCCGGGAATGACGCGGTGGAAGATCGTGCCGTTGTAGTGGCCTGCGTTCACGTAGTCCACAAAGTTGCGCACCGAGCCGGGCGCCTTCTCCTCGTTCAGTTCGAGGACGATCGGTCCATAATTCGTCGAGAGATTCACCTTGGTCATACCCCCCACCTTTCCATCGTGGTCTCGGTCGGTCCGCAGTGCGGGGTCCTGTGTCGTCCCATGGCGTCGCGAAGTGCCTCATCCTGACTCGTCGCGCACAATTGCTGACAAGCGGCGCAGAACGTCCCGCGGCCAAGACGCTGAGGCCACGGAAATTCTCCGGTCGGCGTGCCGCCGGCACAGACGCCTGATTTCGTCAGCACATGGGTAACTCGTCGGGCGCCTCCAGAGCCCGCCCGGCACTCGACCGCCGACCCGTGACGCAACTATCGAGGCGCCGAAGACCGGCATGAAACGCGCAGAGACGCAGGAGCCAGATAGCATTGCCAACCGTGCCCGACGCCGCCACTGCTGTCTTGACAAAACCACCCGCCATTCCAGCGGTCACACCGAGCGACTTCCGCACTGCGCGAGTAATCGCGCTGGTCGCCGGGGTGCTCGGCGCGTTGTTCGCGCTGGCGACACCGTTCTTACCGGTCGCGCAGACGACCGCGGTGCTGAACTGGCCGCAGAGCGGAACGCTCGGCAATGTCGAGGCGCCGCTGATGGCGCAGGTCCCGATCGATCTGAACGCGACGATTCCGTGCGCCACGATCGCACAGCTGCCGGAGCGGGGCGGCATGCTGCTGGCCACCGCGCCGCCGCAGGGTGACCGGGCCGCGCTGGAAGCGTTGTTCGTCCGGGTCGCGGGCAACTCCGTGGACGTGGTCGACCGCAACGCGGTCGTGGTGTCGGCGGACCGGGACCAGATGGGCGCGTGCACGTCGCTGACCATCAGCTCGGATGCCGACCGGACTCGGGCGGTGTTCAACGGACTGACCAGGCAGGTCGAGCGGCCGGGCGCGGGCGGGGCCACCGAGACGGTCACGGTGGCGGTGGAAGGTCAGCTGAGCGGCGATCTGCGGCCCCAGGTGGTCGGCGTGTTCTCCGACCTCAAGGGTGCGGCGCCCGCCGGGTTGGCGCTCCACATGACCGTGGACACCCGTTTCTCCTCCAGTCCGACCGCGATCAAGCTGATCGCGATGATCGCGGCGGTGCTGTGCACGCTGGTCGCGCTGGCGGCGCTGGCCCGGCTGGACAGCGATGACGGGCGCGGGCACCGCCGGTTCCTTCCGGCGAACTGGCTGAAGCCGACCTGGGCAGACGGCGCGGTGATCGGCACCTTGGTGCTATGGCACTTCGCGGGCGCGAACACCTCCGACGACGGCTACATCCTCAGCATGGTGCGGGTCGCGCCGCACGCGGGATACATGGCCAACTACTTCCGCTGGTACGGCGTGCCGGAGGCGCCGTTCGGCTGGTACTACTACGTGATCCAGGTCTTCGCGGAGATCTCCACAGCGAGCCCGTGGGTTCGGGTGCCCGCGTTGGCCTGCGCGATCCTGTGCTGGATGGTGATCAGCCGCGAGGTCGTGCCGCGCCTCGGCCGCGGTGTGCGCAACAACAAGGTGGCGTTGTGGACCGGCGGCCTGGTGTTCCTGGCGTTCTGGCTGCCGTTCGACAACGGTCTGCGTTCGGAGCCGATTGTCGCGCTCGGCGCGCTGCTGACCTGGGTCTCGATCGAACGAGCCATCGCGACCGGCCGCCTACTGCCCGCCGCCATCGCCATCCTGGTCGCGGCCTTCACCTTGGCGGCGGCGCCGACCGGCCTCATGTGTGTGGCCGCGCTGCTCGCCGGCATCCGTCCGCTGGTACGCATCGTGGTGCGCAAGCACCGGCGGTTCGCCGCCGAAGGCGTCGGGCGATGGGGTTCGACATTGCCGCTACTCGCGCCGATCGCGGCGGCAGGTTTCCTCGTGCTGACGACGGTCTACACCGACCAGACGTTCGCCGGCATCCAGGAGGCCAACCGGGTGCGCCAGGTGACCGGGCCCAACCTGGCCTGGTACGAGGACTATCTGCGCTATTACTACCTGTTCGTGGAGACCGTCGACGGTTCGCTGTCGCGCCGTTTCGCTTTCCTGGTGATGCTGCTGTGCCTGTTCACCACCATGCTGGTGCTGCTGCGCCGCAGGCGGGTGCCCGGCATCGCGAGCGGGCCGACCTGGCGTTTGATGGGCGTGGTCTTCGGCACCATCTTCTTCATGATGTTCAACCCGACGAAGTGGACCCACCATTTCGGCGCCTACGCGGGTATCGCGGGGTCGCTGGCGGCGGTCACCGCGGTCGCGGTGTCGGCGAGTGCGCTGCGGGCGCGGAAGAACCGAGCGATCTTCCTCGCCGGGTTGCTGTTCGTGCTCGCCATCGCGTTCTCCGGTATCAACGGCTACTGGTACGTGTCCAGCTTCGGTGTGCCGTGGTTCGACAAGCGCATCTCGCTGCACGGCTACCAGTCGAACACCCTGATGCTGATCCTGTTCGGCCTGGCGCTGGCGTTGGTCGCCTGGTCCACGCTGCGCGAGGACTACATCAAGCCACAGCCGTCACCGAAGTCGCCGCGCGGTCAGCGAATTCGAAAGTTCGCGGCGATTCCGTTGACCGTCGTGGCCGCGTTGATGGTTGCGCTGGAGGTGCTGTCCCTGGTCAAGGGCGCGGTCGCGCAGTATCCGGCGTACTCGCTCGCCCGCTCGAACTTCGACGCGCTCGGCGGCAGCATCTGCGGATTGGCCAATGACGTTCTGGTGGAACCGGACCCGAACGGCGGCAGGCTGACGCCGATCATCGATCCGGCGCATCCGCTGACCGACCCGGCCGACCCGCTGGCCGGTGTCGATGCGGTCGGCTTCGACCCGAACGGTGTGCCGAACGATCTGTCCGCCGACAGCGTCGAGGTGAAGCCGGGCACCGGCAATACCTCCACCCAGTCGGTCGGCGCTGCCTTCGCCGAAGGACAGAGCGCCGGCACCGGAGGAGGCCAGGGCGCGCGCGGCGTCAACGGCAGCACCGTCGCCCTGCCGTTCGGTCTCGACCCAGCGGAGACGCCGATCCTCGGCAGTTACCAGAACGGCGTGCAGCAACCCGCGAGTGTCACCTCCAGTTGGTACCAACTGCCTGCGCGTTCGGCGGACAAGCCACTGGTGGTGATCTCGGCCGCGGGTCGCATCATGTCGTTCGACGACACCGGCTCGATGAAGTACGGTCAGTCGCTCACCGTGGATTACGGCAAGCACCTGCCCGACGGCAGCGTGCAGAAGCTGGGCACCTATCTGCCGCGTGACATCGGCCCCTTTCCGTCCTGGCGCAACCTTCGGGTGCCGCTGGACGAGATCGCGCCGGACGCCGACGCGGTACGCATCGTCGCCAACGACCCGATCCTGATCGGTGACCAGTGGCTGGCGTTCACCCCGCCGCGGATGCCGATGTTGCAGTCGCTCAACAGCCTTCTCGGTTCCCAACAGCCGATCCTGCTGGACTGGGCGGTCGGTCTGCAGTTCCCGTGCCAGCGGCCGTTCGACCACGAGAACGGCGTGGCGGAGGTGCCCGGCTACCGCATCCTGCCGGACCGCCCGCTTGCCATCAGCTCGACGAACACGTGGCAGGCCGAGGAATTCGGCGGCCCGCTCGGCTTCGCGCAGATGCTGGCGAAGTCGACCACCGTGCCGACCTACATGAAGAACGACTGGGCGCGCGACTGGGGTTCGCTGGAGCGCTACGACCAGTACGACCGCAGTGCGGTCCCGGCGAAGCTGGACACCGGCACGGTGACCAGGTCGGGTCTGTGGTCGCCAGGACAGCTGCGAGCGTTCTGACCGGTTCGGACTGACCCGCTATACGGGGCCGCCGCGCAAGCAAAAACCCTGCGCGGCGGCCCTTCTCGCTTGTTTACCGGTGCGAAACCGGGCGTTCAGACCTTCAATCGAAGACCGAGTTCGCGCCGGAGCACCTCTTGCGACGGGAGGCGGCCGAGCACACGCAGCACCGCTGGCCGCAACTCTCGCTGTTCCTCGTCGTTGAGCAGTCCGACAAGATCACGCAGATCCATATCATCGAATGCCGTCGTCATGGAAATCAGATTAAGGCCAGGAACCCGGTTCGTCTCTGATCTCCATCGCCACAGGTGGGAGCATGTTTCCATACCGTACAACCGGTTTGGGTTGCGGGTCCGGTCGTTGCGCGGGTACCGCGAGAACGTGGGTCCGCGCCTCGGTTATCCGGACGCGGCGGCGTCGACCAGAACCCTGGTCGAACTCCGGCCGAGGCTCCCCGGATTCGGGCTTCGTACACGAAGTCGACGCGAATCGCTCGTAAGATTACGAATCGCGCCGTGAAATCCTGCAATCCGACTTCAGCCGCGAGCCATATCGACGAATCGAGACAGGTGGAGTTGGTGGGCGACGGTGATCGTCGCGGTCGGGCCGTTCCGGTGTTTTCCGAGAATCAGGTCGGCCTCGCCGCCACGAGGGTCGTCGCGTTCGATGGCATCAGGGCGGTGGAGCAGGATGACCATATCCGCATCCTGTTCCAAAGAGCCCGATTCGCGTAGGTCAGAGACCATGGGACGCTTGTCGGTTCGCTGTTCGGGACCACGGTTCAGCTGGCTGATCGCGACCACCGGAACCTCGAGTTCCTTCGCGAGCAGCTTGAGGTTTCGGGAGAAATCCGAGACTTCCTGCTGACGGGACTCGACTTTCTTGCCTGAGGTCATCAGCTGGAGATAGTCCACCACAACGAGTTTTAGATCGTGCCGCTGCTTGAGCCGCCGCGCCTTGGCGCGAATCTCCATCATCGTGAGGTTCGGCGAATCGTCCACGAACAGCGGTGCCTCGCTGATCTCGCTCATCCGGCGCGCCAGCTTGGTCCAGTCGTCGTCACTCATCCGCCCGGACCGCATATCGCCGAGCTTGATTTTCGCTTCGGCGGACAGCAGACGCATCACGATCTCCGTGCGGCTCATCTCCAACGAGAAGATCACGCTGGGCAGCCCGTGCTTGATCGAGCAACTGCGCATGAAGTCCATACCGAGCGTGGAATTGTGTGTCGGGAGCATCGATGGCCCGGCCAGGTAAAGATGGTCGCTGTTGTCGACCTCGACGCATCGGACGGGAACGGTGTCGATTTTGCGAACATCCACGATGTGTCGGGACTCGGCCCGCGCGGTGCCCGGCACCGCATGATTCGGCTCGCCCGCGGCTGATCGGACGGCATGGACGATGTCACCGGTCGTGCGGATCCTCGGCTCGGCACCATCGGCACGAGTAATGGTGAGCCATTGGTGCTGTTCGTCCGCGATGATCACGGTGCCGTCGGAGAATTCGACTTCGTAACACGGTCGGTCGGTGAGGACGTCAGTGGCGGCGAGAACGCGAGTGGGGCTGCCGTGGGCGTCGAGCAGTTCGTCGCCGACTCGGACTTCGCCCATGGTGGTCCAGCCGGCCGGGGTCGGCAACGGGGTGTCGAGGGAAAGCGCTTTGCCGACACCAGGTCGCGCGGCGACGATGATCATCTGGCCGGGGTGCAGGCCGTTGGTGACTTCGTCGAGTTCGGTGAACCCGGTAGGCACGCCGAGGGAGATGCCGCCACGCGAGGCGATGGAGTCGATCTCGTCCATCGTCGGCTGGAGAAGTTCCTCGAGCGGGAGGAAGTCCTCGGTGGTGCGGCGTTCGGTGACCTCGTAGACCTCGGCTTGGGCCCGGTCGACGACTTCGGCGATGTCCTGGCCATCGGCGCCCGCGTAGCCATATTGGACGATGCGTGTGCCCGCCTCGACGAGGCGGCGCAGAATAGCCTTCTCGGCAACGATTTCGGCGTAAAAGCCGGCGTTCGCGGCGGTAGGCACGGTTTGGGTCAGGGTGACCAGGTAGGGCGCGCCGCCGATGCGTTTGAGTTCGCCGCGACGGTCCAGCCCGGCGGCGACGGTCACCGGGTCGGCGGGTTCACCGCGGCCGTAGAGATCGAGGATGGTGTCGAAGACGACCTGGTGGGCCGGGCGGTAGAAATCGCCGGGACGGATCACCTCGATGACATCGGCGATCGCGTCCTTGCTCAGGAGCATGCCGCCGAGCACGGATTGTTCGGCAGCCATGTCGTGCGGAGGCTGGCGGCCGAAGTCTTCGCCGGGAGGTTCGGGCGGGAAATCTGTGTGCCCGCGGTCATCGGTGGTTGTCACCAGACTCGACCGTCCTCTCTATCCCGACCGGGTTCTGCCCTGTGATGACTCGTCTACTTCCGGTCACCGACACGTCTGGTGCGGTCGCCGACCAGGTACCAGCTATTACCGCGGATCCACCTGTCCCCGCCCTTCGAGGTGAAGCCTGCACGGCAATGCGACGAACCTAGGCGATGGCAGCGGCCCCCACAAACCGGACTGTGCACATAGCTGTGGATAACTTGGGGACTGTTTACCCAAGGGTGTGCACCCCCCTGTGTACAACTTGGGGAAAACGTCGCTTGGCTAACCCGAACATGCAGATAGATGGATATTTCTGCTGCTCTGCATGTGTGGATGGATAAAGTTACGGCGTGTCGGCCAAGTTGAACAGCCGGGCGTGTTGGGTTAACGGAAGATGGACACGCTATGAGCTGGATCACAGTGTATCCGGGTGGTCGCGGCGGTAATCCACAGGCCGCGCCATCGAGGACTCCGCGGCGGGCGACGATTTCCGGAGGATGTCCCAGTGGGCATTCGAGCCCCAAAGCTGATAGTTGGCTAACTATTGGGCGGGTAGTTCAGCGGCGAACGAAAGCCACTCCCGTCTCGGGTACGGGAGTGGTCTTCGACGTGCTGCCGAAATCAGCTGGCAGTGACCGTCAGGTCGAACTTGGCCACCACATCCGGGTGCAGGTGCACCGCGATGTCGTGCTTGCCGGTCGACTTGATGTGTGCCTTCGGCAGATCGATACTGCGCTTGTCGACGACCGGGCCGCCCGCAGCCTTGATGGCCGCGGCGACGTCAGCCTGGGTTACCGAGCCGAACAGCTTGCCGGTACCCGCCGTCTTCACGGTCAGCGTGACAGACTCCAGGCCCTCGAGGGCCTGCTTCAGCTCATTGGCGTGGCCAAGGTCGCGAACCCGGCGGGCGTCCTGCGCCCGGCGGATGCCCTCGACCTGCTTCTGCGCACCACGGCTCGCCGTGATCGCCAAGCCGCGCGGCAGGAGGTAATTGCGGCCGTAGCCGTCCTTGACCTCCACGGTGTCGCCGGGAGCGCCGAGGTTGTCCACATCAGCAGTCAGAATCAACTTCATTGTGTGCCTCCCTTTCAGCGCGCCGTCGACACGTAAGGCAGCAGCGCCACCTCACGCGAGTTCTTCACCGCAACCGCGACATCGCGCTGGTGCTGGACGCAGTTGCCGGTGACGCGGCGAGCGCGGATCTTGCCGCGGTCACTGACGTACTTACGCAGCAGCGCCGTGTCCTTGTAGTCGATCGAGACGATTCCGGTCTTGCTCTCTTTGCAGAACGAGCAGGCCTTCTTCTTGAGCACCTTTTCGCGCGCGGGCGCTTTAGGCATGGTGTTGTACTCCGTAATCATTGATGGCCCGGATCATGCGGGCCGATGTGGCCGTTCTCAGAACGGCGGTTCGTCATCTGTGCGGCTGCCGCCCCCGAAGGAGCTCGCCGCGGGCGCATTGCCCCAAGGGTCGTCGTCGGCACCGCCGGAACGCCCACCACCACCACCGGAGGAGGCGAAGTTGCCACCGCCGCCCCCAAAGCCGCCGCTCCCACCGCCGCGGTTGGCCTTGTTGACCTTCGCGGTGGCGTAACGCAGCGAGGGGCCGACCTCATCGACCTCGAGCTCGACTACCGTGCGCTTCTCACCCTCGCGGGTTTCGTAGGAGCGCTGCTTGAGTCGTCCGCTCACGATGACACGGGAACCCCTGGTCAGGCTTTCCGCGACGTTTTCCGCAGCCTCGCGCCAGATGTTGCAGCGCAGGAAAAGCGCTTCGCCGTCTTTCCATTCGTTCGAATTACGGTCGAACACTCGAGGTGTCGACGCGACGGTGAAATTCGCCACCGCCTGTCCTGCCGGCGTAAATCGAAGCTCGGGGTCGGCCGTCAAGTTTCCGATGACGGTGATGACCGTGTCGCCTGCCATGTGGTTCCTCCTGCTCGGTGTGCAGTCCGCATCTCGCTGTCGCGCTAGAGCCTAGGCACAGGCTCCGACGCAATCGAGGTGTGCGGAACTACTTGTCGTGGCGCAGAACCTTGGTGCGCAGCACCGACTCGTTGAGACCCAGCTGGCGGTCGAGCTCGCTCACAGTGGCGGGCTCGGCGGTCAGATCGACCACGGCGTAGATGCCTTCGGCCTGCTTCGAGATCTCGTAGGCGAGCCGACGGCGGCCCCAGATGTCGACCTTGTCGATCTTGCCGCCCTCGGTGCGAACAACACTGAGCATGGTGTCCAGCGACGGACCAACAGTGCGCTCGTCCAGGCTCGGATCGAGGATGACCATCACTTCATAATGACGCACGGACCAATCACCTCCTGTGGACTAGGAAACGGCCACGGACGGTCCGTGGCAGGAGGGTCGTTGCGTCAGCAACCCGACAAGGCTACCTGACCGGTCGGCGAGCAACGAAATCACCATGCCCGTTCGCGTTTGTGCTGGTGGTCAGGTGTTTGACGTACCGTTGCCAGCTACCGTTCGGGTTCGCGGCGTGCCCGGCGTGTTGCCGATGGACGCGGAACGGCAATCGTTGCGAGCGGAGTTCGCGGGGGGAAACGGACAGCGTTTCGACGGGCCGCTTAGGGTGTCTTCATGTCGACCGGATTCGCCGCCAGCGACCTGTTCGCAGGCCGTGTGCGACGACGCGTGGCACTGACCGCGGTGGTAGTGCTGCTGTGCGGGCTCACCCTCGTGCTGGCGTATATGAACAAGGCGCGGTGCGCGGGCCCGCCGTTCGACGCGGACGGTCGCAGTACGGTTTTCGACATCGCCAAGGACTCGGACGTCTGCTATTCCGATATTCAGTTCCTCTGGCTCGGCCGCGATATCAACGAGCACGTCTTTCCCTATGTGGGGGGTGGTATCACCGACGATGGCGCGCTGGTGGGCGGCGCGGTGGAGTATCCGGTACTCAGTGGCGTTCTGATGTGGCTCGGCGCGCTCGGCGCGGACAACGATGCCGAATTTCTGCGACACTCCGCCTTACTGCTGGCGCCATTCGCGCTGCTGACCGCGTGGATGCTGGCCCGGCTCGCCGGGCCGGCCGCCCTGCTGTGGGCGGCGGGACCGCCACTGGTGCTGTACGCCTTCCACAACTGGGAGCTCCCGGTGGTGTGTATGGCGGTGGCGGCCGTCTACATAATGGGCTGCTCGACCCGATACTCGTTGCGCACCAGGGGCATCGTGGCAGCGGTGCTGCTCGGGCTCGGGTTCTGCCTCAAGCTGTATCCGGGGATTTTCCTGCTGCCACTGCTGGCTTATGTGCTCACGGGGGGCGACGAAGGCGATCGGGATCGGGATCGTGGTCTCGACGTCCGCGGCGCACTGCTCACCGCCGGCGCGGCCATCGGCACCGTAGTCGCGGTGAATCTGCCGTTCGCGTTGGCCGGCTATGAAGGCTGGCGCGCGTCGTTCACCTTCCAGCAGCTGCGTCAGGCGGATATCACCACCAATTCCATCTGGTATTGGGGTCTGCGGCCGATGTTCGGGCAGGGCGCCGAGGGGGAGACGGCATTCCAGCAGGTGGTGTCGGTTATCTCCCCGCTCTTGGTGATCGCCGCGTTCGCCCTGGCGATGTGGCTCGGCGGCAAGCGGTACCTGAGAACCGGGGTGTTTCCGTGGGTTGGGGTGAGTGGCGCGATGCTGTGTGGATTCCTTGTGTTCCACAAGGTGCATTCGCCGCAGTACACGTTATGGCTGGTGCCGTTCCTTGTGCTGCTTCAGGTGCCGTGGTGGCTGATCGGGAGCTACCTGGTGGCCGATGCGGCCATCGGAATCGGCGTGTTCCGATACTTCTACTCGATGGGGTCGGGCACCTCGGTCGCCCTGATGGAGAACGTCGTCCAATTCGGAGTGTGGGGCCGGGCCGGCCTGCTGGTGGTGCTGTTCTTTGTGTTCCTGTGGCCGCTGCCGCGCGAGTATCGCCGGGTGCCGCCGGTGCCGCGGTGGGATCCCGATGGCCTGATTCCAGTGATCTAAGGGCCGTTGTGTCTGGCGCGGAAGGCGGCGCTCTTCGCGCGGTTGCCGCACAGCGTCATGTCACACCAGCGGCGGGAGCCGCCGCGGGAGGTGTCCACGTACAGGCGGGTGCACTCGGCGCGACCGCATTCCTTGATCACGGCGGGTGCGCCCAGCAGTTCTACCGCGGAGCGGGCGATGGCGGTGAGTGCGGCGTCGGCATCGCCGGTCCGGGTGATCGTTCCGTCGGCGCGCAGGGCGACCGCGGGGAGTTCGCCGCCGGCCAGGTCGTTGATCGCCCGGCGGTCCGTGTCGGTGAACGCCGCGCCGTGCGCCGCGGCCAGCGCCATGCGGTAGGTCGCCTCGCGCAGGCGCACCGCGCGTATGAGCGTGTCCGCGTCGCAGCGCGGGGCTTCACCGAGTAGTTCGGCGGCGACGGCCCACGCGCCGAACATGGCCGGGGTGTCGAGGAGATCGTCGAATGTGGTCGATCGCGCTTGGGCGGTGCCCGCGAAGTCCAGTGCGAGGTTTCCGCTCACAAAGGTGAACATCTTGCCATGGTAACCGCCTTGACAGGTTAGTTGGGGAGATGTCACGGTGATAACCACCCAAGGCGGTTGTTTCAGGAGGGTTCGTGAAGGCTCAGGTCATGCCGGTGCTCGCGCAGCCGCTGTTCGTTCTGTTGTGGAGCAGCGCGTTCATCGCGGGGATCATCGGGGTCGGCGCCGCGCCGCCGATGCTGGTGCTGTTCACGCGCTTTTCCGTCGCGGCTGTTCTGCTCACGGCGTATGCCTGTGCCGCGCGGGTCACCTGGCCGCACCGCGACCAGCTGTGGCACGTGCTCATCGCCGGGCTGCTGATGCAAATGGTGCAGTTCGGCGCCTTTTACACGGCGATGGCCGAGCATGTCTCGGCAGCGGTGATCGCGCTGGTGCAAGGTTTGAACCCGGTGGTCATCGCACTGTTCGCCGGGGTGCTCGGCGAAACCGTCACGGCGCGACAGTGGTTCGGCTTCGGTATCGGCGGAATCGGGGTCACCCTCGCGGTGCTCGACCAGTCCCGCTTCTCGCTACCCGGTCTGCTGCTGTGCGTGGTGGGCCTGCTAGGCCTCAGCATCGGCACGGTGTACCAGAAGCGGTTCGTCCCGACGGTCGATCCACGAGCGTCCACCGCACTGCATGTGGTGGTGAGCGCGCCGATCGCGGGATTGTCGGCCTGGCTGACCGGTCAAATCCACATATCGGAGGTGAGCCGGTTCGCCGGATCGCTCACCTGGATGGTTCTGGTGAACTCGATGGCCGCGTTCCTGCTGCTGAACGCGATGCTACGGCGCTGGGACGCGACCAGGGTGGGCAAGCTGTTCTTCGCGACACCCGTGGTGACCGCGATCCTGGCCTGGATGCTGATCGATCAGCCGCTGCGGGCGTTGACGATCGCGGGACTCGGTATCGGCCTCGTCGGTCTCGTGTTCGCGGCGCGCGGGTATTCGGTGGCCGCCGGCACAGTCGTGGCGCGGCGGCCCGCGGCGATGGCGCCGCGCTGATCTACGCGCCCGTGCTGTGCCACGGCATCCCCCAGCGGTAGGTCTGGTCGATCTCGCGCTCGGCGCCGTCGATGTAGTACATCTCGCGCTGCACGATGATTCCGGCGCCCTGGTTCTGCATCAGAGCGATGGCACAGCAGCGGGCGCCTGCCACGGGGGAGTCGAGGCGGACCTCTACCTGCGGACCTGCGGTGGGATACAGCGTCACGACGCCGTCAGCGGCAGCCCAGTTCGGGACGCCCTCGCTGCTGACGGCGTAAATCAGGATGCGCCGGAACAATTCGGGGCGGGCGAGGTCGATGCGCAAATTCTCGCCATCGGACACTGACCCGGCGCCGTCCAACTCGATATAGGGTTGGTCCTCCAACGCACCGAAGTTACGCCCGGTCGCCTGGATGACGCCCTTGGCGCCGTTGGACAACTCGTAGAGGCAGCCGAGGTCCAGGTCGACGGGCTTGGTCCGGCGGAAGAATCCCTTCGGCCCGCTCGACCAGGTCAGATTCACCCGCATGATCCCCTGCTGCTCACCCGGCTTGGTGAGATTGATGGTGGGCGTCGCCTTCGACAGGGTCACCTTGGCCAGGTTGACGCCGGGGTGGTCGTTGATCGCCATGACGCGATCCCCCCTCAGGAGAAACGAGAGCGGCAGCGGCCATCCGACGGGGATGGGGCCGCTGCCGCAACGGGTCTTCGGCTGCATGCCGGGAATCAGCCTACCGGCGCCGGTTCTCGTTCGCTGTCCAGTTCTTCGTCGTTTTCGCGCCGGTTGCGGACGATGCTGGTGATGAACGCCGCACCGATGAACGCGACGCCGACCAGGCCGGTGATGATTTCGTTGATGTGCACGCCGATCGAGATCAGCAAGATCACGGCGAGCGCGCCGATCGCCCAGTGTGCGCCGTGCTCCAAGTAGACGTACTCCGACAGGGTGCCCCTGCGCACCAGGTACACCGTGATCGACCGGACGAACATGGCGCCGATCAGGCCGAGGCCGAGCGCGATGATGATCGGGTCGGAGGTGATGGCGAACGCGCCGATCACGCCATCGAAGGAGAACGACGCGTCGAGCACCTCCAGGTAGAGGAACAGGAAGAAGCCGGCCTTGCCGGTCGCCTTGACCAACGCTGACGGGCCCTCGGCCTGCTCCTCGGTGTGGAACATCGAGCCGAGTCCGTCGACCGCGATGTAGGTGATCATGCCGAGCAGTCCCGCCACCAGAACGGTCGAGCGGTGCGCCTCGTCGGCGATGTACTCCGCGGTGAGGATCAGGCCCACACCGGCGACGACCACCGAGAGCATGTCCAGCTTGCCCGCCTTGGCCAGCGGCCGCTCCAGCCAACCCAGCCAGGTGATCTCGCGCTCTTCGAAGATGAAGTTGAGGAACAGCAGCGCGAGGAACATGCCGCCGAAGGCGGCGATCTGCGGGTGTGCGTCGGTGAGCAGTTTCTCGTAACTCGCGCTGCCGTCCGGGAAGGTCAGCGCGTTGTCGGCGGGCGGGTTGAGCGCGAGGTCGAAGGCCCGCACCGGATCCAGTCCCGCGGTGATCCACACGATCGCGAGCGGGAAGACCAGGCGCATGCCGAATACGGCGATCAACACGCCGATCGTCAGGAAGATCTTCTGCCAGAACTCGCTCATCCGCTCGAGGACGGTGGCGTTGATCACGGCGTTGTCGAAGGAAAGCGATACCTCGAGGATGCCCAGAATCGCGGCGAGCGCGAGGGCGGTCGGGCCGCCGTAAAGCAGCGCCACGACGAGTGAGACCGCCGTGACGAGGAACGACATGCCGAATATGCGCAGGACCACGCTGGGACCTTTCGTAAAGTGAATAACGAGTCGGCGACAGTCCTACCAGCGTGGCTGTTGAATCGCCGGTTGTCCAACCCCGCTTTTCCGCGACGCAGGAATGCCGGTCGCACGACGAGGGGGCCCGTTGCCGAGCCCCCTCGAACCGCGAAGTGCCCTTTAGACGTTCACGCCGTAGTCACGAGCGATACCGGAAAGGCCCGAGGCGTAGCCCTGGCCGATCGCGCGGAACTTCCATTCCGCACCGTTGCGGTACAGCTCGCCGAAGACCATGGCTGTCTCGGTCGAGGCATCCTCGGACAGGTCGTAGCGGGCGAGCTCTTCGCCGTTGCTGCGGTCCACCACACGGATGTAGGCGTTGCGCACCTGACCGAACGACTGCGACCGGGAGTCGGCGTCGTAGATCGAGACGGGGAAGAAGATGCTGTCGATCGTGGGCGGGGTGCCGGCCAGGTCGACGTTGATGACCTCGTCGTCGCCCGCGCCCTCGCCGGTCCGGTTGTCGCCCGCGTGCTCGATCGAGCCCTCGGGTGAACGCAGATTGTTGAAGAACACGAAGTGCTGGTCCGACACGACCTTCTTGTCCGCGCCGGTGGCGATGGCACTCGCGTCCAGGTCGAAATCGGTGCCGGTGGTGGACCGCACATCCCACCCGAGGCCGACCGAAACGGCGGTCAGGTTAGGCGCCGCCTTGGTCAGTGAGACGTTGCCGCCCTTGGACAAACTGACACCCATGCGGGATTCCCTTTCAATAGTCCGTCATTGGTTCCCAGCATGTCCGGATCGCCGGGTACGTCATACGACAGTAGTAGGTTTCCGCGAACTTCGTAGGAACCCGCGTAGCGCCGACGAACAGGAATATCTCCTACCATCGGGGCGTGGCAGGCCGAAGGCGTGGATGGTTCCGGTCGTCCGGGAACGACGAGTGGATCGAGCAGGCCCGGACGAGTTCGGCATCGGCTTTTCTCGATATGGATCGCCGCCAGAGCGCGGCCGACGCGGCAGTGCTCGCCGCCGATCAGGTCTTCCCGGAGCGGCGGACCGGTGAACGCTGGGAACCGGTGCGCGCCAAGTGCTATGACGCCGCGGGCGGATACCTCGCGCTGAGTGCGGAATTGGAGGCCGCGCAGCGTGACGGCACGCCGCTGCCGCAGGGACGAGAGCGAACCGACGTCACGGTTCGACAGCTGACCGACGCGGCTCGCGCCGTCGACGAGTTCTATCGCGCCAACCAGGCCGAACTGGAACACGCGTTCGCCGTGCACGGTATGGTGCCTCGGCTGGTGCGGCAGGTGAAGATCGCGTCGGCGAACGTGCGCGGGCAGGCTGCCGACTCCGAGTTCGCGAACTATCCGTCGGTGCGCGACCGCGCTGCCGCGGTGGATGAGGCGCTGGCCACTCTCGAATCGGCGGATGTCGCCGCGCAGGCGGGCGCGGCGCGGGAGGCCGCGAACCGGCTGGACGCGGCGACCAAGGAACTCGCGGAGGCGCTGCGGGCGGCTCCGTCTCGAACCGGTGCCGCCACCACCGCCATCTCCTCGGTGACAACCCGCCTTTCTGCCGTCCGGACCAGGGCGGAAGGGGTCGCGCCGGCGTTCTCGGCGCTACTGCGTGAGTTCAATGCTGCGAGTTCGGCGGATCTGGCCGACAATGAGCGGGAAAGCCAGCGAGCCATCGAGGCCGCGGACGTTGCCCTCGGCAGGGCGCGCGCGGCAACAAGAGAGAACAATCCGGAGTTTGCACTTGATCTGACCACATCCGCGCGCGGATTCCTCGCCGATGCCGAGCAGAAGGTCGATGCCGTCACCAAACGGCTCGCCTTGCTGCGCGACGTCCGGTCCGATCCGCAAGAGAAGGCCAAGGCCGTACGATTCCGGCTACGGGATGCGCAAATGCTCGCGGTAAGCCGTGGCCTTGTCGCCGAATGGGGGTCGGTGCTCGACGCACAGGCCGCACGGATCGACCGAACCAGCGAAACACTGTCGGGGCGGCATCCGGACTACTTGGCCTACGTGGCGGAACTGGATGCCGTCACCGAATTCATCGCCGGGGTAGTCGATCGAATGAGAAAACAAGCAGGACCACGACAAGAATGAGGATGGGCAAGAATGACCGCTGGCGTCGCCGTCCAGCAGGAGGTTTCCCTGCGGAAGCGAATGCCGCTACGTCACTTCCGGCAGTTGCACGGCCCGGAGGCGAGGCGTCTCTTTCACCGTCAACCCGAACCGTTCGGTGATGACCATACCGACCGGGAACTGCTGGCGGTCGGGCTCGGTGCGACGCTGTACGCGCCCGCGACCAGGCCGGACCTCGCGCTGACGATCGGTAAACGCGCCGAGCGCGGCGTGTGCTCGATGGTGATCGATCTCGAGGACGCCGTCGCCGATCACGAAGTGGAGTTCGCCAAACGGCAAACGGTCGCGGCGCTCGATCTGCTCGCGGCGAGCCAGGACGCCAATCCGCTGCTGTTCGTGCGGGTGCGCGATGCGGACACCATCACCGAGATCGTCGAACAGCTCGGTCCGGGCGCCGAGGTACTGACCGGGTTCGTGTTTCCGAAGTTCGACAGCGTGTCGGGGCCGAGATACCTCAATGCCCTGAATGTGGCCGCGCAGCGATTGGACCGGCCGTTGTACGGGATGCCGGTGCTGGAATCGCCGAACCTGGTGCATCGGGAGACCCGTGACGACGAACTCACCCAGATCGCGGCGCTGCTCGCCGTGCATCGGGAGCGGGTGCTGGCGGTGCGGGTCGGCGCGACCGATATGTGTTCGACGTTCGGTATCCGGCGTGACCGCGACCTGACGATCTACGACGTGCGGGTGGTCGCCGACGTCATCGCCGACATCGTCAACTATCTGGGGCGCGCGGACGGTTCCGGGTTCGTCATCACCGGGCCGGTGTGGGAGTACTTCGCCGACCACGAGCGCATGTTCCGCCCGCTGCTGCGCACCGCACCGTTCGCGGAGTCGGACGCGGTGCCGTTCCGCCAGTACCTGGTCAGCCGGGACCTGGACGGACTGCTCCGAGAGATCACGCTGGACCGCGCGAATGGCATCCAGGGCAAGACGGTGATCCACCCGTCGCATGTGGCCGCCGTGCACGCGTTGTCGGTGGTGTCCCACGAGGAGTATTCGGACGCGCTGGACATCCTGCGTGCCGACGTCGGCGGCGTCGCGGCCTCGGGCTACGGGAACAAGATGAACGAGATGCGGCCGCACCGCAGCTGGGCGATGCAGACACTGTTGCGCGCGCGGGTGTTCGGCGTGGCCAACAAAGGCGTGTCTTTCGTGGACCTGTTGACCGCGTTGGTCACGGTATGAGCCATCCGACGGCCGAACTCGGTCATGACAAAATCCCCTGGGCTACCAGAACTCTCGGTGTGGAACTGCATCGTGACTCGGCGGGTGCGGGTGTGGCGGATCGACGGCAATCGACCGAACTGCCGATCTCGACGCTCGTGCAGCCGGGGATTCGACACAACAATCCGCGTCGTGCGCACCTGCTGGTGTCGACGGTGCTCGGCAAGCATCTCCCCACAGACCCGCGAGTGGTGCTCGGCGCCGGCAATCGGCTCGGCGATCTCGTGCTCGAGGTGCTCGGTGGTCGCGAAGCCGTGGTACTCGGGTTCGCCGAGACCGCGACGGGACTGGGGCATTGCGTGGCGGCCCGGATCGGTGCGAACTGCTACCTGCATTCGACTCGTCGCGAGGTGCCGCACGCCGAGACCCTCGCCGGGTTCGAGGAGGGGCATTCGCACGCGACCTCGCATCTGTTGCAGCCGACACCGGCGGACATCTTCGTCAACGACCTGCCGCTCGTGCTGGTCGACGACGAAATTTCCACCGGGGCGACCGCGATCGACGCGATACGCGCGCTGCATGCCTTCGCACCACGCGCGCAGTACGTGCTCGCCTCGCTGGTCGACCTGCGTACCGACGCGGACCGTGCCGCATTCGACTCGGCCGCCGCCGAACTCGGCGCACGCGTCGACACGGTCTGTCTCGCCTCCGGTCGGGCCACACTGCCCGACGGGCTGGTCGAGGCGGTCGGCGCCCTTCCCGAACCTCGGCTGAACCCCGTCGCCGCGCTGCGCGGCTGTTTCGCGCGGGTGGAACTGCCCTGGCCCGCGTCGGTGCCGGAGGGGGGCCGGCACGGGATGCTCGCCTCCGACACCGCCGCGTTCGACGCAGCGCTGCGGAACGCGACCGAGGTGCTTAGTACGCGGCTGAGCGCCGACTTCGCGGGTCGGCCCGCCATCGTGCTCGGGCACGAGGAACTGATGTACCTTCCGCTGCGGATGGCGGCGGAACTCGCGGAATCGGGCACACCGACGCGATTCCAGACCACCACGCGGTCTCCGGCGTACGTGTTGGACGAGCCGGGATATCCCTTGCGGCGTGGATTCCGGTTCGTCGCACCGGAGCCCGACGACACCGCGCCGCGCTACCTGTACAACGCGCTCTGGTCGCATGACTGCGCGGAGTCATTCGCGGGGGGAGTGCTGGCGGCCGGTCCGGCTCCCACGGGCGGTGGCGCTGAGGTCGCCGTGGCGATGGCGCCGACCGCGTCGAGCGGGCCGGATGACGTCGTGCAAAGCGGTCCGGCGGTCGATCCAGTGCTGGTCGTCGTTGTCGATTCGCCTGCCGACACCGCGGAGTTGGTGGCCGAGGGTGGGCTGGTCGACGTGCTGACCGCCTCCGGCGCCGACGTGCTGCTCGCAGCACTGCGGGAAGCCGACCCGCGGCGGCTGCACGCGCAGCGGGCCGGGTCGTCGAGAACAGAGCAGGAGCCGAATGTGACGCGTACGCCTAGGGTGGGCGAGTTACCCGCTCCGCTGTTCGGTCCGGAGTTCGGGTCCTACGCCGCCTCCGAGGTCTCCTGGTTGCTGAAGGATCTGTCCGATGTCGACCTCGAGGCCGATGTGGCCGAACGGGAACGGGAGATTCAGGCGGGGACAGCGCATTACGCGGAGTCGCTGCCGATCGAGTATCAGCCGGACGCGTCCTATCGGATGCTGTTCGACGCGGTACTCGTGGCGGGCGCCGAGCGCCTCGCGCTCGCGGTGGCGACCGTGTCGGAACTCGTCGTCGCCGAACGCGGCGAGGACATCGTGCTGGTGTCGCTGGCGCGGGCGGGCACCCCGATCGGCATCTTGATGCGCCGCTGGCTGCGGTCGCGGCGGCCGGGTCTGGACGTGCCGCACTACGCGGTGTCGATCGTGCGGGATCGAGGCATCGACGCGGTCGCGCTGGATTATTTGGCCGAGCACCACGATCCGGCTTCGGTCGTGTTCGTCGACGGATGGACCGGCAAGGGTGCGATCACCCGGGAGTTGGCCGAAGCGCTCGACGCCTATCACCAGACCGGTGGTGCGTTGTTCGACGGCGACCTCGCGGTGCTGGCCGATCCAGGACATTGTGTGCGCACCTACGGCACCCGTGATGACTTCCTGATCCCCTCGGCCTGCTTGAATTCGACCGTTTCCGGCTTGATTTCGCGCACGGTGCTGAACGACACGCTGATCGGTCCGCGCGAATTCCACGGCGCCAAGTTCTACCGCGAGCTGGCCGGTGACGACGTGTCCGGACCGATGCTCGACGTCGTGAGCGGGGCTTTCGACGCGATCCGCGACCGGGTCGACGCCGAGGTGGCCGCGGTCCGTGCGAGCGACCGAACGCCGACCTGGGCCGGTTGGGTTTCGGTGGAAAAGGTGCGCGCACGGTATGGCATCGCGAGCGTGAACTTTGTGAAACCAGGTGTCGGTGAGACCACCAGGGTGCTGCTGCGGCGGGTACCGTGGCGAGTGCTGGTCCGCGAGGCGGACGCACCGGAGCACGCGCACATCAGAATGCTCGCCGCCGCCCGAGGTGTTCCAGTGGAGGTCGTCGCCGACCTGGCCTATTCGTGCATGGGATTGATCAAGGACGTACAGCAGTGAGCCTGGCCCGAAGACCGTTACGACGGGCACTGATCGCGACCGACCTGGACCGGACGATGATCTACTCACGTAACGCCTTCAGTGCCGCCGACGAGGTGCCGATGGTCTGTGTGGAACATCTGGAGGGAGCACCGCTGTCGTTCATGACCACCGTGGCGGCGCTACGGATGGCGTCGCTGACCGAACCGGCCGCCGTCGTTCCCACGACCACCCGCACCATCAAACAGTTCGGGCGCATTCGGTTGCCCGGTGCGCCTTGGCGTTACGCGATCACCAGCAACGGCGGCAATATCCTTGTCGACGGCGTTCCGGATATGCGCTGGCGGATCGATGTGGATGCCCAGGTTCGGGCGAGCGGCGCCACACTCTCCGCCGTGAGCGCGGAACTTCGTGCGCGCGTTGATGATTCGTGGGTGACCAAGTTCCGTGTCGCTGACCATCTGTTCTGCTATCTGGTGGTGAAACCCAAGGCCGTCCCCGAGGGTTTCCTCGCCGAATGGGACGGCTGGTGCCGCCGACGTGGCTGGTCCGCGTCCCAGCAGGGCCGCAAGATCTACACCATGCCACGGGCCGTCTGCAAGAGCCGCGCGGTCGCCGAGGTGCGCCGCCGACTGTGGGAATCCGGCGAACTCGTGGGCGAGGCGGAGACGCTCGCCGCGGGCGATGGCGCCCTCGACGCCGAGATGTTGCGCGCCGCGGATTTCGCCATCCGCCCGCGCCATGGCGAACTGGAAAAACTCAACTGGACCCACCCCAACCTCACCGTCACCCGCACCAGCGGAATTCTCGCGGGCGAGGAGATCATCAACTGGTTCATCAAGGGAGCCCCGGCGACGTCCGAGTAGCCGGCATCGACGTATCCGGTTGTGTACCGCGGTCTCTTCGCGGTCGCCATGATCACACCGGTGCGGCGGACCGTTCGAACGTGGTTTTGAAGTCGGGGCATTCGACCAGCGGATCGTGGGTGCAGGTGGACGCGTGGCGGAGGCTGTCGCGCATGCGGATCAGGCGGTCGATATCGTCATCCAACTGCCGTGCCTTCTCCGCCATGCGTGCGCGCAGTTCGGCGTCGGTCGGCGAGGCGCGCAAGAACCGAGCGATCTCGGCCAGGGTGAAGCCTGCCCCGCGAGCGCAGGCGATGAGCGCGAGGCGGTCGAGGACATCGGGCCGGTAGGTACGGCGCAGGCCGTTGCGACCGGTTGAGCTGATGAGTCCGCGCTTTTCGTAGAAACGCAGGGCGGACGGCGCGAGGTCGGCATGGTCGGCCACCTCGGCGATATCGAGCAGGACGCCGGTCATCGTTCATCTCCTTGACTTGAACCGCACTTCAAGTCACAGACTAACTCCCATGACAATCCATCACCTCAATTGCGGATCGGTACGGCAGATCGAGGCCACCTACGACGGACCGCTGCCTGCGCACGCTGTCAACCACTGCCTGCTGGTCGAGACCGAATCCGACGGATTGGTTCTGGTCGAGACCGGCATCGGGCTCGACGATGTCCGCGACCCGGCGGGAACCCTCGGTGCGGACTGGGTCGCGATGGCGCAGCCGGTCCTGTCCGAGGACGAGACCGCGATTCGGCAGGTGCAGCGGCTGGGCTACGACCCAGGCGACGTGCGGCACATCATCCTCACCCACCTCGACGTCGATCACTGCGGAGGGCTTCCCGACTTTCCGCAGGCGCGGGTCCACGTGCTCGCCGCCGAACTCGAGACCGCGCTCGCCGAATCCCCGAGTTTCCGCTACCGCCCCGCGCACTGGGCACACGACCCGCGGTGGGTGACCTATCCGGCGGGAGAGACCGGAAAGTGGTTCGGCTTCACCGCGATTCAACCGAAAGACCTGCCGGCCGACTTCCAACTGATTCCATTGGGTGGGCACACCGCGGGCCACACCGGCGTCGCCGTCCGCGAGGGGGAGCGTTGGCTGCTGCACTGTGGCGACGCCTACTACTACCACCGCGAACTCGATCCTGCTCCGCAACCGCACCCGGTTCTCGATATTGTGCAGACAACCTCCGAAGTGCACCACGACCTGCGGCTGGGCACTCAGGCGCGGCTGCGTGAACTCCATCGCGATCATGGCCACGAGGTCACCCTGATCAGCGCGCACGATCCGTGGGAATTCCGGCGCGCCGGATGAGTCCGCGGCCGAATCCGTTTCCCGGCGAGGGGCGCGGCCAGCGGGTTCGGCCGAATCAGTACTGCTGGTGACCACCCAACTGCTGGGCGATCACTCCTTGCAGTCGTTGCAGGCCGCCGACGGTGATGCCGCTGTGGATCTGTCCCTCGATGGTGCGCACCAGCATCGAGTCGCTGAGCACCTTCTCACTGGACTGGATCAGCACGGTGCCCGCGCCGGTGAAGTCGAATTGGCGCTCCTCGCCGGAGTTCACGCCGAAGTGCGCCGCACCCGCGGCGAGGAAACCGGAGACCCAACGCTGGTCGTAATGGTGGCTGGGGGCGGGGCAATCCGCCCAGCCGACCAGCGATTCCGGGTCCACCCGCAGCGGCGGCTCGGCGAAGATGACCGGCCCGTTGGACGAGGCGAGGAACTTGCCGGTGCCGATGAGGGTGAGGAATCCGGGCACGATCGATTGGTTCAGCGATAATCCGGGCTCGAATGCCAGCAGGTTCGCGGCTCGGATCGTCAGATTGCCGTTGTCCTCGAGGTCATAGGAATTGATGTCGTAACCGCGGTCGCCGATGATCAGTTTGCCGTGTCCTTCCGCGACGACGTAGTCGCTGGTGAACAGCGGCGCGGAGAACTGCTGCGACACCATGTTCAGCAGACCGCCCTGTAGCCCATGGGTGAGCAACTGGAACCGCATGTCGCCGTAGTAGGCGATCATCGCGCCCTTGCGCATGAACCACGGCTTGTTCAGGTCGATGCAATAGGCGTAGTTGTTCCCCGGAATATTGTCGCTGTCACCGAGATTGCTCGGGTTGAGGATCTGGCTCATGACTCCGCCTCGACAGCGCTCGGCGCCGGCCCGGCCCGGTGCGTCGTGTTGCTCACTTGCCCGCTTCGCTCACGCATGGCTCACAACTTCTCTTCGGATGCTTGGACGTAGACGACGCCCTGCCCGACGCAATGCAACTGCATCGCCTCGCCGGAACCGCGGCCGACCGCGTCGCGCCAGCTCAGCGCCGTCTTCAGCTCGGTCTGCACCGCGCCGTACGCGGCGACGAAGGCCTGCGGGTCGACCACGATCGGATTCGGGCCGCCCACCGGTAATTCGAGGAAACCACCGTGCGCGAGCAGCACCGCGGCGCCCTGCCCGGTCAGCTGTGTGGTGAACATGCCCTGGCCGGTCAGTGCGCCGCCCGCGGCGCCGCGCAGCGCACCCATCAGTCCGCCGCCGCCTCCGCTGCCCGAACTCACCACCGAGACAACCGAACTCTGCAACCCGGCGGTATTGGCCAGCAGTCGTGACGCCTCGACGCGCAGCGTCGCGCCCGGCTGTACCGGCACAATATGCACTTCCAAGCCCGCTAACCCGTAGTGCACCTCACCGTTGCCCTGGGCCAGCATGGTGCGCTCGTGCTCGCCGGCCATCGCGCGCCCGGCCATCCGCAGCAGCCCACCCATGCCGCCCATTGCATGGGCGCCCGGAATCTGGTGTGGGGCAAAGGAAACATCGCCGGTGTAGAACAGCATCGCGCCGCTGCGGGCGACCACGCCGCCCGCCGCTGCGATGTTGATCTTGACGACTTTGCCGTTGACCTTGTCGAACATCGCTCGCCCTATCGTTCCGCCGGCTGGATCAACACCACACCCTGACCGTCCCAGCGCAGCGAGAATGCCTCGCCCGCACCGTGGCCGATGGCAGTCCGCCAGGAGATATCGGTGATGAACGACTGGGTGAGATTGCCGCGGGCGGCCACGAATGCGTCCGGGTCGACCACCAACGGGTACTGCGGCGACACCTCCAAGTGGATCAGCGGTCCGCCCGCCGAGAGCAACGCGACCTGGCCCTGCCCGGAAACGGTCGTGGTGAACAGGCCCTGCCCGCTGGACGCGCCACGCAGGCCGGCGAAGCGCACATCGGTGCGCAGGTTTCCGGCGAAGGCCAGCAGTTGTTGCGATTCCACCTGGAGCGTCTCGTTGTTCAGGTCGACCACGGTGACATGCTGGGCGTTGACCGCGAAGAAGACCCTGCCGTGACCGGAACACTCCATCAGCGACAGCTTCTCACCGGTGGCCCGCTGCTTGAGACCCGCGAGCACCCCATCGCCCCCGCCGAAGCCGGCCGCCTTGAACTGCACGTTTCCTTCGTAGGCGATCATCGAACCGGAGATCGCGCGGAGGCTGGTCCCGGCAAGGTGCGCCTCGATCACCTTGCTCGATTGTTCGAACAGTTGCGCCATGCGGGTGTTTGCCTGCTGTCTCGATAGGGAATATGGGGGTGATCGCCATATTCCAGCTGCGTGCCGTCACCTTAACCGATGCTTCGGCGGGTATCGGGCGATCGCGGCTGTTTACTACGAGCGGCGGCGCGCGCGTTTCTCGTAGAGTGTCAGGCGAACGCACCGACAAGCTGAAGGGGCGAACTTGTCCGCAACACTCGCCAAGGGCCAGAATGGTCCGCTGGCTACGAACGACGTGGTGATCTCCGTCCAGTTGACGGCGCCCGCGGATCTGTCCGCGCTGCTGGTCACCGAGCGGGGCAAGGTCCGTTCCGACGCGGACTTCGTCTTCTTCAACCAGCCGACCGGCCCGGGTGTCAACTTGCAACCCGCACCCGCCGGCCAGCCGGCGTCGCTCGCGGTGTCGCTGAACGCGGTGCCCGCTGATATCGATCAGGTCCGCGCGGTGATCACGCTGGACGATGCGAGCAGCAACTTCGGCCGGTTCCCCGCTCCCACCGCGATTGTGTCGGACTCGAGCGGTAATCGGTTGTACGAGTACCAGATCGACGGGTTGAACGCGGAGTCGATCGTGATCGCGCTCGAGTTGTATCGGCGCCAGGGCGCGTGGAAGGTGCGCGCGGTCGGGCAGGGCTACGCGGGTGGGTTCGCCGCGCTGGTCACTGACCACGGCGTGACCGTCGACGACGCGCCCGCCCAGTCGGCGCAACCTGCGCAGGCGCCGCCACCGCAGCAGCAGGCGCCGGACTTCGTGCCGCCGACCACCCCGGCCCACCCGGCGCCTCAGCAGGCGCCGCAGTACGCACCGCCCGGTGGTTACCCGCCGCCGCCCGGCCCCGGTTACCCGCCGCCGCCCGGCCCCGGTTACCCGCCGCAGGGCGGTCCCGGTTACCCGCCGCAGGGCGGTCCGGGCTACCCGCCGCCGCCAGGCCCAGGAGCTGGTTACCCGCCCCCCGCACAGCCCGCGCAGCAGCCGCCTGCCGAGGTCAGTTTGAGCAAGGATCGTCCGGTCAGTCTGACCAAAGGCCAGCGGGTCACCCTCCGCAAGGAGGGCGCCGCGCTGACCTTCGTCAAGATGGGTCTCGGCTGGGACCCAGTGCGCAGCCGAGGCATGTTCGGCAACCGCACGGTCGACATCGACCTGGACGCGTCGGTCATTCTGTTCGCTGATACGAACCCGGTCGACGTCGCCTACTATGGCCAGCTGATCTCCAAGGACGGCTCGATCAGGCACCAGGGCGACAACCTGACCGGCGAGGGCGAGGGTGATGACGAGGTGATCCTGGTCGACCTGACGCGTATCCCGGCGCACGTGACCACGCTGGTGTTCATCGTGACCTCTTACAAGGGTCACACCTTCGAACAGGTGCAGAATGCGTTCTGCCGCTTGGTCGATGGTGTCAACAACAGCGAATTGGCCAGGTACACGTTGGCGGGCGGGATGCCGTTCACCGCGATGGCGATGGCCAAACTGTTCCGGGTTGGCAACGACTGGAAACTGCAAGCGCTCGGCGAGGGCTTCCCGGCCAAGCATCCCGGTGAGGCGGTGCCGCACCTCGGCCGGTTCCTCGTGAACGGTTGACCGGAGGCGGTGCGGACAACAGGGTAGGCAAGGTGATTCAGCTGAAGGCCGGTCAGAACATTCCGCTGACTGGTGATGTCGTTCGATTCGGCGCGAAAGCCGAGGCTGCTCTCGATGTCTGCGCGCTGGTGGTCGCCGAGAACCTGACGGTGTTCTCCAGCGAGGACGTCGTCTTCTACAACCAGCTCGCCACGGCGGGGGTCGTCTTGGCCGCCGACGAGGTCACGATCACTCTCGCCGAGGTGCGCGCCGACGCCAAGGCGGTGCTGCTGGTGGTGAGCGCCGACCTGATCGCTTTCCCGGACGCGGTAAGCCTCGGACCGATAACCGCGACGCTGTCCGAAGGCGACACTGTGACAGCCGAATTCGCGATCACCCCCACGGCGGGAGAGACGGCGCTGATCTGCCTGGAGGTGTACCGGCGCGGCGCCGGTTGGAAGCTGCGCGCCGTTGGTCAGGGTTACGCGGGCGGACTCGCCGTGCTGCTCGCGGCGCACGGCGTCGATCTCGACGACGAGCCGGCACAGTCCGATCCGTCGCCGAGCTCCGCCGCACGGTCCGGCCAAGGCGTACCCGCCGTCACTGGCCCGGTGTCGGGCGACGCGCCCACCGGCGCCGGTGCTTCGCTGGAGGTCGGACACGGGCTGGAACGGCTCTGGATGGTCTTCGAGGATGCCGCGCGGTCGGCCGCCGCGCTGGTCTCCGCTCGCGACTACGCGGCCGAGCGGCTGGACCACGAATTGTCACTGGCTGTTTCCGATCCCGTGACCAGGAATACTCCGGCCGCCGAGGAAGCCCGCCGGGTCGCGCAGCAGCGCAATGACGAACTGATCGCCACCGCCGAACACCGCCACCAGCGAGACACCGAGCAGCTGATGCGCGAACTCGCCGACGCTGACCAGGCACTTCCGCCCGCGCTGGCCTCCTGGGACTCTCCTGCCTGGGACAAGCCGGTCGTGCCGAGCGACGGCATCCGACTAGGCGAGCTCTACGCGATCGACCGGGGACCGCTGCGGATTCCGTATTGTGTTCCGGTGCCGCTGAATCGGCCGCTGTGGATCGATACGGAATCGACCCGCGCGGTCGCGCCCGTGGTCGGCGCGTTGCTCGCGCGGCTGCTCGCCGCGGCGCCGCAGCGCCAGGCGTTGGTCGACATCATCGATCTGACCGGCGCGTTCAGCGGGTTCACCGGTCTGCTCGCGCCGGTGCTGAACGGACCGCTGATCGCCGACCACGCTGATATCTCGGGGCGCCTGCAGGCCATGGTCGATGCCGCCGAACTCGCCGAACTGGCGTACACGAGTGGCGCTTTGCCAGCGCCGACCGAGCATCGGGTGCTGCTGGCCGCGGATTTCCCGCACGGCTACCAGACTTCGGACGCACAGCGGATCGGTGCGCTGATCATGCGCGGCGACCTGATCGGACTCTCCACGGTGATTGTCGGGACCAACGAATCCGACTCGGCCGATACGACGGTGGCGACGCTGTCGCAGTCGTGCCGGCATCTGCCCACCGACGGGGGGACACCGCTGTTCGATCCGTGGACCGGAAGTGCGTGGCAGCTGGATCTGGACCTGTTGCCGCAGGAGCCCGAGCGGCAGGCACGCTTCATGCGCACCCGATGAGACCTCAGCCGCGCGGGAGCGCCACCCGCGGTCGCAGCGGCTCGGGCAGCCACGGGAGCAGCGGATCCGACATGCGATCGACGATGCCGCCGACCGGGTCGTCGACGTAGTCGCGACGCACCAGATCCTCGTCCGGACGATAGATCTGGCGGACGATCACGGCGCACAGGGCCACCACCGCCAGGTCACGCAGCGCGACGGTGCCGGTGAACCACTGCTCGGGCACGCCCTTGCGGTCCAGGCCGAGGTAATAGAACATCCGCGGCACCCAGACCAGGGCATCAACGGTCATCCAGGCCAGCAGGATGCGCCGGTGCGGCAGCGCGAGGACGGCGATCGGGACGAGCCAGAGCGAATACTGTGGGCTCCACACCTTGTTCGTCAGCAGGAACGCCGCGATGACGAGGAAGCATAACTGCGCGAGCCGTGGTCGCTGCGGCGCGGTGAGGCCGATGTAGCCGATCAACGCGCAGGCCGCGACGAATGCCAGCAGCGAAACCGCGTTCAGAATGGCGGGCTGCTGCGCATAGTTGAGCGCGCCGTCGAAACCCGGCCAGCCGGTGAACGACGAAATCACGTTGTAGATCGAGTCCGGATCGGCGTGCCGGGTGGTGTTGAGCCGGAAGAACTCTTGCCACCCGTTCGGGTACAGCGCCGCGATCGGCAGGTTCACCGCCACCCAGGTGGCCAGCGCCGCGGACGCTGTGACGGTCGCGGCGCCGAGTGGGCGGGCACTGAGGAATTCTACGCGATAGGGGGTCTCGCGTACCCACGCCAGGAAAGTGGACCAGCTGTCGATGTCGCGTATCCGCAGGCCGAGGTGGTTGCGCGGGGTGCGCTGCATCGGGTCGGCGCGCAGGCACAGCACGACGATGGGACCGAGCAGCAGCAGCGGATACAGCTTGGCCGCGCCGCCCAGACCGAGCAGTAGTCCGGCGACCACAGGCTTGCGCCTGGCCCAGGCGAGCAGGCCGGTCGCGGCGAAAGCTGTTGCCAGGGCGTCGAAATTGGTGAACGCGTGCACGACCACCAGGGGCGAACAAGCGACCAGCGCCGCGTCCCAGACCCGGCGGCCAGCCAGCAGGGCGCAGGCCCAGACGGTAACCAGCCACGCCATCGCGAGGCCGAACGCGACGACATTGAAATACACGACCACCTGCAGCGCACCGGGCAGCGGCGAGATGGTCCAGCTCTTGGCGATCCGCATGGACACGTATTGGTACAGGCCGGAAAGCACGGGGTATTCCATGTACCGCGTCTGCGTGCCGCCGTCCGGGGACGACTCGATCCACTGCTTCTTGTACGGGAATGCGCCCTCGTTCAGCCGTTCCGCCCCATAGAGCGGGACGGTGTCCGAATAGCACATGGCCACGTACTGACGTCCGTTGTTCCAATCGAGGGTCAGACCACCGTCCGAGCCGGTCGTCTGCTGGATGCAGCCGGCCTTGCTGAACCAGCCGAGCGCGAGGAAAACCACCGCGAATGCCATCAACACCCGCATCGGCGTCCAGAACCGCACCCGCCCGATCAGCGCATGATCACCAACCGGCCCGCCGATGACCGTGGACAGCTGCGCGGTCAGCGAATCGTTGCGGCTCGGCCGGTCGCGCGCGTCCGCGGAACGCAGATCCGGCCCGAGCGGTGCGGGCGCGACGTAATACGTCCCGCCGGTCCCCGCTCTGGCGGACCGTGGCGCTGTCTCGTTCGCTCGCTGTTCCACCAGTTGCTGGTCGGTCACGGCTCCCGAGGCTACCGGCCTCGGGTCGGTGGGGCTCCGTTCGTCCCCTCGCCGTTGCCGTTTCCACTATTGCCCGGCCGCGGCGACCCGGTGGCCGAGGGGGACGAGCCGTCGGACGGTGCGACCGGCTGACCAGGAAGCGGCCCCCCTTCCGGCTGTTCGCGCTGCTGCTGTTGCTGCGGGCGCTGTTGCTGCGGGTTGGGCTGGACGCCGGGGACCGGGATGGTGATGCCGGGGAGAATCTCCACCTGGGTCGGTGCGATCACGACCGGGGGTATGAATGGCGACTCGACGGTGGACGGCGGGGTATAGGGCGCCGACCATTCGGGTACACCGGCCTGGCCCTTGATCGGCGCCGGTTTCGGGAAGGACTGGTTGGTGGTGCCCTGCAACGCACCGTCCATCGTGGCCTTCCAGATGTCCGATGGCAGACCCGAGCCGTAGATCATGCCGCCACCGTAGTTACGCAGCGGCGAGTTGTCGATGCTGCCCACCCACACCGCGGTCGACAGCGACGGGGTGTACCCGACCATCCAGGCGTCCTTGTTCTCGCCGGTTTCGCCGAGCTGCGCGGTACCGGTCTTGGCCGCGGACTCGCGACCGCCGGACAGGCCGTGGTTGCGTGACGAGGCCGCGATCGGCTTCATCGCCGCGGTGACGTTATCGGCCACCGCGGCCGACACGCGCTGTTCGCCCGCCACCTCGCCGCGGTCCATCAGAACCTGGCCGTCGGCGGTCACCACCTTCGTCACGAAGTGCGGCGCGTGGTACATGCCGGACGCCGCGAGGGTCGCGTAGGCGGAGGCCATGTCGAGCACACGCGACTGGTATTGGCCGAGCACGATGCCGTTGTTCGGACCGGAGCCATCCGGCTCGGTGAGCGTCTTGCCCACGCCCGGGATGGTGTCCGGAATGCCGAGCTTGTGCGCCATGGCGGCGATCTTCTGCGGGCCGTTCTGCATGTCCAGCTGCATGCGGTAGAAGCTGGTGTTCAGCGACCGCTTCAGCGCCTCGGCGATGGTGCACATACCGCACTGTTCGCCTTCGACGTTGGTGATCTTGATGCCGTTCACGGTGATCGGCGAACTGTCGTACATCTGGGACAGCGGGATGCCGAGTTCCAGGTTCTCGGCGAGGCCGAAGACCTTGAACGAGGAACCGGGCTGCAGACCCGCGTTGGCGAAGTCGTAGCCTTGGCCGTCGTTGCCGCCGTAGTAGGCGCGCACGGCACCGGTGCGCGGATCCACCGAGACGACGGCGCTGCGCAGCTGCTCCGGCTCGCCCTCCATAGTTTTGGTCGCGGCGTCCACTGCTGCCTGCTGGGCTTTCGCGTCGATCGTGGTGGTGATCTGTAGACCCGCGGTGTTCAGTTGCTGCTCGCTGATGCCCGCGGCCGCCAGTTCCTTGAGCACCTGGGTCTTGATCAGGCCTTCCGGCCCGGAGTCAAGACCCTTGTCCTTGGTCGAATTGCCCGGCACGACCTGAGGGAACTGCACACCTTGCCGTTCGGCCGGGGACAGGCTGCCACCGTCGACCATGCCGTCGAGCACGTAGCCCCAACGGGTCTTCGCACCCACCGGATTGGTCTCCGGATCCAGGCCGGACGGTTGCTGGATGGTGGCGGCGAGCATCGCGCCCTCGGCGAGGGTCAGCTCCTGCACCGGTTTGCCGTAGTAGGCCTTGGCGGCGGCATCGATGCCGTAGGCGCCGCGGCCGAAGTAGATGGTGTTCAGGTAGGCGGCGAGAATGTCGTCCTTGCTCCACTGTCGCGCCATCTTGGCGGCGATGACCAGTTCGTGCATCTTGCGGGAGAGCGAGTGCTCGTTACCGACCATCGCGTTCTTCACATACTGCTGGGTGATCGTCGAACCACCGCCCGCGCTCTCCTTGCCGAGGACGTTGTCCCTGGCGGCGCGGGCGAAACCGGAGATCGAGAAGCCGGGATTGGTGTAGAAATCCCGGTCCTCGGCCGCGATCACCGCGTTGCGCACATGCGGCGGGACCTGCTCGATGGTGACATCGGTCCGGTTGCCATCGGGCGGAACGACTTTGCTGATCACGGTGTCGCCGTCGGTCGCGAGAATGGTCGCGACCTGGTTCGTCTTGAGGTCACCGGGCTGGGGCACCGCAACCGTGGTGTACGCGGCCAGGAATACGCCACTCGGCACCAGGATGGCCAGCGCGAGAAAGACATAGATGGTGCGCCGGACGATGCGCCACGGCGACTTTCCTTTCTGTGCCGGCCGTCGCCTGCCCGGCCCGCCGGGTCCGTCGCCGCTACCGCCGCCCCGGCGTGTGGGCGGGCCGGATGGCGGGCCGCCCGCGGTTTGTCTGCGCTCACCGGTGGTGGGTCCGTTGCCCCCTGCGCGACGAGCTGTTCGGTCCGCGCCGGGCCGCGGGTCGGTGACCGGACGGGAGCCGGTGGCCGGACCGCGCCGGCTTCGCTCGGCCACCGCCTCGGTCAACGAGCCGGGGCGCTGAATCTTCTGGGTCGCCTGCGGTCCGGGCGCAGCACCGTTCGGCGCGCCTCGATTCGGCTGCGGCGGACGGCCCTGCTGCGGAGGCCCTGGACGGCGCGGCGGTTGCGCTCCGCGCGGGTCACCGGGGAACGGGCCGCCGGGACGCGGACCGGGCGGTGGCCCCGGACGAGCGCCGGGCGGTGGCCCGGGACGGGGATTTCGATACGGGTCGGGACCTGGTTGTGAACTCCGTTGAGTACGGCCGCCATGCGGTTCATCGCCGTAGGGGGAAGTCTCGTAGGGCGAATTCACGGACAAGATCTCCATAACTCGTAACGGTGCGGATGGCTAACGGTCGGATGCGTCGAATCGGACGCATACTCGCTCCGCGAGTCACCCGAAGGGTAGATGACCAGGCACTTCATTCGGCGGCGGTGCGCCGGTTCGCGCGTGTCCCAGTGCGCCGGCGCGGCGGTGCGGGCGTGGTGCCGAGCACGTAGGACTGCACTAGATGATTCCAGCTGCAAGTCCGGCACACCTCCACGACATGGACCGAGAACTCTTCGCGGGTCTCGGCGAGGCGGGCGAGTTCCTCGGGTGTGCGAGCCGATCCGGCTACCGGTCCGAGGCCGTCGCCGTAGACCCACGATACGAGCGTCAGCTGTTCTTTCCGGCAGATCGGGCACGTGACCTCGCTCCCCCGACCATGGAATTTCGCTGCCCGCAGGAGGTAGGTATTCGCATCACACACCTCGGCGACATCGACACGGCCCGCATAGACGTCAGCCAGCAGCGACCGACGCCGAAGGGCGTAGTCGACCACTTGCCGCTGGATTCGCACGAGAACCAGAGTAGCGGTGTCGAGATCGCCCCGCCCCGCGCTGTGCGGATTGGCGGGTCCCGATCCGGGCTGGAACCAGGGCATCCGCCGCAACTCGGACTGCGATCCGGCCGTTTCCACCGCTGGAGTTCAGGCGGACGCGACCATCTCACCTCGGTCTCGCCGCAGTGTCCAGCCCCCTGGATGTCGGCCACGTCGAGGACAGTTCGCCCGCATGAATACCACGAACGAACAGCGCTTAAACATGATCGGCGAACTGTGTCGGCGCAACGCCGTTCCGCAAACCCCGGCCTTCGCGCGCACGTTTGGCTGCCGATGATGTGAAAAGTGTTGCGACACGGCAGATCTGCCGGGCGTTACTCTGGTCACACTCGCGAGCGTCGGCGTGCGAAGCCTGGGCCGCCGCCCGGCTGCCGGTTGCCCCGCGGACAGTCCCCAGGTCGGTCGCGGGCTGTGCGTAGATGTATCGCTCCGATATAGTGAGAAGTCGCATCCATCGGTGGAATCCGCATCCAGTCAGGAGGTGAAGCCCGGTGCTCGAGCTGGCAATCCTCGGGCTGCTCCTCGAATCGCCCATGCATGGTTACGAGCTGCGCAAGCGGCTGACCGGCCTGCTCGGCGCATTTCGGGCCTTCTCCTACGGCTCGCTGTACCCGACACTGCGCCGCATGCAGGCGGACGGGCTGATCGCCGAGGAGATCCCCGCGGGTGCGGCCACCCGCCGTGCGCGCCGGGTTTATCAACTGACTCCGGTCGGGCGGGAACGGTTCAGCGAACTACTCGCCGACACCGGACCGCAGAACTACACCGACGACGGCTTCGGCGTTCACCTCGCTTTCTTCAGCCGCACTCCCGCGGAAGCGCGGATGCGGATTCTGGAAGGCAGGCGACGCCAGGTCGAGGAGCGCCGAGAGGGGCTTCGGGACGCGATCAAGAAGGCCAGTGGGTCTTTGGATCGCTACACCCGGCAGCTCCATCAACTCGGACTCGAATCAAGCGAGCGCGAAGTGCGCTGGCTCAACGAGTTGATTGCGGCGGAGCAATCGACGAAGGCGGCACCACAGAAAGAGGGAAATATCGGCCATGAGTGACGTCAATAAGGCTGACAATGCCACGGAAGTTCGCGTCGCCATCGTAGGTGTGGGCAACTGCGCCTCTTCGCTGGTCCAGGGCGTGCAGTACTACAAGGACGCGGACGAGTCCTCGACCGTTCCCGGTCTGATGCATGTGAAGTTCGGGCGGTACCACGTGCGCGACGTCAAGTTCGTCGCCGCGTTCGACGTGGACGCGAAGAAGGTCGGCTTCGACCTGGCCGAGGCGATCTTCGCCAGTGAGAACAACACGATCAAGATTTCCGACGTGCCGCCGAGCGACGTCGTCGTGCAGCGCGGCCCGACCCTGGACGGCATCGGCAAGTACTACGCCGAGACCATCGAGCTGTCCGAGGCGGAGCCCGTCGACGTGGTGCGGGTCCTGAAGGACAACAAGGTCGACGTGCTGGTGTCCTACCTGCCGGTCGGCTCGGAAGAAGCCGACAAGTTCTACGCTCAGTGCGCCATCGACGCGGGAGTCGCCTTCGTCAACGCCCTGCCGGTGTTCATCGCCTCCGACCCGGTCTGGGCGCAGAAGTTCACCGACGCCGGTGTCCCGATCGTCGGTGACGACATCAAGAGCCAGGTCGGTGCGACCATCACCCACCGTGTCATGGCGAAACTGTTCGAAGACCGCGGCGTGCAACTCGACCGCACCATGCAACTCAATGTCGGCGGCAATATGGACTTCAAGAACATGCTCGAGCGCGAGCGCTTGGAGTCGAAGAAGATCTCCAAGACCCAGGCGGTCACGAGCAACCTGAAGAAGGAACTCGGCGCCAACGATGTGCACATCGGCCCGTCCGACCATGTGGGCTGGCTGGATGACCGCAAGTGGGCCTACGTCCGGCTGGAGGGTCGCGCGTTCGGCGACGTGCCATTGAACCTGGAGTACAAGCTCGAGGTATGGGACTCGCCGAACTCGGCGGGCATCATCATCGATGCGGTGCGCGCGGCCAAGATCGCCAAGGATCGTGGCATCGGCGGCCCGGTCATCCCGGCGTCGGCCTATCTGATGAAGTCCCCGCCGCGGCAGTTGGCCGACGACATCGCCCGCACCCAGCTCGAGGCGTTCATCATCGGCGCGGAGTAATTCACCGCACTACGCGACACTGCGTCGGCCGGCGGCGAAACGCCTTCGGCCGACGCGGCGCGACTACAGGCCGCGGTAGCGGTCCTTGCGCCAGCCGACCTTCACCACGAGGATCACCAGCACGCCATTGTCCACTCGGTAGGCGACCCGATACCTACCGACCCGCAGGCGGTACAGGTCGTCGTGGCCGGACAACTTCCTCACGTCCAATCCGGGAGCATAGGGGTCGTCGCCGAGTGCCGTGAGCGCGGTGAGAATACGCATTGCGTCCTGGCGTTCGATCGCCTTTTGTTCGCGGCGCGCCGAGTCCAGGAAATGGAAACGGTATTTCACCGCGGGTCGTTTTCGAACAGATCGGCGAGCACCTCGGCCATGGTGAATGTCGGCTCTTGGGCTGCGAGCCTGGCCTCGGCTTCGCGCGCGAGCATTTCGTCCTCGGCTGCGTCGAACGCCGCCACCACCGACAACGGCACCAGGGCCGCGGCCGGCGCGCCATCTCGCAAAATGATCACCTGCTCGCCGGATTCGGCTTCGCGGATGTGGGCGGCGAGGTTGGCGCGCAACTCGCGGATACTGATCTCCGACACAACTGCAGTGTACACGCAATTGTGTACACTGCAGTTGGTGATTCAGTCCAGCGAGACGTATACCTCTACCGAGGCCGGCCCGGTGTAGCGCTCGAGTTCGGCCGTGTGCGAGCGGGTGATGGTTCCCGCGTTTTCGGCCTTCGAGACCTGGGCCCATGCGGTGCGCAACAGGTCATAGGGTTTATCCGCGACGACGAACTTGGCGTAGCGGCCCCGGGGGATGATGGTGAGCACGTCGCCCGCGTCCATCGCCGCCATGGTTGCCACCTCGTAGCCGAGCACCGCGACGGCATGGTCGTTCTGGCCGATGTAGGCCGCCACCCTCGGCACGGTCTTCTCCCGTGCCAGATACCGATCCCAGGTGAAGTTCACCAGGTCGAGGTCACGCGCGGTCACCTCGCGGCCGGCTAGCGGAACGGTGAGTCCCGCGACCATGCTCTGGTCCAATGTGACGATCTCGAAATCCACTGTCTGTTCCTACCCGTCGACCTGATCGTCTGCCAGTGCCACGAAAACTTCCACCGTGCGGGCGTCCGGATAGTGCTCCCAATCGCCGGTATAGGCGCGCACGAGCCGGCCCGCGGCCTCGGCATCCCAGACCGCCCGCCAGATACCCACAATGGTGTCGCCGATGTCGTCGCCGCTGGCGACGAACCGGGCGAACCGGCCGGCAGGTACCCGGGCGAGCACATCGCCGGGCAACAGGTCGGCCAGGCTGTGGCAGCGATAGCCGACGATATGGGTCAGGTATGAATTGATCTCCGGCGCATGGTCGACGTACGCCGAGGTCGGCGGTCCGGGCAGTTCGCGAGCCAGATTGCGCTTCCACGCCTCTTCGGCTTTCGCGCGCCGCGGCCCTTCGACCGCGAGCGCGGGGCTGCGAAGCACTGTCCCCGCCACCAGCGTCTCGGGTTGGTCAACGACATTGAAATCCACCGGCGTAGCCCCTATGTCTAGTCTTCCGTCGTCGCTCGAGCGCATATCCTTCCGCATCGTTCTCGCGGTACCGGTGTCGGCCCAGCTCCGACACACTCGCTGGTTCGCTCTCACTCTGGCAAACGATGCTGCCATGTCATCCGTTCCCCCGGGCCGGGGAAGGTCACAGCATCATCGCTATCCCGGCACGGGAATGCTCAGCCCGGGAAAAATTTCCACTTGTCTGGGCGGCTGCGTGGTCGGCGGGACGATGACGTCGGGTTCACGAGCGGGGCTCGGTGGCGGATCGAGAATGTCGTAGTTGCCGCCGGAGGGCTTGCTCTGCAGCATGTGGCCCTGGCCCGGCGCGCCGGGGAACTGCTCGACCGGAGTGCCGTCGAGCGCGTCGTCCATCACCTGCTTCCAGATGTCGGCAGGCAACCCGGAGCCGTAGATGTTGCCGCCGCGCGCGGTGCGGATCGGCTGCGACTGTTCGGTGCCGATCCACACCGCCGTGGACAGCGAGGGGGTGAAACCGATCATCCAGGCGTCCTTGTTCAGGTCGGACTCGCCGAGCTGCGTGGTGCCGGTCTTGGCCGCCGAAGGCCGGTTGCCTGCCAGCGCATGCTCATTGGAGTAGGCCGCGATCGGGGTCATCGCCTGGGTCGTCTTCTCCGCGATCGTTCGGGGGATGCGCTGCCGGCCCGGCGGCATCTGCTTGCCGACCTGCTCGCCAGGATTGCCACGGTCCAGCAACACCCGGCCCTCGGCGGTCACCACCCGCTGCACGAAGTATGGCTGGTGGTAGACGCCGGACGCGCCCACCGTGGCATAGGCCGACACCATATCGATGGGCCGGACCAGGTACTGACCGAGGACGATGCCGTTCAACGGCCTTCCGCCGTCCTCGGACAAGGTCTTTCCCGCGACGCCGGGGATCTCCTCCGGGATGCCCGCCGCGTGCGCCGCGTCCGCGATCGCCTCGGGTCCCTTGGACATCGACATGGTCAGTCGATAGAAGCTCGTGTTCAACGAGCGCTTCAGCGCCTCGGCCATGGTGCATTTGCCGCACGACTCGTCATCCACGTTGGTGATCCTGACCTCGCGGTCGGTCACCGGGGAACTGTCCAGCACACGGCTCAACGGAATGCCTTGCTGCTGCGCGGCGATCACCGCGAAGATCTTGAATGCCGACCCGGTCTGCAACGGCGCCTGGGCGAAGTCGTAGCCGAGGCCGTCGTAGCCGCCGAAATACGCGCGTACCGCGCCCGAGCGCGGGTCGATCGACACCACCGAGGCCCGCAACTCCTGCGGCTGGGTCGACAGCCGGTCGTGCACCGCGCCGAGCGCCGCCTGCTGCGTGCGCGGGTCGATGGTGCTGGTGATCTGCAATGCGCCGGTGTTCAATGCACGCTCGCTGATACCGGCCGCGCGCAACTCGCGCACCACCTGATTGCGGATCAGGCCCTCCGGACCGCGGGCCACGTTGTCGTCGGGGATCTCGCCGATCGGCAGGATCGACGGAAACATCGTGGCGTCGCGATCCCCCGGCGCGAGCACTCCCATCTCGACCATGCCGTTGAGCACATACGCCCAGCGCGCCTTCAGATCCGCCAGATGGGTTTCCGGGTCCAAGATCGATGGCGTCCTGATCAGCGCGGCAAGCACCGCGCCATCGGCGAGCGTCAATTGGTTCACCGGCTTGTCGAAATAAGCCCTTGCCGCCGCGGCGATTCCATAGGAGCCGCGGCCGTAATAGATGCTGTTGAGATAGGCGGCCAGAATGTCGTCCTTGTTCCACTGCCGAGCCATCTTCGCCGCGATGATCAGCTCGCGCATCTTGCGTGTCACCGTGCGCTCGGAGCCGAGGAAGGCATTCTTCACATACTGCTGGGTGATCGTGGAGCCGCCACCCGCGTCCTCGCGCCCCAGCACATTGTCGCGCACAGCACGCAGAAAGCCGGAGGACGAATAACCGGGATTGGTGTAGA
Source organism: Nocardia sp. NPDC049220 (assembly GCF_040647855.1). Taxonomy (NCBI): domain Bacteria; kingdom Bacillati; phylum Actinomycetota; class Actinomycetes; order Mycobacteriales; family Nocardiaceae; genus Nocardia; species Nocardia sp. NPDC049220. Next base: position 492,024 of record NZ_JBEZDA010000002.1, read on the forward strand.
AGTCCCGATCCTCGGCGGAGAGCACCGCATCGCGCACCGGCTCAGGCACCTCCGACAGCAGAACCGGAGTCCGATTGCCATCCGGCGGAACGACCTTCGCGATCACGGTGCTGCCGTCAGCGGCCAGGATGGTGGCGATCTGATTGGTCTTCACCGCCGCCGCGTCCGGGATCTCCGCGCTCCAATACGCGAGGACGGACAACAGCGCGGGCACCACACCGAAAAGAATGAACAGCGCTAGGAGCAGGCGCCGGAAGCGTTCGCCCCTGCCGCGCGGCGGGCGATCCGGATCAGGTGTCGGCCGCGACCCGGAAGGTCGCGTTTTCCAGCCGGCTGCCCGCTTCTCGCGTAATGCTCGCGTGTGCCGATCCGTCGGCGGCCGCTCGCTCCAGCCCGCGATCGACGCGTACGTCGGCGCGGTAGGAGTACTCCTGGTATCGCGTTTACGCTCGCGCGGTGTGCGGAACGAGCTCACGATCATCTCCTCCCGGAGCTTTGTTTATTGCCAGCGCCTGCGGCTGTGTTGGGTTGGCAGCGCCTGCGGCGCTGCGTGTTCGCGGCCTCTTGGTGGCTCGCGGTCCCAGCGGCCGAGACTTGCGCCTGCGGCGCGGGCGCTTCGGCCGCTGGGACGCGAGCCGGGCCGCGAACGGTGCTCGTAAGTCTCGCACTCGACGGGGCGAGGAGGGGGGTGATCAGGCGGTTTGTGGTTCGGGTTTTGCGGGGGGCTATGGATTCGGAGAAGCTGAACGGTCGTGATGGGCGAGTCGTCGTAGGGTTTCGATGTCGGTTCTGTCGTAGGAGGACGGCCGTCGGTGGTTCGATACCCGCGGGTATCGCGATAGGGGGTGTCGAGGTGTGGTTCGCAGTCGACGTGGCGCCATTCGAGGCCGAATTCGGGTAGGCAGTGACCGGGCTGGATTCGATGCGCTGATGGCGGAGGTCCGGCGCAACCGCGGTGTCGAGGAGGAACACATGCCTTTCTCCATTCCAGACTGACACCGAGGAGCCGATCACCGACGAACGCGCCGACCCACGACGCGCTGTGCCGTTCCAGATGCGCTTTCCCGGGGGCAGCGCGTGGTCATCGCCGAATACATCGGCATGCGGCGGCGGTGAGAGAGCCGCTTCGTCGACAGCGAACCTATGCGGAGATCAGCGGTCATACGGCATTCGCTCAGTTCAGATCGCCATGGTGGACTCGGTCACGCCAGCGTGGCATCACGGCGATGCTGGGACCAGCGTATTCCGGTAGGACTGTTCGCTTTTGAGCATGGGACAGCGGACGTCGCAACGGCGGCGGGCCAGGCAGGTGAGGGCTGCGGTGTGTTTCTTGCCCTCGGCTCGGGTCCGGCTGTCTGGCGGTCGATCTGTGGCGGGGCTTTCGTGCGCGGTTCTGCGGGCAAGCGGAGCTTGCGTGGATGCGGGCGGTGCCGTGTGTGGTGGTGCGAATTCCTGGCCGCGGGTGTGGCCGGGATCAGCTCTTCACGCCGCCCGCGGTGAGTCCGGAGATGATTCGTCGCTGGAAGAGCAGGACCATGATGACCAGCGGGATGGTGACCAGGGTGCCTGCTGCCATGATCGCGGCGTACGGGTGCACCAGCGGGTTGTTGCCGGAGAAGCGGGCGATCGCGACGGTGACCGGCTCGGTCTTGTCGCTGGAGAGCAGGCGAGCCAACAGGTATTCGTTGACTGCCGCGATGAATGCGAGGATCGCGGTGGTGAACACGGCGGGCGCGGCCAGTGGCAGCATGACCAAACGGAATGCCTGCATCTTGGTCGCGCCGTCGATCCGCGCCGCCTCCTCCAGTTCCCACGGCAGTTCGGCGAAAAAGGACGCGAGGATGTAGACCGTCATCGGCAGCACGAACGAGATGTTCGGGATGATCATCGCCTGGTATTCGCCGATCCAGCCCAGATTGGTGAACAGTTGGAACAGCGGCGTCACCAGCACGACGACCGGAAACATCGAAGCGCTGAGGATCAGACCGGACACCACGTATTTGCCTCGGAAGGTGAGCCGGGCCAGCGCGTACGCGGCGAACACGCCGATCACCAGCGCGATCACCGTGGTGACCGCGCCGATGAGCACGCTGTTCACCAGTGCCCTGCCGAAGTCGTTGCCGCGGCTGGTGTCGAACGCATTGCGGAAATTCTCCAGCGTGATGTGCGTCGGCCACGGCGTGTTGTCGAAGGTGTAGTCGGGGTCGCGCAGCGCGGTGACCGCCATCCAGTAGAACGGCGCGAGACCCCACACGAGCACGATGAGGGCGCCGAGATACAGCCGGATCGAGCCGAGCCGCTTGCTCCACGGGAACGATTGCACACGGGAGCTTTTCGTCGTCTGCACGGACATCAGCGCGCCTCCCCGGTCGTACGGGACATCCGGTCGAGCCGGACACGCGCTGCGCAAAGGTGCCTCATCCTGCTCTCCGCTGCTCTTCCTGGGTCCGAACCGCGTTGGCGCCCAGGATTTTCACCAGCACAAACGCCACCGCGAAGATCAAAAGGAAGGTGATCGTCGACAGCGCGGCCGCGCTGTTCGGTCCCTGTCGCACCTGCTCGACCACCAGGATCGACACGGTGCGGGTGGACGGGTTGCCCAGCGTCATGATCGCGGGCAGGTCGTACATCCGCAGCGCGTCCATGGTGCGGAACAGCACCGCGACCAGCAGTGCGGGTTTCAGCAGCGGAAGCGTGATCTGGGTGAACCGTTGCCAGGCCGAGGCGCCGTCGACCCGCGCTGCCTCGTACACGTCGGCGGGGATCACCTGCAGGCCGGCGAGCAGCAACAGCGCCATGAAGGGCGTGGTCTTCCAGACATCGGCCGCGATCACGGCGATCCGCGCGGGCCATGCGTCGGAAGTCCACAGGATGTGCGTGCCGAGGACTCGGTTCACCACACCGTCGTACTGGAACATGAATTCCCACAGCCGTGCCGTGACAGCGGTCGGGATCGCCCACGGAATCAGCACGGCTGCGCGCAGCAGCGCCCTGCCGCGGAATGTCTTGCCCATCACCATGGCCATACCGAGGCCGAGCGTGGCCTCGAGTGTCACGGTCACGACCGTGAACAACAGCGTGACCCCGATGGCGAGCCAGAACTGGGCGCCGAGATTGCCGGTCGGGCAGGCTGTTGTCTCGCCGCCGGCGACCTGACACTGTTGCAGCAGCCAGTGCGAGTAGTTCGATATCCCGGCGCTGCCGCCCTCGACGAACATACCGGTCACCGGGTTGAGCCCGGAGTCTTTCTGGAACGACATCCACAGTGCCCGGACCACCGGGTACCCGATGACCACCGCGAGTGTGAGCAGCACGGGCGTGACGAAAAGCCATGCTCGGGCGGAGCGCCGCAACTCTAGGGCTACTGTCGCGCCCAGGCCGCGTCGAACCGGAAGGAACTCGTCATTCGGCACGCTGGTTACTGCTCCCGAAGGATCCGACACCGTATTCACTCCTGCGGGCTAGTCGGGTCCGTTACGCTCACCGCCTACGATCCGGCGGTTTCGATACCCTTCTGCATGCCGGTGACCGCATCGTCGACGGACTTGGTTCCGTTCAACGCAGCATAGGCGTTGTCCTGGATCGCCTTCGACACCGCTGGATAGAACGGGGTCACCGGGCGCGGCACCGCGCTGGCAATCGAATCCTTGAGTGCGGGGAGGTAGGGCATCTTCGCGATCAGGGCCGGATCGTCGTACATCGACGCCCGGACCGACGGCAGCGCGCCGGAGGCAACGATATGTTGTGCGTCCTCGCTGATCAGGAAACGTAGGAAGTCGAGCGCGGTGGCCTTGTTCTTCGAGTACGAGCTGATCGCCGCGTTGTAGCCACCGAGCGTGGAAGCGCCGACGCCGTTCTCGCCGGGCAGCGGCGCGACCGCGAACTTGTCCTTGACCGCGGAGGCCTCGCCTCCGACGTCACCGTACGTGGACGGCCATGAACGCAGGAACATCAGCTTGCCCTGTGCGAAGGCATTGCTGGACTCTGGCTCTTTGAAGGTGATGGCTTCCTTCGGAATGTCGCCGTTGTTGTACGCGTCGACCAGGACTTTCAGTCCGGCGCGTGATTGCGGGCTGTTCACCGTTGGGGTCTTGCCGTCGGCGCCGACGAAGCTGCCGCCATAGGCGTTGATCACCTCGGCGGCGTTCACGGTCAGGCCTTCGTACGGTGCGAACTGGCCGGCGTAGCAGCCGATGTTCTGGTCCCGCGCGATCTGGCACTGGGACAGCATCTCGTTCCAGGTCTTGGGCGGGTTGGGTACCAGGTCCTTGCGGTAGAACAGCAGGCCGCCATTGGTGTTGCGGGGCGCAGCGTAGAGGGTGTTGTTGTAGGTGGCGCTGGCGACCGGCGGCGACAGCAGCGCGGTGGTGTCGATCGCGAAGGAGTCCTTCAGCGGCTGAATCCACCCCTTGGCGGCGAATTCCGCGGTCCACGGCACATCGAGCGCGACCACGTCGTAGGTGGACTGCTTGGAGCGCATGTGTTCGACCAGGTCGTCGTACTGCTGCGAGGCGTCGTTCGACTGTTCCTTGAACGTCACCTGTTCGTCCGGGTGCGCGGCGTTCCATCGCTCGATCAGCTGTTTGACCGCGCCTGTCTCGGTGGTGTCCTTGCCCTCGACGTAGGTGATCGGGCCGCGTCCGGTGAGGTTCTGGCTACTCGGGCTGCCGCTGTTATCGCTGGAGCAGGCGCTCGCGAGGGCCGTGGTCAGCAGTGCGACCGACGCGATCGCGACCGCGGCCCGTGGTACGAGGGACGAACGTAGGGACGACACGTTGTGCACAGTCATCGCGGACACTCCAGGATTTTCGTGATCGGCAGCACACCCTGCAGGTGCACAAGGCAAGATACATGGTGTTGACATGGCATGCGTGATTGCGGCGCGATGTCCTGGCTAGGCTAGCCGGTGATGACTTCGCCGAACGCGGTCCCCGATCGGATGCTCACCCGCATCGGCGGCCTGCTGCGCAAGGCCGAATCCACCGATAATGAACATGAGGCCGAGGCGTTCCTCGCCGCGGCGCAGCGGTTGGCCACCAAGTCCGCGATCGATCTCGCGGTGGCGCGGGCGCATACCACGGCGCGCGAGCGCAAGGCGACGCCGGTGCAGCGGATCATCCCGATCGGGGTGCCGGGCAAACGCGGGCTGCGCACCTACGTCCAGTTGTTCGTGGCGATCGCGTCGGCTAATGACGTGCGCTGCGATGTCGCCAGGACCTCGACGCAGATCTACGCATACGGCTTCGGCTCGGACATCGATACCTGCGAGGCGTTGTACGCGAGTCTGCTCGTACAAATGGTGCGTGCGTCCGACCAGTACATCAAGTCGGGGGCATATCGGTCGGCCACCGTGGCGAAGGTGGTTGTGGAGAAGCGAAGGGGCCGACCGGTCCGGCGTACGGTGCAGGCTCCGGTTGCGGGTGTGACAGCGCGGCTGAACTTCCAGATGGCGTTCGCCGCGCGGATCGGGCGGCGACTGGCCGAGGTGAAGGCTCAGGTCGAGGCGGAGGCGATGCCCGAGGAGGCCGTCGCGACCGGTACCGCGCTGGCGCTGCGCGACAAGGAACTCGAACTCGTAGATTTCTACTCGCGAACCTCCGAGGCACGCGGCACCTGGCGCGGCCCGCAGGCATCGACGGGGCATTCTGCTGCCGCGCGGGCCGCGGGAGATCGCGCTGGCCGGGTCGCACGGCTCGGCACCGCATCCGAATTACCCACTGCCCGTGGGCAATTGACCGCGCCCGACACGGTCGGCGGGCAGGTGTGAATAGTGTCGGCCGTTTCGCGAGAGCAGGCGAATCCTGCCGCATGCGGGCCGGCGATGTCCTGGTCGGGTTCGGTGGTCGGACGGGTGTCGACGGCGCGGGCGACTCGAGCACGCGGCCGGTCGCGGGGTGGCGTCGATGACCGTGCGCGACAGTCAACGCGCCAAGGTGTATGACGCCGAACAGTTGGTGCGCGGAGTGTTCGATCGCGCGGACGAGCACAACATACGCACCGTCGAGCTCTACGGCTCACATCTCACCCTGCCGATCGAACGCCGCTTCGCATCAGTCGAGTCTGTGCAGAGCTATGTCGACAGGGTGCTGGAGCTCAACTGGATTCGGGCACAATGGGTTCGAGCCGCCGTGCCGGTTCGGGTCCGCCCTCGGGCCGGGACGACCGCGGCGCACTACGAGACGGCCGAGGGCGTCCTCGCCGTGCCGCTGTATTCCGGCGCCACCGCCTGGGCCCTGCGTGAACTGGTGATCCTGCACGAACTAGCACATCATCTCGAGTCCGATCCCGCCGCGGCAGCCCCGCACGGCCCCGAATTTTGCGGCCGGTACCTGGAATTGGTCGACGGCGTCGTCGGTCCCGAAGCGGCGTTGCTCTTGCGCGCCACCATGCTCGGCTGCGGCGCGCGGCTCGGGTGAGCATGTTCAGCGGCCGTCGGCGAAACCGTCTGCTAGCCACTCGCTTGCGAGGACTAGTAGCATCGGCTGAACCTTGCGGTCGAGTAGGGCCGTGCCCTGCTCCATACCCCCGGCGTTTGTCGTTTGGGTCGGCTGATCGCCTTCACCGCGGCGACCATGGCAAATTCCGCTCGGCCGCTCCGCCTGGAGGGTGCCCGTAGCCAACGAGAGTCGTCGACGGTAGTCAAATGGCCGTTGTGCCACGGGAGATGGTGTGGCGTTCTGTTGAACTCGAGCGAACTGGGGCGAGGGTCGGCCGACGTTCACGCGACGTCGCGGTGATGGAGTTCTTGGGGGCGCCGCCGAAAGTGGGCGACCATGGGTGCTCATCCGAGACGGGAATCATCTTGTGGGTGGGAGATTGGTGCCGCCGGTAGGACCTATGCCGTGGGGTGCGCCCGTACCGGGTGGGGAATTGTGTTGTCGGTAGCGGATCGGTGCCGCCGGTGAAACCTCGCGGTCGAACCGAAGCGTGCTGTCAGCGGGGACCGAATCTCTCGAAGGTGACCCTATCGCCAACCGGGGCTACTAGGTCGTCGGGCTTTTTCGAACAAGTGCCATGACGCGCGCCAATCGCTCCCGCCACCATGCGGTACGTGCGGCGTCGGGGTGCTGGTAGCGCTCCAGCAGTATCGGGTCCGGGCGCGGCGGGGTGCGTGGGACGGGGAGGTAGCCGTCGACCGGGCGGAGGGAATCGGGCACCACGTCACCGGTGAGCAGGCTCACAGTGCCCAGGCCGCAGGCGAAATCGAGGTCGGGGAGCGCCCCGGCCAGCGCCAACTGGGCGGCGAGACCGACGCTGGTTTCCAAAGCGGACGAGACCACACAGGGCAGGCCGGCGGCTTCGGCCACCCGGAGGGCGCGACGGACGCCACCCAGCGGCGTGCATTTGAGGACGGCGATGTCGGCGGCGCCCGCGACCGCCACCCGTAGCGGGTCTTCGGCGCGACGAATGGATTCGTCGGCGGCGATGCGGACCTCGACCCGACGGCGCACCGCGGCCAGTTCCTCGATGGTCCGGCACGGCTGTTCGACGTATTCCAGACCGCCTGCGGCGCGGTCGATCCGCGTGATGTGCGTGATGGCGGTGTCGACATCCCACACCGCGTTGGCATCGACCCGGATCGCGCCGTCCGGACCGAGCGCGTCGCGCACGGCCTCCACCCTGGCCAGATCCTCGGTGAGCGACCTGGGATGGTCGGCGACCTTCACCTTGGCGGTGCGGCATCCGGACTCGGCGACGATGGTGTGCGCCCGCTGCGGATCGACCGCGGGCACGGTGCAGTTGATCGGTATCCGATGCCGCACCGGCTCCGGCCATCGCGCAGTTGTCTGCTCCAGTGCGGTGGTCAGCCAGGCCGCGGCCTCCCGATCGTCGTACTCGGGGAACGGGCAGAATTCGCCCCAGCCGAGCGGACCCTCGATCAACATTCCCTCGCGCACCGTGATGCCACGGAACCTGGTGCGCATCGGAATGGCGTAGACAACGCTCTGTCCTGCGGAATCGCTCATCGCGGACCAGCTTATTCGAGATACTGCTCAGGCGAACTCGAGTAGTTTCCCCGAGTCGCGGGCCGGCGCGACCGAGGATCGTCGGGGACATGAACGAGATAGGCTTTTCGCGCCCCGCCCCGTGGCCGTATCACTTGATGCCTCAGCCGGGGCGTGCGCCGCGGGTTCGAGCCTGGGATCTGGCGCTCGCCGTCGTGCTGTATTGCGCTGCGGCGGTTCTCGGGATGGCGGCCGCCTACTTCACCCTCTTCTTCGCCTTCGCCGCTGATTCCTGCACACCGGACAACTGTCGCAGCGAGTACCTCACCTGGGGCTTCGCGGTGTCGTGGGGTGGAACCGCGTTCGCCTTGCTCGGCTCGCTCGCCCTGATCATCGTGGCTGTGGTCAAGCGCTGGTACCTGTGGATGTGGCCGGTGCTGGCGATGGTGCTGATCGTCGGCTCGTTCTTCGGTGGTGCCGCGCTGGCCACCCGGGTTTACACCCAATTCTGAGCGGGTTGGCCTGCTGTGCGGCGGTGTGCGAGTCATGCTGAACGCATGGCGTGGCATCCACGGCAGCGGTTGGTCGATTTTCTGCGCGCGGCGCTCGGCTCGGTGATCGCCCTCGGATTCGGCTGGCTGATCGCCTGTTTCGTTCCGCTCTACGACGTGCTCGCCCGCGATGTCGGCGACGCCACCGGCGTCGGGTACCTGGCGTGGGCCCGGGTCATCGCATGGGCCGGTATCGCGGCCTCGGTGATCGCTGCCGTTGTCTCGGTCCTGGCGAAAGTGCGCGACGGCAGGCCGATCGCATGGACTCCGTTGGTCGCGGTGCCGCTGATCATCGAATCCTGGCTGGTCGGATTCCTGATCGTGCTGGTGCTCGGCTCGGTCTGAACGCGGTACCCGCCCCCTCCGACGGGTACCGCGACCGCTCAGAGCCGTTCGAGAATGGTGGCGTTCGCCAAGCCGCCCGCCTCGCACATGGTTTGCAGCCCGTATCGTGCGCCGCGGTCCCGCATGGCATGAACCAGCGTGGTCATCAGGCGCGCGCCGGACGCGCCGAGCGGGTGCCCGATGGCGATGGCGCCGCCGTTGACGTTGACTTTGTCGAGATCGGCCCCGGTGTCGTGCGCCCACGCGAGCACCACCGGCGAGAATGCCTCGTTGATCTCGATCAGGTCGATGTCGGACAGGTGCAGTCCGGCCCGTCGCAGCACCTTTCTGGTTGCCGGGATCACCGCGGTGAGCATCAGCAGCGGGTCGTCACCGGCCACCGCGAAACTGTGCAGCCGAGCCAGCGGCTTCAGGCCGAGTTGCTCGGCGCGCTCGCTGGTCATGATCAGTACCGCCGCGCTGCCGTCGCTGACCTGGCTCGCGCTCGCCGCGGTGATCTCCCAGTTGATCTGTGGGAAGCGGTCGGCCATGGCCGGGTCGTAATAGGCGGGGCGCAGTGTGGCCAGCGTGTCCAGTGTGCTGCCCACCCGGATGCCTTCGTCGGTGCCGAGCCCGTTGATCGGCGCCAGTTCCCTGGTGAAGACACCGTTTTTGGTGGCGAGCGCGGCTTTCTCATGGCTGCCGAGCGCGAACTCGTCCAGTTGGGTGCGGGTCAGCCCCCACTTGGCCGCGATCAGTTCGGCGCTGATGCCCTGCGGCACCAAGCCCTCGGGGTACCGTTCGGCGAAGCCGACGCCGGCGATGTCATCGGAGCCGACCAGGTTGGCGCCCATCGGAACCCGTCCCATCGACTCGACGCCCGCGGCGACGACGACGTCGTAGGCGCCCGCGATCACGCCCTGCGCGGCGAAGTGGATCGCCTGCTGGCTGCTGCCGCACTGCCGGTCCACGGTGGTCGCGGGGACGGATTCGGGATATCCCGCGGCCAGCGCCGCCCGCCGGGTCATGTTGGCGCCCTGCTCACCGACCTGGGTGACGATGCCGCCGATGACGTCGTCGATCAGCGCGGGATCGATGCCGCTGCGGTCCACCACCGCACGCAGGCTATGTGCCAGCAGGTCCACCGCGTTGACGTTGTGCAGTGCGCCATTCGGCTTGCCCTTGCCGATCGGCGTGCGTACCGCCTCGACAATCACCGCGTCTCTCATGGGTGCTTCCTTCCGGACCGAGAGCCGGGCGACCTTCCCTGGCTCTATTTACACATAGCCAGGCTACACCTGGCGATAGTTGGCAGAAGTCAGCACCGCTATGATGTTCGTCATGGCAGCAGTAATGGAGGGACGATTGGCCGACTTGGGCTCGTGGACAACCGAGGAGTGCTCGATCGCGAAGGCGCTCGACATCGTCGGCACCCGCTCGGCGGTGCTCATCCTGCGCGAGGCGTACTACGGGACCCGGCGGTTCGACGGGTTCGCCCGGCGGGTCGGGATCACCGACGCGGCTGCCGCCAGTCAGCTACGCAAACTCACCGAGGCCGGGTTGCTGGCGAAACAGCCGTATCAAGAGGAGGGCAAGCGCACACGGCACGAGTATGTGCTCACCCAGATGGGCCGGGATCTGCTTCCGGCGGTGCTCGCGCTCATGCAGTGGGGTGACACCTATCTGCAAACGGGTCCCGCACCCTTACTTCTGGTAGACGGGGCAACCGGCGCCCCGGTGCGGGTGCAGGTACGTAGCGAGGCGGGACGGGAGATCGAGCTAAACGAGTTGGGCGTACGGCTCAATGAGAGCTATGTCAGGCAGGTGCGGCAGCGCTCCGGAGTGCCGGATTGACCGGGTGCGTGCCGAAGGGCCGGATCGACCGGCTGTGTTCCGAAATTCGTCGACAAGCAGAATCCTGGTGCACGCCGTGATCTCCGGATTGCGAGCGTTGCGTTCTCCGGCCGTGCGATAGTCGTCGACCGACTCAGGGCGCTCGAGCATCGCGCAGGACGCGCCGATCGGCCTCGTCCCGCCGGCGGAACCGCCGCAGATCTGGCGCGCAATCCTGAGCCGCGGCAAGCCGGACTCGTCGACCCGACCTCTCCTCCCCGTAAGTCCGCCTGCCAGGATGTACCGGGCGAGCGGGCTTCAGGCGGCCGTCAGTCGAGGCGGCGACCGTCGCTGGCGAAGAAGTAGATGTGCTCGGTGTCGGTGAACAGCCGCAGACGGGTGCCCTTCGCGGGCGGGTTGCGCCAATCCGCGCGCGCGACAATGGATTCCCCCACGCCCGTGGTTGTGTCCTCGGCGACGGTGCGGCCGTAGATATATGCGTCGGAGCCCAACTCCTCCACCACATCCACTTCCATCTCGATGCCGGAGGTGTCGCCGATCTCGAAGTGCTCGGGCCGGATGCCGACCGTCACCGTACTCCCGGCCGCATCGGCGACCGACCGTGGCAGTGGCAGCACATGCCCGCCCAGCTCGACCCCGCCGTCGGTGACCGGAAGCGTGAACAGGTTCATGGCCGGCGAGCCCATGAAGCCCGCGACGAACACGTTGGCCGGATCCCGGTACAGGTCGCGCGGCGTAGCGCACTGCTGCAACAGGCCGTCCTTGAGCACGGCGACCCGGTCGCCCATGGTCATCGCCTCGACCTGGTCGTGCGTGACATACACGGTGGTGGTGGCGAGCCTGCGTTGCAGTTGGGCGATCTGGGTGCGGGTCTGTACCCGCAACTTCGCATCCAGGTTGGACAGTGGCTCGTCCATCAGGAACACCTGCGGCTGGCGCACGATCGCGCGGCCCATGGCGACACGCTGACGCTGCCCGCCGGACAGCGCTTTCGGTTTGCGCTCCAGGAAGGGTTCCAGATCGAGCAGTTTGGCCGCCTCTAGCACCCGCTTGTGCTTCTCCGCCTTGGCGACCTTCGCCAGTTTCAGCGCGAAACCCATGTTCTCCGCGACGGTCATGTGCGGGTAGAGCGCGTAGTTCTGGAACACCATCGCGATGTCGCGTTCTTTGGGCTCGGCATGCGTCACATCGTTGGCGCCGATCAGGATGCGCCCGTCGTTGACCTCTTCCAGCCCGGCGAGCATGCGCAGTGAGGTCGATTTACCGCAGCCGGACGGCCCGACCAGAACCAGGAATTCACCGTCCTCGATTTCCAGGTTCAATTGGTCGACGGCGGGTTTTCCCGCACCAGGGTAGAGCCGTGTCGCGTGGTCGAAGGTCACAGTGGCCATGGTGAATGCACATCCCATCACCGGCAGGAACGTGCCGGACGATCCGAGTAAGGGTGCGGCAGATACTACTGGTCGGCCGATGTTTCGGCGAGCATTCGTCCCGCCGCTCGGCCACGCGGAACGTGCCGAGCGGCGGGACCTTCCCCGGATGTGGTCGGGGCGGCACGGCTGTGACCAGCCGGTCAGCGGCCTTCGAAGAAGGCGCGCGGAACCTCGACGAGCATGGCGTCGAACTGCTCTTTGGTGACGCCGCGTTCGAGCACATAGGGCAGCACATCGTCGAACACGTGGGTGTAATGCCATTGCGATAGGGCGGTCATCACGGCCGGTTCGACCCAGTCGATGTAGCAACTGGCGTCCTGGGAAAGCACCATGCGATCGGTGTAGCCGCGACGCACCATCTCGATGAGCGTGTCCGCGCGGGCCTCGAACGTGGTGTCCAGGTTGATGCCGAAGCGGTCCATGCCGAGGATGAAACCGGCGTCGGCCAGTTCGGCGAGGTGGTCGCAGTCGCTGGTGTCTCCGCTGTGCCCGAGCACGATCCGGCCGGGGTCGACGCCTTCTTCGTCACACATGACGCGCTTCACGTCGAGGCCGGTGCGGGAACCGGGGTGGGTGTGCACGGTGATCGGTGTACCGGTTTCGAGGTGGGCCTTGGCGATCGCGCGCATGACCCGCTCGACTCCGGATGTCAGTCCCTGCTGGTCGATGGCGCATTTGAGCATGCCTGCCTTGACCCCGGTGCCCGCGATTCCGTCTCGGATGTCGGTGATGAACATGTCGACCATGGGGTCGGGTACCTGTGCGCCGACCATCTCGTTCAGGGCGGGGCCGCGATAGTGGAAGAAGAACGGGACGTCGTCGTAGGTATAGACGCCGGTGGCGACCATCAGGTTGATTGGAACCTGTTCGGCGATCCGCTGAATGCGCGGGATGTAGCGCCCGAGTCCGACCACCGTCAGGTCGACCATCGTGCGTACGCCCGCGTCGTAGGCGCCGTGCAGCCGCTGCACGGCGTCGGCGATGCGGTCGTCTTCCGAGCCCCATTCGGTCGGGTAATTCTCGTGGATGTCCCCGGTGAGCACGAAGACGTGCTCATGCATCAACGTCACACCGAGATCGGCGGCGTCGATCGGTCCGCGCACGGTTTCCAGCTGTTTCACTACGTGTTTCCTTTACCTGGGCAGAGCGAACGAGGTGTTCCGGGGTCGGGTGGACAGCCGCGGCCGATGACAGGGCCGAGGATGGTGGGTCGGAGCGTGGCGGCGCAGGTGGCACTGCGTCTCGCCGTTTCGCAGCCGGCGAAGCGGTCGTACCGGGTGGTGTCGAGTACTGTGCGCGCCGACGAGTGTGTCGTCTCTCCAGCGAGGCCACACCCGATGGCAGACTGAGGATCTCGACTGCGGGCCGGCTTCAGCCGGCGCGAAGTAACTGGGTCGAATGCGTAGTTCGCTGCGTGGGGTGGTTCATGAAGTCTCCTTTGCGAATCGCTATGAACTACGCATACGGGACATGCTACGAACCGGGCTGTGAGGCGGACCATATTCGCCGCGAATGAAACTTCGCATACGTTTTGTGCGCAGCGCACAGAGGTAAGGGTGGTCGGCCACATCGGCGCACGTGGTCGAAGTCGGACTCGGCGAGCGGTCGATCAGCGCGACGTGCCTGGTCGTAGGACCGCAGGCCCCAACCAGTGGGCCGCCTGCAAGGCCAGATGGAGGTGCAGCGTGCCGTCATGGTCATGGAAGAAGTGCCCGATCAGGTCGAGCGCCTGCTGAACCCGATATTGAATGGTGTTGCGGTGCACAGCCAATTCCTGTGCGGCCGCGGCATAGCTGCGGTTATTGGCCAGAAAGACGCGCAGGGTATCGCGTAACCACAGGTTGCGCTGGTTGTCGGTGGCCAGTTCACCCAGACAGTCGGCCACGTACTCACGCAGTGCCTCGACATTGCCTGCCAGCAGCGCGATGGCCGCCACCTGGTCGTACGCGACCACCCGGGGAGCGCTGTCGCCAGCGAGGAAGACGATCTCACGAACCTGGTCGGCTTGGCGCAGGCTACGGCGGAAACCCGCGATGCCGGCATCGCATCCGCCGATGGCCAATCGCACCGGCAACGACACGGCCGAGATCGCGCGCTCGATCGCGGTCACGTCGATCGCGAACTCACGGGGGATCGAGAACCATAATCGAATCTCGCGCTCGTCGGTCGGCACCATCAACGGCCGCCGCGCATTGTCGAACAGCGGAATCAGCGTTCCGCGCACGGTATCCAGGACACCCATCGCTACCTGTGGTGAGATCTCCGGATCGGTCCAGACATTCACCGCGACGTGGCTGCCGGCCAGCGAGTAGTGCAGCACCTGTTCGGCCTGGGCGACATCGGCGACCGAGCCGTCGAGTAAGCGCGCCACCCATTCCTGCCGCAGTCCGCTGCGACTGCCCATCCACCGGTCGCGTTCCTGCTCGTAGGCGATCGCGACCTGCTCACATACCCGGTCGATATAGACGGCGGTGCGGTTGACCAGCCGGATGATCGCCGCCGCGCTGTCGTAGCCGCCCAACTCGACCGCATACCGCATCGCGATGTCGAGAAACCCGGCGTGCCCGATTCGATACCCCCGAATCAACGCGGATAGGGGGACATCACGCTGGGCGAGGGCTCGCGCGTACATCAACGCCCGGGCTGGCGCCTGCACGTCGTGCTCGGCTGCGTCGGTCTGCACGAATTCGAGAACCGCCAGGAGATTATCGGTCGTCCCCGCTTCGAACAATCCCCGCATCCGAGTATCGAGGTCCAGGGCCTCCACCTGTGCGCGCATATCCGCGGACAGGTCGCTGATCAATTGGTCGCGATTCAGCAGCATTTCCGCCGCCACTCGGCGCACTACTTCGTCGCTACTCCCGGCCACCCGGCACCTCCGTCCACCGGTTCGCGGCCATCGAGAGCGCAACCTAGTCCAGCCCGTCGGCGTACGCCGACGCATGTCGCACCCAACGAACCCGGTGTGCGGGTGGTGGGTGCGAACGGATCGTAGCGGTATGAGTGGTGCGTGCGCAGCAAGCCCTCCGGCACGCGACCACGCAGCCAGGCTTCTGCGGGAGAACAACCGCGGCGGTAGCCTCGATCGAGAAATTTACTGCGGTGAGGAGCAGGTTATGAGTCGTCCAGTTCGTATCGGAGTTCAGCTGCAGCCACAGCATGCGCCCGAGTACAAGGTCATCCGCGATGCGGTGCTGCGCTCGGAGGATGCGGGCGTGGATATCGTGTTCAACTGGGATCACTTCTTTCCGCTCACCGGCGACCCGAACGGAGCGCATTTCGAGTGCTGGACCATGCTGGCTGCCGTCGCCGAACAGACCGAGCGTGTCGAGATCGGTGCGCTGGTCACTGGCGGCGGCTACCGTAATCCGGACCTGCTCGCCGATATGGCGCGCACCGTCGACCACATCAGCGGTGGCAGGCTGATCCTCGGTATCGGCGCGGGTTGGTTCCAGCGGGACTACGACGAATACGGCTACGAGTTCGGTACGCCGGGCAGCAGGCTCACGCTGCTGAAGGAGTACTTGGCCAGGATCACCGATCGGCTGCGGAAGCTGAACCCGCAGCCGCTCCGCGAGATTCCGATCCTGATCGGCGGTGGTGGCGAGAAGAAGACGTTGCGGCTGGTTGCCGAGTACGCGGCGATGTGGCACACCTTCGCCGATTTGGACGCGCTCGCGCACAAGAACCAGGTACTGGCCGATCATTGCGCGGCAGTCGGCACCGACCAGGCGCGCATCGAGCGGTCGGTGCAGTGGCCGGGGGAGGAGAAAGCGCCCGCCTTCGTGGCCGCGGGCGTGACCACGTTCACCATCGGGGTGAGCGGACCGGACTACGACCTGAGCGAGATCGAGCGTGCCGTCCGTTGGCGCGACGAGATCAATCCGGAGCCGGTCAGCGGACTGGCCTGAGCCGGATTGCCGGTCGGCTTTCGCGCGACCGCGCGGACTTCGGCTCAGCGTGATCCGAACGCTCGACTGCCCTGGACGGCGCGGGTTCTCGGACCGCGTGCGTCGGGGGTAGCTGCAGATCAGCTGATTCGCGCGGCTAGGGTGGTCCGTCATGGCTGGTTTGCCCGTTGTTCGGTCTCGTGTGTTGATTGCCGTGATATTGCTTGCCGTCGGTCTCAGTGCCGCGGCGTGTGGTTTCGGCGCCGACGAGGCGAGCACCGAGCGCGACTTGTGCACACCGCCCGGACTCGCCGCGGCCTCGGCCGCTCCGACCAACCTGGCCTCGTCGGGGACCGCGGGCACCGACCGCTACACCACCACGACCACCGCGCCACTGGCGTCGATCGATGTCTCGAAACTCGGACTGACCACACCGGGCAAGCTCAGCGTCGGCACCCTGTCGGACGCGCCGCCGAGCATCTGCGTCAACGGGCAGGGCACCTTCACCGGCTTCGACAACGAACTGTTGAAGGCGGTCGGCGCCGAACTCGGCTTACAGGTGGAATTCTCGGGCACCGAATTCGCCGGACTGCTCGCTCAGGTGTCCGGTGGCCGCTTCGATGTCGGATCGTCGAACATCACCACCACTGACGCCCGCAGGCAGCTGGTCGGCTTCACCAACGGTTACGACTTCGGCTACTTCTCCCTGGTGGTGCCGAACGGTAGCGCTATCAAAGGTTTTTCGGATCTCCACCGGGGCACCAGGATCGCCGTCGTGCAAGGCACCGTGCAGGACGAGTTCGTGGTGAACCAGCTGCATCTGGATCCGGTGAAGTTCCCGGATTACAACACCGCCTACGCCAATCTGAAGTCCGGACAGGTAGACGCCTGGGTGGCCCCCTCTGCGCAGGCGGAGGGCGCGATCAAGCCGGGTGACGGGACGGCGGTGTCGCAGAACACCTTCAGCCTGGACAATTTCGTCGGCTGGGCGGTCGCTAAGAACAACCAGCCGCTGATCGACGCACTCAACAGCGGCCTCGATGCGGTGATCGCCGACGGCACCTACGCCAAGCTCTACCGCGACTGGGTGCCGCGGCAGCTGCCGCCCGGTTGGCAGCCGGGCTCCAAGGCCGCACCACAGCCGCAGCTGCCCGACTTCGCCGCGCTCGCCGCCGAGAAGCGCACCGGCGACACGGCGCAGAACGCGCCGAAATCCACCGTGCGGCAGTTGAAGGACACTTTCTTCGATTGGTCGCTGTACCGCAAGGCTTTTCCCGACCTGCTCCGGACCGGCCTGCCGAATACCGTGATTCTCGCGGTGGTTTCCGGTGTGCTCGGCACCGTGCTCGGCATGCTGCTCGCGGTCGCGGGAATTTCCCGGACCCGCTGGTTGCGCTGGCCCGCGCGGGTGTACACGGACATCTTCCGCGGCCTGCCCGCGGTGGTGATCATCCTGCTGATCGGCCTCGGTGTCGGTCCGGTGGTGCGCAACCTCACCGGCAACAACCCGTATTGGCTCGGCGCTGTCGCCCTTGCGCTGCTCGCCTCGGCCTATATCGGCGAGATCTTCCGTTCCGGTATCCAATCGGTCGAGGCGGGCCAACTGGAGGCGGCGCGCGCCATCGGGTTCGGTTACCGGCAGGCTATGACGCTGGTGGTGATTCCGCAGGGTGTGCGCCGGGTGCTGCCCGCGCTGATGAACCAGTTCATCGCGCTGATCAAGGATTCGTCGCTGATCTACTTCCTCGGGCTGCTCGCCACACAGCGGGAATTGTTCGCGGTCGGCCGAGATCTGAACGCGCAGACCGGAAATCTCTCGCCGCTGGTCGCCGCGGGTCTGGTCTACCTGCTGTTGACCATCCCACTCACCCACTTGGTGAATTACATCGACCGACGTATGCGCACCGGCCGTCCTGACCGACCCATCGACCCGGTCGACGCGGCCACGATCACGGAAGGGCGCGGATAGATGAGTGCCTCTCTCACCGGAACCGGATTGCATCTGACGCTCGGGCACAACCGGGTGCTGCGCGGTATCGACATCCATGTCGACGCGGGCAGGACCGCCACCGTCATCGGCCCGTCCGGCTCCGGCAAGTCGACGCTGCTGCGTGTGCTGAACCGACTCTACGAGCCGGACCGGGGTGATGTGCTGCTGGATGGCGCGTCCGTGCTCGCCGAGGACCCAGACATGTTGCGTCAGCGCATCGGCATGGTTTTCCAGCATTTCAATCTTTTCCCGCACAAGACCGTCGCGGAGAATGTCGCGCTCGGTCCGCGCAAACTGCGCGGCCTGTCCAAGGACGCCGCGCGGGCTCTCGCGCTCGAGCAGTTGGAGATCGTCGGATTGGCGGAGAAGGCCGACGCCAGGCCCGCCAATCTCTCCGGCGGTCAGCAGCAGCGCGTCGCCATCGCGCGGGCGTTGGCCATGAAACCGGAGATCATGTTCTTCGACGAGGCCACCTCGGCGCTGGACCCGGAGCTGGTCAAGGGCGTGCTCGCGCTGATCGCCGACCTCGCCTCCGGCGGTATGTCGATGATCGTGGTGACGCACGAGATGGGCTTCGCCCGCACGGTGTCCGACAGCGTGGTGTTCATGGACGAGGGACAGGTCGTCGAGACCGGCACGCCCGACGCCCTGTTCGATGACGCGCAGACGCCGCGGTTGCAGAGGTTTCTTTCCCAGGTGCTCTGACCTTGCTTCCCAGTCGGACAGCGCATCTTCAGCGATCTGCACAGATGCGCATCTGATAATGTGTCATCAATCACAGATCCAGCTGTCCGTGCAGGAGGGAAATCTGAGATGACCACAGCACATCAACAGCACACCGGCCATGACCACACGCACGGCCCGGACTGCGGCCACATGGCGGTCCAGCACGGCGACCATGTCGACTACGCGCACGATGGTCACCTGCACCGCGAACATGAGGGTCACTACGACGAATGCGAGCGGTCCGGGCACACGGAGTGCGGCGACCACCCGCACCAGCACGGCCCGGACTGCGGCCACGACTCCGTTCAGCACGGTGACCACGTCGACTATCTGCATGACGGTCACCGGCACGCCGCCCACGACGGTCACTACGACGAGCACTGAGTCGTCGGTGGGCGGTTCTAGAGTTTGGTAGGTGATCGAAGAACTCGAGATTCGCACGGCGGCGGGAACGTTCGACGCGCTGTCGGGTGGCGCGCCCGGGGGGCGAGAAGTGCTCCTGCTGCACGGGTTTCCACAGGGCGCGATCGAGTGGGAGTTCCAACTGGCCGCGCTCGGCGGCGGTGGGTGCCATGCGGTGGCGCCCGATCAGCGTGGGTACTCGCCCGGGGTGCGGCCCCAGCGGGCTGCCGATTATCGGCTGGCGGACCTGGTCGGCGACGTGGTGGCGATCGCTGACGGCTTGGGCTGGGAACGGTTCGACCTGGTCGGCCACGACTGTGGCGCCCGGGTGGGGTGGGCGGTGGCTGCCCAGTTGCCAGCGCGGGTCCGTACCTTCAGCGCGGTATCACACCCACATCCCGCCGCGCTCGAGCAGGCGGTTGCCGAGGACGAGGACCAAGCGCAGCGCTCGCATCACCTGACGACGTTGCGGCGACCGCGCACCGCCGAGCAGGCCATGCTCGCGGACGACGCCGCCGGACTGAGGCGAATCTTCGAGTGGAAGGTGCCCGAGGAGCGGGTCGAGGACTATGTGCGCCGGCTCGAACTGCCAGACGCGCTCACGGGAGCGCTGAACTGGTATCGCGCCTCGTCCGTCGGGGATGGGATCGGCCAGGTAGAGGTTCCGACCCTGTACGTGTGGAGCACCGAGGACGCGACGATCGGGTCCACCGCGGCGCTGGCCACGCAGAAGTATGTGTCCGGCCCATACCGCTTCGAGATGCTCGAGGACGTCTCGCACTGGGTCCCCGAGGAGGCGCCCGAGGCGCTGACCAGGCTGCTCATCCGCCATCTGCTCGCGCACCGCGAATAGCTCCGCAGGTCGCGCGGCAAATCCGGGCATTTCGGGGACACGGTGTTCAACCAGGGTGAAAGCTGGGATCAGGTCAGACCCATCGGAGTGAGGTGAACCATGGACGTCCAAGACATCAACCGAACAACGATCGCTCAGTTCCGAGCGGGCGGTGACATCGAGGGGATGCGCCGCGACCGTCTGGTTCTGCTGACTACGACAGGCCGCCGATCCGGCGCCGCGCACACCACCCCGATGATGTTTCACCGCGACGGCCACCGCCTTCTGGTGGTCGCTTCCAACGTCGGTGCGTCCTCCCACCCCGACTGGTACCTCAACCTGGAGAAGCACCGGCACGTCACCGTCGAGGTAGGGGCCGAGAGTTACGAGGCGCTGGCGACTCCGCTCACCGGCGAAGACCGAGGTCGCACCTGGGCCCTGCTCAAGCGGTCCTACCCGTTCTTCGCCGAGTACGAGATGCGAACCGCCCGCATCATCCCGGTGGTAGCGCTCACACGAGCATGACTTGCCGCGTGCGATGACCTAGGCGCAGCGACCCAGCTGCCACAGCGCATGCCGTGTCGAGACAAGATCGTCGAATCGCACGGTGTTCGCTGTGCGCCGTCCACCGATCCGGCAATCTGAGGGTTACCTAATTGGTCGGCTGTTCACCTCGTCTTTTGTTCCGGATTGTTCGAATGGTTTAGCGTGCGGCCGTCAGCTCAACCCAGGAGTAACCGTGAGTCTTCAGCCACTCGCTCTTTTCGTGCAGCACGACGGCCGGTCGTCACGTGCCGCTGTGACGTGCGAATACAAGTGCGCGAACGCGTGCTTTCACGAGGCACCGAATACTTCGGCCGGCGCCTACTTCGGTGACATCGTCAGCTCCCTGAACCGGCGCGGGTTGATCAAGGGCGGCGCGGCGGCGGTACTGGCGGTGGGGGCGGGCAGCGTCCTGGCGGCCTGCGGCGACGAGGAGCCGGCCAGCGCTGAGTCGGCCGCCCCCGGGGACTCGCCCGGGACCGGTACCGACTTCACCGCGGTCACGCCGAACACCGAAGACGCCGTGGTGATCCCGGACGGCTACGAGCAGTCCGTCGTGATTCGTTGGGGCGATCCCCTATTCCGGGACGCGCCCGCTTTCGACTTCGACAACCAGACGGCCGCCGCGCAGGCGAAGCAGTTCGGTTACAACAACGACTTCGCTGCCCTGCTGCCGCTCGAAGGCCAGGCGAATAACTATCTGCTGGTAGTCAATCACGAGTACACCACATCCCCACATATGTTCCGCGGCTATGACAAGGAAGCACCGACTGGCGAACAGATCGCGGTCACCATGGCCGCGCACGGCCTGACCGTGGTGGAGGTGCATGGCGAGTCCGGTTCGGGCAAGCTGGTTCCCGCCTTCGGCAAGTACAACCGCAGGATCACCGCGACCACCGAGTTCACGCTGACCGGCCCCGCCGCGGGCAGCGACTTCGTCAAGACCTCGGCCGATCCGAGCGGCACCAAGGTGCTGGGCACCTTCGCGAACTGTTCCGGCGGGCTTACGCCATGGGGCACGGTCCTTTCCGGCGAAGAGAACTTCAACGGCTACTTCGCCAACAGCGACAAGGTGACCGACTCGGCGGCCGCGGCGAGGCTGAAGCGGTACGGCCTGGCCGCGGGTAAGACCGTCAACCAGTGGGAGCGCGCGGACAAGCGCTTCGATCTGGCGCAGGAACCCAACGAGGTCAACCGATTCGGCTATGTGATCGAGGTAGATCCATGGGATCCGGCTTCGACGCCGATCAAGCACACCGCGATGGGGCGGCTCAAGCACGAGGCAGCCACCATCTACGTCACAAACAATGGTGACGTCGTCTCCTACACCGGCGATGACGAGAAGTTCGACTACATGTACAAGTTCGTGTCTTCGCGCAAAGTCCAGTCCGGCACCGGCGTCGCGAGTATGCGGCACAACCTGACCATCCTGGACGCGGGCACCCTGTATGTCGCGAAACTCAGCGGCGACCACGCGGACAAGATCGACGGCACCGGCGCCGAGCCGTCCGACCACGGCTTCACCGGTACCGGACAGTGGATTCCGTTGCTGGAGACCGGTTCCGACGGCAAGGGTAAGTCATTGGTCGAGGGCATGAGCGCCGAAGAGGTCGCCGTGTTCACCCGCCTGGCCGCGGACAAGGTCGGCGCCACCAAGATGGACCGCCCGGAGGACTTCGAGGCCAACCCCTACACCGGCAGGGTGTATGTCGCGCTGACCAACAACGACAACCGCGGTGCGGCAGGCAAGCAAGGCCCGGACGAGGCGAATCCACGCAATCTGAACAAGAACGGGCAGATCCTGGAGATCGACGACAACCACACCGGCACGACCTTCACCTGGTCGCTCCTGTTGGTCTGCGGTGATCCCGCGGCCGCGGACACCTACTTCGCCGGATACGACAAGACCAAGGTCAGCCCGATCTCCTGCCCGGACAACCTGGCGTTCGATCCGTACGGCAACCTGTGGATTTCGACTGACGGTAACGCGTTGAAGTCCAACGACGGACTGTTCTCGGTGGTGCTCGACGGCCCGAACCGCGGGCAGACCAAGCAGTTCCTCACGGTGCCCCGGGGCGCGGAGACCTGTGGGCCGGTCGTTACCGAGTCGCGGGTCATGGTGTGTGTGCAGCATCCCGGCGAGGCCGACAACGCGAGCCCGGAGAATCCGCTGTCGCACTGGCCGGACGGCGGCTCGGCGCAGCCGCGTCCTTCGGTGGCGGTGGTGTGGAAGAAGAATGGCGGCCGGATCGGCGCCTGAGTCCACCGGCCGCGGCGGCCCGGTCGGCTGGTCCTGCAACCGGCTGCCGATTGTCGCCTGTGACCGTTCCTTGGTGGAACCGCTACTCGACTGGGCGAGTAGCGGTTCCATCCCTCTTGTCGCTGCGGTTACCCGCTTCCGGTCAGCCCGACCATGTTGGCATATCGGGCGAGATCGCCTTGGGCGCCGCTGTAAACGTTCAGGTCCGTACGGCCGGCTATGCCAGGAATGCTGCCGCTGTCGGTGGTCTGCCAGAACGTCCAGGTGTTCCAGCCGCCGGGGACCTCGGGCTGGGCGTTGCCGCGGTAGTCGGCGATCCACAGTGGGTACCGGGTGAACTCGGTGGTGTCGGCCATCGCGGTCCGCCAGAAGTTTGGGTAGGTGTAGACGATCGGAACGCGACCGGTCAGAGCCTGCACGGTGTTCAGATACCGGTGTGTCCAGTCGATGAGTCCGGCCGGGTTCAGCCCGCCGGAGTTCTCCAGGTCGAGCACCGGCGGGAGATCCAGCGGGCCGTTCTGGCCGAGCACTACCGCGGCATAGAGCGCTGCCTGCGGTTCCGGTGGCAGATTCGGGCGCGCGTAATGGTAGGTCCCGCGGGCCAGGCCCGCAGCCCGCATCAGCAGGCTGTCGGGCACGAAGTAGGGGTTGATGTAGTTCAGTCCCTCGGTGGCCTTGACCATGGCGAAGTTGTGCCCGGCACGCTTGACCGAGAACCAGTCGATCAGCCGCCCGTCGCCGTGCTGCCACGACGAGACATCGGGGCCGGTCGGTGCCGCCGCCGTGGACGGAGAGGTAGCTACAAGGATGCCAAGTGGTGCGAGGAGCGATAGCGCAGAACCGAGGCGGCGAGTGTATGCGCCAAATCGGGAGGTCTCCATGCCGATTACGATAGCCATCTGCTACTGATGTGGCCAGTGGGGCGTATGGGAAAGTTGCTAACAATTTTCCATCCGTCTGTGGCCGGTACAGGTCGAAAGACCGCGGTGGCGGATCAGCCCAGCCAGTCCAGGACGGAGGCCGCTGTCCAGGACTGCTGCATGCTGCCGAGCGGTTCGCCGGTGAACGGTTCGTAGTACTCGGCGAAACTTCCGTCGCTGGCCTGGCGCAATCCCTCCGCACGCAGCATGAACGAGCGTTCTGCCCAACCGCGCCTGGCGAAAACCCAAGAAAACAGCCAGCTCATCACCGGCCACACCGGGCCACGCCAGTATTCGCGGGGGCGGAAGTCCTTGGACACGGGTGAGGTGGATGGTGGAAGCGCGTAGCGCAGGTCGGGATGGCCGCAAAAGTGTGGCCCCTCGAACAGCCGCAGCAGGCTGCGTTCGGTGTCGCGTGGCAGGCCGCCGCACAGCAGCGGCGCGAACATCGCGAGCGTCTCGGTGCGGATCCAGCGTTGCAATCGCACATCGAAGTCGCGTGCCGCGCCGGTGCGCGGGTCGGTCGTCGCGACGACACCGGCGCGGAATCGGTCGGCCCACGAGTACAGATCGCGTACATCGGCGTTGGGCTGTCTGTACTCCTCACCGATATTGGCGAGAACCTCGCAGGCCAGCGCGAAAATCCCGGTGACGAAGACGTCCTCGACGGCGAAGCTCATGGTCGAGGCGAGCTGGTAGTCGTCGTAGCCCGCGCGGCGCATCTGCTCGACCAACCACAGATAACGGTGGTACTCGCGGTCGGTCGGACGCTGGGTCGGATCGGCGACCACGAGCAGGTCCTCGCGGCGGAAGGGCGGCAAGTCGCCCGGGATGACGTTCTCGTAGGCGCGGTCCCAGCGGGGCGAGTTGTCCATGCCGGACTCCCACCCGTGATACAGCGTGATCCGGCCGGTCTCCTTGGGGTCGCGGGCGTGTGCCAGCCACCGGTGCCAGCGCACCAGGTCCGGCCAGCGCCGGTTGAGGAACTCCTCGGCGACCGACCTGGTGCTGCGGCCGTGTCGGCGCGAATGGTCCAGAATGCGCTGCACCGCGATCGCGTGCACCGGAGGCTGGGTGATCCCCGAGGTGTCTGGGCCGTCCGGCGCGTCGGCGGCCAGCTTGCGGCATTCCCAGCGGGACGGGCCCGGAAAATAGCCGTCTACGCCATTGGCGAAGACGATGTGCGGGATCATGCCGTTCTTCCATTGCGCGGACAGCAGGGTATCCAGTTCGATCACCGCCCGCTCCACGCTGAGTGGAGCCAGGCCGACCGCGACGAAGGCCGCATCCCAGCTCCACATGTGCGGATACAGTCGTGGCGCCGCGGTGGTCATCGTGCCCAGGTCATTGCCCCGCAGCAGGTAGGAAGCGCGGGCCGCGAGTTGGGTTGGGGTGAAACCCGGGTGTGCCATGCCCCTATTCTGCGATGCCACCCGCAGATATGCCCGCTCGGCGGTGTCCGACTCACCGTCGTCCCACCGGCCGACGGTCGGCTCGTGTTCGGCGATTGTCACTCTCGAATGCCCCATCCGTGATCAGCTCGAGATCGTCAGTCGATTTATGCCTGCCTCGCCAGGCGTACGTCCAGTGCTACGGGTTTTACGCCGCTCGTTCTCGGACGGTTACGGTGGGGCCTATGACCTCCGCCGTGACCCCGAAACCGACCGCGTTGATCACCGGCGCCAGCCGGGGGCTCGGCGCGGCGATCGCCCGCGAACTCGCGTCGACGCACGACCTGCTGCTCGGCGCCCGATCCGCGGCCGCGCTGCGCGACATCCTGGCGGAACTGCCCGACGCGACCGGGTGGCCGGTGGAGCTGACCGACTATGCCGCGGTCGACGCGGCGACCGCGCCGATTCAGCGCCTGGATGTCTTGGTGCACAACGCCGGTATCGCCGATCTCGGCACCATCGCCGATTCTACCGTCGAGCAGTGGCGAAAGACATTGGACGCCAACCTGATCGCGGTAGCCGAGTTGACCAGGTTGCTCCTTCCCGCGCTGCGAGCGGCCGATGGTCATGTGGTGCTGATCAATTCGGGCGCCGGGCTGCGCGCCAACGCGGGCTGGGCCTCCTACGCCGCGAGCAAATTCGGACTGCGCGCTTTCGGTGACGCGCTACGACTCGAAGAGCCGGCCCTCCGGGTGACCTCGATTCATCCGGGGCGGATCGACACCGACATGCAGCGTGAGATCGTCGCGGCCGAGCGCCGCGAATACCGGGCCGAGGAGTTCCTCACGCCGGAGACGGTGGCCTACACGGTGCGCGCCGCCCTCGACGCCCCGCGCGATGGGCATCTCACCGAGATGGTGCTTCGGCCGTACTGACTGCCGCCTGGGTCCAGACCGTAGGTGAGCTTCCGCCGGCCGGCGCGGCGGTGCGGTCGACGACCCGGCGCCGGTGACTCGCGCCGGCGTTCCCGGTGGTCGACGATGCCGAACACCGATTCAGCCGGGAGTCCGTGGAACGTAGTGGGGGTTGGGGTGCCAATTGTCTCGGTAATCCGCGGCGAGATCCCGGTAGGTGAGTTCACGGTCTTTCTGC
This sequence comes from Nocardia sp. NPDC049220, assembly GCF_040647855.1. Taxonomy (NCBI): domain Bacteria; kingdom Bacillati; phylum Actinomycetota; class Actinomycetes; order Mycobacteriales; family Nocardiaceae; genus Nocardia; species Nocardia sp. NPDC049220. Next base: position 518,238 of record NZ_JBEZDA010000002.1, read on the forward strand.
CACGGGACTTCCCACATCCCGACGGTGTGGCTGCGGTCGACGCCGCCAGGGAACACCAGGTGTGAGGCCACGTGGTTGCCGACGTCGTAGCCGCCCGGCGCGTCGATCACGTACAAGCGTCGCACGCCGTCGTCCCGGTTGACGCCGTGGTCGACCGCCCATTTCAGGTCACGGGTGGTGGAAGTGGTTCCAGGAAAGAGGGTCTCAGAGTGTTCCCAGGGAACGAAACCGGCTTCGAAAACCTCCTCCGCGGCGCGAGCGTCGCCGCGGAGGAGAAAGTGGGAATCGGTGCGCCACCCCGGGGTGACATTCGGTCGTTGGGTTTTGTCGTATAGGCGCAAAACGCGCAATATGTTGTCCATATCGACGGTTCGGTCGACAGCGGCGGCGAGGAAATCGGGCTCTTCTCCGGGCCCCATCTCCGAAAGACGTTTTCGCTGAACGCGTTGGGTGGATTCGTTGTACAGGCGGGCCAGAACACTCGGACCGTCCATCGGCGGGACTTTGGCCGCACCCGCGGAATGCGTTGTCGTGGGGACACGGTCGCGTTCGACGTCGACTGTCTTCCTGATGTCGCGGTCCGCGTGTTCGAACGTTTCAACCGCGGTACGTGCTCGGACACTACCCGCATTGCGGGATATGTCTGATGTAAGCCCACCAGCACCTGTAACCCTCCCCCGTAAATGGTCGCGAAATCTTTTCCAGGCCTCGATCACTGCCCTATTTATCAGCAAGGCGAGTCCCGCCGAACGACGCATCCGAGGTGTTGGTGACCGGACGGCTTGTCACACGAAACCGGAAGACCATCGCGCTCAGTACCGGTGATGGAGGAGACGCCGGGCGTTGAGCCGCATCTGTTCGGCGACCACTGCCCGCTCTCGGTAACCTTCGTACCAGTCGACGGTCAAGACCTCGAAATACGCGGCGAGCTCGAAAAGATCGGAGTTCAAGGGGGCTTCGGTGTGCGCCAGTCGGTGCAGTAGCGCCGCAATTTCCGCCGAGCGGGCCGCCGGAGTTCCGTCATCGACCAGCAGGTCCGGCGCGTGGTTTTCGGCGCGGCGCAGCAGGACGGTAGCCGCGCGGCTGTCCCAATCGGTGTCGATGTCTTCGAGCAGGCCCAGTTCGTCGAGGGCCGCGAGAAATAGGCTGGGCGCGTCCCGACAGTCGCTTCGGTGCAGGCAGGCCAACTCCAGCAAGGTGGGCGAGTCCAAGCCACGGCCCAACGCCGAGGCGGCGATCATCGGCAGATCCTCGCTGGTCACCTCACCCACCGCGTACCGGTCCCGCGCGTCGTCGAGATCCTTCATCGAAAAATTCTCTGTTAACCGGCGAGCGCTGGTCAACCGATCACACGGTGTTCTCATCGATGCCAAGCCAGCCACCTGATCTTCGGCTGACAAGGCGTCTGTGTGTTCGACGGCCCCTGCGCCGCCGCTCATGGTCGGGCAGAACACGCCCGCTGTCCCGTACGGCGACGAGCACACTGATCGACGGCATCGACCAGGGCGCAACCTATGCGCAGAAGCTCAGGCGACGATGTTCACCAGTCGGCCGGGTACCACGATCAGTTTGCGCGGCGCGGCGCCGTTCAGCAACGCGGTGATCTTCTCGTCGGCCAGCGCGGCCGCCTCGATCGTCGCCTTGTCCGCGTCGGCGGCGACCTGAATTCGGCTGCGGACCTTACCGTTCACCTGGATCGGGTACTCCACCGACTCGTCGACCAGCAACGCCGGATCGGCGACGGGGAACGGGCCGTGCGCCAAGGAATCGGCGTGGCCCAGGCGTTCCCACAGTTCCTCGGCGACGTGCGGGGCGAGCGGGGCGAGCATCAGCACCATCGGTTCGACCACCGCGCGCGGTGCGCCGTCCGGGTAGGTCTTGGTCAGGTGATTGGTCAACTCGATCAGTTTGGCCCCCGCGGTGTTGTCGCGCAGCGCGGCGAAATCTTCGTCCACCCCCGCGATCGTCTTGTGCAGCAGCCGCAGCGTCTCGTCGGTCGGCGTGGGTTCGGTGACCCGGAGCGCGCCCGTCTCCTCGTCCACCACCAGTCGCCAGACGCGCTGCAGGAACCGGTGCGCGCCGACGACGTCCTTGGTCGCCCACGGGCGCGAGGTGTCCAGCGGCCCCATCGACATCTCGTAGAAGCGGAAGGTGTCGGCGCCGTACAGATCGCACATCTCGTCGGGGGAGATGGCGTTCTTCAACGACTTTCCGATCTTGCCATACTCCTGGAACACCTCGATCTCGGCGCCGGTCGCGTCGGCCCAGAAGAACTGGCCGCCGCGATCGACCACTTCGGCGGCAGGCACATAGGCGCCACGCTCGTCGGTGTAAGCGTGCGCCTGAATGTAGCCCTGGTTGAACAGCCTGCGGTAGGGCTCGGGCCCGCTGACGTCACCCAGGTCGAAGAGCACCTTCTGCCAGAAACGGGCGTACAGCAGATGCAATACCGCGTGCTCGACGCCACCGACGTACAGGTCGACGCCGCCCGGGTCGTCCTGGCCGCCGACCTCGGTACGCGGGCCGAGCCAGTACGCCTCGTTCTCCTTGGCGCAGAACGACTCGGTGTTCGTCGGGTCGGCGTAGCGCAGCTGGTACCACGAGCTGCCCGCCCAGTTCGGCATGACGTTCGTGTCGCGGCGGTACTTCTTGGGCCCGTCGCCGAGATCCAGCTCGACATGCACCCAGTCGGTGGCTTTGGCCAGCGGCGGCGAGGGCTCGGAGCTCGCGTCCTCCGGATCGAAGGTCACCGGGGCGAAATCGTCCAGCTCTGGAAGTCGCACCGGCAGCATGGATTCCGGCAGCGCGTGCGGTGCGCCCTGCTCGTCGTAGACGATCGGGAATGGCTCGCCCCAGTAACGCTGGCGGGCGAACAGCCAGTCGCGCAACTTGTACTGAATGGTGCCGCTGCCGTGCCCGTCGGTCTCCAGCCGGGCGATCACCGTCGCCTTGGCATCCTCGACCGAAAGCCCGTTCAGATAGTCGGAATTCACCACTTCGCCCTCGCCGGTGTGGGCCGAGACGGTGATGTCGCCGCCGGAGATGACCTCCTTGATCGGCAGGCCGAGCGCGGTGGCGAAATCCCAGTCACGCTGGTCGTGGCCGGGCACCGCCATGATCGCGCCGGTGCCGTAGCCGCTGAGCACGTAGTCGGCGATGAAGACCGGCATGGGCGCGCCATTGGCCGGGTTGGTCGCGTAGGTGCCCAGGAAAACGCCGGTCTTCTCCTTGTTTTCCTGCCGCTCCAGGTCCGATTTGGCCGCGATCGACTTGCGGTAGGCCGCGACCGCGTCCGCGGGAGTCGGGGCGCCCTCGTTGGTCCAGCGGGAGTCGGCGCCGTCGGGCCACGCGGCGGCGGTCAGCTTGTCGACCAGGTCATGTTCCGGCGCCAGTACCACATAGGTCGCGCCGAACAGGGTGTCCGGTCGAGTGGTGAAGACCTCGATCTGCTCGCCGTCGGCGTCGAATTTCACCTGCGCACCACGCGAGCGGCCGATCCAGTTGCGCTGCATGGCTTTGACGTTCTCCGGCCAGACCAGGTGGTCCAGATCGTCGACCAGCCGGTCGGCGTAGGCGGTGATGCGCATCATCCACTGCCACAGCCGCTTGCGAAACACCGGGAAGTTGCCGCGCTCGCTGCGGCCTTCGGCGGTGACCTCCTCATTGGACAACACGGTGCCCAGACCTGGGCACCAGTTCACCACCGAATCGGTCTGATAGACCAGACGGTACGAATCGAGCAGCGCGCTGCGCTCGGCCGCGGTCATGGCCGCCCAATCCTGTCCATCCGGGGCGGGGCGGGCGCCGGAGTCGAATTGGGCTTCCAGCTCGGCGATCGGGCGGGCACGATCGGCTTCCTGGTCGTACCAGGCGTTGTAGATGCGCAGGAAGATCCATTGCGTCCAGCGGTAGTACTCCGGGTCGGTGGTCGCGAATGAGCGCCGGCGGTCGTGTCCGAGGCCGAGCCGGTCCAACTGACTCTGCATGGTGGCGATGTTCGACTCGGTGGTCACCCGTGGATGTGCGCCGGTCTGCACCGCGTACTGCTCGGCAGGCAGGCCGAAGGCGTCGTAGCCGAGGGCGTGCAGCACGTTGCGGCCGTGCATGCGGTGATAGCGGGCGAAGACGTCGGTGGCGATATAGCCGAGCGGATGACCGACATGCAGGCCGGCGCCCGAGGGGTAGGGGAACATGTCTTGCACGAACAGCTTGTCCGCCGGAGTCGGCCCGGCCAGCGGGCCCACCGGATTCGGCGCATGGAAGGTTCCGCGCTCGTCCCACGTCCGCTGCCACCGACGCTCGATGCGCCCGGCAAGCCCCGCGTTGTACCGGTGTTCTGGTACGTCGCTTTCGGTTGCACGTGTGTCCTGCACGGTCCTGCCTTCTTGTGATCCGCCGATTACCAGACAAACTTCGTCTATCAGGGTAGAGCGTTCGGTCGGTGGGACCGGAAATCGGGCTGGCCTGGACTTCCCGGCGCGTCCGCAGCCGCATGGCCCCACGGCGGCCGGTCGGCACGGATGCGCTAACCTGCATGGGTGTTCGTCGTCGCTCTCTTCCTGTTCGTGCTGGCTGTTGTGGCCGGTACAACCGGCGCACTCGGGCTCACCGGTCGGCTGCCCCGCAACCGTTTCGTCGGGGTGCATACCGAGGCCGCACTGTCGAACGACGAAACCTTCCGCGTCGCGAACCGTATCGCCGCGCCCACGTCCCTGGCAGCCGGGGCGCTGCTATTCGCCGGTGGTCTCGTCGTGTTGGCCGCGAGCGGGATCGTCGCGCTGTTGGTCGCGCTCTCGGTCGCGGTCGTCGCCCTGTTCACCCTGGGCGCGGGCGCCAACGCCGCCGCGCAGCGGGCGGACGTTCTGGCACCGCCTGCTGCCGAGGTCGGCGGCTGTGGCAGTTCGTGCGGCGCGTGCTCGCTGCGCGAGGCCTGCCAGCCCGCGAGCTGACCTCCCCTACTGCCCGCACTCGGGCGCTGCGACGCTACGCGAGAGCGGACTGCCGACCGGATTGACGTAGAGCACGCACAGCAATAACGGCACACTCCCTGGATTGCGGGCCATGTGCGGGTAGCACGGTCCGCTCGGTTCCCGGAGTATCCGCCATCGCCGGTAGCTGACCGGTACACAGTCCGTGCCGGGATGATCCAGCGTGCCACGTGTGACCAGGACGAACAGGGTGCCGTCGTGATAGTGCCAGCCACTGGTGCCGCCGGGCTCGATCAGCGTCTGACGCAGGATGACCACACGGCGGCCCAGGCGGAACCGGAAGAGCACACGGCTCGCGGTCCGGTGCGCGGGCGCCGCGTTCGGCTGGAATTCGCGCCGCTTCATCGCTCCATCGAACCATCACGCCGACTGTGTCGGCCCGCGTCCGGCGCAGCCCGTGGCGGCCTTGCTTCGGCGATTCCCGCCCAATGCCCGAGTGCTGAGGTCCGTGCACGGTGTCGGATGCTACGACACTGCTGACGCGGTCACGACCGCGGCAACTCCGCCGCGTCGCCCACACCGACATCGACGCACCCCACCGGGTACCGCGTCACACCGCTACCGCAACAGCGGCGCGGTCACAATGCCTCAGCCGATCGGTGGTCGGCTGAAGGGGTGTGCTTCGAGGGCCCGCAACACGGCGTGATCCGCCTCGGGGTCGCCGACCGCGATCCGTGCGCTTCCGTCGGGGTAGCACTTCGCGGCGATGCCTGCTCGGCGCAGCGCTGTCGCCATACCGGGTCCGGGCAGGTACAGGAAGTTGGCGTGGCTGGGCGGTACCGCGATCCCGCGGTTGAGCAACGCGTCGCGCAGCGAGTCACGTTCCGCGGTGATCCGCATGGTTCGTGCCGCGAGTTCGGGTTCGGCGGCGTAGGACGCGCAGACCGCGGCCACCGCCGCCGAACTCACCCCGAACGGCAGTTGCAGCCTGCGTACCTGTGCGATCATCGCGCTGCTGCCGAAGGCGTACCCGATGCGCAGTCCGGCCAGGCCGTAGGCTTTGGAGAAGGTGCGCAGCACCACGAGGTTGGGGTGCTTGTCGATCAGTGCCAGCGGGTCGAGGTATTCGGCCGCGCCGACGAATTCGACATAGGCCTCGTCGAGGATCACCGGCACTCGACCGGGCACACCGGACAGGAACGCCGTCAGTTCGCTCGCCGGTATGACCGTCCCGGTCGGGTTGTGTGGGCGGCACACCACCATCAGTGCGGTCCGCTGATCAATGGCCTGCTGCATCGCCCACAGATCTTGGTTGCCCGTGGCATCCAGGGGGACCGGCACGGCCTCGACGCCGACCATCTCGGCCAGGATCGGGTATCCGTCGAAGGTCGGTGCACCGTAGACGATTTCGGAGCCCGGCCGAGTCAACGTCTGGAGAATCTGCAGCGCCACACCGGTTGCGCCGGCCCCGACGACCACCTGATCCGCCCGCACCCCGATGTGTTGCGCGATCACCGTCGGCAGCTCGCGCGGCCGGAACTCCGGATAACGGTTCACCTGCGCCAGCGCGGCATTCACCGCCAGCAAGACCGAAGGTAGCGGGGGAAACGGGTTCTCGCTGAGACTGAGATCGAACCGCTGCCTCGGGCCCGGCAATCGGCCGCGGCGTGCGGACCGGGCGTCGTCGTCGAGACGCACGGTCATCGCGCGGCTCCCCAGCGGACGGCGGCCGCGCCCGCGAAGTCGCCCGCATGCGCGAACGCCGCCATCAGCACCGTCGATCCGTTCCGCAGCCGACCCGCCCGATTCTCCACGTCCAGGGTCACCGGGATTGCCGCGGCGAAGAGATTGCCACAGGAATCGAAGGTGTCCGGGTGCCGTTCCGCGGGCAATTCCAAGGCGTCGTGCCAGTTACGCAGGAACAGGCGGTTGGGCTGGTTGGTGACGAAGGTATCGACTTCCCGTCCTTTCACGCCGATCCGGTCGCAGACTGCCAACGCCACCTCGGGAACCAGACGGTTGCCGCGGGCGAACACCTTGGTGACCTTGGACTCGGTGAAGCTGACGCATGCCTGCCCCTCGCCCGGCTCCCAGTACTTGCGTGCGCTGTTGGTGGAAAAGTCCATGTCGCCGGCAAATTCGGGATAGGTGCGGCATTCGATGTCGAGAATCGGTGCGCTGTCATCCTTCACGAGCAGTCCGACACCGCAACCGTCGCCGGGCACCGGCGCCTGGGCCAGCTGGCGGATCTCGGTCTGGGTGAACACCGGTCCCGCGGAGTTCTGCGTCGCCACGATCAGTGCGGTGCGGGCATCGGTGGTCTGCAACACCATGCGCGCCATCGCCATCATGTGGACGAAGGCCGCGCAGCCGCCATTGTGCACGTCATAGACGAAGCTGGGACGGATGTCGAGCCGCCGGGCCACCTCGGGCCCGCAGCCGAGCACCGGATTGTTCGGCAGTTGGGTGTGGGTGATCAAGACATCCACGTTGGCGATCAGGTCGGCGCCATGCCGTTCGATCAGCGGCGCGACCGCCCGCTCGACCATGTCGACAGCCGTCTCGTCCCGGGCCACGTGGTGGCGGCCCTTGGGGGCGCGGAACATGACGTTCTTCGCCATCCGATCCGAGCGCGCGAACTGGGTGAAGTACTCGGTACCGACCGGCTCGCCGGGCAGATAGCTGGACACGTCCACCAGACTGACCGTCGGCAGTGCTGCGGCAGTGGGGTTCAAGGGGTTCATCCGCTCTCACTTCATCCATTCCGGCTTGATGGGCAGGCCATTCGCCGCCCGGTACTCGCAGATCGCTTTGAGGTTGTCCATCTCCAACTGGTGACCTGCCGAGAACATCTCCCAGAAGTCGCCGACCCACACCGGCCGCTTCGGCGGCGCTGTGTCCGGGTAGGGGTTCTCGTCGTAGAACGGGTGCTTGCAATTCATCCACAGCACAACCGAACCCGGCTTGTCGAAGACGACCCGCGCGTCCACCACCCGCATCAAATAGACCATCCACAGGTGCTTGCCCTGGTCCCAGGCGCAGTGGTAATCCACGGTCATCGCGTCCGGGTTCGCGACGGTGCGGGTGTAGATCTCGGTCGCGTCGCCGAGTCGGTCATAGGCCAGCCACAGTCCTGGTTCCTCGGTCTCGACGAAACCGCGCAGGCTGTAGGTCCATTCCTCCAGCGATCTGGTGTCGGCCAGGTACTCGTACACCTCGCGCGGCGGTGCGGCGATGTACGCCTGCACCGGGCAGTATTCGCCGAAGACCTGGTCGTGCGGATACACCGACCGCAACATGTCCATGATGATCGGGGTGGTCGCGTCCTTGTCGGAGTTCTCGATGCGCAGCACCCCGGGGACGACATCCTCGGGGATGTCGCTGAGTGCGGGCAGGGAACTTGTGGTCACGGCGGTACTCCTCACTTCGGTGGGCTCGCGCCCCGACCGGCCCCTTTCGGGGCTTCGCGGGTGTGCTTTATCGGGTGCCCTCGGATTGCTCGATGGTTGTCAGGAATGGCAGAAACGGGGGGACCTCGTCGGGATCACAATCGATCGCAATGAACGACGGCCCTTCGGTCGCGAAGCAGTGGTGTATCGCATCGGCGAGTTCCGGGAGGGCTCGCACGGAGAACGTGGGCAGTTCGGGGAACATGGCGTCGATACCCGCTCCGATGTCCGTCGGCCGAAACCTGTTGAAGCTGTAGCGATCTTGGTAATACAGCTGTTCCCTGGTCACGCACATGGCGTGCGCGTTGTTGTTGAGCACGATGAAGGTGACCGGCAAAGCGTGCTCGATCGCGGTGTGCACCTCCATGCCGTGCATGAAGAACGAGCCGTCGCCCGCGATGACGACCGTGCGCCGCGCTGCGTCCGTCGCCTGCCCGCGCGCGAAGGCCGAGCCGATCCCGGCGCCGAACGTGTAACCCATTCCGCCCATACCCAGGGCGACGGTGAACCGCCCGCCCCGCGGTACTCGGAGGTGATGCACGACCGCGGCGCCGGTGTTGCCCGCGTCGGCGAAGACGTCCGTGCCGTCCGGCAATGCGGCGTCGATCGTCTCGACCAGATCCCGGTAGCGCAGGCCGGGGCCGGAGGATCGCGGTACCCGCAGCGGCGTCAGCGGTTGCGTTGCTGCCGCGCGCGCGGAAGTTGTTGTGCCGGTGTCCAGTTCATCGGCCAGGCCGGCCAGTGTCTGTGCGAGGTCCGTGCTGGTGGCATGGGTGGCCGGCGAGTACGGCGGCGCGATGCCGATGCTGGCCACCGCGCAATCGAGTTCGTCCAAGCCGCTGCGCGCGGTTGCTGGCAGCTGGGTGCCGACCAGCAGGCACAGGGCGGCGGAGCGGACGGCCGCGATCAACTCGGGATGACCCATCGTGCCTGCGACACCGAGAAATCCGGGATCGGTGTTGTCGTAGGTGTCTTTGGCGTCCGGCGCGACACCGACGGCAGCGTCGAGGGCGGTGGCGAGGCGGGCGAGCTGATCGCGGGCGTCGTCGCGGGCAACCTGGTCACCCGCGATGATCACGATCTTCCCGGTGCGGCGGCCCGCGGTGATTGCGGCCCGCACCCTGGTCAGTCCGGCCTCGTCGGGTAGATAGTTCTCAGCGGGTAGCCGAAACGGCGAAACATCGCCGATGTCTGCCTGCTGCACATCTTTCGGCAGCAGCAGGACCGCTGGTCCGCCGCGGCGGGCGGCGGCGACTGCCTCGGCCAGTTGATCGGGCAGTTCGGCGCTGTTGTGCACGCGTGCGCAGTACGTGCTGACCGCGCCGAACAGGCGAGCCGCATCGATGGTGCCCGCGCGTCCGCTGGTGTCCTGGAAGGCGCCGTTGCCTTCGAGCGCGGTTGGTGGCTGCCCGACGAGCGCCAGTACTGGAACCCGAGAGGCGAATGACTCGGCCAGGCCGGCAACGAGATTCATCGCGCCGCCGCCGGATGTCGCTGCCACAACCCCGAATCCGCAGGTCGAGCGGGCATAGCCGTCAGCCATGGTGGCCGCGGAGAACTCGTGCTTGGCGATCACGCCGGTGAGGTCGTGTGGCGTGTCGAACAGGGCGTCGTACAGGTCCTCGATATTCGCGCCGTCGACTCCGAAGATATGCCGCACGCCAAGTGCCGAAACCGCTTGCATCAGGTAGTTCACGACCCTGGTCTGCATCGGCACTCCTTCCGTGCACGGCTGCGGCCGAGCGCATTTGAGATTGTGTACACGAGTGATACGGGTGAGTCCGCCGGATGGTTCAACCCTGAATGGAAATCGCCGATTGCATGTACGTATACATCTACGTATAGTTGGGCCATGCCCAACAAGACGATCTATGTCGCCGATGACGATCTGCCGCTTTTTCAGCGTGCGCAGGAGCTGGTCGGCGGCAACCTCTCGGGGGCGGTGGTCACGGCGCTGCGCCGGTTCATCGAACTCGAAGAAGGTCGGCTGGAAGGCTACGACGAGATCGTGCTGCGGGTGGGTCGCGACGGTGTGCGGCAGGTTCGGTTCTCTGGCGCGTTGCTCGGGGAGTGGCACGACGTCAACGACACCCGCATCGAGCACATTCAGGTGTATCGCACCCGCAAGGGCAAGTATGTGATGCATGCCCAATACTCGAACTGGGACGAGTATCCGACCGACGCCGGCGCGAAGTGGCTCAAGGAGTGGAAGGACCCGAAGAGTTGGCGCCGTCTGCTCGGCGTCGGTCAACAGGACTGGGGCGAGTTCTTTTTCGTCGTCGTCGATTCGCTCGCCGAGTTGAAGGGCAAACTGCCGGACAAGCTTCTTCAGCGGGTGACCGATCTGGCCGAAGGGCCGACGATCGAAGATCTCGACATCTAGTCGAAGCACCTGTCGCGACAACCGAATACCGGTCGAGGCGCCGCAGTGGGGAGCGGTCTGCGCTCGCCGATTCGGCGCCGATGCCGCACCGCAATCCTGTGCACGCCAAGCGGTATCTGAGCATGACCATCGGTGTGATCGCGATGCCGACCGTGCTGAGGCCGGTGTTCGACTTCGTGTTCGCGCACCGTGGTCGGATATGCGTGGGCGTTCTCGATCGTTCGGCGTCGGACACGCTGATCCCGGTTACCGAATCAACGATCCCCGGCCGGGAAGGACCGGCGGGGGATCGTTCGATCGATCAGACCGTTCCGACCAGTAACACCTTGCCGGTGCCGGCGGACCGGATTTCGACAGCGCGGACCTGATCGGGCGGCCCGTTCACAGTCTGATCGACGGTCAGCTCGGTGCCGGGGGTCGCGGGCCACTGGCCGAGTTCCTCCTGCTGACCGTCGGTGCGGGTGACGTACATGGCGAAATTCCAGTTGTTGCTCTGCGCGCTCGACGGGTAGCTGCAGGACATCACGACCCGCGTCTTGTCACCGGCCGGAATGAGTTTGAAGTTCGCCGCGACCGGTGTCGACTGCAGCGGCTCCATCGTGCGTTCGGCGAAGACATGTTCAGAGGTACCCGGCTCGTCGGTCCCGGTCATGGTGACGGCGAGCGGCACGGCGATCGCTACGGCGGCTGCAGCCGCTGCCACCGCCGTGCCGACCGACACCCATTTGCTGCGGCGCTGGCGCCGTTCGGCCGCGGCGGCGAGCCGGGGCAGTAGCTGCGGCACCGGTGGCGCCGACTCGGTCGCCGCGGCAACCTCGGCGGGCGGCTCGATCATCGCCAGCGCGGTCTCGGTGTCGACCAAGGCGAGCATGCCGGGCAGGCCGGCCAGGTCCGCTACCGCTGCCTGGCAGTCGACGCAGCTCGCCAGATGGTCCTCGTATTCTCGACGCTCGACCCGGGTGAGGGAGCCGAGCACGTATGGCGCATCCCACGTGGCGTAGTCGTCGGTGAGCTCCGTCATTTATTCGTCACCCCCATCTCCTGAAGTGCCAGTCGTAATGCGCGCATGCCGTAATGCATTCGCGATTTCACCGTTCCCGCCGGGATATCGAGCTCTTCGGCGATCTGGTGGGTAGAAAGTCCTTGGTAATAGGCCCGCACGATCACCTGGCGGTGGTCGGCGCTCAGCCGGGCCAGCGCGTCCGCGACCAACCAGCCGTCCAGCGCGCGGTCGGACTGATCCGGCGTGGGCTGCTCGGGCGGATTGTCGGTGCGCAACTCGCGCCGATTGCGGGCACTGCGGAACTCATCCATCGCGAGATTGCGCGCCACGGTGAACAACCATGCGCGCGCCGACGTGGTGGATTGATCCAAAACGTTCGGGCGTTGCCACGCCCGCAGCAATGTTTCCTGCACGATGTCCTCGGCCCTTCCGGGGTCTCGGACCACACCGAGCGTGTAGCGCCACAGCGCGGCGGCATGGTCGCGATAGAGAACTCGCATCAATTCCGTTTGTTCGTCGGACTGGTTCGCCGCTCGGTGTATTTTCCGCACAAGTACGTCCTTCTCCGCTCGAACTGCGGGGTTGGTTGTCAGGCGTACTCGATGAGTTACCCATATTCGCGCCGGTTCAGCTGTCGTGTCTCATAGCGTGTCTCCTTCGAGCCTCGAGGAGTACACGATCTCAGTTGCGTTCGAGTTCAATCGGGTGGGTGGCGAGCAGCGAGAGGGGCAGCGGCTGGCGGCGCAGCACGTGCGCCCACAGGTCGTGGCGACCGGTGCTGATCGGATCGGAAGGCAATGCCGACAGCACGATCCAGTCGTTGTTCTCCAGTTCGCCCTCCAGCTGCCCGAAGGTCCAGCCCGCGTAGCCCGCGAAGATCCGGATGCCCTCGACGAGCGAACCGATCCGTTCGGGATCGGCGTCCAAGTCGACGAGGACGACCCGGCCATCGATGCGCCGCAACCCGGGAACATTCTCGATCTGCGCGCCGACCTGGACGGTGCCCAGGCACAGGGCGGCGTCCCGTTTCACCGGGCCGCCGATGAACAACGTGCGGGGCGTGGCGATAGCGTCGGTCCACCGTGGCAGTACGTCGTGCACGGCGGTGTCGCTCGGTCGGTTCAGCACCACCCCCAGGCTGCCCGCCTCGTTGTGTTCGATGATGTAGACGACGGTGCGCCGGAAGGTGGGTTCGACCAGTTCGGTGGTCGAGACCAACAGGCTTCCCGCACGCACCACCTGCTCGCCGTGCCGGAAATCGCGCCGTTTGCGCTCACCGTGCTCGCCGCGAGTCTTCCGATCATCGGGGTCTTCTGCGCGTGCCACTCCGACATCATCGCAGTTGTTCGCCCACAATGCGCCTTCTGCGGCCGAGTTCTGTTGTTCGAATTTACCGGGCCGGGAGGGCAGACGACGCGTCGCGCACTTTCTCCGGCATCGTAGAGTCCACGTCATGGAACCGCCCGAGGTACGCCTCGAGAACTGTGACAGCGTGTACGACTTCTATCGCGATCATCGCCAGAACCGACTGAAGGCGTGGGGGGCGTACGCCGTTCTCAGCCGCCGATACCACCCGCGGGTCGCGTACGCGGAGGGCGCGCGCGAACTGCTGCGCTCGGTGACCAAGCAGGGAAGGCCGCTGCTGATCGCCATCAACCACCTCTCCGAGAACGATCCGTACACCGTCGCGGCAGCGGCCTGGCGCAGTGGCCTTCGACCGGTGATCGGGCGGGTGCGCGTCCTGGCGAAGGACGAGCTGTTTCTCGACCCCGACCAGCGGCGCAAGATCGACATGATGGGCGGCATCCCGGTATTCCGCGGGAAGGACCACGGCATTCGAGCGGTGAACGCGGCCGGTCAGCGCATGATGGACATCTGCGCCGAACGGATGGCACGCGGCGACGGCGTGGCGGTCTTCCCCGAGGGCACCTGCAACGAGGTCGACCCGACCACGGTGCAGTCGGTGGGCAGCGGGATCGGGCATATCGCGTTCCGAGCGATGAAACTCGGCGCCGAGCCGGTGCTGGTCTCCATGGCGCTGAGCTACGGGCCGCGCGCGGACCCGACGGTGCAGCCGACGAGGGAGGAGGCGAATTCGGCCAGCTTCTACTTCGGTGTACCTGTGCTCGACCTGCCGACTCGGCCCGGTGACATCGCTCGGCTGGTGCGCGCAGATCTGCAACAGGCGCTGGACGGCGCCGTCGCGGCGTACTGAGCGCTACAGCGGCAGGTTGAGCCGATCGCGCGCCCAGTGCGGCACCATGGTGAGGTATTCGGGGCGCGTCTCGATGAAATGATGGACCGTTCGGCACATCGGCAGCGCGCCGAGCGCGTCCTCGCGGGTGCTGTTCAGCGCGGTCTCGACCAGGAGTCGCGCGTAGCCCTGGCCTTCGTATCTCGGATAAATCTCGGTGTGGACGAACGCTCGCTCGGATGCGGTGTCCTGGTACTCGGCATAGCCTGCGATCGCACCGTCGACGTAGATCTCGAAGCGGTCCAGTGCGGTGTTGTTGCTGACCTCGGTCGACATGGCTCGACGCTACCCGGTGCGTCCGGATCCGAGGTAAACCGCGAGGCCGACCAGGCGAAATCCCGTCCCTGACTTGTCTGTCGGCGCGAGCCTGCGCAAAATGCTCTTGATCGAGGCCTCCGCGCGTGCCCGCGCAGGGCCCGGGGAGGTACGGAACATGACAAGGACACTGCGCATTTCGCGGGTCGCCACCGCCCTGGTCGCGGCGAGTCTGGTCGCAGGATCGATCAGCTGCGGTCTCGCGGTCGCCGAGCCGAGGATCATGTTCGGGCCGTGTCCCGACGACGCCGTATCCGCGAATCACGGCGTGCAGTGCGCCGTCATCGACGTGCCGATGAACTACGCCGAGCCCGGCGGGTCGACCATCGAGCTGACCGTCAGCCGGATCCCGGCAACCGGCCAGCGCACGGGCGTCCTCTTCGCCAATCCGGGCGGCCCCGGCGCCGACGCGCTGGACTACTGGGCGCGCGGTGCCGCGGTGTTTCCCGCCGATCTGGGCGCGCACTACGACCTCGTCGCGGTGCAGCCGCGCGGGCTGCGCTGGGCGACGCCGCTGGACTGCGCGGCGGGCGCGCAGACAAAGAAAGGCGAGCAGGTCGCGCCGGGTAGCGGCAACCGCGACGCCATCAAGGCGGCTTGCGACGCTGCCCATCCTGGCTACCTGGACGCCATCACCACCGAGAACACCGCGCGCGACCTGGACGCCGTGCGTGCCGCGCTCGGCGAGCAGCAGATCAGCTACCTCGGCGCGTCGTACGGCACCTACCTCGGCGCGGTGTACGCGGCGCTGTTCCCCGACCGGGTGGGCCGGATGATCCTGGACTCCAACGTCAATCCGGACTGGGTGTGGACCGAGGAGTTCGCCCAACAGCAAGCGGCGGGCAAGCAGCGCCTCGACGATCTGTTCGCCTGGATCGCCGAGCACAGCGCCGAATACCACCTCGGCGACACCGCGTTGCGGGTTTACCGGAACTGGGTCCGGCTGGCGGCTGATCAGGGCGGCGGCTGGTACGCCAACCTGACTCCGCCGCCCGCGAGCGTCGCCGACCTTCCCGGCGCGCTGCCCGAGCCGCTCGCCGAGATCGCCCGCGACGGCTATAACGGCGGTGTCGAACAGGTGGGCAAGCTGCAGAACCTATTGCGCACCATGGTCTCCGGCGGCATGTCGGCGCAGGTGCCATTGCTCGGCGCGACGGCGGTGGCCACCTACACTCGCACGTTCTGGCCGAGCTTTGCCCGCGCGATGGCCGACGCCGCTGTCGACCCGGCGAACGTCCAGCGACTACGCGCCATCGAGGGCGCGACCTCGACCGACCCTACCGGCCGTTTCGTATTCTCCGCCATCACCTGCAATGAGAACGCGGTACCTGGCCGGCCGGAACTGCTCGGTTCGGCGATTGCCACCATCGCCTCCGGCGGCAACGCCATGGACGCTCGCGCCGACCTGGTTCGCTCCGGGATGGCCTGTGGCGCATGGAAACCGGTAGCGAAACCGGTGCGGATCACCGGTGCGGGTCTGCGTACCCCGCCGTTGGTGCTGCAGAGTCGCTACGACGCGCTGACCCAATACGCGGGCGGCCCGGCCATGGCCAAAGCACTCAACGGTGTCCTGATCACGGTCGAAGGCGGCGACCATGGGACGTTCGGCCGCGGCAATCCGGCCGTAGACGAGGCCGTGCTGACCTACCTGCGGACCGGACAGGTCACGATCACCGAGGCTGACCAAGCTCCGCTGCCCCAGAGTTGATCCCGCCGTCGGGCCGGTCGGCGGGAAGTGCGCCGGACGGTCGGCCTCGCCGCACCTGACAATGTGAGAATGACGCGCGCGCCCGCACCTCGGGTGATTCTCGCCCCGGACAAGTTCAAGGGATCGCTCACCGCGCCCCAAGTAGCGGCTGCCCTTGCCGCAGGTGTCGCGCGGATTTCGCCCGAGGCGGATATCCGGCGAGTTCCGGTCGCCGACGGCGGTGATGGCACGGTCGAGGCGTTCGTCGCCGCGGGCTGGACCCGCGTGGAAGTAACTGCTCCTGGACCGACCGGAGTGCCACGCCGAACGGCCTACGCCCGGCATGGGGCAGCCGCCGTCGTCGAACTGGCCGCGGTGGTGGGTCTGGCGACTTTGCCCGAGGGGCGGTTGGATCCGCTCGGCGCGAGCACCTACGGACTCGGGGTGGTCCTGGCTCATGCGATGGACAACGGTGTCACCGATATTGTGCTCGGGCTCGGCGGCAGTTCTTCCACCGACGGTGGTGCGGGCATGCTGCAAGCGCTCGGCGCTCGGATCCTGGACGCCGAGGGGCTGGAATTGCCAAGCGGCGGCGCCGTTTTGGCGCGCGCCGCGCACGTGGACCGCTCAGCGATGCATCCCGGGATCGCCGTGACGACCTTCACTGTGGCCAGTGACGTCGACAACCCGCTGCTCGGGGCGACCGGCGCCGTTGCGGTGTACGCACCGCAGAAGGGTGCAGGTCCCGACGAACTCGATGTCCTCGAATCCGCGCTCACCCACTGGGCGCGGGTCGCCGGCCCCGACTTCGCCGGCCTACCCGGTGCGGGCGCTGCGGGGGGAGTCGGTTTCGGCGCGCTCGCCGTCCTCGGCGCGCAAGTTCGCAGCGGCATCGAGGTCGTGCTCGAACTGCTCGAGTTTCCCGCCCTGCTCGCCACCGCAACTCTCGTGGTCACCGGCGAAGGGTCACTCGACCAGCAAAGTTTGCACGGGAAGGCGCCTATCGGCGTGTGCGCGGCGGCTTGCGCGGCGAAGATCCCGGTGATCGCCGTTGTCGGCCGCACCTTGCTTACGGCCGACGAGATTCGAACCATGGGTTTCGCCGGTTGTTACGCGCTCGCCGACCTGGAACCCGATCCCGCCCGTTCGATGGCCGACGCGGCAGCGCTGTTGGAGTGTGTCGGTGCGCGGCTCGCCGTCGAGAGCCTGGCGTGATCCGCAGATGGCTGGGGGTTCGCGGCGAGCTCGTGCCGATGCCGGTCGCCCCATTCCTCGAGCGGACGCAGGGCGACGGCCAATTCCTCGCCCAAGGCAGTGAGTGAGTACTCGACGCGTGGGGGGACCTCGGGATAGACCTCACGGTGCACCACACCGCTCGACTCGAGTTGGCGCAAGTTCTCGGCGAGCACTTTCTCGCTGACGCCACCGAGCAGCCGGCGGATGTGGCTGAAGCGTTGCGGGCCCGCGCCCAGCGCCCACATCAGGTGCAATTTCCACTTGCCGCCGACGACATCGATCGCGACCGACATGCCGCACACATCGTGATCTGCGCCACTGTCCATGTCCACTGCCCCCTTCTGACCTGATGGCAAACCTCTAGGTAAGCAACCGCACCCCAACGTTCGGTCTTTCCGACTCTACCTGCGGCAACGAGCATGAATCCCGACACCGACCGCCGTCGAACAAGATCCGAAGGGCACTACATGTCCGAGCAGACAACCCCCCGATCCGTCTCCGTCGTCGGCCTCGGGCCGATGGGCCAGGCCATGGTCCGAGCCTTCCTCGACGCGGGCGTCGAGGTAACGGTATGGAACCGCAGCCCGGAGAAGGTCGACGCCATGGTCGAACTCGGCGCGCAGCGCGCGTCGACAGTGGCCGCCGCGCTCGACGTCAACGAGGTCACCGTGCTCAGCCTCACCGACTACGCCGCGATGTACGCCGTGCTCGGCCAGGCGACCGACCACCTGCGGGGCAGGGTGATCGCGAACCTGTCCTCGGATTCCCCCGAACAGGCGCGCTCGGGCGCCGCCTGGGTCCGGTCGCATGGCGCGCAGTTCCTCGCCGGCGGCGTCATGTCGGCGGGCGACAATCTCGCGCATCCGGCGTCGTACATCTTCTACAGCGGTCCGCGCGCACTCTTCGACGCGCACGCCGAATTGCTGCGCCCGCTGAGTCCGCAGGAGTACCTCGGTGCGGACGACGGTCTGGCGCAGGTCTTCTACCAGGCCCTCCTGGTCATCTTCCATCCCTGGTTGCTGGCTTTCGACCAGGCGACCGCGGTGATCGAGCGCTCCGGCCACGACATCGCGAAGTTCGTCCCGTTCGCGATCCGGTCGGCCGCCGCGTTCCCCTACTTCATGCAGGAGTTCTCGGTCGCCAACTCGAACGGCGGCTGGGCCACGCTGGATGGTCTGAAGATGATGGACGCCGGTGCGCGACACATCATCGACGCGAGCCAGGAGGTCGGCGTCGATGCCACCTTCTCCTATGCCGCGCAGGCGTTCTGGCGTCGAGCCATCGCCGCCAGTGAGCGGGTGGGCACGCCGGTCTCCACCTATGCGCTGATGCGCGGCGACGCGTAAACGCGGGCGCCTCGGCCGGATTCGGTGTGCAGCTGGACAGGTACCGAGGTATCGCGGGTATCTCACGCACATCGTGGCCGTGACAGTCGCACCGGTGCCGCTCTGTGCCCGGATTAGGATGCCGATGGTGGGATTGCTGTTCGAGACGCGTGCGTCGGATTCGCCATGGATCGCTTCGGTGTGGACCTGCCGCAGCGAGCAGGTCACGCAGATGACTTCGGTCGCCACCGAGACCTGGGGTCTGGTGTTCTGGGAACAGGAGGGCACAGCGTACGCGTGTGTCACAGGTCCCGAGAGCCGCACCGGCACTGCCCCGGTGCCGGACGGCGCGACCTTCGTCGGCATTCAGTTCGCGGTCGGCACGTCGCTGCGCGCGGTGGCCACCGCGTCCTTGGTCGACAGTGGGATCATCTTGCCCGATGTGACCCACCGGACTTTCCGGCTGGACGGTGCGCGCTGGGAGACGCCGCACCCCGATGACGCCGAGGCGCTCGTCAACCGACTCGTTCGGGACGGAACCGTGGTGCACGATCGCTTGGTCGCGGAGGCCTTGCGGGGCCATCGGTCGGCGGTCACCGATCGTACGCTCGAGCGCCGCTTTCGAGCGGCGACCGGCCTCACCAAAGGCGCGGTTCGACAGATCGGACGGGCTCGCGCCGCCGCAGGACTGCTGGCCTCAGGTGAGACCAACAGCGGCGTCGTCGAAACGCTCGGGTACTACGACGATGCCCATCTCGCCCGGGCGCTGCGACGGTACGTGGGGCGTACGGCCCGACAGCTCCGCAACGGCCTCGACGGTGCGATTGCGCTCGATCCTTCCTCAGCGCACGACGTGGTAGACGAGCTTGGCGACTCCGTTCGAGTAGGTCGCGGCCTGCGCGAGGCGTAGTTGCTGTTTGTCCCGGTCCGCTCTGCCGAACAGGCTCTTGCCCGACCCCAGCAGCACCGGGAACACGAGCAGGTTGTACCGGTCGATCAGATCGGCATCAGACAGACGCCGGGCCAGTTCAGCGCTGCCGTGAATGAAGATGGCGCCGCCGTCGCTCTGTTTCAGTTCGGCGATATCGTCGATCGATCGCACGATCGTGATCGGACCCCATCCTTTGATCAGGGCGTCGTCGGTGAGGCTGGTCGAGACGACGTATTTGGGAAGTTCCTTGTACGCGACGTGATCCTCCGAATCCGGCCAGGTCGGGGCGAACGCCTCGTAGCTGTGGCGCCCGAACATGAGCGCTGTTGTCTCGGCGAGTTCCTCCGCCTTCAGCGAGTAGGCCTCAGGCACGAACTCGGTATCCATCACCCAGCCACCGCTGCGGTGCCCCTCGACCCTGCCGCCTGGCGAATCCACCACCCCGTCGAGCGACATAAAGCCCGTGTAGACCAGTTCACGTGTCACAGAATCCTCCAGAGAATGGACGGCGGAAACCGCCGTTGCCCAGGTGATGCCAGCGGCACGAGCCTCAGCTCGACGCGCCGCCCCGGGCCGCCGTTCGAAGCCTACGAACCGATAGTCCCGCTGTATTGGACGAAACCGACACCCCCTTGTCATGTAGCCAAATGGCTGCCTATTATAGAAATGCAGCCAGATGGCTGCGTGAATCGGAAGGTGGCATGGACGAAGTGTTCAAGGCGCTGGCCGACCCCAGTCGGCGCCGGCTGCTCGACAGCCTGAACGTTGACAATGGGCAGACGCTGCGCGAGCTGTGCGCGGGACTCGCGATGGCCCGCCAGTCGGTCAGCAAGCACCTCGCGGTGCTGGAGGCGGCCAACCTGATCAGCACTCGACGCGACGGCCGGGAAAAACTGCACTACCTCAATGCCGAGCCCATCAATGCCATCGCCGACCGCTGGATCAACCGGTATCACCGCGCGCGGGTGCACGCGCTCGCCGACCTGAAACAAGCACTGGAGGCATCGCCCATGGGTGATAACGCATTCGTCTACACGACCTACATCAAGACCACCGATAAGAAGCTTTGGCAGGCCTTGACCGATTCAGCGTTCACCAGTCGCTACTGGGGAACGGCCTTCGACACGGACTGGTGTCCGGGCTCGACGATGGTCTGGCGGCAACAGGATTGGTCCAGCGACGATCCCGAGCAGATCGTGCTGGAGGCCGATCCGTACACCCGGTTGGCCTACACCTGGCACACCTTCGACCCGCATTTCGCGGCGACATTCGAGATGGATCCGGATGAGGTCGCGCAATGGGCGAGGGAGCCGCGCTCGAAGGTCACCTTCGAGATCGAGCCACAGGGCGAGATCGTGAAACTCACGGTCGTGCACGACGGGTTCGCGCCCGGCAGTCGAGTGCTGGAGGGTATCCGCGGCGGCTGGCCGAGCATTGTGTCCAACCTCAAGACTCTGCTGGAGACTGGAGTAACGCTGCCCGACCCGGACCCGGCTATCGCCTCGTAGCCGCGATGGTGTGGCTCTGGTCGGAGGAGCCGGCGCCCGATGGTTGACGGCCACGGGTGACCGGGTCGCCGGCAAGGCCGTAGAGCAGGAGATTTTCTAGGGATTCGGCGAAGCCGTCGAGATCGTCGATATTGCGGATGCACATCGCGAACAGCGCCGCACCGGCGATGGTGTCCAGCAGGGTATTCGAGGCCGAGTCGGGACTGCCCGCCGCGTCGTCGGATCGCAGATATTCGGCCAGCTCCCGGCGCGTGGGGGTGTCCAGCCGTGCCGAAAGTTTGTGGTACAGGCTGGAATCTGCGCGCATGTCGGACATCAGTCCCGGCATCGCCTCGCGCGCCGCGGGCGCGCCGAACAGCTGGATGGTCCCTCGGATCACCTTCCGGATCTCCGCGGTGATATCGCCGGCGACTTCGTCGGTGTCGACGTCCGGGAACACCGCCTGCGCGATCAGATGCGCTTTGGATGGCCAGCGACGGTAGATCGCCGGTCGGCTGACGCCCGCTCGGGTCGCGATCGCGTCGATTGATGCCGCGCCGTAGCCGCGTTCGACGAGCAGGCTGCGAGCGGCCTCGAGCACCGCCTGATCAACCGCCGGATCGCGGTGCGGGCCGAGGCGATGGCGTGCGCTCACGAAATACCGTCCTTGTCATTGCCGGCAGGAGTCGTTACAGTGTGTCACACCTAAGACGTTACACGCTGTAACAGCTGTGAGGTTCGAGGAGGAGTCGTGTCCGATGCCGCGCATGTGTCCGTAACCGCCGATACGTATCGGCCGGTGCCGCTGCTGCAAGACAAAGTCGTCGTGGTGTCTGGCGTAGGCCCCGGTCTGGGCCGCGCGCTGGCTGTGGAAGCGGCACGGATGGGCGCCGACCTTGTGCTGGTCAGTCGCACCGAGCGGCGGCTGGAGGAGACGGCGGAGGTGGTGCGGTCACATGGCGGCAAAGCGCTGACCGTGCCGACCGACATCACCGACGAGGATCAGCGCCGCACGTTGGTGGAGCGAACGGTGGCCGAGTTCGGCCGGGTCGATTGTTTGATCAACAATGCCTTCGCGATTCCGCCGATGTATCCGATCAGCCAAATCGATCTGGCTGCCCTGCGTACCGTCAATGAGACGAATGTCTTCGCACCGCTGCGACTTTCGACGCTATTCGCTGATGCCCTCGCTGCTTCTCGCGGCTCGATCATCATGCTCAACTCGTGTGTCCAGTTCGATTCGGAGCCGGTGTATTCGGGGTACAAGCTGTCCAAAGGCACTCTCGCGCACCTGGCTTCGTCGCTGGCGACCGAGCTGGGTCCGCGCGGCATCCGGGTCAACAGTGTCGCGCCGTCCTACATCTATGAGGACGTGAACAAGGCGTACTTCGACTGGCTGGCCACACAGGCGGGCCGCACCCACGACGATATCTACCGGGAGAAGGCCGAGCCCACCGACCTGAAGCGGCTGGCCGACCCGGAAGAAGTCGCCCGCGCCACGCTGTTCTTGGCGAGTGACCTCTCCTCCGCGGTCACCGGGCAGACGCTGACCGTCGACTGTGGCGAGTACCACAGCTGAGGCTTGCATTACGCGAAGCAACACTCGGGTGAGGAGTATCGGTGTCGAAAAAGCGAATCGTTTTGTGGGGAACCGGGGTCGTCGGATCTATGGTGCTCGCCGAATGCGTCCGACATCCCCGATTCGAACTGGTCGGGGTCGGTGTAAGCAATCCCGAGAAGGTCGGCCGGGATGCCGGTTCGCTATGTGGTGGTGCCGAAACCGGGATCCTGGCAACCGATTCGGTCGACGAATTGATTGCCGCGCGGCCCGATGCCGTGGTGCATTACGGTCCGACCGCGCAGTTCGCCGAGGAGAACATTCGCGTCATCACTGCCTTTCTGCGCGCGGGCATCGATGTGTGTTCGACAGCCATGACCCCGTGGGTGTGGCCGACCATGGCGCAGACCCCGAGCGTGTGGCGCGATCCGATCACCAGCGCCTGCGCGGAGGGAAAAGCATCTTGCTTCACCACCGGTATCGATCCGGGTTTCGCCAATGATCTCTTTCCGATGACTCTGATGGGCCTGTGCGGTCAGGTCGAGTCGGTGCGCGCCTCGGAGCTGCTCGACTACACCGACTACGAGGGCGATTACGAATTCGAGATGGGCATCGGGCACCCACCGGAGTTCCAGGCCATGTTGGAACTGCCCGACCTGCTCATTATGGCCTGGGGTGGCACCGTGCCGATGATCGCCGCCGCCGTGGGTATCGAATTGGACCGCATCACCACCACATGGGACAAGTGGGTGACGCCGAAGGATCGGCCATCGGCGAAGGGCACGGTCGAGGCGGGCACGGTCGCCGCGATCCGCTTCACCATCAACGGCGTATACCGGGACCGCGAGGTGATCACGCTCGAGCATGTCAACCGAATCGGTCTCGACGCGGCGCCCGAGTGGCCTTCGGGTGCCCGCGACGACGTCTACCGAGTGGATATCGTTGGTTCGCCGTCGATTTCGCAGGAGACCTCGTTTCGATTCACCGACGGCTCCGGGCGCACCCCAGCGGTCGCGGGGTGCCTGGCCACCGGTATGCGGGCGCTCAACGCCGTACCCGCGGTGAACGACCTGCCCCCGGGATGGATTACTCCACTCGAGCTTCCGCTGATCCCTGGGATGGGCACCATTCGCTGAGTGGACGCACGCGGTTCGCCCGGAAGCGAAACTCGCCTGGTTGTCGTGTTGGCGAAGCACTGGATCGGCGCGTTCCGCGGGCGTCGCGATGCACCGAGGTGCGCTCCGATCCGAGCCTCCGCCGACCCCGCACAGTGTCCGTCCGGGGGAGGGAGCGGAATACAGTGCGGGGACTCCCTTTCAGTTCACAGCGGTCACGCGGCGGGCGACGATCTCGGGCACGAGCAGATCGAGGAGGGTCCGTTCGTCGGCATCGGCTATGTCCTCGATCAGGGAATCGAGGAGGGGAGCGGCGTACAGGCGCCCGGCGTCGGGGCCATGCGTCTGGCGGGCGCTGACGATGAGTTCGTACAACACGGTGGCGTAAATGCGGGCGCGTCCACTGCCGGGGTGTTGTTGGTAGCGCGCCGCGTCGGCCAACGCGGCATCGACCCGAGCGACGACATCGATGAGCACACTGATTTCGGCTTCGGCGCGATGGTCGAACACACCCAACCCCTTTGACTCGTCCTGAATATTGTTGTTGGGCCCGCTCGTCATGTCCTACCCATCCCGGGTCGTGGCCAGGCGCAGAAATCGCGGCGACCGATCGCGCCCGTACTTCTCCACCCAGTCGATCTCGCCCGCCCTGCTTCCCATGCGGATACCGAAAGTCCACGACGGGTCCAGGAACAGCGTGTGACCGCCATCGAAGTCGATGCCGAGTGCGCTGGTTTTCCCGGTCGTCGTCTCGTACCCGCGTACGGCGACACACGCCAACGCGTCCCTACCGTCTCCGAATAACTGCTCCCCATACGAGGCTAGGACGACCTCGCTCTCCGCTTGCGCAAGCAGTTCGATATCGGACCAACTGGGGATGGTGTCGTGACGAACGGACAGGTGATCGCCCCCTGCCCGCGCGGCCAGTCGGACCATGCCCAGGTCCAGCCGCAGCCACAGCGCCAGTGGTTGCGGGCGGAACTCCGAGGGAACGTCGTCCCGGTCGATCCATCCGGGGACGAGCACGTCATGGACACAGCGCCGGTCGAGGAGTTCGGCGACCCGCTGCGCCACCCTGCTCATCCGTCCCTCCTTACTTCCGTGGACCTTTTTGGTGATCATCGCCCGTGTGTCGTATGGTCGGGCAGGACGGGTTTTCGGTGTTCGAGCGCAGGCGGTATCCCGCTGTCGTCGAATCGTTCTGCGGTTACGACGATCTGGTGCATGAGGTCCGCCACAGGGGTTGGCGTGAGCGAGAGGAGTGATCGCCCGCGCCGGCGAAGCTGGTGACAGCGCGGCCGCCACCGGTGTCACAGGCCGACAGATGGATTACGCGCTGCGCGTCCGCGCCCTCGAATGCGTCGGCGTGGCAGGTCTTGTTCCAGCCGAACGGCACAAGATGAACACGTTCACCGTTCTCCTCCAGCCTTTCGGTGAATTCTGTCAACACATCCAAGACATCGGCGATTTCCGACAACACGTCCCATCCTGTTGGGGCACAGGGTTCTGCACCGAATGCCGGCAAGTGGGCAAATCCATCGACCACGATCTGCGCTGCATCGGTCTCGGCGACAATGCGACGAACGATTCGCACGGCCATATCTGCCAGCGCGAGATCGCTCGGCTCCACGCTCACCGACAGGAAAAGGCAATCGAAGAAGGGCTTTCGCACTCCGACGGCCGCTGGTTCGAGATCGACAGCGCACGGTCCGCTCGTGGTCACCGTGTATTCGAATGCGCGGTAACGATTACCGACTATTTGCATGACCGGCTCCGCTCGACAGCGATACCCACGCGTTGTGGTGCACCGGGGTAGTGGCTATGACACACGCCATCGTGCAGGCGTCTCTGATGTCGAATAACTTCTTCATGGATTCTTCCTTTCCGATGGGTGGTGGTGAGCTCCGCCCGGTGTCACAGGGTGGCCGAGGCCGGTGTGGCGAGCTGACCAGCAGGCCGTTTGCGGGGGGTGGTCACCGAAAATCGTCGGGGACGGTGTTGGTCGATGTGGCTCTGCGGAGAACTGTGCGCGCCGGCCGCAGTCGGATGCCATCGCTGGGGTCTCCGGTTCTGCGGCCAGAAGGTGTTGTTCATCATCCAGCCGTGCCGCATCGAGACCAAGTGGCTGGGGCTCTGGTCTTCGTATTACAGCGGCACCCGGCGGACAGTTCGAGAGTGGCCATGTCGACCTCCTGATCGGGAATCGGTTCGTACTCCGAACTTTCCCGCTTTTTCTGCCCGGCCGCCAACCCCGCAGCAGGGGGTTGCACAGAGGCTGCACGGCCGCCCGCGTATCACTCGATGTGTGCTGCGGCGCACCGGACACGTAAGTAGGTAGGTGAGAATTGGGACGATGTCCGATAACGGCGGACGAATAGGCCGGTGGCCACGCCGTTTCCAGCTTCGAACGTGGTGCCGCACTTATCGCGACGGCGTATTCGACTTCCGCTTTGTGCAATCTTGCGAATGCACTCGTACAAATCTCGAAAAGGCGGACACGCGGGCCGAGGGGACGGGTTGCGAACGATCGGTCACGGACGAATGTGCGGGCATGGCGCGCCGCATGCCGGTGTGGATCGCTCGCCACGCCCGGCATCGACCGACCACGGTCGGTGCACCTAGTCGGCCTTCGGATTGCCGTCCGACGCCGGCTCGGCACCGGTCGCAGTCGAGGGGGACTCGGTGACTGTGCTCTCGCGTGTTTTGACCTCGAGGGCGTGCCTGCCCGATCCCCAGCCCACGTGCGCCTCGGCCCGTGCGCGCTCGACCATGTGGGGGTAGTGCAGCTCGAACGCGGGACGCTCGGAACGGATCCGCGGCAACTCGTAGAAATTGTGCCGCGGCGGCGGGCAGGTGGTGGCCCACTCCAGGGAGTTGCCGTACCCCCACGGATCGTCCACCGTGACCACCTCGCCGTAGCGGTAGCTCTTGAAGACGTTCCAGATGAACGGCAGCATCGACAGCCCGAGCAGGAAGGCGCCGATCGTGGAGATGGTATTCAGCAGGGTGAATTCATCGGTAGGAAGGTAGTCGGCGTAGCGGCGCGGCATGCCTTCGGCACCGAGCCAGTGTTGCACCAGGAAGGTGGTGTGGAAGCCGAGCAGCGTGGTCCAGAAATGCCATTTGGCCAGGCGTTCGTCCAGAATGCGTCCGGTCATCTTGGGGAACCAGAAGTAGATCCCGGCGAAGGTGGCGAACACGATGGTGCCGAATAGCACGTAGTGGAAGTGCGCCACGACGAAGTACGAGTCGGTGACGTGGAAGTCCAGCGGCGGGCTGGCCAGGATGACACCGGTGAGGCCACCGAACAGGAACGTGACCAAGAACCCGACCGAGAACAGCATCGGTGACTCGAAGGTCAGTTGACCGCGCCACATGGTGCCGATCCAGTTGAAGAACTTCACCCCGGTCGGGACGGCGATCAGGAAAGTCATGAAGGAGAAGTACGGCAGCAGCACCGCTCCGGTGGCGTACATGTGGTGCGCCCAGACCGCGACGGAGAGCGCGCCGATACCCAACGTGGCGTAGACCAATGTGGTGTAGCCGAAGATCGGCTTGCGGGAGAAGACCGGGAAGATCTCCGAGACGATCCCGAAGAACGGCAGCGCGACGATGTACACCTCGGGATGGCCGAAGAACCAGAACAGATGCTGCCACAGCAGGATGCCGCCGGTCGCCGGATCGTAGATGTGCCCGCCGAGGTGTCGATCGATGGCCAGCGCGAGCAGCGCCGCGGTCAGCAGCGGGAAGGCGAGCAGCGCCAGGATGCTGGTGACGAGAATGTTCCAGGTGAAGATCGGCATCCGAAACATGGTCATGCCGGGGGCGCGCAGGCAGACCACGGTGGTGACCATATTGACGCTGCCGAGAATGGTGCCGAGGCCCGAGAGTGCCAGCCCCATGATCCACATGTCACCGCCCGCGCCGGGCGAGTGCTCGAAGTCGCTCAGCGGCACATAGGCGGTCCACCCGAAGTCCGCGGGCCCGCCAGGGGTGACGAAACCCGCGGTCGCGATCGTAGCGCCGAACAGATACAGCCAGTAGCTGAACGCGTTGAGCCGGGGAAAGGCGACGTCCGGTGCGCCGATCTGGAGCGGCAGCACGGCATTCGCGAAGCCGAAGACGATCGGGGTGGCGTAGAACAGCAACATGATCGTGCCGTGCATGGTGAACAGTTGGTTGAACTGCTCGGTGGAGAGGAACTGTAGGCCCGGTCTGGCCAGCTCGCCACGCATCAGTAGTGCCATCAGGCCGCCGAGGAAGAAGAACGACATCGCGGTGACCAGGTACATGGTGCCGAGCACCTTGGGGTCGGTGGTCGTGACCATTTTCCACAGGTAGGACCCTTTCGGCCCCAGCCGTTGCGGATAGGGTCGAACAGCTTCCCCTGGTTTCGTCGTCACACTCATCGCCGCCACCTCCCGAACCGCTGTCTGCCATCGCTGAAGTTGCCGGGTCAGTATCCACCAAATCATGTGACGCAGGTCTCACGCCACCCCAGGTGGGGTGCGAAGATGCAGCTCAGCGTCTGTCGTAAGGACTGGTGTCGAGGCAGGGGTCAGAACCAGCCTTTGCGTTGCGCCCAGATGAGCAGTGCGCCGGACATGCCGAGCATCACGAGCAGGATTACGACCACCCAGCCCCATTGCGTCCGTTCGTTCACGATCACGTTCATCCCGAACACCGATGACAAGGCGGTAATCGGCAACGTGACGGCCGCGATGACGGCGAGCCGTTCAGCCGCGATCATCATCTTGGTGTTCGTTCGTGCCTGATAGAACTCGATGGTGCCCTGCAGGTAGTCCTTCTGGCCGCCGGCCATCACGATCAAATGCTGGAACTGATCGACCGCATCGTGTAGTAGCTCCTGCCCTCCACCGGCGCCGAACGCTTCGATGGTGGCCATCCGGTCATAGACTTCCCGGCTCAACGCGGCCATCGTCCCGACCGTGAGCAGACCGTGCCGAACCCGGAACATCTCGTCGAGAAAGGTTTCCGGATCACCGAGATGTCCAGCGGTGACTTGCTGTTCGAGTTTCCAGACATCCTTGGTCAGTTCGGCAGTGTAGGCCCGCATGCGCGCCGTCAACGCCGCGAGCAAGGCAAAGGACAGTTCGAATCCGGTGCCAGGCCGCGACCTGCCCGATTCCAGCCGGCCGAGCACCGCGTTCACCTCGACCATCGCGGTCGACGGATCGACGGCGGGATTCAACGGGCCGTGCACGGTCACCAGGTACCGGCCGCCGATGAACTGGTCGAGTTCGACATAGTGCACATGCCCATGTGCTCCCGACTGCGGCGCATGGAGGACCACGAAAAAGTGATCCGCGTATCGGTGCACCTTCGGGACCTGATTGCGGTTCATCGAATCCTGCACGGCCAGCGGATGAAACCCGAACAGCGGGGTCAACGTATCCGCCGCCTGATCGTCCCAGGTCGGGACATCCACCCAGACCAGCCCGTCGGGCCGGTCGAGCAACGCGGGCAGATCGGTCGGCGCGCACGAGCGCACTGTGCCGTCGGATATGAACCGGACGTCCATGTCGGTCTCCTCACGCAAGCTATCTCCTTGCTATCGCACCACAGCCGTGCCGGTCGAGCGATTCGCCGTGGTGAATCGGCTCTGGGCTGGGGATACGGAGAAGCGAGAGCGCTGCTCTTGACTTTGTCGACGGTGAGGGGCACTATTGCTCTCTATAGAGAGCAATGCTCACAAAAGGAGTTAGTCATGGATCTCGGCACCCGCTACATCGGCCCCTCCGGTCTCGATTCGATCATGAACCGAATCTTCAACCTGCTGCCCAAACTGGGCGTCAGTGTGATGGGGTCACGACTGCTGGCAGTGCGCGGTCGTACCAGCGGTGAGTGGCGGACCACGATGGTCAACCTGATGGTTCGGGACGATGGTGCTCGGTTCCTGGTCGCGCCACGTGGGCACACCCAGTGGGTACGCAACCTGCGCGTGGCGGGTGGCGGTGAACTGCGGCTCGGCCGGACGGTCGAGGCCTTCACCGCCACCGAGGTCGCCGACGCCGACAAGGTGCCGCTGCTGCGGCTCTACCTGCGAAAGTGGGGCTGGGAGGTCGGTAAATTCTTCGAGGGAGTGACCAAGGACGCCAGCGACGAGGAGCTCACCGCCATAGCGCCCGGCTTTCCGGTTTTCCGGATCAGCTGACGCCACTACGACGTTGCGGCCCGACACCGTGGACCCACGGCCGGCCAGGTGAACCGTCCGGTGGGTGGGCCGGGTGCAAACCCGGTCCGGATCAGGCCGACCGTGCCAAAAATTCGATCGCGGCGGCGTAGCCCTGAATTCCCATACCCGCGATCACCGCGGTGGCGATCGGCGAGATATAGGAATGATGCCGGAACTCCTCGCGCGCGTGCACATTGCTGATGTGCACCTCCACTATGGGGAGTTCCGGAATCACCAGTGCGTCCCGCAGCGCCACCGAGGTGTGGGTGAGGCCGCCGGGATTGATGACGATGCCCGACTCGGCGCCGCGCGCCTGATGGATTCGATCGATCAGCGCGCCTTCGGAGTTCGATTGGAAGGTGACGATCTCCCTGCCGACATTCGCCGCGGATTGCTCGCAGAGTTCCACCACATCATCCAGCGTCGCCGACCCGTAGATCTCTGGTTGACGGATGCCGAGCATATTCAAGTTCGGGCCGTTGAGGACAAGGATCGGGCCCGGCGTCGCGCCGACGGTCACAGCCATGCACCCAACCCTAGACTCGACCGGCCTACAGCCCTTGCGGCCCTTCCGAGCGCAGGTCCTCGACTTTGCGCATCGCGCCGCGCAGTTCCGCCAGCCACGACTCCGCGTGTTTGCCCGCCAATTTCACCGTCCAGGCCAGCGCGTCGGCACGGGAACGGGCGACACCCGCGTCGACCAGTGTGTCGAGGACCTTGCGTTCCGGCTGGCGTAACCGAGTCATGACGGGAACGGCAAGGTGAGTGAACATGATCCGTTCGCCGTCCACCGAGACACCCCAGGCGACACTGCGTCGATATCGGTGCTGCGCCTCGTTCGCGATCTGCATCCGGGCCGGCCGGGTGGACTCGCGGAACCTGGCGACGGCGCCTTCCTTGGTCGCGCGCGGTACATCGTCGGTCCGCGCAGCTTCGGTGCTGCCGGCGGACGAGTCGGTCTGCTGATTCTCCGGCTGTGGTAGCGGCAGTTCGCCGATGACGACGATCTCGTCCCGATCTACCTCGATGAGAGGTGCGGCGGTGAACCATTCAATCGGCAATCGTCCAGCGAACCAGTCGGGCACGTCCGCGGGGTCCGGCAGGTCGGCCTGCTGCCAGCCGCCTGGTCGTCCGAATCCCTGTCCCCGATGTGTGTTTCTCATGCGGGTTACCTACTTACTCTGCTGGTTTTGTATTTCTGATTACAAGATTACGTCGCAAAGAGCGTTTGCGGTTCCGCTCTGTGCGAACACGAAACGCGCTCGGCTGCGGGTGCTTCGAAAGCGTCGTCGGGGGTACTCGGTGAATCGAACGGACGAGTATGGCGCCGAGCGCGCGGCTTTGCGTGCATGCCGGTACCGTTGCGGCTTCGGTTGTCGGTGAGTGGACCGGCAACCATCGTGAACGGTCCCCTGGGACGGAAGGTTTCGGGCACTGTCGGGATGCTGAGCACGGGTAACGTCCTTGCGACGGAGGCGCTGCGAATTGGTAATTTCAGGTACGGTGGTCTTGTTGCTGGAGTGACAAGAGTGAAGAGTGGGCGATATGGATGTGTGGGGATCCCGCCGCTTTCGCGTTCGGAGCGCTATGGCACTCGTGGGGGTGGCCTTGCTCGCG
This sequence comes from Nocardia sp. NPDC049220, assembly GCF_040647855.1. Taxonomy (NCBI): domain Bacteria; kingdom Bacillati; phylum Actinomycetota; class Actinomycetes; order Mycobacteriales; family Nocardiaceae; genus Nocardia; species Nocardia sp. NPDC049220. The sequence continues at coordinate 549,722 of NZ_JBEZDA010000002.1, forward strand.
GTTGCGATCGGCTCATGCGGGATACAGGACAATCAGAGTGAAGCCGAGACTGTTGTCGAACGCTTCATCGATCTGCTCGACGATCAGGATTACGCCAAGGCGGCAGACCTGACGTCGTACCCCACGGCGGCTTCAGCAACCTTGAAGCAAATGTTCACCGGGCTCCAGCCGGGCAAGCCGGACTACGAGAAGACCCAATTCATCGGGTTGGATGCCGAGTCCGGGATTTTCAGCATGGACGTCGAATGGAGCTTCGGCGAGCACAAGAACTGGAATTACAGCCTGCAGGGACACGTCCGCAAGTTGGCTATCGGCTGGCGGATCTCCTGGGAGCCTGCCATCGTCATGCCGCAGTTGGCGCACAATCGGACCGTCCAACTGGTGCGTACACTGCCATCGCCCGCGCCGCGGGTCAACGACATCGTCGGTGAGCCGTTGATGACCGAGCAGGTCATCAACGTGATCAAGATCGACCCCACCAAGACATCGAACCCGGTCGCTTCGACCGACGCGCTGGCCAAGGCTATCGAGCCGGTCGCGCCGTTGATCACCGGGCCGTCGCTGATGCAGCAACTCGCCGCCGCGCAGGGCAAGCCGGTGACCGCGGTGAATCTGCGCGAGGGCGATTTCGCCATCCTGGAACCGCGGATGGCGCCGATTCCCGGCGTGGTGATGGAGAAGCAGCCGCGACTGATCTCCGCTGATCGTCGGGTCTGGTCGCCGATGCTGGATGCGCTGCGCAAGGTGCAGCAGGACAGTCAAGAGACGCACTCGGGGTGGGGTGTGCAGCTCTTCGAGCAGGACGGGCGGTTCATCAGCCAGCTCGCTGGCCAGCAGGGCCCGCCGGGACCGGACATCGCCGGCACCATGGACCAGCGGCTGCAGCGCGCCGCCGAGGATGCGGTGGTCAGCGTGGGCACGCCCGCCTCGATCGTGGCGATCCAGCCCTCCAGCGGTGCGGTGGTCGCGACGGCGCAGAACAGCCAGGCCAGCGAGCATGGTTCGGTCGCTTACACCGGGCTCTACCCGGTCGGGGGAAATATCGAGCTGTTCCGCATCGTCGCCGCGGCGGCCAAAGGCAAAGCGCCACAAGATATCTTGGTGCAGGAAGCGGCCGAGACCGCGACCGCGCTCGGGGTCGGCATCGATGTCGAGGTGCCCGGTATGGACGAGGTGACCGGCCGGATCGCCATCGCTGGACGCAGCGCGGAGCAAGTGCGCCAGGGCGGCGGCTCGGACGCGGTACTGGCCAGCCCGTTCGGCATGGCGATTGCCGCGGCCGCCATCGCACGCGGCTCGGTGCCGATGCCGATGATCGAGGTCGCCCGGCCGGGCACCACCGATGCTCAGCTGGGTCCGCTGTCACCCGAGGCGACCGATCGGCTGCGCGCGAAGTTGCGCGAGGCGACGAACGCACCGGAACTCGCGAGCGTGCGGCGATACCGGGATGTCAGTGCGTTCGCCACCACCGCCGGTTCGAACGGATGGCTCATCGGGATCATGGGCGATCTGGCCTTCGCGGTGCATATCGACGACGTCGACAGCGGCGATGCCACGGCTCGGATGGCGGCCCGGATGCTGCAGGCGCTCGCCACCCCGGACCCGTGATCAGGTCAGCGCTCGGAACGCCGCGCGCCAGCCGACCAGGAACAGCGCGAGCACCGTACTCGCGACCAGCACGAAACTGAACGCCGTGCCCTGACCGCTGACCACCCGCAGCACCATTCCGCCGACCAGGGTGCAGAGCCAGATCACGATCCCGCTCGGCCACGGGGAGGTACCGTCGAATCGCGCGCCACGGCCGATCTCGCCGAATATCCGGCCGACCGAGACGGCGGCGACGGCCCAGCCGAGGGCCAGACCGATCGCGAAGGGCCACAGGGTGCGCAAGAGTCCGGCGAATATCGCTTCGTCGTGGCTACGCCTGCCGATCGCGCAGAAGAGGATGACGAGCAGCGCGTCCGCGATCAGCGGTACCAGTTTCCTCACGCGGGAGAGCCTAATGTGGATGTGCCGCCGCGCCCTGTGCGACTGCGCACACCCTGGGGCGGATGCTCACAGTCGTCGCTGCTCGAATTCTTTCTCGAACTCGGCGTCGTCGGCCTGCGGGGTGCGGAACAGGAACAGGAACAGGATCCAGCCAGCGACGGCGACAAGGATGAAACTCACCAACCGGTACACGAATGCCGCGGCGACCGCTTGCGCGGCCGGCAGGCCAGCGGCTGCGGTGAGACCGTAGATCAGCGTCGCGTCGACGTAGACGATGCCGCCGGGCGCGAACGGGATCGAGCCGACCGCCTTGCCGACGGCGAACGCGAGCAACAGGCCCGCAACGCGTGGATCGGCGCCAACCGCGTAGCAGGCCGCGCCGAGGCAGGCCACGTCGGCGACGCGGTGCATCAGCGCCCACAGCGCGACCAAAGCGCCGTCCCGCTTGCCGAGGTCGACCGATTCCAGTTGGCCGAGCATCTCTGTGATCTTGCCCGCGCTCTGGTCCGGCGGGCGCTTGCGCATCCGGTTGACCAGCGCGAGCAGCCTGCGCAGCAGGGCCTCCAGCGAACCCGGATTGTGCGAGACGTGATTGCCCGCCCAAACCAGCGCGACGACGGCGGCCAGCGAGAGAATCAGCTTGAACGGGCCGATCCGGCCACCGGCCAGCAGTGTGCCGCCGCCACCGAGCAGTGCAAGGCCCACCGCGGCGACCACGCCGGAAAACACCAGCTGCCAGGATGCGACGATCGGGCTCGCACCCCACCGTCTGGTCTGCCGATAGGTGAAGGCGGTGGAGAACACCTGTCCCGCGGGCAAGGTGACCGACATGGCGGTGGCGCCGTAGACCACCGCGACCGATGTGCGCTGACTCACCGCGACGCCACCCGCGTTGAGTAGTTGTTTCTGCACCCTGGCGAAACCGCTCATCGACAACACCTGCAGCCAGATACAGGCCGCCACCCAGCCCCAGTGAATTTCGGTGAGTTTTCGCCACGATTCGTGCAGCCGAGGCCACAGATAGACGCCCTCGGCGACGAGTAATGCCAGCAGGGCGGCGCCGAGCACCCATTTGACCCACCAGAATTTGCCACGGTGGGAATCCGCCGTGGGCGGCGGCGCAGGTTCTCCTGCCATCTCCCCGTTGGCCGTCACGCGGTCAGCCTAACGAACGCGCCGTTTCGACGTCCGCACGGGCGCTTGCGTCGGCCCTGTCTTTCGGCCAGGCCAACAGCGTTTTCTTGCGCCGGCCGCGCAGCTGGACCTCGTCGCCGGTCTCCCACTGGTCCTGCTCGCTTTCCTCGGCGAAATACAGTGCGCTGCCCGAGGCCAGCGTTCGGCCCGGCCGATCTTTGGCCAGTTCGGTGAGCCGGGACGCCTCATTGACCGGATCTCCGATCACCGTGTATTCGAAACGGTTTGCGGCACCGATATTTCCGGCGACAGCAAGGCCCGCGGAAACGCCGATCCCGATATCGAGACCGGGAACTTCCCGCAGAACTCCACGCAGTTCGCGCGCGGCGGCGAGCGCGGCGGTCGGCGCGTCCGGCCGGTCGAGCGGCGCGCCGAAGATGGCCAGCGCCGCGTCGCCGACGAACTTGTTCACGAACCCGTGATGGCGGTCGATCACGTCGACGACGATGCGGAAGAATTCGTTGAGCAGGCTCACCACCTCGGTCGGTGGACGCTCCGCCGCGGTCGCGGTCGAGCCGACCATGTCGACGAACAGCACCGCGACGAACCGGGTCTCGCCACCGAGCTCGGTCCCGTAGTCCAGCGCGCGCTGCGCCACTTCCTCCCCGACGTGCTGACCGAACAACTCTTGCAGCTCACGGCGCTTGGCGGCCTCCTCCATCATTCTGTTGAAGCCGACCTGCAGCAGCCCGATCTCGCTGCCGTCGAAGACCTCGACCTGCACATCGCGCGCGCCGCCCTGTACGCGGTCGATGGCCTGGCTGAGCTGGCGTACCGGGTCGGAGATACTCGATCCGGTAAGCATGGACAGTGCGAGGGCCTGCATGATCACCACTCCGCACAGCAGCAGGATGGAGATGGCCAGCGACTGGGCGGAGAACTTCACCTCCGAGGAGATCTGGGTGACGCACAGCAGCACGATGGCGATGGTCGGCGCGAAGGTACCCATACCCCAGGTCATCGCCATCCTGGTACCGACGCCCGGGGTGAGGGTGTGGTCGAAGGTCCCCTCGGTCAGCGCCTGAGCTGCGACCGGGCGCAGAATGCGCTCGCCGAGCATGTAGGTGAAGCCGAACACGATCGTGGCGGCCATGCATTCGGTGATGATGACCGCGCTCGCCAGCGCAGGGGTGTCCCCGATGATCACGGCCGCGAGGATCGCGCCGCCGATCAGCCACAGGGCCAGATGCAGGATCGCCTGACGCAGCGGTGCGTGCAGCGCAGCCATCTGCTCCTGGCGACTCGGTGGGCCGCCGCGCATCTGCCAGCGCATCACCGGACGCAGCATCAGCGCGGAGGCGGCCATGCTGAGCAGGCCACCGGTCGCGAAGACCAGGGCCGGGATCAGCAGGCCGGTGCGCCGGGCATCGGAGGGCTCGCCTTCGGGAACCGGCAGCCCATACTGGATGAACGCCCACACCAGAACCGCGCCGAAAGCGTTCGCCAGCAGCATCGATGTCAGGTACAGCGGCCAGCGCGTTCGCATGGTCTGTTTGACCGCTTCCAGAGGCGCCGACACGAGGACCAATCTAGCGTTTCGATCACGCGCCGCTGATCGCGGCGCTGCAGGCCCGGCAGCGGCTGCCTCGTCTGCGTCGCCCCCCGGCGCGAACTCGGGACCGTCGCGTCTGATCGGCGGCTGCCGCTATTCGTCGGGCCCTACGCGGAATGCTGGGGACAGTGTCCGGTTGTGCCCGTTAGGCTCACGGAGATGACCGACGCCAAGTCAACTCCAGCGCGCAAGGCCGGCGTCTACCGGCCCGCCGTGCAAGCGGTACACCCGATCGTGCGTGTCGCCGCGGCGTGGGGTTGGCGACTACTCGTGCTGTTCGCGCTGGGGATCGTGCTCGCCGGGATCGTGCAGAAACTGGCGACGGTGGTCATTCCACTCGCTATCGCGCTGCTCGCGGCTGCCTTGCTCGCGCCGCTGGTGGATTGGATGCAGCGGTTGGGAGTGCCGCGCGGGCTGGCGGTGTTCGTCGCGCTGGTCGGGTCGCTCGGTGTGGTGGCGGGCATCATGACCTTCGTCATCGAACAGTTCGTCGACGGTGTGCCGCAGCTGACCGACGAGTTCACCAACAGCATCCATTCGATCCAGGACTGGCTGATCAATGGACGGCTGCATCTGAGCAACGAGCAGATCCGCAACGCGGGCGACACCATCGTCAAGGCCCTCCAGTCCAATCAGACCAGCTTGACCAGTGGGGCGCTCACCACCGCGACGGTCATCGGCGAACTGCTCACCGGGACCTTCCTGACGCTGTTCATCCTCATCTTCTTCCTCTACAGCGGTGACCAGATCTGGGAGTTCGTCACCAGGATCGTGCCCACCGAGCACCGAGTGCGGGTCCGCACCGCGGGGCAACTCGGTTTCGGCACCTTGGTCGGATTCGTCCGCGCGACCGTGGCGGTCGCGGCGGTGGACGCCATCGGCATCGGCACCGGGCTCGCCATCCTGGGCGTGCCGTTGGCGCTTCCGCTGGCCTCGCTGGTATTCATCGGCGCGTTCATCCCGATCATCGGCGCCGTCCTCGCCGGGTTTCTCGCGGTGTTCATCGCGCTGGTGACCAAGGGACTGGTCACCGCCCTGATCGTGCTCGGCATCATCATCGCGGTGATGCAGCTCGAGGGACACGTGCTGCAGCCGCTGCTGCTCGGCCGGGCGGTCAGCATCCACCCGCTCGCTGTGGTGTTGGCGATCACGGCGGGCGTGGTGCTCGGCGGAATCGCCGGAGGTCTGCTCGCCGTGCCGTTCGTCGCGGTGATGAACACGGCGATCAGATCACTGCTCGCGGGCAGCCCCGAGGAACTGTTCCAGGAACTGCGTAGCGAAGACGAACACCGCAAGCTCTATTCGGCCGAACCCGATCGCCCCGAGCCCGGCCGATTCGACGTGGCCGCGACGCTGGTCGAAGCGGCGGAGAAGAAGGCGGACACCGCCTCCGCCCATGCGGAACCCGATGACGGCGCGTCGAAGCGCTGAGCAGCGCTCGGCCGACGTGGCGACCGCGCCGCTGTGGCGGGCCGCCCAAGCGCTGCGGTTGGTGACGGTGTTGTACGCGGTCGGTCAGCAGATCGCCTCGGCGCCTCATTACACGAACCCGCGGCTGAGCTGGGTGCTCATCGCGTTGATGGCGGTATGGTCGGGTGTGTCGGCGATCATGCTGTCGCAGTGGCATTTCCCGGAGGCGGTTCGGTTGCGCGGCTGGGTGGTGACCGGCGACCACGTGGTCGTGATCGGACTGATGGCCGCCACCCGGTTGGTCGCCGACTACGACTGGTATCACGGGCATCAGACGCTGCCGACCACGCTCTGGGCTACCAACGCCGTGATCGGGGCGGCGATTCTGCGCGGACCGATCGCGGGCGTGCTGTCCGGAGCGTTGATCGCCGCGGTGGCGCTGACCGTGCGTGATCAGTGGGGACAGGACGTGTGGACGGACGCGACGGTGCCGGTCCTCGTTTCGGTCGGTTTGGCGCTGGGGCTCGCCGCCAACACCGCGCGCCGCGCCCAAGACCAGCTGGAGCGGGCGGTGCGGATGACCGCGGCCGCCGAAGAGCGCGAACGCCTTTCGCGTGAAGTGCACGACGGTGTGTTGCAGGTACTCAGCTACATCACGCGGCGTGGCAGCGAGATCGGCGGTCCTACCGCGGAACTGGCGCGGCGGGCCGGGGAACAGGAAGTGGCGCTGCGCGTGTTGCTCTCCGAGCAGGCCGATCGCCGCGATTCCGGCGGGGCGGAGGTCGATTTGCGGCCGTTGTTGACCGCGCAGGCCACGCTGGATGTGTCGGTGTCGACACCCGGTAATCCGGTGCACGCGGATCGCTGGGTGGCGAGCGAGGTCGCGGCTGCCGTCGCCACAGCGCTGTCCAATGTCGAACGGCACGCTGGACCGGACGCGAAAGCTTATGTCCTGCTGGAGGATACCGGAGACGAACTGGTGATCAGCGTGCGCGACGACGGGGTCGGTATTCCGTCGGGACGACTGGCCGAGGCGGAAGCCGAAGGACGGATGGGCGTGTCGCGGTCGATCGTCGGGCGGATCGCGGCGCTCGGAGGAAGCGCGGACCTGCTGACCGAGATCGACGGCGGGGTCGGATTCGGCACCGAATGGGAATTCCGGGTGCCGCGGACATGAACTCGCACAGCAGCGAATTGTCGACACGGTGTGCGTGACGAAGTCGAGCGCCGGCGAGGCACCGTATGAGTGAACATCGGAGGGTCACATGACAGACGAGGCGACCGTGACCATTTCGGTGATGGTGGTGGACGATCACCCGATGTGGCGCGACGGAGTCTCCCGCGACCTGACCGAAGCGGGGTTCCAGGTGGCGGCCACGGCCGACGGTGTCGGCACCGCGACCAGGCGAGCCGCCGCGGTGCGACCCGACGTGGTGCTGATGGACATGCAACTGCCCGACGGCAACGGCGTGCAGGCCACCGCGGAGGTGCTCCGGGTGTCACCGGGCAGCCGGGTGCTGGTGCTCTCGGCGTCCGCGGAGCGCGACGACGTGCTGGACGCGATCAAGGCGGGAGCCTCGGGATACCTGGTCAAGAGCGCGTCGGCGTCGGAGTTGATCGCGGCCGTGCGCGCCACTGCCGCTGGCCAGCCGGTGTTCACCCCCGGCCTGGCGGGACTGGTACTCGGCGAGTATCGGCGGATGGCGACCACACCGGCTCAGCCCGACGAACCACACCGGCCCGCGCTCACCGAGCGGGAGACCGACGTGCTGCGGATGGTGGCGAAAGGAATGTCCGCCAAGCAGATCGCGTCGCGGCTCGGACTGAGCCACCGAACGGTGGAGAACCACGTGCAGGCAACGTTGCGAAAACTCCAGCTGGCGAACCGGGTCGAACTGACTCGCTACGCCATCGAGCAGGGACTGGAGTAGCGCCGCAGCAGGACCGGAGCCGGTAGCCGGTTTATCAGGGATTTCCCTGATGTGTCCGTCGTGGCGTGCTCGGTAGTCTCGACGGCATGGGCGGCCCGGAATCGATTCCCGATATGGTCGGCTCCGGCGCTTCCGATGTGGTCGGCTTCGGCGCCGGGGTGGGCGACCGGGACTTGCGCGTCTCGGACGCGGAACGCGAACATATCGGGCAACTGCTTCAGCGTGCCGTCGGCCTCGGCATGCTATCGCTCGGCGAGTTCACCGAGCGAATGGACACCGCGCTGGCAGCGAAGACACGCGGGGAGTTGAATGCCGTGCTCATCGACCTGCCCGGCGTCCGGCTGCGGGATAGGCCCGCCGCCCCGCCCTCGGCGTTGGTGAACTCCTCGCCCACCTTCGGCACGAAGCGGTCGGCGCCGCCGGTGTCCGACTCGAACGCGGCGAGCGATGTCATCAACGCCCGCATGTCCGGGGTGAATCGTCGCGGTCCGTGGCGGGTGCCGCCAAGGCTGTATCTGAACAGCTGGCTATCCGGGGTGACCTTGGACTTCACCGAGGCGATCATGTCGACTCAGGTGGTCGAGGTGCGGGTGGACGATTACTGCAGTTCGCTCACCTTGATCGTGCCCGCCGAGGCCACGGTCGACCTGAACGCGCTGGATTTGATCGGTTCCAGCGTGAACAACAAGGTCCATACCGGGCCCCTGATCGGCCCGTTGCACCTGGTGGTGCGCGGTTGTCTCCGGTTCGGATCGGTCACCGCCAAGCATCCGCTCTCCGCGCACTGGCGCCGGTTCATCGGCCGCTGAGCCGCAGGTCGGATGAGGCTGGCGCCCGGATTTCGCGCGCTCCGCGCGATGTGGCGGACACAGGTCATGTGATCGAGACTCTCGATCGCGAGATCTCGAGTAGATACCGGCCGTCTACCGGGGGCAATTACTCATGCCCGGCAGGGTGACACGACCGAGCATGAAGTTATGACTACCTCTCTCGACCCGGCGCTGATTTCGCGGCTGTCCGGTGAGTTCGCTGTGTTGGGGACACACATGGGTGTGCTCGGGCGGGACCTCGAGTTACTTCGACAGCAGATTATCGCGGGTTCCGTTGCGGCACAGAAGGTTACCGAAGGGCGCGGTGCAACAGCCGCTCCCGCGGCGGCCGGGCCCGCGATGCCCGTTGCGCCAGGCGCGAATTCGGCCAGGGTTGCGACTTCGGCGGTCGGCTGGACTGGGGATCCGGCGTGCGAAAACGCCATGCCGGGTGGGGGCTCCGCAGTCGGTGCTACCGGCCGGCCGGCCGATGCCACCGTGCCACTGCGGGAGCAAACCAGCGCGCGAAGCTCAGCTTGGGCGTCGTCCGACGCGCCGACAGCGGCGGTACCACCGTTTTCACCGCTTCGGCCGGAGTACGCACCGATACCGAGCATGCCGATTCCTGCTCCACCCGAATATGTTCCGCGCTTCGCCCCACCACTCCGGCGGCAGGAGGTTACGGGTGCTCCATGGATGCCTATGCCTATGCCTATGCCTATGCCTATGCATGGAGCGGTGCCGCCGCGGCCGCCTGTCCCGCCGCATGTGCGGCCGCGCGAGCCGCGCACACCGTGGTGGCAACGGGATGGGGTGATCAGTCGGATTTTGGCAGTGGCCGGTATGGCGGTGACCTTGATCGGTGTGGTCATGTTGCTAGTGCTCGCCGCGCAGGCGGGCTTCTTCGGGCCGGTGCCGAGGGTTGTCGCCGGGGCGGTGTTCTCGGCGGGACTGATTGCCGCGGGTGTGCGTGTCGTCGGGCGGACCGGCGGGCGGGTCGGCGGTATCGCCGTGGTGGCGACCGGTGTTGCGGGCGCGTATCTCGATGTCATCGCGGTGACTGTGAACTACCACTGGCTGCACCCGGTGCTGGGGTTCGCGGTGGCCCTCGGTGTCGCGGCCGGAGGCGTCGGGTTGGCGATGCGGTGGCGTTCGCAGCCGCTCGCGGTGCTGGTCGTGCTCGGTGCTGCGGTGCTGTCGCCGGTGCTGACAACGCGTCCGGTGCTGCTCGCTTTTCTGATCGTGCTCCAATTGGTGTGCGTGCCGGTGCAAGTGGCGCGGAATTGGCCTTACCTGCATGCGGCTCGGACCGTGCCCGCCGCGCTGGCGACGTTGGTATTCGTCGCAGGGGCGGTTCTCGATACTCCGGCGGGGGAACGGGTGTGGCTGGTCACCGCCGCCGCGATGGTCGCGCTGGTCGGACTTGCCGGGACGATCGTCGTCGTGCGGCGCAGGCCGACCGACGTCGCCGCTTCGCTGATGACGGCGGTGGCGACGGTGCCGATGCTGATCGCGCCAGGGATGTACCACGAGCGGTTCGACGCGGTGATCATCGCATCGACCACCGCCACGGTGCTGCTGATGGTCGCGGCGATCGCCATAATGCCGAAACTGCGGGAATACGCGCGAATTCCGGGACACACGGCAGTGGTCACCGCGGTGGCGGGTTCGATCGCCGCGGTGGAGGCCTGCGTCGGCGCGACCAGGCCCGCGACCCTGCCCCTTGCCTTGTTCCTGCTGGCGCTGGTCTTCCTCGGAGTGGCGGGCCAGCAGCGGTCCCGAGGCGCGGCGGGAATCGGCTCGGCGTTCGTAGTGCTCGGTGGATGCACCCTGTTGAACATCGCGGGTCCGGGAATCCTAGCTTCGCGGAATCGTTCGGAGGTGAACCTCGGCATGGCGACCACGCTCGGCGGGGTACTCGCGCTCGCGGTGCTCGCGGTGGCGCTGTGGTGTGCACGGCGGCTACCGGGCATGGTATCGGGCAGTGCGGTGCAGTGGATCGCCGCGAGTATCGCCGGGCTCTACGCGGTCACCGTCACGGCGGTGTCCATCGGCGTCGCGACCGGAGCGCCGAAGGGGTTCGTCATCGGCCACAGCGCTGCAACAGTCCTGTGGATGATCGCGGCAACGGTGGTGTTGCTTTTCGGATTGCGCAAACTCGCGGCCGTCCCCACTGTCGCGAAACTCGCCCTCGGCTCGGGGTTGTTGGTCGCCGGGGCGGCTGTGGTCAAGCTGTTCCTTTTCGATCTCGCCACGCTGGACGGACTTTTGCGTGGCGCTGCCTTCATCGCGGTCGGCGTGCTCCTGCTGCTCGTCGGCACCCGGTATGCGAGGGCGTTCGCCGAGGCGGGAGCCGACAGTCGATCGGAGGATGACGCCGATTAGCTGCTCAACGGAGTGATCGGTGGATCGCTGCGCTGGTGATGTTGCCAGATGGTTGTCACGTGCGGAGGCGTCGTGGGGCACGAGCGGCGCCGGTCAACGCGGCATAAGCGTTGTCCTGGATTGCCTTCGACACCGCTCAATAGAAGGGGGTTACCGGATGCGGCACGGCGTTGGCGATCGAATCTTTCAGCGCGGGCAGGTAGGGAAACCTCGCGATCAGCGATGGTTCGTCGTACAGCGAGGCCCGAGTCGGGGGAGTGGCGCTGTCCGCGACGATATGTTGGGCGCGTCCGCACTGATCAGGTAACGCAGGAAGTCCAGTGCGGTGGCCTTCTGCCTGGAGAAGACGCTGATCGCCGGGTTGTGGCCGCCGAGGGCAGAGGCGTCGACTCCATCCTTGCCAGGCAGCTGCGCGACCCCGAAGTTCCCTTTACCAGCGAGGAATCGCCCTGCGCACGCCGTAGAAGGTCGGCCAGGTACGCAGGAACAGCAGTTTGCCCTGAGCAAAAGGCTTACTGGCTCTCCGCCTCCTTGAACGAGATGGCTTCCTTCGGGATGTCGTGGTTGTTGTAGGCGTCGACGAGCATTTGCAGCCGGGCGCGCGCCTGCGGGCTGTGCACCGTCGAGGTCTTGCCGTCCGGGCCGACGAAGGAGCCGCCGAAGGTATTGATCACTTCGGCGGCGTTCACGGTCAGCCCCTCGGAGGAAGCGAATTGTCCGGGAGCTGCCTGATCATGCCCGCTACCCGGGCAGGCATTCGTGAACGCCGCCGTCAACACGATCACCGTAACTGCCACTCGGAAAGTCGAGAACCACGAACCGGCCTTGACTCGCGACATCAGTTGCCTCCAATCGGTCGACCGCCGGAAGGCGAAAGGTACCGAGGGACAACTCGGTCTCCCACGCGCGGCGCGAGACCGGTTACACAACTGGGGTTTTGACGAACAGCGCATCCAACAGGCCACTACCGGTACCGGTGATGACCGAGACGAGTTTTTGTTCCCCGGCGCCGCTGAAAAACTCACCAGCGCAGTGAAAGTCGTGCGGTCGCACGGAAATCACGCTCAGGTTGCAGCCCGAAAATCGTGAGTCCGTCGCGCGGTCCGATCACCGGCACATTACCGTTCGGTGCTGTCGCCCGATGGTGTGGCGGTCCTGCGCTTGTCGGGGTGCGTTCAGTCCCGGTCGCGGCGGCGCAGCAGCTCGTTCACGCTGACCGTGCGTCCGTCATCGTGGTGGCGGCCCTCTCCGGGCCTGCCGATGTCGCGGCGGGAGGAACGGAGTTCGGCCATCCAACTCTCGATGCTGCTGCGGGTGGTGTTCGGGCCGGATTCGCCCGAATCTCCGCCTTCTGCCGTGGCGTGGTGGCCGGGGGCATCGTCGGGGGTGCCGGGTGCCAGTGGCCGGGGCTCGGGTGGTGATGTGGCCGGGCGTGGGGCTCGGCTGACGGGCGGGGTCTGCGCGATGTTCGACTCGACCGTCGGGACCTGCGCGAGGCCGGCCAGTGGCGACGAGTCCGGCCCAATGGTCGACCACGGGCGCGGCTCGGGAGCCGAGCCCATGGTCGGTGCGGGTGGCGGGGTCGGACGCGGTTCGGGTGGTCGCCCGCCCGGCACGCCGGAGCGCGGACCGTTTTCCGGGATGGCCGCCGAGGGCGCGTTTCCGCGCGGTCCGTTCGGTTCCCACATCGGACCGGCGGGCGGAGTCGGCCGTTGACCTGTCGGGCTGTGCGGCATCGCCGAACCTGACAGGTCGCGCTGGTCAGCCTGTTCGGGTGGCGCCGCACGCGGCCCGTTCGGTGTCTGCGGAAGCATGGGCCGTTGCCGAAGCGGATCGCCCGGTCCGTGCAGGGAATTGCCGGTTGGCCGCGGCCGTGCCGGATCGAGCGGCGGCGGCGCCTGCGGTGCGGGCGCTGCGGGCGGCGGTGTCCGGTCCAGCCGTCGGGTCGGTGCCTCCGCCTCGATCTCCGCGACGGTGCGTGGCTTGCGCCTGCGTGGCATCTTGTTGGCGTCGGCGATCGCGGGGATCTGCATGGTCACCGGGTCGGTGATCGGCGTGGTTTTGACCAAGTCGACGACCTCGCCGCCGCCGACGCGCTCGTCGTCGAGAATCGGCTCACCGAGCCCGATCTTCTCCTGCACCTTCTTCATCCAGGCCGGCGCCCACCAACAGTCGTCGCCCAGCAGTTTCATGGTGGCCGGAACGAGCAGCATGCGCAGCACCGTCGCATCGATGAACAGCGCGGCGATCATGCCGTAGGCCATGTACTGCATCATCACCAGGTCGGAGAAGGCGAACGCGCCGGTGACGACCAACAGGATCAGCGCGGCCGCGGTGATGATGCGGCCGGTTTGCGCGGTTCCGATCCGGACCGCCTCGGTCGTGCTCGCGCCCATGGCGCGCGCCTCGACCATGCGTGACATCAGGAAGACCTCGTAGTCGGTCGACAGACCGTAGATGATCGCGATGATCAGCACCAACACCGGCGACATGATCGGCTGCGGCGTGAAGTTCAACAGGCCCGCGCCATGACCGTCGACGAAGATCCAGGTCAGGATGCCCAGGGTGGAACCGAGCCCCAGCGCGCTCATCAGCGCCGCCTTGATCGGCAGGACCAGCGATCCGAACGTGAGGAACATCAGCAATGTGGTGACCAGTAGCACCACCGCGATCATCAACGGCATCCGGCCCAGCAGCGCGTCGATACTGTCCTTCTGGATCGCCGGTTGGCCGCCCACCAGCATGGTGACGCCGTCGGGTAGCTCCATCGAGCGCAGGAACTCGATGGTCGGGTCGGCGTTCTGCGAGTCGGCCAGCGCCGCTTTGGTCTTGAAGATGGTGCGATCGTTCGGCGCGGTATTGGGCGGGTAATCGAACTCGCCCGCGAGCCCCGGCGCCTGGTTCGCGTCCTTGACCACCTTGCCGACGGCGGGCGTCAGGGCGGTGCTATCGATCTTGAAGACCAGTTCGATCGGGTCCGACTTGCGCAGTGGGAAGACGCTGTCGAACTGTTTCTGTGCCAGTCGAGTCGGGTTGTCGGGCGGCAAGTAGCGCTCGTTGATCCCACCGAACTGGAGATTTTTGACCGGGATGATCAACAGCAGCAACGCGATGCACAGTGGGATCGCGATCTTGAGCGGATGCTTCATCACCCAACGGGTGGATCGGCCCCAGATCCCGTTCTCCACCTCCTCGGCCGTCTTCGTCTTGCGGAACCGCTTGAAGCCGAACATGTCGACGCGTTTGCCGAGCACGCTGAGCATGGCAGGCAACACCGTGATCGAGGTCAGCGCCGCCAGCGTGACTGTCGCGATGGCGCCGTAGGCCACCGATTTGAGAAAGCCCTGCGGGAACAGCAGCATGCCGCCGAGGCTGGCGACGATCATCGTCGCGGAGAACACCACAGTGCGTCCCGCCGTCATCACTGATCGGCGTACGGCCGCCTTGGTGGCATATCCCTCTGCCAGTTCTTCGCGGAACCGGCTCACGATGAACAAGCCGTAGTCGATGGCCAGGCCGAGGCCGATCATCGAGACGACCGGCGAGACGAACGAGTTCACCTCGGTGAACTCGGTGATGAAGCGGACGATCCCCCACGCACCGATCACCGTGAGACCACCGACGATCAGCGGCAATGCGGCCGCCACGATGCCGCCGAAGATGAAGAACAGCAGCACGGCCACCGCCGGAATGGCGAGAATTTCCATCCGCTTCTGGTCGTCGGCCATGGTGTCGTTCAAGGTGCCCGCGACTGCCTGCAACCCGGCGACCTGCACGTCGACGCCCGGAATGTAGAAGACGTCCTTCACCTTGCGGTAGTTGCGCACCATATCGGTGTCGTTGTCGCCCTTGATGGCGATCGAGGCGAAGGCGTACTTCTTGTCCTTCGAACCGAAGACACTGGTCTGGGCGAACGCCTCGTCGGTGCGCCAGTACGTCCCGTTGATCTTGGTGATCTCGTTCGGGTGCTCACGCGGCAGACTGTTCAGGTTGGCGACGATCTTGCTGCTGAAGGCAGGATCGTCGACAGTCTTCCCCTCCGGGGCCGTGTACAACACGATGACGTCCGAGTTGTGATCCCGTTCGAACGCCGCGTCCTTGATCTGGGCCGCTCGCGCCGATTCCGAGGTTGGATCATCCCACCCGCTGGAACTGAGATGGTCTTCCAATCCGAGGCCATAGCCGCCGAGAGCCAGTAGCCCGGCCACGACGATTCCGATGGTGGCGAAACGCAGCCGATAGACCAGATCGCCCCAGCGTGTGAACACTAAGCGACTCCTTGGGCGGGGCGAGAGGTGAGCAGTGCCGACAGCGGCCGGAACGGCTGCAGCCAGGCACCCTCGTCGGGCAGTGAGTCGAGGCTGACCCGGGGCAGCGGTTCACGGAACACGCCCGGGATGTCCTCGAGGTCGATGAATTCGAGAGTATCGGATGTTACGGCCCAACTCGCATGCTCGCGGAAGCCGAGCACCTGAACCGGCACGCCGCTGGCGGCGAGTTCTTCCAGCGGCTCACGAAATGCCTGGCCATCGGCCGAGGCGACCATGATGCCCGCCAGCCCCGGACCACGGCTGCGCAGCGCGATGTGGCCCAGCATGTCGGCGTCGACATCGGAGTCCTCGTCGATCTTGGGCTTCGCGAACACCGCGTAACCGACATTGCGCAGCGCCTCGACCCACGGCCGAACGACATCGGCGGTGCCGGGCGCGATATTGGTGAAAACGGTGGCTTCGGGTTCGACCCGGTGCGCGCTGCCCACGGACAGTTCGGCGGTTCTGGCCAGCAGCCAGCGGCCCAACGCGTCGAATCTCGGGCGGTAGGCGGCGGTCGGCCGCCCGCCCAGAATGGCGCCCAGGCCCATGTCGAGGTTCGGGGCATCCCACACCAGCAGGACCCGGCGCACGTCCGGCGCCGCGCCGCCGATGCCTTCCGTTCCGGCTCCCTGCACCTCCCCGGCAACATCGACCACTTCGTGGGCCATCTCACTGACGCTCATCGGTCGATCTTCCCCCATATGAGCTCCGTGATGGCGCTCCCGGCGCGATGCGCCTTGCCTTCGAATTTCGTGACCGGCCTTTCGAAGCCGATCGGAGCGGTTGCGCGATGCTCCGCGCTGACCCCTCCCGTGGTCTCATTCAGTCCTCTGAACAGCGGCTCTGCCATGCCGACCTGATAGATGTGCTCGGCGTACCCAGCATGATCGGTCGCGACGTGCAGTACGCCGCCCGGCTTCAGACGATTCGCGATCAACGCCACAGTGGCCGGCTGCAGCAGTCGCCGCTTGTGGTGCCGCGCCTTCGGCCACGGGTCGGGGAAGAAGACGCGCACCCCCGTCAGCGAGTCTGTAGCAATCATGTTTTCCAGTACGTCGACCGCGTCGCCACGCAGCAGTCGGATGTTCTCGATCCGTTCGCGCTCGATGCGTTGCACCAACTGGGCGAGGCCGGGTTGGTAGACCTCGATGCCGATCAGATCGAGGTGCGGTTCGGCCTGTGCCATCGCAGCTGTCGCGGTCCCCGTGCCACAACCGATTTCGATCACCAGCGGGGCCTCGCGGCCGAACCAGGCGGCCTGGTCCAACGGGGTGTCGGCGACTTCGCGGCCGATCGTCGGCCACATCCGGTCCCAGGATTGCTGCTGGGTCGGGGTCAGCGCACCACGGCGCGACCGGAAACTGGTGACCCGTGGGTACAGGCGGGATCCGGTCTTGCGTCCGCGATCAGCCGGAGCCGAGGTTGTGGACGGCGGACCCGGAACTGACTCGGCAGTATGGTTCGCGGCGTCGTTCACGGCGTCCATTGTCCAGTATCCGGCCGCCGGTGCGGCAATCGGTCGCGCGCGGATCGCTGAGCGGGAGGTCAGGCGGCCCGCGCGGGGGCGATCTTCGCTGCGGACGCGTGTTCCTGGCGCAGCGGACGACCCAACGCGATCTTGCCGACGGTCACCGCCATATCCAGCAGCCCGCGCACGCCCGCGGGCGAGGCCGCGACCGACCAGACCGTCGAGTCCTTCTGGTCGCTCAGCGGCTGCCCGGCGATTCGCGCGGCCAGCCAGTCCAGGCTGAGCGGGGTGGACAGCGGCAACAGCGAGAAGTGCTCGCTGAGCCGGTCGCGCAAATATGTCACCGTCGCGCCGCCGCGGCGGTAACGCTCCACCTGCCCGTCGATGCCGTCCACGTGGATGACTTGGTCGTGCACCGGCTGTACCACGAGCAGTGGACAGGCGGGTGTCGTGTTGCCGAGCCGTAGATCATCGAACATCGCCCGCAATTCCGGCGTGTCCAGCACCTCGGTGAGCGGGCGGCACAGGAAGTCGTCCACCTTCTTGTTGGCCAGCCCGAGGATCGCGCCGAGCGGTGTGGCGTTCTCGGCGCGGACGACGAAGCGGTGGCCGTCCGCCGTCAGTTCGTTGTCGATCACCGTGGCCAGGGCGGGGTACAGCCTGCGTAGCGCGGCCATGACGATGGCAGGCAGGCCCGCGTAGGCGGTGCCGTTCAAGCGGTCGAACACTTGCCGTGGGTCGCCGACCGGCGCACCGAGCACCGCGCCGACGATGTCGAGTTCCGGCGCGTAGGTCGGCGCCATCTCGACTGTCCACGAACTGGCCATGCCGCCGCCGGAATAGCCCCACACCGCCACGGGGGTGTCGGGGCCCAGTCCGAGCGGGCCGAACCGCAAGGCAGCGCGGATGCCGTCGAGTGTGCGATAACCGGGCTCGCGCGGGGCGCCGAAGTTTCCGTGCGGGCCCTCATGGTCGGCGATGGTGACCGCCCAGCCCCGGCGCAGCGCGTTCGCGACGATCAGCCATTCGAATTGGGTGATCGAGCCGAGCGCGCGAGCGCCGTGCCGCAAGGCGTACGACGGTGAACACCTCTCGGTGACGGCGTCCATCGCGGTTTGGAAGGCCAGCAGCGGACGGTTCTCGTCCGGCTCCGCGCCGAGCGGCAGCAGGACCGTGGTGATCGCCGCCTCCGGGGTGCCGTGCAGGTCGCAGCTGCGGTACAGCAGCTGCCAGGCCGAGACCCGTTGCGGGACGACACCGAACAGTGCCAGCTCGATCTTCCTGCTGCGCAGGATCGTGCCCGGTGGTGTGGCCGCGAACCCCTTCGGAGGCCGGTGGAACGGATCCGCGCTGGGCAACATGGGCCCGTGCCCCGCGGCCGCGGCGGGCTCGGAATCGACAACGCAGGTAATTTCCGCAGTCATTGCACCCTCCGCGTCGTAATCCATCGTGGTTCGTCGCCCGGTGATCGTCGCCCGGTGATCGTTGCCCATTCGAGACCTTAGGTTGCGTTTTGATAACGGCCCCGAACATCTAGGAGGGTAAACGACCGACCACGGGTCTGGGAACCCCCTGGTATCAGCCCCGCCGGTACTAAAATTCACCTATGAACAGACCGGCAGTGTTCATCACCGGGGCGGCGGCCGGTATCGGTCGGGCTACCGCGTTGTATTTCGCCGCGCGGGATTATCACGTCGGGGCATACGACATCGACGAGGTGGGCTTGACCAGGCTTGCCGCCGAGGTCGACGGACGCGGCGGCAGCTTGCGCACCGGCGTGCTGGACGTGACCAGTGCAGCGCAGTGGGCGCAGCGCCTCACCGAGTTCCACGCGGAGGTCGGACGGCTGGACATCCTGGTCAACAACGCGGGTATCCTGCGCGCCGGCCCGTTCGAGTCCGTCGATCTGTCGACGCATCGTGCGATCGTCGAGGTCAACCTGGTCGGCATGTTGACAGGAACCCATTGCGCCTTCCCGTACCTGCGCGACACCCCGGGGGCCCAGGTGGTCAACCTCTGCTCGGCCTCGGCGATCTACGGCCAGGCCGAACTGGCCAGTTACGGCGCGACCAAGGCGGCGGTCAAGAGTCTCACCGAAGCACTCGACCTCGAATGGGAGCGCCACGATATCCGGGTGATCGCGATCTGGCCGCTGTTCGTGGCCACCGCGATGGTGGCTGGTATGGAAACCGGCACGACGAAGTCCCTGGGCGTGCGGCTGACCGCCGACGATGTCGCCGCGGGGATCTGGGATGTCACGCGCAAGCGTTCCCGGCTGCCGAGGGTGCACTATGAGATCGGCGCGCAGGCGAAAGTACTGGCGACTGTTGCCAAATATGCGCCGAACTGGGTGGTGCGGACCGCGAACAAGTATTTCAGCGGCAGCTGAACGGTCGAGCCGGACCATCGCCCCGGCCTCTGACAGAATTGCGCACCGTAAAGGGGGTGCGCAGATGCCGACAGCCACCGAATCCGACGGGCCGCCGCGGGGAAGTGGCGTACCCACGGGCGACCACGACCAGATCGACAAACTGCTCGCCGAACTGCGCTTCGGGACCGGTTCGGACGCGCAGATCGGATACGCCGCCGCGGCGGTCGTGCGCGCCTGGCGTAAACCGCCGCGTATCCAGGTGACCGGTCGCGCGCACGCGGGACGGACCACGGTGCTGCACGCGCTGGCGCTGATGTCCGCCGTGGAGACCGGGCCGGTCGATGAGCCAGGACTGCCCGATCCGGAGTTCGACGCCGACATCGTCATCTACGTGTTGGCGGCTACGCCCACGCCCGCCGATCGCAGAGCCCTCGCCACGCTGCCACCGGAGCGCACGATCGCCGTGCTGAACAAGGCCGATGCGATCGGTACCCGGTGGGGCGATGCGGTGGCGGCGGCCGAGCAGTTCGGCACGGAACTCGCGATCCCGGTCTTTCCCGTGGTGGCCTCACTGGCCGTGCGCACAAGGACCGGTGTGCTGACCGGCGCCGAACTCGCCCTGCTGCGCAAACTCGCGACCGACGCGGACCCGGCACTGGTGCTTTCCCCGGATCTGTTCGTCGCGCCTGGTCCGGAGGTCGCCGAACGTGAGCAGTTGTTGCGGCACTGGGATCTGTACGGCGTGGTCTGTGCTTGTGCTGCCCTGCGCGCGGACCCGGACCTCTCGCCGCAGGCACTGCTGCACATCCTGTACGCCGCGAGCGGAATCGAAGCACTGCACCAGAAGCTGCATCAGCGCTACGAACAGGTCTGTGCGCTGCGCGGCGGCGAACTTCTCGATGAACTGACCCGACTTGCCGCCCGCGCGGTGCCGGGCCAGGTCGATCGTGCCCGCGACATGCTGGAGGCCTACCTCTTCGATGACGACGCCCTCTGGCTCGGGCTCTGTGCGGGGCTCGCCCGGCCCGAGGTCGCCCATCTCGCCGCGGGCTATCCGACTCCGGCGCCTTCTGATGCCGACGACGCGCTGGCCCGTGCGGCACGCTGGCGTGCGGTCGTCTCCAGCGACATGCCACCCGCGGCCCGCCGCGCCGCCCTTCGCGTGCACAACGGCTACGTCAGGCTATGGGAACGGATGAGCGGTGCCGGTCTCTGAGCCGCCGGAACCGAGGGTGCGCCGCGCGGGCGAGGGTGGTCGCGATGCGGGCGAGGGCATCGAACAGGCACGCGGTCTGTCCGCAGGCTTCGACCCGGTCGAGCGGACAACGTGCGCACTTTCGCCCGAGATCGAGGCGGTGGTGGCTCGGTGGAATCCGCAGGGTACGGCGCTGCTGCGCGCGGTGCACGGGTCCCGCGCCGCGAACGCTGTCACGCTGATCGGTCCCGACGATGTCAACACCACGCTGTTGCGGACCGAATTGGCACGCTTCGAACCGCTTGTCGAATTGTCCGAGCCGCTGACCGATCCGACTGCGGCGGTCGAGCCCCCCTCGCCCTCGACCCGGGTGCCGTCGGTGGTCGCGCTGATCCTGCTGGACGCGGGCACCGCCCTCGGCGGTGACACCTTGAGACTGATCGGCCGACTGCGCGCCGACGGATCGCGGATCCTGCTCGCGATGAACGGTATCCACGCCTATCAGGACTGGCGCGCGGTGCGCTCGCGCAACCTGGACTTGTTGGCCACCCACGGAGCGGCCGACTTGGACATCACACCGGTCTCGGCGCGGCTCGCGGTCGCAGCCCGCACCGAGGGCGATGCGGGACTGCTCGATCGGTCCGGCCTCGGCGCGTTGCACACGGAACTGACCGCGGCGGCCTCGGGCGTCGGCGCGGCCAGTGGCGACCGACTGGCGGCACTCACCCTTCGGGTTCTGGCCGAAACGCGCCAGCGTGTGGTCGAGCAGGTCTCCGCGTTGCGCTCCGGTGCTGAATCGGCGCAGCTGCGGGAACAGCGGGCGGTGCTGCTCGCGGGCCGCGACAGCGGACACGCCACCGCGATGTCGACCCTGCGTGGTCAGCAGCATTTGGCCAGGGTCGATCTGATGACCGAGATCGGCGCGCGGGTTCGTGCGCTGCACGCCACCGCGCGTGCCGAACTGGATCGGTTGCGCCGCGCCGAACTCGTCGGCTACCCCGACCGGCTTCAGCAGACCGTCATCGAACTGACCGGCGATGTCGACCGTGCCGTCGACCACCGTCTCGCCGAACTGTGCGAGCGAATGGACGGCGGTGGCGTACCGCCACTACGGCGAGATCCGGCGCCGCGGGTCGGCCCGGATCTCGAGCCGAGACACCGAGGTGTCGAAGATCACCTCGTGGTCGCACTCGGCGCGTCGGCGGGTGTCGGCCTGGGTCGCCTGCTGGTTGCTCCCCTGTCGTTGGTGCCCGCGCTCGATGTCGCGAGCGTTCCGGTCACCCTGCTGCTCGGTGGCGGCGCCGCGGCCTGGGTGGTGCGGGCGCGCCAGCAGCTCTCCGATCGAGCACATATCCGGCAATGGGTGTCCGACGCGTTGGTGAATGTAAAAGCGCAGCTCGAGCAGCGGGCGGCGACCGCGCTCGTGGAAACGGAGACCGCGTTGGCCGATCGCGTGGTTCAAGCAAGCACCGCGCGAATGATCGACACCGACCGCCGCGTCGCCGAACTGGAGACCAGGTTGCGGCGGATGGCGGCCGAACAGCCGGGACAACTTGCCGCATGCGAGCGCGATATGCAGGTCATAGATCGCTGGATCTCGCTCGGTGAAGTGGGTTCGCGAATGGGTACACAGTGAGGAACCCGATTCCGTACTGGTCGTCACATCGCGTTAATCTCTAATCAGGAACTTGGGCGTCCGCTAAGTCCTGGTACGCCGCCCACCCCGGGGCGCGCTTTCGACTTGTCGGAGCGGGTGCCTTCCCGCCAACGGTGGCGCTCGGTGTGTTCGCGCTGGTCATGGGCCTAGGGCCAGGCGGCGAAGCATCGAATAGCCGCCCATCTCAGGAGAGTTTTCATGACCTCAGCGACCATTCCTGGTCTTCGTGGATCCGACGGCAAGGCGCCGACCGAGCACAGCGAACTACTCGCCTGGGTACAAGAAGTCGCCGAACTCACTCAGCCGGACCAGGTGGTCTGGGCAGACGGTTCCGACGAGGAATGGGACCGGCTGACCGAACAACTCGTCGCGGCGGGGACGTTCCGACGGTTGGACGCGAAGAAGAAGCCGAACTCCTTCCTCGCCCTCTCCGATCCTTCCGATGTGGCCCGGGTGGAATCCCGAACGTTCATCTGTTCCAAGACCGAGGCCGACGCCGGCCCGACCAACAACTGGGTCGACCCGGCCGAGATGCGCGCCACGATGACCGAGCTGTACCGCGGTTCGATGAAGGGCCGCACCATGTTCGTGGTGCCGTTCTGTATGGGCCCGCTCGGCTCGGAAGACCCGAAGCTGGGCGTCGAGATCACCGACTCCGAGTACGTCGTCGTGTCGATGCGCGTGATGACTCGCATGGGCACCGCCGCCCTGGCGAAACTGGGTACCGACAAGTCGTTCGTCAAGGCGCTGCACTCGGTTGGCGCGCCGCTGGCCGAAGGCCAGACCGACGTGCCGTGGCCGTGCAACGACACCAAATACATCACCCACTTCCCCGAGGACCGGGAGATCTGGAGTTACGGCTCCGGCTATGGCGGTAACGCGCTGCTCGGAAAGAAGTGTTACTCGCTGCGCATCGCTTCGGCGATGGCCCACGACGAGGGCTGGCTGGCCGAGCACATGCTGATCCTCAAGCTGATCTCGCCGGAGAACAAGGCGTACTACATCGCCGCCGCGTTCCCGAGCGCCTGTGGCAAGACCAACCTCGCGATGATCCAGCCGACCGTGCCGGGCTGGCGCGCGGAGACCCTGGGCGACGACATCGCCTGGATGCGTTTCGGCGAGGACGGGCGCCTCTACGCGGTGAACCCGGAGTTCGGCTTCTTCGGCGTCGCGCCGGGCACCAACCGCAGCTCCAACCCGAATGCCATGGCCACCATGGACGCGGGCAATACCGTCTACACCAACGTCGCGCTGACCGATCACAACAACGTCTGGTGGGAGGGCTTGGAGGGCGAGCCCGATCACCTGATCGACTGGAAGGGCAACGACTGGTACCTCCGCGAAACCGAAACGCTTGCCGCCCACCCGAACTCGCGTTACTGCACGCCGATGTCGCAGTGCCCGACCCTGGCGCCCGAGTGGGATGACCCGCAGGGCGTGCCGATTTCGGCGATCCTGTTCGGCGGACGCCGCAAGACCACGGTGCCGCTGGTGACCGAGTCCTTCGATTGGCAGCACGGCGTGTTCATGGGCGCGACGTTGTCTTCCGAGCAGACCGCGGCCGCCGAGGGCAAGGTCGGCACCGTCCGGCGCGACCCGATGGCCATGCTGCCGTTCATGGGCTACCACGTCGGTGATTACCTGGGCCATTGGATCAACGTCGGCAAGAACGCGGACGCCACGAAGCTGCCGAAGATCTTCTACGTCAACTGGTTCCGCCGCGGCGGCGACGGTCGGTTCCTGTGGCCCGGCTTCGGTGAGAACTCCCGCGTGCTGGAGTGGATCGTCGGCCGGATCGACGGTTCCGCGGAGGCGGAGGCGACCGCGATCGGAAACGTGCCGACCGCCGCGCAGCTCGACCTGGACGGCCTCGACGTCGACACCGCGGATGTCGACGAGGCTCTCGTGGTGCGCGCCGACGAGTGGCGCCGGGAAATCCCGCTGATCGAAGAGTGGTTCCAGTTCGTCGGTGACAAGCTGCCTTCCGGCGTGCGTGACGAGTTCGAGGCGCTCAAGCAGCGTCTGGGCTGACACTCCATCAAAACTAGCACCACCCGCGCCATCTGGCAGATGGCGCGGGTGGTTTGTTTTGCGCGACAGGGGTTTTGCCGGCCCGGCGACGCGCGGCGGGTCACTGGGCAAACGGCGCCATCCGGACCATCTGAAGGAAACCCACGCTGTTGAGCCAGCGCAGCCTGCCTCGAGGCACAGCTTTCGCCTCCGCTCTGAATGCTGCGACGACGCGTCGTTTGAAATCGTGGCGCGGGTGGCGGCGAAGTAATTCGACGACCCAATCCTCATCTATTTCGGCGAGGCGAGTGCCGAGCACGTCCACGGACGCACCCGCGGAGACGAAGCCGCCGGGATCGCTGAGGTCGTTGGCCACGCCGGGGGTGAGGTGGGCGCCGATCGCCGCGCCGATCGCGTCGGCCCGTTCCGGAGGCGCCCCCGCGCCGATCGCGAGCGCCGCAGCGCGTTCGCCGCCGGACACCGCGAAGCAGCGTCCCGGCGTGGGATGCTCGAGCTGCAAGTCGTGTAGCAGGGAGCAGACGTAGGCGAGTTCGTCGTCGTAGGTCGCGCCATCGAGATCGGCCAGCACCCGTCCGAAGTAGTAAGTCCGAATCGAATGCTCCAGCACGGGTGCGGAAAGTGATTCGCGCGCTTCGGTTTCCGCCGCGACGGCCAGCTTGGAATCAGGCAGCCGCAGGCCGGCGAATTCCAGTGCGCCGCGTCCGCGCCGGCCCAATGCGAGTCGGACCCGGTTGGACACCATGGCGGGCAGCGTGCGTGCAGTTTCGACGGCCAGCCTGCGGCGTTGCTGCTTCGACAGCGCGCCACCGGTACGGGTGGCCCATTCCCAATCGATGCCGGTCGGTGCGGCCACGAGGTCTCCTTCGTCGTCGTCGCGGAACTATGTTGTCGGTTCGGTCAAGCGTGCACCCTGGTTCGCGACCAGTGGCGGAGGTGGGGTCGATACGTAGTTTCGTGCCGTGGTTATCCCAGGCGGAAAGTGTGGAGAAGCAGCGGGTAACTTTCGGCGAGCTGCCGCGCGATCAGGAGTCGACAGCGTTCACTATGGACGGTGTCATGGCCTTCGGTCTGACAAGGCCTCCGGGAAAGGCACCGCACGCCCAGGCTGGACGAGCTGATCGCCTAGGTCCGCGACGGTAACACCGTGATCGTGCACTCGATGGACCGGCTCGCCCGTAACCTCGACGATCTGCGGCGGATTGGTGCGCACCCTGACCGATCGCTTGTCTGGATCGCCGACTGAGCGGCTGTACTCGCAGCGATACGACGCACATAGCCTCTTCGGATTTGTTTGTCCGGCTGATGCCGAGTGGGCACTACCCCGCGCGGCAGGTAGCGCACGCCCGACGAGTCGCGCGTGCGCGGGAGTTGCTGGAGACGCCCAATGTCCGGCGAACTGGTTTGTGTTGTAGTCGGGATTCGGTGGTGGCACTGTGCGAAGCGTGCCCCTGCATGCCGAGCGGTTCGAGCCCGCGCGTCGTATCGTCGGGCACTGCGCCGTTGACCGATGGATCCGGGCGCGAACGTTGTCGCATAGCCGCTTACCCGGGCCTGGAGCCCGGGTGGCACTGCTGTTCGGATGATCGCGATCTCATGCCCATCGATGCGATTGCCGAGCCGCTTTCGGGAGCACTCTTAGGGGATATGTACGTTGTACAGGGGTCATGTCGGGCCGTGGCCTATGCTTGGTATGTTCTTGACTCCACGAGCACCCAATCAAATCGCTGACAGTTTACTGATCAACTGACCTACTTCCCTTGTGACATCGGACCCCGCGATGTCGGCGGAGAACGTCGAGATCGTCGCGCGAGAGGTGGTTGGAGCATGGCCGACCTGGAGACGACGGCAGCCCTTGCCCCGTTGGTTACCGACTTCGAACTGGCGACAACAAGTACGCCGCTGCATCGGGCCGCGGGGCGGCTGCGGGCGGTACTGCCCCCCGGTTGGCGCGTCGAGATCGTCGACACACCGAACCGGCCGGACAGCGATGGTGCGCCCATCCTGCGTGTGGTCCTGCCGCAGGGTTGATCACTCGGCCCAACCGAGTGGCATGAGCAGCGACTTCTGCTCACAGAACGAGTCGAGACCTTCCGGGCCGTTCTCCCGTCCGAGTCCGGAGTTCTTGTAGCCGCCGAACGGCGAACTCGGGTCGAAGGCGTACCAATTGATCGCGTAGGTACCGGTGCGCACCCGCGCGGCGATCTCGGCGCCGTGCTCGATATCGGTGGTCCACACCGAACCCGCCAGGCCGTAGGCCGAGTCGTTGGCGATCGCGACCGCTTCGTCCTCGGTCACGTACGGGATGACCGACAACACCGGGCCGAAGATCTCTTCCTGCGCGATGGTGGACTTGTTGTCCACGTCGGCGAAGATCGTCGGCTCCACGAACCAGCCGCGGTCCAGGCCTTCCGGGCGACCGCCGCCGAGCGCCAGCCGTGCGCCGTCGGACTTGCCCTTCGCGATGTAACTTTCGACCCGGTCGCGCTGCCGTTCGGAAATCAGTGGTCCCAGTTGCACGCTCGGGTCGGTCGGATCGCCGACCTTCATCGTCTTCACATATTCGACCAGCGCGTCGAGAACTTCGTCGTATCGACTGCGCGGCGCGAGGATGCGGGTCTGCGCGACGCAGCCCTGCCCGCTGTTCATCAGGCCGGAGAAGGCGAGCACCGGGATGCTCGCCGCCAGGTCCACATCCGGCAACACGATCGCCGCCGATTTTCCACCGAGTTCGAGCGAAACGCTCTTGAGTTGGCCGGTCGCGATCGCGCCGATCTTCTTGCCGACCGCGGTACTTCCCGTGAACGTCACCTTGTCGACGCCGGGATGCGAGACGAGGTACTCGGCCGCGTCCGGCTCGGCGGGGAGCACCGATAGCACGCCGTCGGGTAGGCCGGCCTCGGCGCAGATGTCCGCGAGGATGTTCGCGGTGATCGGCGTCAGCGGAGCGGGCTTGAGCACCACGGTGCAGCCGGCGAGCAGCGCGGGCGCGAGTTTGTTGGCCGCGAGGAACAACGGGACGTTCCATGCGGTGACCGCCGCGACGACCCCGCGCGGCTCCCTGGTGACCCGGGTGGTGCCGAATCCGCCGATCCGGGTCTCACGCCAAGGGAAGGTCTTGGCCAGCGCCGCGTAGGAGTCCAGCACGGCGACCGACGGGAGTTGGTTCAGCGTCATGGCCATCAGCTGTGGGGTGCCCACCTCAGCGATCAGTGCAGCGATCAGGTCGGCGGAGCGCTGCTCGATCAGGCGGGCCGCGCGGGTGAGCACTTCGGCACGCTCCTGCGGCGGCGTGGACGGCCATGGGCCGTGGTCGAAGGCCTGTCGCGCCGCGGTGACCGCGGCGTCGACATCGGCCTGCGTCACCGCGGGGACGCTGCCCACCGGCTCGACCGTCGCCGGCGAGAAGACCTGGACGCGCTCGGCGGTGGCTGGTGCGGTCCAGTGGCCGCCGATGAACAAGCTGTCGTAGTGCATGAGAACACGTTACATTTTGGTGCCTCAGATTGTCTGTAACCTGTTTCAGTTTCACGGTCCGGCGACAGCTCGGGCGGTGTGAATTCCGACTTCTCGGTTCGCTTTTCGCAGAACGCACTATTGCGTTCTGTTGCTGGAAGGTGGGATGCTGTAGCGACTGATCAGCTCGCTCGATTCATGAACCGATACCGCAAACTGGGGAGTCCGAGTCATGGCGGTGCAAGTGATCGGCCGGTCGTTGATGACCAGCGACCAGACCGAGCATCAAGCGAAGTGTGTCGGCAGTGGCGGGTGGGTGGTCTCCTTCCTACCTGGACGCACGCTGACGATCGAACAAGCCACTGCGGCCATGCAGGCAGCCGAGGCGGTCGCGGCCGTGCGGACGTTAGCCGACCTGGTCGGGCTGACCACGCTGGAGACCGTCGGCCTCGCCATCAGGGAAGCGCCATGGAGTAAGCCGCTACGTCAGCAGTCCAGTAAGCGGCACTGGCGAAGCGGATGGCTCGAGCATTAGCTCGGCTAACTTTTGGTCGCCACTACAACCAGATTGCTGACCAGTAGCTCACGCACTCCGGGGACGCGAACAAGCCACCAGGCCCACCGCGGGTGATAGCGCGGGAACACCGTTCGCACCTCCGCGGAGGTGTTCGCCGCCCACCGCAGTCCCTCCGCGGCACGGACGGCGAACAACGAGGTGCCGAACCGGTTCTTCGGCTCCCGCCGGTGCTTACGCCGATACCGGCGCGCGGCGTACTCACCGCCGAGGAAGTGCCACGGCCCGGTCTCGTGCCCGCCGAACGGTCCGTGCCACACGGTGTAGGACAGCACGATCAGCCCACCGGGCTTGGTGACGCGGACCATCTCGTCGGCCATCACCCAGGGCTGCGAGACATGCTCGGCGACGTTCGACGAGAAACAGATGTCCACCGCGTTGTCTCGGAACGGCAGCGCCATCCCGGATCCGCGGACCGCACCCGCGATCGACAGTCCCGCCGCGTGCATCTCCGAGGGGTCCGGCTCCACCGGTATGTAGCGGGCGCCGGTTCGGACGAACTCGTCCGCGAAGTAGCCGGGCCCACCGCCGACGTCCAGGATCGTGGCGTCTGCCAGTGGCCAGCCGGTGAGGTCGGCGTAGAAGTCCGCGATCATTGCCGCGCTGTCCTCGGCGAGTCCCCCGTAGAACAGCGCGGGATCGGTCTGCTCGAACCGAAAGCTGCCGAGCAATCGCAGCGACCGGCGCAGGGTCGCCCGACGGGCGAATCGGGGCGGGCCGCTGCGCGTGGGCTTCGTTTCGGCTTTGAGCACGGCGCAGAGTTTCGCACAACGTCGGTGGACGGCATGCGGGGGCGGGTACTCGGGTTAGGGTATACCGCGATATCCCATGTTCCGACCGGACCACCTGACCGAGAGAAGCTCCACCGTGCGCGAAGTCCTCCTGCTTTGCTGGCGTGACACCGGGCACCCGCAGGGTGGCGGCAGTGAGCGCTACCTCGAACAGGTCGGCGCACAGCTCGCGGCACGCGGGGTCACGGTAACCCTGCGCACGGCCCGTTATCCGGGTGCGCCACGCCGGGAACGAATGCACGGCATCGACATCAGCAGGGGTGGCGGCCGCTACACCGTGTATCCGCGCGCTCTCGCCGCGCTCGCGTTGGGCAAACTCGGCCTCGGACCGATGCGGGGCGTGCGCCCCGACGCGGTCATCGACACGCAGAACGGCATCCCGTTCTTCGCTACAGCGGTCACCAAGGCGCCGTCCGTGGTGCTGGTGCACCATGGACACCGCGAGCAGTGGCCGGTGGCTGGTCGACTGGTCGGTCGGATCGGCTGGTGGATCGAGTCGCGGTTGTCACCGCGCGTGCATCAGGGCAACCAGTACCTGACAGTTTCGCTCCCCTCGGCCGAAGAACTGGCCACGCTCGGGGTGGATCGTTCCCGCATCGCCGTGGTCCGCAATGGCGCCGAACCTGTTCCAGTCGAGGCCCCCACCGGCGCCGCGGAGACGCGTGCCGCCGCGCCTACCGTTGTGGTGCTCTCGCGGCTGGTGCCGCACAAACAGATCGAAGACGCGCTCGCGGTCGTCGCCCGGTTGCGCGACCGTATACCCAGTCTGCGCTTGGACGTGATCGGCGACGGCTGGTGGGCCGACAACCTGAAGGACCACGCCCGCGAACTCGGGATCGCCGACGTCGTCACGTTCCACGGGCACGTCGACGAGCGCCGCAAGCACGAACTGCTCGCCCGCGCGTGGGTGCATGTTTTGCCGTCGCGTAAGGAAGGCTGGGGACTGGCGGTCATCGAAGCCGCCCAGCACGGCGTGCCGACCATCGGCTACCAGAGTTCGCGCGGCCTGACCGATTCCATCGTCGACGGCGCGACCGGCATCCTGGTCGATGACGTCGCGCAATTGGCCGATGCCGTCGGTGACCTGCTCGACGATCGGACGGCACGCATGGTCATGGGAGAGAAGGCGCGTGCCCGCGCACGCGAGTTCTCCTGGGAGCAGACCGGGAACGGAGTCTACGAGGTATTGGCGGCCGCGGCCCGCGGCGAGCGCGTCGCCGGGTTGATCGCGCCGCGCCCGGCCGACTGACCGGCGCTGCCGCGCGTCGCGTGCGTGCCGAGGGGTGACGGCACGTCCTGAGGCCGATCGGTCGACACGAGCGGAGACCATTGCGGCCCAGTTCCGTGCGGTGCGTCCGCGAACGCACGTCGCGCCGTGCCGGTCGGACATGTCACTTCCGGTGAGGAAGTGTCTTCGCGCCCGGCGCGGGTTCGCACCGATTACGGCGGCCTGCCTACCGCCGGGCTTTCGTCCGGGACCGTGCGCGCGCGCCGAGAGTGATCAGCGGACCGGCGACAAGCAGTGCGGCCCACAGCACATGGGCGGCGTTCGCGAGGGAGCGCTGGGCGGTCACCGATCCACCCTGTTCGACCACGCCGGGCACGTGGTACAACGCGAGGTCGGCGTCTTGATACCTCGGCTCGAGTTGGGTGAGCGTCGTCGCCGATGCGCCGAGCGGCCCGGGCGTGCCGTGCTCGACGAGTACCCAGCCGACCCCGAGGCGGGCCAGCTCGGTGGGCGAACCACCTTGCAGCAGAAGGGTTTCCACCTGTGCGGCGCGGGCTCCCTCGCCAGAGACGATCCGGCCGCGTACCGGAAGCACGCCGGTCTGCATGACGTCGTTGGGCAGCATGCGCGGCGCTGGGTCCAGTACCGGTGCCGTGCCGCTGTAGTGAAACTTCCGGAACATCCCGCCCGGCAGTACCGCGACGTCGCCGGGACCGTCGACTTGTTCGATGACCCGATGCCAACCGTTCGGATAGTGCACCGCTCGAACCGCTCCGCCGACGCCCCAGGCGAGATCGGACAGGGGCAGTGTGATCAGCGCGACGAAAATCGCTGCGACCGTGGCCGGCACGGCTGGGTGCGTGGTCGTGGCCGAGAGTCGACGGGAGAGCGCGACACATCCCGCAGCGGCGCACAGCGCGTAGGCGGGCATGGCCAACGCCACGTACTTCTGGGTGTCGCGGAGCAGACCCGCACCGGGCACGCCGGCGACCAGCCACTCCAGCGTGTACATACCCCACGTCGTCGCGCCGAGCGCCGGAAGCAGGATCGCGCATGCGGCGAGCACCAGCAGAGCGCGGCGGATATGCCCGGTGGCCGAGTCATCTGCCGTGCTGGCGACCGTTCGCAGGCCCAGCGCGACGATCACCAACAGTAGTACGGTCCCGAGCACCGCGAGCAACGTGGTGCGTGAAGCGGGGACGGCCTGCGAGTTCCAGATCCCCCCGAGTCCGGCCAGGCTACCCAGCGTTGCGAGGCCGGGTTCGGCTCGCGCGGCGAAGGCCGCGATACCCGCTGGATCGGACGGCTCGGCGCCCGCGCCGGACAGCGTGGTCGCCACCAGCCATGGCGCCGACGCGGCCACCGACAGGGCGAGTGCCACGGGTAGTTGGCGCCACCGGACCAGGGCGAGTGCGGTGCAGCCCGCCAGCAGTGCGCCGGTCGGCGTGAGGCCGGCCGCGGCAAGCGAGCCGGTGAGCGCGGCCCACGGGGCGATACCACCACGGGCCGCTCGAATGCGATAAGCCGCCAGGGCGGTCCACGGCAGCGCGGCGTATCCGGTCAGCAGACTCCAATGCCCCTGCAAAAGCCGCTCGGCCACATAGGGATTCCACAGCGCGACCGTCGCCGCGACCAGCTGCGCCCCGATCGGCGCTCGCAACAGTTCGCGCGCGAGCACCGCCGCCCCGTATGCTGCCGCCCACAGCGCCAAGACCAAGATCGCTTTGACGATGAACCCGCCATCCACGATTGGCGACAACGCGGCGAGCAACGCATCCTGTGGCACCGCGCGTGGCGCGGCGTCGCCCAGCCCGAGCGCCGAATCGGTCAGATAGCTGCGCGGCGTGCTCACCGCGTCCCGCAACAACAGATACCCCGGTCCCAGCAGCGGTCCGGCCACGAGCAGCGCCCCCACCCCGCTGTATCCCGCAGCCACCCCTCGCCATCGACCGCCGTCGTTCACGCCTCAGCAGCCTACGGCCTGGCCGCGTGGCCTGGTGGCCGCGGTGAGCGGGTCCGCGACGCGTGGCTTGTCGTGGTGTTCGTGGGGTCCCGGCGACACACCCGCGATCTGCTCGGACATGGCGCTCGATCTCCGGCGGGGCGGGACCCGGATGACGGTGGCGGGGTGGGACGATAGGCGGCGTGTCTGCTGTCCGTCGGGTTCCTGTGGTGGCGGATCTGACGTTGGTGACAGCGGGGGCGATGACCGCCAATGTGGCGGGATATCTGTTGCAACTGCTGGCCGGGCGGTGGCTGGGGGTGACCGGATACAGCGAGTTCGCCAGTCTGCTTGCCGCACAACTGTTGTGTGCGGTACCCGCGTTGGCGTTGCAGAATGTGGTGGCCAGGGAGCTGGTTCGGGGGGCTGGTGTGCCGACGCTGCGCGGGTTGCAGTGGCGGTGCGCGGTGATCGTGGCTGTGGTCGCGGCGGTGCTGGTGCCGTTGGTGACCGTCACACTCAACGTCGGTGTACTGGCGTCCGCTGCGGCACTGGGTGCCGCGCCCTTCCTCGTGCTGTTGTCCGGCGAGCAAGGAATTCTCCAGGGTGGCAAACGTTTTCGGGCGTTGGCCGTGGTGCTCGGCGCGGCCGGGATCGCCCGGGTCACGCCCGCGCTGGTGGTTTTGGCGCTGGGTGGGGGCGCGGCGCTCGCGCTGTGGGCGGCGGCATTCGGGATCGCGACAGCGGCGTTGTTCGCCAGGACCATCACCGGTTTGCCGCGAGCCCGGGCGCGCACCGCCACTGGGGCGAACGCGGTCGCTACGGCCGTCGGCGTGCTGCCGGTGCTACGGGCCGCCCAGGTGCAGGCCGCGCTGATGGCACTGTCGTCGGCCGACCTGATCGTGGTCCGAATCGTGCTCGATGAGGTGGACGCCAGCCGGTACGCGCTCGGCACAATCGCCGCCAAGATCGCGTTCTGGCTGCCGCAGGCGGTCGGTGTCGTGCTGTATCCGCGGATGGCGCAGCCGACCCACTCGGCGCGCGCGATCCAGGCAGCGCTGGCGGTGCTCAGCGGTATCGGGATCGTCGCGGTGCTCGGCGCCGCGCTCGCCGCGCCGATCGCGCCATTGCTCGCGGGCGAAGACTACGCGCCGATCCAGGGACTGCTGTGGTTGTTCGCGCTGCACGGCGCCTTGCTTGCCGTGCTGCAGGGCGCGATGCTCTCGGCCATCGCGGTGGATCGCACCGCGCTCGCCGTCGTCACGTGGGTGGGGCTGGCCGTCGAAGTCACGGTGATGGTGGTGTTCGCCCGCTCGGTCCCCGCCCTGATCACGACGGCAGTCTCGGTCGCGGCCAGCACGACGCTCCTGGTCGCGGTTATCGTGCTGCGCGCTGCCGACGACACGACGCGTGCCGAGCCGTCGCGTCCAGCCGGTTGACGCGGCCCCGCCTACGATTTCACCATGATCACCGCAGTGCACACCGTGGTCTACGCGGAAGATCCCGAAGCCGCCCGCGCGTTCTTCCGCGACGTCTTGCGGTGGCAGAATATCGACGCGCACGAGGGCTGGCTCATCTTCGCCACCGGCCCGAGCGAACTCGGTGTTCATCCCACCGAAGGGGCGCCGACCCACGAGATTTCGCTGCTGTGCGACGATCTGGAGCCGACCATGGCCGAATTGTCCGGTCGCGGAGCGCGCTTCGCAGGTGAGATCGTCGAACGGGAGTTCGGCCGATGCGTAGACATGTGTGTCCCGGGCGCTGGAACGATGTTGCTCTATCAGCCGCGCCACCCGATCGCCTATGCACTGCCATCCCGCGAAGGCTGACCTCGAAAACGAATTCGGCTCCCCAGCCGGAGGGCGGGGGAGCCGAATTCAGTGCTGCTCAGCGGTATCAGGGCTGTTTGTCGATCCGAATCTGTTCGGTGGGCGCATCATCGGCTCCACGGTTCGCCGCGGGGCGGTTCGAAGCCCCACGGGTCGGAGCCGAACCGCTGGGACGCTGACTCGGGGTGCCACCGGTGCGCGCCCGCGTCGGGGCCGACCCGCCACGGACACCGAGCAACACACCGGCGATCAGCGCGACCACGCCGAGGACGCCGAACACGATCGGCATGATCCGGCCGTACAGCGACAGCTTGTCGATGTTCTCTTTGGCCACCGCGATCTGCGACTCGATGGTGTTCTCATCGAACACCAGGTGCGACTTGAGTGCGGTGACTTCGGGCTTGTCGCCGGTGCGCGCGTAGTAGAGGTGGATCTGTTCGCCGCCCTTGATCACGGTGCCGGTCTCGGGCTCGACCCACAGGTCGCGGGTGTTGGTGTAGAACCGGGTCAGCGTCACCGGGGCCTCATCGCCCTCGCCGCCTTGGACGCCCCACTTGGCCGCCGGCAGGCTCAGCCGGTTGGTCGGCGCCTGCGCCACCTCCCACAGGTTGGTGGCGGGCACCGACTGCTGGAAGTGGTAGACCTTCATGTTGTTGATCTCGGTCTCCTCGACGAAGTTGACGTCGAAGGTTTTGCGGGCATTGATATCGAAGTACGGGTAACTCTTCTGCTCGGTGCCGATCGGGAACCGGTACTGGAGGCCGGTGTGCTGGACCGGCTCGGCGATGCTCTCGCCTTCCTTGGTCGTGGTGACGGCGATGGACCCGTTGGGATCCTTGTCCACCGGCATGCCGGTCACCCGGTCGATGGTCACCCGGTCGATGGTCGCGGTCAGCAGGCCGGTGTCGCCCTGCTTGTCGATGCGACGCAGCGTTTGACCCGCCTGTACCGTCATCTCGGTGGCATCGGCCGGATCCTCGACGGTGAGGAACCGTTGCGAGACCAGCGGAACGTTGCTGTCGACCTTCGCCGCACCCTCCGGGGCGGTCAGCGACTTGGCGTCGAGCACGAGGCTGTCCTCACCCGGCTGGTTCGTCGCGATCGTGGTGATCTCGATGTCGAGGGGAGTTTTCGCCAGTTTGTCGACGGTGTACGTCGGGATCATCAGCGCGGCGACGATCAGCAACGCGCCGAGACCCACGAGCAGGCAGGCAACCGTCCTTCTGGTACCGGCACTCAGTGCCATGCAAACTCTCCTCGTCGTAGAACACAGGTCCGTCCGGCAAGTACTGCGGGCACGCCGCCGGCACTCGTGAGCCCCGACACTAACAGCCCTATCGCGTACTATGCGGCGTCGAGGCCGAAACGGCCGAGAAATCGCCCGAGTCTAGCGTGGAGTCTGAAACGCCGAGTTATCACCTGTGAATCGGCACGGCAGACTGGAGCACGATGACCGCGACTGTGTCCTCTGCCGCTCCCGGGACCGAGCGGGCGCGCTCGAGGGCG
Organism: Nocardia sp. NPDC049220; assembly: GCF_040647855.1. NCBI lineage: Bacteria > Bacillati > Actinomycetota > Actinomycetes > Mycobacteriales > Nocardiaceae > Nocardia > Nocardia sp. NPDC049220. The sequence goes on from NZ_JBEZDA010000002.1 coordinate 585,350, forward strand.
TTCGTACCCGCGCTGGAAGGCATGCGCGGCATGGCGGCGCTCGGAGTGCTGCTGACGCACGTCGCTTTTCAAACCGGGGCCGCGGGCACGCCGGTCATCGGCCGGGTGTGGGGCCGGTTCGACATGGCGGTCGCGGTGTTCTTCGCGCTGTCCGGATTCCTGCTGTGGCGCCCGCACGCCGCGGCGGCGCGTGGGGTGGGCAGCGCGCCGTCGGTCGGCTACTACCTGCGGCATCGCGCCGCGCGCATCCTGCCGGCGTACTGGGTCGTGGTGTGCGCGGTGCTGATGCTGCTGCCGAGCGCGGCCGGGACGGCCGGACTGCGGGTGTGGGTGTCGAATCTGGCGTTGTTGCAGGTCTTCGTGCCGCTGACACTCACCGATGGGCTGACCCAGATGTGGAGCCTTTCGGTCGAGGTCGCCTTCTATCTCGTGTTGCCCGTGCTGGCGTTCGCGCTGGTCCGGCTACGTGGATCCGCGGCGAACCTGCGGGTGCCGGTGATTGTCGCGCTCGGGGTGATCAGCCTCGGGTGGAACCTCCTTCCGGTGCCTACGCCCGACGCCATCCACGCGGACAATTGGCTGCCCGGTTATCTGCCCTGGTTCGCGGTAGGCATGCTGCTCGCGGAGCTGAGCTTCCATGGCGTCCGGCAATCGACGTGGTGGCGGGTCGCGGCGAATCAGCCGTTGATGTGGACGGTGGCGACGATCGCCTTCCTGATCGCGGCGACCGATCTCGCCGGACCAGCTGGGCTGACCCGCGCCGAGCCGTGGCACTACGTGGTGAAGATGGGCTCGGGCGCGATCATCGGGTTCGCCTTGCTCGCTCCGCTGGTGCTGCGGGACCCGGCGGCCCGACCGCACCGTTGGCTGGAATCATCGGTGGCCGCGATGATCGGACGCTGGTCGTATGGCATCTTCATTTGGCATCTCGCGGTGCTGTCGATCGTGTTCCCGGTGTTCGGAATCGTGCCGTTCCTCGGAAACTTCGGCTACGTCCTGGTCCTCACGGTCGCCATCACCCTCCCGGTCGCGGCGGCCAGCTACGCGCTGATCGAGGAACCGGTGCGGCGCTTGGCTCGCCGCGTGGACCGGAGGAAGCGGGAGTCGGTGATCGAACCGGCTTCCTGATCGGCGGTCCGGACGTCAGCTGTCCAACTGTCGATGCATGTCGAGCAGATGGTGGCGCAGTTCGTGCAGGGTATGCAGCGCCAGCCAGCGCAGCGAGCGCTTCTGCTGCTCGGGGTAGGCGAACATGAGCGTGCGCTCCCAGTCCGCGTCGCCGAGTCGCTCCAGCACGTTCGCGAACAGTGCCGCGGCGTCGCGAATCTGGCGGGCTACGTCCGTGGGGTCCTGTTCCGCGTAGCCGTCATGCTCGACCCGTTCGTCGCGGCCCATCAGTGTCGCGGGCGGGTTGTCCGTCCGACGGGCGGCCAGTACGCGCTCACGCTGCGCGAGCAGCACGTCCCGCACGTGACAGGCGTACTCCAGCGGCGACCACACTTCGGGTTGCCTGCGCTGTCGTAGCCTGTCGGGATCGCCGCCGAGCAGGTCGGCGTACTCCACAGCGTGTTCCCGCGCCAGCGTCGGCACGTTTGCCGCCGCAGCCAAGTCGTAGACGAAACCACATTCGGCGCAGGTGCTCACGCATGCTCACGTTAGCAACGCGTGTCTTGATGGCGCGCGGTGAATGGATGGGTTCTGAATCGGAAATCCGGCGGGCGATCTGCGTTATGAGTAGGTCTGGCGGAACGGCGCGGCTTAGCCTGCGTCGCGTCGGTGCGGAAGCGCCGCGATCCCGACGGCGACGATCGCGAGCAGCGCGGGCAGTTGCACCAGCAGCGACCCGCCCATATAGCCGTCGGGCGAGCGCCATGGCCCGGTGGACAATGCGGCGGCGGACAGCATCGTCCCGGCGCCCGCCACGATGATGAGTGCGCGCGGCGCCAGGTGCGGCGCCAAACGGGTCGCGGCCAGCGCGAGTACGGTCACGACCGCGCCGATCGGGCCCGCGATCAGCGTGGTCGCACCGGCCAACATGATCGCGCCCATCCACCTCTTGCCCCAGGTACGCGGCTCGGAATCCGAAACTGGACGTGTCGTATCGACATCTCGCTCGGTGGTATCGGCCGCCGAATCGGAGGCCGTGCGAACCGGCTCGGGACGAGCTGCGGCAGGGCGGGCGCGCGTGCGGGCGCGGCGCGGAATCGCGAGGACCGCCAGCGGCAGGAGCAGCGCGAGTCCACCGAAGATGCCCAGGCGGTACCACCGGTCCACCGGGAAGGAGATCGTGACCGGGCCGGTGTTGTCGGCAGGTAGCAGCCAGGCTTGTTGCCAGCCGTCGACCACGAGCGGCACCAGGACGCGTCCCTCGGACGTCGTAGCGCGCCAACCGGCATTCGTGCTCACAGGCAGCACGAGCAGGCGGGTGGCCGCATCCGACCGAGGCAACGCGGGGGACTCCGGTTCGGTGTGGTCCGGTCGTTGTGGATCGACGGTGCGGCGGTCGGGGGGAGTGGCCGCCAGGCCGGTCTGGTCCTGCGGCGGTGCGGATCGGTCTGGTGACGCGGTGTCGACGGAACTCGGATCGGTCCGGTTCAAACGCAGTCGATCGACGAAGAACAGGTCGGTGGGCTCGACTGTCACGTCGACCCGGCCCTTCGGCAGCGCGAACTCACGGTGCGCGACTGCCGGCTCGGCGGTGTCGTCGGGGCAGACCCGAGCGGGCACCGGTGCGCCGGAACGGAGTTCGTCAGTGCCGGCGGTGATGGTGGTGTGCAGGATCCGGCCGTCGGCCTCGATCGTCGGGCCGAGCGCGCACGGGATGGTGATCGCACGATCCAGCGGCGCGGCTTCGGGATAGTCCGGACCCAGTACCGACACCTCGGCCAAGCCGGATGGCTGGGTCTGCGCGAAACCTAGCGCGGTCTGGTCCAGCACCGGCGTCCAGGTCCGCAGGCTGAGTTCGATCCGATCGGTCACCGCGGGGTACAGGTCGATGCGTACCGGAACGCCTGGGTCGGGTCGGTCCAGCTGACGTACCTGGGGGCCGTCGCCGAGATTCACCGTCACCGAGGTAGGCGCGGCGGGGAGATTACCGAGCGAGGGGGTCAGCTCCAGCCCGGTGATCAGGGCGGGTTCGGGCAGCTCGAGCGTCAGCGTCGGCCTGCCACCGGTCAGGTTCCGGACGGACTCCTCCGGCGCGGTCCAACTCGTACGCCGGTCACCGTCGGTCGCGGCGAACGCGGCCCCGCGTAGGTCACCCACGTCGGCCTTGCCCCGGGCCACCGGGCGGTGGGGGTCGGTGAGCAACGCCTCCAGTGCCGGACCCTGCCTGGTGCGGACCGTCAACTCCGGGGCAGCCGCCATCGGCTCCGGCACCACGAGGGTGCGCTCGAACGCGCCTGGTTCTTCCGGCGCCAGCGCGATGCCCTTGCTGCACCTGACCCGGTCGGGTGCATCGAAACATGCGCTGCGACCGGGGAATTCCTGACCCAGGTCCCATGTGTGGACATGCGCGCCCGCTGTGCTGGGCGGCAGCACGGTCCGATGCCGGATGTCGACGCGAACCGGCGCGTCACGGACCGAGTAGTCGTCCAGGGCGAGTTCGCTGATGCCGAACTGCCCACCGCTGGAACCGCCCTCGGTGCGGATGGCCGTAATGGTCAGCCAGTCGGTCGTGCCGGCGGGTAAGGATACCGAGACCGGTGTACCCGGTTCCGGAATCCGGACCGAGACGGTGCCGTTGGCGGTGCGGATCTCGACCCACTTGACCGGGTCGCCAATCGCGGCCGAACTGGTGGTCAGGTTCAGCTGCCCGACCTGGACCGGCCGATCGAGGTCGAGCCGAAGCCATTGTCCCAACGCACGTTCGGTGCCATTGCTGATCCAGGCGGTGGCCGGATCGCCGTCGACGACGGCCGCGGTCGAACTGCCCGGTGCCGCGCCCCCGAGTTGGGTGGCATCCGCAGCCGAACTCGACGCGGTGATCGTCGCGCCGGACCACTCGCCACGGACCAGTTCGGTTCCGGACACCGGATAGTCGGGCGCCAGGTTGTAGGTGCGCCGCGCGTCGTCGGGAGCGCGGAGCGCGGAACTGTGGTTGTCCACCCGGCCGAAGTCGGTCTCGCGATCCATCGGGGTATCGGTGACAGTGAGCGGTCCGACGCGCAGTCCGGCGCGCACCGCGTCTGCGGCGAACAGCGTGGGCGTGCCGGTCCCTTGCTGGTCGCGGTGCAGTCGTTCGAGTACCTCCGGGCCACCCTGTACGACCGGAACACGTTCGAGCGGGACACTGTAGGCGCCGGGGAACCGGTCCGGGGCGCCGGTCCCTGCGCGCACCTCGGTGGCAGAACCCGGCGGCTTCGTGTCCACTCGATATATCTCGATCGCCGGATAAGGAGGGCGGAGGTCGCCGTCGGCTACCAAGTCGTCGCCGATTACCAGCGGTTCGATCGGGCCGCCGAACTCGGCGACCTTGCTCAGGCCGGGGGAGCCTTCCAGCGCCTGGTGCGCCAGCATCGGACGAGTGGACCGGGAAGTCTCGGGATCGAGGTCGTTGCGCAGCACCACGACGCCGATGCCCTGCCCGGCCAGTGTCGCGGCCAGCCCGGACGACGGCCTCCCGTCGGCGACCAGCCGCTGCACCGAATCCATCGCGCGTATCGTTCCCGGCGGATTCAGCGGCACCGCATCGCGGATCGCCCACGGCGTGCTCGCCAACGCCTGGAGCGGTTCGTCGCGGGTCAGTCCCCAGACTTGACTGCCGAACGGCGCGCCGGGGACCACCAATGCGCGGGTGTCGGACGCGTTGTGCCGCAACCAGTCCGCGGTCTGCTGCCAGTAGGAGGGCACCTGATCGTAGGCGCCGCGCGGTGCGAGCCGGCCGGTCCAGGCCAGCGAGGTGGACAGGGCCAGGGCGGTCAGGATCAGCCCGGCGACCGCGACCATCCGGTCTCGTTCCGGGTGCGCGAACGCGCCGCGCCACACCGGAAGCGGCACCGAGCCGGGCAGCGGGACCTTGGCCAGCAGGTGAGCGAGGCCGACTACCAGCGGAATGCGGATGAGCGGTTCCAACTTGTGCACGTTGCGCAGCGGAGCGCCGCCGGAGTCCAGGAACACCCGCACCGATTCCGCGAACAGGCCACCCAGCTCGCCGACGTACCCCGCGCAGATGCCGACCAGCCCGACGCAAAGGATCACCACGAGCCTGCCGCGATACGGCATCGATCGCATGGCCAGTCCGGCCATGCCCGCCCCTGCGAGCAGCCCGGTCGCGAGCACCGCCGCGGGTTGGGTCACCAGCACCGCGCCGGCGATCCGTTCCGGCGAGACGAACGGCGTCCAACTGTCGGTGCCGCGCAGCACTTCGCCGAGTGCGGCCCACTGCGTGGTCACGCCGGAGGATTCGATGTAATCCAGGAACGGCGGGCTCACCCGGCCGAGCAGCAGCAGCGGTACCGCCCACCAGAATGTGGCGAGCGCGAGCAGGGGAATCCACGCCGCGGAGAACCTCCACCAGTCTCGGCGGTTTGGGCTGTGCGGGGCCGACCGGGCGTCGGAACTAGTCCGTCGGTAGGAACGCGCCGGGGTGAGCGCAGGCGAGGCCGCCGCCCACCAGAGCAGCGCAGGTAGGAAGGCCGCGACCGTCGCGACCGCGTTGACCGCCCCCATCAGCGCCAACGCCAGCGCACTTCCCGCAGGTGATTCGGCACCACCGCGGCGCCGACGGTCCCGGTGGGCGATGCCGAGCGCGGCCGGCGCCAGCAGCACCCAGGGCGCCAACATCATCGGCAGCGTTTCCGACGAGATCGACCCGAGCGTGGTCAGCACCCGCGGGCACAGCGCGAATGCGACCGCGGCGATGATGCGCGACCCGCGCGTGCCGATGCCGAGTATCTCGCAGAGGCGGATGATTCCCCAGAATCCGGCGAGCAGCAGCAGCGCCCACCAGATCCGCTGGGTCGCCCAGGCGGGTACGCCGAGTACGTGACCGAGCGAGAAGAACGCACCGTGTGGAAAGAAGTACCCGTAGGCCTGGTTCTGCACCTGGCCCATCGGCGCCTGGCTACTCCACAAATGGCTCGCACGCTCGAGGAAGCCGATCGGATTCTGGGCCAAGTCGTATTTCGTGTCGGCGACCGTGAGACCGGGCGCCTGCGCAAAGGTCAGCAGAAACGCAACGACAACGGTCGCGGCGAACCACCGTCTACCCAGCGGCGCAGTACTGAGCTGCCCCGGCGCCGCTGAAGATCCGAGCGAGTCGGCAGGTGAAGCTGGGGTCAGCGGCTCAGCGGCTGCCGTACTCAACGTTGTTCAGCAACGAGGAATCCTTGTCACCGCTGCGGTCGATTTCCGGGCGCGAGTTTTGCTGCACTGCCACGGTGATGAGGAGAACACCGATCACGCCCACGACGGCGCCGGCTACCGCACTCGCAACACCAGGGACAGCAAACTTCATCGCGGCACTCCAATACATCGATGCAGGCACATTCCCGGCCAACCTAGCAGGGCGTCCGGTATTTGTATGCGTTCAGGCCGTCATCTCGCCCAACGCGCCGCATCCGCGCTGAGCGTCGTCCGAGTCAGCCCGCTTCGGATCCCGCCGTACGGGCCGTGCGCGTGCGGACCGAGTCGTCGGCGAACTCAATGCGTGGGCAGGGCGCACTGCAGGGCGCTGAGCAAGGTCCGCAGTTTCGCGGTTGTCTCCTCGAGTTCGGCTTGCGGGTCGGAGGCCGCGACGATGCCGCCGCCCGCGTAGGCCTGCACCGTCCGTCCGTCGGCCGACAGCTCCGCGCTGCGGATCGCGACCACCCACGCACCGTCGCCGTGCGCGTCGCACCACCCGACGGCTCCGCCGTAGAACCCGCGATCCTGCTCTACCTGCGCGATGGCGTCGAGCGCGAGGTCGGTCGGGGTGCCGCAGACCGCGGGCGTCGGGTGCAACAGCAGAGCCAGGTCCAGCGCGGTGGTCGAGGTGTCGCGCAGGCGTCCGGCGATCGGCGTCGCGAGGTGCCAGACCTCATGGGTGCTGATCAGTTCCGGGCTGTCCGGAATGGACAACTCGGCGCAGACCGGGCCGAGTCGCTCTCGGATCCAATCGATGACGAAGGCGTGCTCGTCCCGATTCTTGGTGCTGGCCAGTAGTTCGTCGGCCTGTGCGGCATCACCCGCCGGGTCGGCGCGCCGCGGCAGGGTGCCCGCGAGCGGACGCAGCGTGACCACGTCGCCGTGGCGGGCGATCAGCACCTCGGGTGTGGCGCCGACCAGCGTCGCTCCGGTTCGTCCCGCGGGGGTCAGATCGACGGCGAAGACGTTAGCGTTCGGGTGCCTGGTCAGGAGATGGCCCACGACGAGCTGCGGGTCGAGTGCTTCGTGCGCCTCGGCCAGTACCGACCGTGCCGCAACCACCTTGCGCAGCGATTGCTTCGAATCGTTCAGCTGCTCAACCAGTTTCGTTACCCGCGCGACATGCTCCGCCGGGCTCGGCAACTCTGTGACCACGCGCACCGGGGGCAGGTCGGGAAGCGCGGCCGGCCGCCAGGGGCCGGCGGTGTACTCGGCGCGTGCGGGCACGCTCAGCGCCGTCGGGTGGCGCGGATCGAAGGGCAGCGCGCCGACGATCAGGTCCGCGGTCTTATCCCGTAGCGCCGCCACGGCTCGGCCCGCCTCGTCGAAGGTGACCCGACTGCCGTACGCCCGCACGACGTTGTCGGGCTGAGCCAGCAGGAATCCATCCATAGTGCCCCGACCCTAACCCCGCCGCGGTCCTCGACTCGGCCCAAAGCGACCGAAATCTCATGAGTGGACCCGACCGCGACCCGCAGCGAGTCAGGCGTTCTTCTCGGGTGGGACGAGAAAAACCGGGCGGTGGCAGTGCTTGAGAACGGCGTCGGCGACACTGCTGTGCACCAAGGCGCGCAAACCGGTGGCCCCGCGGGTACCGGCGACGATGATGTCGACGTCCAACTCGTCGGCACATTCGATGATGGCGTTCCAGATCGTGGTCGTACATTCGATCGTGCGTGCCTCGGCGTTCAGGCCGACGAGCTGGGCCAGCCGGACACCCTCCGTGTTGGTGAAGCGGGCGTCGACATACGCGACGTCCTCGATCTCGTCGTCGGGCACCCATTCCGGTTGCATGACACCGGAAAGCCCGGAGAGCCGAGCGGCTTGGCGCACCATCGGTTCCCACGCGGTCAGCACGATCGCCCGGTTCGCGCTGAGAAAGCGCCCGGCGTACTCGATGGCGCGCTTGGCATTCTCGGAACCGTCGTAGGCGATGAGCATTTGATCGCAGGACACGATGACCTCCCGGTGGAGACGCATGGCGATATCTCGAGATTACCCCCGCCGGGCCCGCCCGAACCCAATGATTCGCGCGACGACCTGGGCGGACGCGTTTACTGCTTTGGTCATGCGATCGTGCCCGTTGTGCGACACCGGTAACTCGTAGTCGAATCCGGTACGGCGCCACCGTGTCCGGGGAGGCTGCGTATCCGCGCGCGATGTATCCCCGCGCGACTATCGGACCTGGCGGCGTGTGGGCGTTTCGGCCAGTTCTGGGCGTAGCGGATGGGGTCCGTTTTCTCTCGCCGAGTACCGTTGACTCTCATGCGGAACACGCCTCTGCTCGTGCTTGCCGTTCTTGCCTTCGTCGCGACCGCGTGCTCGGGCGGTGGGTCGACCAGTGCGGCGTCGTCCACGCCGTCCGCGTCGTCTACCTCGGTGAATGCGACGACCGCGTTGGCAACCCCCGTGAGTTCCTCGGCACCGCCGGACTGCGCCGCGGGGTATCTGGCGCAGTTCAGCACGCGGGAGAAACTGGCCCAGCTGTTGACCGTCGGCGTGCGCGACGCCGCCGACGCGACCAATGTGGTGCGTACCGAGCAGGTCGGTGGCATCTTCGTCGGTGGCTGGACCGACGAGGCCCTGCTCGGCTCCGGCGAGATCGAGCAGGTCAAGCAGGCGGCCAAGGTCCCGCTGATGGTGACCATCGACGAGGAGGGCGGCCGTGTTTCCCGGGTCCGTAACTTGATCGGCGCCGTGCCGTCGGCACGTGTGACGGCCCAGACCATGAGCCCCGACGAGTACTATCGCGCGACGCTGACCAGGGGGCAGGCACTCAAGAACCTAGGTGTGACGGTGGACTTCGCCCCCGATGTCGATGTCAGCTCCCAGCCCGACGAGTCGGTGATCGGTGACCGCTCCTTCTCCGACGACCCAGCCGTCGTCACCCGGTTCGCGGACGCCTACATCCGCGCGATGCGCGAGGTCGGTGTCGGCACGGTGATGAAGCACTTCCCCGGTCACGGCTCCGGCTCCGGCGACTCGCACACCGGCGTGGTCCGCACTCCGCCGCTGGACGCGATGCAGAACGTCGACCTGGTGCCGTTCCGCAATCTGATCGGGTCGGGCGCGGCCGTGATGGTCGGCCATCTGGACGTGCCCGGTTTGACCACCCCGAACGTCCCGGCGAGCATCAGCCCGGAGGCGATGTCGCTGCTGCGGGGTGGCAGCGGCTACGGCGCGGCCCCATTCCAGGGTCCGATCTTCACCGACGACCTGGGCGGTATGGCGGCGATCACGAGCAGGTTGTCGATCGAGGACGCGGTCGAAGCCGCACTGGTCGCCGGTGCCGACAGCGCGCTGTGGATCACCACCGACGCGGTATCCCAAGTCCTCGATCGGCTGGAGCAGGCCGTGGCGAATGGACGTCTGCCGATGGCGCAGGTAGACGCCTCGGTGTTGCGGATGGCTGGTTTCAAGGGAACGCTGCCGCGCTGCTGACGCGCCGCGCGGCCAAGCTGGGCGTGGGGGGAGCACATCAGACCCCGCCGAAACTTACCTTGGAGTAATATGTGAGATTCACCATGTGGTAGGAGTGTGGATGGCGGGCGGAACGAAGCGACTTCCACGGGCGGTTCGTGAGCAGCAGATGCTCGACGCCGCCGTGGAGGTCTTCTCGCGTAAGGGCTTCCACGATACGTCGATGGACGCGATCGCTGCTGAGGCGAAGATATCGAAGCCGATGTTGTATCTGTACTACGGCTCCAAGGACGAACTGTTCCGCGCCTGCATCCAACGCGAGGGCCTGCGGTTCATCGAAGCCGTCGCGCCGGCCGGCAACCCGTTGCTCTCGCCGCATGAGCAGGTCCGCACCGCCCTGGAGGGGTTCCTCGGCTTCGTCGACCGTAATCGCCGCTCCTGGCAGGTGCTCTACCGGCAGGCCATCGGCCAGCAAGCGTTCGCTTCGGAGATCGAGAACGCGCGGGAGCGCGTCATCGAGTTGACTGCCAAGCTGCTGGAGTCCAGCGCCAAGCACGCCGAACCGGGAACGAACTTCGACGTTGTCGCGGTCGCCGTGATCGGTGCGGGCGAGGCGATCGCCGACCGCCTGGCCAGCGGTCGCATCGAGGTCACGGAGGCGGTGGACCTGCTCGACGATCTGGCCTGGCGCGGGCTCGCGGGCCGAAAGAAGGTCGAATAGCCCGCCGCATCCGCCCCACCGCTTGCCCACCGGCTTGACGGACTGTCAGAGTGCGGGGGTTCGGAAACGCGGACCGGCTCATTCGATCGAGTCGGGGGAAATGGGGCGGAAGTGTTCGGGTTGCTCAGGCCGTGTGCGCACGGCGCTCAGAAATACGGAATCGATGCGGCCGAGTGGCGCACGCATCTGTGCGGGTTGTGTCTCGGCTTGCGCGACGGGCACGGTCAGTTCGCTCGCATCGCCACCAACAAGGACGCGCTGGTGCTGAGCATGCTCACCGAAGCGCAGTCCGGCTCGGTAGTACGCACTACAGCAGCGCCCTGCCCGCTGCGCGGAATGCGCCGCGCGTCCGTGGCGACCGCCGATTCGCCTGGCGTGCAACTCGCCACTACGGCCTCGTTGCTGTTGGCGGCAGGCAAGATTCGCGATCACGTGGATGATGGCGACGTCACTGCGCTCGCCCGCACGCCGTTGACGAGAGCAGCCACTCGCTGGGCCGAGGACGCGCGCGTGAGCGCAGCGCGAATCGGCTTGGATGTCGAACCGCTAGTTGCCGCGCTCGGTGTCCAGACGATGCTCGAGCAAGCCGCGAGGGACGCGGCCGTCGTGTACAACTCGAGCCACACCATTCCGTTCGTGCCGGACACGCTTGGCGCGTCGGCACACTGGCGATCGGCGATGGGGTCCACGGCCGACCCATTGACCATGCTGACCGCGCCGACCCAACTATGCGCGTCGGCGTTTTTCGCGCACACCGCAGTACTGGCCGGTCGACCGGAGAACGTCGAGGCACTGCGCGAAGCAGGCTGGCAGTTCGGCCGGATCGCGCATCTGGCCGACGCCGTCACCGACTATGACGACGACGTGGCGCACAACCGCTTCAATCCGTTGGCGGTCACCGGGACGACGATTCCCGCGGCGTACGAGCAACTGCGGCAATCTAATTCGAGTCTGCGCTCGGCGATCGCGGCGGCCGAGCTCAGTCGGGTGCCCACCGTCCGATGGATGCTGCTCGACCCACTGGCCTCGGTGCTGCGTCGGCTGGGTAGCGGCATCGGGACATTCGTTGCGCACAGCTGCTCCGGCGCGCGCGGCACCGTCGACCTCCCGCACGGGCACGCGCGCGGGACGGGCCGGCGCCCGCCTACCCGTCGACCCGGTATCGGTGAATCGCTCGCCCTCATCCTGGGGGCCTACTGCACCGGTTACGCCTGCTGTGCCGACCACACCCGGCCCTGTACCGGCGAGCGCAAAGAGGCGTGGATCAAGAACTGCGATTGCGATGGCAGCTGCGGCGACTGCGGTAGCTGCGGTAACTGCTGCGAATGCGAGTGCTGCAACTGTGACTGTGACTGCGGTTGTTGATCTGCTCGCCCGAATCGGCGGGTTTCGTAGGTCGACATCGTTGCCAGCCGCACTCCGACAGCGCAAGTCGGAGTGCGGCCGCAGCGAACGGTCGACTCAGCGCAACGTGGCCGTCAGATGCGGGTACCCCTTCTTCGGGTGGAGCAACGCCAGGTCCCAGCCGCCTTCGGCCTGGTCGGCGTACACGTTTACCGTGGCGGGCAACAGAATCGGTTTGCCGAACTTGACCGCGTAGGTGGCGTGCTCCGGGATGCGACCCTCGATGGCGCCGAGCACGGTCGCCGCCGACCACATGCCGTGCGCGATCGATCTCGGGAAGCCGAATGCCTTGGCGCCCAACGTGGAGGTATGGATCGGATTGTGGTCACCGGACGCGGCAGCGTACCGGGTGATTGTCTTTTGATCGGCCCGCAGCGTACGCAGCGGTGGCGGCGGAACCTCCTCCGGTTTCGGCTCTGGCTTCGGGCCGCCCGACAGCGAGGTGCGCTGCTGGTGCAGGAAGGTGGTGACCTGGTGCCACACCAGCTCGCGCCCTACCCGCACGGCACTGATCGCGTCGACGAGTAACCCTTTCGGGTGCTCGCGCAGGTTCTCGACGTGGGTGCGGATGTCCAACGGCTCGCTCACCGAGATGTCGCGGGTGCGTTCGATCAGGTTCCGCGCGTGCACTGCGCCCACCGCGACGAACGGGAAGTCCCGCGCCACTACCAGCTGCATGGCCAGCGGGAAGGTGAGAATGAACGGGTAGGTCAGCGGCAGTGCGTCGCCGAACCGCAGACCGGTCGCCCGGCAGTAGGCCGCCAAATGATCCGGGTTCACGCGCACACCGTCGAGCTGGACGGCTCGGTCCGGCACCGTCGACTTGCGCGACGACAGCAACGGCACCGCGCCGAGCGCGGCCTTGACGAACAGGCTGCTGTTGCTCGGCGGTTCGGTCAGCGTGATCGTGTGCGTCATCATGCTCCGATCAGGCTCTGCCCGCAGACCCGAACGATATTGCCGGTCACCGCGTTCGAGGCCGGGTTCGCGAAGTACGCGATGGTCTCGGCGACATCGACGGTTTGTCCACCTTGCAGCAGCGAACTCATCAGGCGGCCCGCCTCGCGGGTGGCCAGCGGGATAGCGGCGGTCATCGCGGTCTCGATGAATCCGGGCGCGACCGCGTTGATGGTGATCCCGTGCGCCGCCAGCTTCGGCGCCTCGGCGTCGACCATGCCGATGACGCCCGCTTTGGAAGTGCCGTAATTGGTCTGGCCACGGTTGCCCGCGATACCGGCGATCGATGACACATCGATCACGCGCCCGCCCTCCTTCAGCGCGCCGCGGGCAACCAGGCCCTCGGTGATCCGGTACGGCGCCGCGAGGTTCACGGTGATGACCGAGTTCCAGCGGCTCTCGTCCATGTTCGCGAGCAATTTGTCGCGGGTGATGCCCGCGTTGTGCACGACGATGTCGATGCCGCCGAACCGCTCGGTAGCGAACTCGGCCAGCTTCTCGGCAGCGTCGGCGGCGGTGACATCGAGCGCGAGCGCGGTGCCGCCGACCTTGTTCGCGGTCTGGGACAGCGCCTCGCCGGCTGCCGGAATATCGGCCAAGATCACCCGGGCGCCGTCGCGGGCGAACACCTCCGCGATGGTTGCGCCGATCCCGCGCGCCGCGCCCGTGACGACGGCGACCTTGCCCTCTAGCGCGCGGTCCCAACTGGCCGGGGCGGACGCGTCCGCTTTGCCGACCCGGATGACCTGGCCGTCGACGAATGCCGACTTGGCCGAGAGTAGGAAGCGCAGGGTGGACTCGAGGCCGGTCGCGGCAGCCGACGCCTCCGGGTGCAGGTACACCAGCTGGGTGGTCGCGCCGCGCAGCAGTTCCTTCGCGATCGAGCGGGTGAAGCCCTCCAGTGCGCGCTGCGCGATCTGCTCTTCGGCGCTGGATACCAGCTCGGGCGTGGTGCCGATGACCACGATGCGCCCGGACGAGGCGATGCTGCGCATCGCGGGCTGGAAGAACTCGAACAGCTGGGAGAGGTCCTCGATCGAGCCGACGCCGGTGGCGTCGAACACCAGGGCGCCGTACTTGGTGCCGGTAGTCGGCGTGTCGGCGAAGGTGTAGTCCGACAGCAAAGCGCGGATCGGTTCGGCGACGCGGCCCTTGCCGCCGATCAGCACTGGGCCCGACAGCGGCGGCTCGCCCTTGACGTAGCGACGCAGGGTCTCCGGTCGCGGTAGGCCGAGTTTGCCTGCCAGGAACGCGCCGGGGGCGGAGTGTACGAACGATCCGTAGAGGTTGGGAGCACCCTTACTCTTGCTGGCTGCCACTATTCCTACCTTTTCTGAGGTCTGTCTCGCGGTCTGGGGTCGCCCCGGCATGGTTTTCTGGCGCACTTTCGCGGGGTACGTATCGACAACAAACTTACTCCAGAGTAAGTTTAAAGTAAACAACCGCGGACAGGCGCCGGTCTGCGTGGATTTCCCGCGTCGACACCGGCCGCCGAGACATCCATCCACGAGACCTTGGAGACTCGAGTGACTAGCAAAGCCCGTTCGGCGAAGAGCACCGCCAAAACCGGTAAGACCACCCGCCCGGTCGCGATCGTGGGTGGCAACCGGATTCCGTTCGCTCGTTCCGACAAGGCGTACGCGCACGCCTCCAATCAGGACATGTTCACCGCCGCGCTGGATGGCCTGGTCAGCCGTTTCGGCTTGCAGGGCGAGCGGCTCGGCATGGTCGTCGGCGGCGCAGTCCTGAAGCGGGTCGGTGAGCACGGCCTGATCCGGGAGAGCGTGCTCGGCAGCAAACTCAGCCCCTACACCCCGGCGCATGACCTCCAACTGGCCTGCGGTACCGGCCTTCAGGCGGTTGTCACCGTTGGTGACGCGATCGCCGCCGGCCGCATCGAGGTGGGCGTCGGCGGTGGCGTCGACACCACGTCCGACGCCCCGATCGGCGTCAGCGAAAGCATGCGTGAGTGGATGCTCGACGCCAACCGCGCCAAGACCACCAAAGATCGCCTCCGGCTGGTCGGCCACCTGCGCCCCACCATGCTCGGCATCGAGATCCCGCGCAACGCCGAACCGCGCACCGGTCTGTCCATGGGCGAGCACGCCGCCATCACCGCCAAAGAATTCGGCATCGCGCGCGAGGCGCAGGACGAACTGGCGTATCTGTCGCACAAGAACATGGCCGCCGCCTACGATCGCGGCTTCTTCGACGACCTGATCACCCCGTTTCTCGGGTTGACCCGCGACGACAATCTGCGGCCGAACTCCTCGATCGAAAAACTGGCCACCCTGAAGCCGGTCTTTGGCGTGCGAGCCGGCGACGCGACCATGACCGCGGGTAACTCCACCCCCCTGACCGACGGCGCGTCCACGGTACTGCTGTCCAGTCCGGAATGGGCCGCGCAGCGCAACCTCCCGGTGCTGGCAACCCTGGTCGACAGCGAAGTCGCCGCGGTCGACTACATCCACGGCCCGGACGGTCTGCTGATGGCGCCGACCTACGCTGTGCCGCGCATGCTCGCCCGCAATGGGCTGACCTTGCAGGACTTCGATTACTACGAGATTCACGAGGCGTTCGCCTCCGTGGTGCTGGCCACCCTGGCCGCATGGGAATCCGACGCCTACTGCAAGGAGCGCCTCGGCTTGGACGGCGCGCTCGGCTCGATCGACCGCAGCAAGCTCAACGTCAACGGTTCTTCGCTCGCGGCTGGTCACCCGTTCGCCGCGACCGGAGGTCGCATCGTCGCCTCCACCGCGAAGATGTTGGCGGAAAAGGGGTCCGGCCGGGCGCTGATCTCGATCTGTGCCGCGGGCGGTCAGGGCGTGGTCGCCATCGTCGAGCGATAGCCGCGGACGCGAGGGCGGTCCGGTCCGGAACCGGATCCGGCCGCCGCTGAAGCTGTTGCTGCACAACGAATGTGGCCCCTGACCGGAATTCCGTCCGGGGCCGTATTCGTCGTATTTGTCGGCTACTTCCCAGGTAACTCGAGGTGCCCGCCGAACGCTTGGCGCATCGCCGAGAGCATTTTGTCCGCGTACAGCGAATCGCCTCGAGAGGAGAACCGCGCGAACAAAGCGGACGACAGCACCGGCACGGGCACACCGGTGTCGATCGCGGCATCGATCGTCCAGCGGCCCTCGCCGGAATCCGATACCCGGCCGTAGAACGATTCCAGGTTCGGGTCGGCGTGCAGGGCTCCGGCCGTGAGATCTAGCAACCAAGAGGCAACCACGGAACCGCGCCGCCACACTTCCGCGACCTCGGGCACGTCGATGTCGTACCTGTAGTACTCGGGGTGCTCGAGCGGCGTTTCTTCCGCGGAGAATTCGCCCGCGTTCGTCGCGCCGCAGTTCGCCTTGTGCAGGATGTTCAGGCCCTCGGCGTAAGCGGCCATCATGCCGTACTCGATGCCGTTGTGCACCATCTTCACGAAGTGCCCCGCGCCCGCCGGTCCACAGTGCAGGTAGCCCTGCTCGGCAGTGGAGGCCGCCCCGCCCCGCCCCGGTGTCCGCTCGGCCGCCGCCAGGCCCGGCGCGATGGACTTCAGCAACGGGTCCAGGTATCGCACTTGCTCGGCCTCGCCGCCAATCATCAGGCAGTAGCCGCGGACCAGTCCGAAAACGCCACCTGAGGTGCCGATATCCAGGTAGTGGATGCCCTGGGGCTTCAGCTGCGCGGCCCGCTCGATGTCCGCGTGATACCGACTGTTGCCGCCGTCGATAATGATGTCGCCGGGCTCGAGCAACTCTGCGACCCGGGTGATCACGGTGCTGGTAGCGCCTGCGGGAATCATCACCCACACCACGCGCGGCGTCTCGAGCCTGCTGACGAAATCGGCGAGATCGGTAGAGCCCTGAAAATCGGCACCCAGCTCGGCACTCAGTTCGCCGATGTGCTTGGGGTGGCGTTCGTATCCGACTGCGGTGTGTCCGTCCACGACGACGCGGCGCACGATATTGGCGCCCATCCTGCCGAGACCGATCATTCCCAGCTGCATACCATCCATCTCCCTTGTCTCTGGTCGAGCGTGTGTGGTGAGAGGTTGTCCATCGATTGTCCCGCGTGGGATCGGTCACGGTTCGTCCGACGGGTGTAACGCCGCGCGCGTCGTACCGATAGACATTTCGGCTCCGCGTAGTTGCCAGACCCCCGACCCGGCACCTGCGCGGGGCCTTCCCATGTTCTACCCGGTCTTTGCGCGGGGTTCGCTGCAGGTTTTTCGCCCGGCTGGCCACCTCGGCGAGGACCACTATCGTTGGCAGAGACCCACTTTTGGGTTTGAACTTCAACTGAACGGGGAGGACGGTTCGTGACGAGCCAGCCGAACATCGGACGCAGCAGCCCGCAGCAGGCTGGCGAAGTCGGATTACGTCAACTCCTCCGGTCGGACCCGCACCGGGACGCGGGTATGTCGGGCGGCTGGGATGGTGATTCCGCGCCGACCCAGCCGATACAAGCCGGCCGACGGCCGGTGCCGTCCGCGCCACGGCGGGTGCCCGCGCGTAGTCCGAAGTCCGGCCCGCTGCCGAAGCGGCTCGACACCGCCACGGTGCGCCGAGCGGGCATTGCTGTCGGCGCGGTGCTCGTGGTGGCCGGCCTCGGATACGCGGTGGACTGGGTGTTGTCCTCGGGTGAGGTGCCGCGGGGCACCGTCGTCGCGGGTGTGGACATCGGGGGTATGGCCGAGGCCGATGCCGATGCCGCGCTGCGTACCGAGCTCGAGCCCAGAGCGGACCGCGAACTTCCGCTGCGCATCGGTGACGTGCAGACCCGTCTCGTGCCCAGCGCGGCGGGGCTGGCGGTGGACTGGGACGGTACCTGGTCGCGGATCGGTACTCAACCGCTCAACCCGGTCACCCGGCTCCTCTCGTTCTTCACCACCCATGATGTCTCGATCGCCAGCGTGATCGACGACTCCGCCTTGCAACGTCAACTGACGGACCTACGGGTACACGATCGGCCGTCGGTGGAGGGCACCATCGTTTTCGACCAGGCCCGTCCCATTGCGGTGCCACCCGTTCCGGGACGTGTGCTCGACCTTGCCGCCGCGCGCGAGGCATTGGTCGACAACTGGATCACCGGTGCGCCACTGGACCTTCCGGTCGCCCCCGCACCACTGACGGTGCGTCCCGAGGCGGTCGATCAGGCGCTACAAGACATCGCTCAGCCCGCCGTGCGAGCGCCGATCACATTCACGGGCAAGGATGCCGCGGCCACGCTCACGCCGGAGCAGATCGCCTCGGTGCTGACCTTCGTGCCCGACGGGCAGGGCGGTCTCACCGTCGCGGTGAACCAGGACGCCGCGATCGGATTGGCGGCGCCGCAGCTGGTGCCCTCGGAGATCGAACCGAAGGACGCGACGTTCGCCGTGTCCGGGGGCAGGCCGACGGTTGTTCCCGCTGTGGTCGGCGACAAGATCAACTGGCCCAAGACGTTCGAGCAGTTCACCGCGCTGCTCGTCGCGCCGGGCGAGCGGACCACGCAGGCGGTCTACGAACGGGTCGAACCGAAGTTGACCACCGAGGTGGCACAGAGCCTCGGCGTCGTGGAGACCATGGGTTCGTTCACCACCAACGGCTTCAGCGGGCCCTCCGGCGTCAACATCCGTACGGTGGCAAAGAAGGTCAACGGTGCGATCGTGAAGCCGGGAGACACGTTCTCGCTCAACGATTTCACCGGCCCCCGCGGCACGGCCGAAGGATACGTCGAGTCCGGCATCATCGACCACGGGCGCCCCAGCACGGCCGTCGGCGGCGGGATCAGTCAGTTCGCCACCACCCTTTACAACGCAGCGTACTTCGCGGGTCTGGAGGACGCGGGCCACACCGAACACAGCTACTACATCTCCCGCTACCCTGCGGCCCGCGAGGCCACCGTCTTCGACGGCGCGATCGACCTGAAATTCCGCAACAGCAGCCAATCCGGTATCTACATCGAGGCTTTCACCACCGACTCGGAGATCACCGTCCGGCTCTGGGGCACCAAGACAGTCGACGTCGAATCCGAGACCGGCGAGCGCACCAAGCCCACCGACCCGAACACCGTCACCCTGCCCAAGGGCAAGGACTGCATCGCCAGCGAGGGCGCCCCTGGCTTCACTACCTCCGACACTCGGATCATCACCGACCGCAAGACCGGCCGTGAAGTATCTCGCCGGACCCGCACGGTCAAGTATGACCCGGTGCCGATCGTGAAATGCGAATGAGCCTGCGCGAGAGGATCAGAGCGGCGTTCGCATCAGCAGCACGTTGTACTGGGTGTGCTGGGTGAGCAGGAAGTAGAGGTCACTGCCCGTTTGGTACGGGAAGATCATCGGTGCGTAGGCGGTGGGCAGGGTCGGCGCGTCGATCAGGACGCGCGGTTCGCTCCACGGCCCCGCGGGGGCTGATGCGGTCCGCAGGACGACATTGTTGGCTGGGTCCGTGCTGAGCATGACGTACCGGCCGAGGTAGCTGTTCCACATCACCGAAAGTTCGCCGACACCGCCGACGATCGGGGCAGCGGTCTTGGCGTCACCGGGCTTCCAGGCGCCACCGTCCCAGTATTCGTAGGCGTCGATGTCGGCGATCTCGGATTCTTTCGCGCGAGAAATGAATCCGGGGTTGCCGCGGCCGGCGGGCGTGCCGTAGCGGTAGACGTAGCCGTCGGCCTTCAAGAAGGCATTCTGCTGAAACTTCTCCTGGCCGTCGACATTTGCGCGGCGGGTGTTGGTGAGTTGTGTCCAGGTGGTGCCGCCGTCACGGGAGGCGGCGAGGGTGGCGAAATTGGTGTTCCACTTCCCATGCTCGCCCCATTCGCGGACCGACATCATGCTCATGTACTGCACACCGCCGACCGAGATGCCCGCCGTCGGAATCAGGCTGATCTCGATGCCGGGAATCTTGGGACTCGGCAGCGGATTCGGCACGACATCGTCGAACAGGATGCCGTTGGACGGATCGTGGGTAGCGCTGCGGAACAGTACGTTACTGGTCCAGGCCCAGACACTGCCCGCGAGGAGGTTGGGAATGCCGACACCCGCGCTGTCGCCGAAGGCGGTGATCATCCGGCCGTTGCCGTCGTCCCACATGACGCCGAGGTCGGTGCCGAGTACGTTGGCGTTCTGGGTGCGGTTCGGACTATCCATGCCGGTCACCTGGAACACGGCTTTCGTCGGGCCGGGCAGGGTTGGCAGGCCGTGGATGCCGTTGAGCGCCGGGATCGGCATGACATTGTTCGGGTCGGCGCCGGCGGGCGCGGCCGCGGCGAGGGAGAGGACCGCGGCGAGCGCACCGGCTTTGGCGAGTGCGGACAGCGATCGAGTCATCCGGACGGTCCCTTCTCCTGGCACGACGGTCTGCCCGGATATTGTGCCGGTTCAACGCTGTCGTGTCGCGTACATCGGGGAGACGAATCGGACCTTCAGCCGCTGATCGCCGCAGGACTGTTCGTAAACCGTCGAGTCAGTCGGACCCCGCGTGCTCATCGAGCGGCCTCGCCCGGTGGCGGGGGTGCGCACGGAATCTGTCGTGGTGGATGTCTTCGGACCGCCGACCGATAGGCCAGCGGACCTGCCCATGATGCGGAAACCGGCCCGGAGAGATTCTCCGGGCCGGAAGCCGCCGACCGTCAGAAAGCGGCTTCGTCCAACTCCATGATGTCGTTGTCCAACGCGGACAGGACGGTGCGGGTGGCGGTCAACTCCGGCAGGATGTTGCGCGCGAAGAACTGCGCGACCGCGATCTTGCCCTGGTAGAACGACTCGTCGGCACTGGCTGCGCCGCCCACATGCACGTCGGCCGACACGGTATCGTCGAGCGCCGCGATGGCGATCTCGGCGTGGCGCAGCAGCAGCCACCCGATGAGCAGGTCGCCGACCGCGAGCAGAAAGCGCACCGAACCGAGACCGACCTTGTACAGCTCGGACGGCTGCTCTTGGGCCCCCATCAGGTGGGCGGTGAGCGTGGCGGCCATGGCCTGCACGTCTTCCAGCGCGGTGGCCAGCAGCTTGCGCTCGCTCTTCAGCCGGCCGTTGCCCGCCTCGGAGTCGATGAACTTCTGCACCTGGCCGAGTACATGGCCCAGCGCGACGCCGCGGTCACGGGCGATCTTGCGGAAGAAGAAGTCCTGCGCCTGGATGGCGGTGGTGCCTTCGTACAGCGAGTCGATCTTGGCATCCCGGATGTACTGCTCGATCGGGTAATCCTGTAGGAAGCCGGAACCGCCGAGGGTCTGCAGCGATTCGGTCAGGTACTGGTATGCCCGCTCGGATCCGACGCCCTTGACGATGGGCAGCAGTAGATCGTTGACCCGCGCGGCCAGGTCGGCGTCCGCGCCGGACACGTGCTGCGCGACATCGGCGTTCTGGTGGGCGGCGGTGTACATATACACCGCGCGCAGGCCCTCCGCGTACGCCTTCTGGGTGGCCAGCGAACGACGGACATCGGGGTGGTGGGCGATGGTCACGCGCGGCGCGGCTTTGTCGGTCATCCGGGTCAGGTCGGCGCCCTGGACTCGCTCCTTGGCGTAGTCGCGGGCATTCAGGTAACCGGTCGACAGTGTCGCGATGGCCTTCGTGCCGACCATCATGCGCGCGTGCTCGATGACGTCGAACATCTGCGCGATGCCGTTGTGCACCTCACCGACCAGCCATCCCGTGGCCGGGATGCCGTGGCCGCCGAAGGTGATCTCACAGGTGGCCGACACCTTCAAGCCCATCTTGTGCTCGACGTTGGTGACGAATGCGCCGTTGCGCTCGCCCAGTTCGCCGGTCTCGTGGTCGAAGTGGAACTTCGGCACGAAGAACAGTGACAGGCCTTTGGTGCCCGCGCCCGCGCCCTCGGGTCGCGCCAGCACCAGGTGCATGATGTTCGGGAACAGGTCGTCGGAGTCGGCCGAGGTGATGAAGCGCTTGACGCCTTCGATATGCCAGGAGCCGTCTTCCTGCTTAACGGCCTTGGTGCGGCCCGCGCCCACGTCGGATCCGGCGTCGGGCTCGGTCAAGACCATGGTGGCGCCCCAACCCTGCTCGGCGGCGATCTTCGCCCAGCCTTTCTGCTCTTCGGTGGCGTTGTTGTAGAAGATGTTGGCGAACCCGGGACCCGCGGCATACATGAAGGCGGCGGGCTGCGCGCCCAGGATCAGTTCGGAGATGGCCCAGTAGGCCGCGCGCGGAATGGGCAGGCCGCCGAGTTCCTCGGCAATGCCCAACCGGTCCCAACCGCCGTCCTGGATGGTGCGGTAACTCTTCTTGAAAGACTCGGGCAGGGTGATTGTGTGGGTTGCGGGGTCGAAGACCGGCGGGTTGCGGTCGGCGTCGGCGAAGGATTCGCCGAGCGGCCCCTCGGCCAGACGCCGCACCTCGTTGAGCATCTCCTTGACGGTGTCCGCGTCGAGGTCGCCGTAGGCGCCGCTGTCCAGGATGGGACCGAGGCCGAGGACCTCGAAGAGGTTGAACTCCAGGTCGCGGACATTGCTCTTGTAGTGACCCATCTCAGTACTCTCTCCGTTGAGTGTGGTGCGGTCGGTTGCTGCCGTTCCCGCCCGTCGTTCGCTCCATCAGGTAGTCGTGCCCGTTTTCCGCATGCTACTCGCGGGTAACTTAACCATCATATTACCGGCCGGTAATTAGACGGCAAAGGGTGAAGCGAGCAATGTGACGCGATAAACACCGCGGATGTCGAAAGCCCCTTGCGCCCGAGGGTCGCCCCATGCGTGACAACGCTTCACCGTCGGTCACCCGCGACAAACATCCAGATCCCCGACCGCCGCCCCGTGACCTACCCGGGCCGCACCCATTTCGGGTATACCGACGCCCGCCTGCTCGGTCTTGGCCCGCCAGTACGCGGCGGCACTTCCGTGACAACCGGAATGGCCGCGCAGGTGCACCGCGAGCACCTGGCACTCCGTCCTCTGGCGCGTACCTCATGCGCTGTACGTGTCTCCGGCGCCGGCCCCGGACGTCATACCTGTCCTTCGCGCCTTCGAGTTCGCCGCCCAGGGCAACTGCGTTGGCGCCGCCTCAACTTCGAGCGAAGCTGCTCAGAGCCGCTGCGCGTCCATCGTCGGTTCGCAACTTGGTGTCAGCAAGACCGAGTATGGCCCGACTCACTCCCCGACCTCGACGTGTCCATGACGAACTCGCCAACGTTGGTCGCTCGAACAAGAGCCGCAAGGGGTACGCACCACCCATGCGTCGCCGCGCCCCCGCTCACCGCGACCAGCGTCGGCTCAACCCCAACTTCCGAGCGAAGCGAGACCGAGCATTCGCCGCGAACCCGCAGCGCCGCAGGCGCTGCAAATTGAATACAGTGTGGTGTGCGCATCGAGACGAGTGCCGGACCGGCTGAAATCGAACTCGATCAGCCGCGTCGACCCGCGTTCCTGCTGCTGCTCACGCATGGTTCCGGCGGCGGGGTGGACGCGAAAGATATTCTCGCGGTGCGTGATTCGGCGCTTCGACTGGGTGGGGCCGTGGCGCGGGTCGTGCAGCCGTACCGGGTCGCCGGGCGTCGGGCGCCCGGTTCCGCGGTCAAGCAGGACGAGGCCTGGTTGGAGATCGTTGCTCAGCTGCGCGGGCGTAAGCGAATCCCGTTGATCCAGGGTGGACGGAGCAACGGAGCAAGGGTCGCCTGCCGTACCGCGGTCCCGGCGCGGGTGCGCGGCGTGATCGCGCTCTCTTTCCCGCTGCACCCGCCGGGGAAGCCGGAGAAATCCCGCCGCGAGGAGTTGTTGGACGCCGAACCTATCGAGGTGGTTGTCGTCAATGGGGCCAATGATCCCTTCGGTATCCCTGACCCTGCCGATGCTGCCGAAGTCCGGGTCATCCCCGGCCAACCTCACTCTTTTCGTGCGAACTTCGACCTCATTGCCGAGGCCATCACCCCTTGGTTGATCCGTTGGTCCGAGCGGCCGGTGACGAACGGCTAGGGGCGTCATGGCGTGCCATTCGTCGACGGTCAGTCGGTGGGTTGGTCGGGCGGGCGGGTGGCGATGACGAGGGCGTCGATGGCGTCGCGGGTTTCGGTGGGGCGGTAGACGCGGTCGGCGGTACGGACGCGGATGTGGTGGGCGGCAGCCAAGGGACCGAGGTCGGCGACGATGTCGTCGGGGGTGTAGAGGATGGCGGGGTCCTGTGGGCCGCCGAAGCCGTCGGTCAGGTTCGTGGTGTCGTGGCCGAGGACGAGCAGCGTGCCGTCGGGAGCGAGTAACTCGGCCGATCGCCGGACCACCGAGCGGCGCTGCTCGGGGGGTAGGTGCAGGAAGACCATCAAGACCAGCTCGAACGGTCCGGTGATGCCTGCCGCGTCGAGGTCGGTGACGTCAGCGCACTGCCAGGTGATGCGGCCGCGGACCGAGCGGGACAGTCGCGAGGCGACGGTACGGCCCTTGTCGATGCCGACCTGGGAATAGTCGACCGCGTGCACCTGCCAACCGTGCGTGGCGAGCCACAGCGTGTTGCGGCCCTCGCCACACGCGAGGTCGAGCGCGCGCGGGAACTCCGGGGGATCGCCATCGGGCCGCACCGCCGTGTGTCGCTGCAATCCGTGGATGTGCTCTACCACGGTGCTGTTCGGGGGTGCGCCCCAGACCAATTCCGTTTGCTCGTAACGCTCGTCCCAATCGGCCGCATCCATAGTCGCGAGTCTATTGATCGCCCGAACCGCGGTTGTCTCTCAGCCGGATACTTGCGGCAGCCAGCGCACCGGCGTGGTCTCGCGCACGTGGATAAGCACATCGAATGCGGCGGCGAGCGACTGCACCCGGATGTGTGCGGCCGCTTCGGCAGCCGGGTCGTACACGCCGCTGATGGTGCGGGCCTTCGCGGGGGCGGTCAGCCAGCGGCGCACCGATTCCGGCGCGTCGGCGTGCAGGTCCACGTAGTACGCAGGCAGGTCGAGCGCTCCGAGGGTGGCGTCGACCAGGTCGGGTAGCGGGTCGGGCGCCACCGCCACGCCCAAGTTTCCGTGATGGAAGCCGATGGCCACCGAGATGTATCGGTCGCCGAAATGCTCGCGCAGGTGACTACCCACGCCGCGGAATTCGGCTGATTCCATTGTGATGCGGGCGCTGGTGGTGTGCGCGAGTCCGTCCCAGTAGACGATCTTGGCGCCGGTCGTGCGCTGCCACTCGATCACGGTTTCCGCCTCGGGCCGCTCATCGCGGGCGAAACTGCCCTGGCCTGCGACGCTGTACTGGTGGAAGTCCCGGATCAGGCGCGCGTGTATCAGTGCGGTGGCGCGTTCCGGCGTATCCGGCAGGGCTTCGAGTAGCGCCAGCGCGTCCCGAGCATGCTCGACGAATGGGCGGCCCGGGTGCACGCCCCGGTAGCGCTGGACGTGTTCGTCGACCTGGTGTGCGGTGCGAATCGGCGCCAGGTGCGCATCGATCGCCGCCACCTGCTCCGGTGCGGTATCGCGCAGGGAGGTGAGTACCGTGTCGTAGTCGCTCGGTTCGGCATGCACCGGCTGGACGCCGAAGATTCGCACCGGATCGTTCGGATGGGTGCGGTTGTAGGCACGGATCCACTGCAGTGCCGCGACTGTTTCCTCGGTTCGCCACGGCCGCCAGGCATCGCTGAGCACGGTTTCTGGATCGCTCACACCGGTGGTGACAAACCGATCCCAGCGTGCGCCGGACTGCGCGCTGTCCTGGATCGCCAGCGCACGGAACCCGTGCCGGTGCACCAATGCCCGAAACACCCGCTCTCGCACGCCGAAGGTCTGCCGCGAGAACCGCGTTGATTCGCCGAGGCCTACTACGGTCGCGGAGTCGAGTCCGGCGAGCAGGCTGTCGAGGTCACGGCCGGTAGCAGCCGGATCGGTGCTGTCCACCATATGGGCGTGGGCGCCGAGCCAGGTGTGGATATCGGTGATGACCACTGGTCCTCCGGAAAACGAAAAACAATCCAGCGCGGTTCAGTCTCATACGTAAACCCTTGTTGAGGTCAACTACCGTGTGGGATCGCTCCGTCCTCCGGTGCTACAGCGTTGTGCGCATCAGCACGACGTTGTACTGGCTGTGCACAGTCGTGAGGAAGTAAAGATCGCGTCCGGTCTGATATGGGTAGATCGACGGCGCGTATGCGGACGGCAACTCCCTGGTGTCGATCAGCACCTCGGGGGCGCTCCACGGGCCTGCCGGCGAGGGTGCGCGACGCAGCACCACGGAGTTGAACGGATCGGTGGTCAGCGAGATGAACTGTCCCAGGTAGTCGTTGTACATCACCGACAGTTCGCCCACGCCCCCCATGATCGGCACCGCGGCATTCACGTCGTTCTTGCGCCACCGATCGCCATCCCAGTATTCGTATTGGCCCAGATTCGCGATGTCGCTCTCGCGGACCCTAGCAACATATGCGGCTTTGTTGCGACCGGGGGGAGTGCCGTACTCGTAGATGTATCCGCCATTCTTCAGAAAGGAGTTCATCTGGAAGTTGGCATCGGCGCCCTCGTTCGGCCGTCGGGTTTCTGGCAGGTCGGCCCACGTTTCGCCGTTGTCACCGGAAACGGCCAGTCCGGAAAAGTTGGTGCTCCACTGGCCGACATCGTCCCAGTTCCGCACTGACATCAGGCTCATGTACTGCACGCCGTCGGCCGAGATGCCTGCCGTGGGGATCCGGCTGATTTCCAGGAAGGGAATCTTCGGGCTGGGAATCAGATCACGTGCCTGTCCGAATACGTCGCGTACCACGCTGTCGAAGAAGATGCCGCCGGCCGGATCCTGGGTATGGCTACGCAGGAGGATATTGCTGCGCCATGCCCAGGCGCTGCCGGCGAGCAGGTTCGGAAGACCGAACCCCGCGGTGTCGCCGAAAGCGGTGAGCATTTCGCCGTGGCCGTTGTCCCACATGATGCCGAGGTCGGTGCCGAGCACGTTGTAGGTCTGGGTGTTGTTCGGGCTGGCCATGCCCGTCATCTGGAATATCGCCCTGCTGCGGCCGGCTAGATTCGGTAATCCGGTGGTGCCGTTGAGAACCGGAATCGGATTGATCGCGTTCGGATTTGCGGTGGCGGGGGAGGTTGCTATGAGAAGCAAAGCCGAGGCACCCGCCAATGCGGAAAGCAGAATGGATCCGGTCCTGGTCAATGTCTGTGAGCCCTCCGGTTGAATGCCGAGAGCAGTGCGAAACACAGACGTCCCGCGATACACAGACCCTTCGCAGTGTGCCACGCACCACTATTCGACTGGCTGGCGAATCTTGCAAAATGCTAACAGCGGGCCCAGAAGAATTGTGGCGTCTGTCTCAGACTGCTGAGTCTCAGTTTGGTTAACTGATGGATTGCCAACTGTGTCTGCCTGTGGTGGGGTGAGCCGGATCGCTAGCCCGAGTGCGATGGAGTGGTCGTGCGGTTCAATTAAAATATTCGAAATCACCAGGGCAGCAATGTGGTTGACATGGACGAGGAATGGTGGTGCTGCGCCAACAATGCCGGCCGGGAGTGTGGGTTAGATTGCCTTGCCTTAGCTGCAGGCGTGCGAGTTCCGGCCACTGTTGGAGCCGGGTTCGGTGGCGACCACCGCGGGCTTGTGGGTCCGGGTTTACTTCTACGCGCTGATCGAGACGGCGTTGCGCCGCAGGCCTGGTCTGAGTGAAGCACCCACCGGGACCGGATCGGCGGGCTGTGATCGCGGCTGTCCGCGATCGCCGCGCGCGTTCCGTACCCGTGGCAGCCCGTCGCACGTTCGGCGGCCCATCTTCCGGCGCCGCGGCCTGGCAATCGCATGGTGTCGACGCCTTATCCGAAACTCCTGGTCGAACCTATCAGTCGACCTGGGCGCCGGACTGATCCCGCCGCCGCCGACGCGGCAGGGGCGTCAAGGGAACGCTGGGTGTTCCCCACGGTGGCGGCCACCGCGACCGACGAGTGGTTCGTCTCCGAGCGTGCCGCCATAGCCGTGTCAACTGCCATCGCGGCGCCGGACCGCGCGGCGCTGGCACCGCCGGCATCGACATCGATGCGGTCGCGCATATCGATCTCTACGCGTGCCTCCCGGCCGCCGTGCAGATCGCCGCCGCGGCGGGCTGCCGATCGACGACTCGAGCGCCCGCTGTCGGTCACCGGTGGGCTCACCTTCACCGGCGGGCCGGCAACAACTACGCGACTCATGCGGTCGCGACGCTGGTCGGCGTGCCGCGCGCGGACCAGGGCGCCTACGGACTTGCGACGGGATGGTACAGCACGGAGCACGGCATCGGCGTGCACTCCGCAATGCCGCCCGTGCGACTGTGCCACGCGGTCGAGGCGCAGGTCCCAGCGGCGCGGCGCAGGCCCCGGGTGCAGCGGTTCCGCGACGGTACGAGGCGTACACGGTCTGCTATCGCACGAGGTCGGCGCCGGAACACTTCGATGAGCCCGAAGTCGTGGTGATGAGCGCGCTGACGCCTGCGTACGCCCGCATACTGGTTTCGGGCGTCCGATGCCGACACCATCGCGGCGTTCACCGAGGACGACCCGCTCGGCGCGGACGTCGAGATCGCCCGCCGGGGGATAGGTTCACCCTGCTCATCGAGAGGAACGCCCGATGACCGACCTGGTACTTGTCGATCGGCGCGATGCGATCACCGTGCTGACCGTCAACCGTCCCGAGGTGCGCAACGCCATCGACCTCGCTACCGCGCGGGCTATCGAGGCAGCCGTCGACGAGTTCGAGGCCGACGACGCCGTGCGCGTGGTTGTGCTCACCGGGGCCGGCGGAACCTTCAGTGCCGGAATGGATCTCGTCGCCGCTTCGAGGGGTGAGATGCCGATGACACCGCGTCGCGGTCCGCTGGGCATCGCGGCGAAGCCGCCGGTGAAGCCGATGATCTCGGCGGTCGAAGGTTTCGCCCTGGCAGGTGGTTTCGAGCTGGCGCTGTCGGGTGACCTGATCGTCGCCGCGCGCGACGCGCAGTTCGGCATTCCCGAAGTCAAGCGCGGTCTGGTGGCCGCCGGTGGCGGCGTGCTGCGACTGAGTCAGCGACTGCCGCGCAACATGGCCGCCGAGCTTGCGCTCACCGGCGGGCGGGTCAGTGCCGAGCGGCTCTATCAGCTCGGTGTGGTCAATCGCGTCAGCGAACCGGGTGCTGCCCTGGCGGGTGCGCTGGAGATGGCGGCCGAGATCGCCGCCGCCGCACCGCTTGCGGTGGCGGCGAGTAAGCAGATCATCGACCAGTCGCCGGACTGGGCGGTCGAGGAGGGCTTTGCGAAGCAGGGCGAGATTGCCTTGCCCGCACTGTTTTCCAAGGACGCCGCCGAGGGTGCCCTCGCATTCGCGCAGAAGCGCGAGCCCCGATGGCAGGGGCGCTGAATCCCGTGCCGGACCGTGCCCGAGAGACGCAGGCGCGGCGTAGCGAGCGCATCCGCACCCGACTGCTGGACGCGGCGGTGGAAAGCATGGTCGAGGTCGGCTACGCGGGCACGACGACGACGGAGGTGCAGAAGCGGGCCGGAGTATCGCGCGGCACCCTGCAACATCACTTCCCGACCAAGGCCGATCTCCTCGCCGGCGCCGTCGAGCACGTCGCCGCGCGCCGATTCGCGCAGATGACACGCGAGTTCGAGGCGATACCGCCGGATGCGGACCGAATGGCGACGGCGGTCGAGCTGACCACGCGGATGCTCAGCGGTCCGTCGTTCTCGGCCGCGCTGGAGATATGGGTCGGCGCGCGCACCGACCCGGAACTGCTCGCGGCGTTACTGCCGCTGCAGTCCCGACTGTTCGAGTCGATGCACAACAGCATTCGCGAGATCTTCCGCCACGAGTTTCCCGATGACCCACGGGTCCCGACGATCACCGAGTTCACCATCGAGATCATGACCGGGCTCGCCCTGCGGGTGCTGCTGACCGGAGATCTGGACCGGACTCGAATTCTTCAGCACCGGTGGGGAAACGCGGTGCATGTGTTGTTCGGCGCCGCCGACGCGGACACCCTGCTCGATCCACCCGGCTGAGGACCGACGCTACCGCGCCCGCGCGATCGTCTCGCGCAGCACACGTGCGCAGCTGGACGGGTCGTCGAAGAACGGGGTGTGCCCGCTGCCGCGCAGGGTGACGTGCTCGGCATTCGGCAGCACGGCGCGCGCCCTGCGGCTTTGCGTGGCATAGGTGAGCAAGAGGTCGCGGTTGCCCCAGGCGATCGTGACGGGAATGTCTGTCAGCGAACCGGTCTCGGGCAGTTCGGTGTCGGTGAACGACGCGAGTGCCGCGGCGAATCCCGCCGCGTCCGCGGCGTTGGTGGCGACGTCCAATGCCACGTGGGCGTCGAGGGCCCAAGGTTTGCCGAAGATCAGCGTCAGGAACACCGTCCGCCCCGCCGCGGTTCCGAGGACAGCAGGTAGCGCGGGCCGCAGCATCCGGGCGAGCGCCTGCGATCTACCCAGCGACTGCTGGCACCAGACGCGACCGGCGGTGTT
Organism: Nocardia sp. NPDC049220; assembly: GCF_040647855.1. Taxonomy (NCBI): domain Bacteria; kingdom Bacillati; phylum Actinomycetota; class Actinomycetes; order Mycobacteriales; family Nocardiaceae; genus Nocardia; species Nocardia sp. NPDC049220. The sequence goes on from NZ_JBEZDA010000002.1 coordinate 615,575, forward strand.
CCAGAAGCCGATCGGTGAATAGGCGGTGACCGAGCGGGCCAGACCGCGCGCGCCCAGATTCAGTCCGATCAGCCCGCCCATCGAATTACCCGCTAGATGTGGACGATCGATGCCTTGCGCGGCCAGGAATTCGGCGAGCGCGTCGGTGAGCGTGTCGACGGTTGTGTGCGCGAGCGGCGTCGAGGCGCCGAATCCTGGCAGGTCGACCGCGAGCACTTCATAAGAAGCGGCCAGGGTGTCGATGATCGGCTCCCATATCCGCCACTGGGCCCCGACCCCGTGTACAAGCACGATCGGTTCCCCTGCGCCGACCCGATGATGATGCAACGTCGTCATGCTCGTCATCCCCGTCTGCCGTCGGACGATCGGGTCAACCCTAACAGCAGTGGTCGGCCATCAGTTCGGATCGGCCGAGGCGAAACCGCACGGGGCGGAGACGTCCGGGATTGCGCGGATATCCGGGATTGCGGCGATGTCCGGGATGATGGTCAGCGGGGCGGGGATGCGTACGCCGCGCAGTACGACACTCGCGACGGTACGATAATTGGTATGGCAACACGTAAGGTAACCCTGTCGTTCGACGAGGCCGCCTGGTCCTACGCCGAGCAGGCGGCGGCTCGCTCGGGAATGTCGCCCTCGGCGTGGATATCGAAGGCCGCGCGGCGCGAAGCCGTGCGCATGGGCGTTGGGCCCGTGCCGGACGTGACCGCCGACGCCGCGGCGGACACGGCCGAACTCGCGGCCGCCGAGGAGGCGATGCGTGCTTCGGGGTGAACTGTGGAACTACAACCCGCATGGTTCGCCGCGGCGCCGGACGGTCGTGCTGATCAGCAGCGATGGCATCAACCAGTCCCCCCGCCCATGGTTGATCGGTGCCGAGGTGGTCGACGAGGACCCATTGGATATTCTCGCCGTCCCGGTGCAGGAGCACGGCTGGGTGCACGCCGGGAATATCGGGCGCATCTTCCGCGGTTGGCTGACCGAGCGGGTGGACGCCGTGGATTCCGACACTCTGGAGCGCCTCGACACCGCCTTGCGGGCATCGATGGATCTGTGAGACGCGCTCCGCAGCCACACCGCAATATATTGTGCGGGAACACATCCGGCGTCGATCGTCGAGAAGGACTACCGCCGAACGCGGTGCGGCATTATGGTGTCCTCGCCCCCCACGGTGGCTATTTCGACGGAAGAGGAGTCAAGTGCGGATCTGCATGATCACCGCGGCGCTGATCGCGTTGCCGGTGCTCGCGGCCTGTGGCAGCGATAAGGACACGACGGCGGCCGCGGTGACGCAGGCCGATCTCGCAAAGTCGCTGCACGACAAGGGTCTCAAGAACCAGCAGTTGGCGGACTGCGCCGCAAAGGTGTTCGTGGATCAGGGAATTTCGCAGGCGGGTCTGCGGGTCATGATCAGCGACAAGTACGACGCGAAGTCGCCAGACCAGGAGACGCTGGGCATGAGCAAGGAGGATGCGGACAAGGCCCGCTCCGCCAGCAGTCGTATTGCCTCCGAATGCATGTCGGCGGCGCAACTGCGCTGAGTCTGTCGCGACCGGTCGAGCGGTACCGCGGTTCCGGTCGACCGGAACAGATCGTCGGGATAGCGCAGGACGGTTTACCCGAAGTCTGATCACGGTAGTGAACACCAAATTTGTCTGAAATTTCGTGTGCCACTTAGCTCTTGCCGCGGCTGCCGCTCGAATGTGAGTTGACGCCCCACAGTGTGGGAGGCCCATTCCGGGCTACCAACCTGCGCAGTAGCCGAGTTCGGCGGCGTGTGAGCGGAACTCGGTCATGACCTGATCGCAGTCGACGTGGCGCAGGTCGGAGCGGCGACGACGGCGGAAGTGGCCGTCGAAGTCGTGTGAGGACGCTGTCCATCAGCCGGCGGCGAATTCCAGGGTGTTGATGGTGAGAGCGATGAAAGAATCCGTTGAGCCTTTTCTGGGAGGCCTGTCGTCGGACTTCACCAGGTTGGTGAAGCCCAGCTCGGTCGAGCCCCGGAGTCGAGCGGACCGCTGAGGGTGGCTCCCAGGGCGCATGTGACTTCTCCGGCGCCGGGGGCGAGGGCCACCGGAGTCGATGATGAATAGTCGAACGGAGGCTTCACCAGCGGGGTGATAAGGCCGTGCGGGTAGGTGGCGTTACCGCAGGCCCAGTCCCGGCCGTTCGTGATGGCGGCGCGTGTGTCGAACGTCGCCGGGATGCGAGGCGCACGTCGATGTGCAGCCCGACGATGGCGATTCCGACCTGGCTCCAGCAGAAGGGCAATCTTCGAATAGACCCCTTTCGCATCCTCGCGCCGATGGCTCACATTCGAGGCGAGCCTGCAGTGCCGCGGACAACGGGACAGGACTCGATCGCGATGAAGGACGTGATGCGCCCTGACAGAGTTGACTCGCCGCGCACTGGGTCCGCACAGTGGGAGCAAGTCCAACTACGGCGTCGGCGGTGGAGTAGCGCCGCGATCCGATCCCGCCGATTCAAACCCTCGTGGCGTTCGGATAACGGTGTTGGACTGGACGGAGGCCGGGTGCACGGGTTGCGACCGGTCTCCGATCCGACAGCTACCCCCGATACGCGATGGAGCCGCGATGACCACGGAGCAGAGCACCGGGCGAACCCGGTTCGCGTCCTGCGCAGCCGATCGTATTCTGTTGGCGGCGCAGGCGCTCGCGGTCGCGGACCGGCTCACGACAGAATTCGGGTCGGGGGCCACCGCCCGCGACCGGGATCGGACGTTGCCATACCTGGAGATCGACAGGCTCGCGACCAGCACATTCCCCGAGGACGGCGTGATCGACCGGTACAGTGATCGGTGGCGCTCGGTCGCCGAGGCACTGGCCACCAGTTCGAAGGCTGCGAATCATGCATGACCTGTTCGGATCTCCCGCCGACGGAGCCGGACTCCGTCGCGCGTTCGCCAATTTCCCCAGCGGTGTCGTCGCGGTATGCGCCGAACTCGACGCAACCCCGTACGGGCTCGCGGTCAGCACTTTCGTCCCCGTTTCGCTCGACCCACCGCTGGTCTCGTTCTGCGTACAGAACTCCTCGGAAACCTGGCCCAAACTCGCTGCCGCGAGCCATCTCGGACTCAGCCTGCTCGGTACGGACCAACAAGCTGCCGCCCGCTCGCTCGGTACCCGGGACGGGGACCGCTTCCGCGACGTCGATCTGTACCGCGGCAGCGGTGCTGCCGTCTTCATCGAGGGCGCCTCCGCCTGGATCGAGGGCGTACCCGAAGCCACCGTTCCCGCGGGTGATCACGCCGTCGTCATCCTCCGCGTCCACCGCATCGCCACCCGCGCCGGCGCGGACCCACTGGTCTTCCACGGCAGCCGCTTCCGTCGCCTGCACACGGAGACCGCCAACGGCGTCGCCTGATCGGTACCTATCCAGCGCAGGCGTCCGCAAGGTCTCGGTCGGATCGTGTCGGGCCCGACGAGTGAATCGGGCGCCCCGAATGGGCCCGCGGCTGTTGCCGGCACCCGGACTCCGGATCCAGCGATATCGGTCACGCCCACTCTCGGCTCAGACTTCATCGAACGTGCGGCGCGTTCCTCCTTTCAGGGTTCGCGGTCATCGCCCACTACGGGGCGACGGTGTACATCGTGGGACCGCCGTCTGTCGCGGCGGCGTTATCACCCTCCGGGACGGTCCGTGCGTCACTGTGGCTGTCGGGTCCGTTCGGAAGAGTGAGCTGTCCGTCTGCGGGCAGTGCGCCCTCGTAGTGCTTGGCGGCGGACGAGCCGAGCAGGTCGAACTCCTGCGCCAGACCCGCTGTGTGCAGGGCGCCGATTGCCGAATCGAAGACATCGAATCCCGCGATTTCGGTCACCTTGCCACGATCCCAGTTGTACCGGTCGAAAATATGGGTCCGATAATCGACGGTGATGCGTGGTTGTCCACCAGATTCTTCCGGAGAATGAACTATGACGACGCCGCTGGCGGAGTTCTCCACCGCCCCGAGTGCCAGAAACCAGTCCCGCTGCTGTTCCGGATCGAAACTGTAATCCCGCCACGGTGATTGGAATGGGATGGGGATCCCGTAGTTTCCGGTCGCCGTCGTCTCGGTGCAGATGCGTTGGACCTCGGTGCTCACGAGGTCGTCGGCAATCTGCTTCAGACCGGGATCGTTACGCATGATCTGATCGGGGTCCAGGTTCACGTCCGCACCGCTGTTGCCGAGATAGTGGCGTAGATGGTTGGACGCGTGCGAGAGGCCTTGTGCGTCCGCGGCCACCACGGCCGCCTGAACCACGGCTTCGAGCGCTATATCGTCGCCACGGCTGTACCAAGGTTGCGAACCATGCGGACCTTGTCCGCTATCCCGTGGCGGCAAGGGTGGCATTCCCGGGATCGCCGGCCCCCAGGACAACGCGACGACCGATGGATCATGCCCGGAATCGCCGCCGCCGAACTGTTCACCCCGGGCCCGTACCTGGTCAGAGGCATGTGCGATGCCGATCGTGATGTCGGTCTGCGCACTGAGCATCTCGCGGAGTGCGGTATCGATCGCCTCCTGATGAATTCGGCGAGCGGCCTCCCGGTCGTCGCCGAAGACGCCTGCCGGGGTGCCGACGGACCCGTCGTCGGCGACGGTCAGCCCGGCCTCCGTCGCTTCAGCAACCTTGCCGACCAATACATCTCGGAAATCGGTCAGGGTCTTCCCGCCGTTGATCATGGCGTCACCGAGTTCGTCGACCGCATGAGCGACCTTGCGCGCGGTGTCACTATCAGCGGCGACCCGATCGTAGGCGGCCCAGTATGCCGCACTGTCCCAGTGCGATCCCGCGTCGCGGATCTGGGCGACCATCCGCTGCGCGAGGCCGCCGAAATCGGCATTGCGCGCCTTTATCTCCCGCCCTGCCTCGGTCATCTTCCATGGCTGCCACGTCCATACCTGGCTCAGCAGGGGAACATCGTCCGGCATCAGCCGCGCCCATTCATCGCAGCCAGTCGATCGCGGAAGTCGATATCGGTCACCTCATAGGTGCCCGCGCTTCCTCGGCAGATGCCGGACAACCTTTCGCAGCGCACCGCCATTCCCAGCCACGTGCTTTCGACATATTCGACCGCGGTCGCGCATACCTCGGCCAGAGGTGAACCCGGCAGCGCGCCGGCTACAGCATCGGCGCTGAGGCGGACGTTCAATGCACCGGCCTGCGCGCCGATGTCGTCCATCGACGCCGCCAAATCTCGCAATTTCTCCGGATCTACCTTCATTTGCCGGGCTCCCTCGTGCACGTACCGCCGCCGCCTTCGGCCGGCAACGACGGCGGCGCCGCACCAGCGGTGCGCTGTCGATGCGCTGGGGAAACATGCATGTGCCGTTGTTCGACGAGCGGCCGCCGACACCCGCCACTGCCCGCGGTCGCGATCAGGTGGTCCGGCGACCGTTCTCCCGGGCTGATGGGACGCGCATCGATTGTCATGCTGGATAGGACGCAGTCGATCGAGCGCCGGTTCCATCCTGCATTCCTGCCGCGAACGGAGCTGTCGCGCATCGTCTATCGGGCATACGGGCACGACTTGGTCGTCCTGTCGTGAACCCGCAGACAGTTTCGCGGGCCCGCAGGGCGGTCTTACTTCGGAGTAAAGGTGACGATGGGAAATGTCCGGGTCGTCTTGACGGTGTAGTCGTCGTAGCCCTGGTACATCTCGACCAGCCTCGGCCACAGCTGGTCACGGTCCTCGCCGGTCACTTCGGTCGCGGTGGCCGAGATCCTCTGCGAGCCGATCTGAACGGTCACGTCAGGATGGTCGCGGAGGTTGAGATACCACGCCGGGTGTTTCGGCGCGCCCCGGTCCGAGGCCACCACGATGTAGCGCTTCTCGTCGAGAAGATAGAGCAGTGGCGTCGTGCGTTCTTTGCCCGATTTCCGCCCGGTCGTGGTCAGCAGCAGGACGGGTGCGTTATAGAAGCTGCCGCCGATCTTGCCCCTGCTGGCGCGATATGCGGCGGTGTTGGCCCGGACGAACATCTTCTCCACGGTTTTCGGCACGTATGCCATCGAGAGTCTCCTGTAGGTGAATCCGTATGTGCGCTGGAAGGCTACCGCTGTTTCCCTGTAAGAGAGAGCGTGTCGGTGTTCGCAGGAGTCCAGGTCCGGGTCGGCGGCGGGCCACTCGGTTGTGCTCGCAAAGTTGTTGTGCCCAGCGGGATTCGTCCTCGGCCGCACGCCGGCAGCCCGGAGCCCCGCCCGCGGCATCCCGACTGCCGCGAACGGGGCATCGACATTGCCCACCTCGGGCCCGGGCCCTACCGATCGGCCGGTGCGCAGCACGCGACCCCGGTTCCCGCCTCGGCCTCGGTTTCGCCGCGGCCGTCGGTGCCGCAGCAGGCCTGCACCGCCTCTCCGTCACTCATCCCAGTCAGTTCCGGGGCGGTGCCGAAGTGCTCGGTATCGGCCAACACCGTGTAGACCTCCCACCGCTCCGCGTTCGGGCCGGTGACCCACACTTTGTCCTGGGTCGCGAAGCAACACGTCGTCGCGATCTGCTCCTCGGTGAACAAACCAGCTTGCGACAACCGCGCGACCTCGGCATGCACCTTCTCCGACGAATCCACCTCCACCCCGAGGTGATTCACGCTGCCGCCGTGGCCGGGGTTCTCGATGAGGACCAGCTTCAGCGGTGGCTCGGTTACCGCGAAATTCGCATAGCCCGGCTTGCGCTTGGCCGGGTCCACGCCGAACAGGGTCGAGTAGAACCCGATCGACTGCTCCAGGTCATCCACATTGAGAGCGAGTTGAACACGAGACATCACAACCTCCACCTATGTTACATATATCGAAGAGCTGACAGTGTCGAGTTTGCCACCTTTTCGACATATGTCAATTCCGCAGGTAGGATCGATGCCATGCCCAAAGCGCTACCCGTCATCGATATGTCCGCCCCGGTCTGCTGCGCGCCGGTAGCCGCCGGACCGATCGATGACGACGCGGCACTGCACGTCGCGCTGCGCCTGAAAGCGCTGGCCGACCCCGTCCGCGTGAAGCTGATGTCGCTGCTGCTGGCCAGTCCGAACAGTGGTGAAAACGGAGGTGATCTCGCCGACGCGGTCGGGCTGTCGGAATCCACGATCAGCCATCACCTCACCCAACTGCGCAAAGCGGGCCTCGTCAGTTCCGAACGGCACGGCATGAACGTCATTCATCGAGCCCACCGCGACGCGCTCGCCGCACTATGCGTCGTACTCGACCCCAACTGCTGCCGCTGAACCCGGTATCCAGGTCTGGACGTACCCAGGCAATCCCGCCGCGCACCAGGTAGAAGACCGCGTCCAATACCAGCGGCCGTGGCCACTTCTCCGGCCGCTCGCCGCGGCCAGCGTGATTGCCCGGGAGCGGAGACAGCGGCTCGAGGGGAGTCCACTCGGGGTCGGTCAGCGACGAGGACGGGTAGAACCGGGCACTTCGGCGACTCGGCCGACGACTTGTGAACCGGCACGACGAACACGAGCAGGTAAGCGACATTGGCACAGGGACTCTCGGGTTACGACAGATAGTGTGGAAACTTCAGTGGGGAGTTCTCAGATGCGCTCATAGTTCCGCTCGGATGGACAAGGTGACGCGGATCGGCACGCGAATGAACGATGCGAATCTCGCGGGGGCGAGTCTCGTCCGTGCCAATTCGGAATGGTCACGGCTGCAACCACAGAGCTGAGTGGTAGCCCGCTCTAAGGCGCGAGCCTTCGGGTTGCGACATTGCTCAGTGCGCGATTGAACCGTACGCAATCGGCCGGCGCGGATCTCCGATCTGCAACCGTGACGCATGCTCATTGGATGGTGCGTTTCTCGCCGATGCGGATCCGCTCCGTCTGATCCAGGTGAGCGCGGCGCAGATGCGGCCGCAAACTCGCCCTCGGTAGTCCGGTGGCCGAAGATGGCGCGCGTGTACGGACCGAGACCGGCTGAAAGGCAAGTGGACACCGACACGGGTTCGAAATCTAGCCGGGGATAACACCATTCACTCTATCCGCCAGGAGGTCGAACAGCACACGGCGGGCATCCACCGCACTCGAGATCTCGAGACGTTCGCGCTCGTCTGCGATGTGCCCAGCACTGCCGAGTTCGACATCGAGACCCGGACCACCGGCAGTCGTATCTACCTCGCGGGGCGGATCGACATCGCCGGAGACACCAACACCACCTACCTCGCCGATTTCCGCATCAACGGAGGCACTATCAACGGCGACGACGGCGTGCTCTGCCCCACCTCATCGGCCATGTGCCCACACTCGAGGCGATCCCGCTGCAGATCCTGTGGGCAGTGTCGTGGTGAGCAGGGGAGTCGGCGACGCTCGTCCCGATCGGCTCGAGTTGCGGCAGACCCTACGGCCACCCCGAACGGAGTCAGGGTGGCCGTAGTCATGTCAACTCAGCAACTTCCAGCGGATCCGCTACCCCAACCACGGCCCCAGCCGCGGCCGCCGCGGTGAATGAAATCGCCGAAGTTGTCGGCGGTCTTACTCTGCTCGGTGGGTGTCACGTTCTCGTCGGCGGGCTCGAGCACCACCGGAGCAGCAAGTGCGGGGGCTGCCAGGACCGCAGCCGGCGTCAGCACGAGCGTGGCCGAAACCGCGGCACGTGCCAGCACGCGGGCGAGGCTCTTTTCAGAAATCATCTTTACTTCCTTACTCGATTGCATAGCATCGGTCAGCGACCGCTCAAGCGTCCGTGTGGGATTCGTGCGCATGAACAAAATAATCCCTGTGGACGACTCCACCGTAGCGTCGCACCAGTCACCCTTCACCGGAATGGGCAGAGCGTGACTACCAGCACTGTCCGGCTCGAGTTCGTCGGTGTACTCCGCTACTTTTGTCGGCAGCCAGCCAGCGGCCAAACACCAGGCCCCTGCACTGATGGTCTGGTCCCGTGAGCCCGGCCGCACTCGCCATGATCGGCCCCAACTCCGCAACCGAGTCTGTAGGCGGAGGCCGACAGGTATTGTTCGGGCCGTGGCCGCCATGCGCGCGGGCAACGAAGTCGGCATGATCCAAAGATCGAAATGTGCTCTCGAAGAGGCGGTTTCGATGGAAGTTTCGTCACATCTCGGTCTCGGCGAGGTTGTCATCAGATGTTCCTCGCGGGTGTGATATCCGAGCGTGCTGGCACATCGCGCAGACCGAAATGGGCTTGTTCGCCCACGTCCGGCGCGCGGCGAGGACCGCTGGGACGTGCACAGCACCGCCGAGAACTACCAGCGGCTCGACGCCGCGACACGACTGCTGTCGGAGCGGCCGGACACCGACATCGAAATCGGAAGGAGAGATAGTGCAGTGACCGAAGTTCGCGCCCGATTGGAGTTGCCCTGGCAGGCACCGAAGCAGAGCCCGAACATTCGCATGCGCTGGGCCGCGCGCGGGCACACGCGGTTCGCGCGCGCCCAGACCGGGTGGATAGCCGAAGCCGCCAACATCAACCCGACGTTGCCGTTCACGGTGACGCTGCACTACCAACCTGCCAGCACCAACCGGCGCATCCCGGGAATCTGTGTCTCGACAGCAAGGCCAGCATCGGCGGCCTGGTCGACACGCGCGGCGAACTCGACGACCAAGGACGCACCGCGGCGTAGGTGTACTGCGGCCGCTGCCGGGCGTAATACGATATCCGCGCGATCTAAGCCGGCGCCACCGCCGCAACGATCGAGCAGTGCCACAGCCCTCACCGAACTGCTGCGGCTGCTACCCGCGCTCGGCCAACCGGTCGCGAAAGCCACGCTGTACGGCGACCGGGGGTGTCAGCACCTGGACGGGCGATTGGGCAATCCATCGCGCCGACTTCGGTCTGTACCGTTCATTGTGTGTGCAAGCTGTGGCAACAAACGCTGCCCGCGCGCCATCTATCACGACCATGACCGCACCCGTAGCAACGCGCCAGGACAGGCGGGCTCCGTGTACGGCGAATTCACCAGGAGACAGAATGACTATGCTCGCGTACCTCGGCCGCCGGGGCTGCACCAGCAGCGAATGCACCCGCCTATTTTCCGACGCCGACACTCCGTGCACCGGTTGGCATTGCGGCGTCTGCCATGAGCCCTCGTCGGAACAGGGGCACGGGAAGTGCTCGGAGAGGATCGCTTGAGTATCTACGCCGAGATCCGTGCCCGCATCGCCGCCGACAAGATATGCGATCGGGCGGTCATCGCCGGCGACAGGATCGAGGGCGCCCGCGCGGAGATCGTGAGCGACATCTGGAGAGCGTGACGAACTGCGCGCCACCACTGCACAACAGCCACAAGCGTGGACTTGGCCACGGCCATGCCCTCGCGGTGCGCATCCGCAGCAGGTCGACCTCGAACTCGGCGAAGGTAGTGAACCGGCCGTCGGTGTGGCCTTGGTCTATACGCCAGATCGCTTGCCGCAGCGCCAGTGCGGCGTTCAATGCCGAGGGGCACTGAGGATGACCGCATAGCCGGCAATGGGCGGGAGTGAGCGCCCTCGATCACGGTCGTGCCGGCTTGCTGGCGGGGTGTCACAACCCAGAGGTCGAGTTGGGTGTGGTCGGCCTGCCAGATCTCGTTCTCTCGTCCGGATTGGCGCAGATGCGCCAGGTCGAACACCTGCCGAATCGCTTTTCTCCGTTCATCGCCAGCATCCGTCACGCGGCATCGATGGCCGCGACGGTGTCGTAGACAGTGCTGTAGGTCGGCACGGGCCAACCCTGCCCGGCGGCTATGTCGAGGATCTGACGGTGGATCGTCGCGGTGTTCGGCGCCGGGCGCCGCAAAGCCAGGCCCTCGATCAACAGCGCGATTTCTTCGGGAAGGCGCCGCTGCCCCTTTCCGGCACGGGATCTGCGCACCAGCCCGGCTAGGCCCTCACTCCAATACGCAGCCATCCACTGGCGGGCTGTGCGCACCGGCACCCCGCCCGCTGTCGCTGCACCGGGGAGCGTGGTGCCGCCCTGAAGGCGCACCACCTCGAACCGTTGCATTGCCTGCTGACGCTGAGCCGGCGACAGCCCGTCCAGTCCCGCGCCGGCGGTCTCGCTCACCGCGACAGTATCGACCGATGCGCGGACCAGCATGCTGCGAACAAACGAAAGTTGCTGGGCTCGGGTCAGAACCTGCGCTCGGCGGGCCGGAACGTCTCACTCAGTCTGTCGTAGGCGTCGCGGACCTCGGCGGGGATGTTTTCTTTAATGATGTGGCCTTCGCGGGGGTATTCGTCGAGACGTTTGATCTCGCCCATGGTGATGGCGACGATCGATTTCGGGTGGGGGGCGGTGGTGGCGTCGGGCCGGTTGCCGTATTTCATGTAGTTCTCGAGGGAGACGTCGGCGGCGGATATGCAGACATTCCCGACCTCGGGACACTGTTTCATCAGGGTGCCCCACACGCGGCGTGAGTGGAACGGGGTACACACCCCGATCACGGAACTGACATCGCGACCGTGTTGCTCGAGCATCCTGGCCGAGTAGACCGCGTTCTGGCCGGTGTTGCGGGCGAAGGGTTCCTCGATGATCTGGTTCGGCTCGAGGTTGAGCTTTCGTGCCGCCAGCCGGAATTTGGCTGCTTCGCCCTGGTATCCGGAGAAGACCACGGGCACATCACCAAGCCCGCGGTCCCGGACCAGGTTCGCTATCACCGATGCACCGCCGATGTCGCGACTACCGAAGAAGATGATCCCGCCGTAATTGCGTTCGGGGTCGAAGACCCACTTGGGATCGTGACGCAGATAGTCCCACACGGTCCCTAGGTCTGTCATCGCCCGATCGGTGTCCACACCTCGGCCCTGTAGCTCGTGCAGCCATGTCGTGTACGCGGCGTCGTGGCGTCCCCCGACAACCTGGTCATCGCGAATCCGAGCACGACCGCCAAAGTCGATGGGTATCGCGCTTTGCCGGTCGGTGTGGACCAAAACCCCCGCAGACCCCCGGGTCCCACCCGCGAGGTCATGCCAGGCTCTGCTGGTGTGAGATACGCCGGCGGTCAACGCACGCACTGCGCGTTCGGCGACCTCTTTCGCGGCAGCACCGACTGCAGTGCCGGCCGCCGGCCCGAACGGCTCGGTCATCCTTCCTTCCGCAAACCCCCGCCAACTCTACCGATCCTCAATGCTAAGGGGCCTGCTATGGCAAGAGTCATCGACCGCAAGCCCGCGCTCACCACCGAGCGAGCTGACCGGTCGCGGGCCCGCGCGGCCGGCGGTGAATCGAAAGCCGCCCTGGCCAAAGATTTCGGTGTAAGCCGCGAAACCGCATACAGCTACCTGCGGTCCGGCACCGACCGTGCGGTCACGGGCTGAGTCGGGCTCGCGTCCGGGTGCGGTAGGGATTCATCCCGACGGACACCTGCCCGCCTCCGAGCCGTTAGTTGTTGTGCCCTAAGCGGATTGGTTACACAGTCTTGGCGATCACTGGCATTGGCGGTGACTCTGAACAACACCTGCACGCCCTCTGGACTGGGGTGATGTGACCGATTCTGAAGAACTCCGAGTGAATGTGCGCAGGGTACGGCTTTGGGCACAGCACCTTCTCGGGTGTTGGTCCCAAAACAAAACCCGCCTGTTCAGGGCGGGTTTCTGATCGGAGCCGATGACGGGAATCGAACCCGCGCTGTCTGCTTGGGAAGCAACTACGGCACGGATTCAGGGGTACTCGGCAGGTTGATGGAGTCTCGTGTCTTGGTGGTTCGGTACATGTCTGTCCGGCTGCGTACGGGGGTGCTTGTGACACGGTGGTGACACCGGAGATGTCCGTGCCCTCTTCGTCTTCACGATGTCGGGTGGTACCGACCAGCCAGACGTGACGGTAGACCGCTGAATCGCTGTCGGCTGCTATTGGCGCGGACCAACTTGGCCCCCAGGTCGGTTGGGTTCTCAAAGATGCAGGTAGGCAGTCATTTTCGGTGGTTTGCCAGCTATCAGTGACCAGCGGGTTGTTTTAGATCGTTCACAACGTGTGGTCCCGTTCTGGTCCCGCTTCGCCACCTCGAAGAACGGGCCTCGGCTCAACACTGCCAGACACACCCATCTATGGCGGGGGTCCCCAACGCTATAGGTCTCAACGTCGAAGCTGAGCTCGGATTGCCACCCGGGGGCTGCGGTCACGACGTGGCTTGGTGCTTCGACCTGCGTCATGACGATCTCGCTTGGATACGGGCTGGCGATGACAAAATACAGACGTGACTACACCACCGGGGAGACGTCTTGAGCGGGTTCTTAAGCGCTACAACGATCTTTCAATCGATGCTGACTACCTCGAGTTGTACTTGAACCACCGAGATCCCGTCCAGAGCACGGATCAGTTGAAGCGCGCGTTCGCCTCGATTCACGGGCGACTCGACAGCGAGTTCGATTGGATGAACATGAAGGCACGCAACGGGGAGTCGGGGCACTTCAACGCAGAAAACAGTCGCAAACTGCTCGATTTGATTGACGAAGTGCGCGAGCTGAAAACCGCGTTGGAGAGGATGGGAAAGTCCCTCACCCTCGCGCCGGAGTATGAGCGGGTTCTGGAAGGTTCCAAGAGTTGGCTGATCCCGATCAACGGAAGTCCGATCCCCAAAGGCTTCACGCCGGTGTTAGTGGAAAAATACGACCCAGTGTTCGGGCTATCCGATACTGCGTTGGAGCTAGCCGACCACTCGAAGGTCGATCTCACCGTAGTGGGCGAAGGAGCCTACGCGATCGTCCACAAGTTTGTGGACCCGAACTACGACCTAACAATCGCCAGGAAGAAGCTGAAGCGCGGGGCGGACGAGCGGGACATCGAACGGTTCCGTCGTGAGTACAAAATCATGAAGGGTCTCGATTTCCCGTACATCCTCAAGGTCTACCGGTACAACGAGAAGGAGAACTCCTACACAATGGAGTTCTGCGAAAGCACGCTTGAGCAGTACATCAAGCGGCGAAATAACCAGCCCAACCTCAACTTCGACTTCCGTCGAAGGGTCGCACTCCAGTTCCTCTTCGGACTGAACTACCTACACAGGTATGGTATCTGCCATCGGGACCTGAGCATGAAGAATGTCCTGCTTCACGAGTATTCCAGCCGGGCGGTAACGGTCAAGCTCTCAGATTTCGGACTGGCGAAGCCAAGTAATTCCGACTTCACGAAAGCGGAGAGCGAGATCCGGGGCACGATTGTGGATCCCGCACTTGATACCTTTAAAGAGTTTGCGCCAGTTAACGACATCTACGTGGTCGGATTTATCTTGTCGTACATCTTCAAAGGCGTCCGACAACTCCTACCAGGCTCTGATTCGCTCGGCGAGATCATCCAGAAGTGCTCTCATTCAGACCCGACACAGCGGTACCAGACAGTGCTTGAGATCATCGCGGCGGTCGAAAAACTAGAGGTCAAGCCGGAAGGAACTCCGGCCTGACCATCGAGGTGCTCTAGAGGCGGATGGACCCAGTCGGCTCATTTCCGCACCATCGCGTAGTCACTTCACGGGGTCATTCTTCAACATCCGACTGGTACCATTGCGTCCGCTTTGGGAGCGGAGGGCCGCAGGTTCAAATCCTGTCACCCCGACAAATACTCGTATGTTCATGCCCTGGTCAGGGGTCATGCACCGATATTCGGGAACCGGCCGGATCATCGTAAAATCTCCCGATTTGACCGCTGATCTCCGGTACGTATTGCACGTTGGTTGCACGCATTTCGCGGATAGACGCCTATACGCCGCTTCTGCATGTCTGGAGACTGCTCTTCCCCCTGCTTCCTCATACATGCCATCCTGAACTGAGGGAGGTCGTGTCAAGGGCGATCTTCCCCTTGATTCGGCCGAGTGAGGTCAGACAATCGGGGCAGGAGGAGGCAGGGGGTTGCGCAACCAGCTAGGCTTCGCGCACGGGTCGTTGGGTTTCGTTCAGCAATTCATCTGTGCAGGTCAGCCGGTTGCGTGGTCGATAGAGGCCCGGACTCGGAGCTGCGATGGCGCCTCTCGTTCTGTCGGACATGGATCGGACCGTCGGCTGCATTTCGCTGGGGCCATAATCGACTGCATGGAAGTCGGTGAGGATGAATGGCCGAGACGGTCCGCAATCGAGAAGACGTGGCGGAGAGTTATTGCCGGTGAGTTAACCCGCGAGACCGTTCACGATTGGGCGGCGCGTTGGGTCGAAGACGCTGATGCCGACGGGCCGCGCGATGTGATGGTCATGAGCGGGTTGCAGTACCTGCACGGGCTGGATATGACCGCCAATCCGGCAGCGCCGAACATCGTGTCTCACGGCGGGTCCAATCCGTATGTGTTGTCCCAGATCGAGATGCAAGCGCGCCTGGAACATTGGTTGACGGCATGTAGCGAGAGCGAACCGCTTCCTCAGCCCCGCCGTGCCTGAGCTGGGAAGGTCGTGTTGAAGGTGACATGAGCCAGGCCCCACCTCTGATGCTGGCCGACCGCGTGGTGGGTTGCGGAAGAGCAAGTCGGGGACGGCTGGCGTCGTGCCCAGCACTGTTCGGTGAAACGAAAAGCGGCCAGAGTCGAACAGTCCGCGTGCTGCCACGTCGCCGAAGCGGATGCCAGAGCACGCAAAACTAGACCAAATGCGCGCCGGCGGCGATCGCGCTGCCGACGAGCTCGACGCGCTGCGGCGACCGCTGTTCAGGGAGCCGCGCTGCGCGTCGTAGCGCGGCGGCGGCGTAGCGCCGCCGGTGCGCCTTGACTAGCGATTGAGCGAAAGATGTTGTCACATAACGTAGCTCGCGCGATAAAGCCGAAGACGGGCAAGAAGCGCAAGCCGCTGACGTATACCCCGGCCGAAGTGTCACAGCTCCTGTCCAGCTTGGAAAGAGATCGGGACGGGCACGCCTGGTTTCTGGCGCTATGCGGGTTGCGGCGCGGCGAGATAGGCGGATTGCGGTGGAGTGGCGTCGATTTCGCGCAAAAGACACTCGTGGTGCATATCGGTCGCGCGTCGGCCGGCGGCAAGGCTGTGGAGGACGACCCCAAAACCGAAGCTTCCGTTCGGACACTTCCGATGGATGACGAGATGGTGGAAGTGCTCCGAAAGGCACGACGCCGGCAGGCTGCGGACAAACTCCAATTCGGCAATGCGTACCAGGACGGTGACTACGTCGTGTGCAAGGAAGACGGCACTCCGTATCACCCGGACACGTTGACTCGCCGATGGTCGGAGGCGCTCAGAAGGGCTGGCGTACGGCACATCCGACTACACGATGCCCGCCACACCTGCGGGACCACGATGCACCTGCGCAAGGTGCCGCTCGCGGTGATCGCTGCGTGGCTGGGTCATGCTGACGCAAGCATTACGGCGAAGATCTATACCCACTCCCAGGTGGAGGCGCTTCGAGAGGCTGCGAAGACTTTGGGCGAGGTTGTGACAACTCGTGACATTCAGGCTGGCTGACGCACAGAACAAAAATAGGCCCCAACCAGATAAACGCTGGTTGGGGCCTGTTTCCGTGGTGGAGCCGATGACGGGAATCGAACCCGCGCTGTCTGCTTGGGAAGCAGAAGTTCTGCCATTGAACTACATCGGCCTGCATCTAGACGCGTCCGCGACTCTATCAGACCAGCCGCCACGCCGGTCAACTCTCTGCCTCGATAGTCCGACGCGTTGGCGGCCGGCCCGGAGCTACGCGCATTCTCGTGCGACGGCACGGAGTCGACGCACGGCTCGCTGCAGTACGCGAGCTGATCCATCAGGGGTTCATCAGGGTGCCGATTTTTTTGGTGTGACCAGGCCGCGGTGTCTGTTCCGCGGCGAACGGGGCGAATCTGCCCGAGGCGGATCCCGGGTTTGCTATAAACTTGCTCTTCG
Organism: Nocardia sp. NPDC049220; assembly: GCF_040647855.1. Lineage (NCBI taxonomy): Bacteria > Bacillati > Actinomycetota > Actinomycetes > Mycobacteriales > Nocardiaceae > Nocardia > Nocardia sp. NPDC049220. The sequence goes on from NZ_JBEZDA010000002.1 coordinate 632,316, forward strand.
ACGGCTAGGCCTGTTCGAAGACGATTCTGCGCCCGTTTGTCTCGAGGGTGTGGAAACCAGAGCGCCCGGCTGCACGGCGGCTTGGCGCAGAACTTCAACACGAGGGCGGCTCGCCATGGCAGACGTCGAATATTGTGTTGTTGGTGCGGGATTCGCGGGGCTCACTGCCGCTTTGCGGCTGAAACAAGCGGGTCGATCGGTGGTGTTGCTGGAGGCGCGCGACCGAGTCGGCGGGCGAACGTTCACCGAGGTGCGCGCGGACGGGACATGGATCGATCGCGGTGGTGCCTGGATAGGGCCGGGGCAGGACCGGATCTATGCCTTGATGGACGAGTTCGGAGTGCCGAGCTATCAGCAGCACGTCGACGGCGCGGCCATGATGCTGGTCGACGGTAAGCAGTACCGCTACTCGGGGACAATCCCGTGGACGATGAGTCCCTGGGCTGCGATGAATCTCGGTGCGGCCATGCTCGAGCTAGGACATATGTGCAAGGCGATTCCGCTCGACGCCCCGTGGGAAGCGAAAGAGGCCGAGAAATGGGATCGGGTCAGCCTGGCGCAGTGGCTGCACAGCAACATCGCGTCCAAACCCGCCCATGAGCTGCTCGGTACCGCGATCGCCGGGTGCTACACCTCGGCGGCCTCGGAGGTGTCGATGCTCTTCGTTCTGTACCAGATGGCGTCGGGGGGTGGGCCGGGCTTCGTGCTGGGAGTCAAGGATGGCGCCCAGGATGCTCGGCCGGTCGGGGGCATGGGGGCCATCTACCGGCCGATGGCAACCGAGATCGGCGACTCGATCCACCTGTCGCAGCCCGTTCGGGACATCCAACAGGACGCCGACGGGGTGACGGTCCGGTCGGACGAATTGACGGTGCGCGCACGTCGGGCGATCGTGGCCGTTCCCCTGGCGATCGCAGGACAGATCCGGTACGAGCCGATGCTGCCGGTCGATCGGTCGTTCCTGCATCAGCGGATGCCGAGCGGCTCGATCTTCAAGATCGCCGTGCTGTACGACGAGCCGTTCTGGCGCGACGATGGGCTGTCGGGACAGTCGGCCGCTCCGGGATCTCCGGCGACCATCACCATCGATGCCGGCACGAACAGCGTCAGGCCCGGGGTCATGTGTGTCATTACCGAGGGGCCCATCGCGCGGCAGATCGGACAACTCGAGGAGGGCGAGCGGCGGAAACTCATACTCGGTGAACTCGTCGAGCGGTTCGGCGACAAGGCCCGCTCGCCGGTCGATTACATCGAGCAGAACTGGAGCGTCGAGCGCTATTCCGGTGGGGGGATGCTCAGTCACGCACCGACCGGTGTGCTCACCCAGTTCGGTCGTGCCCTGCGCGAACCTTGCGGCCGGATTCACTGGGCCGGGACCGAGAGTTCCGCTGTCATGTGTGGCTGGGTCGACGGAGCCATCCGCTCCGGTGAGCGGGCGGCGAGCGAAGTGATGGAACACGACACCGCGACCGTGGCCTGAGGGAACTGCGGCGACCGACTGCGAGTGGGTCACATCAGGTGGGGTATGTGACCCGAATCGCTACTCCGTGGTCGCGCCGGGGCGACGATTTTCCGCCGGCGGCTGGGGGAGGTGCCGATAGACGGTCAGACAGAAGATCAACCAGAGTGCGCCGATGCACCAGCCAGCGAGAACGTCGGTGGTCCAGTGAACGCCCAGGTAGATGCGGGAAAGTCCGACTGCGGCAACGAAAATCGTGGCGAGTGTCGCGGCGAGGGCACGCAGGGCGGGGCGACGAAGGCGCGGGATCAGGACCGCGGCGACAATGCCGACGACGACGAACGAGCCGAGGCTGTGCCCGGACGGATAGGCCTGGTTTGTCACGGACACGAGGTGATCCTCGACGGGCGGGCGGTCTCGGTCGATCAGTTTCTTGCCGCCGCGAACCAACAGCGTGGACCCGAGCCCGGCGACGGCGACAAGCGCCGCTTGGTTCCAGCGCCGGCCCACGGACAAGCCGAGGCACACCAGCGTGGCGAGCACCGTCATGGCGAGGCCGCCGCCGAGCGCGCTGACTGCTACCGCGGTGGGCGACAGTGCCCCGTTGCGGTGCGCGACGACCCAGTCCGAGATGTCACGGTCGATCCCGATGCGGCCGTTGTCACGGAGTACGCGGACCGTGAGGCCGATGGTGAACACCATGAGCAGCGCGGTGAACACTCCGATCGTGGTCCGAACCCGATGTGACGTCACCTCTCCACGGTCCCATTCCGGACGATGGCGGTGGGCCGAGGGTCTGCCGGCGGGTTGATCAGTGAGGTTCGCCGGTGGAATGGGTGCGCGATAGTCGGCGACGAAATCGGAATCGCGGTGCAGTCCCGGTGTCGGACCGCAATCCCGAACTGGACGTGTTCGGGCAAGCGATCCCACACGACTACGTCTGCAACCCCACCACACGGGCGGGCAGGCGATGTGGCCGGTAACGCAGCACGGTCGGGGCCGGGCTACGCTCGTCGGCGTGCTGCTTTCCGATCGCGACATCCGTGCGGAGATCGCCGCTGGGCGTCTCGGCATCGAGCCGCTCCTGGAAAACCTGATCCAGCCGTCGAGTATCGATGTGCGACTGGATCGGATGTTCCGGGTGTTCAACAACACCCGCTACACCCACATCGACCCTGCGCAGCGGCAGGACGAGCTGACCAGCCTGGTCGAGCCCGCCGAGGGGGAGCCGTTCGTGCTGCACCCTGGCGAGTTCGTGCTCGGCTCCACGCTCGAGGTATGCACGCTGCCGGGCGATCTGGCCGGTCGGCTGGAAGGAAAGTCGAGTTTGGGCAGGCTAGGTCTGCTCACCCACTCGACCGCGGGCTTCATCGATCCCGGCTTCAGCGGTCACATCACGCTGGAGTTGTCCAACGTGGCGAATCTGCCGATCACCCTCTGGCCCGGGATGAAAATCGGCCAACTCTGCCTGATCAAGTTGAGCAGCCCGGCCGAACACCCGTATGGCAGTGCGGTGGCAGGCTCGAAGTATCAGGGCCAGCGCGGACCGACCCCGTCGCGGTCCTACCTCAACTTCCCGCTTCCCTCCACCGCGATCGACGCCGCCGAATCGCGCTGAGTACTACCCTCGCCGAGGAAAGTGCTGCGCTCCGACTGCATAACGGCACCGAACCGAATCCGCCTCGTCGACATGTGAAGCGGGGCGGACCCGGCCCGGGCGGCAGCGGGAACTGATCGCGGAGGTGATCAGTCCCCGCGGCCCGCTCCTACCGCCAGCGCCGTGGTGAGAACGACGGAAAGCGGTGGGAGCGTGTCGCCCCGGCTCGGCGGGTTGACCCAGAAGCACCCTTCCCGGGTCCAACGGCTGAGACCGGTCGGCAACATCACGGCACTGCCGATCGCGGGTAGGCCGATATCCAAACGGTTGAGCACTTCCAGTACCTGCGGTCCCGGTCTGCTGTCCGGTTCGGCAAGGAAGCTCCACCTGATCTGCCTGGCCAACATGGGACCCCTCGTACCCTGTTGTGCCAGAGCGGCCTCGACCTTTTCCGCGCGCGCAGTCGGCAGGTGGACAACGCAGACGCGGTTGGTGACCGGCAGCATGGCGAAGCCGCCACGCTCGGTGACCGGTAACCCGAACTCGTGTCGGTAGAACGCCACCCATTCGTCCACGGTCCTGAGTTTCTCCACATTCACTGCGAACTCCTTGCCTCCCGTCTTTCGAGTGTCGCGGTCCGTCCCGGCGATTCGGTATTGCCCGCACGCCCGCCTTCCGCTGCCTTTCCGCTGCCTCTGCTGAGGACACCCAATTCGCCTGTGGCTCTGCTCACAAACCCCTCGTACCCTGAGATGAGTTGCTCGTGCGGAAGGGATGACATCGTGGTCAGGCAATGGTCAGGAAAAGAGGCCCGTGCCCTTCGCGATGCCAAGCGGATGAGCATCAGGGAGTTCGCGGCGCACTTGGGTGTGCACGAACGGCTGGTGTCCAAATGGGAGGCCGGGGGCGTCCGGGTCCATCCACGACCGATCAACCAAGCCGCGCTGGATACCTCACTGGCCAGGTCCGACGAAGTGGTGCGGGCGCGCTTCGCGGCAATGATCGATGAGCCGGTGGTCGATCGACCGGTCCCGGCGGGATTCGCTGCGCAAGCCGACGCCTCGGTGCGCATCCACTATTCGAGCGACGCGGACCTTTTGGCTCTCATTGACACGGGTGCGATGAGAGGTGCTGCGTTGGCGGCGATTTCGGAGAGGGATCTGATCATGGCGGCTGCTCACGAGGCCAGCGAACATGTCGGCAAAGCCGAGGGCACCAATGTGGGTGCGACGACGCTGGAACAACTCGACGCCGATGTCGCGCGGATCGCGAACGACTATGTGCACATCTCGCCGGTGCCGATGATGGTGGAGATGCTGCGGGTGCGGCGCCGGGTGTACCGGCTGCTGGAGGGGCAGCAGCGGCCCGCCGATACCTGCCATCTGTATCTACTCGCGGGCACCCTCTCGGGCTTGCTCGCGAACGCGAGTACCGATCTGGGCTATTACGACGCGGCGGGTGAGCAGGTCAGGGCGGCCTGGGCTTACGCGGAACTGTGCGGGCACAACGGCCTTCGGGCCTGGACCCGCGGCATGCACGCTCTGATCGAGTACTGGTCGCAGCGGCCGCGCCGGGCAGTTCTGCTCGCGCAGAGCGGGCAGGAGTTCGCCGAATCCGCGACGGCGAAGGTGCGGCTGCTCAATATCGAGGCACGGATCTGGTCCGCGCTGGGCAGCCCCGCCGATACCGACCGGTGTATCCGGGCCGCCGATGACGCACTCGGGGTCGCCACGACCGACACCCTGCACGACCAGGTGGGTGGCGTTTTCGGGTTCAACGATGCCAAAGCTCAGTACTACGCGGGCGCGACCTACATCCATCTCGGCCAGGCCGAGCCCGCACTCGCCGCCACCCAGCGGGCGATCGAGTTGTATTCGAAGGGGCCATCCGAGCAGCGCTCCTACGGCGCCGAGTCGCTGGCTCGGGTGGACTGCGCCGCCGCCCACCTGATCAACGGCAGCCTGGACGGCGCGGCCGAGGCACTGCATCCGGTGCTCGGGCTCGACGAGGACAAGCGCATTGCGCAACTCGAAGAGCGGCTGACCGGCGTGCGCAGGCGCATCGCCACGCCGGCCTTCCGTGACGCGCTGGAAGCGCGGTTCCTCGACGAACGGATCGAGGAGTTCTGCGGCTCCACCGCGGCGAAGGGGATCCCGCCGGCCGACCGGCTTGGTGAGTGACTCGTCACATCGCGCGCGGCGACGCCGCCGAAGACGGCTGATCGGACCTCGGATCGGCATTTATCCATTTGCGACGGATGGCACGATGGGACGGGTGAGCCCGAGTCATTTACCGCACCGCCCGCCGCGCGTTCTGGAGCAGTCCACAAAGCTGCAGAATGTCGTCTACGAGATCCGTGGACCGGTACACGCGCAGGCGGCACGGCTGGAGGCCGAAGGGCACCGCATCCTCAAGCTCAATATCGGCAACCCGGCTCCGTTCGGCTTCGAGGCGCCGGATGTGATCATGCGCGACATCATCGCCGCGCTCCCGTACGCCCAGGGCTACTCCGAATCGCAGGGCATTCTGTCGGCCCGCCGCGCGATCGTGACCCGCTACGAATTGGTGCCGGGTTTCCCCGAACTCGATGTGGACGACGTCTACCTCGGCAATGGGGTCTCCGAACTGATCACCATCACCATGCAGGCACTACTGGACAACGGCGACGAGGTCTTGCTGCCGGCGCCGGACTATCCGCTGTGGACCGCTATGACCAGTCTCGCGGGTGGTACCCCGGTGCATTACCTGTGTGACGAAGCCAACGGCTGGCAGCCGGATATCGCCGATATCGAATCGAAGATCACCGAGAAAACCAAGGCCCTGCTGGTGATCAACCCAAACAACCCGACCGGTGCGGTGTACTCCGCCGAGGTGCTACAGCAGTTGGCCGACGTCGCGCGCAAGCATCAGTTGTTGCTGCTCGCCGACGAGATCTACGACAAGATCCTCTACGACGACGCCAAGCACATCTCGCTGGCGACAGTCGCGCCCGACCTGTTGTGTCTCACCTTCAACGGGCTGTCCAAGGCCTACCGGGTCGCCGGGTACCGGTCGGGTTGGCTGGCGATCACCGGCCCGAAGGAGCGTGCCGCCGGTTTCCTGGAGGGGATCGACCTGCTCGCCTCGTCCAGATTATGCCCGAATGTTCCCGCGCAGCACGCGATTCAAGTGGCACTCGGCGGATATCAAAGCATCGAGGATCTGATCCTGCCCGGTGGCCGACTGCTCGAACAGCGGGATGTCGCCTGGGAGCGGCTGAATATGATCCCCGGAGTGTCCTGTGTGAAGCCGAAGGGCGCGCTCTACGCTTTCCCCCGGCTGGATCCGAACGTGCACGAGATCTACGACGACTCGAAACTCATCCTTGATCTGCTGCTGCAGGAGAAGATCCTGATGGTGCAGGGCACCGGCTTCAACTGGCCGAACCATGATCATCTGCGGATCGTGACGCTGCCCTGGGCGCGGGATCTGGCGGTCGCGATCGAGCGCTTCGGCAACTTCCTGTCCAGCTATCGGCAGTAGCGAGTAATCGGTCGTGAGCGAGAGAATCGCCCGCTTCCGGGTCTAAAACAAACTCCATGTATGGATATGGGCCAAGTTTGGAGACCAACTAGCGCAAAAGAAGTACTTTTGTGTACAGTAGTCCTCGGCACTTCGGTGCCTGCCGGATGGCCTACCCCCCTGGGCGCATCCGGCCTCGGGTTCGGCCGCCTACCCCCCTGGGCCGCCAGCCCGCGGGCGGCGGAGACATCCCCCTGCTCTCCGCCGCCCCCTCCCGAATCCCTGTTGTGCGACTTCGGCGGATAGTCGCGGCGCCACACCAATCTTGAAAATGAAATCCTTTAAGCTCGCTCCGGGCAGACACCTCTGACAAGTAGGAGCGCGGTGAGCGACCACCACCATCACCACGATCACTCGGAACCGATCGCGATTGGAGCGACCGCGGCTCGCGTGGTCATCGGGCTACTCACCGCAATCGGCATCCTCGTCGTGCTCGGCGCTGTCCTGCTGTGGCCGAGCAAACAGCACGTGGACATCCCCTTGCCCATGCAGAACGCGGGCGGGGGTGCGGTGCAGACCGAGGCGGGCACCGTGATCATGCAGGACGTCGGTCCGTGCGGCAGCACGTCGCTCGGCAAAGTGTTCGCCGGCAAGCCGGAGCCGCCGCGCAGTAACGCCTACACCTGTCAGCGCAGCTTGATCACCATCGATTCCGGGCCGCACAAGGGCAACCACACACTCTTCGAAATCGCACCGGGCCCAGGACAACCCGATCTGCGTGCGGGTGACCGAATCCGGCTGGTTCGGCAGGCCGATCCGACCGGGACGCCGCTGTACTCTTTCGAGGACTACGCGCGCGGGCTGCCGCTGACGCTGATCGTGGTGGCGTTCGTGGTCGTGATCATCGTGGTGGCGCGCTGGCGTGGTCTGCGCGCGCTGCTCGGTCTGGTATTCGCGTTCGCGGTACTGGTGCTGTTCATGCTGCCGGCCCTGCTGGACAGCAAACCCGCGATCCCGGTCGCGCTGGTCGCTGGTGCGTTGATCCTGTACGCGGTGCTGTATATGGCGCACGGGGTGAACCTACGAACCAGTTCGGCGCTGCTCGGTACGTTGACGTCGATGGTTCTCGCGGCCGGACTGTCCTGGCTCGCGATCGAGCTGACTCACCTGACCGGGCTCTCGGAAGAGCAGAACACCAATGTCGCGACCTACATCCAGCATGTCAGCATCACCGGACTGCTGCTGGCCGGTTTCATTATCGGGTCGCTCGGTGTGCTCAACGACGTCACGATCACCCAGGCGTCGGCCGCGTTCGAGTTGGCCGCCCTGGACAAGGCGGCCTCGCGGCGTGAAGTTTTCGCCGCCGCCATGCGAGTGGGGCGCGACCATATCGCCAGCACCGTGTACACCCTGGTGCTCGCTTACGCCGGTGGGGCACTGCCGCTGTTGTTGTTGTTCAGTGTGGCGGGACGGTCCATTCGTGACGTGTTGACCGGTGACGCGGTGGCGATCGAGATCGCGCGCTCCGCGGTCGGCGGTATCGCGCTCGCGCTGTCGGTCCCCTTGACCACCGGCATCGCCGTGCTACTCGCGCGTCCGTTCGGCAGCGCGGAGCCCACGCCACCACGCCGCCAGGCACGGCACGCACGAGTCTGAGTGTGTGGGTGCCCGGGGGAGTCGGCATGGGACCCGCACCGACCTGGGAAGTGTGTCAGTGCGGAGGTGGCGGCGGGAAGGGGAAGACTTCCGGCGGGAGCGTGGGGACCACGATCGGAGGAAGACCGGGCACCACAATCGTATTGGGGCCGGGTGTCGGCGGCGCTTCGCTCGTGGGCTGGCGCCGGTTCTGCGGCGGGGGTGCGGCCGCCGACTCGTGCGCCGATTCCGTCGTGGTCCCCGGCGCGACCGCGATCTGTGGATCGATGACGGTGGTGCGCGGCGCGGTGGTCGCGGACGCCGGCGGCGACCCCTCGCTACTGTGCGAATCGCGTTCCAGCACTTGCGGACCATAACCGAGCCCCAGGCCGATCGCGGCGATGACCGCGAGCGAGCTGACTGTCAGCACGGCGCCGCTGATCTCGCGTTTGCCACGCGCGGCCGGTGCGGATAACCAGGCGGGAGAAAGCTCGTCGTTGCTCGAGGGCTGACTCGCGGTGGGCGCGGCCGTTCGGATCGGCCGGGCCAAGAGCGCCGCGCCGCGGGCCATCACGGTCTCGGGGCTGTCCGGGACGACGACCGGCACGCCCATCCACCGTTCGAGAACCTTGGCGACCAGCGGGATCCGCGCGCAGCCGCCGATGGCGAGCACCCCGTGCACGGGGCGGTCCGAGCGCACGATCACGTCGCGGGCCATCCGAGCCGAGGACTCGATCGCCAGCATGATCAGTGACTCGAAGTTCTCCTGTGCCAGGAGTACCAAGCCCTGCTCGCTCGGCAGTGCTACTGCCGTGTTACTGGTCAGCTGCTCCTTGGCTTCCCGACACAGCGCGTCCAGCTCGGCGAGGCCCGCGGCGTTCGGCGGGTGGGCGATCCGGCCCGACGCGATCTGCTGCTCCCGGATCAGCGAATCGAGATAGTCGCCACTGATATCGCTGGTGCGTTCGCTATGGCGGACCTCACGGGTCTGGGTGTCGACCACGCTCACCGAGAGGCCCGAACTGCCGAGGTCATAGACCACCAGCGACGTGATGCCGCGAATATCGCCGGTGGACTGGGCGAACTCCAGTGCCGCGGCGATCTCCGGGACGAGTTCGTAGTTGGTCAACTGCTGGCGCGCCATTGCCGCGCGGATCGCGCGGGCGTGCTGTTCGCTGCGGTAAGCGATCGCGGTGGCGCCGATACCCGGCGTGGACTCCAGGACGACCCCGATGGCTTCAGCCGTCAGTTCTTCCACGCTCTGCTCGACAACCGGAATGGTCTGTACGTCGAATGAATGCGGTGCGACATGCCCGTGGGGGTTCCCGGCGTGTGGCCGCGCCATACGGACAGCGCCGGCCCCCACCGAAACTCCCAGTACCGAACTCATCAGGTGCCCATCTCGTTCACGCTTCACGACATGCGAGCCTGCGCCGTCCGTCGGCTGAGGCCCGCTGGACGGACCCTACCGTCGACGATCGGTGGTGCTCGAGGCGGGACTGGTCGTCTGTCCGATAGTCCTAGCCTCGTTCCGCAACTCTACGGTGTGCCGAGTCCCGAGTACACCCATCCGCCGGCTCGCCAGGTGGCACGATCGAGACAGTTCCGGCCGTCGATGATGCTGCGGGACCGCACTACTCGATCCAGGTCCGTCGGACGCAGTGCGGTGAACTCGTCCCACTCGGTGAGGACGAGCACCGCGTCGGCGCGTTCGCATGCCTCGGCGATCGAGGTCGCGTAGTTCAGGGTCGGAAACAGTCGGCGCGAATTCTCCAGTGCCTTCGGGTCATAGACGGTCACGACCGCGCCGTGCAGCTGGATCATGCCCGCCACGTTCAACGCGGGGGAGTCACGAACGTCGTCGGATTCCGGTTTGAACGCGGCGCCGAGCACCGCGACGTTGGCGCCGAGCAGCGAGCCGCCACAGGCGCGAGCGGCCATATCCACCACCTTGGTACGACGGCGCATGTTGATGTTGTCCACCTCGCGCAGGAAGGCTACGGCGTGGTCGGCGCCGAGTTCGCCGGAGCGAGCCATGAACGCACGGATGTCTTTCGGCAGGCAGCCGCCGCCGAATCCCAGGCCCGCGTTGAGGAATCGCCGGCCGATGCGCGCGTCATAGCCGAGTGCGTCGGCCAGCATGGTGACATCCGCGCCGCTTGCCTCGCAGACCTCCGACACTGCGTTGATGAACGAAATCTTGGTCGCCAGAAATGCGTTCGCGGAGACCTTGACCAGTTCTGCCGTAGCCAAATCGGTCAGCAGGAACGGGACCTCGGCGGCGATCAGATCGGCGTAGACCTCGCGGACCAACTCCTCGATCCATCCGGCGGCGTCGCGGTCACGATCGACACCGAGAACCAGCCGGTCCGGGCGCAGCGTGTCGTTGACAGCGAAGCCTTCGCGCAGGAACTCCGGGTTCCACGCCACTTCGACCTCGGTCGTGCTCAACGCGCGGGCGCGGGCGCCGAGCGTGACGGCCGTGCCCACCGGCACCGTCGACTTGCCGATGATCACCGCGGGCCGTTCCAGCATCGGGGCCAGGGTGTCCACCACGGCGTGCACGTACTTCAGGTCGGCGGCGTACTCGCCCTTCTTCTGCGGGGTGCCCACGCCGAGAAAGTGGACGTCCGCGTGGGCGGCCGCTTCGGCGTAGGAGGTGGTGAACCGCAACCTGCCCGCACCGAGGTTGCGGCGCAGCACGCTCTCCAAACCGGGTTCGTAGAACGGCGCCACCCCGTCGGACAGCTTCGCGACCTTGCCCGGGTCCACGTCGACCCCGATGACGTCATGCCCGAGTTCGGCCATGCATGCCGCGTGCGTGGCCCCGAGATACCCGGTTCCGAAGACTGTGCATCGCATGATCGATTGGTAAGCCCTGACAATGGCCACGCCGCATCAGCGAGGCAAGAGACCGGGCAACAGCAGATGTACATGCGGCGACACTGACAATCCGAAGGCGCTGAACTGGACAGATCGATTCAGCAGCCTGGCTACCATCGGCGTGGTGCGACGTCATCGCTGGGCCTGGCCGCTACTGGGCGCCGTCTTCGTGGTCGCCGTCGCGGTCGGTGCGCTGTGGCCGGTCTATGTGCGGCCGCACACCGACGCGCCTGCCCCAGCCGATGCCATCCTCGTCCTCGGCGGGGCGCACGACGGACGCGAACAACTCGGTCTCCGCCTGGCCCGCGCGGGGTACGCGCCGCGCGTGCTGTTCTCCGATCCGTATGCGGGCAGCGCGCTGGTGAATCGGATCTGCCATGGCGGCTACAGTTTCGAGGTCACCTGTTTCGATCCTTCGCCGCACACCACCCGTGGCGAGGGCCGCGAACTCGCCCGCTTCGCCCGCGCCAACCGGTGGCGGCGTGTCATCGTCATCACTTTCACCCCGCATATCTCCCGCGCCCGGTACATCCTCGAGAAGTGCTGGGACGGGCAACTTCTCTTCGTCGATCCCGAACCCCACCTCTCGATCCTGCGCTGGGGATACGACTACGTCTATCAATCGGCGGGGTATGTGAAGGCATTCTTCGAGGATTGTTAGTCGACGGTATGCGGCGCCGACCGCTGTTCGGGCAGCACCTCGTCATCGGGTGCGACCGCGGTCGCCGTCGAGGTGCACTCGTAGCGGACCATCGAGGACCGGGTCGCCGGCGATCTCACGGTCACCGGCTTGCAGGCCTACTTGCCGCAGCGCTGCTCGGCGCGCGGGGCAACGCCTGGGCGGCAATCGAGCCGACCATCGACGACGCGACCGCGGCAATCTGCGTCGAGCCTGTCGGGCGCATGCGCACAGTACTGGCCGACACCCTCGAATAGGTCGAACGGCGGCAGCAGTTCGGTCGGCCGGTCGGTCGGCAGTGTCGATGTGTTGCAGCATCGTATGGTCTCGCGCAGGACATCGCCGGAGTTCATCTCGCGCCAGCGTGCACTGCGGCGACGGAACGAAAGAGCCCGGGTCCTCGGGGACCCGGGCTCGCATCGCTATTACGCCCTGATCAACTCTTTCGACCGGGCGCTTTGGCGCCGGACTTGAAGCCGAGGCCGCCCGGCTTGGCGGCAGGCGGCGCAACCGGGGGTGTGCCGTTGCCATTGGCGGTCTGCTCCGGCTCGGTCGGTGCCGCCGCGGGCGCCACCTCGGCCGTATCCTGTTCGGCCGCCGCCGGTTGGGTCGCACCAGCGGGCGCGGCACCGGGCGTCTTCGGCCCGGGCCGTTTGAAGCCGGACTTCATGGCCAGCCCCTTGGCGGGCACCGTTGGTTTGGTCTCGGTCGCAGCGGTGGTCGTCTCGGTGGCAGATTGTTGCGCGGTCGCTGTCGTGTCGGCTGGTGCGGCGGCAGTCGGAGCCTTCGCGCCGGGCGCCTTGGCCGCGCCCTTCATGGCGAGTCCGGGCGCTTTGGCGCCGCCCTTCATACCCAGGCCTTTGACCTGCGGGGCAGCAGGAGACTCGGTGGTGGGCGCGGATTCGGCCGACTCGGCGGCTGCCGCTGGAGCTTTGGCGCCGGGCGCCTTCGCCGCAGCCTTCATGCCGAGTCCACCAGGTGCTTTGGCGGGGCCCTTCATGGCGAGGCCCTTGACGGGCGCTGCGGGTGCCGAGGTGGTCTCGGTTTCGGTGTTGGGGGTCTTGGCGCCGGGTGCTTTGGCGGCGCCCTTCATGCCGAGTCCACCGGGGGCCTTGGCGGGGCCTTTCATCGCCAGACCGCCGCCGACCGGAGCCTTTCCGGCAGGTGCGGGCGTTTCCGCGACCGGGGCGGGTTCCGGCTTGGGCTTTGGTTCCGATGCGGGGGTCTTCGGTTGTTGGATAACGGTCACATTGTCGGTCAGCCTGGCGGGCTCGACGCGCTCGATGGCGTCCAGCATCAGTTGGGCGACGTCGACGACCTCGACGCCCGCACCCTCACCTTTCTCCTGCCGTGCGGTGACGCCGTCGGTGAGCATGACGCGGCAGAACGGGCAGCCGGTCGCGATCTTCCCTGCGGCGCCGTCCGCGGAGGGGGCCGCGGACCCGGCGAGGGTGCTCAATCCCTCGTCCACCCGGTCGATGTTGATGCGCTTACCGAGTTGCTCTTCCATCCACATGCGCGCACCACCGGCGCCGCAGCACATGGACCGTTCCGCGTGCCGCGGCATCTCGACCAGGTTCGAGCCGGACGCGGCCATCAGCTCACGCGGTGCGTTGTAGACCTTGTTGTGTCTGCCCAGATAGCACGGGTCGTGGTAGGTGACGTTCTGCGACACGGAGGCCACCGGAATCAGCTGCTTCTGGCGCACGAGCCGGTTGAGTAGCTGGGTGTGGTGCACGACCTCGTAGTTACCGCCTACCTGCGGATACTCGTTGTTGAGCGCGTTGAAGCAGTGCGCACAGGTGACGACGATCTTTTTCTTGCGGTCCTCGATCCCCTGGAACACCGAGTCGAATAGGGCGATGTTCTGCTGCGCCAACTGCTGGAACAGGAACTCGTTGCCGGCACGGCGCGCGGAGTCGCCGGTGCAGGTCTCCTCGGCGCCGAGCACCATGAACTTCACCCCCGCGGTGGCGAGCAGTTCGGCGACCGCCTTGGTGGTCTTCTTCGCACGGTCCTCATAAGCACCCGCGCAGCCAACCCAGAACAGGTAGTCGTAGCCGTCGAAACTGTCGGCATCCCGCCCGAAAACCGGGATCTGGAAGTCGAGTTCGTTGATCCAGTTCAGCCGGTCCTTGGCGTTCTGACCCCACGGGTTGCCCTTGTTCTCCAGGTTCTTGAACAGACCCGCGAGTTCGGATGGGAACTCCGACTCGATCAACACCTGGTAGCGGCGCATGTCGATGATGTGGTCGACGTGCTCGATGTCCACCGGGCATTGCTCGACGCACGCGCCACAGGTGGTGCAGCTCCACAGCACTTCTGGATCGACGATGCCGTGTACGTCCTCGCCGCCGACCAGCGGACGCTCGGCCTCGGCCTTCGCGGCCTCGGAAATTTTGGCCAGCGCGGTTTCGTTCGGATTGCTCTCCGCGTCGACCAATCCGATCTCGTCGCCGCCCATGTCTTTGCGGCCGCCGGCCAGCAGATACGGCGCTTTGGCGTAGCCATGATCACGCAGTGACATGATCAGCAACTTGGGTGACAGCGGTTTACCGGTGTTCCAGGCCGGACACTGCGACTGGCAGCGCCCGCACTCGGTGCAGGTGGTGAAGTCCAGCCAGCCCTTCCAGGAGAAGTCCTCGATCCGGCCCGCGCCGAAGGTGTCGGTGTCCGGATCGGCGGTCTCCATGTCGACCGGCTTGCCCTGCGACATCATCGGCTTGGCCGCGCCGAGCGCGACGTCGCCGTCGGCCTCGCGCTTGAAGTAGATGTTCGGGAACGCCGAGAACCGGTGCCACGCCACACCCCAGGTGACCTTGCGGCCGACCAGATACAGGAACAACATGCCGGACATCAACTTGATGAACGCGAACAGCCCCACGAGGGTCGGGCTAGCCGGCAGTAACTCGGCCAACCGCATGGTGAAGAAGTCGGTGGCCGCGTCGGAGTGGCCGTAGGCCGCGATCTTGCCCGCTTTGACGAAGATCATGCCGAGACCCTCGATCAGTACGATGGCCTCGATCACGTAGGCGGGGCCGAACTGCGAGCCGCTGAATCGAGACAGTCGCTCGGGCAGTCGCGGGTGATTCAGCTGACGTAGCACCATCAGCGTGGTGATACCGACTACCGTGCCGATGCCGAGGATCTCGTCCCATAGGTGGTAGATCGCCGAGTTGCCGATGATCGGCCAGTGGAATGCCGGATCGAATGTCTGCCCGTATGCCTCGAACCACATCATGGCGCCGCCGATGAAACCGATCATCACGAGCCAGTGCGCCCAGCCGACGGTGCGGAATTTGTTCATCCGGGTGTGCGCGAGGAACTCCACGATCATCTGCTTGAAGCGCGGGAGGAACGGCCGCCAGCGGTCCGGCGCCGGCTGTCCGACCATGATGGCGCGCACGATGTTCCGGACGCCGCCGATGAACGACGCCCAACACAGGAGGCTGAGCGTCGCCCCAATCGTGCCCAGCGTCACTGTCAGGGCATTCATGTCGCGACCTTTCTTTAGAAGGCAACACGAGGCGGGACGGTTCTGGCGCCGCCCCGGATGGCTCGTATCCTAACTTGCAGTAAGTTACTCGTCGGTAACAACTACCGTCCATCGTAGGTTCGACATTCGGGCAATAACCCCACATGCTGGGGCTCGACCCGTAATTTACTCGTGATTAATGTCACATTCGATGGAGCTCGATCGCGACGTTCGCTCGCGCAATGGGCACCGTAAACGCCGCGGGATACCCGACAAGCTGAGAGATAGCTGACAATTGGCACACACCAGCTCGGTCCTCATGTCTGATAAGGGATCTCGCTTAAAACGCAGCCTTCTATTAGGCTCACGACGTTCTGTCTGCCGTGCCTGTTTGCATACCGCTCGGGGAGGATCTGGAGCCGACCACCCGGATTTGATGGAAAAGAGCTCTCGCGTAGGTGAACCCGCTGGTAGACGACGACCTGATGATGGATTGGAAACTTAATGAAACTCCGCAGAACAACCGCGGCCGCCGCGATGGTCATCGGCGCGATGACCATCGGTCTGGGCACCGCACATGCCGACGAGCCGGCGCCTACAGCTGATCAGGCCATCCGGTATTCGGTCAAGCTGGTGGACAAGACCGTCGTGACGACCCTGAAGGGCGGCACGTTCGAACTCGCGAAGTCCTCCGAGGACGTCCAGGAGAACGACGTCTACAAGATCAAGGACGGGCAGGGCAACACGGTGCTGTCCCTCCCGATCGCGTTCAAGGTCGCCGAGACCCTCGTCCCGGTCAAGCCGGTTGTCAAGGACGACGACACGGTGCTCGAACTGACCCCTGACCAGAGTGTGGCAGTCCCCAAGGACAAGCCGGTCAACACCGTCAACGTCGTCGCGCAGCCGATCGCCTCGCCGGTCGAGAACCAGCGTGCGCAGAACGAGTTCGCCAGCCAGTTCGGTATCGCCACCGCCGTCGGCGGCTTCCTCGGCACCGCCATCGGTGTCATCGCGGGCGGTGTGATCGGCTGCATCCTCGGCCTGCCGTTGCTCGGTGTCGGCTGCATCCCCGCCGCCATCGCCGGTGCGGGTATCGGTGGCATCCTCGGCACCGTGGCCGTCGGCGGTCCCGCGCTGGCTATCGCGGGTATGGACCTGATCAACACCCTGCAGGCGCCAGACGGCACCACGAAGTGGTCGGAAGCGAA
Organism: Nocardia sp. NPDC049220; assembly: GCF_040647855.1. NCBI lineage: Bacteria > Bacillati > Actinomycetota > Actinomycetes > Mycobacteriales > Nocardiaceae > Nocardia > Nocardia sp. NPDC049220. Next base: position 648,753 of record NZ_JBEZDA010000002.1, read on the forward strand.
CTACTCGACGCCGGTCGCGCCGAAGTAAGTCGCTCGAACGTTCTTGTTCGATCAGCACGCGGCCCGCTCTTCTCGAAGAGCGGGCCGCGTGCCGTTATCCGGGTAGGTCGAATTATGCGGGCAGCTCGAGTGTGCCGTGGAAGGACACCTCACCGATCTCGCGGCCGAACCTGCCGAACGAGCGTTCGGCCATCGAGAACGTCCCGTTCTCCCGCACGAGCAGAACCGTGCTGGCCCTGGTGCCGTGCAGGGTGTGCCCAATGAACCCGGCTGACAGCGTTCGCTCCACCTCATGGGGAACTCCGGTGTGCGGCAGCCGGTCGTCCGGTGCCTCGGTGCGGTCGGCGAGTACCGCGAAATACCGCTCCACCGCATCGGGATGGGACCGTGTGAGCCGTCGTAACTCGGTCAACCCCGCGCGCACTTTGGGCCAGACGGGCTGCGGCCCGGTCGGCTCCTGGTCTCCGATCAGACTCGCGGAGCTGACGAAAGTGCCGTTGGCGAGTCCGTGGAAGCCGGGCGCGAGCTCCCTGGACGCGGTGGCGCGGTTGGAATGCCACCACAGCGTCGCCAGGTCGGAGACCACTAGGTTGTATCCGTTGTAGTGGTCGGGCGCGGCCGCGATGTCGAGCACGTACTGCTTCGGGCCCACAGAGGTACCGGCCGGAGGGCGGTCGGAGACACTGCGCAGGAAGTCCATCACCAGCGCCCCACGGGAACGGGTGTCGGCGCGCTCGTCATTCGGGGTCCGCGCGTTCGTCAGCGCGGCGAAGCGATTGCGGCCAGGCGATCGGGTGGTGAGGCCGAGCCAAGTGCCGGGAGGATCGCCCTCGGCCCGGCGCTCGGCTCCGATGTCGCGCCCGGCGAGCAACCCGGGAACCTCCGACCACCAGCGCATGGGCTCCGTCGGCCGGGTGTAGAGCTCGTCGCGGTTAGCCGCCACGATCAGCCGGTAATCCGGATGCGCACGCCAGCCGATCAACACCAAACACATGCCGTCAGCATGCCGTAACAACGCGACGTCACACGCCGCGTTCCACCCACCAGGGGCTACGCAAGGGCAGTGAAAAGGGGGCATAGACGGCGAGAAGGCCGACAGCGCGATGCTGTCGGCCTTCTCGGGTCCTCTGGTCAGTTGGTGCGGACGCGCAGTCCAGGGTTGTCGGAGAGCACCACGTGCACCGGCTGCGCGAACAACTGCGGCACGTTTCCGGTGAGCGCGCCGATCAGGTTCGGTATCTCGCAGATCGGGTAGTCGGCCACCGACGAGGCGCTGGAGATACCGAGCGCCAGTCGGCCGGTCACGATCGGGCCGCCGCTGTCACCGGGCAGCGCGCAGATGTTGGCGGAGAAACTCTGGGTGAGTTCCCGCTCGCCGACCTGCACGGTCTGGTCGACCGCGTTCACCACGCCGCAGCTGAAGCCCGTTCGTGCACCGGACTTGCAGACCGGAGCGCCGACGACCGGGGTCGCCACGCCGTCGACAGCGATCGGGGCCGCGCCGGGCGCGCGCACGCCGTTGTTGGCGAAGCGATCCTTGGCCTGGTCGCTGATCCGCACGATCGAGTAGTCCTGCTCGCCGAGCACGGACTTCTGGAACACGCCCAGTTGCGCGCCGAGCCGGTCGCCGTTCAATTCATAAACGCCTGCCGCGTTGCCGCCGCCCGCCGACGAGATATCCGGGTTGCAGTGCCCCGCGGTGATGTTCACCGCGTTGCCGTTGCGGTCGGTGCCGTTGAAGCCGAGCGAGCAGCGCAGCGAACTGCGTCCGGCGACCGAGGCGAAGCCGTCGCCGCCCGCGAGGGCGCCGCGGGCCTCACCAGCGATGTCGCTGGCCTGCAGGGCGCCTTCCTCGCCGGCGACCGGCGGGGTCATCACGATGACCCGTGCTGGGTCGATGAAGTTCGGCATCGGCAAGCCGGCCTGGTCGACCCGCACCGCGATGGAGTTGTTGACGGTGTCGATCACCGCACCACGCACCATCGACCGCACCGCGTCGGGCTGGCCATCCAGCCACCGCTCGAACGCGGTCTTCTCGCCACGCAGGGCGGCCTCGCTCTTGGCCACGTTGCGCACTTCGAAGCCGGCCGATTCCGCGGCCTTCCTCGCCTCGTCCGCGCCGGGACCCTGGGCCAGCGCCACGACTGCCTTGCCCGCGTCGTTGAGCCAGGAGCCGGCGAACACGGTCGGGTACTGCCGCTGCGCGGTGGTGGCGAAGGCGCCTACCTGCTGCGCCAGATCCGCACGGTGCAGGTACTCGTCGGGCGAGATCTTCAGATCGCGGGCTACCGCTGCCACCAATTCGGCGGGCAGGCTGGGTGCCGGGTCGGGTTCCGCCGTCGCTACTGCTGCCGTGGGGCCGAACAGCAGGATCGCCGCCGAGGCGGCGATCACTGTTCTTCGGAGTCCGGTCTGTCGCGCAGCCGATCGGGTGGGACCTATACGTGGCAGGAGCATGACCAGACTATATGGGCTCGAGCGCGGTATGCCTACTCATGTCGGGAACCCGATCGCTCGATAGCCGGTCGACCGGCTATATGCGCGTCGACACATCCCCTCGGCGCAGCTCACCCGGCGTTCGGTCGGGTACGTACGGTGATGCCGCTGCCGATCCCGCCACCGGAGGAAGCGTCGATATCGGAAAGGATCGAACGGATCGGAATGCCGAGCGTGGCGGTACCGCCGTACTGCGCGAGCGCGACGTTGGCCTCATTGCAGTTCGGTGCGTCCGCGGCGTTGGAACCGCTGGTGATGCCGAGCGCCAACGTCCCGGACACGATCGCTCCGCCGCTGTCGCCGCCGAGCGTGCACGCCGAACTCGCGAACCCGCGGACGATCTTGCTCTCGCCCTCCGAGGTGAACAGCTGGGTCTCCACCCGGTCGGCCACGACGAAACCACAGGTGAAGGTCGATGACTGGCCGGACTTGCAGATCGGGGCGCCGGTGATCGGTTCGGCGGTGCCAGTGATGGCGAGTGTGGTGCCGTTCGCGCCGCGTACCAACGGCTGATCCATGCCGGCATTGACCGCACGGTCGTTGAGCTTGATGACCGAGTAGTCCAACGCGGTCGGCCCGCCGAGCGACGCCCGCACGAAGGTGCCCAACTCGGGGCTGGCCGGGATGTCTTTGACATTGGGCAGGTAGACGGTGGCCTCCTGGCTGCCCTTGCCCAGGTTGGGGTCGCAATGGCCCGCGCTGATGTTCAGCGCGTTGCCTGCCGCGTCGACGCTGTTGAAACCGAACGAGCACACGTCGACGCCGCGCAGCGAGGCGTCGTGCAGCGAGATCGGGGCGCTGATATAGGTGTCGCCGCCCATCGGCCGCCGCTCGATCGGGCCGCCGCCGTTCGGCGACAGGATGACCTTGATATTCGCGAGCAGGGTCGGCAGGTTGAGCATGTGGCCCGCCGGGGTGTTGGCGACACTGAGCACCACCTGACTGCTCAGGAAGTCGATGGCGACGGAGTTGATCGACTGCGAGATCTCCCGCGGCAAGCCGGTGACCCATTGGTTGAGTTGCGCCAGCGAGTTGTCCAAGCTGTCCGCCGAGACCGGGGCGAGCCTGGTCTGATACCCGTCGGCGGCCGCGATCTTGGCCGCGTCCATCGAGGTGACCGCGACGACGGGCTTGCCGTCCGCGCCAATGTAGGCGCCTGCGTAGGAATCCGGCCGCTCCGAGCGGAACTCGCGCGCGTAGGTCCGCAGTTGCTGGGCGCGCGCCGCGCGGTCCAGGTACTCCGTCGGGGTCATCTTCAGATCACGCGAGATGGCCTGTACCAGTTCCGGAGGAAGATTGTCCGCGCCGAGCTGGGCAGGGGCTTCGGGCACCGCCGAGGCGGCCGTCGTGCCGAACAAGGGAGTCAGGAGAACAGTCGAAGCGATGGCGACAGCTTTGACCGCGGCGCGACGCGCCACCAACTTGCGCATGAAGTCCCTTCGTCGGCACGCACGTGCCAGCTAAATCCGTGGCCACAGGCGGAATCCGTTGGCACACGCCATCGTCGGAGCAAAGACCGCTGCCGAAAAATTTGTCCGACAACATCGGTCAGCGGATCACTCTAGGGCACAAACCCGGGAAGAGCGCTACTAATCACCGCGTGCCCGGTATTCCGAGTCCGGGGATGGTCGGAATCTCCGGCAGCGGCTGGAACGGATACGGGTAGGTCGTGGTCGTCCGGGTCGTGGAGCGGCGGGTTGTGGTACTCGGTGTGGTGGTCGGCGTTGTCGTGGTGGTCGATGGCTCCGGTGGCGAGGTGGTCGTCTCCGGTGGCGTGGTCTCGGTGATCGGTTCCGGCACCTCGGGTGCCGGCGTGGTGGTGACGACAGTGGGGAATTCGATCGGCGGCGCGGGTGGGGTCGAGCTGACCGACACCTGTTCGGGCTTCGCGTCGCGGAGCGGCGGCACCGGTGTCTTGCCGCTATCACGGAACAGCGCCGCGACGACGACGCCGCCGAATACCAATCCGACCAGTGCCGCCACGGCGATCAGTAGGGGCGTGCGGCTGCGGTCCGGCGCGGGAGTGACTGTCGGCGTGGCCTTTTCGGATGTGGTCGGTTCGACCGCCGGGATCGACTCGCCGATCGGGATGGCCGCCGAGTAGGCCTGCGCCTCCACCGCGGGCACCGCCGGCATGACGATGGTGTCCAGAGTCGAGTTCTCGGCGGTCGCGGGGTCCGGCGGGGTACTGCCCGCAGGCGTGGCCAGCACGGCCGCCAGTGCCGCGCGCGCCGCGTCGTAAGCGAACGAGGGTTTGGCGTGCGCACCGGCCTCGCCGCTGGGCAGGTCGCCCTCGCTGACCAGAAGCACCGAGCGGAGGCCGAGGTAGTCCAATGCGTCGCGCAGCGCGAGCACGTGCTCGGCCGGCCAGTGCGTCGGATGCGTCGCGTAGAACTCGGCTGGACCGTTGAGATGTTCGGCGGTCGCGTTGATCAGACAGAACAGGGCGGTCGCCACCAGATCCTCGGCGCGATACGCCTCGCCGTCGTCGACCGAGATACCCGCGGGGTCGCCGACGGCGGGGACGAATCCGGAGATCGAGTGCGAGAGTCCCTCGGGTGCGGGGCCGCCGAGTTCGGCGTCACCGTCGTCGGACAGATGCAGAACCGACTCGCGGACGATGTACTGCGGCTCCTCGTCGCCGTCGGTGACGATGGCCGCCGTGCACTGGTCCGCGGCGATATGCAGGCCCACCCCAGTGGCCATCCTCAGTACCTCGCCCTCGCTTCGGCGTTTCCGCCTGACGGAACCGCACCTGATCAGACCAGCAGCGAGCCGTGTCCCATGGCGCGGAGCATCGACAATAACTCCGACCGGGATCGCGCACCGATTCGGCGTCGGATGCGGGCGACGTGGTGCTCGACCGTCTTAGCGGAAATGTACAGGCGGGCGCCGATCTCCCGATAAGTGAGTCCAAGCAGTACCAACTCGGCCACTTCGTGTTCACGATCGCTGAGGATCGCGGTCGTTGCCTGGCCAGCGGGCGCCGGTGTGGCGTCCGCCCCTGCGCGTGCCGCCATGGGTGTGGGCCTGACCTGCGGTTCCTGCGGACGGGCGGCGGCGCGGACTGTGCGTGCCAGTTTGAGCAGTGCGGTCGCGGTCGCCGAGTCGGGAGCGGCGAGCGCGGCCTCACTGGCCAGCCGAGCCCCGTCCCAGATCATGCCGATCTCGGTCAGCGCGGTGACAGCGGCATGGACCGGTGCGGCGGCCACCTGGCCGCGCAGCACGAGTACCCAGGTGCGGCCAGCGTCCGCCAATACCGCGGCGTGTCGGTCACCCGCTTCGGCCGCCGCCTTCAGCGCATGCGCGTGCGGCAGCAGTTCGTCGGGTCGCTCCCTGGCGATGGCGGCCTGTACGCCGTACCAGTGCAGGGCGTTGGCCCAGGCCGGTGGCTCGCCCAGGCGGCGAAGCAGCGCCGACATGGCGTCCACCAGCGGCATGACGCGGCCCGCATCGCGTAGCCGGATGCCGGCCAACCATAGCTCGCCGATCGGCAACACCGACAGCAGATCGGCTTGCACGTCGTCGAACAGCGGGTATGCCACCTGCCACGCCCGGGTCAGCGCGGTGTGGTCGCCACTGCGTCGGGCGAGGCCGATTGCGACGCCGTGCGCGAGCAACCGGTCACGGATATCGAGTGTGTCGTGGTCGAGTGCGGCCACTGTGGCCGCGGCGGCACGCTCGTCACCGCCGAGCATCGCAGTCCATGCCGACAGCACCTCGAGCTGATGGCAGCGCAGTCCACTGGCGGTGGCCCGGCGCAACGTGTCCGCGGCCCGGCTCGGCTCACCACTGCCGAGCGAAAGCAGCGTGCCGATCGAGGCCGCCGTGCACGGCAGAAAGCGGTCGACACCGGCATCCGCATGCGCTGCCTGAACGAGCGCCGAAACCGCTGGAGCGGTGCTGTTCCGGCGTCCCGAAAGCGAGTCCGCCAGAGCGGTCGCGATCAGCCTGGCGTGCGCGTTCGCCTCGGTGGGCGGCCATTGCGTCGCCGAGGTGGATAACTCCGCGGCGCCGGTCGCATCGCCTGCCAGCGACAACACGGTGGCACCGACCGCCCAATCCGGGCCGACTCGGTGCGTGCCGAGCCAGGAGTACAACTGCGCCGCACGACCGACCAGGCCACGGCGGGTCAGCACCGCCGCGCAGATCCGCACGGCGGTAGCGAGGTCCGCGCCGGTGCTACCCGGATGCGCCAGCATCGGCTCGGCCAGACGCATGGCCGTCTCGCCGTCGCCGGTTCGCGCCGCCGCCTCGGCCCAGCGCAACGCGATCAGGTCGGGGTCGGCGCCCGAGGACGCCGCGGCGGCGTAGTAGCGGACCGCGTCGCGGCCGGCCTTCGTTGCCGCGGCGACGAGGAACTCGGCCAGACGCGGGTCGCGAACGCCGGATTCGGCGAGTTGGAGGGCGGTGTGGTCACGCAGCAGGCCCGCGTTCATCCTGGCGCCGAGCAGTCTGCGCTGGACCGCGACGAACCTGCGGTCACCGAGCAGCGTGCGCAGTGGGCCGACCGCGGGTTCGAGCAGCAAGTCGGCGTCGGTCACCAACGCGCTCGCCCTGGCCCGGTCGATGAGATCCTGCGCGGCCGACTGATCGACATCGAGTATCTCGGTGAGTTCGCTGGAATCGAGCCCGGTCCCGGTGGTGGCGACCACGAGGGTCTCGAGCAGGTCGGGTTCGAGATCGTCCAGCAGTGCGCGAGCCCATGCGACGACCGCGGTGTCGACGATGCCGATGCCCGCATCCAGACGAGCCGAGCAGGCAGCTTGCAGCGCCGCGACCACGCCCCCGCGGATACCCGCGGTTTGCCGGTGGATGTGCTGTGCGATCGGGCGCGGCACCATCATGCCGAGTTCCCTGGCGAAAGGCGCCATATCCGCGACGCCGAGCGGCCGCAGATCGACCACTCGACCGCGGCGGGCCGCGGTGTCGGCGAGTATTCGCAACCGGGGGTCGTGCGGGCGCGGCTGCGTCGCGACGATCACCGTGCGGCGACCGGATTCGATGGTGGCGCACAGGTATTCGAGGTCGAGCCGGCCCAGTGTGTGCGCGTTGTCGATGATCAGGGCCGAGTGCGTGGCGGCGTCGGTCGCCACGCGGGGTGCGGTCGTGTGCTGCGCGTGTGTCTGCTGCATGTTGTCGTCCTGCAGCGGGATGCCGTTGGCACGCAGCCGGGAGCGAATCTCCGCGAGCAGGGTGGACTTTCCGGTCTGGGAACGGCCGCGGATGAGGTAGACGACCGGTGTTTGATCGGCGGAGTCCAGCTCCCGAAAGATCTCACGCGCGCATGGCACGGTATCGAGGGCGGTTTCAGCCACCGGAGCCTCCGAGAATGGTGCCGGGAATGTGCAGCACGCCCTCGACCGCGTCGCCGACACCGTCGAGGGTGTCGTTCAAGACGCCGGTGGGCGCGCTCGGTGCGGGACGCTGCGGTGGTGTGGGCGAGGGAGTGGGACTCGGCGGGGGAGCCGGAGACGGTTGTGGACGTGGTGGTGGGGCGGACTGCGACGCAGCGGGTTCCGCGGACGCGGGCGAATCGGAAGCCTGCTCACTGTGCATCACGGCGACCGTAGGCGCAACGGCAGCGGACGAGGGCGCGGGCGGCGGCGCATCGGCTCTGGGCCGGACGGCCGACGAGGTCGGGCCCGATGCCGCGGCGTCTGCCAGAGACGCCTCGCCTGGCCCCGCCGCGCTCGGCGTCGCGATCCCGGGGCTGGACCGCTCGGTCGCGGAGGGCCGGTTCGAGTTGGATTGGATACCGGTGCCGACAGCTACCGTGCCGGTGGTCAGCAGGCCGATGACGACCGCAGCACCCGCGATGACGGTGGCACGCCGCTTGCCGGTACGCCAACGGCGACTTGCCTGGCGATCGTCGGGCATGGAGGGAAGTCCCGGCGCGGCAACCGCCTGCGGCGATCGCGGCGTCACGATCGCGGCAGTCGGTACGGCGAGGGGGACGTGGTCGGTGTCGCTGATCCGAAGGTCGGCTGTGAGTAAATCGGTGGCAAGCAACGCGGCGCCCCGCGCGGCGGTGTGTCCCGGCTCGGTCGCCGCCAGCACGGGCAGGCCGAACTCGGCCGAGATCATCTCCGCGAACAGGGGAATCGCGCCACCGCCGCCGGTGAGCAGGACGCGGCTGATGTCGCCGATATCGAGCCCGCTCCGGTGCACCGCTTCGCGGAGCAAATCCACCGCGTTCAACAGCGGCCCGCGCAGCAGGTCTTCCAGTTCGTCGCGCACCAGCCGCACGGTGCCTCCGTGCGGATCAGTCGGATCCAGTCGCACCGGAACGACCGTCGCGGTATTGATCGAAAGGTCTTCTTTGGCCCTTCTGCAGTGTTCGCGCAAAGCCGCTAAATCGCGCTCCACCATCGGGTCGAATGGGTCGAAATCATTGGCCAGTATCGCGTTTGCCAGGACATAACGCATGGTCAGTAGATCGAATTCTGCCCCAGCGATGTCGGTGGACCGCAGCGGTGTGCCGAGCAGGCCGGCGTGATCGCCGGTGCGTACCACCGAGACGGTCGATCCGGACGCGCCGAGGTCGTAGACCACCACCGCGCCGGCACCGAGCGGGCCGTGCGTGCCGTCGAACCAGCGGACGGCCGCGGTCGGCTCCGGGACCAGAGTCACCTCACCGAGGCCCGCGTGCTCGAGGGCGGACCGCTGGATATCCACGGTGTGGCGCGACCACCACGCGGGGTGGCACGCGACGGTGATCGGCCGAACGGATCGTCCGGTGTCCGAGGTGCTCTCGTCGATCAGACATCCGATCGTGGTGGCGACCAAGTCGGCCGCGGAATGCGCGGAGCCGTCCTCCGCGAGGATATCCACCGGGTCGCCGACCCTGGCGAGGAAGCCCTCCACCAGCACCTCGGTGGAATGGCGACCGGCGCCGTGGACGCGCGTCCCGAATGTGGGCGTCGTGTCGGGGGCGAGTCGCAATACGCTCGCGTGCGTGCGTGCGGTGCCGCCGCCGACGGGATCGATGCCGTCGTCACCCTCTCCCGCTGCCGCGACGGCGACCGAATTCGACGCCCCTACAGTGATGCCGAGCGCCAGGCGCTGTGTCATTCGAGAACCCCGTTCGAAGAACTGTCTGGTCCGGTGTCGCTGTTGTGTAGTCCGATCGTGCGCGGGGCAGTGTGGTCACGCCGACGCAACCGTTCTGTCGGTTGCTCGCCGACCGCCGTTACGGCGCGGGAAGATTTCAGGGAATTCCCCTAGTCGCGCGGCTGCCCCTATTGAGTGTCCTTGCCCGGGTCTAGGGATTTGCCCCGTTCCGGAGTAACGCGGCGTGTCCCTAACGTGAAATTCATTCCAACGGCTGCGGACGATGGCGGTCCGCCGAATCTCAAGAGAGGTTCTCATGACACCCAACGCGATTCTGGAATTCATCCTGGATCTGCTGCGTAGCCCCGAGGCTGTGATCGGTTACTGCGCGAATCCGACCCAGGCACTGGCCGCGGCCGGCTTGACGGCGGTGACCCCCGAGGACATCGCGGCTTTCGCCCCGATGGTCGCAGAATCTGCCCTGGTCACCGGTGGTTCCCAGCTGCAGGCGATCGTGGCGGCCGGTGCGCAGGCGGGTGCGGGCGCGGCAGTGAACGCGGCGGGCACGGTGGGGGCGGCCGCCGCAGCGGGTGCTGGACTGGATCTGGGCGCGGATCTCGGGGTGAATGTGGGCACCGGTCTAGGTGTTGATATCGGCGCTGGTCTGAACGCCGCGATCGAGACCGGCTTGCAGGTCGGCGCCGATCTGGGCGCTGGACTGGCCGGGGGCCTCGACACGGTGGTGAATGCCGGAGCGGACCTGTCCGGCGCCGTGAGCGGCATGCTCGGCGCGGGCGCCGAGGTGATCACGGGTATCGGCGCGGATGCCGACCTGTCGGGCGGGGTGAATCTCGTAACCGGGCTCGGAGCGGGCCTGGCTACCGGCATTGACGGCGCGCTCGGCGTCGGTGCGGAGATCGGTGCGGCACTATCCGCCGGCATCGAGGGCGCCGTGGATACCGCGGCGGAGGTGACCATGGGTCTTGGTGCGAGCCCGCAGAATGTCGTGGATACCGCAGCGGGTCTGACGGCGGGGTTGAGCGGGGCGGTGGCATCCGCGCTTGGTGTGGCCAGTGGCCTCGACGTGTCACCGGGGGCATCGGGAGGAATCGGACTCGAAACGGGCCTGCAGACCGGGCTTGGCGTCGTGCTCGACGCCGCCGACCAGGCGGTGGCCGGACTGACCAGCGAAATCGACAGTGCAGGATCAGGTTCGGGCGGGTTGACCACCGGACTCGGTGCCGCTGTTTCCGCCGCGGTCGGTGGGGCTGAACATGTGGGCGCGCGGGCGGTGGGCCTGGAGACCGGTCTCTCGACCGGGCTCGGTGCGGCCCTCGGCACGGGAGCGGAACTCGTCGGCGGACTGTCCACCGGCGTGGTCGACTTGCTGAGCACTGGAGCGCAGGTCGGCACCGGCTTGGAAACCGGGCTAGGGGCGGGTGCTGACGTGGAAACAGGCTTGTCCAGCGGACTCGGTGCGGAACTGTCGACCGGTGTGGACGGTGTGGTGCAGGCCGGGCTCGGCGTCGAGACAGGAGTTTCCGGTGCTGTCGACATCGCAGCGCAGGTAGCCGCCGGACTCGGTACCGACCTGTCGGCGGGGTTCGCCGGCGGCGCCCAGTCGGGTGCTGGACTCGGATCCGGTCCGACCACGGGGTTGGACGGCGTGATCGGTGCGGGCACCAATCCCATGACCGGAGTGGAGACGGGCCTGTCATCGACCGTCGAAAGTGCGGGCACCGGCTTGGAAATCGGCCTCCGCGCTGCGGGCCACGGCAGTGCCGGGCTGTCGAGCGGCCTCGACGGTGCGGGGACGGAGCTGGAATCGAGCGTGGACAGCGGTATCGACGGCGGCGTCGACACCGGTCTGCACGCGACGACCAGTTCGGCGAATAGCCTGTCCGCCAGCGTCGGCGGTGGACTGAGTCCGATCGTTGGCGGCGCGGCGGACACGACCGAGGGACTGGGCGACACCGGCGAAAGTTTCGGATCGACCGCTCACACCTGGTCGGCATTGGACGTGTCGAGTGCCTTCGGTTCTGGTCTGGACAGCACCGCAGGTCCGCAGACCGACTCGGGTTTGTTCACGGATACCCACATTGATGCCGATCTGACCGGGTCGGCAGACGCCAGTCTGACCGGCGACGCGTTCCTGCACTAGACACCGAACTACGGAGAGAGGTCGACACCGCGATGGGAATGCCCGCGCCGAACATCACGTCACCGGCGATGCCGCTGCTGTCGGTACTCGGTGAAACCATCGCGGCGGCGCGCGCCGCGGGCCGAAGCGATCTGGTCGGCCGCCTCGAAGTGGCGGCCGATCGGGTCCGCGACCCGCGCAGGCGCATCGTTGTGGCCGGCCGCATCGGCGATGGCAAGAGCTGTTTCGTCAATGCTCTGCTGAACCTCGACATCTGCCCGGTCGGCGACGATGCCACTACGACGATTCCGACGCTGCTATCGCACGGCCCCGAGCCGAGGGCGGAGCTGGTACTCACCGGGCACGGTGACTCCAGCGGCGGTCAGACCAGGGTCTCGGTGCCGATCGGCGAGCTCGCCACGATCGACGCGCGGTCTCCGCTCGCGCGCGGACTGCGGGTCGTGCGTCTAGAGGTCCAGGTCCCCAATGCACTGCTGGCCGACGGCATCGTGCTGATCGACACCCCTGGGGTCGGCGGACACGCGAGTTCCTATGTCACGAATCCGCTCGGCCTGGTGCCCACGGCCGACGCGGTGCTGGTGCTGTCAAATGCGTCCACCGAACTCACCGAGCCCGAACTGTCGTTTCTGCGACAGGTGCGGGAGCTGTGTCCTACGGTCGCGTTACTGCTCACCAAGACCGACCTGTACCCGCACTGGCGGCAGGTGCACGACGCCGATCGGGCCCATCTCGCACGGGCCGGTCTGGACGTGCCCATGATCGCCGTCTCCGCGGTGCTACGCACCCACGCGTTGCGGTTGCAAGATCAGCGGCTCGGCATCGAATCGGGCTTCGGCACGCTGTATCAATTCTTGCGTGACCAGGTCGTCGCGCGTGACGAACTGGCCACGCGCGCCGAGGTGGCGCGTGACATCAGGTCCGCGGCAGAACACCTGGCGCTGGCGCTGGGCAGTGAACTGGTCGCTGTGCGCGACCCGGCGCAGGGGGCCGCGGCCGTTCGCGGGTTACATTCCGCGCGTGCGGCGGCCGAGGGACTGCACCGCCGCACCGCGGCATGGCAGCAGACCCTCGCCGATGGCATCACCGACTTGGCCGGAGATGCGGAACACGATCTGCGCACCCGGTTGCGCACCATCGTCCGCACCACCGAGGAGTGGATCGACGCGCACGATCCTGGCCGACACTGGGACCGGATCGCCGAACACCTCACCGACACCATCGACACCGCGCTCGGCGACAACCTGTTGTGGAACCACGCCCGGGCATTTCAGCTCGCCGAGCGGGTCGCGGAACATTTTTCCGATCTCGGCGCGGTCGACCTGCCGGATGTGCGGTCCGGATCGCCGGCCGATATCGGCCGAGCCGACGCCGTGACGCTGGCCGACCTGGAGCCCGACATCGGATTCGGCAGCAAGCTGCTGGTCGGAATGCGCGGCTCCTATGGCGGTGTGCTCATGGTCGGCCTCGCCACCACGTTCGCCGGACTCGCGATGCTCAACCCGATCTCGATCGGCGCGGGAGTGTTGGTGGGCGGCAAGGCCTTTCGTGACGACAAGCAGGCCAGGCTGGCCAAGCGTCGCAACGAGGCGAAGGCGGCGGTGCGTAGGTTCGTCGACGATGTGGCGTTCCAGGCGGGTAAGGAGTCGAAGGACCGGTTGCACCGCATCCACCGCGCGCTGCGCGACCACTACGCAGGCGTCGCCGAGCGGAGTCTGCGCTCGATCGACGACTCGCTGCGCGCCGCGCAGGAGGCTGCGGCGATGGCCACCAGCCAGCGTGCCGAACGCGCCGCGCTGCTCGAACATCAACTACGCGTAGTCGCCGAGTTGCGCCGACATGCCGAGGTCAGGCAGGCCGCCGCGCCGAACGGACACGCCGATACGGTAGCCCCGTGAGACGGGACGGTGCGGCGGTGCCAGGAATCGTCGCCGAGGCGCGTCAGCTGGTCGGCGCGGCGCGTGCGGCGCTGGCGAGCGAGCCGCGGCCACGGGCACTGTTGGCCGACTGTGCTCGTAGATTGGACCAGCCGCTGCGGGTCGCGTTGGCCGGCTCGCTCAAGGCGGGCAAGTCGACTTTGCTGAATTCCCTGGTCGGACAGGATATCGCCCCTACCGACGCGACCGAATGCACCAAGGTTGTCACCTGGTACCGGTACGGGTCGACACCCAGCGTCACCGCGTATGCCGATGACGACGCCCGCGCGAATGTGGTGGTCCGGCGCGGCGGCGGAACGCACGGGCTGAGTTTCGACCTGGATCGGCTGACCTGGGACGCGCCCACCCCGCGCGAGGTCGATCACCTGGAAGTCGAGTGGCCCGCGGCGGCGCTCGCGCACACGACGATCATCGATACACCGGGTACGTCGTCGCTGTCGCGCGAGGTGTCGCGGCGCACCGCGCGGCTGTTGACGCCGGCGCACGACGAGCAGCGTCGAGAACACCGGGGAGACATCGCCATTCCGGGCGCCGATGCCGTCGTATACCTGCTCCGTCGGCTGGACGATGCGGACGTGCGATTCTTGGAGCGGATCGGTACGAGAACCGCCGCGGCCGCGGGAACGTCGGATTCGCCGGCGCCGCTCGGCGTCGTCGGCGTGGTGTCGCGGGCCGACGAAATCGGTGCGGGGCGGATCGACGCGCTGCACTCCGCGCGCGATGTCGCGGCACGTTATGCCAGAGAGCTCGAGCGAACCGGGCTGTGCCAAGCCGTGATTCCGGTCGCTGGACTACTCGCGTTCGCCGCCGCCACGCTGCGCCAGCAGGAGTTCGCGGCGTTCGAGGCCCTGGCCGGGATCCCCGTCGAGGAGGTGAGCGCGGCGCTGCTATCGGCGGACCGGTTCGTGCGCGCGGACGTCTCGCTTCCGGTGCCGCCGCAACTGCGGGCGCAGCTGTCCGAGCGATTCGGCTTGTTCGGCATTCGGATGGCGGTCACCCTGATCCGGCTCGGCGTGCGCGATTCGGCCGGGCTCGCCGCCGAATTGACCGAGCGCAGCGGTGTCGACGAGTTGCGCTCGGTGCTGGACGTCCAGTTCGGCCAACGCGCCGATCAACTCAAAGCGCATTCCGCGTTGACCGCGCTGGCCAGAGTGCTCATCGCCTACTCGGGCACCAATGCCGACGGCCTGTTGCCCCGGGTGCGGACTCTGCTCGCCGACGTCCACGGCTTTGCCGAGTTGCGTCTGCTCGGCCGGTTGCGCACCGATGAATTGGCACTTCCCGCAGCCGATCTCGGTGCACTGCACCGTCTCATCGGCGGCGTTGGCATCGCTCCCCACCTGCGCCTCGGCCTCTCCGTGGACGCGACGCCCGCGCAGCTGCGGGCCCAGGCGGTCGCCGCCGCCCGAATGTGGCGCGCCCGCGCCCGCCATCCCCTCGCCGACCAGTTCACCGCCACCGCCTGCCTCACCGCCGCCCGCAGCGCGGAGGGAACGCTCAGTCTGCTGCCCGAGTAGCCAAGTGTTTCTGCTCGAACAAGCGACTGCGCCGGCCGGCACTGTCGTCACGCCGGAAGCAATGCGGATGATCTGGGCGACTGACTTCGCGCGCCGGCATTCTCCGTGAATGAATGCCGGTTTTGGAACTGGTGCTGGTGAGTGGCATAACCCGCGCATTCGTCGACGCGGGCACACACCCGCCGACCGGTGACGCCGACCGAGGCAAGCCGGCCGAGATGACCGCGGACTCCCGCACCGCTGATCGGCTGCCTCCGACTATCTGGAGGTTCCGGGCCGTTCGTGTACCGCTCGGCTTCCTGGGTACGCGAAAGGTGGGCGAGAGGAGGTCACACATGAGTCAGCAGGATGTGGTGCACGCGTTGCTCGACCGTGCGGGCTGGGGATATGCGGAGCAAGCGGGTATCAAGCTCGGTGATAAGCCGGCTCCGCTGTTCCAGCTGCTCATGCTGGCCGAACTGCTGAGCACCCGAATTTCCGCCGATATCGCGGTCGCGGCCGCACGGGAACTGGTTGGCAGTGGCTACCGCACGCCGCAGCGCGTCGCCGACGCGGACTGGCAGGAATTGGTGGACGCGCTCGGCAGGGCGCACTATCGCCGTTACGACGAGAGCACCGCGACCCGGCTCGGCGCCAACGCCGCACGGGTAATCGACCGATACCACGGTGATCTGCGCGAACTCGGCGAGGAAGCGGGACGCGACCCCAATCGCGCCGCCGAACTGCTGTGCGAGTTCCAGGGTATCGGGCCGACCGGAAGCGATATTTTCCTCCGGGAGGTCCAGGACGTCTGGATCTGGGTTCGGCCGCATTTCGACGAACGCGCCCTTCGCGGCGCCCGTCGGGTCCGGCTTCCGGACGACCCCGACCGGCTGGCTGATCTCGCACCGCGCGACCACACCGCGGATCTCGCGGCAGCGCTGGTGCGGGTGACCCTGGACGAGGAGATCGCTGACGAAGTACTCGCCGACGCGCGATGACGCGCGGCCGAGTGAAACGTCAGACCGGGGTGACGGCGGGACTGCGCGGATCCACCAGGATTTTCGCGTGCTGCTCCGGATTGCCGAGCGCGGCGAACGCGTTGTCCACGCCTGCCAGTCCGACGGTACCGGTGATCAGCGGGGTTGGATCGATCTTTCCGTCGGCGAGCATGTGCAAGGTGTCGCGGAACTCGCCGGGGTCGTAGCCGAACACGAAGCGCAGTTCGATCTCCTTGTTGATCGCCATTGCGGGCTGGAAGCGATCGGCCTGCATACACACACCGACCACGACCACGCGCGACAGCGGCGGGGCAGCGGAAATGATCTGCTCGATGATCCCGGGCACACCAACGCATTCGAAGACCACCGGCCCGGCGGGGCTGGCGTTCAGTGTGTGCGCCAGCCGGAAGACGTACCACCACGGTAGATTCGGCACGCGCCGCAGCCGGTCCATGGTGTCGAAGCCGAGGTCGAGGATGTCGGTGACACTGTTGATCCGGCCTTTTCTCGGCGCGGCGGTCCACGGTGCTTCGGTGGCCGGGTCGACCACGACGTCGGCGCCGCACGCGGTCGCGAGTTCCCTTCGCCGCGAGGAGAAGTCGCTGGCCACCACGGTGCGCACGCCCGCGGCCTTCAGCATGCTGATCACCGCGAGACCGATCGGGCCGCAGCCGATGACGAAGGCGGTCTGGCCTTTGCCTACCCGACCCCTGTGAACGGCGTGCCAGCCTACTGCCATCGGCTCGGTCAGTGCGGCGTGTTCAGCGGACAACCCGTTCGGCACCGGCATGGCCATCGACTCCTGGACCACCACTTGCTCGGCATACCCGCCGGGCGCCGCGCTCGACAGGCCGACCAGGTGTGGCTGCTTGCCGTGGCGCACGATCGGCAGGGCGACCACCGGGGTGCCTGCCTTCCATCGCTTGCGGCAGCCCGGCCCGTAATCGACTACCGTGCCACTGAATTCATGCCCGAGCACCACGCTCTGCTCCGACCGCATGAAGTGGTCGTACCCTGTGGCCACGGACAGATCCGCCATGTCGTCGGCGTGCGTACGCGCGTGCAGATCGGAACCGCAGATACCGCAACGGACCACGTCGAGCAACACCTGACCAGGGCCGGGAATCGGCCTCGGTAGTTCGATGACCTCGAATTTCGTGTCGGTGACGACGGTGGCCCTCATCGCGACTCCTCGGCTCGGCGGCGCTCGGTGGGTAGCCTGCTGCGGGCATCCCTGTCGTCACCCTACTGCGCGGTAGCGAGGCCGCGGCCGAAACGCGGAGCCGTCGCCGCGTAAGCGCGGGAATACCTCTTGTCCGAGGTCGGCGTCGATGTCACGCCCGCCGCGGCGGGCTTCGTGCACGACGACACCGTGCTGCTCAGCGCGTCTTTTCAGCGCGGCGCGCGACCGTCGCGCTACGTCGTCGATCAGGAACGTGCCGAACTCCCCGGTGGGGAGCGCCGCGAGCGCGTCGGCGTGGTGACGCCGGGTGCGGTGAACCCCTGCGCGCGGATCTGCTCGACCGCGGAGTCCGCCATGGCCCGGTGCGGCCTCGAATTTTCCGATCCGCCGGGAATGATTCGCGCGTGCCGTCGGTTGAGCTGTTCGACAACATTGAGTGCGTTCGACTCAAGTTTTAGTTGACTCCCGCCGCCTGGCGGGTGCAAGATTGAGTCGACCACGCTCAGCGTTGCTGGAGCCGTGCTCCGTGAGGTGCTCGAGGCGAGGTCTCACGGCACACATCCTGTGCCGTAGGGCGGTAGTTCGCCGGCACCGAACACAAACAGGTACGTCAATTAGGAGGAACCACCATGGCTCGTGCGGTCGGAATCGACCTCGGGACCACGAACTCGGTCGTCGCCGTTCTCGAAGGCGGCGAGCCGGTCGTCGTGGCCAACTCGGAAGGATCGCGCACCACTCCGTCGATCGTCGCGTTCGCGAAGAACGGCGAGGTACTGGTCGGCCAGCCGGCCAAGAACCAGGCTGTCACCAACGTCGACCGCACCATCCGCTCGGTCAAGCGTCACATCGGTACCGACTGGACCGTGGAGATCGACAGCAAGAAGTACACGCCGCAGGAGATCAGCGCGCGCACGCTGATGAAGTTGAAGCGCGACGCAGAGTCCTACCTCGGTGAGGAGATCACCGACGCGGTCATCACCGTGCCCGCGTACTTCGAGGACGCCCAGCGTCAGGCCACCAAGGAAGCGGGCCAGATCGCCGGCCTGAACGTGTTGCGCATCGTCAACGAGCCCACTGCCGCCGCGCTCGCGTACGGCCTGGACAAGGGCGACAAGGAGCAGACCATCCTGGTCTTCGACCTCGGTGGCGGCACCTTCGACGTCTCGCTGCTGGAAATCGGCGAGGGCGTCGTCGAGGTCCGTGCCACCTCCGGCGACAACCACCTCGGTGGTGACGACTGGGACGAGCGGGTCGTGCAGTGGCTGGTGGACAAGTTCAAGGGCAGCTCGGGCATCGATCTGACCAAGGACAAGATGGCCATGCAGCGGCTGCGTGAGGCAGCCGAGAAGGCCAAGATCGAGCTGAGCTCCTCGCAGAGCACTTCGATCAACCTGCCCTACATCACCGTCGACGCGGACAAGAACCCGCTGTTCCTCGACGAGCAGTTGACCCGCGCCGAGTTCCAGAAGATCACCTCGGACCTGCTCGACCGCACCCGTGCGCCGTTCCAGTCCGTGATCAAGGACGCGGGCATCAAGGTGTCCGACATCGACCACGTCGTGCTCGTCGGCGGCTCTACCCGGATGCCCGCCGTGTCCGAACTGGTCAAGGAAATGACCGGTGGCAAGGAGCCCAACAAGGGCGTGAACCCGGATGAGGTCGTCGCCGTCGGCGCCGCCTTGCAGGCCGGTGTGCTCAAGGGCGAGGTCAAGGACGTCCTGCTGCTCGATGTGACGCCGCTGTCGCTGGGCATCGAGACCAAGGGCGGCGTGATGACCAAGCTCATCGAGCGCAACACCACCATCCCGACCAAGCGCTCGGAGACCTTCACCACGGCCGACGACAACCAGCCTTCGGTGCAGATCCAGGTGTTCCAGGGTGAGCGCGAGATCGCCTCGCATAACAAACTGCTCGGCTCCTTCGAGCTGACCGGGATCCCGCCTGCCCCGCGTGGCGTGCCGCAGATCGAGGTCACCTTCGACATCGACGCCAACGGCATCGTGCACGTGACCGCGAAGGACAAGGGCACCGGCAAGGAGAACACGATCAAGATCCAGGACGGCTCCGGCCTGTCCAAGGAGGAGATCGACCGGATGGTGAAGGACGCCGAGGCGCACGCCGCCGAGGACAAGGCCCGCCGCGAGGAGGCCGAGACCCGCAATCAGGCCGAGTCGCTGGTTCACCAGACCGAGAAGTTCATCAAGGACAACGAGGACAAGGTCCCGGCGGACGTCAAGACCAAGGTCGAGGCGGCTATCGGCGAGGCGAACGCGGCGCTCGCGGGCACCGACATCGCCGCGGTCAAGGCGGCCGTCGAGAAGCTGGCGACCGAGTCCCAGGCGCTTGGTCAGGCGATCTACGAGGCGTCCGCCGCGGATGCCGCGGCCTCGGGCAACGGTGCGGCGGGAACCGAATCCGATGACCAGGTCGTGGACGCCGAGGTCGTGGACGAGCCGGTCGACACGGAGAAGAAGTGACACAGGGCAACTCCGAACAGGAGCCGATCACTGTCGTCGACAACCGGAAGATCGACCCGGAAACCGGTGAGATCCGGGAACCGGCCGCGGACGGGCCCGGACCGGACCTGGGCAACGGTGTACAGACCGACACGCTCGCCGACACCATCGGTGGCGAACTTGCCGAGCGCACTGCCGATCTACAGCGGCTGACCGCGGAGTACGCCAACTACCGGCGCCGGGTCGAGCGCGACCGCAAGGCCGCCATCGACACCGCCAAGGCGTCTGTGGTCACCGAACTGCTCGGCGTGCTCGACGATCTGGACCGGGCACGGGCGCACGGCGATCTGGAGTCCGGACCGCTGAAGTCGGTGGCCGACAAGCTGGCGACCGCGCTACAGAAGCAGGGCCTCGAGGAATTCGGTTCGGAGGGCGAGCCTTTCGACCCGACCCTGCACGAGGCCGTGCAGCATGAGGGCTCCGGACATGACCCGGTGATCGGCATCGTCATGCGCAAGGGCTATCGGTTCGGCGACCGGGTGCTTCGGCACGCGCTCGTCGGGGTGACCGATGGCGTATCCGATCTGGCGGCGACCCCCGATCAGCCGTCGGAAGAGGCATCGGACATTGATGCCGACACGAGCGATCGATAAGAACGCGAGAGGAGGAGATGCTCGGTGAGCCAACGGGAGTGGATCGAAAAGGACTTCTATAAGGAGCTGGGCGTTTCCTCCAGTGCCTCGCAGGATGAGATCAAGAAGGCGTACCGCAAACTCGCGCGCGACTTGCATCCCGACGCCAATCCCGGTGATACCAAGGCCGAGGAGCGGTTCAAGACCGTCAGCGAGGCGCATGCCGTGCTGTCGGATCCGGGCAAGCGCAAGGAGTATGACGACACCCGCAAGCTCTTCGCGGGTGGCGGTGGTTACGGTCGCGGCGGGTTCACTCCCGGCGCGGGCAGCGGCTTCTCGCAGGAGTTCAACATCGGGGACATCTTCGGCTCCGCGAACGCGGGCGAGGGTGGCCTCGGTGACCTGCTCGGCGGTCTGTTCAACCGGGGCGGCGGGCGGACCGCGAGCCGCCCCCGCCGCGGTTCCGACGTGGAGACCGAGACGACGCTCGGCTTCCGCGAAGCGGCTCAGGGCGTCACTGTTCCACTGCGGATGACGAGTCCGGCACCGTGCACCACCTGTCACGGCAGTGGCGCCAAGCCGGGGACCAGCCCGCGAGTCTGCCCCATCTGCAACGGGACCGGCATCGTGAGCCGCAACCAGGGTGCGTTCGGCTTCAGCGAGCCGTGCGACGACTGCCGGGGGACCGGTTCGATCATCGATGATCCCTGCGTCGACTGCCACGGCAGCGGTGTCCAGAACCGCACGCGCACCATCACGGTGCGGATTCCCCCGGGAGTCGGTGACGGGCAACGGATCCGGCTGGCTGGTCAAGGCGAGGCGGGGTTGCGCGGGGCGCCGTCCGGTGATCTGTTCGTCACCGTGCACGTCAGCCAGGACAAGGTGTTCGGCCGCAACGGCGACGACCTGACCCTGATGCTTCCGGTCAGTTACAGTGAATTGGTATTGGGCACAACGGTGTCCGTACCCACACTGGAGGGGCGTGTCGGGGTGAAGGTTCCTCCGGGCACCGCTGAGGGTCGTATCCTGCGGGTGCGCGGCCGTGGTGTTCCCAAGCGCGGCGGCGGCGCCGGTGACCTGCTGGTCACCGTGAAGGTAGCAGTGCCACAGAAGCTGGACGACGATGCCACCGAGGCGCTGAAGCGCTACCAGGAGGCGGAGAAGACCAGCGGATTCGATCCGCGCGCGGGTTGGGCAGGTGCGTGATGTCCACCGATCCGAAGAAGGCGTCCGGCGCGGCGCGCGCCGAGTTCTTCATGATCTCGGTGGCGGCCCAACTCGCCGGCATGCACGCGCAGACCTTGCGCACGTATGACCGGCTGGGGCTGGTGACGCCGCAACGCACTTCGGGTGGTGGACGGCGCTACTCGACGCGGGACGTGGAGCTGCTGCGCGAAGTGCAGCGGCTGTCCCAGGACGAGGGCGTCAACCTCGCGGGGATCAAGCGCATCATCGAGCTGACCAATGAGGTGGAAGAGCTGAGTCAGCGGGTCGGCGAGCTGTCGGCCGAGCTGGAGCGGTTGCGGGCGGGCTACCGGCCCGATCTCTCGCCGCCGCAACGCAGCACCGCATTGGTAGTCTGGAAGCCACGCAACCGGCGCTGAACAACCGGTACGGAGGGCCCTCGGCCACAGATTGCGACCCGCGATTCGTGGCCGGGGGCCCGCTGTCGTTTCTGGACAGCGGTGTTTCAGCAAGTAGCCAATGGTAAACCAGAACATGTTCCGCGGAAGCCGTTCCAGCCACGGTAATTCGATGTCGACTCAGCCGATGACGATTCGCATCGATCGGCCGGCGGCCGCGGTGTCGACGATCCGGCGTGTTCTCCGCTCGACTGTTCGAGTGTTGCTTGAGAGTCGCTACAACCGACCGACCGGGACGGAATTTTCCTAGTGTGCCTTGCGAATTGAGCGATTCTTCGACCGAGTTTCTGCCAGATATACCGTCTTCCAGTCGGTTTCTATGGCGTGTCTCGATTCGAATCCTCGTTTCCACGGAATTGCACTCGTGATCTTTTGTCGGAAGATTCCGTTGCTGGCAAACCTCGTTTACACTTCTTTGGCATCGGCTGCTGTCGAGTGACCCGCAGCATGCACTCGCCGGCACAGTCTGTGTTCGAATGCGAAATGGGGTTGTGACGCACATGGATTCGCGCACCATCGCTTTGATCAGAACGACATTCAAGGCGGTTGCTGCGGAGGAAGGGGGGTCGGAGAAACTGGCGAGATCGTTCTACGCGATCTTGTTCACGGACTACCCGCAAGTCCGCGATTTCTTCCCGGCCGCCATGGATGCCCAGCGAGATCGTCTGGTCAAGGCGTTCTCCTATGTGCTCGACCGGCTGGAGGAGCCGAGTAAACTACTCCCCTTCCTTGCCCAATTGGGTAGGGACCACCGCAAATACGGCGTGGAAGCCGAGCACTACCTCGCGGTGGCGACCTCGCTGAAAACTGCGGTGCAGGTATTCGCGGGTACCGAGATGTGGACCGATGAGGTCGACCGAGCCTGGGACGAAGGCTTGAAGGTCGTCACCGACACCATGATCGGCGCAGCGGAGAAGGAGACGACGCCGTCGGTCTGGACCGGCACCGTCACCGAGCGTCGCGAGGTGCTGCGTAACCTCACCATCGTCCGGCTACAACTGGACCAGCTCATGCGGTATGCCGCAGGCCAGTACGTGAGCGTACAGATTCCGTCGCGGCCGCGAATGTGGCGTTATCTCTCGCCCGCCATACCCGCGAACACCAACGGCGAGATCGAATTCCACATCCGCGGCGTGCTCGGCGGGTGGGTCAGTTCGGCCATCGTCGGTCAGACCGCCGTCGGCGACCGGTGGTTACTCGGTTCGCCGCTCGGCGGTCTCGGCATCCCGCGCAATGCCAAGCGCAAGATGCTGATGATCGGCTGTGGGACCGGCCTCGCGCCGCTGCGCGCCCAACTCATGGCAATGGCGCTGCGGCGGATCAATCCGAAGGTGCATTTGTTTGTCGGCGGCCACCATCCGTGCGACCTGTACGACCTGGAGACGCTGAGCAATCTGGCCGTCGCCAACCGCTGGTTGACCGTCACACCGGTCACCGAGCTCGACGAAAACCCCTGGTGGCATGGCGAACACGACGAGACAGCGCGGCTATGGCCTGGTCTGGAGCCGCGGGTTATCGGCCAGATCGGCAAAATCGTCTCGAGCTTCGGGGCCTGGGCCGACCGCGACGTGCAGATCGTCGGTGCGCCGTCGATGGTGCAAACCACGAAGTTCCGATTGATGGCGGCCGGAACCCTCGCCAAAAACATCCGACACGATCCGCTGTATTGATTTGTGGCCGCGGACGGCGCTCGATGGCCTCGCGCGGTAAGGGGCAGGTGTTGTGCGCCTGGTTCAGATTCCTTCGAATTGGATTCGCTCCGGCGGGGTGCCGATGTCGACAAGCCGCTCGACGGTCGCGCGCGTCATGGCGGGCGACCCGCAGACCAGCACCTGATGGTTGCGGAACGCACCGTGCGATCCGAGTACGTCGGCGAGCGTTCCGTAGAGCAAGTCGTCGGGTTGGAAACCGATGTCTACCCGGGATCGCTCGTACCACTCATCGACCCAACCCGGGTCGCTCGGGCTCTCCACCACGGGAACCACCGTGAGCCAGGGCAATTCACCGGCCAGCAGGCACAGCATGTCCGCGGCGTACAGGTCGCGAGGTGATCGTCCGCCGATGAACAGGTACGTGGGCGGCGGGTCGGTCTTGCGGGCCAACTCGAGGATCTGCGCGCGCATCGGCGCCAAACCCGTTCCGCCCGCGATCATCACCACCTCGTCGCCCTCCGGATCCACCGTGAACGCGCCGAGGGGAGCGCCGATACGCCACTCGTCGCCGGGCGAGGTGTCAGCCACGATCGTGCCGCTGCACCAGCCGCCCGGCACGGTGCGAACGTGGAATTCCAACTTGCCATCCAGCGAAGGCGGCAGTGCCGGTGAGAGCCTGCGCCGCACGCCGGGCTGCTGTGGCACCCGCACCTCGACGGACTGACCCGCGGCGAACGGTACGAACTCGCCGATCAGACGGATCACCGCGAGGTCGTGGCGCAGCCGATGATGACCGACGACGGTCGAGGTCCATTCGGGCGCCTGATGCGCACCGTTACCGAGCATGCTCGGATCCCCCACCGGGGCCTCCTTCAATTCACACAGGGTCGCAACTGATGATCTGCTCCGGCGTACCGACCGCCATGAGCGCGCGCCGGGTGTCCGCGATCATCCGCGCCGACCCGGCGATCTGGATCTGCCGGTCCGCCCATGCGCCGAAGCTCGCGACCACGGCGCCAAGATTACCGATCAAGCGTCGATGCATGCCGTACGGTGCGTCCTGGGGCGGATGCGGGTACCACCAGGGGTTGGTCTTCTGCTCGCACACCGGCACGATGGTGAGCCACGGGTTGCTCTGCGAGAGCTGCCACATGTTCTCCACGTCGTACAGGTCGCAGGGGTAGCGGCCGCCGATGAAGAAGTGCACGCGGGGGTTGATGCCGCGCTGGCCCATTTCGATCAGTTGGGCCCGCAACGGGGCGATGCCGGTGCCCGCGCCGATCATCAGCACGTCACGGCCGCTGTCCCGGTCGACGTGCAATCCACCGAGCGGAGCAGCGATCCGCCACTGGTCGCCGACCCTGGTCTCCTGGACGATCGCGGGGCTGACCCAGCCGCCGCGGATCTTGCGCACGTGGAACTCGATCTCGCCATACGGGTTGGACGGGATCGCGGGCGAGAAGTACCGCCACATCTTTGGTCGCTGTGGCAAGGTGACCGGCAGATACTGCCCGGCTTGGAAGGGAATCGGCCCGTCGGACTGCAGGCGCACGATGGCCAGGTCCTCCAGCACACGGCGATGGCCGACCACCGTCGCCGTCCAGTACGGCCGGGATTTGTCGGAATTGGCGCCGATCGCCATGGACGCGGAGATCAGGATGGTGATGTCGCGCCAGCCTTCTTCCAGGCCACGGTGCCAAGCCCCGCCGTTGTACGCGCGGAAGGCTGCGAGTAGCGCGCGGCCCGCCATGTCGTAGTGCGTGGCTTCGACGCCGTACTTGCGGTGATCGCGGGCGAGTTGCTCGAGGAACTTCTGGGCCCGGTCCCAGTCCTCCAGGTGATCGAGCACGTATTGGATCGCCGTGGCGATGCGTTTGGGCTGCATTTCCATCGCGGGTGGGAACAACTCGCGCAGCCGGGGGGCCTCGGCGAACAGATGACCGTAAAACGCACTGACCAACCGCTCGGGTCCATTCGGTGACTCGATCACCGAACGGAAATTGGCGCGGACCAGCGCCGCCGAACGCGCATCCACGACGTGGAGCTTCCTTTCCCTCAGTTCTGCCCGGAGACTGTATCCGTTACCGGCGGTCCTCCACCGACAAGTATCCCCGAAAATCCCGTGGTCGTGTGGGGATGGCAGTAAGACCGGACACACGGTAATCGGTGGCCCGTCGGTGGAGAACGCTGGCCTGTTCTGCACGGTGCTGCCGACTTTGCCGCCCGGGCGGGTGCGGCATCGCATGCGGTGAAGTAGCTAGGTGCAGCCGATCAGCGCCCACCGTCCAAGCGGACCGCAGGTACGACCTGCTCGGTATAACGACGAATCTGCTCTACGGGTTCCCCCTCCGTCGGCCAGAAGACGAAGCCGTCGACGCGTTGGTCACGGTGTAGTGCGAGCAGATCCTCGACCCACCGTTCAGGCGGACCCTCCAGGAAGCCGTTGTCGGAACCGTCGGCGGTGATCGTCCCGGACACGTTGTAGACCCGACGCACCGTCCGCGGGTCCCGACCCGCTGCCGCGGCGGCATCGTCGATTCGCCTACCGGCTGCGGCAAGATACGCCGGCGGCGCCCATGCGGCCGAAGGGAGCCAGCCGTCGGCGAGACGGCCGGTCAGTTCCAACATGCGCGGGCCTTTGGCACCGACCCAGATACCGGGGTTGTGCCGCGGTCGAGGGCCGGGGTGCGCTCCACCGAGTGCGTAGAACTCGCCCGGCACGCGGACCGACCGTTCGTCGCTCCACAGCGCGCGGATCACCGCGATCGCCTCGGCGAGGGCACGCACCGATTCGCCGCGGGTCCGCCGCGGCCCGCCCATGCCCGCGATCGCATCCCAGAACGCGCCAGCGCCGAGGCCGAGCTGGATCCGACCGTTGCTGATGATGTCGAGGGAGGCTACCGCTTTCGCGAGTACCGCGGGATTGCGCAGCGGAAGATTCACGACGTCGGGGAACAGGCTCACCCGGGTGGTCTGGGCCGCGAGGGTGGTGATCAGCGTCCAGGTGTCCAGGAACCTGCGTTGGTAAGGGTGGTCCTGGACGCCGATCAGGTCCAGTCCGGAGGCGTCGGCGTAGGCGGTCAGTTCCGCGAGTTGCTGGTAGTTGTCGGCCTCTGGGATCAAAAACAGGCCGAATTCGACTGGCCGGGTGCTCATCACACACCTCCGGGCGTTTGCGCGGGTAGTTGCCGTTCACTTGGCTCGGGGTGGGCCGGAAGTGGAAGTCCTCAGATGGTGAGCACGGTCTTGCCGCGGGCGCTGGACGCGCCGATGACCGCGGGCCCCTCCGCGAGCGGGACGGTCGTGTCGATCGGCACCACCAGGTCGCCGTCGGCGACGCGCTGCATGAGCCGGGCCAATTCCGGCGCGCGAGCTTTGGACTCGATATTGCCGCCCTTGATGTCCCTGGCGCGCAACGCGTCCTCATCGGCGGAGCCGATGGTGGAATACACGGTTCCGCCGCCGCGTACCAGCGCGGTGAGGCCGGTGAGCGCCGTCGGCGGGCTCACCAGATCGAACAGGATGTCGATACCGTCGGGATATCGGGCAGCGACCTGGTCACCGACTGACCCGGCGGCGTAATCGACAGTCTCGGCGGCGCCGAGTCGGGTCATCCGGTCGGCGGCGGCGCCGCGCGCGGTCGCGATGACGTGTGCGCCCGCGATATTGGCCAGCTGCACGAGAAATGAGCCGACGCCGCCGGTGGCGCCGACGATCAGTACGATCTGGCCGGGTTGGATCCCGGTGGCGTCCACGAGGTCCTGCGCGGTGCCGCCGGCGGTCGGTAGCGCCGCTGCCGCGGCGGTCGGCACACCGACCGGGATCGGTACCAGGGTGGCGTCTTCGGGAACCACCGCGTACTCGGCGAAGCTGCCGTGGCCGGCCGGCGGAGTGAGGAACTTGCCGACCACCCGGTCACCGACCGCGAACCGGCGCACGCCGGAACCGAGCGAGTCGATGGTGCCCGCGCCGTCCACCCCGAGGATCATTGGAAAGTCTTGCGGCAGTGTGCCGTTCAGGAATCCGGTAGCCATGCGCTGGTCGAACGGATTCACGCCGGCGGCCTCGAGCTGTACCCGCACGGCGCCCGGTCCGGGTTCGGGCATCGGCATGTCGGCCACCTCTGGCGTCGCTCCGAACTTCCGTACCACGATCGCGCGCATCTATTCGCTCCTTGATTCGGGCTGAAGAGTGATGCATCACAACTGACGGGCCGTGGTCATCGTAGGCGTCCGAAGGGTGCCAACGGGGTGATTCATCGCATTCCACTGAGCCGCGGCGTAGCGTTCGACCTGATCAGGTGGCGTTGAATGGACGTATGAACGGCTCGGCTGAGAGTATCAAACTTGAGCGGAACAGACTCAACCTTTTCAGCGTTGGACGGTAAGAACGGCGCCGGGCGATGTGGCGCGCGGACTTCGGTAGATCGCATCGACCGAATGCGCTCGGTGTCGGGAAATCGACTAGTAGGAAGGTGACTCGTGGACTCGTTCAATCCCACCACCAAGACTCAGGCGGCCCTGACCGCCGCCCTGCAGGCAGCTTCCGCCGCGGGCAACCCGGAGATTCGTCCGGCGCACTTGCTGGTGGCGTTACTGGATCAGACCGACGGTATCGCGGCGCCGCTGCTGAAGGCGGTCGGAACGGATCCGGCGACCGTGCGGCGCGAGGCACAGGACATCGTGGACCGGTTGCCCCGGGCGACCGGCGCCACCACCACCCCGCAACTCGGCCGCGAGGCCCTCGCCTCGATCACCGCGGCCCAGCGTCTCGCGACCGAACTGGGTGACGAGTATGTCTCCACCGAGCACGTCATGGTCGGTCTCGCCGAGGGCGACTCGGACGCGACGATGCTGCTCACCAAGTACGGCGCCACCGCGGACGCGCTGCGGCAGGCGTTCACCTCGGTCCGCGGCAGTGCCCGGGTGACCAGCCCCGATCCGGAGGGTAGCTACCAGGCGCTGGAGAAGTACTCCACCGATCTCACCGAGGCCGCGCGATCCGGCAAACTCGATCCGGTAATCGGCCGGGACACCGAAATCCGTCGGGTGGTGCAGGTGCTGAGCCGTCGCACCAAGAACAACCCGGTACTGATCGGCGAGCCAGGCGTCGGTAAGACCGCGATCGTCGAGGGCCTCGCTCAGCGCATCGTGGCCGGCGATGTCCCGGAGTCGTTGCGCGGCAAGTCCGTTGTCTCGCTCGACCTCGGCGCCATGGTCGCGGGCGCGAAGTATCGCGGTGAATTCGAAGAACGGCTCAAGGCTGTGCTGGAGGACATCAAGAACAGCGCGGGGCAGATCATCACGTTCATCGATGAGTTGCACACCATCGTCGGCGCGGGCGCGACCGGAGAATCGGCGATGGACGCGGGCAATATGATCAAGCCGATGCTGGCCCGCGGTGAGTTGCGCATGGTCGGCGCGACCACACTGGAGGAGTACCGCAAGCACATCGAGAAGGACGCCGCCCTGGAGCGGCGCTTCCAGCAGGTCCTGGTCGGTGAACCGTCGGTGGAGGACACCATCGGCATCCTGCGCGGGATCAAGGAGCGCTACGAGGTGCACCACGGTGTGCGGATCACCGACTCCGCGCTGGTGGCGGCGGCGACACTGTCGGACCGCTACATCACCTCCCGGTTCCTGCCGGACAAGGCGATCGATCTGGTCGACGAGTCGGCCTCGCGGCTGCGCATGGAGATCGACTCGCGTCCGGTGGAGATCGATGCAGTGGAGCGCGCGGTGCGCCGGCTGGAGATCGAAGAGGTCGCGCTGAGCAAGGAGACCGACGAGGCGTCCAAACAACGGCTGGACAAGTTGCGTGCCGAACTCGCCGACGGCCGCGAGAAGTTGAACCAGCTGACGACCCGCTGGCAGAACGAGAAGAGCGCGATCGACCAGGTCCGTGTGCTCAAGGAGGAACTGGACTCGCTGCGCGGGGCGTCCGAGCGCGCCGAGCGCGATGGCGATCTCGGTAAGGCGGCCGAGCTGCGCTACGGTCGGATCCCCGCGCTGGAGAAGCAGCTCGCCGAGGCCGAGAGAACGTCGGCGACAGCGGCTGACGGCGAGGTGATGCTCAAGGAGGAGGTCGGTCCGGACGACATCGCCGAGGTGGTGTCCGCGTGGACCGGGATTCCGGTCGGCAAGATGCTCGAGGGGGAGACGCAGAAACTGCTGCGTATGGAGCAGGAACTCGGCCGACGCGTGGTCGGTCAGTCCGAAGCGGTACAGGCGGTTTCCGACGCGGTGCGCCGGGCACGCGCCGGCGTGGCCGATCCGAACCGGCCGACCGGCTCGTTCATGTTCGTCGGCCCGACCGGTGTCGGCAAGACCGAGTTGGCCAAGTCATTGGCGGACTTCCTGTTCGACGACGAACGCGCCATGGTCCGGATCGACATGAGCGAATACAGCGAGAAGCACGCGGTCGCCCGTCTGGTCGGGGCACCGCCCGGCTATATCGGGTACGACCAGGGCGGCCAGCTCACCGAGGCGGTACGCCGCCGGCCGTACACCGTGGTGTTGTTCGACGAGATCGAGAAGGCGCACCCGGATGTGTTCGACATCCTGTTGCAGGTGCTCGACGAGGGCAGGCTCACCGACGGACAAGGTCGTACGGTGGACTTCCGCAACACCATCCTCATCCTGACCTCCAACCTGGGTGCTGGCGGCGATCGCGAGTTGATCATGAACGCGGTGCGTTCGGCGTTCAAGCCGGAATTTCTCAATCGCCTCGACGACGTGGTCATGTTCCACGCGCTCGACGAGGAGCAGTTGGAGAGCATCGTCGACATCCAACTCGACCAGCTGCAGAAGCGGCTGTCGCAGCGCAGACTGAAGCTGGACGTCAGCGATTCGGCCAGGTTCTGGCTGGCTGTCCGCGGGTACGATCCCGTCTACGGCGCCCGCCCGCTGCGCAGGCTGATCCAGCAGGCCATCGGCGACACCCTCGCCAAAGAACTGCTCGGCGGCGAAGTCGGCGACGGCGACACGGTGAAGGTGACCGTCAGTCCCGGCGGCGACGGCTTGATCGTCGGGCGATGAGACTGACCCTGGTGTGTTCTGTGCCTTCGCTGTTCATCCCTCGGCGCCGGTGATCGTTCGACGGCCCCCGGGCGCGCCAGCCGCCGTGCTTCGAGTAGGTGCTCGGAGCGCGGCGGCTGACTGATCGGATCAGTCTGCGAGGTCGGCGAAGGCATCCTTCAGCCACTGCGGTCCGTCGACCCGACGGACATATCTGAACGGACTGGATCCACTGGCGGATTTCTTGTGCGGATCCGCGCCCCGCTCGCGGAGCAGCCGGACAGTCTGTTCGCTGGACCACGCGCTGGTGACCGCGGTGAAAAGCGGGGTGCGTCCAGAACTGTCGCGAGCATCGATATCGGCACCGGCATCCAGGAGTAGGCCAAGCACCTCGGCGTCGTCGTACTGCGCGGCGAGGTGCAACGGAGTGTGACCGTCGCGGTCGCGATCGTTGGGGTCCTGTCCGCGTCCGAGCAGTTGCGCGACCAGTCCCGGATCCTCGTCAGCTGCGGCGTAGTGCAACGCGATTCGGCCGAACTCATCGCGGGTCGAGTCCATCGACCTGCCCGACTCCGCCGACTCACCCATCAGCTCTCCCGTGCCAGTTCGTGTCGGTGACTCTGGTTGCCCGGCGCATCCTCGATACGATAAAACTTGGGTTGATTCACATGGGCGACAAGTTCCTCCCATGTCCAATCCTTCCCCTGGGTTCCCCGGGTTCGATGAAAATCACGAATATCCTTCTTCACGCTCTCGCGTATGCGATGCCATTCGTGACCAGGCATGTGGCCGACGTTCGGTCGGCTGTCCACCGGGAACCGCCAGCCTGCCGGATCGTGGAAGTACCAGCCCCGATCGTCCTGTGGTAGTTGCGTAATCCGCGAATTGTCATAGCGGCCGCTGACCGGAACCAGTACCTTCTCGTCGGTCGCGCTGACGAAGAATTCCTGCCCATCCATAGTGTGCTTGCGCGTCGAGTCGCGCACCGCCTGCACAGTCGTTTTCGTCAGTGCCGGTCGTTCGTTGCGCCGCAGGCGCAACTCGGCGCCGCTCAGCCCGCCGTGAAACCATGGATCGTTCTCCAACATGGTGGTTATCGAGCTGCGACCTTCCAAAATCGGCGACGCGGCAGTGCCGGGCGCGCGCTCGTTCATGTCGAACTCGATCGACTCCGCATTGTCCACATCCCCCCGCGGCCACGCTCTTGCCGCCTGATCCGCCCCACCGGCGACGTCGCGAATCGGGTCCTCGACCACGATTCGGGCCGCCTTCCTGCTGCGCTCCACCGTTCTTGCCGCTACCGCTCGGAACATTTGCACCAGGGCGTCGTCCCGCATCATCGCGGAGCGGAGCGGAAGAGTCGATGAAAATTCTCGTTACCAGCAGTGGCAGCGCAGGCTTTCCATTCACCAGGAACGCGTGCGAGAGAACTGTCGGCCAGACGTGGGGAGGCGTGGCCCGCCGGGGCCGAACCGAACCGGTCGGTGCCAGTCCGCCGCGGTGGCGTGCCGATCGAGGACCCCTGTCTCGCGGCGGTGGGCATGACCGAAATTTTACCCGGGTGGGTCTGGTCTGGTCAGGCCCCAATAAGCCGGGGCTCCTGTGGAATTCGTCAAGCGCGCGCGTCTGCACGTAGCCTGACCGCATCTCTGCCGCGGCGTCCGCGCGGCTTCCGACACGCCGCGCCGCGGGCCAGGAAAAACGTGCGGAGCCTACCCTGGACGTCATGACCAACCCGAACGATCCGTGGGGACAGCGGCCGGATGATGCGCCGACCGAACACCTGGGTCCGCCGGGCAAGTCCGGATACGGTGACCCGCCGCGCACCACGGCATACACCGAGCCGTACAGCACCGGCGCGCCCCAGGACTATCCCGCCTATCCCGCGACGGAGCAGTACGGGACGTGGGCACCGCCGGGTCCGAACGCCACCCGCGAGATTCCGCCCTACGACGCGCACTGGGCCGCGTACCAGAGCGGTTACGGGGACAGTTCGGCGGTACCGCCCGGCGCCGCCGCGCCGTATATCGGACAACCGCCGCGACCGCCGCGGCGCAACACCGGGCTGTTGATCGCGCTCGGCATCGGTGTCGTGTTGTTGATCGGCGCGATCGGCGTGGTGGCCGGTGCGCTACTCGGCGGCCGTGATTCGTCCCCGACGAACACCGCGGGCGCCTCGTCGGCGCCGACTACGAGCCGGTCGGCCCCCGGTGCCCGTACGAGCAAGCCGAGCGTGCCCGGCCTCGGCAACGTCGATGGGCTCGGGGCGACCATGGGGACCATCGCCGCCAATGACGGGGGGACGCTGACGGTCAGCGCGATGACCGGCAGCGTCATTACCGTGCGCACCGACTCGAACACCAAGGTGATCGCGATGTCGGGTGCCAAGGTATCCGATCTGGCCACCGGTGAGATCGTGCTCATCCAGGGCGACAAGGCCGCGGACGGGTCCATTCAGGCCAAGATCATCGTCAGCGTATCGATGCCGGGAGGCGGACGATGAGCGAGCCGACGAGTCACGATCAGCTGGTGCCGACGAGCTGTCCGGCCTTCGCTCGGCCCGGCGCGGGGCCAATGACGGACTATGTCCGGCTGCTCCTATTAGGCTAGGCGGCGATGACGGCAATATGGTTCGGGTTGGCGGCGATCGCGCTCGTGGGCGCGATCGTGTTGCTGTATTTCGATCGGATCCAGCGGCAGCGGACCGGTCACGCGCGGCAGGTCTGGGCGAAGTCCCAGAGTTATACCTACGTGTCGGTGGAGCCGGCGCTTCCCGCGACGTGGCGGCGTGGCGCACTGGTCAAACTGGGCTATCTGTCCGCGGTCGACGTGGTCTCCGGCATTCGCAAAGGCGAGAAGTTCGTGCTGTTCGATCTGGAGGACTCCGCGACGCTGGTCGCGGTTCGCCGCCAGATCGGGTCGGACATCGACGTCGATATGCGACTGAAGACCGCCTCCCCGCCCAAGGACCACGATCTGGAACTGCTCGGCGCCATCGGTGGTCGGGTGGTCTTCGCGACCAACCCCGAAATCGCCAGGCACGCGGTCGATCAGCGCATGGTCGCCTTCATCGAGGCACTGCCCGACACCGTGCAGATGCTGTGGAGCGAGGGTAACTGGACGCTGGGCATGCTGTCGGTCGGCACCGCCGCTCGGGACTGGGAGACCGCGATCGATGCGGTGCTTCGGCTGTCCGGCCTGCTGCACGTGCTTCCCCCGGTCAGCGAACCGCGCTTCGACGGTGGCGGGCACGATCCCGGCCGTCCACGTCCCCGCGGCCGCCAGCATCCCGAAGATCAGGATGGGCCCGAGGACGAGGCGGCGGCCGGTGCTGCCAGGCCGCAGCCGCCACGGATGCGTAAGGACGAACACGACGCGCAGTCGTCCGCAGAAGCCTCCCACGAGAAACGCTTCGACGAGGACCGTTCGCCGCTCGCCGCCGTGGATGACTCGGGGTCGGAGCCCACGCGGCGCCCTTCGCTCGCGGTGGTGCCGAATGCGCGGGTTCGGGGGCGCGAAGACCGCTGGCCGGCCGAGGAGAATCGGCGCGAGGCAGACAATCGGCCGCCGCGCGCGGAGCACGACGACCGTGCGGTCACGGGAGATCGGTCGGACGCGAAGCTCGAGTCCCCGGGTGCGGACCGCCCGGCCGACCAGCCCGGCGGCCCCTTCCATCCCGGATTCCGTCCCTATCAGGGCCCCGTACCCAAGTGACCGGCTGCGCTCACCCCGTAGCCGCTACCGCACGCCTTCGATCGACCGGGCGGTCATGACCGAGCAGTCGCATCCCCGGCTGCCCGGCGCCCTCCGACCGGTCGCCTTGATCACGGGACCCACCTCGGGCATCGGTCGGAGTTTCGCGACCAGGCTTTCTTCGCTCGGCTACGACTTGGTGCTCGTCGCCAGGGACGAGCCGCGCCCGGCCGCGCTCGCTACGGCACTGGATCATCGGTTCGGTACACGCTCGCAGTTGCTCGTCGCGGATCTCGCGCGCGAGTCCGATCGTGCGCGAGTCGCGGCCCGACTGGACGATGGCGTGGAATTGCTGGTCAACAATGCGGGTTTCGGGCACTCCGGCGAGTTCTGGACGCTGCCGCCGGAACTGTTGCAGACACAGCTGGATGTCAACGTCACGTCGGTGATGCAACTCACCAGAGCGGCGCTGCCGCCGATGATCGCCGCGGCCACGGGCAGCATCGTCAACGTGGGCAGTGTCGCGGGCCTGATCCCTGGACGGGGCTCGACGTATTCGGCGTCCAAGGCCTACGTCGTATCCTTCACGGAAGGGTTGGCCGGAAGACTGGCCGGAACCGGAGTCAGGGTTCAGGCCCTGTGCCCGGGATTCGTGCACACGGAATTCCATGACCGGGCCGGTATCGAGATGTCGTCGCTGCCGAAAGCGCTGTGGCTGAGTGCCGACCAGGTGGTCGCCGGCTCGCTGACCGATCTGGAGAAGGGCCGGGTGCTCAGCGTGCCCGGTACGCAGTACAAAGCGCTCACCACCGTCGCCGGCATGATCCCGCGGACCCTGGCGGCCCGACTGAATCGCGGCCTGTTCGCCGCACGCGAAAGGACTCGAGAATGACCGATCAGGTGATCACCGACAACCGGGACAGGTTGGCCGTGCTGGTGCGCGAACTGGCAGTGGTGCACGGCAGGGTCACGCTGTCCTCGGGCAAGGAGGCCGATTACTACGTCGACCTGCGCCGCGCGACCCTGCACCACTCCGCGGCCCCACTGATCGGCACACTGCTGCGCGAACTGGTCGCGGACTGGGATTTCGACGCTGTCGGTGGGCTGACCATGGGCGCCGACCCGGTCGCGATGGCCGTGATGCACGCACCCGGTCGCCCGATCGACGCCTTCGTGGTGCGTAAAGCCGCCAAGACGCACGGCATGCAGCGTCAGATAGAGGGCCCAGACGTGGTGGGGAAGCGGGTCCTGGTCGTCGAGGACACCACCACGACCGGAAACTCGCCGCTGACCGCGGTGCGCGCACTGCGGGAGGCGGGTGCCATCGTGGTCGGCGTCGCCACTGTCGTCGACCGGGGGACCGGCGCGGACCAGGTAATCGCCGCGGAGGGGTTGGAGTACCGCTCGATCCTCGGACTCGAGGATCTCGAGCTGGGATAACCTGGATACCGGTCTAATTATTCGAGAAGGTGAAGGGTCGTGTGAGTCACCAGTGGTGAGCATTGCAGTCAACAAGAATCGCGAAAATGTTGCGATGCTCGGAATCGGGGCTTACCGGCCCAAGCGCCTCGTCAGTAATGCCGAGGTGTGCGAGGTACTGGACTCCACCGACGAGTGGATCTTCGAGCGCACCGGCGTTCGTAATCGGCGCTGGATCAGCGATGACGAGACGCTGCGTTCCATCGCCGCGGCAGCCGGCGAGCGCGCGATCGTCAACAGCGGCATCGACCGGTCGAAGATCGGCACGCTGATCCTGGCCACGTCGAGCTGGCTCACTCTCACCCCGCACGGCGCGCCGTCGGTCGCCCACGACATCGGCTTGAACGGAATCGCCGCATTCGACCTCACGTCCGGGTGTGGCGGTTTCGGATACGGCCTGGGTGTTGCCGCCGACCTGATCCGGGCCGGTTCCGCCGAATATGTGCTGCTCATCGGTGCCGAGACGATGACGGTCGGGTTGGACCCCACCGATCGCGGCACCGCCATGATCTTCGGTGACGGCGCGGGCGCGGTGATCGTCGGGCCGAGCGAGGAGAACGGCATCTCGCCGACGGTGTGGGGCAGCGACGGCGAGAACGCGGCCGCGATCAAGCAGGACATCGACTTCCTGGAGTACATGCACCGGGCGCAATCCATGCAGGGCCTCGACCCGGAGGTCGAGCCGGTGGGCCGAATGTCGCTGCGGATGGAAGGCCCGCGCGTGTTCCGCTGGGCCGCGGTCACCTTGCCGCGGGCGCTGTCGACCGCGCTCGAGGTGTCCGGTGTCGCCATAGCGGACATCGAGGTGTTCGTCCCGCATCAGGCGAATGCCCGGATCAACGAGCTGATGAAGAAGAACCTCGGTCTCTCCGACGATGTCCCGATGGCCAACGACATCGAGAACACCGGCAACACTTCGGCCGCCTCGATTCCGCTTGCGATGGAGGAGATGCTGGTATCCGGCAGGGCCAAGGGCGGCCAGACCGCGTTGCTGCTCGGTTTCGGCGCGGGCCTGAGCTATGCCGGCCAGGTCGTCACGTTGCCGCCCGCCCCAGCCGAGCCGAGTTTCTAGCCGATGCGACCGTTGCGGGCCGCATTTCTCGCTGCGGCGGCCATTACCGTCTACGGTGCCGTCACCGGGCGAGAAAAGGCACAGTGGTTCGCGAAACCGCTGCTGATGCCGCTGCTCGCGGCTGACGTCGCCACCGAGGGCAACTCGTTGACGCCCGCTGATCGCACCATCTTGATCGGGTCGCTCGGCGCGGCGACGGTGGGGGACATCCTGCTCATCGACCCGGATGACGACCGGCGGTTGATCGCGGGCGCGTCGTCGTTCGCCGTAATGCAGGTCGGCTACGCGACACTGTGGTGGCGGATGGGCGGTCGACCTACCGCCGAGGTCGTGGTGCCGCGGATGGCCGCATGGCTCGGCGGGGCCGGGTTGCTGCGGGCAAAAGCGCCATCGGTGGCCGCGCCGCTCACGGCGTACGGCGTCACGCTGGGGACCGCCGCTGTGCTGGCCTCGGATCCCGCGCTGGCACCCGCGGCGAGAAACCTTGCCGGAGTGAATGTTCCCGGCACGGATCCGCGCAGTCGACTGGGACTCGGTGCGCTGCTGTTCACTGTCTCCGACGGACTCATCGTGCTCCGGCGGTTATTCGCGCGCGGTGAGCGGGCCCGCCGGGTGACAGAGGGCGCGATCCTGGCAACCTACGCGGCCGCTCAGTATCTGCTCACCGACCCGAAGGCGCATGGGGAGGTGGCCGTTGCGGCAACGGTCACAGCATCAGAATGATGCGATCCCGGTTCGCTGGATCGACGCGGATCGAGATGGTCTCGCCGACCGCGAGCCGGGCGGTATCCGCCGGTGTCACATCGAAAATCACAGTTCCCCGGTAACTCTCGGAACCCGGCACAGTCAACGCCAGGTCCAATTCGGTGAGTTCGGTGTGATGGTCGGTGCGCTGCAGCGGATGCACGCCCTCGACGGTCGCCCAGCCTTCCAGGCCATGTCGACAGAGTCGCCGG
Organism: Nocardia sp. NPDC049220; assembly: GCF_040647855.1. NCBI lineage: Bacteria > Bacillati > Actinomycetota > Actinomycetes > Mycobacteriales > Nocardiaceae > Nocardia > Nocardia sp. NPDC049220. The sequence goes on from NZ_JBEZDA010000002.1 coordinate 686,676, forward strand.
TCCGCCTTCGATGGCCGACCCGCCAGGATCATCCCGATCCCGATGCACGAACCGAACAGCCCGACCAGCGCGATGACTTGATACGGCGCGGTCCCCGGTGGCGTCCGGTCCACCACCCACCCCAGCCACAACGCGAGCAATACCAGGTACCCGGCCGTCACCCCGAGCACCGTGCGCAATATCCGCGCGTGATCCATACCAGCCTCCACCCCGACTGCCATACCTCCAGAATAGGCGCGTAGCGGCGAGATATCGGCGCTATGGGACCACACGATTGCTGGTCAAGGCGGTGATGTCGATCGTGATCGGGGTCCCGGCGAGAACCAGTGTCCCTCGCTCACGGTGTTCAGCCATTAGTTCGTAATTGCCGTCGATCAGCTGGTAGCCGATCAGGCTGGCCGGCTCGTCGAGATCGACCAGCCAGTAATAGCGGATGCCGGCGTCGGCATACTCGAAGAATCTCGTTACTCGATCGGTGCGCTTGGATCCGACCGAAAGGATCTCGACGGCCAACAGAAGATCGACTGCTTTCCAACGAGGCAGGTTGGCGTCGATACCCGCCGCGGGCACGGCGAGTAAGTCGGGAACGCGAATGGTCGGGTACGGCCCCGAATCGATCACCACTTCTGATTCGGTGAGCACGCCATGACTGCTGGGGACTTGCGGTTCCAGTTGCGCGGCAAGACGCCAGATCGCGCGCTGATGGAGCGACACCGGCCTCGGTGACACGACAAGAACCCCCTCGACGAGCTCATAGCCGCGGCTGCTGTCTTCAGGCAGCGCGATCCAGTCCTTCAAGGTCAGCAGATGATCGGGCCATTGCACTTCGACGGTCAACGCTTCCTCCCTCCCCACACGGGCACCGCGTGTGGATAGTCTCGCACAGGTAGCTGACCCAACAGAGCGAACTCGGCTCTCGAGTCGCGATTCCGCCAGCTCGTAGCGATGGCGGGTGTTCGAGGGCGGCAGGTCGAACTCGGTGCAGATGTCGCCTCCCGTTCTGGGTGCCGCGGCTCGGAATTAGCATCGTCGACGTGAGTTACCCAGTGCCGGATGTGGCGGAACAGGACCTACCCGGGCCGACGGAGTGGGGCGCGCATCCGCATGGCGTCGGCCCGTGGGCGGACGAGCACGCCGAGCCGCCGCCGGACGATGCACGCCTGGACCCCGAGCTGCTGGCCCGCGGCGACCGTCGCAATGTGGTCGACGCCTACCGGTACTGGACCCGTGCGGCGATCGTCGCCGACATCGACCGGCGCCGGCACCCGTTCCACGTCGCGATCGAGAACTTCGGTCACGACGCGAACATCGGCACCGTGGTCCGTACCGCGAATGCCTTCGCCGCCGCGGCCGTACACATCGTGGGTAGGCGACGGTGGAATCGCCGCGGCGCCATGGTGACCGATCGCTACCAGCACATCGAACACCACGCAGACATCGGCGAACTGCTGGCTTTCGCCGAACGCACCGGTCTGACCGTGGTCGCCGTCGACAACGTGCCCGGCTCGGTTCCGCTGGAGACAGCCGCGCTACCGCGTACCTGCCTGCTGTTGTTCGGTCAGGAAGGCCCGGGCGTCACCGAGCATGCCAAAGACGCCGCGACGATGACGGTGTCTATCGCGCAGTTCGGTTCCACCCGCAGTATCAACGCGGGCGTGGCCGCCGGAATCGCGATGCACGCGTGGGTCCGTCAACACGCCGACCTCGCGACGGCGTGGTGAGTTCGCAGGCCGGCTCGCGCCGTGTACCGGGGATCTTCCTGCGTCGGGGCGTGCCGGAACGATTTCACATCACTTTCGTAACAAATCGGGCGCATAAATATGTCCGGTCCTGGCACCATTGACCCATGACCTCGCGGAGCGACGATATCGAGGTGGCGCGCGCGCAGCGCGGGGATCGGCCCCCGCCGTCCGCGGCACCGCGTCCGCCGGCCCGTTGTGCACAGCCGGGCCGCAACGCCACTGTGCCGGCGGCATTGTGGTCCGAACGGGCGGACATGGCCGAATCCGCGATAGTTTCGCGCCACTTGCGCCCGCTGTGGGCGTTGCCCGGCTCGGAGTTGGGGGTCGTCGGCTGGCCCGCGACCAAGCGGGAGCGGGTTTTCGGTTCATGGCACTACTGGTGGCAGGCGCATTTGATCGACTGCGCGACCGACGCTGCCAACCGGGTCCCGACTCCGGTGCGCCGCAAGCGGATCGCCGCACTCGCGCGCTCCCATCGCATCCGCAATCTCACCGGGTGGACCAACCGCTACTACGACGACATGGCCTGGCTGGCGATCGCGCTGGAACGCGCTGAGCGCACCCAGGGCACCGATGTGCGCAGCGCGCTGGTCGCGCTGGAGAAGAAGTTGTTCGCGGGCTGGGAGCCGCAGACCGGCGGCGGCGTGCCATGGCGCGTCGGTTCGGATTATTTCAACGCCCCCGCCAATGGGCCGGTCGGTATCGCCCTGTTACGGCTCGGGCGGATTCAGCGCGCCCAAGAGACGGCCGACTGGCTGGATGAAACGCTGCGCGATCCGGAGACCGGGCTGATCTTCGATGGCATCCACCTGCCCTCGGGAGAGATCGAGCGGCCCGTCTTCAGCTACTGCCAAGGCGTGGTGCTCGGACTGGAAACCGAGTTGGCGGTGCAGACCGGCGAGGCCAGACACACCGACCGGGTACACCGGCTGCTCGCCGCCGTCGAGGAGCACATGACCACCGACGGCGTCGTGCACGGTGGCGGCGGTGGCGACGGCGGATTGTTCAACGGCGTTATGGCGCGCTATCTCGCGGTGGTGGCGGTGATGCTGCCCGGCGAGGATCGGCAGCAGGTGGCCGACCGCCGCGCCGCCGCCGCGATCGTCCGCGCGTCGGCCACAGCGGCCTGGGCGAACCGGCTGGAGGTCGAGGGCGAGCCGTTGTTCGGGTACGACTGGGGCAAGCCCGCCAAACTTCCGGGTGGTAGCGCGGGAGCGGGATCCTTCACCGCCGGCGGTTCGGTGACCTCGTCGCAGGTCCCGGAACGCGATCTCTCCGTGCAGCTGTCGGGTTGGTTGCTGATGGAGGCCGCCCATCTGGTCAGCGCGGCGGGACTCTGACCACCCCGCCGCCGCTCAGGCCTCGGTATTCAACGCGCCGGTCGGTGCGCCTTCGAACGCGAATTCCTCTGCGGGCTGGGCCATTTCCTGCCGATAGTGCCGCACTCCCAGCACCGTCCCGACAATCAGGCCGACCACGAGCGTGCCGATGACGATCGGCATCAGCCAGGACACGCGCTCCAGGAAACTGCCCGCGTAGTAGCCGATGAGCAGCAGCACCGGTGCCCAGATGATCGCGCCGACGGTACTGGCCACAGTGAACTTGCGATGGTCCATCCGCGCGGCGCCCGCCACCGACGGGCACAGTGTGCGCACCCACGGAATCCACCTGGCGATCAAAACCGCGACGAAACCGTGTCGATGCAACAACTCCGCGACCCGTTGCAGGTTGCGGACGTTGATGTATCTGCCGTTCTTGCGGGCTACCAGATGGTGTCCGGTGCGGTGTCCGATCGCGTAGCCGACCTGGTTGCCCGCGACGGCCGCGACCATCGCGCCGACCGACAACGCCCACACGTGCGCTTCACCGGACGCGTGCGACGCCATCACGATGCCCGCGGTGATCAGCATGGAGTCGCCGGGCAGGAACAGGCCGAGGATCACGGCGCATTCCAAGAAGACGAAGGTCAACACCACTGTCCAGACGAGCGCTGGGCCCGCCGACAGCAGCGGATCGAAACTGCCCACTGCTAGGAGGGGCGACGACGCCGTGGACACCGGCTCAGCGATGGGGGTCGTTCATCGACGCGGTCAGCTGCGGCTCAGCTCTGTCCACGTCGGGTGTGCCACGGTTGAGCAACTTGCGCGCCACCGCTGTGATGCCGGGCAGGACCGACACGAACACGATGAGCAGGAAAATCCCCTCGATGTTGTCCCGAATGAAGGCGACATTGCCGAGGAAATAACCCAGGATCGTGATACCGCCGCCCCACAGGACCGCGCCGACGATGTCGAAGGCGACGTATTTGCGGTAGTCCATCTTGGACACTCCGGCCAGCACGGGCATGAAGGTCCGCACGATCGGCACGAACCGGGCCATGATGATCGTTTTCGGGCCGTGCTTCTCGAAGAACTCGTGCGTCTGGGTCACGTAATGCTTCTTGAAGAAACGGGTGTCCTCTTTGTGGAAGAGCGCGGGCCCGATCGCCCGGCCGATCCAATACGCGCATTGGTCACCGGCGAAGGCGACCAATGCGGTGGCGGGCACCAGCACCCACACCGACACCGGCGGACTCGGCTGCGCCGAAAGCAGACCGCCGGTGAACAGCAGCGAATCGCCGGGCAGGATCGGGAAAAGCAGACCGGTCTCGATGAAGACGATCACCAGGATCGCCGGGAGCACTGCGTTCTTCAGCCACGTCTCCGTAAGCAGGTGCATCGGATCCAGCAATTCGGTCAGCGCGATATTGCTCGTCACCGATTCCGTCGCTGCCTGCAGAATCACATGGCCTCCTGTCCCGATACGGCTGGTCTGTATCGCTTGCCACCGCGTCGGAAGCTGCCAGCGCAATTACCGGTCTCACAGTACCGGTAATACCTGAGAAACCTCGCGCCGAGCGCGAAACTACCTGCCGGTCGACGGTGCACTCCCGCCCTGCACACCAGGCGCAACACTGCTGCCTTAGGGTGATGGCTGACAAAACAGGTCTTAGCCGCAACAACACGGAGGTCTTAACTGTGCCCATCGCGACTCCGGAGGTCTACGCCGAGATGCTCGGTCGGGCCAAAGCCAACTCCTTCGCTTTCCCGGCTATCAACTGCACGTCGTCGGAGACGATCAACGCCGCGATCAAGGGTTTCGCGGATGCGGGCAGTGACGGCATCATCCAGGTCTCCACCGGTGGTGCGGAATTCGCGTCCGGCCAGAATGTGAAGGACATGGTGACCGGTGCGGTCGCACTGGCCGAGTTCGCGCACGTCGTCGCCGCGAAGTACGACGTGACCATCGCGCTGCACACCGACCACTGCCCGAAAGACAAGCTGGACCGCTTCGTGCGTCCGCTGATCGCCTTGTCTCAGGAGCGGGTCAACGCCGGCCGAAACCCGCTGTTCCAGTCGCACATGTGGGACGGCTCCGCGATCGCGATCGACGAGAACCTGGCCATCGCGCAAGAGCTGCTGAAGGCCACCCACGCGACCAACATCATCCTCGAGGTCGAGATCGGTGTCGTCGGTGGTGAAGAGGACGGTGTCGAGGCCGAGATCAACGAAAAGCTCTACACCTCGCCGCACGACTTCGAGAAGACCATCGACGCGCTCGGCGCGGGCGAGAACGGCAAGTACTTGCTCGCTGCCACCTTCGGCAACGTGCACGGGGTGTACAAGCCGGGCAATGTGGTGCTCAAGCCTGAGGTGTTGGCCGAGGGACAGCGCGTGGCAGCGGCCAAACTGGGCCTCGGCGCCGACGCGCAGCCGTTCGATTTCGTTTTCCACGGCGGCTCCGGCTCGCTGAAGTCCGAAATCGACGATGCCCTGCGGTTCGGGGTGGTGAAGATGAACGTCGACACCGACACCCAGTACGCGTTCACCCGCCCGGTATCCGGGCACATGTTCACCAACTACGACGGCGTGCTGAAGATCGACGGCGAGGTCGGCGACAAGAAAGCCTACGACCCGCGCAGCTACCTGAAAAAGGCCGAGTCCTCGATGGCGGCGCGGGTGGTCGAGGCGTGCCAGGATCTGAAGTCGGCGGGCCGCTCGATCGGCGCCTGATCCTGCCCTGCCCTTCAGCAACTCGGCGCAGATGAATCCGGATGCGTGCTCGGGCCCGTGCGACTGCCCTCGGCGAGGAGTCGGTGGCGGTCGGCGGGCCGGAGTCGCGATGAGTGCGTGCCGCATACCGGTGTGCGGCACTCGCACAGGGTAGGGTCGGTCCGCTGGTTCGTGGTTCGTGGCTCGTGACCGACGAATTTCGAGGGGGTTCCGGTGGCTGTGCGATGGATGGCCGTGTTCGGCGCGGTGGTTGTCGGCGCAGGGGCGTTGCTGTATGCCGACCGACCGGCCGCGGCGGCTCCGGAGTCAACCGAATCCGGACCTGTCCTTGGCGCATCCGGGACAGGTCCGTGCGCGACCGATCCGCGACCGACGCACGAGCGACTGGTGCCCAAGACGCTCGAAGTACCGATTCCGTATCCGGTGATCACTGTGCTTCCACCGCAGGTGCCGGAGCCCGCGCCGACGCGGACCCGGATGGAGTTGCCGCCGGACCCGTGCGCCGATCCGTGTCCGGATCTCACCGATCTGTCCAGTGCGCCCCCCGGTCTCGCTGCGCTGCTCGGCATTCCGGAAGTCCTGTTGAATCCCAAGCCTTTCCATTTCGCGATCCCAGGTCCGGGACCGGATCCCGGGCTGGTGCCGCCGCCTCCCGCACCGGTACAGCCGCCGGTCGAGCCCGCGGCGCTCTCGCCCGCCCGACCCGCGCCGCGCATCTCGCACGCGCACGAAGTGGCCAAACTGACCGGCGCGAACTCGGTGAACCGCACCGACAAGCGCTGGCAGGTGGACGGCACCGATCTCGGCATCATGTGGGAAAGCGCGCCGGGTGAGATCGCGAGCGCGTTCGGCGACACGGTCGGGCGTGGCTTCCACCCGCCCGGTGGCATGGGGATGGATTGGCGCAGCAACGTGCTGGCCTTCAGCACGGACCGGGATTTGGCCGACGGGATGACCTTCGATCGCATGGTCACCGACGACCGCTGCCACGCCGCCGAAGTGCTCTCCAGCCGCAAACTAGACAATGTCGAGGTCACCACCATTCCCACCGCCGGCTTCGCGCTCGGCGACCGGCAGTACCTGAGTTACATGTCGATTCGAACCTGGAACAGCATCCCCGGCACCTTCTTCACCAACTACGGTGGCATCGCCTACTCCGACGACCACGGCCAGACTTGGACCAAGGACCCGCACGCACGCTGGGACAACATTTTCGGTCTCGCTAATTTCCAAGTGAGCGCGATGGTTCCGGATGGCGACCACGTGTACATGTTCGGCACACCCAATACCCGCCTCGGCGCGGTCGGCCTGGCCAGGGTGCCCAAGGATCAGATCCTCAACACCACGGCCTACCAGTACTGGCACGACGGCAGCTGGACCCCGGCCGGCGGCGCCGCTTCGGCTTCGCCGATTGTGCATGGGCCGGCCGGTGAACTCTCGGTCCGCTACGACGGTGCCCGCGATGTCTGGCAGATGAGCTATTTGGACACGGCCAAGGCCGCCATCGTGGTTCGCGAAGCGAATTCACCCCAGGGAGTGTGGTCGGAGAGTACGCCGACAGTCACCGTGCAGGACTACCCGGAGTTGTACGGCGGATTCATCCATCCGTGGTCGTCCGGCTCGGACTTCTACTTCACCATATCGACCTGGAGCGATTACAACGTCTACCTGATGCGGGCCGTGCTCGACTGATCCGACCGCTCGGTCAGCTGAACCGGACCTCGGCGAGCGCGCGCCCGAACAGTTTGCGACCTTCGGAGGTCCCGCCGAGCACGATGGTCGCGGTCCGAGTGCTCGGGTCGATCGATCTGATCCGGCCGGTGAAATCCACCGCGCTCGCCGCGTCCGCCGCCACCGGGACAAAGCCGGCGAAACGCACGCTGAACTTCCGGATGGCGGTCGGATCGCCCAGCCATGAGGTCAGATAGCCGCCGGCGAGGCCCATGGTCAACATGCCGTGCGCGACAACGGTCGGCAGCCCCACCACGTGCGCCGCGTGATCGCTGAAGTGGATCGGGTTGCCGTCGCCGGAGACGCCAGCGTAGTTGGCCAGGTCACCGCGGGTCAGGCGGAAGGTGTCGCCTGGCAGTTCGTCGCCGACGGTGAGCTGGTCGAAGGCGGGCAGTGTGTGCACCGGCGCGCTCGCGCGGACGGCGGGTTCGGTCAGCGGGCTGACGCCGAGCGGGATCAGCACCTCGCCGGCAGGCGCATCGGGTCGCGCCGTCCCGGATTCGGTCGGACGCTCCTGCATCATGATGTTCTCGACCACGTCGTTCAGCTTCGCGTCGACCTCGGCGCCGCGCCGCGCGACGATCGTCGTCGATCCGAGGATGGTGACCTCGCCGTGCTGGTTGATCAGCGCGAAACGCACCACGATGAAGTCGTTGTCGCCGAACTGACGGATCGACTCGATCAGGATCTCGCTGTCGAGCCGGTCCCCGGCGAGAATCGGCCGGTAGGTCTCGAAGACCTGGTCGGTCTGCAGGAACTGGGACAGGTCGTAGTCGGTGAGCACCGAATCCAACAGCGCCCGCGTCCCGGTCATACCGACCACCGATGCGAAGGTCGGCGGCGCGATGATCCCGTCGTAACCCAGTCCACGGGCGGCCACTTCCCGCTGATGCGCCACATGATGGTTCTGTACCGCACGGGCGAACTCCCGAACCTTCTCGCGGCCGACCTCGTAGTGATCGGGCACCCGGAACCGCTGTCCAGCCAGCTGCACCGTCTCTACCGCTTCGACACCCGGCCGCGCCATCGTTTGTTGCCTGCCCATAATCCGGGCCATGCTACTGCCGAACCGGACCACTGACCAGGTCTATGTGACATGCGCGACCAGGCATCGATGCACGTTTGCTATCGCGTGGCGCGGGAGCTACTGCGTGCCGGAGGGTGGATCGCAGACCTTCCATCCGTTGTCGGTGCGTTGCAGGTCGAAGGTGCGTGCGGACCGCTTCGCCGGGTCGGCCTCGGTATACACCGTGGCCTGCGCGATGGCGGTCGCGTCGGTAATGCGGACGGCATCGATGCTGCCGACCACCGGGATATTCTTGCGCTCCACCGATAGCTTGTGCACGCCGGCGAACTGGTCGGCGGGGATGCCCTGATAGAAGTCGTGCAGTGGACCGCAGGTGGTCTCGCGCAGACTGGACAGGTCGCCGGATTTCAGCGCCCGGGTGTAGTCGGTGATTGCGGCACGGACTTGGGCATCGGGGGAGTTGTCGCCCGAATTCACGACGAGCGCGACCATCACCGCGACGAGCACGAGCACCAGCGCACCCGCTGCGCCCGCGGCGATCAGCCATCGTTGCGGCCGCTCGGTCACCGCCGACGCGCCGCCAACGGTTTGCTGAGGTGGTGGCGCTATGCGCTGTGGCTGTGCCATCTGTCGAGGCTGGGGCGGCCTCGGACCTGCGAGCGAATGCGCAGGCAGAGTTTGCTGGACGTCTGCGGGCGAGGGGGCCGTCGCCACCTGCCGTGGCTTACCCGGCGGGGGTTGCGGTGCGGCATGGGTTTCGTCGCCCGGCCCCGGTGGGGGTTGCGGGGGCGCCGACGGCCCCTGCGGTCCGGGCTGCTTCGGCCCGGACGCCGGACGCGGTGTGCTCGGCGGTTTGGTGATCGGCACGGGCCCGCCGGCGGGCGCGACTACCCGATCGGTGCCCGGCTTGCCACCGCCGTCGGCGGGGCGTTGGATCGGCAGGACGACGGTCTTCTCGTCCTCCGGGTTGACCACCCGCATCGCCATGGTCACCGCGTCCGAACCGGGTGGGTTCGAATCATCCTGTGCAGCTGGCGTTTCGGTGCGCGTCCTGTCTGCCTCCTGGCCGCCGGGCTTGGTCGGTGGCTGCGGTCTGCGCATCACCACGGTCGCGGAGTCTTCGCCGCCCGACTGCCTGGGGGCGCTTTGTGCGATCCCCGCGGTCTCAGCCTCGGCGGCCGCGGTTCCAGGGCCGCCTGCTGTGGCGCCGGTTGCCGCACTTCCCGCGGCAGTGGGACTGCTTGCCGCCGGACCATCCTTCGGTTGCTGACCACGTGTTGTCGCGGGACCGCTTGGTGCTGCGGGGCTGTTCTTCGTTGAGGGTGTGTTCGGTGCCGCGGCGCCGCTCTTCGACGTGGGGCGGTCGGCTGACGTAGGCCCGCTCGGCGACACGGTCTTGCTCGCAGGCGCTGGTTTGCCCGCTGGAGTTTCGCTGTCCCGTGCCGAACTCGGGGCGGCCGCGCCCGCAGTAACGGCGGGATCCCCCGCTGAAGGCTGATCACGCGCTGTTACGGGGTTGCTCGCCGCTTTCGATTCCGGGGTGCCCGGTGCACCCGTGCCGCTCTTCGATGCGGTGCGGTCGGCTGACGACTGCTGATCACGTGCTGCCGTGGGGCCGCTTGCCGCGTTCGATGCCGGGGTATTCGGTGCTGCGGGGTCGCTCTTCGACGCGAGGCGGTCGGCTGACGTGGGCGCACTGGGAGGCGTGGTCTTGCGCTCCGATGTCGCGTCAGTTACCGGCGAACTCGCTGCTGCGGTTCCGGCGCCAGGCCGGTCGACGCCGCCGCTCACTGCGGCGGCTCGGTTCCGTTGTGCCGCAGCATTTTTCGAAGTGGACCCACTCGGTGAGGTCGGGTCGGTCGACGGATCCCGCGCGCTGTCGGCAGCCGCTTGGCCTCGCTTGATCACCTCGGTTGGTGGTTCGCTCGGTGCGGATCCGGCCCGCGACGCAGCCGCGGCGGATGTGGATTTCTCGTTGTCGCCGGCCTCTGCTGACTTCGCCGACGCGGCGGGCGTGCGGTCGATCGCCGCTGTTCGCGCGTCCGCACCGGCCCCGGGGGCGCGGTCCGCTGGGACGCTGGGCTTCGAATGTGGTTGTGCTGTGCCGGATTTGCGCCGCTCACCTGGGTTATCGGTGTCCGCCTCACCGGCACCCCCGGAGTCGGCTGCGCCCGCGCGCACCGCACCAGGGGCTGCCGCGTCGGGCCCGTGTGTGGCCCCCTGGGCGCGAGGGGCCGATGTGGAGGCGGTTACGTTCGACTTACCAGCCGCAGTCGTCGCAGGACTCGGCGATCCGGCGACACTCGGGTTCGCCTGGTGTGATTGTCCGGAAGCGGGCGTATTCGGGCCGTTCGTGCCAGGGGTGGGTGTTGTCGAACTTCCCGATCCGGCGGCATTGGGACGTGAGCCGGACGTGGCTCGGTTCGTTGCGCCTGCCGCCGCACCGGCCGGTGCGCGGGTCGAGTTGTCGACCGCGCCAACCGGTCCCGAGGCGGCGTTCGGGCCCTGCGACTTCGGGGTGGCAGCGTCCGTGCGGCCCGCGGGAGCGGATGTGGGGGAGCTGGCGCGGCCCGCGGATCCCGACTCGGAGGAGTTCGTGGTGGCCGCCGACTTGCGCACGCCGGCACCGGCGGCAGGGGTGTTCGTGGGATCGGAGGACGGTGCGTTCGTGGTATCCGCGCCGCCGGTCGCCGTTACGGCGTCCGGTGATGTCGCGCTATTCGGGCCGACGACCCGATCGGCACCCGTGGCGGCGCGCGTCTTGTCCGCGGTACCGACCCGGGGCACGCCGGATGGTGTGCCGCCAGCGGCCGCGGATGGTTTCGACCCCGCACCGGACTTGTCCGCCGCACCGCTTGCGGCGGCTGTGCTGCTCGCACCGCTCGCGGCGGCTGTGCCGGTCGATCCTTGCCGCGTCGACCCGCCCGCGGCATCCGGTCGTTGCCCGGCGGGCGGCTGCGTGGTCGCGGCCGGAGCGGTCCGATCGTCCTTTCCGGCGATCAGGGCACGTTCGGTGACGGCGTCGGCCCCGGCTGCGTCCGCCGGTCGGGCGCCATCCCGCGCCGGGATCTTCTCGTCGTTCGGGTCGGACACGCACACCCCTCGCTCGCGGAACAATTGAAGTCGACGGCCAGCCTAACGAGCAAATCGGCCAGCGGTGCACAATGAACCGCATGACCTCGTTCGGTGATCTGCTCGGACCGCAACCGGTACTACTACCCGAAATCTCCGATGCCGAGGATGCGCTCCTCGACAACGCCGATCCCGTGCGGGTCGCGGCGGACCATCCGTCTGCCTCGATCGCCTGGGCCTACCTCGCGGAGGCGGCGCTGACCCGTGGTGAAAGCCAGGACGAGGCGGTCAATCATGACATCGTCGCCGCCTACGCCTTCGCGCGCACCGGCTACCACCGCGGCCTCGACCTCCTACGTCGAAACGGCTGGAAGGGCTTCGGTCCGGTGCCCTGGAGCCATGCGCCCAATCGTGGATTTTTGCGCAGCGTCGGCGCATTGGCCCGTGCGGCCAAAGCGATCGGCGAGACCGAGGAGTACGCGCGCTGCCTGGATCTGCTCGAAGACTGTGACCCCCGTGCGGCCGCAGAACTCGGCCTCGACTGAATAACTGGATTGTTGATCGACCTGAATACTCGCATCGGCACGGTCCGGGCGAGCAGCATTGTCCGGCTGCGCTCCTCGTGGGCGCGGCTGCGGAAGTCGGTGCTACCGATCGTCCAGTGCGCGGTCGGCGCCGCGCTTGCCTGGTTCCTCGCGCATCACGTCATCGGTCACACGCTGCCGTTCTTCGCCCCCACGGCGGCGGTGGTGTCGATCGGTATCTCGTTCGGCGCCCGGCTGCGGCGCTCGGTCGAGCTGGTGGTGGGTGTCGCGGTGGGCATCGGCATCGGCGACCTGTTCGTTTCCCACGCGGGGACCGGCGTGTGGCAGATCGCGCTGGTAGTCGCGGTGGCGATGGCCGCGGCGGTGTTCCTCGACGGCGGTTCGATCATCACGATGCAGGCGGCGGGTTCCGCGGTGCTGGTCGCCACACTGCTTCCACCTTCGGCGGGCGGCGGCTTCTCCCGGATGATCGACGCGCTGGTCGGCGGCCTGGTCGGTGTGGTGGTCGTCGCCGCGATCCCACTGCATCCGGTGCGTCGCGCCAAAACGTTGGCCGCCGAAATCCTCGGCGTCATGGGCAAGTCGATCACCGAGTGCGCGGACGGACTGCTCGAGCAGGACCCGGAGAAGTTGCGCCGCGCGCTCGCAGCGGTCCGCGCGACCCAACCGCAGATCGACTCGTTGCGTGCCACGCTGGAGGGCGGCCGCGAGATCAGTCGCATCTCGCCGCTGTACTGGAACTCCCGTACGCGCCTGGAACGGATCAGGGCCACCGCGGATCCGCTCGACAATGCCGTCCGCAATACCCGAGTCCTGTTGCGGCGCTCGCTGTCGCTGGTCCTCGACGACGAAATCCTCGACCCCGGATTGATCGACGAGGTGGAGCGTCTCGGTCAAGCTGTCGACGTGGTGCGCCGCATGATGCTGGCCGAACCCGGCGAGCAGCCCGACCGTGCCGAGGCCGCCCGCGTGCTGCGCTCGGTCGCGAAGGCCGCGCGACCGGAATTGTTGGTGGGCGCGGGCCTATCCGCGCACGTCGTGTTCGCGCAGGTACGTTCGACGCTTGTCGACTTGATGCAGGTGTGTGGTCTGCAGCGGATCTCCGCGATGGCCCTGCTGCCGCCGACGGTCAAGAACCCCTACGTACCGCCCGTGTCCTGACCGGAACTACTCGGCGAGATTCGGACCGCACGCCGGGTGCGGTGACTCGCTCGCGGCCAGGTGAGTTCACCCGGTGATCTCCGATTCGCGCTATTGGTTTCCCGTCCGCGCACGCGCTCGTACCGAGCCGCATCAAATCAGGTCCAGAAGCGGGTCAGGTAGCTGCCGTATCGCGACCAGTTCGACGGAACGCCGGACAGTTCGAAAAGCGCGTACACCGCGTCGAAGAACACCTGGTTGACGGCGGGCGTGAACAGCAGCGCGAACAGGATCAGCATGCCGAACGGCTTGAACTGGTCGAGCGAACGTCGGGTCTGGTAGCTCAGCGATGGCTCGAGGATGCCGTAGCCGTCGAGACCGGGCAGCGGGATCAGATTCAGCAGCGCCGCCGTGATCTGAAGGAACGCAAGAAAACTCACGCCGAACCAGAACGCCGGATGCGAACTCGCGCTGCCTGCGAACCGGACGACCACCAGCAGCAGTGCCGCGCACAGCGCATTCACGGCGGGCCCGGCACCGCTGATGATCCGCTGTGTGCGTGGCGCGACGTTGTGGGTGTGCACATAGACCGCTCCGCCCGGCAGGCCGATTCCGCCGAGCGCGATGAACACCATCGGCAACACGATCGACAGCACCGGATGGCTGTACTTCAACGGGTTCAGCGTCAGATACCCGCGCAGTTCGACTTCGCGGTCCCCGGCCCGCCATGCCGTGTACGCGTGCGCGAATTCGTGCAGACACAGCGTGACGACCCAGCCGAACACCACGAACACGAACACCCCGACCTTGGCTCTGGTCGAGTCGAGTGCGGCGTCCCAGGCCAGCACACCGCCGACCGCCGTGAGGACGATCACGAGCAAAAAGACCGGGCTCGGCCGGATCGCGCGCCGCCTGCGGTCGATCGGGAACGGAGATGTCATCGGACCAGCAGCCACGACTCATGGTGCCGGTAGAAGCTCGAGCGGGGCACGGGTCGGTCGGCGCGGACACCGTCTCTGGTCACGATCGCACCGTGGGTGCCGAGCTGGGCGGCCCGCCCGTCGAGCCAGCGACGCTTGCGAATGCCCTTCTGCACGGTCGCCTGTACGCCGGGTAGTTCGAGACTCGGTGAGATGAGCATGGCCTTCACGTCGCCGGAGAACAGTTGGGTGTCGTCGACATACGCTTCGCCTGCCAGCTTCTCGTCGCCGACACCGGTGATTCGTGCCCGGCCGACAAGCACCTTGCCGGTGTCGTCCCTGATCAGTGGCGTTTCGACAGCGCGGCCCTCGATGGCGCGCTTGGCGGCGGCGTTGCCGGTACCGGTTTGGTAGACGCGAGAGCCGTGGGTCTTGTCGACCGGCACGTAGCCGATCTCCACGTGGAGCCGTTCGGTGCGCATCAAATGGGTGAGGACCGCGGCGAGTGCGGCGTCCTCACCGAGCACGATCAGACGGGGCAGGCTGTCGGCGGCCAGCACCGGAAGTAGTTCGTCGATTCCGGCGGGGTCGGGGATGGCGGCCGTCTGGGTGGTCGGCAAGGCCGCGAGTGCGATGGGAACGGGTGCGCCGTCGCAGCGGAGAACTCGGGTACTCAAGCTGCCGTACACACTCCTCGGTTCGAGCCGACATCGTCGAGCCCCTCGCCACTTCCGGGCGTACCTCGCGGTCCGCTCCCGTTTACGCCGCGCCGCCGCTCGGCGTGCCGTGCAACCATAGCCCCGCACGGCTTCGACCACACGGTTGTCGAGCCTACGACGAGATCCGACGCCGCGCCGCTTCGGACGGGTCGGCTAGACTGTGCTTCCGGCCACCGCCTCAATACGGCAGGTAGCTGCAACACGTCCAGTGTTGCCTGTCGAACCGTAGGAGACACGACCATGCCGGCTATCGTCCTCATCGGCGCCCAATGGGGTGACGAGGGTAAGGGCAAAGCGACCGATCTGCTCGGCGGCCGGGTGCAGTGGGTGGTCCGCTATCAAGGCGGCAACAACGCGGGACACACCGTGGTCTTGCCCAATGGGGACAATTTCGCCCTGCACCTGATCCCCTCTGGGATTCTCACACCAGGCGTGACAAATGTCATCGGCAACGGCGTCGTCGTCGACCCCGGTGTGCTGCTGGCCGAACTGGCCGGGCTGGAAGAGCGCGGTGTGGACACCGCAGGCCTGCTGCTGTCGGCCGACGCGCACCTGATCATGCCGTACCACGTGGCCATCGATAAGGTCACCGAACGCTTCCTCGGCAACAAGAAGATCGGCACCACCGGTCGCGGCATCGGGCCGTGTTATCAGGACAAGGTCGCCCGAGTCGGCGTCCGCGTCGCGGACGTGCTCGACGAGAAGATCCTCACCCAGAAGGTCGAAGCCGCGCTGGAGTTCAAGAACCAGGTGTTGGTCAAGATCTACAACCGCCGCGCGCTCGATCCGCAGCAGGTGGTCGACGAGGTGCTCGACAAGGCCGACAATTTCAAGCACCGCATCGCCGACACCCGGCTGCGGCTGAACCTGGCACTCGAGCGCGGCGAGACCGTGCTTCTGGAGGGTTCGCAGGGCACCTTGCTGGACGTGGACCACGGCACCTATCCGTATGTCACCTCGTCGAATCCGACCTCCGGCGGCGCGGCGGTCGGCGCGGGCATCGGGCCCAACCGGATCAATACGGTGCTCGGCATTCTGAAGTGCTATACCACCAGGGTCGGTTCCGGCCCGTTCCCGACCGAGCTGTTCGACGAGTTCGGTACCTACCTGGCCAAGACCGGCGGTGAGGTCGGGGTGACCACCGGGCGGGCGCGGCGCTGCGGCTGGTTCGACGCGGTGATCGCCCGTTACGCCACCCGCGTCAACGGCATCACCGACTACTTCCTCACCAAACTCGATGTGCTGTCCAGTCTCGAGACGGTGCCGATCTGCGTCGCCTACGACGTGGACGGCGAGCGGGTCGAGCAGATGCCGACCACCCAGACCGAATTCCATCACGCGAAGCCGATTTTCGAGCGGATGCCCGGTTGGTGGGAAGACATCTCCGGCGCGCGTACCTTCGAGGAACTGCCTGCGAACGCGCAGGCGTATGTGTTGCGTCTGGAGGAGCTGTCCGGCGCCCGGATGTCCTGCATCGGCGTCGGCCCCGGTCGCGACCAGACGATCGTCCGCCACGACGTCCTGGGCTAGAACCTGCTCGAGGTCGGTGTGGTCTGCGGGAATTCGTCGCGATCACGAACAATGGGGCCGGGCGTGTCTCGTGGGCTTCGATCATGATCGGTGAAGAACTACAGTGAGCGCATGGCTCGGAACTGGCCGATTATCCAGCGCGACAGTGAATTCGAGGCGATCAGTGCGGCGCTGACCGGTTCCGAGCAGGCCGGGGTGGTGCTCACCGGCGACGTCGGGGTGGGTAAGACCACGTTGGCTCGGCAGGCCACGTCCGCGATCGGCGGCACCATTCGTTGGGTGGCGGGCACCGAGTCGGCACGCAGCATTCCGCTGGGGGTGTTCGCGCATCTGGTCGGCGTCTCCACGGCGCACGATCCGGTGACGTTCATGTCCGCCGCGCGCGAGGCACTGCTCGCCGACGGGCACACCGTCATCGGTGTGGACGATGCCCATCTGCTCGACCAGCTCTCGGCCGCCTTGCTGTTGCAGTTGGCGATCGATAAGGCCGCGCATATCGTGGTCACAGTCCGCAGCGCGGTTCCGGTGCCCGACGCGGTCACCTCGCTGTGGAAAGACGGCCATTTGCTGCGCATCGATCTACGCCCGTTCACCGAGCGGCAGAGTGTGCAGCTGGTGGAATCTATGGTGGGCGGGCAGCTGGAGGGGTTCACCGCCAACCTGATGTGGGAGTCCTCTGCCGGAAATGCCCTGTTTCTCCGGCATGTGGTGGAGGGAGCGCTGGAGGCGGGCACGCTGCGTCAGGTCAACGGGGTGTGGCAACTGCGCGGCCGGACCGCGGTGACCTCGGAACTGGCCGCGTTGCTGGAGGACCGGGTCGAGCAGTTGCCCGAATCGGTGCTTCGGGTGCTGGAACTGCTGACCTTCTGTGAGCCGATCGATCTCGACGTGCTCGTCGAATTGGCCGGTGAGGACGCCGTGGAAGCGGCGGAATCTCGCGGCGTGATCCGGGTGGTCGAGAACGCGCATCACTTGGTCGTTCGCTACAACCATCCGCTGTTCGGCGAGGTGATCCGGCGCAGGCTCGGTATCGTCTCGGCGCGGCGATTGCGCGGTTGTCTGTATACCTCGCTCAAAGAACGGCCGATCAATTCCGCGGCTGACCGTATCCGACTGGCCGAATTGGCGTTGGACAGCGACAAATCCGCGGATTCGGCGTTGTTCGAGGCCGCCGCCGCCGACGCAATCGGGCTGGCGAACCTCCCGCTCGGCGAACGTTTCGCGCGCGCCGCGGTGCGGCGCGGCGGCGGCGTCGAGGCCGCCGATCTGCTGGCGCGGGCGCTGCTGTGGCAGGGGCATCGCATCGAGGCCGAGCGCATACTGGCCGGTTTCGACCCCGACCAACTCGACGAGGTACAGCTCGCGCGCTGGGGCAGCACCAGGGTGGCCAATCTGCTGTGGGCGATGGGCGATGCCGACGGCGCCGGCGACGTGCTGGCGCTGGTGCGCGGCAGACTGAAGCATCCGAAGATCGGGACGATCTTCGACGGTCTCGCCTCGGCGTCGGCGGTGAACGAGAACCGGATCGAGGACGCGTGCGCCGCGGCGGACGCGGTCATGACCATCAAGGGCGCGCCGCCATGGGCGGTGTGGTGGGCCGCGTTCGGCGGAGGCCTCGCGTTGGCGTTGATGGGCAAAGGCCAAGCGGCCAGGCGATACGCCGCGCGCGGTCGCGCAGTGGAAGAGCATATCGACGGGCTGAACCGTTTCATGTCTACGCACGCCGAAGTGCTCGCGCTGACTTTCACCGGCGATCTCGATGCCGCGCGTCGGTGTGCCGGAGCGTATTTCGGCTACTCCGCGCCGGGGCAGTATTTGGCGTGGGGCATGTCGAAGATCCTGCAGGGCACCGTCGACGTGGCGCAAGGCCGGTTCCCCGATGGTATCGAGCACTTGGAACAGGCGCTGGCCGCGCTGGCGGCGGAAGGCGCGGCCGCATGGATGTTCCCGGCAAGGATTCGTTTGGCCGAGGCCTACTCGGCGCTCGGCCGTGCCACCGAAGCCGCCGAGTCGATCGCTGAGGCCACCGCGCGCGGCGGACGGCACAGTGCCGTCTACGAGCCGCAACTCGAACTCGCTCGCGCCTGGCTCGCCGCGGCGGACGGCACCGTCACTCTGGCTGTCCGGATCGCGTTGGCCGCCGCCGACGCGGCGGCCGGATCGCAGCAACACGCGATCGAAGCGATGGCCCTGCATACCGCGGCCCGGTTCGGCGACCACTCGGTAGCGGCACGGCTGGCCGACCTGGCGGCTCGGGTAGACGGACGGCTGGTGCGGGCACAAGCGAGGCACGCGGTAGCGCTCGCCGCCCACGACGGCCCCGGCCTCGACGCCGCCGCGGCGGAGTTCGAGCACA
This sequence comes from Nocardia sp. NPDC049220, assembly GCF_040647855.1. Taxonomy (NCBI): domain Bacteria; kingdom Bacillati; phylum Actinomycetota; class Actinomycetes; order Mycobacteriales; family Nocardiaceae; genus Nocardia; species Nocardia sp. NPDC049220. The sequence goes on from NZ_JBEZDA010000002.1 coordinate 705,510, forward strand.
TCGGATCGATGCTGTCGGCGGCCGACGCGGCGGCGCAGGCCGCCTCGGCCTATGAGCGGGTCGGGGACCGGCGCAGACTGCTGGAGTGCGCTGCCAGGTCGAACCGCCTCGCCGTCGCGTGCGGCGGAGCGAGCACGCCTGCCCTTCGGAAGGCCGCGCGACCGTTGCCGTTGACCGCGCGGGAACGCGAGATCGCGAATCTGGTCGCGGCCGGGCTGTCCAACCGGCAGATCGCCGACCGCCTCACCGTCTCGGTACGCACGGTGGAGGGGCATCTCTACCGTGCCTGCGGCAAAGTGGACGTCACTGATCGCGATTCTCTCGGCGCTGTGCTGCGCGGTGAATCCAGACCCGGGTGAGAGTCTGCCGTACACAACGCCACCACGCGCGGGCGCGCCTTGTCCTCGCCGCGACGCCCTGATTGTTAGGCTGACGCGACCAGGGTTTTCTTCGGTGCGTTTGGGGACGGATGGTGCGGATTCTCATCGGCGTTTGTACGGTTGCGGCCGGGATGGCGTTGACGCTCGGCTGCTCCGACGGCCAGCGAGCGCCGATCCCCGGTACACCGTCCGCGATCAGCCCGATATCGGCGACCCCGAGGTCGGAGACCCCGCAGGAGCGAAGCTCCCGAATCAGACAGAAGCTCATAGAACTGGGGTGCGCGTCGAACTCCTGCATCCAGACGTACTTCGGCTGCGAGGACGGCTATATCACCGGAGATGCCTGCACGTTCTACCGTGAGCATCCGATCAACTGAACTGATGCCTGCGTCGGGGTGCCCGGCACCGGTCGGCCTGTGGTGCATGGCGGCCGGCTGTGGCTGAGTTTCGGAATCGACAGGACGGTGCCGACCGAACCTCGGCGCGGACTGTGGATCGGTGCCTTCGACGAAGACGAGCGCAGGCCTGCTGCTCAGAACAGCGTCGGTTCGCCGAACCCTGGTGTGCGTTCGATCGCCAGCAACCGCTGTTTGGTGTCGATACCGCCGGGCGCGGAGAATCCGTGCAGCGCGTGGTCGGCCGCGAGCACGCGGTGACACGGGATGATGAGCGGAATCGGATTGCGGCCCAGCGCCTGCCCGACGGCCTGAGCGGCGCCCGGCGCGCCGGCGCGTTCAGCGACCTGGCCATAACTGAGAGTGTGGCCGGGATCGATGGCGCGCGTCGCGTCGTAGACAGCGCGGTGGAACTGCGGTATTCCACTGGTGTCCACGGGAATCCACCGCAAATCGTCGAGTTCGCCAGCGAGGTGGGCACGGATGCCCGCGATCGCTTCGGCGATCGCGGCCGTGGGTGGCTGCTCGCGGACTTCCTCGTTCTGCTGGCCGGTGTGCGGGCGAGTGATCCGGACACGAGTCGCCGCCGGACTCGTTTCCGGAAGCTGGAACCGGATCACCGCCGATCCGCTCCACGCGATCGCGCAGTGGCCGATCACGGTATCGAACAGGGCTGCCGCCAAGTGGAGGCCGGTAGGCGCTGCCGGACGAGCGGGGGTCACCTGCGCGAGGGTGCTGCCGACCTCGGGGGCAGAGCGAGTGGAGTCACTCATGAGCCAAGTCTGCACCCAGGGACCGACAAGCTCGGGAATATCAGTCCAGTTATCGCCTACTGGACTTATTCGCATTGTCGAGTGTGCTGATCAACAGCGGCTTCACCGCGGGATCGGCCGGATCGATCACCAGCAATGGTGTGGCCTTGCGCGTGCTTCCGACGCACTGGACGGATGCGGTCGCACCGAGTTTGCGGCTCGGTCCGACCGGTGCGGACCCGCCGATCGGTCGCACTGCGTCCTCGATGTCGGGAAGGACCCGGTCAGGCACGTCGTTGCGACCGTATATCGCGGCGAGATCGGAGTATCTTCGCTGGTCGTCGTACTGTGAACGGGTCCAGTCGGCAATCGGTGCGTACGGGCGGAAAAGCTCGAGCCGGAAGGTCCGCTCGTCGCGTCTCGGTGTGAAACGATAGATCAGATAACTGGACAAGGCGGCGAACAGCAGGGTGGCGAGGGCGGTCATAGTGGACAGCGTGCGCCCAACTGGCCTTGCCAATAAATATCCAATCGGTCAATACTGGCCTGTATGGCGACGAGGGTGATCGGTGCGGGCAGCCTGGCTCGCGATCTGGGTAAGTGGCGGAACGAGGATGACGGCGAGGGTGATTCGACCGGGCGGCGGCCCGCGCGCCCGGCGTACCTGGCGCTCGCCGAGGGTATCCGGTTGCTGATCCATGACGGCCGCGCGCCGTTGGGCGTGGCGCTGCCCAGTGAGCGTGACTTCGCCGCGACCCTGGGCGTCAGCCGCACCACCATCACCTCCACGTACGCGCTACTGCGTGACCATGGCTACCTGATCAGCCGTCAGGGATCGCGCAGCACGGTGGCGCTGCCGCGTGACGTACAACACGATGGCATCAAGCCGGCCAGGAGCATCCTGGCGACGATGGGCTCGCCGGGGTTGCCGACCATCGACATGACCTACGCCGCCATGGCCGCTCCGCTGGAGATGCAGGAGGCCTACTCGACTGCGCTGGAGGGGATTCCGGCATATCTCGGGACGCATGGCATGGACCCGGTCGGTGTGCTCGCGTTGCGCGAGGCGATCGCCCGCCGCTACACCGCGCGCGGTCTGCCGACCGATCCCGACCAGATCCTGGTCACACTCGGCGCCCAGCACGGATTGCGCCTGCTGTTGAACGTGCTCACCGCGCCCGCCGCCCGGGTGCTCATCGAGCACCCGACCTATCCGAACGCCATCGAGGCCATCCGCGACGTCGGCGCCCGCCCGGTGCCGGTGCCGCTGCGCCCGGAAGACCCAGCGGGTGGCTGGGACCTCGACGGAATCCGCAGCGCCGCACGACAGACCGCGGCCACGCTGGCCTACCTGGTACCGGACTACAACAACCCGACCGGCCTGCTGCTCGGCGCCGATGGCCGCGCCGAGTTGGCCGCCATCGCCAGGGAAACCAGGATGACCATCGTGATCGATGAGTCCATGGCCGACCTCGGGCTCGGCACCGCAGCGCCGCCGCCTCCGGTGGCGACGTTCGCCAAGAGCGCGGAGATCGTCACGATCGGCTCGGCCTCGAAATCGTTCTGGGGCGGTCTGCGCGTCGGCTGGATTCGCACCAACCAGACGCTGATCGCCAAGCTGCTCGGCATCCGCTCCACGGTCGACCTCGGCACGCCCGTGATGGACCAGCTGGCGACGGTTCATCTGCTCGAGCACGCGGAGGTCATCCTCGATCGCCGCCGCGATCAACTGCGTTCGCAGCGCGCCGCTCTGCTCGATTCTCTTGCCGAAGAGTTGCCGGACTGGGGGGTGACCGTCGGTTCCGGCGGCATGTCGGTGTGGGCGCAGTTGCCCAGATCGGTGTCCACCGCGTTGGCCGCGACGGCGCCCAACCACGGGGTATTGCTCGCCGCAGGACCGAGATTCGGCGTTCAGGGCGCGTTCGAACGATTCCTGCGACTACCGTTCACCCACCCCGAGCCCGAATTGCGCTTGGCGGTCAAGGCGATTGCTTCCGCCTATGACGCGTTGACGCCACGCGCCGCCGATCCGTTGACGCCGCTGACCTGCTATTGATCGGAGCGACCGGTCCGACTGGGAGGATCCTCGCCGGCGGCACTTCCCCTCCGAGCGCCGCCGGGCACGACCGGCCCGCCACCCCTCGGGGCTGGCCCTCGTCGTGCGCGGGCGGCGTGCACAGGGCTGCACGGCGCCGAGGCCTCCAGCAAGCGAGGCGGTCAAGCAGTGGACCGGACGGGTGTCCGACGAAACCAGCTGCGCGTAGAACCGCCTGCGCGCCGACAGTATGTCAGCAAGACCACCGCACTGTCGAACCGGTTGGTATGTTCCAACTTTGAACTATCGACATCGATCCAATTGCTCCGGGAAGAATCTGGATCGCACGAACCGCGGCGGCCAGTCCGTCTCGAGCGTTCCCGGCATCTCCTGTGCACGAATCCGACCGGCTCCGAACCGCATACGGCACACCCGGCGTCCTGTCAGGTACGCCGCCGTGTCACACGTACCCGACGCGATTGAGCCGATGTGGTCGGGCCGCACCGTGCGGTGCAACGCGCCGACACTGGACGCGGGCTACGCGTGGTGCACTGATGATGCGTTCTGCGCGGGTTGTCCAGATCGGATGACCGACTGTGTCCTTGACTCACATGCGGTCACGGGCTCGCTGTTGTTCTGCTAATGGTGGAGTGCAGCGCTGGCAACGCCCGTCGGCGCACGGATGCGCAGGTTCGCCGCGGGACGAGGCACGGCGACTCGAATCGGGAAAGGTACACCGATGGATCACTGGGAGCGAGAAGAATTGCACTCGGCCACCTTCGGAATGCGCAAGCAGGTCGACCAGATGCTCGATGTGCTCGCCGAGCAGCGCGCGCGACTGGACGAGATCCAGCAGCAGCTGGTTACGGCGCAGTACACCGCGTCCTCGTCCGATGGCCTGGTGGAAGTGACGGTCGACTCTGCTGGTGTGCCCACCGAGGTGCGGTTCACCAAGGGTGCTCTGCGCAACACCGTCGATCAGCTGGGCCGGTCCACCACCGAGGCGGCGCGGGAGGCGGCGCGGCGTGCTCAGGAACAGGTGCGGCAGCTCGTCACCCCCATCGCCGCCGCAGCCGACGTGTTGCCGGACTTGCCGGATCTCATGCCTGGCGCACCCAGTCTGCGTGGGTCGCGGGACGGTCAGGGTGACTCTGGATAGATCGGTTCCCACCTCTGGCGGCTCGAGGCGGTGAAAGTGGGAGCAGAATAGGGAGCAATCACCGTATTCGGTTCTGTGGGCGATGAAGGGTTGCCTGAGTGGGTCAGTCGCTGAATGTCGATGCGGATTTGGTGCGCGCGTTGATTTCCGAGTTGTCGGCGGCTGCCGGGCAGGCGCAGCAGCATCTGGACGAACTGAAGGATGTGCTCGCCGGGGAGGGCGAGCCGTGGGGTGATGATGAACCTGGGCGGAGTATCGGTGAAACGTATGTGCCGCAGGCGGACAAGACGCTGGAGGGTTACCAGAATCTGGTCGATAATCTGCGGGACCTGAGCAAGGGTGTCGCCGATGTCGCTGAGGGGTTCGACCGGCAGGATCGGGATAACGGTGCGATGATCGACCGTTTCGGGCACGACGCTGTTGGCCCGGATATCGCGTCCCCCTCGTGGTATTCGCCGCGGTCTCTGGATACGCCACCCACCGCGTATTCAAGCGATGTCGAGCCGATCGTTGCGGGCTCCAACGGCGTCCAGCAACCGTCTCCTGATTTGTCGATGCTGTCCGGCGGCGACCCGTCGGCAGGCACGGTAGCGCCGAGCACCGGAGACGGTTTGGTCGGTGATCCCGCGTCGACCGGGCCGCGGCCGGCGAATGCCGAACCGTTTGCGCCGCAGGACAGCCCTGGCGCCACCGTTAACGGTGCGCCGGGCGCTTCGGGCGGGCCGGCCCCGCAACCTGCGGCGAGTTCGGGGCTTCGGCCACCGTGGAGCGTGCGGCCGTCCGGCCCCGGTGTGTCCCCGGCCCGGGCTACGACCACCGCGGGGGGAACGCAAGCCGGTACACCCTGGTCGCGTGGTGGTCCTGGTGGGCCCACGCCGCCGAGTGCCGTAAATTCGCCGTGGTCGCCACCTCGTCCGGGTAGCCGTTCGCCGGGGCGAGTTTTCGGGCCGGAGCCGGCCGGGCCGGGTCCGGCGCCCGCGCGGCCGAACGCCCAGGATCGTAAAGATAAGTCTCGCAGGAAGAAAGCGGCTCCCGCGAAGCAGGACGCGGTTGCTACACCGACGGATGCCCAGGCGTTGGAAGCGGCGACGGCCATGGCCGAACGCCACAGTATTCAGCTCGTCGGGTTCGACACCTCGGGTATCGCGGTGGCGACGGTGGGTGAGATAGCGGCGGCGCTGGATGACATTCTGGGCAAGTATCCGTTCATCGAGGTCGGCGGTATCGAGATCGGCGAGCTCGGTGGTGGGCGGATTTCGCGGGTCAGGTGGGATCGGGTCGGTGCCGAGCCGGAACGGGATCGCGGCGATCGGCCGTGGCTGCTGCTGGATCGAGTACTCGTCGCGAATCCGGCGCGGTTAGGTGTGCACGCGCGTGCGGCCATACGATCCGGCGAATTGGCACCCGGATCCGCTGAGCGCCTGGTGTATTCGGTTGCCGTCGGTGAGTTCGGGCGAATCCTGGAGACTATGGCGGGCCCGCACCCGCGCCGGTCGGCGCAGCGGGCACTGATCACCGAGTACCACCGGATCAGCGGTAGCTGGGCTGGCCGCGACACCCTGGCTCGGGTTGTCGCGGGGTATCGGCGCTGGCGAAATCAGTTGGGTGGCGGCAGCGTCACCGATGGCCGGTTCCAGCCGCGGGCGGCCTTGATCGCCGCGTTCACCGAAGTCGAGGTGCGTGGGCCGGTAGCGTGCGGACCGGCGAAAGTACTGCATCTGCTGGTGGTCGAGGGTGCCCGCGGGTGGTCGGGATCGCCGTGACTGGTCCCGTCTTACCGGGGGTCCCGGAGGAGATCACCCGCTGGATCATCGGTCACTCCCCAGTCGGCAACCCCGCTGCCATGCGCAGCATCGCGGATGCTCTGGCTCGGTCGGCAGACCAACTCACCGGCACCCTGCGCCGTGTGGAAGAAACAGTCGCACGCGACGCACCGTCGGCGATCGAGGGTGCGACCGGCACGGCGATGCGGGATGTGCTGGGGAAGCAGATCGACTATGGCCATGCGCAGGTCGAGGGCTTGCGGTCATTGGCGAAGCTGATGCACGAGGCCGCGAACGCCATCGAACTCGAGCAGTACACCGTCCGCGCGATCGGCATCGCCCTGTTGCTGACCATCACCGGCAGTGTCGGCACCCAGACGCTGACTGCCCGTCTCAACGCCGACATCGCGGCCAATCAGGCGCGTCGTCGTACCCTCACCTGGTTGCTGCAACGCTGCACCGCATTCCGGCAAGCCTTCCCCATGCTGGCGCCGGCGGTGAGCGGTGCGCTGATGGGGTCGATTTCCATGGGCGGTGCGACCGCAGCCGCCCAATACGTCCAGATTGCGCAGGGGGAGGGCAAACCGGGCCGAGTCACTGAGATGGATGGGGGCAAGGTCGGTGTGGCCGTGGCGGCGGGTGCTATCGGTGGTGCTACCGGGGGGATGCTCGCGCCGAAGCTGGTGCCATGGCTCAATCGCCTCGCCACCAGTGCTGGTCTGCCGATGCCGACCGCGCTGGCTGTGCTGTCGACCGCAGGCATCAGTGGCGCCGCGGGCGGCCTGACCGGAGGATTGACCGCGTTCACGCTGACCGGCAGCGAGTTCCACGGCCGCAACCTCGCTGAGATGGTGCTGATGGGTGTCGGTGGTGGCGTCGTCGGTGGGCTCGGTGCCGCCGTGCACGCCGCGCGCATCGCCCCAGTGGCACATACTCCGATACCCGGTGAGGCGCCACCACGCGTGTCAGCGGAGCCAGTCGCGCGCGTGGGCGAGCCTGGTCATGCGACAGGTGATTCCGGCCGTTCCAGAAGTGAGTACGCCCCACCGGGCGAGGCTGGGCCCGCACCGGACAGCGGTGACGGACACACACCCAAGCCTGAGCTTTCCCCCGAGATGACCCAGCTCGGTAAGGAGATCGCCGGCGAAGTCGCCCGCAATCCACGGCTCGACGACTACACACCGGAAGCACGCCCCGGCGCGCTCGAGTTCGCCGCCGAACACGCCGCCGACGCCCCCGCCGGGCTCGGCAGATTCCGCGAGATCGGGCTGTCTCGATGGCAGCGACTGGCCGACGCCGAGGCCCACCAGATGCTCGCCGGATTGCACGGTGGCACCGGCACCCCGCCCGGGACATCCCCACCGCCGGTGATGCCACCGTCCCCGGGGGGAACACCGTCGGCATCTGGGCATGGGCCCGGCTGGCCCGCCTGGAACAAGGTCTTCGAACAATTCCGGACCGGTGCTGTCGGGGTCGACTCGCCCATGCCGACCACCGAAACGCCGGGACGGGTCGGCACCGCTGTCGTGCTGCCGCCCGCGGCCTCGGCCGGGAGCGGTGAGCCCGGCGCCGCGCAGATGGCCCTGGCCGGAAATGTCATCCAGGTCGGAGCCCTTGCCGGTGTCGAGGCCGGGCCTGCGGCGGGACGCGGTCCCCTGCCCGGACCCATGATGAACGCTGATGGCCCGCCGCAGGGTATGGGATCTGCGGAAACGCACGTCGCCGCCGCGCGGGACCTCGGGGGCAGCGGCAGCGGATCCGCCGTCATGGCACACCCGGGCACCGCACACACAGATGCGCGTCCACCGACCGGCCCAGGCCCGCGAGGACCCGCCCGAGGCGGTGGGCTGGGCGAACTGCCTCCCGACAACGACACCCCGTTTCTTCTCGATCTCGGGTTCCTCGACAGTTCCAAGCCACGAAGCCCCGAAACGCCTAATGCACAACCGGTTTCGATACCACCACAGCGCGATACACCCGCCGCAACCACCAACCCGGCACCTGCTACGAATTCGACACCACACCTCGCATCAGACATCAAAGGACAACCGCCCCAAACAGCGTCAGCGCACCACCCACACGGCGCGCCACCGGCCACAACTACCCAGAGGCCGACAAGTGGAGCCGATCCCGCCCGGTCCAACCCGCACGGTGACAACACCGGCGACGGTGCCCAGCGAAGCGACGGCAGCGCGCCACGAAACGACAACGTTGTACCGCTGAACAGTGCCGGTACCAACACCTCTCACGCCAGCACTAACACCCCATCACCGGCACTATCGCCGCAATCGCTGTCCGGTGCCGCACCGACCAACCCACCTGCCCATGCGCCGACTTCTCCCGTGCACGCCGCTACCCCGGTATCGGTGACCGCTGTCCCGGCCGCGGCAGTGGTTCCCGCGGTGATCGCCCTGTCCGCAACGAATGATCCCGTCTCGCCGGAACCCGTGCCGGAGACGAGCGACCCGACACACGGGGCCGATTTCGCTACCGCGCAATCGGACGCGACAGTCCCCGTACCGCAGGCAAGCTCGCCCGGACCGGGTTCTGGCCCGGACGTGCCACATCCGAACACCGAACGGAATAGTCCCGCACTATCGAGCAATAGGCTCGACGTTCCGATCTCTCCGATATCGATGACCGGCGCGACCACTCCCGCCGCCCAGGCGACCGCGGCCGACATGCCTGTCGGCGATGGATTACCTGGTGACGACGAACTCCCGAAACGTCCCGAGGAACTCCCCGCTGCGCTACCTCCCGACGCGACACCACGACATTCCTCCGTCTTTCCCGACCCCCGTCCGGCACCGGAGTATCCGGCCAACAACGACCATCCCGTGGAATGGCAGTACCAACACGGCAGCGGCTACTACCTGATCCCCGGCGCGCCGAAGATTCAGGAAGGCCCACCTCCCAACGCCATCCCCGCGATTGAGCGGTATGAAGATTCCGTTCTACCGGCACAGCGAGACGCAAGGCCGGCGACCTACACCCCGCCGAACCTTGCCGACCCGATCGCCTCTCCAGAGCACGACAACCATGACGAGCGTGACGAGGAAACCCGACAAACGCCCATTCCGGACGTGTCACCACTGCCACGCCACAGTGCCGCAACCGAAACCCACTCGCCCGCTACCGAGCATCTGCCCCAAGAGACCCCCGGGCATTCGCGCTACGCCACCCCTCCGAACCAGAAAACCCCTGGAGCACCCGAAGACTCGTCACTGCCGCCCCAATTCGACCCCGATAATCTCGCCTACATCTTCGAACGAAGCGGCGTCCCCCGGAATGGCGCAGTGCCCGGCACCCAGCTGGCGCCGCAACAACAGCGGAAACCGGTCGAGCAACCCCTCCCCATGCCGATGATGATGGGCATGGGGAAGAATCGCGATTCCGACGTCCCCGATGATCACCGTGAGGAGCAATCCGCCCAGCCGGCCGCACCGTCACCGTCGGAACCTCCCTCGTCACAACCTTTCTCGTCGTCGACTCAACCGACCGCTCAGCCGAATGTCGATGGCAGCGACCCGCCCGCCATACCACCTAACCGCACACAGGGCGCGGCCCCCGAGGCGATCAACGGTGACGGCGAATCAGGCCAGCAGAACGAAGGCTCATCGAACAGAACCTCCGAAAATCCAGAAGAACCAGCAGTACCGGCCACAACCTCCACGCACAAGTCGGTGCTCACCAACACGCCGTTCATGTGGTATGCGACAGGCCAAACCTTGAACCTTGTGGGCACCGGCGCTATGTCGGCGGCGCTGCCATTGGTGATGTTGGACATGACGGGGTCGCCGATGGCTGCCGGATTGTCGACCTCCGCACTGTTTATCCCGAAACTTTTCGACCCGCTTGCCGGATATATTGCCGACTTTTACGATCGGTGGCGAACGATGGTCATCGCGCAATCGGTCGGTCTGGCGGCTGCGGGTACCGCTACCGGCTTGATCCTTTTCGGCACACCGAATCTCGGACTCACACTGACTGCGGCAACGTTGGTCGAAGCCACCGCCGCCACCGTTCATCTCCGGGTCTTTCAAACATCGGTCCGAGATTTCCTCACCGACGCAGATAGGGATCAAGGAAACCGGTTGGCGAATCTCACCGGCTCCGTTGGTAGTGTCGGCGGTCCCGCGCTCGGCCCGCTGCTGCTCGGTGTCGCGAACTCGTGGCCCTTCGGGGCAAATACGCTATCGTACGTGGGAAATCTGGCGGTACTGCGGAAAATTCGGGACTCCTTTCCGCGGCAGATACCCAAGGATCCAGTCAATCTTCCACGGGAGCTCGGTGTCGGAGCGCGGGCACTGTGGCAGGAGAAGTTTCTCCGCGAATACACCGCGATCACCATGTTCAACAACGCTGCCTGGGGAATCCTCGCAGTCCGCACCGCCACCGTGCTGCACGAGGCCGCATTGCCGCACTGGGCCACCGGCGCAGTGCTCTCAGCGAGTGCGGTGGGCGGGATAGCCAGCTTTTTCCTGCCGCGTTGGATAAACGATGTCAAGATCACCAACCTGCATCCGGTTGTGCTCGCCAGCACGGCTGGTTTTTACACGCTACAGGTGGCGACCACGAACCCTGCCGTGATGGCGACGGGAATGTTCTTCGGCTCGCTGGGCATCATGGTGATGAACAACCGGATCTCCACCTACCAGCAGAGCGCTTTCCCTGGCAACCTTCTGGGCCGGGTGATGGGAGTGAAAGGCCTGTTTCAGGGAGTCGGCCCCGCCGTCGGCGGAATTGTGGGCGGCGCGGTGGCGACAGCATACGGCGGCGACGCTACCGGCGCGGTAGGAGCTGGCGTCGCCATAGCCTCAGCAGCCTATGGCCTGAGCAGCTTCGTAAGACGAAGCCACGGCCTCGGCGAGTCCAACGGACGGGGTCGGCGCATATTCGGACTACCGTGGCGTTCGAATCGGACGCAAGTCGCACCAGCGCCATCGAATATCCAGGAACCAGCGGGTGCTGGGCCCGCCGCGCACGCGGAGTCGAATACGCCCGGGGTGGACCCCGCCGCGGTCATCGAGAACTGCGCCATTCAACTTTCCCGGGTAGTCCGGGCGCTCGGCAGGGACGACTCAGTCGAGCCCGATGACACCGATCCCCGATGGGATTCCGATGAGAACTGGAAAGTTGTCGAACTCAGCATCGGAGCCCAAATCCGACCGATCAAGTACGACGGTGATCCCCGCTTCACCGCCATCGCCGAGTCTGTTCGCGCTAGAGAGAACGGCATCGACACTGTCGTCCTAGTCGTCGAAGAAGGCCGAAAAGCACACGGCCACGTGTTCACCCATATCGCCGCGGGTAAAGTGCTGGTCTTCGATATTCTCATCGACCACGATGCCGAAGGCGTCGATCCCGCCGATGTCGACATTCCACGCGCACGCGACTACGACGGCGATGAAAACGGCGAAAACAAGTGGCAGCCTGCATATCTCGATGTCGAGAAACTTTTCGGCGTGTTTTACACGAACGAGGACGGCACTCTCACGCCGCTCCATAAACCAATCGCCAGGGTTCGGCACCGCCGACACCCGAACAAGATCCAAGGCCCGCCGGCTGTTCTGGTCCGCCCCGATAACTCGGAAGTCACCGAGATTCATGTCGGGAAGGACGAAGCCGCACCGCCTCATATGCCGACGAAGTGGCTCCCATCGAGCGAGATCGGCTATCCGCGATCTTCGCTGGAGCGGTCGATCGCGTCGGGATGCCGGCAGAACAAGCTGACCGACACGGCAATACAACAGCGCACGAGCCGCCCGGAACGGGTGACCGAGGCACTGGAATCGACGTACTCGAAGAGCGCGCCGGACACCGTCGCGCTTGTGCTGAACAACGACTCCGTGACCCCCGGCCTGGACGGACATCACGGCGAGGGCGGCCGACAGGCATTTTTGCAGGCCACGGCCGAGCACCTGACCGCGATCTGGGATCTGGTGGCCGGGCCGCCCGAAATCCGACTCGCGGGCCCCGTACTCGCCGACCGAATAACCGGACATGTCGACGACACAACCGGAAACGCTGGCGACGCCCTACCGACAGGCACAGCCGCTCCCGACGACCACCCCGCGCACCGCGACGATCAACCCAACACACCCGACTCCACACCGAACACGGCGACGCCGTGGAGCGGCCGACCCCACATCGCGCGCACGGAATAGGTGGCCATCCCGACCATGCAGCCACCTTCCGTCATGGCAGGTCAGGCTACCGAGCAGATCGATATCCGGAACGACTCCTTCCTGTGCGCGCCTGAGCCGGCCCGTTACCGCACGGATCGCGAGACTATTCGTGCGGAGTGGGTGTGGGTTGCTGTGCTGTCGGCATCTCAGTCGGCCCAGACCGCGTCGATCGGAGTGGCCACGGTCGGCGGCGGCGTGGGGATGCCGTTCGGGGTCCGGGAAAACCGCGGCGCCGGGGCGTGCTGGGTGATGTCAGCGAGCGTCAGCAGCGAGCCGCGTGCCGCGATGTGCTCGTTCGCCGTCGCCTCCTCGAAGGTGAGCACGGGCGAAACGCACGCGTCGGTTCCCGTGAAGATCGCGGTCCACTCATCCCTTGTCTTGACTCGGAAGCGTTCGGCGAAAAGCTTTTTCAGCGTCTCTTGGCCCGCCGGGTCGAGCTGGAAAGGGAGACCTTCGGGATCGATCCCGAGTCCGGCCAGCAATTGCGCGTAGAACTGTGGTTCGATCGCGCCGACCGCCATGTACTTGCCGTCGGAGGTCTCATAGGTGTCGTAGAACGACATTCCGGTGTCGAGCAGGTTCACGCCGCGCTCGTCGGACCAGGCGCCGAGCCCGCGCATGCCCCAGATCATCTGCGAGAGGGCAAGGGTGCCATCGACCATGGCCGCGTCGATCACCTGACCCTTACCGGAGGCCTGTCGCTCGACCAACGCGGCGAGGATGCCGAATACCAGGAACATCGAACCGCCACCGAAGTCGCCGACCATGTTCAGCGGCGGCACCGGGCGCTCGCCTTTGCGTCCGATCGCGTGCAGCACGCCGGTGAGGGAGATGTAGTTGATGTCGTGTCCGGCGCGGTCGGCCAGTGGGCCGTGCTGACCCCATCCGGTCATCCGGCCATAGACCAGGTGTGGGTTGCGTGCGAGGGCGTCGTCCGGGCCGAGACCCATCCGCTCGGTGACGCCGGGACGAAAGCCCTCGATCAGGACGTCCGCCTTCTCGATCAGGGTGAACACCTTCTCGATATCGGCCGGGTCCTTGAGGTCGGCCTCCACGATGGTCCGTCCGCGCAACTGTGGCCGGTCGATTCCGCCGGGCAGTTGGCCCGCGCGCTGTACCCGCACCACGTCGGCACCCAGATCGGCGAGCAGCATCGCGGCGTGCGGGCCAGGGCCGATACCGGCGAGTTCGAGGACTTTGATGCCCGCGAGCGGACCCTGTGCGCCAGTGGATGGAGTGCTCACGCCTACCTCGGTTCGTCGTTGATCCGGCCACCGGAACCCGATGCATCCCGTCGGGTCGACCCGGAAGGGTGTATTGACAGTACGACAATAACTCTGCTCGCTCGGCGGGACGCCGCCGCGCAGTGCGGAATCGGTGCGCCCGGTTGTGCCTCTGGTGGCCATGTGACTCTTCGTCTAGCATTTTTTGTGCTGTCGCAGTGGCGACTCATGAAGCGACCTCGCCATGGCATTCTGTCGAGCTTTTCCGGAATTTCCAGCCGCGCGAAAGAGTGATCAGTTTGATCGGTGCGGCTGACAACAAGGCGATTTCACCTCGAGAGCCAACGCGCCGACCGTGCGCCGCAGCCGGTCAGCGGAATGGAGGACCGAGCAGATGGCACCGAAGGAATACCGGCCGGGAACTGCGTTTCCCGGAGTCATCGGGCGGACAACTGATGTGTCGAGCCCGGCTTGGCCGCAGCCCGTGCGTGCTGTGTCGGGGGCGCCGAATGTGCTTTTCATCGTGCTCGACGACACCGGGTTCGGGCAATTCGGCTGTTACGGCAGTCCCATGGCCACGCCGAACATCGACGCCCTGGCCGAGGGTGGACTGCTGTACAACAACATGCACACCACGGCGCTGTGTTCGCCCTCGCGCTCATGCATCATGACTGGACGTAATCACCATGCCAACGCGATGGCTGGCATCACCGAGATCGCTACGGGATTTCCGGGCTACAACGGCAACATTCCGTTCGAGAACGGGTTTCTCTCCGAGATGTTGCTGCAATATGGATACAACACTTACATGGTCGGTAAGTGGCATCTTGTGCCCTCGGAACAGGAATCGGCCGCGGGCCCCTACGATCGTTGGCCGCTCGGCCGTGGTTTCGAGCGGTTCTACGGTTTTCTCGGCGGCGACACCAGCCAGTGGTACCCGGATCTGGTCTACGACAATCACCAGGTCGAACCGCCCGCCGCCCCGGAGGATGGCTATCACCTGACCGCCGACCTGGTCGACAAGGCCATCTCCTTCATCGCCAGCGCCAAGCAGGTCGCTCCGGACAAGCCGTTCTTCCTGAACTTCTGCACCGGCGCGACGCACGCTCCGCACCACGTGCCCAAGGAGTGGGCGGATGTCTACCGGGGCCGGTTCGACGATGGTTGGGACGCCTACCGCGAATACACCTTCAACCGGCAAAAGCAACGGGGTGTCGTGCCGCCCGACGCGGAACTGTCCCGTCACGACCCGGATGTGCCGGATTGGAACTCGCTGTCACCGGATTCGCGCCGCCTCGCCGCACGGATGATGGAGGTCTACGCCGGGTTCGTCTCGCACACCGACTACCACATCGGGCGGTTGCTGGAGTTCCTGAAGGAGATCGGCGAATTCGATGACACCCTGATCATGGTCGTCTCCGACAACGGTGCCAGCCCTGAGGGCGGAGTCACCGGGACCACGAATGAGTTGCAGTTCTTCAACAACGCTCCGGAACCGATCGAGGACAGCCTCCGCGCGATCGATGAACTCGGCAGCCCGAGTACGTTCAACCACTACCCGTGGGGCTGGACCTGGGCGGGCAATACACCTTTCCGGCGGTGGAAACGGGAGACCTACCGCGGCGGCGTCAGCGATCCGTTTCTGGTGCACTGGCCAAGTGGCATCGGGGCGCGCGGTGAGGTCCGCACCCAGTACGCACACCTTGTCGACATGGTCCCCACCGTTCTCGACGTGCTCGGCATCGAGCCCATGTCCACTCTCGAGGGCGTACCCCAGTCGCCCCTTCATGGCGTCAGCTTCGCACATACCTTCGACAATCCGGCCGCGCCGACTCGGCATCACACGCAGTACTTCGAGATGCTCGGTCACCGCGCGATCGACCACGACGGGTGGCGGGCCGTGTGTCCCTGGCCGGGATCCTCCTTCGCCGAAGCGGACACACCGTTCGGCACCCCCATCACCGCAGCGGACCTGGGTGAGCTCGATGCCCACCACTGGGAGCTCTATCACATCGACGAGGACTTCGCCGAGAACCACGACGTCGCCGCCGAGCACCCGGACAAACTCATCGAGATGATCTCCCTGTGGTACGTGGAGGCCGGCAAGTACAACGTGCTGCCCATCGACAGCAGCACGCTGCAACGGTTGATCGTGGAGCGCCCCCAGATCACACCGGCGCAGACCAGCTACACGCTGCGCGCCGGCACCGAAACACTGCCGGCGGCTGTCGCACCTCGGGTACTCAACCGGCCGCACAGCATCACCGCCGCCGTGGAGATCCCGCCGGGCGGTGCCGAGGGGGTCTTGCTCTGTCAGGGCACCAACGCGGGCGGCTGGTCCTTCTACGTCAAGGACGGCCGATTGCACTACGCCCACAACTACGTTCGGCGTGCCCTGTACCGGGTGTCCTGCACGGACCCCGTCCCCGAGGGCCGCCATGAACTGCGCTTCGAATTCGAACCCACCGATATGCCCGACATCGCCCACGGCAAAGGCACACCGGGTCGCGCCCAGCTCTACATCGACCGCCGCCTGGTCGCCCAGAGCGAGATACCGGTCACCACGCCCGTCGCTTTCAATCCTGGCGGCATGACCTGCGGCGCCAACCCGGGCTCCGCGGTGGCGCCCGACTATGCGCCACCGTTCCGGTTCTCCGGCACACTGCACTCGGTCACCGTCGATCTCTCCGGGGACCTGATCACCGACGTAGACAGTGAGATCCGCATGCATATGGCGCGACAGTAAGGCATCGACTCGGCGGTCGGCGTCCTGCTGTCCCGTGTCGCTTGGCGGACCTGGCCGGGTTGCGGTTGCCTGGTGTGGCAACCGTTTTCGGTGGCGTGGGTGGCTTGGCGTCGGCAGTCGGGCTGCCGGCCACTCCGTCAGCCGAGGAAGGATTCGGGGCCGAATCGACCCCAGGCGACGAACACCGCCAACGCGAGATAGGTCAGATTCAGCGCCACCGTCATGCGTTCGCCCTGGCGGAGGTGGGCGATCATCGCGCCGACCATCAGAACGATCCAGCAGATGGCAGTTACCGGCACCAGTACCGGTGCGATGTCGGTGACGGCGGGCGCGATCAGACCGACGGCGGCCAGGATTTCCAGGACCCCAAGGGTTTTGACGAAGCCAACGCTGGCGTCCCCGGTCCACGCCCCACCTGGGGTCTGCGCCAGTTTCTCCTTGGGCACACATGTCTTGGTGATGCCACCGATCAGGGCGACGGTGGCCAACAGTGCGGCGCAGACCCACAGGGCGAGGTTCATGACACTTCTCCTTATCAGCGTTTCGCACACCAGACGCCGATACCGCGATCGGTGTGACAGCGCGGGTTTGTGACGTGCGGCATGGCGAAAGCGCGACACGGTTGCCGTGATCTGCCGTGTTCGGTCCTCGCATTGACCATCGCCGGGCGCGATGCCATTATGATCATGCGTTCATGAACGCATGATCATAATAACCGAGGAGGTTTCGATGGCCGAGATCGTCAATACCGCGCAGGCGGAGGCGTGGAATGGGTACGAAGGTGCGCACTGGGCCGATCACGCCGACCGGTATGACGCGGTGAACGGCGGGTTCAACGAGGTCCTGCTGGCGGCCGCGGGGATCGGCGACGGAGATCGGGTCCTCGATATCGGCTGTGGCAACGGCCAGTTGACCCGGCTTGCCGCCGTGCGGGCCGCTTCCGGGTCGGCGACCGGCGTCGATCTGTCGGGTCCGATGCTCGCCAGAGCGCGCCGCAGCGCGCAGGCCGAGGGCATCGCGAATGTGTCGTTTCAGCAGGGCGACGCCCAGGTGTACCCGTTCCCGGCGGGCGAATTCGACGTGGCGATGAGTCGATTCGGGATCATGTTCTTCGCCGACCCGGTCGCGGCCTTCCGCAACGTCGCTCGTGCCCTGCGGCCTGCCGGTCGGCTCGTGTTCGCGGCCATGACCTCGGTAGTCGGAACGGATCTCGGCACCGTATTCGGTGCTCTCGCACCATATCTCCCGTACGCAGGGCCGACGGACGGACACGGTGCTACCTCATTTTCCGACCCCGATCACGTCCGTTCGGTGCTGTCGGACGCGGGTTTCACCGACATCGCTTACACGCGGATCGAGGCCGACGGAATCTGGGGGCGTGACACCGCAGATGCGGCCGATTTCATTGCGGGTTGGGGGCCGATCCGCCATCAGTTGAGCCAAGTGGATCCAGCGGTCGAGGTCGATATCCGCGGCGCGCTGCTCGGCGCACTGCGCCCGTTCCATGGCTCTGGTGGCGTTCAGCTGCGTGGCACCGCCTGGTTGGTCACGGGGAAAACGCCGCTACGGGGGTGTCGGTAAGACTGCTATCACCGAGTACACGCGATTGCTCTAGCCCAGGTCGGAAGATCACCCTTGCCCTGCCCGAGTGGGCCGGCGGCCTCACCGACGCCGACCGGCGCGGGATCACCCCGATCTTCCACACCAACATGACCCTCTACGGCGAGACCCAGCTGCGAACCGACCGACGCCTGGACCTGACCGGCTCGCGGCATCCGGCGGGAGCTGAGGGACTCTGCTGCGCTATTCGCCGCCAGCCGCACAAGGGCCGCCACGATCGAGCGGTTTGGGCACTTCCCAAAGCTGACCGATGTGCCGGAGCCGGTGCTCGCGCATGTGCGCACGGTGCTCGCGATGGCGGAAGCGGTGGCGACCGTAGTGCAGAAAGTAGGCTCGATTTGATTTGCCCCCGTTTCGTCCTCGTTCGGAGCATTCCGTTCAACTGTCTCGTACTCGGCGTGATCTAGCGTGAATCATTCACGAATGCGATACAAATTACCGAGCTGTCGTGGTCTGGGCTTCCGGCAAAGAGTCTGTCGCTGCTACTTTGATAGATGAGCATCGGCCTCTCGGGATCATGGAGTTCTCGGTGGTTCGCATGCCACCAGCTCATGGTATTTTCGTCATATATTGCGTAATCGAAGTTGGTGTATCCAGGTTTTGCTCGATCAACATCTCCCCGCATGTCTACCTGGCCAGTGGTCGGATCTGGTGCAAACAGTGTGGGATCAGGGGTTTCCGCACCATGGCCTGCGCGAATGTTCGCTATGCTAGCAGTGGGAGGCGCGGTTTGACCCGACCAGAACTGTTTGGAGAAGATGACCGCTTTCCATTCTGACGGGCTCCCAGGGGGCAGGTATCGATCCACGCCCTGTAGTCGGGCGAGGTCGGGATCCGCCTTCACCTTGTTTATAAATTCGCTGACGTCAGCGGGTTTCGTCGCGAAAATGGCATTGAAATTGTCCACATAAGTCGAAACCCTGGCGAAGGCTCGCCGATTGCCTTCAATTTTCGCCGCATCCCTGGTTTCTGTCACTTCCCTTTTGTATTCTTCGGACAACGTGGACCATACTTTCTTCGCGTCATCCTGGGCCTCCTTCAGTATTTTTTGCTGGCGGTCGACGAGGTCGAGTTGCCGTCTTGATATTTCAGGGCTTTCTTTCCATTCCGTTCCGTAGGTCTTCCGTAGAGAGTTCTCCAGTTTGTCGAGTTTTTCTCGAAAATGTTTTACCTTGGCGTTGGCTATTTCGCCGGGCGCCAGCACTTCCTCCGCCTTCGTGATAGCGCTGTGTGACCGTATGTCACCGAATGCAAGGTTCATCGGTGGTGGTCGATCGAGTCTTCCGAGTCTTAGTGCGATAACTCCGCTACACCCGTTATCGAGGGCATCCCGTTCCCGAAAAAGCATATCTCGCCCTTTTTGCGCTTCCCACATTGCGATGTATTCGGACTTCGTATACGTGCGTCGAGTTCCGTGTATGCCGTTCGAGCCGGTCGTGTGTCGTGGATCGAGCGGGGATGACTGTCTCGACGTACCCGACTCGAAATTCGTTCTGTCGAGCTCACGTTTACTGTGCCGGTCGTGACCGACTGTCCGATCGGGCGTTTCCATGGGAGAGCGTCGCGTCGAGGCAGTGTCGTCGTTCAAGGCGTGTTTCAGCCGCCCGACGTTCGACCTGTCGGCATTGGCGTACACCAGACTCGCGTTCCGAAGCCCCCTCGCGCCTATGTCGCCCCGATAGGTGTCAGCGAGAAGCCCTACCAATCGATCGGATGCACGCAGGAGGGCTTGCACCAATCCCGTCCCCAGCAACAGCCCTCACGCCTCTGCGGTATGGCAGCGGCGTTGTCTTTGCCACCTCGCGGGAACGGGGAGGAGCACTCGCCGCGAATGTCGCGATACTTCGCCGCCTATGCATGAAGTTGTTCGGTTGCCGAATCGCAGGCCGCACCAGGTACGTGTCCCTGGCAGTTGCGGCATATTTCAGATATTACTGAACCTCACTCCACCGATGTGGTTTTCGGGCTGGTTCGCGCGCCGGCGGCGCGCGGATTAGCGTGTTTCGGGTGTGAGGTAGCCGCTGGTCTGCCCAGCTTTTCCACGGAGTTCTCGGTTCGGGCCGTGTCGGGCCGGTGGGTCAGGCGGTGGCTGGTTGTGCAGGTGTGAGGTCGCCCAGATGATGGGCCACCGCTGCCTGGATACCCACCCGGCTGTTACACCCTGCCCAACCACACCGACCTCCGAGACCGCGGTCGCCAGACTCCCCACCGGCCAGTAAGCACAACCCACCCCTGCTCAGCTCGGCCAACGCGAATCGCGTGTACTCGGTGACAGCAGTCTTATCAACATCCGTACGGTAGGCCGCATGTCACCGAGAAAGGCAGCAGTCCTGCGCGGTCGCGAGGACGAACGCGACCTGCGTGGCCATCTGATCGCGACCGCGGAGCAGATGATGGCTGAGCAGGGCTCCACCGGTCTCACCGTCCGCGCCATCGCGCGGGCGGCCGGAGTCGCCGACGGGGTGCTCTACAACCACTTCACCGACAAGGAAGAACTGCTGGCCGCCGCGTTGCGTGCGCATGTCGACGGGGTGCAACGCGAACTCGGGCCGCTCCCGGACGCGGGTGTCGGCGAGGTCGAGACAAACCTGCGCAGCTATCTCAGCCGAGGTCTCGAACTGCACCGGGCGGTCGTGCCCGTCTTCGCCGGACTGTTGGCACACCCGGCGGTCCTGGCCCGATTCGCCGAATCGAATCAGGGCGAACAGGATTGGCGGGATCGCCTCGGTAACTACCTGCATGCCGAACGCGACCTGGGTCGCCTCGCGCCGGACGCGCAGGTCGATGCCGCGGTCGCCATGCTGGTCGGTGTTTGCCACGACAACGTTCTGTCGGCGCTGTTGGCGGGGCATCCGGTCGCGGCAGCGCCATCGGTCGACGCGGTGGTCGTTGCCGTGCTCGACGGAATCGGCGCTCGCGCGGTGAGCGCGCCCGGTCGAAATCCGCCGACGCCCGGATAGCCGCGGGTGTGCCTCGCTCCGCTGACGGCTACGACTACTTCGGCGTCCACCCCGAGGTCCCGATCGATTGGTTCGACATGCACCTGAAGTGACGCTGTCGACTGGGGTCGATGCCGGGGACATCCGGGCCGTGATGCGCCGCGAGCGTACCGCGGCAGTTCAGCCGCCCGATCGGTCGGCAGCCGGCTGAGGCCGTGTCACTCGGTCCGGGTCGCCCGCAACACGTGCGGGCCGAAAGCGCCGTCGGCGGCATCGAGTTCCGGACTGTCCAGATACCCGTCGACCAACGTGCGCGCGGATCGGTCATCGACTCGATCGAAGCCGATCTCCCGGAGTAGTTGTGCGAATTCCGCCGCAGTGAAAAACGAGAGCCACGGCTCGCCGATCGAGGCGACGCGGCCGGCCCTGGCCTGCTGCTGCGCCGCCTGCTCGGGTGCTGCGGCGGAGTCCGGATAGAGGTAGTCGAGGACCAGTTGGACCGGCGGCGCCTGGCCCGCCACGAATCGCGCGGTATCCAGGATCGTCTCGCGCGTCAGGTACATCACCACACCGAGCCAGACGAAGGCGCAGGGGCGACTCCGGTCGAATCCAGACGCCGCCAAACCGCTTGCGAGCGTTTGGCTTTCGAAGTCGACCGGGGCGAAGGTCAGGGACGGGGGAATGGCTATCCCGGCGGCGGCGAGCCGCTGCCGCTTCCACGCCTGGGTATTGGGGTGGTCGACCTCGAAGACTCGCACCTGCGGATGCGGGTTGCGGTAGGCGAAAGTGTCCAGGCCGGCGCCGAGAATGACCACCTGCCTGGTCCCAGCGGCGACGGCTGCTGCGACCGTCTCCTCGGCGAAGCGTGCCCGGGCGGCGAGGAACATCCGCCGCCGGCGCTGTAGCGCGAGGTCCGCGGGTTCGCGCAGCACGCCTCTGGCCAGATCGGGTAGCCGATCGGGACTCACGCCCGTGATGCGGATGGCAAGCGGGTCGGTGAAGATCCGCGGCTCGGCGGCCACCTGGTGATAGGCGCGAGCGTAGGCGGTGGCGAGCGCGGTGCGACTGGGCTGACCGAGTTGCATATCGCCGAACCTACCGCCCCGTGGCATGGACTCGGTCGGTGATGCCACGATGTTGCGATCCAGCTGCCTACGGGCCGGCGTCGTTCGCGCAGGGGTGAGGTCGAACCGGCGCGGACCGAACCAGGAATTCGCGGCGGCCGACTGTGAGCGGGCTTGTGGCTCAGGTGAGTTCGAGTCCGCCATCGATGGTGATGACCTGGCCGGTCAGCCAAGTGGTGCCGGGGTCGGCCAGACGCAGAATCCAGGCGGCGACCTCGTCTGCTTCGCCGCGGCGGCCCAGCGGGATACGACTGCTCTCGTCCTGCTTGATCTGCCGCACCGTGCTGTCGGGTAGCCCGGCTGCCGACAATGCCTCACTTTCGGTGGGACCGGGCGCCACGGCGTTGACTCGGATGCCGTCGGAGGCCAACTCGATGGCCCAACAACGGGTGAGATGCTCGAGGGCGGCTTTGGAGGCGGCGTAGTGGCCGGCGCCGGGTAGTGGCCGGTGGCCGTAGGTGCTGGAGATGTTGACAATCGTCCCCCGGGTCTGCCGCAGATAGGGCAGCGCGGCGTGGGCCACCAGGCTGGGGGCGGTGACGTTGAGATCCCAGAGGGCCGTGATGCCCTCGGCGGTGGCCTGCTCCAGCAGCATCATCTTGGTGGCCCCGGCATTGTTGACCAGCACGTCTACCCGGCCCCACCGTTCGGTGGCCGCATCGATCACGGCTTGGGGCGCATCAGGAGCGCAGATGTCGGCAGGGAGCACGGCGATGTTGTCGTGCTCGGCGGAAGTAGCCGCCAGGGCCTCCTTGCGCCGTCCAACGCCCAGCACCCGGGCGCCAGCGCGGGCGAACGCTCGAGCGGCGGCGCGACCGATGCCCGATCCTGCGCCGGTCACGATGACGACCTTGCCGGTGAAATCGGCGTCGAGTCGATAGGGCTGGTGGTTGGGTGCGGTCACCACGCTCTCCTTGTTCGATGTTTGTGAAACATCGAACAAGATATCATGGTCGGCATGAAACAGGCGCGCCATCCCGTACCAGGCGATATGACCCTGATCGAGGTGATGGCGGCACTCAGTGACCCGATCCGGGTAGGGCTGGTACGAGTGCTGGCCGACGGCTGTGAACGGGGTTGGGGCGAACTGCGGGCACCAGTGGCCAAATCGACGCTCAGCCATCACCTGCGGGTGCTGCGTGATGCCGGCCTCACCTACACGCGGCAGGAAGGAACTCGATGCTTTGTCACGCTGCGGCGCGCTGATCTGGACGGCCGGTTCCCTGGACTGCTGGGGGCGGTGCTGGCCATCGCCGACCGTGACGACGTCGGGGGCCAAGTCGGTATAGCCGATGACTCGGCCGTCGCCGCACCCGGCCGGCCCGCGCGAGGTCAGGTCCGTTCAGCCTGAGAGGCTGTGCGAGTGGTATCGAATCCATGACGATGAATCTTGTCGGGACGCAGTGTGATGTGGGCGGCATCTCGACAAGCCCTCCGCTGTGCAAGGGATGAGATGTCCGGCAGCGTGTCTCGCATACGGGTGGGGGGAGGCCCGACCAGACCCGGTTCGTACGCTGACCCGACGAATAGGGCTCGCACGCGATCGCCGCTGCCGATAGTCTTCATCGGTGCAAACAACCGCTGGCCAGGGGTGGTCCGAACTACTTGTCGGCCTTGTCATTCTGGTCGGCCTGCTCGGGATCGTGATTCCGATTCTGCCGGGCGTCATCCTGATCTTCGGGGCCATCGCCGTCTGGGCTTTTCTGACCGGTGGCGTCACCGCGTGGACGGTCTTCGCGATCAGCACGGTATTGCTCGTGATCTCGGGGATCGTCAAATACACCTGGCCGGGTCGGAAGATGAAGGACGCCGGCGTGTCCAACCGCGCGGTCTTCGTCGGCGCGATATTCGGTATCATCGGATTCTTCATAATTCCGGTGGTCGGTTTGTTCGTCGGATTTGTTCTCGGCGTGTATCTTTCGGAATTCCACCGGTTGCGGGTGAATCAGCAGGCTTGGCAGGCAACGGTTCACGCGGTGAAGGGCGTCGGCCTTTCCATTCTCGTCGAGCTCTTCGGGGCGCTGCTGGCCACCGGTGTCTGGATTGTCGGCGCCATTGTGACGTAGCGCGAACGTCGTGTCCGGACAGCGAGGTCTGCCTTTGCGGCAACCTTGCGCGAGCATTGGACGAGAGTATTAGAGTTGAGGTGCTTCATCGACATACCTGTACGTCGCGCGTGCGGTTGGTTCGGATGAATGCGTCCGGTTCCCGCCGACAAGATATCCGAGTTGAGAATGCGTCTTCGGAGAAGCCCAGACGTGCTCGGTGGCACGTCGTGAAAGGGGACATTATGAAGCTCGCAGTAATCGGTGGCACTGGAATGATCGGATCGCGGGTGGTCCGGAAGTTGACCGAAGCCGGACACGAGGCCGTCCCCGCGGCGCCGTCCACCGGCGTCGACCTGCTCACGGGGAAGGGCTTGGACCAGGCGTTGGAGGGCGCCGAGGTCGTGATCAACGTGACGAACTCGCCGACCTTCGACGAGGCGTCCCTGGAATTCTTCCGCACGTCCATGAACAATCTGCTGGCCGCGGGGGAGCGCGCCGGTGTCCGGCATCAGGTGATCCTTTCGATCGTCGGCGTGGATCAGGTGCCCCAGTTGGACTATTACCGGGCCAAGACGCTCCAGGAAGACCTGCTTCGGCAAGGGCCGACGCCATATTCGATCGTGCGCGCCACCCAGTTCTTCGAGTTCGTGGACGCGGTGATGTCCTGGACCGCGGACGACAGCACCGTCCGGCTGCCGGCCACCCGGGTGCAGCCGATCGCCGTCGCGGACATTGTCGACACGATCGTCGAAGTCGCCACCAACCCGCCGCTCGACGGCATCCGAAACATCGCGGGCCCCGACGTCTTTCGTCTCGATGAACTCGGCAGGATCACCCTTGCCGCACAGCACGACGACCGGACCTGCGTCACCGACGACAAAGCGGGTATGTTCGCCGCCATCACCGGCGATGAACTCATCGCGGGATCGGACGCACACCTGGCGCCGACGCATTACCGGGACTGGATGCAGCAGGCCCGCTGAACCGGGGTGGCAACCGGTGGGGATACCCGACTGCCGGCTATTACGCGTTCCACGCATACCGAGTAATCGCTCGGATGCGTCGAGGGCGGTGGCGTGATTCTGCCATCATCTGGCTGCCGCGACTGAATCTTTGTTATGAGACCGAAGCGTTGTGGCCTGCGCTCTACTGTTCGATAGCGGGGAACGGAATCGTGTCTCCCGCTTGGCTTACCGGCAGTTCGTCGCGACGAAGACGGAGGGTCGGTGGCTCCGGGCGGTACAGCGGCAGTGTCGGGCTCGGGTCTGTGTGGATAGTCCGTTCCCGGACCGGGAGCCGGTAGAACGCTCGCGCGTTGTCCTCCAGTACCGCGTACATGTCGGTGCCCACCACATCGCAGATGAGTTCGACGTCCGAGTCCTGGAACGGTCGGCCCGCGCGGGCGCCGGGGAGATCGGTGCCGAACATCAGAGCCGCGGGGTTCACCGCGTGGATGCGGCGCAGCGTGTCGGCGACGTTCATGCCGAGCCGACCGAAGCCGGTCGCCTTGACCCGGGCCCCGCGATCGACGAGATCGAGCAAGAACGGCAGTCCCTCCTCCGACATGCCCAGATGGTCGATCGACAGTGCGGGCAGCTTGGAGATGACCGGTTGCAGCGAAGCGAGCATGGTGCCGTCGATGTAGACCTCGACGTGCCAGCCGACCAATTCGTGTGCGCGAAGCGCCTGCAGGGTCATTCCGGTGATGTCCATGGCGGCGCGTTTGAGGTTGAACCGCAGCCCGCGCACACCGATGCGGTCCAACTCGCTGATCTCCTCGTCGGTGGCATCCAGGTCGAGGCGGGTGACGCCGACCCAGCCCTCGCCGAGTTCGGCGAGGGCGGCCTTCAGGTAGCTCTGATCGGTGCCCTGGAACGAGCCGCTGACCACGGCACCGCCGCCGACATCGAAGCGCGCCATGCGCTTCCGATAGTCGGCGATGGTGAACGGGTCGGGCAGGTAGCCCTCGTTCTCGGCCAGCGGGAACCGCGGGTCGAAGATGTGCAGGTGGGCATCGAACACTTGTACAGAATGCCTCAGCGTCGGATTTTCCGCTGCCGCAGCGAGGGGGTCGGCACGGCAGCGGGCTGTCGGTCCCGCCGCAGGACGATCAGACTTTGTGCGGCTCGCTGGCGCGCAACATGTCTTCTCGCTCCACGACCTTGACTCGCTCGCGGCCCTCGGGCTCGCCGAGGGCGCGCTCGTGCGCGTCCAGGCGGTACCAGCCCTGCCAGGTGGTGAACGGAATGCCCTTGCTTTCGAGGAATGCGGTGACGGCGTCGAGTTCCGGTTCGGCGGCCGGGGTGAAGTTCGGGCTGTCGTCGAGCAGGCACGCCACGGTCTCGTTGGCGTCGCCTTTGGTGTGGCCGATCAGGCCGACCGGACCGCGCTTGATCCAGCCGGTGACGTAGGTGCCGGGCAGGTAGCGCTCGGCGCCGTCGGCGTTCTCGTCGGCGATCACGCGACCCGCCTCGTTCGGCACGGTGCCCGCCTGGTCGTCGAACGGCAGGTTGGTCAGGTTCTGCGACAGGTAACCGACGGCCCGGTAGACCGCTTGGACGTCCCAGTCCTTGAACACGCCGGTGCCCTTGACGTTGCCGGTGCCGTCGAGTTGGGTGCGCTCGGTGCGCAGGCCGACCACTTTGCCGTCCTCGCCCAACACCTCGCTGGGGGATTCGAAGAAGTGCAGGAACAGCTTGTGCGGGCGTTCGCCCACGTCCCGGATGGCCCACTGCTCCAGGGTGTTGGCGACCATGTCGACTTGCTTGGAGTGCCGGCGCGCGGCTTCGGAGCCTTCGTCGTAGTCGATGTCCTCGGGCGCGACGATGACCTCGATGGTCGGCGAGTGGTCGAGTTCGCGCAGTTCCAGCGGCGTGAACTTGGCCTGCGCGGGCCCACGTCGGCCGAACACGTGCACCTCGACGGCCTTGTTGGCTTTGAGTCCGTTGTAGACGTTCGGCGGGATCTCGGTGGGCAGCAACTCGTCACCGGTTTTGGCCAGTACGCGCGCGACATCGAGCGCGACATTGCCGACACCGAGCACCGCGACCTTCTCCGCGTCCAGCGGCCAGGTACGCGGCACATCGGGGTGCCCGTCATACCAGGACACGAAGTCCGCGGCGCCGAAGGAGCCGTCCAGGCCGATGCCGGGGACGTCCAGCGCGCGGTCGGCGTTCGCCCCGGTGGAAAAGATCACCGCGTCGTAGAACGTGCGCAAGTCGTCGAGGGTGATGTCGGTGCCGTAGTCGATGTTGCCGAGCAGTCGAACCTGCGGCTTGTCGAGAACCTTGTGCAGGGCGGTGATGATGCCCTTGATCCGTGGATGGTCCGGCGCGACGCCGTAGCGGATAAGACCGAACGGTGCGGGCATCCGCTCGAACAAGTCGATGCTCACCTCGGCGTCGGATTTCATCAATGCGTCGGCGGCGTAGATTCCGGCCGGTCCGGCGCCCACGATCGCAATGCGCAGCGGGCGGGTCCCGGCGGTGTGCGCGTCAGGTCCGGCGGAGGCAGCTTGCGTCACCACGGAGGGCCCGGGTACTCCGCTGGTCGATCCTGCACTCTGTTCGGTCATGTCTTAAGCGCACCCTTATGGTCGAAAAGATGAACGGCGTCGACCTTAGCTTAGGCTAAGTTGACGCATGGCTTGGTTGCACCGTGGCGGTGCCGCACCGGCGAGGCCGGCTCTGGCTGCGCGGTGCCGGGGTTCGCTGTGACGAGAAGCTGCCGAATCGCGATGACAACAGGCCACAGCCCCGCGATTCTATCGGGGTAGCCGAGGGTGTCCCACGCCGGTGCGCGTACTGGACGGCGGCCATCGAACGTCACATCTGTCGGTTACCCGTTCGGCGTATTCGCTACCCGGCGATCCGGTCGGTTTCACGCCGGCGTCAACGGCGCTGGTCCGGGTCCGAGCGTTCGATACCCCGGATGACCAGGGATCATCGAGTCATGACCGAGCAGCCGCCGAGCGCGGGCGAAGACGACATCATCCGGGTCGATCAGACCGACAGGCGCTCCGCGGCGCCGTTCCTCGCGGCCGCGGTGGTCGCGGTGGTCGTGCTGGTCGCGATCGTGCTCGGCGGGGTGCTGTCGCCCGCTGAGAAAAATGTCACAGATTCCGACCGGATCGTCGCCGCGGTTCGCAACTTCGTCGAGAGCTCCAATGTCACCGCTGCGGTGCCCCCGCCTGGCACCGCGTGCCAGGGCTTCGACGCAGCGCGCTCGCCGCTCGCCGGACAGGCCGGCGCCGGAAAGTCCGTCGAGATCACGAAACTCGACAACCCGATGGTGGACGGCGACAAGGGGAAGGCGACCGTGACCACGAAGGTCGACGGGACATCGACCACGAAGACCTGGAATCTCACTCGATCCGGATCGAAGTGGTTGGTCTGCACCTGAGCGTTCTCGCAGTGTGAACACCCGTTTGACACGGTGACCCGCATCGGTGCAATCTCAGTCGAAGGTCATGAGAACCAGTGTCAAGCCCCGGCATTACTGGTCGGCAACCCTCCTCCGCGGTGGGGTGCTCCGGGTGACGACCTGGCCGTGCCTCGAACCTGAGCACGGCAAGTGCGGATTCGCAGGAGGTGCACATGAGTTATGCCGGTGATCTCACCCCGCAGCAGGCTTGGGAACTTTTGCGGCAGGACCCCCGCGCCGTCCTGGTCGACGTGCGCACGGAAGCCGAATGGAAATTCGTCGGCCTCCCCGACACGAGTTCGATCGAACGGCCGACCGCGCTGATCGAATGGGTGGACTCGACCGGTGCGCGCAACGAGGCATTCGTCGAGCAGTTGCAGCAGGCTCTGGTGGATCGTGATGAGGAGACGCCGGTCGTTTTCTTGTGTCGCTCCGGCCAGCGTTCGATCGGCGCGGCGATCGCCGCGACCACGGCGGGCTACCGCAGTTCGTACAACGTGCTCCAGGGCTTCGAAGGTCCGGTGGACGAATACGGGCATCGGGGCGGCTCCGGCTGGCGCGCCCACGGACTGCCATGGCGGCAGTCGTGATCACCGGCGGCGCGTTCAACCGGCCGTTGCCCGAGGGCGTCGGCCCGGCGACGCTCAGTGTGCGCGGTGGCGTGCGGCGCTCCGGCTTCGAGGAAACCGCCGAGGCGCTCTACCTGACATCCGGCTTCGTCTACGAAAGCGCCGAGGCCGCCGAGGCCGCGTTCACCGGCGAGGTCGAGCACTTCGTCTACTCCCGGTATGGCAATCCGACGGTCGCCATGTTCGAGGAGCGCATGCGGCTGATCGACGGCGCCGAAGCATGTTTCGCGACCGCGAGCGGAATGGCCGCGGTCTTCACCGCGCTCGGCGCGCTGCTGGGAGCCGGCGATCGACTCGTCGCCGCACGCAGCCTGTTCGGTTCCTGCTTCGTGGTGTGCAACGAGATTTTGCCGCGCTGGGGAGTGGAGACCGTTTTCGTCGACGGTGAAGATCTGGACCAGTGGGAGCAGGCGCTGTCGGTGCCGACGAAGGCGGTGTTCTTCGAGACGCCCGCCAACCCGATGCAGACGCTGGTCGATGTGCGCCGGGTGAGCGAACTGGCACACGCGGCAGGCGCGAAAGTGGTGCTGGACAACGTCTTCGCGACACCGCTGCTGCAGCGCGGGTTCGAGCTCGACGCCGACGTGGTGGTCTACTCGGGTACCAAGCACATCGATGGACAGGGGCGGGTGCTCGGCGGC
The DNA here is from genome assembly GCF_040647855.1 of Nocardia sp. NPDC049220. NCBI lineage: Bacteria > Bacillati > Actinomycetota > Actinomycetes > Mycobacteriales > Nocardiaceae > Nocardia > Nocardia sp. NPDC049220. The sequence continues at coordinate 735,574 of NZ_JBEZDA010000002.1, forward strand.
GCCATTCTGGGCGCCAAAGACTACATCGACGGTCCGGTGAAAACGCTGATGCGTCACACCGGTCCCGCGCTGAGCCCGTTCAACGCCTGGACGCTGCTCAAAGGGCTGGAGACGATGCCGCTTCGGGTGCGCCACTCGGCGGAATCCGCGCTGCGGGTCGCCCGATTCCTGGAGGACAACAAGTCGGTCAGTTGGGTGAGATACCCCTTCCTGGAGTCGCATCCGCAGCACGCTCTGGCGACCAGTCAGATGAGCGCGGGCGGCACTGTGGTCACCTTCGAGCTGGACGCGCCGGAGCACGAGGCGAAGAAGCGCGCCTTCGAGGTGCTCAACCGGCTGCGCGTCGTCGACATCTCCAACAACCTCGGCGACGCCAAAAGCCTGATCACCCACCCCGCCACCACAACCCACCGCGCGATGGGTCCGGAAGGGCGTGCTGGTATCGGCCTCTCCGACGGCGTCGTCCGGATCTCGGTCGGCCTCGAAGACGTCGAAGACCTTCTTGCCGATCTCGACCACGCATTGACCTGACGCCGTCGCGCGCCCTGCCGGCTGCTCGACCAGGTATCACCCAGCGTGCGGGCCGCGCCGCAATTGCCGAGCGCCCCCTGTTGTTTCGGCTGGGCGCTGCCGCGACGACCAGCCGTCAGCGGTGGGAGGTGTGCTCGATTTTGCTGAGGTGGGCGATGTTCGCCTGGTCGGCGGGGATGGTGCTGGGTTCGGTGTCGAACCAGGCGTCGAGGATTTCCCGGAGTTCGCCGCTCGAGGTCGAGCGCAGGCTCAAGGCGAGGATATTGGCGTCGTTCCAGGTGCGGGCGCCCGCGGCGGTCGGTGCGTCGGTGCAGAGTGCGGCGCGGATACCCGCGACCTTGTTGGCCGCGATCGAGGCGCCGGTGCCCGTCCAGCAGCAGACGACGGCTTGATCGGCGCGGCCTGCCGCGACATCGCGTGCGGCTGCTTCGCTCGCCCAGGCCCAGTCGTCGCGTTCGTCGTCGGATAGTGCGCCGTGCGGCACGGTCCAGTGTCCGCGTCGAGCCAACTCCTCGACCAGTTCGCCGGCAATGCCTACCCGCTCGTCCGCAGCCACCGAGATGCGCATGGTTTCAGCGTAGTGGCCTACTCGAACGGTCGGTCTGTGCGGTTCAGCGCGCGATTCCCAGTGATGAGGACCGGATAGCTGTCCGAAATGTCACAATCTATGTCGGCAACACGTGCCGGGGCGGTGGCGTGCCGGACGGATTTCTGGGCATGCGGAGGTGGTCGTGACCAGCGGCGAGTTGGTACACCCGGTTGTCGACGACGGTGCGGCGCAGGACAGCGTCCCCGCTGAGGGCGAGTCCGGGGCGAACGGGCCGTCGACATCGACGGCGGACCGGAAACAGCCCGACGTCGTTGCCCAGGCAACCGCCGCGTTCGCGAATCTGATACGGAACGAGCCGGGCGGACCCACCGGTGCATCGGTATCGGGCGCACGCGCACAGGCTGTTTCATCGCCCGGCGCGCCCGCGCCCATGCCCAACGGTGTGATTGCTCCCGTGCCCAACGGTGTGCAACCGCCCGCACCCGGCGCCGAGGTAGCGCCACCCGACGCGGCCGTGCCGCCGCCGGATGGCGCCGCGCCACCAGGCGGTACGACCACGCCGCCGGACGGCGCACCCCGTGACGCGGCGTCGGAACCGCCGGGGATCGACCCGGAGATGATCGCAGCCATCGCGCCCACCGCACTGATGGCCGGTTCGATGGCGATGATGGCGCTACCGATGTTGGCGTCGGCGCTGGCCGGTCTCGCGGGCGGCGGATCGAGTGGCGGATCTGGATCCCCCGCCAGCGCGCCCAGCGGAGCTGGACTGTCCCCAGAGGCCCAGAACGCAGTGAACGCATTGAACAAACTGGCGGACACGTATGGCGAGGACGGCACAGAGTCGGGCACCGGCAGGGTGGGATCGACACCCGGCCGGGTCTCGGGCTCGGGCGCTGGAGCTACCGCCATCCGCGCCAAGGCCCTGTACCAGAAAAACGCGGCGAAGGCGTTCAACAACTTGGACAACGATCTCGCGCGCTACATGACGAGTCTGGCCGGAGCCAACAAGGCAGATCGCACGGCGATCTTGCGGCTGATTCGTGATGTCAACGTCCAACTCGCCGAGCTCGGCCCCAACGCTTACACCAAGAGCGGTCAACGCAAAGTACACGAAATACTGACCACCGCATTGCAAAAGGCCCAAGCCATCGTTCATGGCGGGCAGGCCAGGGCCTCGGAAACCGCCGCGATGGTCAATCGGCTGACTGCCCAGTACCTCAATGGAATCGCTGGAAAGCACACGTCCGGAGCCGGTGTGGTCCAGCCGGGCAATGGTCGGCCGCGCTCGCCGCTCGACCCCGGAACATACCGGATCAGCTCCCACTTCGGCCCGCGGAATGGCAAGCACCATGGCGGCCTCGACCTCGCGGCCCCTGCCGGTACTCCCATCTACGCCGTTACCGGTGGCACTGTGGTCAAGGCCGGCAATGCGGGCGACGGCTACGGGTATCAGGTGCGCATCCGTTCGGCCGATGGCACCGAGACCATCTACGCCCATCAAACCCCGGGCAGCATCCGGGTGCGGCCTGGTCAGCAGATCCCCGCGGGCACGGTGATCGGCGCCGTCGGCTCCACCGGCAACTCCACCGGTAACCATCTGCACTACGAAGTCCGGCGTAATGGGCGCGCCATCGAACCACGCGCCTATCTGGCGGCCAATGGTGTGCACGTCTGATTCGGCTTCGGCAGTCCGCGCGACGCGCCGCAGTGCATCGGACGTGATCGCCGACGGCGACCGGGCGCGCTCAGCGCGCCGTCATGTCTCGCCGTCGGCCTGCGCTGTGTACAGTCCGCCGGATCCGTCGCGAAATGCCGTCGGACCCGGGTCAGGCGGCGAACGGTGACTTGGTTCGGCCGACGAGGTCGGCGACGGAATCCACCACCATGGTCGGCCGGTAGGGGTACGCCTCGAACGACTCGCGGGTGGAAATACCGGAGGTGACCAGGATCGTGCGCATGCCTGCCTCCAAACCGGAGATGACGTCGGTGTCCATCCGGTCGCCGATCATCACGGTGGACTGAGAGTGAGCCCCGATGCGGCGCAGCGCGGAACGCATCATCAGAGGGTTGGGCTTGCCGACGTAGTACGGCTCGCGACCGGTGGCGCGGGTGATCAGCGCTGCCACCGAACCCGTCGCGGGTAGCGAACCCTCGCGGGACGGGCCGGTAGGGTCCGGGTTGGTCGCGATGAAGCGCGCGCCGCGTTCGACGAGCCGGATCGCCGTGGTGATCGCCTCGAAGGAATAGGTCCGGGTTTCGCCGAGGACAACGTAGTCCGGTGCACTCTCGGTCAGCACGTAGCCGATCTCGTGCAGCGCGGTGGTCAGTCCGGATTCACCCACCACGTAGGCGGTTCCGTTGGGGCGTTGTTCGTTCAGAAAGGTGGCGGTGGCCAGCGCTGAGGTCCAGATCGCCTCCTCCGGGATATCCAGCCCGGAGTGGCGCAGCCGTGCCTGCATGTCCCGTGGCGTACGGATCGAATTGTTGGTCAACACCAGGAATGGCGTTTCGTTGGCACGCAGTTCGGCGAGGAATTCGTCGGCGCCGGGTATCAGATGGTCTTCGTGGACCAGTACCCCGTCCATATCGGTCAGGTAGGACAGGATCGGTTCGTCATCCGCGGTCACGCAGCCGATTATCCGTTATCCGCTCGCGACCCGCGCGCAACGGTGCGCATCGGACACCCGCGGGACCGCGAACTGGGGTGACGCGTAGCGGCGAGCATCGCAGTACCGGTACCCGATACCCGACCAGTCGCCGCCTCGCCAGTCGTCTCAACGCTCGACGACGGCGTTGGCTACTGTCGAAGACGGATCGCGATGGCAGGAAACGAAACGCGAGGAGCGTGGCAGATGAGCGAACTAAAGCTCGGTTACAAGGCATCGGCAGAGCAGTTCGGCCCCCGTGAACTCGTCGAGATCGCGGTGCTGGCCGAAGAACACGGCCTGGACAGCGCCACCGTAAGCGACCATTTCCAACCCTGGCGGCACAAGGGCGGCCACGCGCCGTTCTCGCTGGCCTGGATGGCGGCGGTCGGCGAGCGCACCACGCGCATCCAACTCGGCACCTCGGTGCTCACCCCCACCTTCCGGTACAACCCGTCCGTGATAGCCCAGGCATTCGCCACCATGGGCTGCCTGTACCCGGATCGGGTGATGCTCGGTGTGGGGACGGGTGAGGCGCTGAACGAGATCGCCACCGGATTCACCGGCGAATGGCCGGAATTCAAGGAGCGCTTCGCTCGGCTGCGCGAGTCGATCGACCTGATGCGCGCCCTGTGGACCGGTGACCGCGTCGACTTCGATGGTCAGTATTACCGCACGGTCGGCGCCTCCATCTACGACGTGCCCAAGGGCGGCATCCCGATCTACGTCGCTGCGGGTGGCCCGCTGGTCGCGCGATATGCGGGACGCGCGGGGGACGGTTTCATCTGCACCTCGGGCAAGGGCATGGACCTCTACACCGACAAGCTGATACCCGCGGTCGCCGAGGGCGCGGCGAAAGCGGGCCGCAGCGTCGAGGACATCGACCGGATGATCGAGATCAAGATCTCCTATGACACCGATCCCGAACTGGCCCTGGAGAACACTCGCTTCTGGGCCCCGCTCTCGCTCACCGCGGAGCAGAAGCACAGCATCACCGACCCGATCGAGATGGAAACTGCCGCCGACGCGCTGCCGATCGAGCAGATCGCCAAACGCTGGATCGTCGCCAGCGATCCCGACCAGGCCCTCGACCAGATCAAGCCCTACCTCGACGCGGGCCTCAACCATCTGGTATTTCACGCCCCCGGCCACGACCAGCGCCGCTTCCTCGACCTCTTCCAGCGCGACTTGGCCCCCCGCCTGCGCGCTCTCGCCTGACCCTTCCGGCGAGTGGTTACCTGCCGAGCTTCTCGGTCTACGCCGCGCGGGGCACCACTCGCCGGATGGCTAGGCCCGGCGGAGGGCGAAGATGCGGAGGTCGCGGGTGGTGCGGGAGCGGTACGCGGCGTAGGCGCCGGCCAGGTCGACGAATTGGGTGAAAACGGTGTCTTTGTCGGGGCCGGTCACCGGGGTGGCGAGTACGTTGATGCGTTCGGCCGAGATGACAACCGTCGCGATGGGGTTCGCCAGGAGATTGGCGGTCCACGCGGGATGATGGTTCTGCCCGAAATTGCTGCCGATCACGTAGAGCGTTTCGCCGCCGTGCACATACAGCAGCGGGTGGGTGCGGGGCTGTCCTGATGTGCGGCCGATCGTGGTGAGCAGGATGACCGGTGCGCCGATCGGGCCGAGCACGGTGTACTTGGCGTCGGTGCGATCCAGGATGGCCCGGTCCAGCGGGCTGACGATGCGGATGAACCAAGAACCCGGCCTCGTCGCCGCGAATCTGTTTGCCGTGCGGGACAATAGCGTGGTCCGCGAGCCCCACCGCCGATCCGGAAACTGCTCAGCCATGTCCGGACTATAACGGGCGCGACGACGCGTCGTGGCGGCTAGCCGAAAGCGCTCATGACCGGTGATCGTGGTCTCGCGGCCGGTCCCGGTGCCACCCGTTCACTAAGCTCTGCGATATGGCCGACAACGCTCCCTCCGCGGTGTATATCGCCTCCCCGGAGGGCGACACCGGAAAGTCGACGGTAGCGCTCGGAGTACTACAGATGCTGTGTGCCACGACCGCGCGGGTCGGGGTGTTCCGGCCGATCACCCGTTCGACCACCGAGCCCGACTACATTGTGGAACTGCTGCTCGAGCACAGTACGGCGGACATCGCCTACGCACAGGCCATCGGTACGACCTACGAGCAGGTGCACGCCGACCAGGACGCGGCGATCAGCGAGATCGTGCAGCGCTTCCACGAGGTGGCGAAGGTGTGCGACGCGGTGGTCGTGGTCGGCAGTGACTACACCGACGTGGCCAGTCCCAGCGAACTGCGTTTCAATGCCAGGATCGCGGTCAACCTGGGCGCGCCGGTGTTGCTGGCGGTGCGTGGCGCGGGCCGCACTCCGCACGAGGTGAAACAGCTGGCCGAACTGTGTGCCGCCGAACTGTCCCATGAGCGCGCGCAGTTGGTCGCCATCATCGTCAACCGCTGCGACCCGCGGCAGTTGGACGACGTGCGTTCGGCGCTGCATGGCTTCGACGTTCCCGCCTGGACGTTGCCCGAGGTCCCGTTGTTGATCGCGCCCACCATGGCCGAACTGTGCTCGGCGATCGACGGCGAAATGTACAGCGGCGACCCGGAATTGCTGCAGCGGGAGGCGCTGAAGATCATGGTCGGCGGCATGACGGCCGAACACATTCTGGAACGCCTGGTCGAGGGCGTGGTGGTGATCGTGCCGGGCGACCGGTCGGACGTACTGCTCGGTGTCGTGAACGCGCACGAGGCGGCGGGTTTTCCGTCGCTGTCGGGCATCATCATGAACGGTGGCATGCTGCCACATCCCGCGGTGGCACGGCTGATGGCAGGTCTGCAGCCCAAGTTGCCGATCCTCACCACCGACCTGGGCAGTTACGACGCGGCGGGGGCCGCCTATCGCACCCGCGGCCGCATGTCCGCGGGCAACCCACGCAAGGTGGACACCGCGCTCGCGCTGATGGAGGAACGCGTCGACGCGCTGGAGTTGTTGCGGCGCATCGAGGTTCCACTCTCGATGGTGGTCACACCGCAGATGTTCGAATACCAGCTCATCGAGCGAGCCAGGGGCGATTGCAAACGCATCGTCCTGCCCGAGGGCGACGACGACCGTATCCTGCGTGCGGCGGGTCGAGTGTTGCAGCGCAAGATCGCCGATCTGGTCATCCTCGGGGACGAGGCGGCCGTGCGCGCCCGCGCCGCCGAACTCGGCGTGGATATCTCCGCCGCGCAGGTGCTCGACCCGTGCGGCTCCGACCACCTGGACGATTTCGCCGCCGAGTATGCCGAACTGCGCAAACACAAAGGCATGACGCTGGAGCGGGCTCGCGAAACCATGACCGACATCTCGTATTTCGGCACCATGATGGTCTACCGGGGAATCGCCGACGGGATGGTTTCCGGCGCCGCGCACACCACCGCGCACACTATCCGGCCATCCTTGGAGATCATCAAGACGGTGCCGGGCGTCGACACCGTCTCCAGCGTGTTTCTCATGTGCCTGGCCGACCGGGTGCTCGCCTACGGCGATTGTGCCGTTGTGCCGGACCCGACCTCGCAGCAGCTGGCCGACATCGCCGTCTCCTCCGCGGCGACCGCCGCCCGCTTCGGCATCGAACCGCGGGTGGCGATGCTGTCTTACTCGACCGGCGACTCGGGCAGCGGCGCGGATGTGGACAAGGTGCGCGTCGCCACCGAGTTGGTGCGTGAACGGGCGCCGGAACTGCCGGTGGAGGGGCCGATCCAGTACGACGCGGCGATCGAGCCCACCGTCGCCACCACCAAGTTGCCTGGTTCCGAGGTCGCCGGGCGGGCGACGGTGTTCGTGTTCCCCGATCTCAACACCGGCAACAACACGTATAAGGCGGTGCAGCGCAGTGCCGGTGCGATCGCGGTCGGTCCGGTGCTGCAAGGCTTGCGCAAACCCGTCAACGATCTGTCCCGCGGTGCGCTGGTGGCCGACATCGTGAACACGGTGGCGATCACCGCCATCCAGGCGCAGGAGAACTGATGCGGGCGACAGCGTCGGTCCCGGCACAAGCGCGCTGTGACCGCGATTGCTGAGCATGTGTGGAATACCCGCCGGGTACGGGTTTCGCGCGGAGAACAGGAGGCGCGATGAGCACAGTTGACGAGGGCCTCGTGCTGGTGATCAATTCCGGCTCGTCGTCCATCAAGTACCAACTGCTCAACCCGGAGTCGAGCGTGGTGGTCGCCTCCGGGATGGTCGAGCGGATCGGCGAGGGCGACGGTGGGATCGAGCATCACACCGACGGTGCGAGCACCGTGCGCCGTGGACCGGTCACCGACCACACCGCCGGGCTGCGCTTGATCTTCGACATGTTCTCCGCGACCGGACGTGATCTGCGCCGCGACGGAGTGCACGCGGTCGGTCACCGGGTGGTGCACGGCGGTGAGGTGTTCTACCAGCCGACGCTGATCGACGATGCCGTCGTCCGCGCGATCTCCGAGTTGTCGTCGCTCGCCCCGCTGCACAATCCAGCTAACGTGGCAGGTATCGAAAGCGCGCGTGCGCTACTGCCCGGGGTGGCGCAGGTCGCCGTGTTCGACACCGCGTTCTTCCACGACTTGCCCGCCGCCGCCAAGACCTACGCCATCGACGCCGAAATCGCTGCCGCACACGGTGTGCGGAAGTATGGATTTCACGGGACATCGCACGAGTACGTGTCCGGTCAGGCTGCCGTTCTGCTCGGACGCCGGCCCACCGAGCTGAACCAGATCGTCTTCCATCTGGGCAACGGCGCATCGGCTTCCGCTCTCCGCGGCGGCCGCCCGATCGACACCAGCATGGGCCTCACACCGCTGGAGGGGCTGGTGATGGGCACCAGATCCGGCGATCTCGATCCGGGCATCGTGCCGCATCTGATGCGCACCGCGCACATGGACGTCGACCGAGTCGAGGTGCTGCTCAACCGGGACTCCGGCCTCAAGGGCTTGTCCGGTGTGAACGATTTCCGCGAACTGCAACGTCTGATCGACAGCGGAGACCAGGCCGCCCGGCTCGCATACGAGGTGTACATCCACCGGTTGCGGCGTTATCTCGGCGCGTATCTGGTGCAACTCGGTGCGGTCGACGCGATCACCTTCACCGCCGGAGTCGGCGAGAACAGCCCGCGGGTGCGCGCCGACGCCCTTGCCGACCTCACGCGTTTCGGCATCGACGTGGACCCGGCGGCCAATGCCGCGAATAGTCGTGCCGCCCGGCGTATTTCCACACCGGACGCGCCGGTCGCGGTGCTGGTGGTGCCGACCAACGAGGAACTCGCGATCGCCCGCGCCGCGCGCCAGGTTGCCGAAACCTCCTGAAGACGCCGTGGCAGACCGGGCGCAGTGCTAGAGCCAGGTTTTCGCGCGGATCGCATTCGCGAGGTCGACCAGCGCGTAGCGATGATTGCGGCCGGGTGCTGCCCGGGCCAGCGTCCGAAGTCCCGCTTCGATGTTCATCCGAAGTTGTCGTTCGGTGAAAGGCCCGCCGAACAGCGTCGCGTCCGGATGCTTCGGTGTTTCGCCACTCTGCAGCCAAGCCAAGGCCGTACCGAGGACGAGTAGCCGCATCTGCACCGCCCGACTCTCGCCGGACGGCAGACTCAGCACCCGTGTTGCCGAGATGTGCACAGTGGACTCGTCGAGTTCGGCCGCCGGCGCGACCGTGAGCAGGAGCAGCACGGCGGTCATTCGGGCCGTGCTGAAATGTCGTGACGCCGCGGGCACTTCGTCCAGTGCCTGTACGGCTTCGGTCACCCGGTCCGCCGCGGCCAGCTGCCTGGCCAGCCCGAAGGCGGCGCTCACCATCGTGTGATCGGTGTGCCACGCGGTGTCGTAGGCCTTCCGCGCGTAGGCCCTCCACTGCTCGGGGTCCGGCGAATCCCAATGCTGCAGAATCAGTTCGGCGGTGGCCGCGAGCGCGAGCTTCGGGGCGATCTCGCCGGGCAGCACCCGCAGGACCTCGTCAAAACTCGCGAAAGCCCGTTCGTATTCCCGGTCCAGCAACTCGGCAAGGCCGCGATACCAGCCGACCCGCCAGTCACTGTCGGGCAGGCCCGTGAGCAACCGCAGAGCGGTGGTCGATTCGCGCAGATCGATCCGTATCCGCGCCTCGGTGAGGGTGAGCTCCGAAGCCAAGGTTTCCGGGGCATTGCCGGGATCGGCCTCGGCGTGTTCGCGCGCGTCCCGCAGCGCCTCCAGGGCCTGGACAGGTTCGGGGTGCAGCGTGGCGGTCAGCAGGGGCGCCGACGAATCGGTCGGGTCGAGCAGCGGAATCGGCAGCGCCGCCACCACGTCACGGGCGTCGAGTGCGGTGCTGCGGGCATGTCCGTCGGTGTAGGCGTCGGTCTGGCTGATCAATTCCTCGGTACCGAAGCCGGCGCGCGGCGGACTGAAAACGGTCGACAACTGAGGGTGCTCGGTACCGGTCTCCGCTGCCAGGATCTCGCGCAGTACACCCGACATCTGGGCCGCCATCGCCCGGGCAGACCGAAAGCGGCGGTTCGGATCCGGGTCGGTGGCACAGAGCAGGAGGCGATGGAAGTACTCGTAGCGCGCCAATACCGGCTGGTCGGCGGGGTCGGGGATGCCGTCGAGATAGCGTCCGTGCTCCATCGGCATCGTCACGGTGAGTACGGCGAGCGTACGGCCGACCGTGTAGATGTCGGAGGCGACGGTCGGCCCGGTCCTCGCGATCTCGGGCGCCTGGAACCCCCTGGTGCCGTACAGATTTCCGTACGCGTCGATGGCGGACACGGCACCGAGGTCGATCAGTTTCACCTGGTCCTCGGTGACCATGACGTTGTCCGGCTTGAGGTCGTTGTAGGCCAGCCCGGTCGAATGCAGGTATTCCAGCGCGGGCAGGATTTCCAGCAGGTAGGCGATCGCCTCGGTGACCGGCATGCGGTGCGGGCGTTGGTAGGCGTCGAGGATGTCACGCAGTGACCGACCGCCCACGTATTCCATGACGATATAGCCTGTCGGCACGCCGTCGGCGCCGGCGTGTTCGACGAAGTTGTAGATCTTGACGATGCTGGGATGCGCCACCTCGGCGAGGAATTGGCGCTCGGCCACCGCCACTGCCTGTGCTTCGCCATCGCCGGTGTGCAGCAGTCCCTTCAGCACCACCCAGCGGTCGCTGACATTGCGGTCGATCGCCAGGTAGATCCAGCCGAGTCCGCCGTGGGCGACACAACCCTGGATCTCGTACTGCCCCGACACCACCTCCCCCGCGTGCAGCGAGGGCCGGAAATCATAGGGCGCGTCGCAGGTCGCGCAGATGCCCGCCGTCGTCGAGGGACGGATCGCCGTGGCTCGGCCGACCGGATTACCGCAGCGCCAGCAGAATCGCTTGCCCTCGGACACCACGGGATCGGCGAGCACGGCGTCGCGCGGATCGGCGGGTGCCACTGTTGGAATCGGCACCAACCCGGCGCCGAGGCGACGCACCGCGGGTCGCGACCGCGCGGTCCGAACGCTGCGTCCGGAGGTGCGCGCGGTCGCCGCCGAGTCCGGTTCGGAATCCGTCCGCCACACACCGACCTTGCCTGCCGCGACCGTACCCGCCGCGGCCGCGGTCTGCTGCGTGGTGCCGGGTCGATCGCGCACGATCTCCGTACCCGGTCCGTCTGGTCGTTCGGCATCGGTTGTTGCTGTCGCGCCGCCGGCCGTGTGCGCTGCCACGGCATCGGGATCGCCGTGACGTCGTGGTCTGAGTTGCGTGACCTGCTGATCGGCGTCCGCGTTGGCCCCCTCGGGTTTACCCGGCTCCCCGGCGGTGGTGTCATCCGCATCGGGGTCGGGGTCGGCCGAGGTGCTCATAGCCCGTCAGTCTTGGTAGGTGGGTGCGGGTGGAGCGGGGACCGGGCCGAGCACGGTGAGATATTGGTGATAGATCCCGGTCCAGGTCCCGTCGCCACGGATCCGGTCCAGCGTGCCGTTGACGAAACGGACGAGATCGTCGCTGCCCTTCGGGATTCCGATGCCGTACGGTTCGACGCTGATGCTGTTGCCGACCAATGCGGTGTACGGGTCCTGGGCGGCGAGTCCGGCAAGGATGGCGTCGTCGGTGCTCACCGCGTCGACCTGGCGTTGCTGCAGGACGACCAGACAGTCCGCCCAGGTGGGCACGGCAAGGATGGTCGCGGTGGGCTGCTCCCGGCGGATGTGCTCCAGTGAGGTGGTGCCGCGCACGATGCACACCCGTTTGCCGGCCAGATCGGCGAGACTGTTGATTCCGGAGTTCTTCACCGCGAGCACGCGCTGATTGGCCTGAAGATAGACCGTGGAGAAGTCGACCTTCTCGCGCCGCTCACACGTGATCGTCATGGTTTTGGCGACCAAGTCGACGGTGTGGTTCTGTAGCGCGGTCTCGCGTTCGGCCGAGCCGAGGCTGCGGAATTCGATCAGGTCCGGGCTGCCGAGCAGGTCGCGGGCGACCTCTCTGGCGATATCGGCGTCGAAACCGACGATGGCGCCGGAGACCGGGTCGCGGAAGCTGAACAGATTGCTTCCGGTATCCAGCCCGACCAGCAATCTGCCACGTGCCCGGATCGCGTCGATCACCGGTCCGCGCGCGGCAGCGCCCGCTCCGGTGGGACGCAGACTGGCAGTCGGGTCCCCGCACCGTGGCGTGCTCGGTGGCGGCGGAGCCGGCGAATCCGTCGGGACCGGACGCGCTTGAGCGGGCAGCGGCGGGTCGGTGTACTTGGGCGTCTTGGCCGACAGTGGTGCGGTCGAGTCGCTCGCGCAGCCGCTGACCAGCGCCGTCACGACGAGGAGGAGGACGACCACCAGGCCGCGTACGGATCTCATCGGTACTCCCGAAGCCGGGGCCATATGCCGAGTCCGACATAGCCTGCCGCCAGAATGCCGAGCACCATCGCGCCGGCGCCGAGGTAGTCGAGCACTCGGGCAGCCTGAGAAATCTTGCCGCGCAGGGTGTCGCGAGTCTTCGCGATCCCCTGCTCCAGCGACCGGTCCAGCGCGTTTACCTGCGCCGTGGCCTCCGCGGCGCCGGGGCCGGTCGCCAAGGTGGCGGCGGCATTGAAATCGCCGCGGGCCAGTGCGTCGTTCATGCGCTGGTGTGCGATCCGCCAGCGCTCCAGCGCCGGAATGGCATTGCGGACGTCGTCGGCCGCGGGAGCGGAATCGGGGTAACCGCCGAGCAGGTCGGCCAAGCGCGCGATGTCGGTGTCGAAGGTGCGGTCGTAGTCGCCGGTCGCGTCCCTGCGCACAAGCTTCAACGTTTCCGCGCCGCGGGCCTGCTGCGCCAGGATCCGGCTCTCGGTCAGCCGCGAGGAGGGCACCGCGCCGTCGTCGCGCGCGTGGATCATCGACGTCGCCGACACCGAACCCGCGATCACCGTCCATGCCAACAGGATCAATATGCCCGCGGAGGCGAAGAGGAGTCCTGGATTGAGCACCCGCCGCCAGCGCCGCGCCAGATCCGTCTGCACCCAGACCAGCACGCCGAGCGTGACGATCAGCAGCATGATGGCAGACCATGGCGGACGCACATGGTTGCGCTGCGCGTCGGTCACCTCCGCGGAGCGGCGGCTTTGTAGTTCCTCGGCCATCGGTAGCAGTGTGGTCTGCATCTGGTTCGAGGCCTCGCTCAAATACGCGGCCCCGACCGGATATCCGCTGCGATTGTTCGTCCGTGCGGTCTCCACCAGACCTGAGTACACCGGCAGGCCGGTGATGATGCCGGTTCGCAGCCGGGCATCCGGATCGGCCGCCACGTCCGACGAATGTCCCGCGCCGCGGCTGGACTGGGTCACCAGCTCGGTCGACGCCTCGCCGAGGGCCTGGGTGTAGCGGTCGCGCACCGCCTGTGGCTCCAATCCGCCGGCGATGAAGGCGGTGCTGGCGGCGGCATCGGCGATCGACAACGAGGTATAGAGCCGGTGCGCGGAATACGCGTTCGGTTCGGTGTCGTAGAGCAGCACATCCAGGCCCCGCTGCCGGTCGCCGACCGTCCCCGCGGTCACGGTGCCCGCGGCCAGGCATAGCCCGATGAGCAGTAGCCCGAGTGCGATCAGGCGTCCCGGTGAGGATTTGGCGAAGGAGCGCATGTTGGCGGGGTCCAAGTGTTCGCGCATGAACGCGACTCGCAGTCCGGCCGGGTTGTCCCGGCCGGCGGACTCCGCGATGGACGACGGCCGGAGTTCGGCTGTCGTCTGCTCGGTGCGAGCCATGTCCACCTCCCCAGTCTGGGCCGCGTTCGCGGTTTTCTCGACGGCCGCCCGGACCCTCTGATCGCTCCGCGCGTGTTGGTGCGGAGTTTATTGTGGTCATACGGACGCCGCGGCGTGTGAAATACCCCCAGTTGGGAGCACAGCGGGGCACAGCACTGTCGCAGCTGAATCAGGATGGTACGAGATGCGTGGTGACGGTGACGGATGGTCGCGTGGTTCGGACGGATCACGGCATTGGGGCCGCTTCGGCGCCGCCGGACTTTTGTTGCGCGCCCCGCTGACCGATGGGGGTCCGGCGGTGCTGTTACAGCACCGTGCGCCGTGGAGTCATCAGGGCGGTACCTGGGCATTGCCCGGCGGAGCCCGCGACAGCCACGAGACCACCGTGCACGCCGCGGTCCGCGAGGCATGGGAGGAGGCGGGTATCGATCCGGCCGACGTCCGGGTGCGTGGCGAGCGGGTGACCGCATCGGCCTTGAGCGGCTGGACCTACACCACGGTGGTGGCTGATGCCGTGATCACCTTGCCTACCAGCGCCAACCGTGAGAGTGCCGAGTTGGCCTGGGTTCCCGAGAATGATGTGCAGGCTCATGCGCTACACCCCGGATTCGCCGCGTCCTGGCCTTCCTTGCGTGCCGTGCCGTGCCGGGTGTGCCTGGCCGAATCGGCGGATGACGCCGCGGTGGCCGCTGCGCTTCCACGCACGCTCGACCTCGCCGAGCAGGGGTTCTTCTGGCTGCATTCGGATCCGGACGGACCGGGCGACTGCACGAGAATCATCGACGGGCACAGGGCGGTCGACCCGCGGCCCGTCGCGCCGAGCACGGAGCACACCGTGCTGGGCACGGTGCTTGCACTGACTCGCGAGCAGCTGCTTTCCTGACGCGCGGTGCCGCACTACGCGTTCGACAGCAGCGCCGCCTTCAGTTCGCGTGCCGCTGCTTCCGGATCGCGCGCCTCGGTGATGGCGCGCACTACGACGACCCGGGTCGCCCCCGCGTCCAGCACTTCGGTCAAGTTCTGAGCGTCGATCCCACCGATCGCGAACCAGGGTCGGCTCGGATGGGCGTCGGTGGTCGAACGCACCAGCTCGGGTCCCGCCGCTTGCCGGCCCGGTTTGGTCGGGGTTGCCCACACCGGTCCGGTGCAGAAGTAATCGAGGTTCTCATCGATCGCGGCGAGGCCCGCCTGGGCGCGGTTGTGGGTGGAGCGCCCGATCACCACATCGGGTCCGAGGATTCGGCGCGCGTACCAAGGTGGAAGATCGTCCTGCCCGAGATGCAGCACGTCGGCGTTCGCGGCCAACGCGAGGTCGGCGCGATCATTGACCGCCACCAGAGCGCCGTGTCTGCGCGCGGCCGCTTTCAATTCGGCGAGCGCGCCCAGCTCGGCCCTGACATCCAGCGGACCGAATTTCGCCTCGCCGGGCGATCCTTTGTCCCTGAGCTGGATGATGTCGACTCCGCCCGCGAGGGCCGCCTCGGCGAACCTGGCCAGATCGCCTCGTTCCCTGCGGGCGTCGGTACACAGATACAGTCGCGCGGTTGCCAGGCGCTCCCGAGGGGATTCCGATCGATGGGGGTGGGAGGGTTGCACGCCTTCGACCGTAGCCGCGCTACCGTGGGGATGCGAATAGGAGGCAGGTGGATCGAATGCGGACTTTGGCCGTCGTCGGTGGCGGCGCCATCGGGCTCGCCGTGGCCTGGCGAGCCGCGGAGACGGGCTGGTCGGTCACCCTGTGGGACTCCACGGTCGGCACCGGCGCTTCCTGGGTTGCGGGGGGAATGCTCGCACCGCTTTCCGAAGGCTGGCCGGGGGAGGACCGGGTGCTCGAATTCGGCGCCGCCTCGTTGGCCCGCTGGCCGGAGTTCGCCGCCCGGCTGCACGCGGCGACCGGGGTCTCGGTCTTCGTCGCCGACCAGACCATGACCGTTGCGCTGGACGCGGCCGACGCCGCCGACCTACGCACCGTGGCCGACTGGGTCGGTGACCGCGGGCACGAACTGCGGATGCTGGACCGAGCGGGAGTTCGCGAACTGGAACCGAGTTTGGCGCGTACGGTCCGGGCCGCGCTGCTCGCCCCCGCCGAACCCGCCATCGACAATCGCGGCCTGTTGTCCGGATTGCGGCAGGCGGCCGACGCGGCGGGTGTCCAGGTTCGCGCCGAGTCCGTCGACTCGCTGACCGAACTTCCGCACGACCAGGTGGTGCTCGCTGCGGGCGCTGCTTCGGCCGGGTTGTGGCCGCAGTTGCCGGTTCGCCCGGTCAAGGGCGAGATTCTGCGCCTGCGCCGCAGGCCGGGTGTCGCCCCCGCGCCGGGTCGCGTGATCCGGGCAAGGGTGCACGGCAGGGCGGTGTACCTGGTTCCGCGCGCGGAGGGGATCGTGGTCGGCGCCACCCAGTACGAGGCCGGCTTCGACACCGCGGTGACCGTCGCGGGCGTCCGCGATCTGATCGCCGATGCGGAGGCGATCTTTCCTGGCATCGGCGAATACGAGTTGGCCGAGGCGAGCGCGGGCTCGCGGCCGGGCAGTCCGGACAACCTGCCGCTGATCGGCAGACTCACCGAACGGATCATCGCGGCCACCGGGCACGGCCGCAACGGCATGCTGACCTTGCCGCTCACCGTGGACGCGGTGGCGAGTCTGCTCGACGGGGCAACGCTGCCCGAAGCGAAAGTTGCCGATCCGCAACGCTTTTCGATGACTGTAGGAGGAATACGATGACGCTGTCATCCGTCCCCGTCGGTGTCACGGTGAACGGCGACGACCATGAGTTCGCCGAACCGTTGACCGTACGCGAGCTACTGGCGCGATTGGATCTGCCGAGCCAGGGCGTCGCGCTCGCGGTGGATGGCGCGGTATTCCCGAAGTCGCGGTGGGGCGAACCGGTCGGCCGCGGCTGGCAGATCGAGGTGCTGACGGCGGTCCAGGGTGGCTGAGCATTCCCCGGTGGCCCCGCTGCGGATCGCCGACCGCGAGTTCGGTTCCCGTCTGATCATGGGAACCGGTGGCGCGGAGAATCTGACCGTGCTGGAGGAGGCGCTGATCGCCTCGGGCACCGAACTGACCACTGTCGCGATGCGGCGGATCGATGCCGCGGGCGGCACCGGCGTCCTCGATCTGTTGAAGCGACTGAACATCGCCCCGCTGCCGAACACGGCCGGCTGTCGCACCGCGGCTGAGGCGGTGTTGACCGCGCAGTTGGCCCGCGAGGCATTGGACACCCACTGGGTGAAACTCGAGGTGGTGGCCGATGAACGTACGCTGCTGCCCGATCCGATCGAACTGCTCACCGCCGCCGAACAACTCGTCGACGACGGATTCGTCGTGCTGCCCTACACCACCGACGACCCGATCTTGGCGCGCCGCTTGGCGGATGCGGGTTGTGCGGCGGTGATGCCGCTGGGTTCGCCGATCGGCACTGGTCTCGGCATCGGCAATCCGCACAATATCGAGATGATCGTCGCGGACGCGAAAGTCCCGGTCATTTTGGATGCCGGTATCGGCACCGCGAGCGACGCCGCGTTGGCGATGGAACTCGGCTGCTCGGCCGTACTGCTGGCGACCGCGGTGACCAGGGCGCGGCAGCCGGAATTGATGGCCGCCGCCATGGCGGACGCGGTGCGGGCGGGGTATTCGGCCCGGCACGCAGGGCGTATCCCCAAGCGGTTCTGGGCTCAGGCCTCGTCTCCGGTGCTGTGAGAGGCCCTCGATCGAAGCTCGCTCGGCAACGCATTGTGCAACAAAAGGTTGCGCATTTCTGAGCTGGACGGTTAGAGTCATGCGCAATTGATGGTTGCGTATTGGAGGTCCATGATGGAGTTCGGAAATTTACAGCGCGAGATCCAGATCGACGCGGCGCCGGAGGTCGTGTTCGACGTGGTGAGCCGGCCCGAGCACATCAGGATGTGGTGGCCCGATGACGCGACGTTCACGCCGGCGCCAGGCGAAGTCGGCGAACTGGTCTGGGGCGACCGCGCTCAGGTTGTCCAGATCAAGGTGGTCGATGTGGACCCGCCCCGCACATTCGCGTTCCGATGGGTCGCTCCTGATGGTCAACTGCCCGATGCGGGCAACTCTCTCCTGGTCACCTTCGAACTCGAGCCCTCCGGTGACGGCACGATTCTGCGCATGACGGAGAGCGGCTGGCGAGAGAAGGGGTGGGAAGCCGCGGTGCTCGAGGAGGCCTTTCACGATCACGAGCGCGGCTGGGATCTGTTCCTGCCCAGACTGCAGAGCTACGCCCCTACTGTCACGCTGCGATGACCGCCGCCGTCGACGACAAGCTCTGGTCGGCGATCGGCGACCCGATCAGGCGCCGTTTGCTCGACCTGCTGCTCGCGGAGGGATTCGGCACACCGACCAGCTTGAGCGACTGTCTCCCGATTTCGCGCCAGGCGGTCACCAAACACCTGGGCGTCCTCGACCGCGCCGGTCTCGTACATGCGACACCGATGGGCCGGGAGCGACGCTACGAAGTCGATGAAGCGCAGCTCTCCCGCGCGGTCGGGCAACTGAAGGCAGTCGGCGATACCTGGGATTCGCGCCTGAACCGAATCAAGCGCCTCGCAGAACAGATCCAGCGTCAGCGTCACGACTGACCGGCTGGTCACCACGGCGGAATCATAGTGGGCCCGCCCGCCGGTGGCGGACGATCGGCGCCTGCACCGCTTCATCCACCGTGATCACCGGGCTGATCATTGTGGTGATCGCCATCCCGGTCGCCTGGGTCGCCGGCTTCCTGAAGCCGCCGGTGGCCGCGGGCCCGGCAGAGCCCGCGGCGGCGATCGCGTGACCACCGAGCCCGCGTATTCATTCGGAAAATCAATCACTTGGAGGACACATATGAGCGGATTGCTGCTCGAGGGGAAGAACGCGGTGATCTATGGGGGCGGGGGCGCTATAGGCGGTGCCATCGCACGGGTTTTCGCCCGGGAAGGCGCGAGGGTCTTCATCGCCGGGCGGACGCAGGCGAAGCTCGACGCCCTGGCACGGGATATCGCCGCCGCGGGCGGAACAGTCGAGACCGCGCAAGTCGACGTTTTCGATCAACCGGCGGTCGAAAAGCACGCCGAGGGGATCGCGGCAGCGGCCGGCAGCATAGACATCGCCCTCAATGCCGTGAGTGTCATGCACGACCAGGGGACTGTGCTGGCGGACCTTTCGTTGGAGGCGTTCATGAGGCCGATCGACGGTTTTCTGCGCTCGCTGTTCATCACAAGTAAGGCTGTCGCGCCGCACATGGGTCGAGAACGTCCCGGCGTCATCCTGACTCTGTCCGAGCCCGGTTCCAAACTGGCGGTGGGCGGCATCCTGGGGCACGCTGTGAGCGCGGCCGGCAAGGAGGCGTTCTCGCGGGTTCTGGCCGCGGAGCTGGCGCCCAGCAATATCCAGGTCGTCGGCATCCGTCCACACGCTGTCGTCGACGCGCCAGCAGCGGGTTCCTACACCAAGGATCTCTTCACGCGAACCGCGGCAGCGGCCGGGCAGTCGGTTCAGGAAATGCTCGAAGGCGGGGCGATGGCGCAGGCGACGTTACTGAAGAGGCTGCCTACGCTCGCTGAAGTCGCAGAGCTGGCCGCGTTCCTCGCTTCGGATCGAGCTGGAGCCATGACCGGAACAATCGCCAATCTGTCCGCCGGCGCACTTGTCGACTGAGACTGCGATGTCCGATCAGGTCGAAAAAGCGAAACTGCTTCGGTCACTGCACATCCCAGGCGCTCCGCTAATACTGCCGAACGCCTGGGACGTGGGCAGCGCCCGCGCCGTCGTCGCCGCGGGCTTCCCGGTGGTAGCGACCGCGAGCAACGCGATCTCCGCCGCGCTGGGCTATGACGACGGCGAGGGCGCTCCGAGCGAGGAGATGATGTTCGTCGCCCGGCGTATCGTCGCCTCTGTCGACGTCCCGGTCACTGTCGACGCCGAGGCCGGCTATGGAATGGGGCCGCAGGAACTGGTCGAACTGCTGAGCGGTATCGGAGCCGTCGGCTGCAACATCGAGGACAGCGATCACGCCGCTGGCGGCCTGATCGACGCCGATGCCCGCGCCACCTACATCGCGCAGATGCGTGCCGCCGCCGACGGTATCGGGGTGCCGCTGGTCATCAACGCCCGGGTGGACTCCTTCTTCCCCACCTCGCCTTTGGTCGAGACTCGAAAGCGTGCTGATGCGATCACCAGGGCTGCGGCGTATTGGTCGGCTGGCGCCGATTGCGTGTTTCTTCCCGGAGCCGGGCCGGAGGATCTCCGGGCTGTCGTCGCCGAGGTCGGCGCACCGGTGAACGCTGGTCTTGCGCTGAGAGGCGGATCGTTGGACGAGCTTCGTGCCATCGGTGTGGCCCGGGTGTCGGTGGGTCCCCAGCTCTATCGCAGCGCACTCGACCACCTCCACTCCGATGTCCAGTCTCTCTTCGAGGCACGACGGTGAGGGACCGGCTCGACTTCTCCCATGAGCCGACGTGTACGAATCTCGTCGACCTGCGGCGGACTCGTATAGCTGTCACCCCTGGTGTGGTTCGCGGTACTTTCGAGTCGTTGTCCTACACAATGTTTCGGTGAATCGGTGTCAACCGGCTCGCCTGCCGAGCCAGGGGGCGGTCGCTTGCGCTATCTCCTCGCCGGTCGCACCGTGGTGGTCGAACAGGCTCCCGGCTTTGCTGCCGCTGAGGCACGCCGGCAGCGGATAGAGCGCGATCCCGCGAAAACCCGACAGCTGCTGCGCGTTTCGAAGGATGGGTAACTCCTCCACGTCGTCCACGAATACCGGAAGGGTGTTCGCCCGGACCGCGGTGCGATAAGCGCTCACGTAGCTGGCCGCGAGAATGTTCTGGATTGTCGACGGGACGTCGGTGGACGCCATCGCGAGACCGGGGTGTGCGGGGAACACACGGCCGAGTGGTGAACCGTAGGTCGGAGGACGGGTCGCGACGCTCTCGAAAAGGTCCGTGAATTGCGTGGTGATCGAAAGCGCTTCGTCGTCGACGAGGTTGTGGTACTGCTGGCGGGCATTCCGGGTCATTCGGCCGGCCGCAAACAGGCCGTCGGCATAGAGTTTGTACTCCGGCCCGGGAATATGGATGTACAGATCTGCGCGTATCCCGTACCGGTCGGCCAACACGACAAGTGCGATCATCGTTCTTCCGAGACGGGCAACCACCTCCGGTACGTAGATTTGCGTTTCGCCGCGCTCGATCTCCGCAATCCGATTTGCTGGCTGCGCGGGCCGCATGCCGGGCCGTTCCATGACCGTCGGCTTCCCGCCGCGATCGTAAGCGTGCAAACCGGACCCGCCGAACAGGCATACACCGGTTACTACCGATAGGCAGTCGACGTCTTCCACCGACGGTGGTTCGCCGACCTGGCGCACATGCAGATGGGTGGGGGCGTCTGGGGCGTCTACGAGGGTGCCGCGGACAAAGGACAGCGATCCCAACTCGACCCCGTCGAGGTCGCCATTGGTCGTGACGAGGCCGCTCAGATGGCTGTCGAGTATGCGGACGATCTTCCGTAGGGGCCTCGATCGTGCTGGTGGCAGCACCGTTTCCGGACCGAAAACCAGGTCACCGCGATGTTTCCGAAAGGGGGATTCGACGCGCAGTGGTGGGGTCGAATAGTTCATGATTTCAGCACGGGATCGAGACCCGAATGTTCGGCGATCACAGATCGACTGGTGAATATCCCGACTGCGATCAAGTCCGTACGTTCCTCTCGTATCACCGCTCGATGTTTCGTGCGGCATTGTGCGCGGCAGCCGTTCCACCTCGATGGAATGTGTTTCGTCGCAGCGGGCCGTCCGTCTGCTCGTGCCGACGTTGTCGACAGGCACAATCTCTGCCCGCGGTATCCGGGGCCGGGGTCGCCCCGTACCCTCCGGTTGGTCGGTCAATTCTCTCGCCGGCGCCTGAGACCGGAGCAGTGGGGAAATCCCCACATGTGCGGCAAATTCGCGTCGACATCTGGCATCGGGCTCGTTTCGCGGTGCGGCATTGGCGCGGTGGCGACCGACAGCACGGAGAGTACGGGCGTTGCGTGGCATCGCCGCTCGGCTCGCTCTGGCGCGTATACCGATTTCGCGGGAGCGATCAATGAACTGTGAAAGCTCGACCATCCTGTGCCCGCACGCCGGGCCATGAATCGGTGTATTGCTCAGCGGCAAAGGCAGACGGACGGTTTGCTCGGATTCGCCGCACGGCTAGGTATACGCCCTCTCGGCGCCACGCTAGCTTCGCGGGCGAGGCCTAATGGAAGTACACGAGGACGCGGCCGGAATTGTTCGGGTCGGGCTCCCGGCGCGCATACAGCTTCTTGATGTGTTTTTGATCGAGGAAACTCAGGACGCGGCTTTGCAGCTGCCCCGAGCCCTTGCCTGGGACGATCTCGGCGACCGGTGCACCGGACCGGGCGGCCCTGATCAGGAATTGCCGCATGGCCACATCGATATCACGGTTGTTACGGAAGATTGGATGCAGATCCAAACTGAGCACGAGTCGACACCCTTCGACGTTGGTCACGCGTGAACTCAGCCTAGGCATGGCCTCGGCCGCTGCCAAGGGATCGTCCGTACCACCAGTGGGGGCACACCGGCCGGATCACCCGTCCGGATTAGTGCGCGAAGTCAGCTGACGGGCGACCCTCGCCGCCGCGGGCGGCGGTGATCAATCCCGCGATGCGCCGACCCCGCAATTCTGGAATGTCATCGATTCAGACACGCGTTCGTTGCTCGAAAGGGCTGTCTGCCAGAGCTTTCGACGATGCTCGAATCAGCGCACCGGTTCGGTCGTGAGGTGTGCATCAACCCGACTGCGCACTTCGGCAAGCTTTTGATCGAGTGTGCCCCCTATCACCCGTTGGCTCGCACAGCGATGGAGATGAATTGCAGCACAATGAGTCTGGTGTGCTGTGTGCCCGCGTGCTGCGTTAAGGTGCAGCGTCTTCGCAGTGGGCACAATCTGCCTCCGACATCCAGAGGAGCTCATGGTCTTCCGCGCCGAGGCGGCACAACTCCGCCGACGTACCGCGTCCCGGCTCGCCGCCGCGCTCGCCGCCGCCACGGCTTGGACGGCCGGTGGTGCTGCTTCTGCTCTCGCCGACCCGATCGCGGATGCGATTCCGATCGGGGTGGAGGCGAGCTACATGGTCTTCGATCGCACGACCGGCGCTGTGCGCGTGCAATTCGACGAGCACAAGCAGTACCGGGCCGCCTCGGTGGTCAAACTGCTGATCGCGCTCGACTACCTGGAATCGCATGATCCACAGGCCTTGTCGCCCGATGCGGTGTCCCGGCTACAGGCGATGCTGCGCTCCAGCGACGACGACGCGGCCAGCTATCTGTGGGTCGAGAACGGGTGGGACGAGATCGTCGAACGGATGGTCGCGAAACTCGGCTTGACCGACACCATGCCGCCGGCCGACCGCGGGATGTGGGGCTACACGGCGATCAGCGCCGCCGATGTAGTGACGATCTACCGCTATATCCTCGACTCCGCCAGTCCTGCGGTCCGTGATTTCATCATGAGCAACCTGCACGAATCGACGCGATGCGGTCAGGACGGATTCGACCAATCCTTCGGCCTCGCTCGGGCCCTCGGCAGGCCCATCAGCGTCAAACAGGGCTGGTCCGGCTTCGGTGACACACCCGAGCCCGACAACATCTGCGCACCCGAGGACCCGGCACCGCCGATTCCGTCCGAAGCTGTGGACGTCGCTGCCGAGAGTCCGATCCTGCTCGGCCGCGACGGCATCGGTACCGGCCGGGGCGACCTCGACCCCGCCCCGTCCAGCACACCCGCGATCGACCTCGGCAAGCGAGCGATGCACACCACCGGCACGGTCGGCGAACACGACGAGAAAATCGTCGTTCTCCTGACCCTCGAACCAACCGGAACCCCCTGGGACGTCTCATCCCAGCGCACCACCTTGCTCACCAAGGCCATCGATATCGCGCACTGGAGTGAGATAACCGATCCGGGCTCGCCATAGCGTCAGTTCGTTGCCCCAGCACGTCGCTCATAGCGTGAGCGAGCGAGGTCATATGCTGTGCGCAGCAGTTCTCGGGTTGTCGTTTCGGTGCGCTCGGCCGGGTTCACTACCGCGAGCCAGCCGGCGTAGCCGTAGACGGGATGTGCGATCACGGTGTCGGTAACGCTGGGGTCGACGTCGTCGGCTGTTTCGCGCGGCGCACGGCCGGTCCACTGGATGAACGATTCCTTGCCTGCCGCGACATTGACCCGGAACGCCGCTGGGCTGTCCAGCCGCGACTTCTCGTCGCCCGGGTAGTTCTTCGTGACGATCGTCGCGAAGGGCTGAGTGGTGGTCGGCGCGACACCGCTCGGTGCGTAGTAGAAGAACGTATCGCCCCAGCTGATCTCGGGTGAGCCGTCGTCGGGTCCCGGCCTGACGGTGAGGACTCCGTCGAGTGCGGCTACGAAGGCGATGATCTCGTCGATGGTCATGTTCTCCAGCGTTTCATTAAGGTGCTTGTGGAGACTTCAGGCCAGATATCGAGGGATGAAAGGGTGTCAACTCTCAACTCATCGCTACGCACCGTCGATGTCGCGCGCGGTGTCGGATACTCCGTGCAGCAGGTACGCAACCTCGAGCGCGACGGTGTGTTGCCGCCGGCGCTGCGCACCCGCGCGGGCTACCGCCGGTACGGAGAGATTCACCTACGGTCCGCGCTGGCCTATCGAGCACTGGCCGCTGGCGTCGGTCCGCTCGCGGCCAAGCGGATCGTTCGCGCCGCGCATGAGCGCCCGATCGCACAGCTGCTCGCGCTCCTAGATGCGGCACACGCTGGGCTCGATCGCGAGCGTAGGGACCTCGCGCTGGCCAAACGGGCGGCCGAGGCGATCGCCGCCGAGCCGATCGACGACGTACGTCCATCGGACTCGATGGGCGTGTCCGAACTCGCCGCCGCACTCGGGGTGCGCGCGTCGACGTTGCGGCATTGGGACGCCGAGGGGCTGGTTGTTCCTGATCGGGTCGCCGCGCAAGGAACGCGACGCTACGCCCCCGCCCAGGTTCGGGACGCACGGATAGTCCACCAACTACGCAGCGCCGGATACCGCATCGACACCCTCCGGAGTTTGATGTCGAATCTGCCGCGCGGGCGCCGATCCGAAGACATCGACGCCGCGCTGACCGCGCGCGACGCGAGCATCACGGCTCGCTCCCATGCTCTTCTGGACTCCGCCGCGGCACTCAGCGCCGTGATCGTGCTTGTCGCTGCGACTTGACCATAATTCGGACTCGACACCGATCCGGCTCGGTCTCCGGCTCGGCCCTGGCTGCCGCGATGTTCTCATCCTGGGTGAGGCTCTCAGCACGATCGTCGGCAATCTACTGAGTGTCATCGGCTTTCCTCTCCGGTAGGCGCAGGGCGTCATGTACGCGTTGGAGCAGCTTCGGTGACTGGTCGGCACTGGTGTCGTCGAGTAGTTCGGCGGTTTCCTCGGGGCTGAGCGGCCAGCCATCTGCGCCGATGATCGATAGTGTGCCGTCGAAGTGGCTTTGGCTGATGCCGATGGGGTCGTTGTTATTCGGCATGGTCGGTCCTGTCCCCTGAGCCGGAGATGTAGGCGGATGCCAATAGGCATTGCAGGCAGGCCGAGCCGTGGTCGGCGCGTACGCCGGCGACGAAGTCAGCCTCGTTCAGTGATCGAAATATGCTCTCGCAGGGGAAGTTACGGTGGAAATGGTGCCACTGTTCAGTGTCAGCAAGGGTTATCATCGAGCCCTCGCAGGGACGAAATGTTTTGCGGCGATGAGGACGTCCATGGCGGCGCGTTTGGCCGCGCAATTGTCGGCATCGCAGTTGATGAGGTCCTGCATTACCTCGTGTGCCTGCTGCAGGCTGTAGAGCCCTTCGGGTCCGGCGTGGCAACCGCCGAGATGGTTCAAGGCGTATGGGAGGCCGACGAAGATCACCCAGTCCAAAAAGAATGTGGTCCCTACGACGATCAACAGTGTGACGTGTTCGGACATTTCGTACCCCCTGGTGCTCTGTGGTGTTGGTGGGCACCCGACGCCGGGGAAACCGAGAAGATCGGCCGCATCCCGGCGGCGGGCCTACATCACGTTCGCCGTTACTGGTGAGCGGGAGTGCCAGTCGAGTAACAGAACTCGGGTGACCTGGCGTGATTCGGTACCCTCGGGCGTGAACCAATGTGAACTCCCCAGCTACGGAGGTCCGCGGTGACGACGACCGGTGACCGTATCGCCAGCCTGCGCAAACTCGCTGGACTGAAACAGGTGCAACTCGCCCAGCGTGCCCAATACAGCGTGTCGATGGTGCGCGCGGTCGAGCAAAACCGGGAACCGGCCTCGCCGGGGTTCGTGGCTGCTGTTGCGTCGGCGCTCGGCGTCGAGTCTGAGCACCTGACCGGTGCGCCGTACTACGACCTCATGAACGAGGACGGCCCGCTCGAGGGCATCGCAGAACTGCGGGCCGTGATCGCCGAAGGCCCGTACGTGCGCGCGGTCGAACCGCTCTCACTCGCCGAACTCGCGGCCGAAATGGCAGCAATTGACCTCGCCTATCGCAACGACAAGGGGCGGGCTGCTCTGGCGCGGATTCCGGTTCTGATACGTCAACTGTATGGTGCGCTCCACGCCTCGGATAACGACCGCGGGAAGGTGTTCTCGCTGCTATGCGCTGCGCACGTGACCGCTGAACGGCTCTGCCGCCGGTTCGGATTCACCAACCTTGCCCCGTCCGTGCTGGACCGCCTCGAGTGGGCCGCCGCAGGCGCCGATGATCCGCTCTATGCGGCACAGGCCAAGATCAAGCGTGCTCGAATCCTTATGTATCACAACGCAAATGACGTTGGCCTACGGTTGGTCGAGCAAGGTATCGACATGATCGAGGGCGACGACGAAGCCGCGAACGCCGTACGCGGATACGGGCACCTGTGCGGCGCGATCGTCGCCGCCCGCGGTATCCGGCCCGACACCGCCGCCGACCACATCGACGCTGCGCGCGCCCTGACGCCGCCGATACGCCGTGAGTCGGACCTGTACGGCACGCTGTTCGGCCCTGGAAACGTCGGTATCCATGCATCGGCCGTCGCCCTCGAATCCGGCGACCCCGACCGCGCGGCCCGAGAAGGCTCGGCGCTGATCCTGCCGGTGGAGATCGCGCCACCGCGCGCCGGTCACCACTGGCAGGACGTTGCCCGCGCATGGGTGCTCGTCGGACAGCCGGATAAGGCCTTGCGCGCACTCGGTGCCGCTCGAGCTGTCGCACCGCAGCAGACCCGCCTACACCCATCAGTGCGCGAGACGCTGCACGCGATTGCAGCGGCCGAGCGGCGCCGGACGGACAGCCTCGCGAATTTCGCATCGTGGGTCGGGGTCACGTTGTAGCCCCTCGCTCGCGGGCATTGTGAGCACAATCCCCGTTCAAGGGCGTCCGTATGAGTGAAATCCCCAGTTCAAACACATGCATGTCCGGGCATGTACTCACCTCGATACTCGACGTCATCCTCGAGGATGACCGAACCCGGCACTTTGTAGGGACGCGCGCGGCGGCGTCATACGGAATGCTTGACAGCATGATCGAGCTGAAAGGCCTGACCAAGCATTACGGGCAGACCGTCGCGGTGCAGGATTTGAGCTTCACCGTTCGGCCAGGACAGGTGACCGGGTTCCTGGGCCCGAACGGTGCGGGTAAATCGACCACCATGCGGATGATCCTCGGACTGGACAAGCCCACTGCGGGCACCGCCCTGATCGACGGCAAGCCGTATCACAAACTGGACCATCCGCTTCGTGCCGTCGGTGCGCTGCTGGATGCCAAGTGGGTGCATCCGAACCGGTCGGCCCGTGCCCACCTGGAGTGGATGGCCGCCTCCAACGACATCGCCAAGTCCCGGGTGGAGGAGGTGTTGCGGCTGGTCGGCCTGTCCGAGGTGGCCGGCAAGGCCGCGGGCGGATTCTCTCTCGGTATGTCGCAGCGGCTCGGCTTGGCCGGTGCGCTGCTCGGCGACCCGCAGGTGCTGCTGTTCGACGAACCGGTCAACGGCCTCGACCCGGAAGGCATCCTCTGGATCCGCCGTTTTATGCAGCGACTGGCCGCCGAGGGCCGTACGGTGCTGGTCTCCAGCCACTTGCTCTCGGAGATGGCACAGACTGCCGAGCATCTGGTGGTGATCGGCCGCGGCAGGCTCATCTCGGACTCGACCACGCAGGAATTCATCGAGCGGGCTTCGGAGCAGTCGGTGCGGGTGCGCAGCCCGCAGCTCGACCAGCTGCGCAGCCTGCTCACCTCGAATGGGATGACCGTCCGCGAGGACGGCTCGGGCCAGGACGGCCCTGCGCTGGTGGTGGCGGGCGTGCTCAGTGACGCGGTCGGCAAGTTGGCGGGTGCGAACGACATCACGCTCTACGAGCTGGCCCCGCAGCGTGCCTCGCTGGAGGAGGCGTTCATGCGGATGACCGGCGGCGCCGTGCAGTACCACGGTGCGGACTTCGATCCGACCGGAGTGACGGGCCCGGCGGCGGCCGGCGGCACCGCACAAGACACCGCGCACTACACAGCGATGGGAGGTGCGCTCTGATGGGCGTGCTGGCTGCGGAACGAATCAAACTCACCTCGACCAGATCGCCGTGGTGGTGCTCGGCGATCGTCGTCGCCCTCGCACTCGGCATGGCCGCGCTGCTCGCCTCGGTGGCGCGGGCGTCCCATGGCGAGCAGGGCGCGTTCGATCTGACCATCTCGGCTGCCGCGACGGGAGTCAGCGGTTTCGGCGTCATGGTCCTGATGATCATGGCGGCACTCACCGTGACCAGCGAATACCGCTTCGGCATCATCCGAACGACCTTCCAGGCCACCCCGCATCGAGCCAAGGTGATCGCGACCAAGGCCGGGTTGGTCGGGGTATACGGCGCTGTGCTGACGATCGTCCTGGTGCTCCTCGCCTACCTGGTCGCCAAGGCGCTCGGTGGTCCAGCCGCGGGCGCGACCCTGGCCTTGTCGAGTTCGGCCGAGTGGCGTGAGGTCTACGGCACCGCGATCTATGCCTTCCTCTGCATCGTCCTCGCGGTCGGCGTCGGCGTGTTGGTGCGGCAGTCCGCCGCCGCGATCTCGCTGATCGTGCTGTGGCCGCTGCTCATCGAGACCCTGCTGGGGGCGTTCGGCAGTTTCGGCCGCAATGTGACCCCGTTCCTGCCGTTCGCCAACGCGAGCCACTTCTACAGTGCCGCCGAGACCACGGCCAACTGGCGTTGGGGGCCGTGGGGCAGCCTGCTGTATTTCGCCGTATTTGTCGCGATCGTGTTCGGTGTGGCGATTGTCTCAGTGAATCAGCGCGACGCCTAGCGCGCAGTTTCGGCGAGTGCCTTTCCTCGCCACTCGGGTTGCGGGCCGTCGACCTTGTCGGGAGGTTCGCGTGTCCCTTCGACCGGCCCGCCACTGCCCGGCGGACGGTGCGGCTATCGGCCCGGTGCGACCCCATCGCGCCGGGCCGATAGTGCTGTCACCGGGGTCGCGCTCGTGCACGGTCCTTGTGAACATCGAGGAAACTGTGTATCTCGTCGCTTCCACGGTCCGTGCCGGCCCCGTAGCATCGAGGCGGCAACTAGCTCGTTATCCACGCCGGGCCCGGTGATGTGCTCGCTGGAGTGTGCTCCGGAGGTGGCAGATGGCGATGATCGGTAGTCTGCCGACGTCAAGTCGGCTGAGATACGCTCGGGATGTGAGTGAAACACCTTCCGGTGGCGCGGAACCCGGGGTGGGGCCGGAAGGCAATGCTGACGATGGCAATGCTGATGTTCGGCCCGAGGTTGTTATTCCGTTGGCGCCGTCCGAAGAGTCCGATTCGCGCAGCCGTTCGCTCGTGGGTGTGCCGCGCGGCCAGCTCGCGGCGCTGCGGAACGCGGCAGGTCAGCGGACGGATCTGATCGGTGTATTACGTAAGGCCAGAGAACAATTGCCTGGTGACCCGGCGTTCGGTGACCCGCTGTCGGTGTCGGGTCCCGGCGGTGCGCGCGCGGTCGCACGGGCCGCGGACAAACTGGTGGGTGACACGCCGAGCGCGGCCCGCGAAATCGGTTTCGGTGCTTTGCAGGTGTGGCAGGCGATGCTGGAACGAGTCGGCCGCGGAAAAGGTAGCCAGGAGATAACTATCATGTTCACCGACCTGGTGGCCTTCTCCAGTTGGTCGCTGTCGGCGGGGGATGAGGCGACCCTCGAATTGCTGCGGCGGGTAGCCACGACCATCGAACCGCCGATCGCCGAGCGCGGCGGGCAAGTTGTCAAGCGCATGGGCGACGGTGTGATGGCGGTTTTCCCGTCCGCGGACCGGGCGGTGCGCGCCGCGGTGCGCGCCAAGCATAATTTGGCCGGCCTGCAGGTGCGCGGCTATCGGCCGGAAATGCGGATCGGCCTGCACACCGGCTCGCCACGCGAGATCGGCGGTGACTGGCTCGGCGTGGACGTGACGATCGCGGCTCGGGTCATGGAGGCGGGCGGCGACGGTAACACGATGGTGTCCGATGCGACGCTGCGTGCGTTGCGACCCGAGACGCTGGCGGATCTGGGTTTCGAGGTCAAGCCGTACCGCCGCGGTTTCTTCGCGGCTCCGCTCCATGGGGTGCCGTCGGACCTGCGCATATTCCGGCTGTCGGAGGGTTAACCGAGCCACCACGCGCAGGCGCCACCCGCCGCGAGAACGGCGCAGGCCGCGAGCGCGATGGCCAGCGGGCGGGCGGTCTTCCAGGTGGTGTAGGCGCCGCCGAGGAGGAAGCCGGCCAAGGCGAACAGAACGATCACAGTGACGTCGGTGGGCACCGTGCTCATCTTGCTCCATGTCCGCGCGCTCGCCGTGCCGTGGGTGGTCATCGCTGGTGGCGCTCGATGCGCAGGGTTCTGCGGGTCGGTTTCGTTCGCGAGTCTCGTTGTCGTCAGAAGGCATCTCGCGGAAGGTCATCCGATACGACCTGAGGGTGGTGCCGACGTGCCGGGCGAAGTGGTAGCGCGGGGTCTCGATCGATCCGAACCTGTTGTGTGGGCGATTCTTTCCACCGGGAAGTCGGTTGTCTCGCGTAGTTCCCCCTGTACGAGGTTGTCGCCGTATATCTCTGAGCACCGCTGGAGCAGGGAGGGCGCCTCGATGAGTTTCACTACCGTGGCAGGCCTCGGCGGCCTGGCATTCGTATCGGCGGCGGTCGTCATCAACCTCTGCTACGTGCGCGCTCGGCTGCCTCTTCTGATGTCGGCCCAGAGTGTGGATGCGGTCGAGGACCCCTTTTCCGGCGTCGGCGACGCGTTGAAGCGGCCTTCTGGCCCATGTAAGCCCGTCGATGACTCTCGTCGATGCCGCACTGGCCGTCGGTGTAGGCACGTTCATCCCACCCAGGTGTCGTTGCCACATCTAGGCTTCGTGCCGGTGTGCGCCTCATGCTCGGCCGTCGCGGTGTGCGTCGTTTGTCGCCCCAGCGATTAACAAGCACGCACGCTTGCTTTTTTCCGAACCGAGTGTGATGCTGGACGCGGAACGTGGACTCCTCGGGTGCGGCACGCGGCCGTGCCCCGCGGTTCGCCGCAAGGATTGCCAGGACGAATGTCCAGTCGCCGTACAGGAGGCATTCCCGCTGATGAGTATGCTCGCCGCCGACCCCGATGTCCTTCGGATCGGCAACTGTTCCGGCTTCTACGGTGATCGGTTCGGGGCCATGCGCGAGATGCTCGAGGGTGGCCGCCTCGACGTACTCACCGGTGACTATCTCGCCGAACTGACCATGCTGATCCTCGGTCGGGATCGGATGAAGGATCCGAGCCTGGGCTATGCCAAGTCCTTCGTCAAGCAGATCGAGGACTGCCTCGGGCTCGCCGTGGAACGCAACGTGCGGATAGTCGCGAACGCGGGTGGCCTCAATCCCGCCGGGTTGGCGGAGAAGCTGCGCGAAGTCGCGGCCGAACTCGGGGTGGACGCGACGATCGCGCATGTCGAGGGCGACGACCTGGTCGCGCGTGCGGGCGAACTCGGCTTCGGTGCGCCGCTGACCGCCAATGCCTACCTCGGCGCGTGGGGCATCGTCGAATGCCTGAACGCGGGCGCCGACATCGTGGTCACCGGCCGCGTCACCGACGCGTCGGTGGTCGTCGGTCCGGCTGCCGCGCACTTCGGCTGGGGCCGAGCCGATTACGACCGGTTGGCCGGCGCGGTCGTGGCGGGACACGTCATCGAATGCGGCACCCAGGCCACCGGCGGCAACTACGCCTTCTTCACCGAACTCGCCGATCTCGGCAGGCCGGGCTTTCCGATCGCCGAAATCCGCCGGGACGGCAGCAGTGTCATCACCAAGCACGAAGGCTCCGGCGGCGCGGTCACCATCGACACGGTCGCTGCCCAACTGATGTACGAGATCCAGGGCGCCCGCTACGCCGGACCCGACGTCACCTCCCGGCTGGACACCATCCAGCTCGACCGGGAAGGCTCGGATCGGGTACTGATCAGCGGCGTCACCGGGGAGGCGCCGCCACCGCGACTGAAGGTCTCCTTGAATACGCTCGGCGGCTTCCGCAACGAGATGGAGTTCATTCTCACCGGGCTGGATATCGAGGCGAAAGCCGAACTGGCGCAACGACAACTCGAAGCCTGGCTGCCGACCCGACCCGCCGAACTGACCTGGACTCTGGCCCGACTCGACCGGCCGGACGCCGACACCGAAGAACAGGCCAGCGCGTTGCTGCGCTGCGTGGTCCGCGATGCGGACCCGAACAAGGTCGGTCGCGCGTTCTCCAATGTCGCGGTGGAACTGGCACTGGCCAGCTATCCGGGATGCAGCTTCACCACCCTGCCCGGCAACGGATCTCCCTACGGCGTCTATACGCCAGGATTCGTCGATGCCACCGAGGTGGCGCACCTGGCGGTCCTGCCCGACGGCACGCGCGTGGCCGTCGCGCCGTCCACCGACTCGGTGGAACCGGCGGAGGTGACCGAGCCGCCGGCCCCGGAACCATTGCCGCCGAGCGTTACTCGTCGCGCGCCGCTCGGCGCGTTGGCGCTGGCCCGCAGCGGCGACAAAGGCGGCAACGCGAATATCGGCGTATGGGTGCGCACGGATGAGCAGTGGCGCTGGCTGGTGCATACGCTCACGGTGGATCGGGTCAAAGCGCTGCTTCCGGAGACGGCCGCGCTGACCGTCACCCGGCACGTCCTGCCCAACCTGCGGGCGCTGAATTTCATCATCGAAGGTTTGCTCGGTCAGGGCGTGGCCTACCAGGCCCGCTTCGATCCGCAGGCCAAGGGGCTCGGCGAATGGCTGCGGTCTCGACACCTCGACATTCCAGTGGAGCTCCTCTCATGATCGGTCAGGGCCCGGAGGCGGCAGCTCGCGTAACTACGCAGGGTCCCGGTCAGGAGAGGGAGGACACCAGATGACCACACCGTGGGAGACGCCGGAGCGCCGCGCATTGCGGTCCACGGTACGAGGTTTCGTGGAACGCGAGATCCTGCCGTATCTGGACGGCTGGGAGCGCGACGGTGCGATCCCGCGCGAGCTGCACAAGAAGGCCGGCGCCCTCGGCCTGCTCGGGGTGCAGTTCCCGGAATCCGCGGGTGGTTCCGGCGGTGACGCCGTCGACGCGATGATCGTGTGCGAGGAGATACACCAGGCCGGCGCGTCCGGTGGACTGTTCGCCTCGTTGTTCACCTGCGGGATCTCCGTGCCGCACCTGATCGCCGCTGGCGACGCCGAGGCGATCGAACGCTGGGTGAAGCCGACCCTGGCGGGGGAGATGATCGGCTCGCTGGCGATCACAGAGCCGGGCGGCGGCTCCGATGTCGGGCACCTGACCACCACCGCGCATCGCGAGGGCGAGCACTACATCGTCAACGGCGCCAAGACCTACATCACCTCCGGTGTGCGTGCGGACTACGTGGTCACGGCGGTACGCACCGGAGGACCGGGCTCCGGAGGCATCTCGCTGCTCGTGGTCGACAAGAACACTCCAGGCTTCACGGTCAGCCGCAAACTGGACAAGATGGGTTGGCTCGCCTCCGACACCGCCGAACTGTCCTATGTGGATGTGCGGGTGCCGGTGCAGAATCTGGTCGGCCAGGAGAACTCCGGCTTTCACCAGATCGCGGGCGCGTTCGTCAGTGAACGCGTCGGCCTCGCGGTGCAGGCGTATTCGAGCGCGCAGCGCTGCCTGGACCTGACCCTGCGGTGGGTACGCGACCGGGAGACCTTCGGCCGCCCGCTGATCAGCAGGCAGGCGGTGCAGAACACGGTCACCGAAATGGCGAGGCGGATCGATGTCGCCCGCGTCTACACCCGCGATGTGGTGCAGCGCAGCGTCGAAGGCGAGACCGACCTGATCGCCGAGGTGTGTTTCGCGAAGAACACCGCGGTCGAGGCGGGCGAGTGGGTGGCCAACCAGGCCGTTCAGCTTTTCGGCGGCCTCGGCTACATGCGTGAATCCGAGATCGAGCGACAGTACCGGGATATGCGCATTCTCGGGATCGGCGGCGGCACGACGGAAATCCTCACCGGACTGGCGGCGAGACGATTGGGGTACATCGCATGACCGGTCGAACCCGAAGCAAGCAGCTCGCACCACGCGGTGCTACCAGTCATGCGAAGAGGTACACAGCATGACAACTCTGCGCAGCACGTTGGACACCGCTTCGCCCGACTACGCGGCGGCAGCGGCGGCCATGACCGCCAAGCTCACCGAGGTCGAGGCCGAGTTCGCCAAGGCCATCGCGGGCGGCGGACCGGACAAGTTGGCGAGGCATCGAAAACGCGGAAAACTGACCGCACGCGAACGTGTCGAACTGCTCATCGACGAGGACTCCCCGTTCCTCGAGCTATGCCCGCTGGCGGGCTGGGGCAGCGAATTCCACGTCGGCGCGAGCACCATCGCCGGCATCGGCGTCGTGGCGGGCGTCGAATGCATGATCGTCGCGCCGGATCCGACCGTACGCGGCGGCACCTCGAACCCGTGGACACTGCGTAAGACACTGCGCATCAACGACATCGTGCGGGAGAACCGACTACCGGTGATCTCGCTGGTGGAGTCCGGCGGTGCGGACCTGCCGACACAGAAGGAGGTGTTCGTCCCCGGCGGTCGGATGTTCCGCGATCTGACCCAGGCGTCGGCGGCGGGGATTCCGACCATCGCGCTGGTGTTCGGCAACTCCACCGCGGGTGGGGCCTACATCCCGGGCATGTCCGATCATGTAGTGATGATCAAGGAACGCTCGAAGGTGTTCCTCGGTGGCCCGCCGCTGGTCAAGATGGCCACCGGCGAGGAGTCCGACGACGAATCCCTCGGCGGCGCCGACATGCACGCGCAGATCTCCGGACTCGCCGACTACTACGCGGTCGACGAGCAGGACGCGATCCGCATCGGTCGTGCCATCGTCAAGCGGCTCAACTGGCGCAAGCAGGGCCTCGCCCCGCGGGCCGAGGTCCTCGCGCCGCGCTACGACCCGGAGGATCTGCTCGGTATCGTGCCCGCGGATCTGAAGATCCCGTTCGACCCGCGTGAAGTGATCGCCCGCATCGTCGACGACTCGGACTTCGACGAGTTCAAACCGCGCTACGGCAGCAGCCTGGTCACCGGATGGGCGCAGCTGCACGGGTATCCGATCGGCATCCTGGCGAACGCGCGCGGCGTGCTGTTCTCCGAGGAGTCGCAGAAGGCCACCCAATTCATCCAACTGGCGAACAAAACCGATACGCCACTGCTGTTCCTGCACAATACGACCGGCTATATGGTCGGCAAGGAATATGAGCAGAAGGGCATCATCAAGCACGGCGCGATGATGATCAACGCCGTCTCCAACTCGAAGGTGCCGCACATTTCGGTGCTGATGGGCGCGTCCTACGGCGCCGGCCACTACGGCATGTGTGGTCGGGCCTACGATCCGCGGTTCGTCTTCGCCTGGCCCAGTGCGAAATCCGCGGTCATGGGCGGTGCCCAATTGGCCGGTGTCATCTCGATCGTGAGCAGGGCGGCCGCCGAGGCGAAGGGATTGCCCTTCGACGAGGAGGCCGATGCCGGCATGCGCGCCATGGTGGAGGCGCAGATCGAGGCCGAATCGCTGGCCATGTTCATGTCCGGACGGCTCTACGACGACGGCGTCATCGATCCGCGCGATACCCGCACCGTGTTGGGAATGTCCCTGTCGGCCATTCACAATGCCCCGATCAAGGGCGCCGACGGCTTCGGCGTCTTCCGAATGTGAGGCCGAGCCGTGTCCGACTACCCTCTCGCCCCGCTGATCACGAACGTCCTTGTCGCCAATCGCGGCGAGATCGCCCGCCGGGTGTTCGCCACGTGCCGACGTATGGGTCTGGGCACCGTCGCGGTCTATTCCGACGCGGACGCCGCCGCGCCGCATGTCGCCGACGCGGACGCCGCCGTGCGGCTGCCGGGTAACACGCCCGCCGACACCTACCTGCGCGGTGACCTGATCGTCGAGGCGGCACTGGCCACCGGAGCCGACGCCATCCACCCCGGATACGGATTTCTCTCCGAGAATGCCGAATTCGCCAAGGCGGTGCTCGACGCCGGGCTGGTCTGGATCGGCCCTCCGGTCCCGGCGATCGAGCAGATGGGCTCGAAGGTCGCCGCGAAGAAACTGATGGACGCCGCCGGCGTTCCGGTGCTCGCCGAACTGGATCCGGCCGAGGTCACCGCCGAGCAGTTGCCCGTGCTGATCAAGGCCTCCGCGGGTGGCGGAGGGCGCGGTATGCGAGTGGTGCGCAGTCTTGCCGAACTGACGCCGCAGATCGATGCCGCCCGGCGCGAGGCGGAATCCGCGTTCGGTGATCCGACGGTGTTCTGCGAGCGCTACCTCGAGACCGGCAGACATATCGAGGTCCAGGTGATGGCCGATACGCACGGCACCATCTGGGCGGTCGGCGAGCGCGAGTGCTCCATCCAGCGCCGCCACCAGAAGGTGATCGAGGAGGCTCCCGCGCCCCTGGTCGAGCGCACCGACGGCATGCGCGCGCGGCTGTTCGACGCGGCGCGGCTGGCGGCGGGCGCGATCGGCTACACCGGCGCGGGCACCGTGGAGTTCCTCGCCGACGAGCAGGGTGAGTTCTTCTTCCTGGAGATGAACACTCGTTTGCAGGTGGAGCATCCAGTTACCGAGTGCACCACCGGACTGGATCTGGTTCGGCTACAACTGGACGTCGCCAACGGCGCCGAGTTGCGCACCGAACCCCCCGAGATACGTGGCCACTCGATCGAGGCGCGGCTCTATGCCGAAGACCCGGCGCTCGATTGGCAGCCACAGAGTGGAACGCTGCACCGGATCGACATTCCCTCGGTGGCCACCGAGTTCGATCTGCTCGATCGTCCGGGCATCCGTCTGGATACCGGTGTGGTGGACGGTTCGGTTGTCGGAGTGAATTACGACCCGATGCTCGCCAAAGTCATCTCCTATGCCGAAACCCGCACTGAGGCAGCGCGATTGCTGGCCGGCGCGCTACAGCGGGCGAAGATCCACGGCCTGGTCACCAACCGGGATCTGCTGGTGCGGGTGTTGCGTCACCCTGCGTTCGCGGCCGGAGACACCGACACCGCGTTCTTCGTCACGCACGACCTGGACAGCCTCGCGGCACCGTGGGTATCCGAGTCCGACGAGGCGCTGTCGATCGTCGCCGCGGCGCTCGCGGACGCCGCCGCGAACCGCGGCAACGCCAGGGTCGGCGGTGGATTGCCCAGCGGCTGGCGGAATCTACCGGCGCAATCGCAGCGCAAGTCCTACCAGAGTCGCACCAGCGGGACGCATGAGATCGGCTACCGGTTCGGGCGAGCCGGCGTCACGGTGGACGGCCATCACGGTCTCGAACTCGTCGAGTCCGCGCCCGATCGCGTGGTGTTGGCCGTGTCCGGCGAACGCGGGCCGGTGCGACGGAGTTTCGAGGTCGCGCGCTACGGCGACCAGGTCTATGTCGACTCACCGCTGGGCCCGGTGGCGGTGCGCAGGCTGCCCAGGTTCAGCGATCCCGCCGATCAGGTGGCCACCGGATCGCTGCTCGCGCCAATGCCGGGCAGCGTGATCCGACTCGGCGCCGCAGTCGGCAGTTATGTCGAACGGGGCCAGCCCATCCTGTGGCTGGAGGCGATGAAGATGGAACACACCATCGCCGCGCCTGCCGCCGGTGTGCTCAGCGCGGTCAATGTCAGCGTCGGCCAGCAGGTCGACCTCGGCGCCGTCCTCGCGGTCGTCGAACCTGTCGAGGACAACGACGAAATACAGGAGTACCGATGAACTTCATCGAAACCGAAGAGCAGAAGGCGCTGCGGGCCGCGGTCGCGGCTCTGGCCGCGAAGTACAACTACCGCGACTATGTACTGCCCAAAGCGCGCAAGAACGAGCCGCTCGACGAACTATGGGACGAGGCAGGCAAACTCGGGTTCCTCGGGGTGAACTTGCCCGAAGAACACGGTGGCGGCGGAGCGGGGATGTACGAGCTTGCGCTGGTGATGGAGGAGCTGTCCGCGCAGGGCGCCGGCCTGCTGCTCATGGTGGTCTCACCAGCCATCTGCGGCACCATCATCACCAAGTACGGCACCGACGCGCAGAAGCGGGAATGGCTGCCCAAGCTCGCCGACGGTGCCAGCAAGATGGTTTTCGGCATCACCGAGCCGGATGCCGGCTCCAACTCGCACCAGATCACCACCACCGCCCGCCGCGATGGTGACGACTGGGTCCTCAACGGCCGCAAGATCTTCATCTCCGGCGTCGATCAGGCCGAAGCTGTGCTGATCGTGTCCCGCACCGAGGATCACAAGACCGGCAAATTGCAGCCCGCGTTGTTCATTGTGCCGACCGACGCCGAAGGCTTCACCAAGACGCCGCAGGAAATGGACATCATCGAACCGGACCATCAATACAGTTTGTTCCTCGATGATGTCCGGCTGCCGTCCACCGCATTGGTCGGCAAAGCGGACGCGGCGCTGATGCAGCTGTTCGCGGGCCTGAACCCAGAGCGCATCATGGGTGCTGCCATGGCCATCGGTATCGGTCGTTATGCCATCGACCGCGCCGTGGAATACGCCAAGGAGCGCGTCGTCTGGA
Source organism: Nocardia sp. NPDC049220 (assembly GCF_040647855.1). NCBI lineage: Bacteria > Bacillati > Actinomycetota > Actinomycetes > Mycobacteriales > Nocardiaceae > Nocardia > Nocardia sp. NPDC049220. The sequence continues at coordinate 774,524 of NZ_JBEZDA010000002.1, forward strand.
AGACACCGATCGGTGCGCATCAAGGTATCGCACATCCGCTCGCACAGGTGAAGGTCGAACTGGAGCTGGCGAAACTGATGATGCAGAAGGCCGCGACGCTCTACGACGTCGGCGACGAGATGGGCGCCGCCGAGGCCGCCAATATGGCGAAATACGCTGCGGCGGAGGCCAGCATCAAGGCGATCGACCAGGCGATCCAGACGCACGGCGGCGCCGGACTCACCCGTGATGTCGGGCTCGCCGCCATGCTCGCCGCCGTGCGCATCGGTCGAATCGCCCCGGTCAGCAGGGAAATGGTGCTGAACTTCGTCGCGCAGTATTCGCTGGGCCTGCCGAAGTCGTACTGAGAAAGGCTGCCGATGACCGAAACGACAGGTCCGTTCGTCCACTATCAGGTGATGAATGGTGTCGCGACGCTGACGCTGGACTCGCCGCACAACCGCAACGCACTGTCGTCCAAGCTTGTGTCCGAGCTACTGCGCGGGCTCGACGACGCGACGGCCGACGACGCCGTGCGCACAATCGTGCTCGCGCACACCGGCACCACGTTCTGTGCGGGCGCGGACCTCTCCGAGGCGAGCGATGCCGATCCGGCCGTGGTTGCCGACGAGCGCACCATGGTCATGCTCGGGGTGCTGCGTAGGCTGGTGGAAACCCCGAAACCGGTGATCGCGCAGGTCGACGGCAACGTTCGCGCGGGAGGAATGGGGATCGTCGCGGCCTGCGATCTCGTGGTGGCCGGACCGAACAGCAGTTTCGCGCTCACCGAGGTGCGGATCGGATTGGCGCCGTTCATGATCTCACTGACATTGCTGCCCAAACTCGATCCGCGTGCGGCGAGCAGATATTACTTGACCGGCGAGAAGTTCGACGCCGCCGTGGCCGCCGACATCGGCCTGATCACCGAGACCAGCGACGACCCGGCGGCCGAGGTGGCGCGGTTGTGCGCGGAGTTGCGCAAGGGCTCGCCACAGGGGCTGGCCGAGGCCAAGCGTCTGGTGAACGCGGAGGTACTCGCCGGGTTCGACGCGTCGGCCGAGCATCTCGCGCGGCGTTCCGCGAGCTTTTTCGGCACCCCCGAGGTGCGCGAGGGCATGCTCGCCTTTTTGCAGCGTCGTTTGCCGAGCTGGGCAGAATAATCTTATGGCGACACCGCACGAACCCAAGCAGGACCGCAGTCGGGCTACCCGGCAGCGTCTGCTCGAGGCGACCATCGACTGCCTGGCGGACAAGGGCTGGGCGGCCGCCACGGTCGCCGTCGTCGCCGAACGGGCCGGGGTGTCGCGCGGCGCGGCCCAGCATCATTTTCCGACCAGGGAGGACTTGATCACCGCCGCGCTGGAGTACATGTTCGACACACGTAGCGGGCAGGCCATGGAGGAGGCGGCCAGTTTATCGGGTCTGGTCGACGGCGTCGCTCGTACCGAGGCGGTGGTTGCCGGCTTGGTCGAGTCCTACACCAGTCCGTTGTTCAAGGCGGCTCTGCAGGTCTGGACGCACGCCGCCGCCGACCCGGTCATGCGCGAACGGATCGTCCCGCTGGAGGCGCGCTTCGGCCGGGCCTCGCACCGCCGGGCGGTCGAGGCCTTGGGCGCCGACGACTCCGATCCCGTTGCACATCACCTGGTTCAAGCGACCCTCGACATGGCGCGTGGCCTCGGGCTCGCCGACGTTCTGACCGACGACTCGGCGCGCCGCAAACGGATAGTCGAGCAGTGGGCGGCGACCCTGCATGCCGCCCTGCGCGCTGCGCGTCTCGGATAAGCCCACGATCCGAGCGGCACACACGGAAACTCCGGTCCCATTGCGCTATCGGACTTCGATCGACGGAACGCGGCCGGATCGAGACCGAGCGACCGAAGCGCACATGCCGTAGGCGCGAAGACCGGTCGCTCGAGCACGGACAGCGCGGCGGCCGCGAGTATGCCGCGCCGCCAAGGCAACCGGTTAGCACAATCCTTGCTGCTCGAGCCGCCCGGAATCGATGGCGTACGACGACGCTCCGATGGCGGCGCCGATCATTCCGACGATGATCGCTCCCGGGATCGCGCCGACAAAGAACACCGGCAGGCCGATCAGCGCTCCGATCGCCGCACCGATCGCCGCACCCACTCCGGTCCTGAGTTCGATCGTGTCGCCGGGCGGCAGACACACCTTGATGTACGACACCCGCGGTGTTTCGTCGGCTGCCGCGGTGAATTGCTCGGACCGTTCGGCCGACGCGGTGGCCGCGAATCCGACGGTGAGTGCGGTGGCCACCAGTGCGCTGATGACCATCACGGCCAGCTTGATGAAGGCATTCAACTGTTTCCCTGATTGTTCGCAGTGGACGCGTGACCTGATGGTGGCCGAAGCCACGGCTCTGGTGCGGAGCCGTCACACACCCGATCATCATCGCCTGAGTTCCACGACACGCCAACAATTTTCAGGTTTCTTCGGCACAATCCCGGATCCAACTGTCCGGTGGGATCACCATCGGACACCGGAATCGCGATGCGCGCCCAGGAGACTGGGGCGCGTCGCGACGATTCAATGGCTAGCGGTCAGGTCGTACAGGGTGACGCCGTCCACCTCCACGGCGGTGAAGTTCTCTTGCACCCACTGCGCGATCTGCGCGCTGGTGGACGACCCCGACGAACCGGGGCCGCGGCCCCCGCCGATGAAGTAATGGATCTTTCCCTCGGCGGCATACTGTTCGAACTGCTCCAGGGTGGGCGACGGGTCACTGCCGTTGAAGCCACCGACCGGCATCACGGGCAACTCGGTGGCCAACTGCAAGCCGGCGGCGCTATTCGAGCCGATGGCCGCAGCCACCCACGTGTAATTCCCGCTGTTCTGCTCGAGCAGGGCCACGATCTGTGTGCTGGGCTCGTCGGCGCGGAGAAGACCTCCGAAGCCGCCCCCACCGCCATGCCCGCCCTCGCCCGCTCTGCCGCCAGGCATCGTGCCCTGCGGCCCCCCTGCCGGGGTCTGCCCACCGGGCATCGGCATCGACTCCGCTGAGCGCCCAGTCGGCGCACCGCCACCTGGCTGCCCCGGCGCCCGACCGGCGCGGCCGTCCATTCGTGGCCCGTTGCCCGGCGGCGGCCCAGCCATACCGTTCATCCCCTCGCCCCACGGTGGTCGGTGCCCGCGCACCGCGACGTGCGGTCCGGCGGAGGGCATCGCCCCGGCGTGTGGTGTGGCGATGGTGTCGACTGCGTAGGCCACCGGCCCGGCCAGCCCGGTGTATCCGACCGCCAGCGCGGACACGACAGCCAACTTTCCTGGCGCGGGGAAGAGGATGGAGATGGTCGCGAGCACCCCGACGATCAGGACTGTCCACCGCAGCCAGGGTTGCCATTCGGGACTGCGGGACAACAGCATCCACGCCGTCGCCGTGCTGAGGCCGACCGCGAGGGCCATGGCCAGTCGGATAAGTATTCGGTGGCGTTCGCGCCACAGCAGTACCGCTCCCGCACCGACCAGTGCGGCGATCGCCGGAGCAAGGGCCACCGTGTAGTACTGGTGGAAGATGCCCGCCATGAAGCTGAACACCAGTCCGGTCACCAACAGCCAGCCGCCCCACAGGATGAGTGCGGCTCGCTGACGGTCGGTCCGCGCGGCTTTGCCGCGCACCAGGATTCCGACGATCAACGCGACCAGCGCCGCCGGGATCAGCCAGGCGATCTGGCCGCCCTGCGCGGGCGCGAACATGCGCGTGATGCCGGTGCTGCCCCACATGCCGTTGCCGCCGGACGGGAGGTCGCCCCCAGGGCCGACACTGCCGCGCTCATTGCCGTTGAGTCGACCCAGCCCGTTGTAACCCATGGTCAGTTCCAGGATCGAATTCTTGTGCGAGCCACCGATCCACGGCCGCGAGGAGGCCGGCCACAGCTCGACGGTCAACAGCCACCAGCCCGCGGCGATCACCATCGTCGCCCCTGCCGCGATCAGTTGCGCGATGCGTTTACCGAGCTTCGGCGGACCGGCGATCAGGTAGGTCAGCGCCAGCGCGGGGACTACCAGCAGCACCTGTAATTGTTTGGTGAGGAATCCCAATCCGATCAGCCCACCGGTCAGGGCCAACCAGCGCCAACGACCGTCCTGGACCGCTCGCAGCATCGCCCATGCGGCGGCGATCATCAGGAAAACCAGTAGCGCGTCGGGGTTGTTGAACCGGAACATCGTCGCGGCGATGGGAGTTACCGCAAGCGTCACGCCGCCGATTAGGCCGGCGCCAGGTCCGAACGTCCTACGCACTGTCGCCCATACGAGAGCCACGCTGGCTACGCCGAGCAGTGCCTCCGGCACCAGGATGCTCCAGCTGTTGAGCCCGAATGCCCGCACCGACAGTTCCATCAACCACAGCGAGGCAGGTGGCTTGTCCACGGTGATCGAGTTCGCCGCGTCCGACGATCCGAAGAAGAACGCCTTCCACGACACCGAACCCGCCTGCACGGCAGCGGAATAGAACGCGTTTGCCCATCCGTTTGCGCTCAGGTCGCACAGGTAGGCCACCGCGGTGGTGACCAGCAGCGTCGCCAGCGCCGGATATTCCCAGCCGGCTGTACGCTTCGGGGTCGGTTGCGGTTGGACCGCGACCGGCGGCGCAGCGAGTGCCGTCATCAGTGGGTTCCGTTCTCGTCGAGTCCGAGGCGACCAAGGTTCGGTGTGGTCGGGGCCGCCTTCGCGGTCCACGGCGCGGGGGACGCGGGCAGTCGCAGCGGTGGGACAGGATGTCCGCTCGGTGATGTGGCTCCCGGGTCGGTCGCGTACGCGTGATCGGCACCAGCACTGTCTCGGAACACCCAGCGCAGTCCGACGAACCGCAGCAGTGTCGCCACCAGGTTGGCCGATACCAGGACGAACAGTTCCAGGTGTACCGAGGACTCCGGCGCCGAGTGCTGCAACGCGAACAGTGATCCGCTGGTCAAGGTCAACCCGATCCCGAAGATCACCAGCCCTTGGAACTGATGCGATACGACGCCGGTCGCACCGCGCACCCCGAAGGTGAAAGCTCGGTTGGCCGCGGTGTTCGCCACGGCGGTGATGAGCAGCGCCGCCAGGTTGGCCGCCTGGGCGCCGATGAGCGGTTGCCACACGACATAGAGCAATAGGTAGGCCAGCGTGCTCAGCACGCCGACGATTGCGAAGCGCACGAGTTGTCCGATCATGCCCAGTGGTACGCCGGGCACCAGCGGTTCTCGGCCCACCGCCTGGCGTAGCTCCTCCAACGGCAGCGTCCCGGCAGCCAGCGCCCGTCCGAGTCGCCCGATGCCGAGCAGATCCTTGCGTGCGGTCTCGATGATGTCGACCCGGCTGTCGGGATCGTCGATCCAATCCACCGGCACCTCGTGGATGCGCAGCCCGGCCCGTTCGGCGAGCACGAGCAGTTCGGTGTCGAAGAACCATTCGCCATCGCGCACCAGCGGGAGCAGACGTCGCGCGACGTCGGTGCGCATCGCCTTGAATCCGCACTGCGCGTCCGAGAAGTGCGCCCGTAGCGAGGCTTTCAACAGCAGGTTGTAGCAGCGGGAGATGATTTCGCGCTTGGGTCCGCGCACCACCCGTGACGAGGAGCTGAGTCGAGTACCGATGGCCAGGTCCGAATGTCCGGTGATCAGCGGCGCGACCAGCGGCAGTAGCGCGTTCAGATCGGTGGACAGGTCGACGTCCATATAAGCGACGACCTGTGCGTCGGACCGTTCCCACACCGCGCGTAGCGCCCGTCCGCGCCCCTTGGCCGCCAGGTGCACGACGCTGACGTCGTCCAACTCCTCGGCGAGCAGCCGTGCGGCCTGAAGCGTGTCGTCGGTGCTGGCATTGTCGGCGACCGTGATCCGCGCCGGGAACGGAAACCCGTCGCGCAGATACGCGTGCAGCCTGCGCACGCACACTCCGAGGTCGGACTCTTCGTTGTAGACGGGGATCACCACGTCCAGCACGGGCGCACCCATGGTTTCGGCTCGTTCCGCCGCCGCGACGGTCACAGTCTCGGTCATACGAACAACCCTCGACCGCCACACTGCAGCGGAGCTGGGGTCCAGCTGTGAGGTTCCTGGGCGTGAATCGGCGCCGGCGATCGCGCCCCCGGCGTACGGTCGACGACAGCGGGACCATCCAGGTTCTCCGAGCAAAGGACCACGATGTCCGACAAATCTCCGCGCAGCTCGATGTCCAAGAAGTCCGGAAAGTCGATCAAAGAGAAGCGAGCGGAGAAGAAGTCCAAGTCCGCGGGAGAGCCCACTTTCGATCCCAAGAAGCGCTGACTGTGCCGCTGAGCGGGACCACTTGCTCGGCGGCGGGTTTTGCCGATCAGACCGAAATATCGTGGTCCCGCGCGGGTGACCGTAGGGCGCCAGATTTCGTGGCGCATCAACCCGAGTGCGGGCACCGCGCCGGGCAACCCTACGGCTCCACTGTCGGCCGGTGCTCTGCATCACCTGTGGCAGCGGAGTGCGGAATCGTCAGCGCCGCTTGTGCAGTTCCGTTGCCCGCCCGCCCGCCCGCCTGTGCCTTGCCGATCGAGCGAATTTTCCTGGGCGTAGCCCACTACTTCAAACCGAACCGGGTATCCAAACGACGCCTCGTCGAAGATTTCGCTTCTGCTTCCGGACTATCGGAGTGTTGCATCGCACCGGCCGACCGAAAATGGTCCGATGGCTATGTGCAAATCGGAATCGACTTCTCCATCGAACCGGTGGACAGTAATGAATTTTAATATCGGGCAGGCGAATTCTCGGCACTCGCCGAGATGCTCGCAGTCACCGATCTGCACTACGGGAATATCGCCGCCACCCGCGGAAAAGTGGTCGTTATCGACGATGAAACCGTCCTGACAGCGGCGCTGGCGTTTCGGCCACGCAGCATTCGGTGAGCTACAAGCCATCGACCGCCCCTTTGTCACCGACGAGGTGATCAGATCCGAAGCGCGACACTGGCTGCCGGCGACGTTCCGATGTTTTGGATCGACACCGCGTCCGAGACGGTGCGTGATCAGTGGAACCCCGTGGCCAAAGTCGTGACCAGCCCAGCGGCGAGATCGATCTCGGCGATTACGTGTTCGAGTACGGAGCGCGTCGGGCGGCAATGTGTGATGGCAAGGGTGTACATCGGGCGGCTGCGCCGTGATCGACAGGAGGGGCAATGACGACACCGCGTTGGAGCAAAACTGTCCCCAGGCTGCGGATTGCTGGTTTCACCTCCGCGTTCGGTAACGGCGCCACCGGCGTCGCGCTGCCGATCGTGTTGGCTGTGACGTTCACGGGCTGGCAGGTCGGCGCGGTCCTGGCAGCGCTGGGACTGGGCATGATGTACTCGTTCGCCCGCGGTGGCATCGAGGCGGATCGCAGCCACCGAGTCCACCAGATGATCTTCTTCGATGTCGCGCGGGCCGCCGCCACCGCTGCGATCGCGGCAGCGACGCTGCTGCCCGCGGCAACCGGTTGGGTGCTGGCGGCAGTCTGCGCCCTGATCAACGGCGTGAGTGTGGGCTTCTATCGGCCCGCACTGGCGGCGTACTGGGCCGACGTGCTCGACCCGCCGACACGTCGCGCCGGTCTGGCATCCAACGCGTTGATCAACCGGACCGGCCTCGCCGTCGGCGCCGCGACCGCAGGCGTTTTCGTCGCCGCGCACGCCTCGGTATGGGTTCTGGTGGTCGACGCGGCGACTTTCGCCTTCGGCGCACTGATCTGCGTCGGCCTGGCAGAGATCGCCGATCGGGCGAATCAGAAGATGATGGACCTTCGCCAGTCCCGGATCCGGCGCACCAAGGAGTTCGACCTCGCGGCGAACTGGCGAACGATCTACACGACTCTGGCGATCTATCCCTGGCTACGGTCGGTGATCTCGACCAGCATCCTGGGTTCGCTGTTCCTCGCTGTCTGTCAGGTCGCGGCCCCGCTGGTACTGGTCGAACATTACAGCGGCACCGAGATCGCACTCGTTCAATCGCTACCCGTGGCGTTCCTCTTCGCCGGCAACCTCGTCGCCCGCATCGGTGACCCGCCCGTGCCCGGCGCTTGGCTGGCAACGAGCCTGATCACCAAACCCCTGTCCTACCTGGTGATCGCATTGCACCTGCCAGCTGCGATCCCGGCGGCCCTCGCATCGACGTCATCGCTCACCGACGCGGTGAACGGCCCGCGGTTGGCCAACACCATCGCCGAGGGATTTCACTCCGCCGACCGCGGCAAGGTGTTCGGCGCACAGCAAGGCGCTGGCTCGCTGCTCGCGCCGATCGGCTTGCTCCTGGCCGGACTCGCCACCACTGTCATCCGTCCCGAAGTGCTGCTCTTCGGTGCGGCGGCAGCACTTGCCGCGTTGGCGGTCGTTCCCTGCGGCAAAAGCGGCTTCTGGCACTTTCGCGTCGATCCGGCAGGAACACCCGACGCCGCCCAACTGCGCCAGCCGGCGAACAACTGAATCAACCCACTCGCCAAGCGATCCAGGGAAACCCGGACCCTCACCGAGCAGCGGCGGATCGCCGGTTCCCACCTCTCGCACTGCCTAGCGCGAGTCCATGATTTGTGCCATTGCTCGAAAACGAGACCACCCCAAGCCAGATCGCAACTCTCGGCACGGACGCGGCCTCGTCGTCGCACGGGCGGAACCCGACAGACGGCTCGAGTTGCGGTCGGTTATTGCTTACTCGATGATTGCGTGACGCGGCGCACAATCAGACAGCCGGTGGCCTGGTCGGAATAGAGCTGTCGCGCCCATTCGCACCGGAGGAATCCATGCCCCTACAGCTGTCCGGAAAAGTCGCCGTTGTCACTGGCGCGAGTAGAGGTGTGGGCAAAGGCATAGCACTCGAACTCGGTGCCGCAGGCGCGACGGTGTACCTCACCGGGCGCACCGTGTCCCCCGGGCCGCTGCCCGGCACGATCACCGATACCGCGGCGGAGGTCACCGCACTCGGCGGGATCGGCATCCCGGTGCGCTGCGACCATCACGACGACGACCAAGTGGCGGCGCTTTTCGCGCAGGTCGAAGCGGAACAGGGACATCTCGACATCCTGGTCAACAATGTCTTCTCCGCGCCAGATCTCGCCCCATGGCTGCACCGCTCGTTCTGGGAGTTGCCGCTGCGGGCGTGGGATCAAGTGCTCGGAATCGGGCTCCGATCCCACTACGTCGCCTGCGTGTACGCTGCTCCGCTTCTGCTCGAGGCGCAACAGCCGGGAGTGATTGTCAACATCTCCTCCTCGGGTGCGGCCTCTTACGGGCACAACGTGGTGTACGGCGTCGGGAAGGCAGCACTGGACAAGATGACGGCCGATATGGCGGTCGAGCTCCGGCCACAGGGGATTACGGTGGTGTCGGTATGGCCGGGATTGGTGCATACCGAACTGCTGGCCACTGCGACTCGAACCACCGACGACGGCCGAACCGTCGTCGACCTACCAGGCGAGGGAACGTTCGATGTCACGCATGCCGAGTCGCCGCGGTTCGTCGGCCGGGGCGTTGTCGCGCTGGCGTGCGATCCGGGGGTTCTCGAACGATCGGGCGGAATCGTGACCACTGCCGAACTCTCGGCACGGTATGGCTTTACCGACGTGGATGGCACCGGGCCGGGGGTGGCGCTACGAACTGGTTCCGGGCAGCGGAGTTCGGCGGCCGCGCCGCCTCAAGGATGAGTGTCGGCACCATGGTGTAGCCGCCACAGTGGCGATACCGGGCCGTGGCCCGCGCCGAGATCGTAGGACGCGGCCAGGCAGCGGTAGGTCCATTCCTTCGCGAACTCGACGGCCTCGGGAACCGGATAACCGTGCGCGAGTGCGCAGGCGATCGCAGCGGCCAAGGTGTCGCCGCCGCCATGGTCGTTGCCGGTCGTGATGCGGGGGGCGGTGAACTCCAGGAACTTCTCGCCGTCGAACAGCAGGTCGGTGCTGTACTCCGAGGAGCGCAAATGCCCGCCCTTGACGATCGCCCATTTCGGCCCGAGCTTGTGCAGCGCCTCGGCCGCGCGGCGGGCCGAATCCTCGTCGTCGACATGAATACCCGTGATCAGCCTGACTTCGTCCAGGTTCGGCGTCACCACGGTCGCGAGGGGGATCAGCGTGTGGCGGACTGCGTCCAGCGCCTCCGTGTGCAGCAGCGGGTCGCCGTGCATCGACGCCGCGACCGGATCGACGACCAGTGGAATCGGGCCGTCACCGCCGATGCCGACCTCCTGGCAGACCGCCGCCACGGCCTCGATGATCGCGGTGGAGGCCAGCATGCCGGTCTTGGCCGCGCCGATCCCGATATCGTTCACGACCGAGCGCACCTGGTCGGCGACGATCTGTGGCGGGATCTCGTGAAAGCCGCTGACGCCCACCGAGTTCTGCACGGTCACCGCCGCCACCGCGACCAGCGCGTGAACGCCACACAGTGCCATGGTTCGGGTATCGGCCTGGATTCCGGCTCCTCCGCCGGAGTCGGTCCCGGCAATGGTGAGCACCCGGACGGGGGTTTGCCCCTCGGCGGGCAATGGCAGCAGTTTCACGAGACAAACCCTACGGCGGTCCGACCCTGTCGCCACTGGCAACCAGGGCCCACCCACCGGTTAGCAAATGAAAATCGTTATCATTAGTGCATGACCAACTCCGCTCCGCTTCCCGTCACCGTGCTGTCCGGCTTCCTCGGTGCGGGCAAGACGACGCTGCTCAACCACATCCTGGCCAACCGAGATGGTCGTCGGGTGGCGGTCATCGTCAATGACATGAGCGAGGTGAACATTGATGCCGCACTGGTCGCGGGGCAGGGCCACCTCGATCGCACCGAGGAGAAGCTGGTCGAGCTGACCAACGGCTGCATCTGCTGCACGCTGCGCGAAGACCTGATCGAGGCCGTCGGCAAGCTCGCTCGCGAGGGTCGGTTCGACCAACTGGTGATCGAGTCGACCGGGATCTCCGAGCCGATGCCGGTGGCGGCGACTTTCGACTGGGAGTTCGAGGACGGATTCACCCTCGGCGATATCGCGCGCTTGGACACCATGGTGACCGTGGTCGACGCCTCGACGTTCCTCGCCGAGGTTGCGCGCGGGCAAGCGCTGGTCGAGCGGAATCTGCACGCGGCCGACGAGGATGCGCGCACCATCGCCGATCTGCTCGTGGAGCAGGTCGAGTTCGCCGATGTCCTGCTGGTCAACAAGACCGACCTGGTGAGTGCTGCGGCCGCGGGTGCGGTAGAAGCCGCGGTGCGCACACTCAATCCGCGTGCTCACGTGCTGCGCACCAGCAACGGTGTCGTCGATCTATCCGAAGTGTTGGACACCGGCCGCTACAACCCGGTGGTCGCCGCTGCGGCGCAGGGATGGGACGAGGAGCTCGCCGGCGGACATACGCCGGAGACCGAGGAGTACGGCATCCGCAGCCTCGCCTACATCGCCGACCGACCGTTTCATCCGCTGCGGCTGTCGGCGGCGCTGCGGCATTTGCGAGGTCTGTTGCGCAGCAAGGGATTCTGTTGGATCGCGAGCCGGCCGTCGCTCGCCGCGATCTGGTCGCAGGCCGGCCCGAACCTGGTCTTCGAACCCGCGGCCTGGTGGTCGTCGCTGGACGTGCCGCCGGGGCAGGAGCTTGTCTTCATCGGTATCGAGTTGGAGTGCGACAAGGTGCGTGCGCTCCTCGACGCTGCCCTGCTCACCGATGCGGAGTTCGCGGAAGGGCCGACCGAATGGGCCGGGTATCCCGATCCCTTCCCGGCCTGGGGCGAGTGGCACGAGCACGCCTGACGCGGTCTTGTCGTCACGATCGCGATCGCACACCGCGGGTCGAGCGGGAGGTCGGTTACGGCACGGCTGCTACGGCACACGGCCTGTGCTCAGTGTGAGATGCCGGGCGCTCGACGGACGTAGGTCGCGTCGGTCAGCTGTTCGACCATGAAGTCCGCGATGTCGGCGCGGGCGATCCGCAACGTGAGACCGCGTTCATCGGCGGCGAAGCCACGCCGGTAGTCGCCCGTGCGTGGCCCGTCGGTGAAAGCGCTCGGCCGCACGAGGGTCCACTCCAGGTCGCTGGCACGGACGTAAGCCTCCTGCCGCACGTGGTCGGCGTAGGCCTGGCGCAGCAGCATGCCGAACATCACGTACTTCCAGAGGAAGTTCAGGTTGCCTTTGCTGTCGCCGACCCCGAGCGTGGTCTGGCAGATCAGTCGCTGCACGCCGGTCCGCTTCATCGCCGCGATGACCGCCTTGGTGCCCTCGGCCCGGACGACACCTTTGCGGCCGTTGCCGAGCGAGATCAGCACCGCGTCCCGGCCGCGTACCGCGCGCTGCACCGAATTCGTGTCCAGCACATCGCCTTCCATCACGTGCAGTCGGTCGTGGCGCTGCTCGATCCCGGTCGCGTTGCGGGTGAACGCGGTCACCTCGTGTCCCTGCCCAAGGGCCTGCTCGACGACCAGACGGCCGACGGTGCCGGTGGCTCCGAAGACTGCGATTCGCATGGTGTGTTCTCCTCGATCCAAAGCTGTTGAGCTGTTGTCTAATCCAGTACATCAGCGGGGATCGAGACGAACCATCGCTGTGAGTCTCGATGACATAAGCGACTGTCTCGCGCGAGGCGCGGATGCGCACGGCTCGCCGCCGGTGCCGGACGCGGCCGTGCGCGGCGCGCGACGTTCAGTCGAGCTGTGCGAAAAACTGCCGGATGTCGCCCACGAGCAGCTCCGGTGCTTCGTGCGCGGCATAGTGGCCGCCCGCGTCGTTGGTGCTGCCTTCGGCCGGGCCGTGGTCGTAGCAGTGCCAGCTGACGATGTTCGCGTGGTCGCGCTCGGCGAACCGGCGGATCGACTGGAAATCGCCCTTGAACATGGCCAATCCGGTGGGCACCGTGGTCGGACCCTGCGGTTGCTCGGTGGCGTGGGCGTCCTCGTAGTAGAACCGGATGGATGATGCGGCGGTGCCGGTCAACCAGTAGATCGCCACGTTGCCGATCACGAACTCCTCGTCCAAGCTCTCGCCCATCAGCTGCGCGTTCCAGCCGAGCAGCCCGATCGGCGAGTCGGCCAGCGCGTACGCCAGCGTCTGCGGCTGCTGGCTGTGCAGGATGTTGAACGCCATCTTGTTGTCGTGGAACCACTGCAGGTGTTGCAGCGCCGCCATGTCCTCCGGTGACATCCCCTCGAACTCGGTCGGGTCTCCGGAGGGGAACGAGTACAGCTGTGTCACGTGCATGCCGATCATGCGGTCGGCCGCGATCTTGGCCATTTCCGGCGCGACCATCGATCCCGCGTCGTTGCCGATCGCGCCATAGCGTTGGTAGCCGAGCCGGTCCATCAACTCCACCCACGCTCGCGCGGTGCGGTAGCGGTTCCAGCCGGTGCTGCGGGTGGGTCCGGAGAACCCGAAACCGGGCAGTGAGGGGATGACCAGGTGGAAAGCGGGCGCGGCGTCCGACTCCGGCTCGGTCAACGGCGCGATGACATCCAGGAATTCCAGGACGCTGCCCGGCCAGCCGTGCGTGAGGATCACCGCAACGGCATCTGGTCGCGTGGATTCGATATGCAGGAAGTGGATCTGTTCGCCGTCGATCTCGGTGGTGAACTGCGGATAGGCATTGAGCTTCGCCTCGACTGCCCGCCAGTCGAAACGCTCCAGCCAGTATTCGCCGAGGGCGCGCACCCGATCGCCCGGAACGCCGTAGGCGTCGCCCATCCCGGGCAGTTCGCTCGGCCACAAGGCGCGGCGGAGGCGGTCGGCAAGGTCGTCGAGCTGAGTCTGCGGGATGTCGATGCGGAAGGGCTTGATGGCGGTCACTGGCACTCCTTTTGAAACGGAACGATCTGTTCTGTTTGAAATGTAGCAGAACGGATCGTTCCGTTTCAAGTGCTAACCTGATGTCATGCCGAAGACATCCGACGCACCAGCTCAGAAGGGCTTGCCGGGCCGCAAGGCGCAGGCGGCTCGCAACGACGAGTTGATCCTGGACGCCGCCCGTACGGTGTTCCTCCACGATGCCAATGCCCCGATCGCCGCCGTCGCCGAACGCGCGGGTGTCGGGATCAGTGCGCTGTATCGGCGCTATCCGAGCAAAGATGTGCTGCTGCGCACGCTCTGTCATGAGGGACTGCGCCGCTACAACACGGAAGCCGATGCGGCGCTCGATGATTCGGATGGATGGCGGGGGCTGGTGGAATTTCTGGCCCGCGTGGTCGACGCGGACGTGCACTCGCTGACCGTGCATCTCGCGGGCACCTTCGCCCCGGATGAATCGATGCTGCCCGACGTCATGCACTCGGGCGAGGTGACCGCGGAACTCGTGCGCCGCGCGCACGCCACCGGCACCCTGCGCCCGGAGGTGAACCCGCAGGACCTGGGGCTGGTCCTGGAGTCATGTGCCGCCATCGCGCTGCCGGATCGGGAGCGCACCGCACAGCTGCGCCGCCGGGTGCTCGCCATGCTGGTGGCGGGCCTGGCCTCGGACGGTGCGCTACCCGGCCCCCCGCCCGAGGTGGGTGAGTTCGCTTGGCGCTGGCAACGGCGACAGTGAGCGTGTCGGCACCGCGCCGATGAAATTCCCGCCGGGGCACGGTCTGCACTGGTACCGATACCGTTGTCCGCAGCCGGGAGAGGATTCGCAATGAACTGGACGCTCGAGGTCGTGATCGTGCCTGTGTCGGATATCGACCGGGCCAAGGATTTCTACGCGCGAAAGCTCGGCTTCGCCGTCGACCACGATACGAAGATCGCCGCCGACGTCCGGATCGTGCAGCTCACGCCGCCGGGCTCGGGGTGCTCCATTGTGATCGGGCGCGGCGCGGTGCCGGACATGCCGCCCGGATCGCAGCAGGGACTGCAACTCGTGGTCAACGATCTGCGAGCGGCTCACGCCGAGTTGGTCTCTCGCGGCGTCGAGGTGACCGACATCAAGGTCCTCGGCGAAAGTCCAACGGCCATGCCCGACCCGCTGGATAACGTCGGTTTCTTCTTTTTCACCGATCCCGACGACAACGGCTGGGCCGTCCAACAGATCTCCACACGTCGCTGAGTACGACGGCGGTCGGCTATCGGGTAGCGATGAAGAGGGTTTGCGTGCTGCGGCCCAGCGGCCCTTTTTCGTCGTAGAGCGCCGATTCGGCCAAACCTATGCCATGGGATTGGGGATAGGTGACAGCGTCGAGGCAGACCCATTCGCCCACGGGCTGGCGGTACAGCGAGACCGTCAGGTCGGTGTTGATGAACAGGTAGCGAGACCAATCGAGCACCGCGCTGACGCCGTTGCCGGAATCGGCGGCGGCGAGGGTGCGCTCGAGTGGGCTCGGGACGGTGCCGGCCACGATCGGGTATTTGAGCCGGATCCAGCAGATCGCAGGGCCCGGTTGGGTGAAAGAGCCAGTGACGAAACGGTATTCGATAGCGGTGTGGAAGCCGACCGGCTGGGCGGACGGGAACGGTGCCGGCACCGCCGCCTGATCGGGTCCGGGTCGGGCGCCGGTCGGCAGGAAGCGTTCGGGCAACGCCAATTCCGGCTCGGCCAGCTTGAAGCGCCAGGCATTCGCCCGCATCACCGGTCCGCGATCGGTGGAAATCGTTGCCTCGATCAGTTCCACACTGCGGCCGGGGCGCAGCACGCGCGCCTGCACGGTGAGTGGCTCCAGTGGCACCGGACCGAGGATCTCGACCGCGACCCGCCCGACCTGGAACCCGGGCCGCGGCTCGCACCGCTCGATCACGTGACCGAGCAGCGCCGAGGGCGGGCCCGCGTGCTGGGCGTCAGGCGACCAGGGGCCGCGAGTGAGTTCGGTCGAGACGAACCGCTGCGGATCCGCCGGATCGGGTAGATAGAAGGCGTCGCTCACGTCGGTGTCCGTCCTTCGGGGCCGGTTGCACTACCGGTCGGCGAGTTGCTCGGTCTGTGCTACGACGGTATCCGGACCGGACGGTAGGGCTGCGGTCAGACCCGTCCGAACGCAAGGGCGACATTGTGGCCGCCGAAGCCGAACGAGTTGTTCAGTGCGAAGTCGATGCGCTGCGCGCGTGGGCCGCCCGTGACGATGTCCAGATCGATCGCCGGGTCACGGTTGTCGAGGTTCAGCGTGGGCGGGACGGTCTGGTCGCGCAGGGTCAGCATGGTGACCAGAGATTCGAGGGCGCCGACCGCTCCGATCGAATGTCCGAGCGCGGATTTCGGGGCATAGACCGACGCATCGGGGAGGACGGCCGCGATCGCGTTGGCCTCCGAGGCGTCGCCGATCGACGTGGCCGTGGCATGCGCGTTGACATGCTGGATATCCGAAATCTGCAGTCCGGCGGTGCTGATGGCTTTGCGCATGGCGCGGGCGGCGCCGACGCCCGCGGGCTCGGAGGCGACGATGTGGTAAGCGTCGGAGGTGATGCCCGCACCGAGCACCCTGCCGTGCACGACGGCGCCGCGGGCACGGGCGTGCCGTTCCGATTCCAGCACCATGAGCGCGCCCGCCTCGCCGAACACGAAACCGTCACGGTCCCGGTCGAACGGGCGGGAGGCGCGCTCGGGTTCGTCGTTGCGGGTGCTCATCGCACGCATCATGGCGAAACTGGCGATGGGCACGGCGTGGATGTGGCCTTCCACGCCACCAGCCACCACGACGTCCGCCTCGCCCGTGGTGATCAGTCGCCAGGCGTGCGCGATGGCCTCCGAACCGGACGAGCAGGCCGAGACCGGCGCGAAGACTCCCGCCTTGGCCCCGATTTCCAGCCCGACGGTTGCCGCCGGCCCGTTCGGCATCACCATCGGCACCGACATCGGCGAGACCTTCCGGTACCCGCCGGCGCGCATCGCGTCGACCGCGTCGATCAGTGCGTCGCCACCACCGAGCCCGGTGCCGATGGCGACCGCCAGCCGCTCGCCGTCCAGTTCGGGAGCGCCCGCCGAGTGCCAAGCCCGGCGGCCGAGGACCAGCGCCATCTGCTCGACGTAGGAGTGTCTGCGCTGCTCCACCCTGGTCAGCCGGTCGCAGGGCTGCGCCTTCAGCTTGCCGCCGATGCGGACCGGCAGATCGAACTCGGTCACGAAGTCGTCGTCGAGCACGCCGATCCCGCTGTGTCCCGCCAGCAAACCGGACCAGGTCGCGTCCATGTCGTCAGCGAGCGACGTGGTGGCCGCGTAACCGGTGACGACGACCGAATCCCGCGTTTCTGAAGCGATTGTTACAGTCACGATGTCATGAATACCTGTACCGGTCGCTACAGTCAACCCATGGCCCGCCCTCTCGACCACGCCAAACGCGCTGAGTTACTTGCCGCCGTCGTGCGCTATATCGCCGACCACGGCCTGGCGGATCTGTCCCTGCGCCCGCTCGCGGCCGAACTCGGCACCAGCTCGCGCATGCTGATCTACTACTTCACGACCAAAGAAGAACTGCTGGTCCAGGCGCTGGCAACGCAGCGACCCGATATGGCCGTCCTCTTCGCCGATATCGCGGAACCGGCGGCATTGCGCGACCGGCTGTGGGATTTCTGGACGGCCAACACTTCGGGTGCGGCAAGCACGAGCGTCAAGGTGATGCTTCAGGTTCTCGGCGCGGCCTGTGCCCCGCGCAGTCCCTATGTCGACTACGCCGAGTCGGCCATCGCCGTCTTCGTCGCCGCCCTGGCCGAAGGGCTGCGTGGTCTGCGGTCGGTCGACGACCCGGACGTGGTCGCGACCCTGCTCATCTCGGGTCTGCGCGGCATCCTGCAGGATCGGCTGATCACCGGCGATGTCGATCGCACCGATCGTGCCGCCCGCCGCTTGATCGACCAGACAGTGCGATAGGGAGGACGTCACAACCGTGCAAGACATCGCCGACGAGGGTGTGGTTCTTCGGGCGGCCACCGGCGATCACTGAACTCGGTTCAGTGAATTCGGTGCCGGCCTGCGTGGACGGTACATGCGAAGGTTCGCCCTGTCTGACCGATGACGTGATAGGCATGTGATGTTCACCCCGGCTCGGGCGTGTGCCGCCCACACCGGTTGTCTGGGTGCGGCGTTCGTGCGAAGCCCACTCGCCCATGGAACCCTCGATTGCACGGCCGTGCGCCGCGTGCCAGGGGTAGTGGGGCTTGGTCTGGCGCGGATCTCGCCGCAATGCCCGCGCGCACTCGATCGGCTGCCGATCTGCAAGACCTCCCCCGTTTTAGCGTCGCGGCTGGATCATTACCGAACAGCTCGGCGGACGATCGATACGCCGCCCGCCGAAGACGGCGGGCGGCGATCACTCGCTACGAAACGACCGGCAGGTAGACGGCGTTGCCGCGGTCGGCGAACTCCGCGGACTTCTCCGCCATCCCCGCCGCCAGGGCGTCGTCCTCGGTCAGGCCTTGGCGCGCGGCGTACTCGCGCACGTCGGCCGAGATGCGCATCGAGCAGAACTTCGGGCCGCACATCGAGCAGAAGTGCGCGGTCTTGGCCGGCTCGGCGGGCAGTGTCTCGTCGTGGTACTCGCGAGCGGTGTCTGGATCCAGTGACAGTGCGAACTGGTCGCGCCAGCGGAATTCGAACCGCGCCTTGGACAATTCGTTGTCGCGGTCCTGCGCGTGCGGGTGTCCCTTGGCCAGGTCGGCGGCGTGTGCGGCGATTTTGTAGGTGATCACACCGACCTTGACGTCGTCGCGGTTGGGCAGGCCGAGGTGCTCCTTCGGCGTGACATAGCAGAGCATGGCCGTACCCGCCTGGGCGATGATCGCGGCGCCGATGGCCGAGGTGATGTGGTCATAGGCGGGCGCGATGTCGGTGGCCAGCGGGCCGAGTGTATAGAACGGCGCCTCCTCGCACAGTTCCTCCTCGAGCCGCACGTTCTCCACGATCTTGTGCATCGGCACGTGACCGGGGCCCTCGATCATCACCTGCACGCCATGGGATTTCGCGATCGTCGTCAGTTCGCCGAGGGTGCGCAACTCGGCGAACTGCGCCTCGTCGTTGGCGTCGGCGATGGAGCCCGGACGCAGGCCGTCGCCGAGCGAGAAGGTGACGTCGTAGCGTGCGAGAATCTCGCAGAGCTCCTCGAAGTGCGTGTACAGGAACGATTCCTGATGGTGGGCCAGACACCACGCCGCCATGATCGACCCGCCGCGCGAGACGATGCCGGTGACCCGCTTGGCGGTCAGTGGCACGTAGCGCAACAGCACGCCCGCGTGCACGGTCATGTAGTCGACGCCCTGTTCACACTGTTCGAGCACAGTGTCGCGGTAGATCTCCCAGGTGAGCGCGGTCGGGTCGCCGTTCACCTTCTCCAGCGCCTGATAGATCGGTACGGTCCCGACCGGAACCGGGGAGTTGCGCAGAATCCATTCGCGCGTCTCGTGGATGTTCTTGCCGGTGGACAGGTCCATGATGGTGTCGGCGCCCCAGCGAGTGGCCCACACCATCTTCTCCACCTCCTCGGCGATCGAGGAGGAGACGGCCGAGTTACCGATATTGGCGTTGATCTTGACCAGGAACTTCTTGCCGATGATGGTCGGCTCGAGCTCGGGGTGCCGGTGGTTGGCCGGGATCACCGCTCGACCCGCGGCCACCTCGGCACGCACCAACTCCGGCGACACCCCTTCGCGCGCGGCGATGAAGCGCATCTCCGGTGTGACGATGCCCTGGCGTGCCCAGGCGAGTTGGGTACGCGGACCATCGGTGCGTTCGGTGGCGGGTATTTGCGCGGACACCGGTTCGGGCCTGGTCCACGCGTCGCGCAACTTCGGCAGACCGGCTTCGAGGTCGATCTCCGCCGCGACGTCGGTGTACGGGCCCGAGGTGTCGTAGACGTCGAAGTGCTCGCCATTGCTCAGCGTGATCCGGCGCACCGGAACGCGCAGTTCATCGACCTCCAGGTAGTGCTTGTTGCTGCCCTCGATGGGGCCGGTGGTGACACCGTCGACAGGTGCGGAGGCACCGTCGGACGCAGCGGTGATTGCCATCTTTCCTCCCTACGCCGGCATTACCCGGTCAGGTTCATACGGTCGACGGCCCTGGCGCCTGTTCGGCTAGCCGTCCTCTCAGCCCGCTGGTGCGAGCCCCCGTTGGCTTGTGAATTTCCCGACCGACCATACCCGTCCACCCGGAGTGCCCGGCGACTCGACACGTTCCACGTCGGCGGATTCGGCGCCGGCGTCCTCCGCGACTCGGCAGTGTCCGGATATCAGGCAATCACCGCGACCGGGCCGGCTGGATGCGGCCTTTCACCTCACCGAGTCCGATCCGCGCGGTATTAGGGCCGGGTGCGGTGGCAGTGATGGTTACCTCGTCGCCGTCCTCCAGGAAGGTGCGCTGCTGGCCGTTCACCAGAACCGGTGCGGTTCCGCCCCAGGACAATTCGATGAACGAGCCGCGCTGGTCCGGTTCCGGTCCGGAGACGGTGCCGGAGGCATAGAGGTCGCCGGTGCGGGTGGCCGCGCCGTTCGCGGTGAGATGCGCCAGCATTTGCGCCGGTGACCAATACATCCGGGCGTAGGGCGGATAGGCGACCGGTTGTCCGTTCCAGGCGACGGTGAAATCGATGTCGAGGCCCCAACGCTCGGTCTCCTGGAGATAGGGCAATGGTTCCGGCGACTGCTCGGGCAGCGGGATCCGGGCGGCCTCCAGCGCCGCCAGCGGTGTCACCCAGGCCGAGATCGAGGTCGCGAACGACTTGCCGAGGAATGGTCCGAGCGGTTGGTACTCCCACGCCTGGATATCTCGTGCTGACCAGTCGTTGATCAGCGCGACGCCGAATATCCGGTCGCCGAACTCGTCGATGTTCACCGGACTGCCGAGCGGGGAACCGACACCGATCAGGAACCCCAGTTCCGCTTCGATGTCCAGCCGTCGCGACGGGCCGAAATCCGGAGTGCCCGAGTCGGTGCCACGCTGCCCGTGCGGACGCACCACCTCGGTGCCGGAGACCACCACGGTGCCCGCCCTACCGTGGTAGCCGACCGGCAGATGTCGCCAGTTGGGCAGCAGCGGCTCGCTGTCCGGCCGGAACAAGCGGCCGAGGTTCGTCGCGTGATCGATGCTTGCGTAGAAGTCCACATAGTCGCCGACGCGTACCGGCAAACCGACGTCCACCTCGGACAGCGCATGCACCGCGGCGCTGTCGATCTCGCCGTCGACCAACTCGCGGACTCGATCACGCACCTCGCGCCATCGCTCGGGGCCCTGCGCCATGAACACTGCCAATCCGGGCCTGGCGAATGTCGCATCCTCGAGTGTCGCGGCGAGATCGATGACGTGATCGCCGATCCGTACGCCCACCCGACCTCCGCGTCCGCGCGGCGCGAACACACCATAGGGAAGGTTGTCCGGCCCGAAAACGGAATCGGCGGCTACCTCGATCCTGGTCCTCACGCGGGACCCCGACCGGACCAGGTCCACGCGTAGTTCGGGTCCTCGCAGGCGAGCGCGCCTTCGCCGAGTTCCAGCGGGCGGAAGGTATCGACCATAACGGCCAATTCGTCGAAGAATTCGAGTCCGATGCTGTTTTCATAGGCACCCGGCTGTGGTCCGTGCGCGTAGCCGCCGGGGTGCACCGACACCGAGCCCTGCCCGATCCCGGATCCCTTGCGTGCCTCGTAGCTTCCTCCGCAGTAGAACATGATCTCGTCGGAGTCGACGTTGGAGTGGTAGTACGGCACCGGAATCGATAGCGGGTGGTAGTCCACCTTGCGCGGTACGAAATTGCAGACGACGAAATTGCCGCCTTCGAACGCCTGGTGGGCGGGCGGCGGCTGATGGATGCGGCCGGTGATCGGCTCGAAATCGCCGATATTGAAGGTGAACGGGTACAGGCAGCCGTCCCAGCCGACCACGTCGAAGGGATGGGTCTGGTAAACCAGTCGAGTGCCGACGACCTTTCCGCCGGGTCGGTGTTTGACCAGCACCTCGATGTCGGCGCCGGTAGCGGTGATCGTCTCGGTCGGCCCGTGTAGGTCGCGCTCGCAGTAGGGGGCGTGCTCGAGCAGCTGACCGAACTTGGACAGGTACCGCTTCGGCGGCGTGATATGGCCGGTCGCCTCGATCACATAGGCGCGCAACGGTTCCGGCCCGGTGGGCAGCCAGCGGTGGGTGGTGGCCCGCGGGATGAGCACCTGATCGCCCTTGCGCGCGGGCAACGCGCCGAAGACGGTTTCGACCACGGCGTCGCCGGATTCCACATACACCAGCTCGTCGCCGATCGCATTGCGATACAGCGGCGAGCCGCGTTCGGCGACCACGTAGTAGATCCGCACGTCCGCGTTGCCCAGCAGCAGGCGGCGACCGGTGACCGGATCGGTCTCGGTCGGGGTGTCGCCGGGAAACAGGGCGTGTAGACGTAAATGGCGATGACGCAGTGGATGATTCGGCGTCGTGGACTGATCGGGTAGCTCCCACACCGTCGAATCGACTATCGCGGGCGGCAGTCCACGGTGATACAACAGCGCGGAGTCGCTGGAGAATCCCTCCTCGCCCATCAGTTCCTCGTAATAGAGCTGCCCCTGTTCGTCGCGATGTTGGGTGTGCCGCTTCGGTGGCACCGCACCCAGGTGCCGATAGAACGCCATAACCGTTCCTCCGCCAGGCCGGTGGTCGGATAGTTGATCACCATCGTAGTGATCGGACATGCTGAGCGGAGCGAAAACGCGACGCAGCGGCGCAAATTATTACGGAGTATAGCCGCCATATGCAGCAAATTATTGATACATCGCGTCGATGGGCGAATAATTGTCATTCGCTCAGGCGTGGCGTAGCGCGCGGTAGACCGCGGCGCCGACGAACGCGCCGAGTTCCTGTGGCGTCCAGCTTCCCTCGTCGGCGAGTAGGGCCCGCACCGCGCCTTCGCCCGCGGACACCCACTGTTCCACCAGCACGGGCAGCTTGCCTTCGGCGTCCTCGGTGCCCCACGCGCGCAGCGTGGGACGCAGCAGTTCGGCGCAGCGCTCGACCACGAGTGCGCGGCCGCGTCCGAACGAATCCGCCACGGCGGGATCGGGATTGCCGTACACCAGCCGCCACGCGTCGGGCCGACCCGCGGCCTTGGTCAGCAGCGCGCGGAAGCCTTCGACGAACACGGTTTCGTCCGCGTTCACCTCGCGCGGCGTCACCACCTCCAGTACCCCGCTGACCAGGTAGCTCTCTTCGCGCCGGATCAGCGCCTCGATCAGCTCGACGCGATCGGCGAAGCAGGCATACACCACCGGGCGCGTCACCTGCATCCGCTCTGCGATCGCGGCCATGGTGACCGCGGCGACGCCGTGCTCCACAGCGATTGCCAGCGCGATGTCGAGTACCTGTGGGCGGCGTCGCTCCGGGCCGAGATGCCGCGCCCGCCGCCGTATCTGTACGGCCGAATCGCTACCCATAACGACAACATATCAGCGCTGGTCGGGAGGGTACTGCCGGTCCGGTGGGAACGGAAATTCCGCCGTGCGTGGACGATGTCGCGGACAGCGCCGGAGGGTGCGGCCGGTAGGGTTGCGCCTAGATAACTCGATGTCAGTCGGTGAATTCGGCGATCACCGGTGCGTGGTCGCTGGCGCCCTTACCTTTTCGCTCCTCGCGGTCGACCATCGCGTCCGTCGCGGTGGCGGCCAAGGCAGGTGAGGCGAGGATGAAATCGATGCGCATGCCCTCTTTGCGTGGGAAACGCAGTTGGGTGTAGTCCCAATAGGTGTAGACGCCCGGCCCGGGGGCGAACGGCCGCATCACGTCCACGAACCCCGCGTCGACAACGGCGGAGAACGCCTCCCGTTCCCGCAGCGATGTGTGCGTCTTGTCGGCGAAGAACTCGACCGACCACACGTCGTCGTCGGTCGGCGCGATATTCCAGTCACCCACCAGCGCGATCTTCGCCT
Organism: Nocardia sp. NPDC049220; assembly: GCF_040647855.1. Lineage (NCBI taxonomy): Bacteria > Bacillati > Actinomycetota > Actinomycetes > Mycobacteriales > Nocardiaceae > Nocardia > Nocardia sp. NPDC049220. The sequence continues at coordinate 798,255 of NZ_JBEZDA010000002.1, forward strand.
CCGGGTGCTCGGCCAGCCAGCGTGCGCCATTGTCCCGCAGCGCGGCAAGCCATTCCAGTTTGTACGCGTAATGCGGGTCGTCGAGGGTGCGGCCGTTGGGGACATACAAACTCCACACCCGGACGTCGCCGCAGGTCGCCCCGATCGCACGTGACTCGACCACCGGCGAGCTGATCAGCGTGTCGCCCGCGTCCTTGTCGAACCCCGGCTGGTTCGGAAAGGCGAATTCGACGTCGGTCAGGCCGACCCGGGATATGATCGCCACCCCGTTCCACTGGTTGATGCCGAGGTGGGCCACCTCGTAACCGAGTTCGTCGAACCGCTCGAACGGGAACTGGTCGTCGCGGCACTTGGTCTCCTGAATGGCCAGCACGTCGATGTCCTGGCGGTCCAGCCAGTCCGCGACACGGTCGAGTCGGGAGCGGATCGAATTGACGTTCCAGGTGGCGAGACGCACAGTGACCTTCCTTCATACGGGGTGACAGGTCCGTTCTACCGCGGGCCGCCGGGCTCGGCGTGTGCCGTCGGGCCGGCATAGCGGTAGCTGTGGTGCTCGACGAAGCCCAACTCGCGGTACATCGCGCGGGCGGCCGCGTTCGTCGCTTCCACCTGGAGGTAAGCGTGCGTCGCGCCGCGCGTGCTGCCCCAGCGGATAAGTTCGGCGCAGACCAGCGAGCCGAGCCCGTGTCTGCGGTGCCCGGGCGCGACGGCCACGCAGGTCAAGCCCACCCAGTGGCGTCCGTCCGGCGCGGTGGTCAGCGCGCCGCGGCCGATCGCGATGGGCCGCGGCAGGCCGAGCGAGGCGAAGCCGAGTTCGCCGTCGTGCACAGCGGTCAGTACCTCGCGAACGGGTGCGGAAACGTCCGATGCCGTGACAGCGTCATCGCCGCTACGGTGCAGTTCCAGCCAGTCGGTATCGGGTGCGGACGCGACACGCACCATCGAAGGACCCTGCGGCAGAACGAAATTGCCGATATCGATGGCCAGCACCAGTGTTTCCCGCCAACTGTGCCAGCCCGGCGGCACCACGGCGAGCCGATCGGGCACCGCGAGCTGAGCAGGCAGTCCGCGCGCGGCATACCACTCGCCGATCCGGCGCAGGGTGTCCGCCGCGGTGACGGCCGGTTGCCCGGAGCTGCCCAGCGGCACAGCGGAATTGGCACGACCGGTAAAGCCGCGGCCGGCCCGGAGCAGCCAACCGTCGATCCAGTCGTGCTCGACCCCCGGCCAGGCGTAGGCGGCGGCGGCCTCCAGCGCGCGGATCTCCTTGGTGCGAATCGGCCGCGCGCCGATGGCTTTCAGCGCGATCACCCGCTCCGGCGCCACCGAAACGAGCTGCCCGTCGGCGCCGCGCACGGTCGGCGGATCCAGCGCGACGAGTTCGCCGATCACGTCGGTCATCAGTTGCGGATAGCCCGCGGGCAGCTGGTAGCGCAGCACTACTCGGCGGCCGAGTGGAATGTCCGGACGCCCCACGCCGGGGTCAGTCGTCATGTCCGAAGGGATCGGGAACCGTGCCTGGCAGCCAACTCAGTCCGGGTGTGCCCCACCTGTTCCGCTTGATCGCCTTTTTCGCCGCCCGTTCGTTGCGGCCGATCAGCACATCCACATAGAGGAAACCGTCCAGGTGGCCGACCTCGTGCTGGAGCATGCGGGCGAAGAAGCCGTTGCCCTCCAGTTCGACCGGATCGCCGTGCTCGTCGGTACCGGTCACCCTGGCCCACTCGGCTCGGCCGGTCGGGAACAACTCGCCGGGGACCGACAGGCAGCCCTCTTCGTCGTCCTCCGGGTCGGGCATGGTCTCCGGGATCTGCGAGGTCTCCAGGACTGGGTTGATCACGGCGCCGCGTCGACGGGTCGCGCTGCCGTCGGCGGCGATATCGGGGCAGTCGTAGACGAATAGACGCAGCGCGACGCCCACCTGGTTGGCGGCCAGTCCGACACCGTGTGCCGCGTCGAGCGTCTCGTACATGTCCGCGATGAGCGGAGCCAATTCCTCCGGTGATTGGGTGACCTGCTCGGTCTTGTTGTGCAGAACCGGGTCGCCGACGATCACGATCGGGAGGATTGCCATGGGTCGATTATCGTCGTGCGGCCGCCGCACCAGCCGCGGGGGTGCCAGGATCGCCCGGACACACCTACCGGCAGGTAGTGAACACGCCGCGCTGCGAACGGGTGATTCACGGCGGTCATGGTTGAATGATCCGCGACGTACAAGCACCATTTTCGTCTGGTGGCTACTCGGCGAGGGAGCAAGATGGACGGCGCAGCGGCTCGGAATCTTTCCGCGATCCAAGACGGCCCTTCCGCGAGCGAAGATGCCACGGTGGGGATCTCGGCTCAGTCGGACGAGGATGACGGTCTGAGCCGTCGTGAGCACGACATCCTGGCCTTCGAGCGGCAGTGGTGGAAGTATGCGGGGGCCAAGGAAGAAGCCATCCGGGAACTGTTCGGCATGTCGCCGACTCGCTACTACCAGGTGCTCAACACGGTGGTCGACCGTCCCGAAGCGCTGGCTGTGGACCCGATGCTGGTGAAACGCCTGCGCAGGCTGCGCGCGAGCAGGCAGAAGGCCCGGGCTGCGCGTCGGCTCGGTTTCCAGGTGTAACGCCGGTGATGCGGACTCCGACCCGTGCTATGCGACTAGGCTCGAGCGGGTGAGCTACCCGAACCCCACCTCCGGTGGGCCACCGTTGCGTGCGCTGGCGATGGTGCTGATCGCGTTGGCCATTGTTTTCGCCGGCCTCGGCGCGATGTCGTTGTCGAATTCCGATGCTTCGGACACCGACGCCTCGGGAACCGGTTCCTCGGCGACCTCCAGCGCGGCCGCGGCACCGCAGGTGCCCGCGAATACGACGACGCCCAAGTCCAAGGACGCGACCGCCGCGGGCACGTCGTCGACCTCCGTATCCACGACTTCGGCGGCTCGCTCGGTGCCGGTGCGCGTACTCAACAACAGCTTGGTCGCCGGCCTCGCGGCCAAGACGGCGAGTCAGCTCTCCGAGAGCGGCTGGACGATCGCGGAAACCGGAAACTATCCCGGCACGACCATTCCGAAAACCACGGTGTATTACGGGACTTCGTCCGGGGACCGGGAGGCCGCCCAGGCCATCGCGACCGAACTCGGCGCGGCCGTCGCGCCGAAGTCGGACGCGATCGGCGACTCCGAACCGGGTGTGACAGTGATTGTCACGGGTAACTGACCAGTAGGACCGGCCCGATCGTAAACCGGGCCGGACCGACGTACGGCGGCACGCGGCCCTTGTCCGGGTGTGACATGGCGGCGTGGCATCATCTTGTCCGGTAACGAACGTGCCCACGCAGCATTACTCGTAAACTCGTTACTCGTAAAGGAGTTCTCCGATGGCCCCGTACACAACTCGTCGCCCGTCCTGGTGGACTGTGACCCCGGTGCTTGCGGTCGCGGTATTCGGCCTCACGGCCTGCTCGAACAGCCAGGAGTCGAGTAACGTCCAGGGAACGACTCCACCGGTATTCACGTCCTCGCCTGCCCCGGCGGGCGCGTCGGGGACCGAGCACGGCACCGCGAAACCCGAGGCCGGTGTGAACGTCGAACTGAAGGACCCGTCGGGCGCCGCGGTCGGCACCGCGAACTTCGCCGAGGACGGCAAACACCTGCGGGTCACCGTCGAGGCGCACGGGCTGCGCCCGGGCTTCCACGGCCTGCACATGCACCAGATGGGCAAGTGCGAGCCCAACTCGGTCGCGCCGAGCGGCGGCCCGGCCGGCAACTTCCTCTCGGCCGGCGGCCATCTGCAGGTCGGCGGCGCCAACGCGCACCCGGCCAGCGGTGATTTGACCTCGCTCGAGGTGCGCTCCGACGGCTCGGCCAACCTGGTCACCACCACCGACTCGGTCACGCTGTCCGACATCAAGGGCAAGGCCCTGATCATCCACGCCGACGCGGACAACTTCGGCAACATCCCCAACCGCTATACCCGCGCCGATGGCACCGCGGGCCCCGACGAGACGACGCTGGCGACCGGCGACGCGGGCGGTCGCATCGCCTGCGGCGTCATCCAGTAGCGCGGTGCCACATGGCCGGGGCAAGAATCGAACACGTTCCCTTCCAGGGCTCGCCCCGGCCCACCATCGGTGTGGAATGGGAAATCGCGCTCGTCGACAAGGTGAGCCGTGATCTGTCCAACACGGCTGCCGATGTCTTCGACGAGGTCGGAGATCTGCGCGCCTACGATGGCAAGCCGCAGGTCACCAAGGAGTTGCTGCGCAACACCGTGGAGCTGGTGACCGGGGTGCACGACACCGTCGGCGCGGCGGTCGACGATCTGACCGGCACGATGAACGCCGTCCGACATGCCGCCGACCGGCTCGGTGTCGACCTGTTCTGCGCGGGCACCCATCCGTTCGCGCAGTGGTCGGCCCAGCAGCTGACCCGCTCGGAGCACTACGACGAGCTGATCGAGCGCACCCAGTGGTGGGGTCGGCAGATGATGATCTGGGGCGTGCACGTGCATGTCGGAGTCTCCCACCGCGACAAGGTCTTTCCGATCCTGAACTCGCTGCTGCTGTCGTACCCGCATCTGCTCGCGCTGTCGGCATCCTCGCCGATGTGGTCCGGCTCGGACACCGGCTACGCCAGTAACCGGACATTGATGTTCCAGCAGTTGCCTACCGCCGGTCTGCCATTCCAGTTCGAAAACTGGACGCAGTTCGAGCATTTCGTGTACGACCAGCTCCGGACCGGCGTGTTCGAGCAACTCGGCGGCATGCACTGGGACATCAGACCCGCGCCGAAGTGGGGCACGATCGAAGTGCGGGTCTGCGATGGAATCTCCACTCGCGCCGAGCTGGCCGCCATGGCGTCGCTCATCCACTGCCTGATCGTCGACCTGGATCGCCGGGTCGAGAACGGCGAGACCCTGCCAACCCTTCCGCCCTGGCATGTGCAGGAGAACAAGTGGCGGGCTGCCCGCTACGGGCTGGATGCGATCATCATCACCGACGCCGACAGCAACGAGCGCCTGGTCACCGACGACCTGAACGACTTGCTGAACCGGCTGGAGCCGACGGCTGCGCGGCTCGGCTGCGCCGACGAACTGACGCTGGTCGCCGACATCCCCAAGCGGGGGGCATCCTACCAGCGGCAGCGCCGGGTCGCCGCGGCCTCGCAAGGCGATCTGATCGCGGTGGTGGACGCACTGGTCGACGAGCTGAACCAGTAGCCGCAGGTCGGCTGGCGTTCAGCTGGTCAGGGGGATGGCGTTCACCCTCCGTTTACTATGGTCGACGTGCTTGTCGAAGATCCGGGTTCCAGAGCAAGAAGCGTGGCGCCGCCGGGGCGCGCGCCGCGGGCCCGGGTGTGGGTCGCCGCCGCGATCGCCGCCGTGCCCGTTTTGCTGATCGCATTGCAGGTCATCGCGGTGTGGCAGCGCTTCGAAGGTCCGCTGGAGAGCCTCTGGCGAGATTACGTCGGCACGCCCAAATCCATGACGGTGCCGTGGGCCGGGTTGATTCTTGCGCTGGTGGGCATTTCGGCGCGGCGCCGGGTCGTTGCGCTGGGTGTCGCGGTGGCCATCGATGTGGTGTGGGCGAGCGGCCGGTTGGTGGCCGGTGAGCCGTTCGCGATCGGAAACGGACCGGTGATCGTACTCACCGCGCTGGCGCTGGTGGCCTGGCTGCGCTGGTCGGGCGCCGAACGACGCAACGCGCTGTCTGCGGCCGCGCTCGGCGCCCTGCTCATGCTGGCTACCAAGGTCGGTGACGTGTGGTTGCACGTCACCGTGCTCAGCAGACCGACAGTGCTCGATGAATACGTCATCCTGGCCGACCACGCGCTCGGCGACCCGTCCTGGGTGCTCGGCCGGGCGATCGACGCACTGGGGCCTGTCGTCTACGCGGTACTGCACTGGGTCTACATCGAGCTACCAGTGGCGGCGATCGTCGTAGCAGTGTGGCAACTGCGGCGGGTCGTGCCCTCGGGCCGGTGGCCGACGCATTATCTGGTGCGCACGTTCCTGATACTCGGTTTGGTCGGCCCGATCGTCTACCTACTTTTCCCGGTGGTCGGCCCGATGTTCGCATTCGGACCGGACGGACACGGATTACAACTGGGGAATTATTGGCCGGGAGTGGTGCCGCCGATCGACCGGAATCCGATTCCGCTGCCGTTCGACACGGCGACGCCGCGCAACTGTATGCCGTCCATGCATACCGCCTGGGCGCTGTCGGTGTTTTTGCACACACGCCGCGACACCGACGGCGGGGCCGCACCGGGCTGGATTCGCTGGGGCGGCACGTTCTGGCTGCTCGCCACCCTGGCCGCGACTTTGGGTTTCGGCTATCACTACGGCGTCGACCTGGTCGCGGGCGCGGTGCTGTGCCTGACCGTCGAGTCGGCACTGCGTGCGCCGGAGCAGGGTTGGGGGTGGGGCCGCATCCGGCTGGTCGTAGGCGGCGTGATGGTGTTGGCCGTCCTGCTGCTGTCCTACCGCTACCTCGCCGTCCTGATGGCCGAGTACCCGGTGCTGGCGGGCACGGTTGTACTCGGGCTGCTCGCCGGTCTGGCGTCGGTGTTCCACGCGACGTGGTTCGCGGGCGGTCGGGTGGTGCAGCAGCCCGGGCGGGAAGTCCTGTCCGCCCTGCGCTGAAGGTCGTCAGTCGACCTTGTCATCGCGCAGTTCGTTGACGCGCAGCAGCCAGCCTGCCCCGGTCACCAGCAGGGGCTGGATCGTCGCTCTCCGGCTGACCCCCTGCTCGGCGCTGTGGCCGATGAGCAGGAACGACAGTACGGTGGTCGCTTCCTAGAGGACGCCGAGCAGCAGCATGTTATCGCTGGTGACCAGCCCGAACATCGCGCCGGCGAAGCCGACCAGTTGGGCGGCGAACAGGCTTTGCCCTGGCTCGTCGTGGTCGAAGTACCTGGCGCAGTACATCAGAACCAGCGCGCCGATTCCGAGTACCAGTGCGGCCAGCACGGCGGTGAACACGTCGCAGCGCAGATCGATGCCCAGGCCAGGTGAACTCGCTGTAGGCCAACTGACTTCGCGATCACCCAGCCCAGGCAGCTGAGCGGGACCAGCGCGAGCGGGTAGAAAGCGTTGCGCCCCAGTGCCCGCACCCACAGCGGCGGCGCAAGCAGGGCAGCTGCGCCATGAGCGAGCAGGTTTGCATAGCAAACTGCACTCCGTCGGGTAGCGGCAGCGGCGTGTTCGGGGCGATCTACGTGGAGCCCGGGTTTCAACGGGACTGGCGTGTGTCGCTCCGACGGAATGCCGCCCTCGAAGCTATATGTCCGCTAACGGTTCGCTCTCGGATTGCCCATTCGCGTTCGGATTGCTCCGCGGTCGCAACTTGCGCAGTGCGAAGAGTCCGATCGCGCTGCCGATGACAATGGCCAGTGCGGTGCGCCCCGGTGTCGAGTCATGCATCGCGACGTCGTCGCGCCACTCCTTGTTCCTGGCCGGTAGCACCGAAACGGCCGAAGGAAGGTAGAGCGCGGCGATCGCCAGTACGCCGCTCGGCGCGGAGCGTGGGCGTGCGGTGCCGCAGCAGTAGCCGGCCGTCACCGCGATGGCGGCGCTGATCGCCGCGAAACCGACCCGGCTGGCTGCTGTCGAGGTGACCAGTGCGAAGGCCACGATGCCGGTGACGAGCAGGATGGCGAGGGCAACCGAGGGTAGTTGGGCGCTGAATACCACGCCGAACGCGGTCAGCGCGATGAGCACCAACAGACTCCACCCCGGCCGGGCCTCGTAGCCCACGGCGTCGACGGCGGCGCTGAGACTGATGGCCAGATACACACCGACGCCGTCGCGGCCGGGCAGCAACATGGCCGCGACGGTCGCGGCGACGATCGTCGCCGCGACTACGATTCCGATCTCGACCGCGTGGCTCTCATCCGGCGCTTTGGTGTATTGGCGGCCGAGCCATTCGCTACCCGCGAGCACCACCAATGCCAACACCATGGCCGCGAGAATTGGAGTGATCGGCAGCTCGACCGCGACCTCCGGCGTGGTCGCCTTTACGGTCCGCGTCATGTTGCGCAGGGTGCTCAACACCAGGAGTATGACGGCCAGCCCGATCGACCAGCGCGGCGGGGTCTCCAACACGGAGTACGGATCCCGGGCGATGCCGAGCAACTCGGCGAGATCGCCGAAAACGAGAATTCCGACCCCGCCGACCGCGAACGCCACGGCGAGCAGTGGCCTGCGCAGTGCCACGGCGCCCAACGCGCCGAGCAATACCGCGCCGCACACCGAGTCGATGTAGTTCTGAGTGGTGAGCAGGTCGGCCGAGGCAGCATCGGGTACCGCGAAGTGGTTGATCATCTGTCCGGTCGCGCCGGTCAAGGCCGTCGCCCACCCCGTCACCGCTCGGGTTGTGGTGGTGACCAGCACCGCTACCGCGACGGCGACGATCACGCCGATCGTGGCGCCGCGTGGGCCGCTGTTCATCAGGCTGGATATCCGGTACGGCGTCGACTGACTCATGCTGTCGACGGTGACCGGCAGGAACAGCGTCACACTCGCGACCACGGCTCCGAGGAAGGCCGTTGCCGCGTCGACCGTCTCGCCGATCCTGCGCATGATTGTCGAAGATACCTGCGCTGATGGCGGGACCTCGTGATTGCCGCTGATTCGCCACTGCATGTCGAAGGCGTGAAAACGCCAGAAAACTGTTATTTACGGGCCGTTCGCCGATGCCTCGGCGTTAGGACGGGGGAGTGTCGTTCCCCGTCGCCTGCCGGCGAGTCTGCGCGTACCGGCGGAGCGCGTCGACCTGCACCGGGTCGAGCGAGGGCCGCACCGCCGCCTCGGCGGCGGCCACATCGTCCGCGGTGACGTCGGCCGCGTCCATGTTCCGCCGCATCGCGGCAAGCGCGGCCTCGCGCAGCAGTGCGGTGCAGTCGGCGGCGGAATAGCCATCCAGGTCACGCGCCAGTACGGCCAGGTCGACGTCGTCGGCCAGCGGCACCGCACGGGCCACCGTGCGCAGGATCTCCTGCCGCGCGGCCGCGTCCGGCGGTGGCACGAAGACCAACCGTTCCAGCCTGCCCGGTCGCAGCAGCGCCGAGTCGATCAGCTCCGGCCGGTTGGTCGCGCCGAGCACCACGACGTCGCGCAGCGGTTCCACGCCATCGAGTTCGGTGAGCAACGCGGCGACCACTCGGTCGCCGACGCCGGAGTCGGTGCTCTGGCCGCGGCGCGGAGCCAGCGCGTCCAGCTCGTCGAGAAAGATCAGCGAAGGCGCGGAATCGCGCGCACGCTGGAATAATTCGCGCACCGCGCGCTCCGACGAGCCGACCCACTTGTCCATCAGCTCGGCGCCCTTCACCGCGTGCACGCTGAGCTGGCCGCTGCCGGCGAGCGCACGCACCAGGAAGGTCTTGCCGCAGCCTGGCGGACCGTAGAGCAGCACGCCACGCGGCGGGTCGATGCCGAGGCGGGCGAACGAATCCGGATGACGCAGCGGCCACAACACCGCTTCGGTGAGCGCCTGTCTGGTCTCCGCCATATCGCCGACATCGTCGAGTGCGAGACTGCCAATGGCGAGTTCCTCCATGCCCGAGCGCGACAGCGGCCGGATCACCGCGAGCGCGCCGAGTAGATCAGGCTGGGTGAGTTGCGGGTCGCCGTGTTCTTTACTGGCCCGCGACGCCGCCCGCAGCGCCGCCTCCCGGCACAGCGCGGCCAGATCGGACACCACGAATCCAGGGGTGCGCGCGGTGATCTCGTCGAGCGCCAGTTCCCCGGTCGGTACCCGGCGCAGCAGTTGCTCCAGCAGTGCCTTGCGCACGGCGACGGTGGGGAGCGGCAGCGTGAGTTCGCGATCGCACAGGTCAGGCGCCCGTAGTCGCGCGTCGACCTGAGCCGGGTGCGCCGTGGTCGCCAGGAACGCGACGCACGGTTCGGCGACCGCGGCGCGCAGTTGGTCGAGGATGAGCGTCGCCACCGGCTCGGCGTTCGCGGGCAGCAGCGCGTCGATATCGGTGATCAGCAGAATGCCACCCTGGCCGGAGCAGATATCGGCCACGGCCTGGGCGACTTCGCGCAGCCGCGCACCGCTCTCGGCCGCGCCGACGGTGGGGCCGTCCAACTCGACGATGCGGCGGGGCGCCGTGACGGCGCGCGCCAACGTGGCTTTGCCGACGCCCGCTGGCCCGGTGATCAGCACGCCGAGATGCGGTGTCGCACCGAGTATCCGCAGCAACTCCGGCTCGTCCAGGGCGAGGCTGAGCCACTCGCCCAGTTTCGCGGCCTGGCTGTGCATGCCCGCCAGATCCTCGACCGTGATGCTCGGCGCCATGTCCCTGGTCGGCGCGCTCCTGCCTCCTGGCGCGCCATTGGTGCCGGCCGCGGTGCCGAACACGGCGGCTTCGGTGGCGCCGCGCGAGGGTTCCCCGGCCGGTATCGGCGTCCCGGCCTGTGCCAGGTCGGCGGCGTCCCGCGCGGCGACCACGCTCGCGCCCCAGACGACCGCGCTGTTGGGCTGCACGCTCACCGGTCCACGCGGATCGGTGGCGGTGACAGTGAGCAACTCGGTGGTCCACGCGATGCCGAAGGTCCGCGAAAGTGCCTGGGTGGCTGCCGAGGAACTGATGTCGGGGCCGAGGTCGCGCGGCAACAGGGAGACCGCGTCGCCCACCGTGACCACCTTGCCGAGCAGCGCCTGCCGCAGTGTCGCGGCCGGGATGGTGCGGGTCGCGTGGACCGATCCGCTCACCGAGATCTGTTTGGCGCCGTATACCGTCTCGGGCGCGACGATGACCTGCGCGTCCTCGCGCAACCCAGCGTTCGACAGAGTGACGTCGTCGAGCAGGGCGATCGCGGCGGGTGTTCCCTTCGGCGCGACACCGGCCACCGCGGCCGTGCGCCGCGACCCCACCAGTGTGATGCCGTCCCACTCCCGTAGTCCGAGCGCGGTCAGCGCCTCCGGATGCAGCCGCACGACCCCACGGCGGGCATCGGCGGCGGACGGATTCAGTCGAGCGGTGAGCGCCAGTTCTGCCACTGTGCCATTCTGCCGCGTGCGGCCGCGATGGGTAAGTGGCCTGCGGCGTCGGCTGCGATCGGGCCAGGTCGTGCTCGGCGGTGCGGTCACCGGAGTGAGGGGGAATTGTCCGTCTTGTCATTGGATCGTGGTCGTCACGCAACCGCGAACACGGAGGTATTTCCGGGTGCCACCGGTATCAGTTGTCGGCGGGGGCGCCGTCGATGCCGGGTTCGGCGATCGGTCGCAGAGTCGGCCAACTTCGCACATGCTGTCGGCAGCGCGCTCTGCCTGTTCGATTCACCTGGTGCGAGGGCGTGAACATCCTGGTCGATCGGATCTGGGCGATTTGTCGGCTAACACGGAATCCGGGTGTCAGGCGCGATCCGCGCGCGGTTCCGGCACGGGGGAAGCATTCTGCGCCAAGGGCCTAACGGACGTTGTACAGTCTGCGGGCGGCCGGTCCACAGGGGGACGGCCATTGCTGGAGGGGACCTGATATGAAATCTATAAAGTTCAGTGCTGCCGTCCTGCTGCCGATCGCGGCCGTCAGCATCGCGGCGGCAACTGTGCAGGCGCAGCCGCTGATCGCCGATCAGCACGCGTCCGTCGGTGCCGACACGCACCAGGACGGACCGATACCGGCGACGTCCCTCGACAGTCGGTCGGGCGCGGCCACGACGTCGCAGGCCATCGCCGCGACCGCTGATCGAGCCGAGTCGATCGCCGCGGGCGCACCGGCGGATATCGCGACCGACCCGAACGCGGAGAACCCCGATCCGGTCGCCAACGGTGCGGCTGTCGGTGCGGGAATCGGGGCGGTTCTCGGCGGCGTCAGCGGCGCTATCTCGGGTCTGCCGCTGTTCATTGTCGGAGCGATTCCGCTCGGCGCGCTCGGCGCCGTCTACGGCGCGATCAGCGGGGCTGTCATCGGTGCCATCGTCGGTGCGATCGTGCCGACGGAGGTGCCCCAGGTGCTGCCCTGATCGCGAGGTGAACACCCCGAGCCGGACGGCGGGTAGTGGAACTACGCGCTACCCGCCCGGTAGGGCCACTGTGCGGAACAACATCCCGAGCCACGGACCGTTGAGCAGTTGCGGTCGAACGACGGAAGTCGAAGGTCGACTCGGCGAATTCGTCCTCGACCTCTCTGTTGCGGCATGTGGCCGATGCTCTCGATGAGATGGACCCGGGCGTTTGGTTACCCGGTGTGCGTCCTCGAGCTCCTCATCAGCAGAAGGCGGTCACTATCGCCCCAGCCGATCAGCGTCGGACGCGGATGGCTGGACACATCGACCAACAACTTTTTCGTCATTCGGGTCTGATGCTGGTGCCAAAGACCTGAGAGGTCACGTGCGGAATCACACCAGCGGTGTGCCGCGCGATCTTCAGGGCGTGATCTATCCGCTCTTCGGTCGCCAACGACTGGTCGAGATACAGCAGCCGTTCCGTCATCCGGGCGCTTGCGCGTGTGGTGTCGACCCCGCCTCCCGCGACGATATCGTCGAGCAGTTCGGCGGTAGCGCCGCGATCGCTCAGGTCGGCTTCGTAAAACTGCTTGGGGAAGTCCGACGGTGTCGCAACCCACGCGACAAGTCCAGCGGAACCGAATCACATGAGCGCAGCTGCGGCACCGAGTCGTTCAGTCGCGCATCATCGGCGGACCGACCGGGGTGGTGCGTGCCCATCGAGCGGGCGGGTCATCGCCCGCCCCGGCTACTTTTCGACGATTCCGGCGGCCACTGCGACCGATGTGTCCGCCACACTCGGCGACAGGCAGACCAGCTTGGCCGTGCCGAGGGCCACGTTCGGACTGCCCTCGAACGGACTGCCCGGGTTTTCCGCGAGGATCTGCTCGATCAGCGCCTTCTCACCGTCGCTGTCGAGCTTCTTGTACTCGCCGCAGGTGGTGCTGGACGCGGGCCCGAGCGAAGGGTCGCTCTGCTTCGTCGTGGTGGTTGTCTCCGGCTCGGCGCTCGACGCCACGGTGGTGGCGATCGTCGTGCGCGCGGCGGCGGTGGTGGTGCTCGACGAGCCCGTGTGTTGTCCGTGCGCGTTGGAGGGCTCGTCCTGCCCGCTGCAACCTGCCAACAGGAAACCCACCGTCCCGATGGCCAGGACGATGACGGAAGTTCGCTTCATACCGTACTTTCCCCGGTGGATCGTGGTGCCGGAGCCTCCGGCGCGTTCGGTGCAGCGTACCGGGTGAGAGTTCGGTTCAGTGCAGGCGTGCCTGCCAGTCCTCGGGAACGCGGGCATGCGGGCCGGGCACGCCTTGGTCGGCGGGGTGGCTGTGCGGCGGGGTCAATGCCGGTCCGCCGCCGTACATTTCCTCGGTCTGGAAGTTGTAGAACCAGTCCTCGCCCGGCTCGAAGCTTTGGATGAACGGATGCCCGGTGTCCTTCGCGTGTTTGGTGGCGTGCTGCTCAGGCGAGCTATCGCAGCAGCCGATGTGCCCGCACTGAGCGCAGCGGCGCAGGTGAAACCACCAGCCCTGGTTCGCTTCGCATTCCTGACAACCGGGACCACTCGGCGGTGTCCCGGGATCGATGCCCTCGAGTTGCTCTGTCATTACTGCCCTCCCGTATTCGATTCCGGTTCGGCCTGATTCTCCTCGGGCTTGTGCAGCGGCAACCAGACCGTGAACCTGGTGTCGCCCGGCTCGGAGGACACACTGATGTCGCCGCCGTGCTTGTTCACCACGATCCGGAACGAGATGTCCAGGCCGAGTCCCGTGCCCTCGCCCATCGGCTTGGTGGTGAAGAACGGTTCGAAGATCCGTCCCCGCGTGTCCTGCGGGATGCCGGGCCCGGTATCGCCGATCACCACCACCGCACAGTCGTTCTCGTGCCGGGTGCCTATGGTCAAGATGCCCGCACCGTTCATCGCGTACACGGCGTTGTCGATCAGGTTGGTCCACACCTGGTTCAGCTCGGCCGCGTAGCAGGGAACCAGCGGCAGACTCCGGTCGTAGTCCTTGACCACCCGCACCCCGTCGCCGAGCTTGCCGCTGAGCATCACCAAGGTGCTGTCCAGCAGTTCGTGGATGTCGACCACCTGGAACGGCGCCCGGTCCATCTGTGAGTATTGCTTGGCGGCGTCGACCAGCGAGGAGATGCGCGTCGTCGAGTCGCCGATCTCGTTCATCAGCAACTCGGTCTCGATGGTGTAGTTCAGCCATCGGATCGCGCCTTGGAAAACCTGCTCCGGTGCATCATCCAAGGTGGCGGCCACTCGTTCGAGCCAGTCCGTGTCGAAACCGGCCTGCACGAAGTTCGGCGCGAGGTCCCAGCCGTCGGGGATGCCGTGCTCCTCCAGCCAGTCGCCGAGCAGGTCCTCGCGGTCGGCTGCCTCCATCGGCGTGAGTTCCGGTGCCTTCGCGACCTGGGCGGCCGCCTCCTCCTGCAGGCGCACCAGGGGGCCGAGAGTTTCCGGGGCGAACTTGCCCTCGGCCATCATGGCCAGCTTGTGCCGCATGCCCGCGACCCGCTCGCGCAGACCCGCGGTGGCGCGTACCGCGGCCGCGGCCGGGTTGTTCAGTTCGTGGGTGAGGCCCGCCGAGAGCGAACCGAGCGCGAGCAGCCGCTCGCGCTCGCCGATCCGCGCGTTGATCTTTCTGCTGCCGAAGAACAGACCTTCCAGCAGGTGCACCGCCATCGGAAACCACTCGTGCATCATCGTGGCGAAGACGGTCGCGTCGATCACGAAGAACCGCGACGGCCTCGTCACCGACATCGAGTTGTCGTAGATCTGCTCGACCTTGTCACCGATATACGACATCCAGGCGCCCGAATAGGCACCGTGGTGTTCGGTGCGCACCAGTTCGACCTCGGCGCCGCCGGACTGCTTGGTGAGTACCAATTCCCCGTCCATCAGCACGTAGAAGCAGGTGGCCGGGTCCCCTTCGCGGAAGACAAGTCCGGGCTCGATGGTCTCGACCCGACCGTCGGCGCACAGCCATTCCAGCTGCTCGTCGTTCAGCTTCTCGAACAGGAACAGGGCGCGCAACTCGGCCGGGTCGCACACCAGTCGGCTGCGGCGGTCCGCGGTCTGGTTCGAAGTCATTGTCAGCCTCCTGATTACGCGAGATACCGGTGCACGAGCATGACCGCCATCGCGCCCTCACCAACGGCGGAGGCAACGCGTTTGGCGGAATCGGCGTGCACGTCGCCTGCCACGAACACGCCTGGCACGCTCGTTTCGAGATGATGCGGCGGGCGCGGCAGTTCCCAGCCCGCGGGACGGGCGCCGTCGACGAGGAGGTCCGGCCCCGCGAGCACGTAGCCAGCGCGGTCACGGGTGACCACGCCGTCGAGCCAGTCGGTCTGCGGCGCGGCGCCGATGAATACGAACAGCCGCTCCGCGTCGGCCTTCTCCTCGGCCCCGGTCCTGTTGTCACGAAGCACGATCTGCTGTAGATGGTCACCGCCGTCGGCGGCGATCAACTCGGTGTCGGTATGCACGTGGATATTCGGGATCTGTTCGATCTGCTGGATCAGATAGTGCGACATGGAATGCTCCAGCGAGGCGGCCCGAACCACCAAATTCACGGCACGCGCGTTGCGCGAGAGAAACACCGCGGCCTGACCGGCGGAGTTCGCGCCACCCACGATGTAGACGTCGTGGTCGGCGCACTCGGATGCCTCGGTCATCGCTGAGCCGTAGTACACCCCGCGTCCGGTGAAGTCGTCGACGCCGGATGCCGGGTGGCGGCGGTAGTCGACACCGGTCGCGATGATCACGGTGTGGGCGCACAGCCTGCCGCCATCGGCGAACCGCACCGTGCGCGCGGACCCGTTCACCTCCAGCCCGACCACTTCGCGGGTGGTGATCACCTCGGCGCCGAATTTGGCGGCCTGCCTGCGCGCCCGGTCGGCCAGCTGTGCGCCGGACAGGCCGTCGGGGAAGCCGAGGTAGTTCTCGATGCGGGAACTCTGTCCGGCCTGCCCGCCGGTCGCGGTCCGCTCGACCAGCACGGTGCGCAGGCCCTCGGAGGCGCCGTACACCGCCGCGCCCAGCCCGGCGGGACCGCCGCCGACCACGATCAGGTCATAGAACTCGCCCGCGGGATTGACCGTGAGGCCGACGTTTTCGGCCAGCTCGCTGTCGGTGGGCTGTACCAGCGCCTCGCCCGCCGCGGTGATCACCACCGGACAGCGTTCCGGATCGGCCCCCGCCGCCTCCAACAGTCGCGCCCCCTCGGGCTCGTCGGCCAGGTACCAGCGGTAGGGCAGCTGGTTTCGGGCGAGGAACTCGCGCACCTCCGATGAGCGCGGCGACCAGCGGTTGCCGATCACCTTGGTTTCGGTCACCGGCCGGTGCTCGCTGCTACGCCATGCGTCGAGCAGGCCGTCCAGCACCGGGTACAGTTTCTCCTCCGGCGGATCCCACGGCTTGAGTAGATAGTGGTCGAGGTCGACGACGTTGATCGCGTTGATCGCGGCGTTGGTGTCCGCGTAGGCGGTCAACAGCACGCGGCGGGCATATGGGTGCAGGTCCATTGCCTGCTCCAGGAACTCGATGCCGTCCATGCCCGGCATCCGATAGTCGGCGATCAGTACCGCGACCGGCTGACCTCGCAATTTCATTTCGCGCAGCGCGTCGAGCGCCTGGGGCCCTGATTCCGCACGCAGAATCCGGTAATCGGCCCCATAACGGCGGCGCAGATCGCGCACCACCGCCCGGGAAACCCCCGGATCGTCGTCGACGCTCAGGATGGCCGGTTTCGGAGTAGCGGGTGAAGTCACCTGACGAGTATGAGCCTCGACCCGCGGGTCTGTCGTGGTCGTTCGCTCACGGCTCAGAGCCGATGATGGATGACGAGATCGAGTTCGGTCGGGGTGAGCAGTCGCTCCAGTCGTTCTTCTTGGGCAACCGTACGGGGGTTGCGGGGCGAAGATGATGTGCTGCGGGCCGTTCGCCCGTCTTCGGATTCGGTAGCGGGAAGAAGCGGAACCGGGTCCGCGGGCCGACGATGCAACAAGGAGCGAAGTTTCACGGCCGATCACCTCACATTGGGACGCTGAAAGTTGGAGGAGGCAGTGCCTGATGCTTCATCTATCTATCATTGTGCGCCGACCATTACACCGATCGGTACCTATCGCGTAGAAATGTGGCGCAACTGTCTTTCCAATTAAGCGGCAACTGTCTCCCTGATTAAATGGGCGGGACTCGTCGAAGGCGCTCGGATGGCTTCTGGTCGCTCCGTCGCATGAATCCCGGAGGCAGCGTTGCCGAAGAATCTCGAAGTCACCGTCGATATCGCCGCGTCGCCGGAGCGGGTGTGGGCGGTGGTGTCCGACCTCACACGAATGCCGGAGTTCAGTCCGCAGTGCGTGCGTATGGTGGCACTCGGCTCGATCAGGGCAGGCACCTGGACGATCAATCTCAACCGCGACGGCATGAAGTACTGGCCGACCACCGCGCGCATCCTTCGCTACGAGCCCGGCCGGGCCTTCGCCTTCCGGATCAACGAGAACCGCAGTGTGTGGAGTTACCTGCTGGAGCCCACCGAGACCGGTACCCGGCTGATCGAACGTCGAGACATGCCCAACGGCACCACCTGGGTCTCGCGCCGGGCGATCGACGCGGCGCTCGGTGGCGAGCAGCCGTTCGAGGAGGCGCTGCTGCGCGGCATGACCCGGACACTCGACAACATCAAGCTCGCGGTCGAGGCGTACGCCTAGGTGTTCGGCGGGCACTGAGTGCCCCTTCCTCGCGGGCGACGAGTGAAAGGCCCCTTTCACTACACCTGGCGACGCGCACAGACCTTCGGTCTACGTTGCCGCCCGTAGCACCTATTTCGACGCAGAGTCGATGTGGGACTGCAGGATCCCGTCTACTCCCCGGAGGAACGAATCGCAGATCTCACCCGAGCCTGACAGGCACCCCGAGGTCATCGCACCATCTCGCAGCAACACGAAGTGTCGGCCCGCGAACTCCGGCCGCGTGTCACCGGCCTGCGCGAACAAGTCCGTGACAAGGCTGAGGAACCATTCACGATGAGTGAGGACGGCCTGATGCACGGGGTGTTCGGGGTCCGGGTACTCCGCTACAGCGTTGAGGAAGGCGCATCCGCGGAAGCGGTCGGACTGGATGCCCTCGACGATCGACTCGGCGACGGCGCGCAGGGCATCAAGGGCCGACGGGTTGCCTGCGACGGCTTTCTCGACCCCTGCGCGATCCATCTCATGGACGCCCTGCAGGTATGCGACGACAAGGTCATCCTTGCCGGGAAAATGTCGGTACAGCGTGGCGCGGGTGACCTTCGCTTCCGCGATGATCCGGTCGATCCCTACAGCGTGCAGACCTTCTGAGTAGAAGAGCCAGGTGGCCGTCGCGAGCAGCCTTGACCGCGCTTCGGATACCTGGCCCCCAGTGGTGTGCCCCATCTGTTCGAGTGTAATGGATAGAACGATCGGTACCTCTGCATGAGTCCATGCCCGCCCGAGTGGATAGAACGTTCGGTCCACGATAAGCTCTTGCGATACCGATCGTTCTATCCACCTAGGGCTATCTGTTGCCAAGCAATCTGAATCGTCGAAAGAGAGATCCGATGTCCATCGATGCCACCGGTGCCGGCACTATTGCCGATCCCTTCAGCAGTGCCATGGGGCTGCGCAACCTGTACTACGCCCGCTTCGGTTTCGCCGCCGTCTGGGCAGTTTTCATCGCACTGGCGGCTCCGGCGCTTCCCTCGGCCGGCGTGGTTGCCTTGTTGGTGATCTATCCATTGTTCGACGTGGCGGCGGCGGTGATCGATTACCGCGTCTCGGGCACTGACGGTCCCAGAAGGGCGCTGTACGTGAACATGGTGTTGAGCCTGGCCGCCGCTGCCGGACTGGGCACCGTATTCGCCTCCGGAATTTCCAACGTACTGCGGGTGTGGGGCGTTTGGGCCATCACCGCGGGTATCGTGCAGCTGTTGGTCGCGATCTTGCGCTACCGGCTCGGCGGTCAGTGGGCGATGATCCTCAGCGGTGGGATCTCGGTCTTGGCGGGCGGAAGCTTCATTCTGCAGGCCAGCGGGCCCAATGCCTCGCTCGGACAGGTCGTCGGGTATGCGACGGTGGGCGGCATATTCTTTCTGATCTCGGCGATTCGTTTGCACCGGGTAGTCAAGGCGCAGTGACATGCTGAACGGGAGCGTAGTTTCCATCGTTGATATTGCCGTCGTCGGTGCCAGGCCGGGAGTCTGGTCGTCACAACCGGCTGGTGGTGGAGGCGATGTTGTATCGACTGAGGGTCGCCGGTCCGTGGCGGGATCTGCTGGAGGTGTTCGGGAAGTGGCGGACAGTGTGGAAGCGGCATCGCCGCTACGCCGCTGATGCGACCTGGGATCGGGTGTGGACCGCGTTGCCGACGTTGGCCGATACCGCCGGTGATCTGGACTGGGTGGCCTGCGTCGATTCCACGATCGTGCGGGTCCACCAGCACGCTGCCGACGACAAACTCGCCTACTGCTACCGCGCCGGGGTGGTGATGGCGCTGATTGTCGAAGGGCTCAGATCATTGAGAGATAGAACATTGAGAGATAGTACCTAGCGCTACTGCCCGGCGTGGTGCCTCGATCGAGGACGACTCGTCGGGCATTCGCCTTCGCCGACGCAGGTGCCGAGCATTCGGGAGTCTCGACCGAGTGCTACTGCCAATTCGGCAAGCTCACAACCTGTGCCGCATAGGACAGGCCCGCGCCGAACGCGATGAGTAACGCCCGATCGCCTGGCTTCGACTCGCCTTTACGCAGCAGCGCCTCCATAGCGAGTGGGATCGAGGCGGCCGAAGTGTTGCCCGTCTCCTCGATGTCATTGGCCAGCGCGCAGTCCTTGGGCAGTTTCAGCACTCGGGCCATGATTTCGATGATCCGCCCGTTCGCCTGATGTGGAATCATCGCGTTCAGGTCGTCGGTGGACAGTCCGGCGCGGTCGATCGCGTCGCGGCAGACCTTTTCCAACGAGTGCGCGGCCCAACGGAATACCGCCGTGCCCTCCATGGTCAGGTAGGGGCGGACCGCGTCGAGACCCTTCTCCTCGAGCTCGGCGAAGTACTCCATCCAGTCCTTGTCCTGCCGGATGGCGTGGTGCTGGGTGCCGTCCGAACCCCAAACCGTGGGGCCGATGCCTTGCTCGTCGGAGGGGCCGACGATGACGGCACCCGCCCCGTCGGCGAAGAGGAACGCGGTGGAGCGGTCGGCCGGGTTGACCGTGTTGGTCAGCTTCTCCACCCCAATCACCAGGACATGCCCGGCGGTACCGGCCCGGATCAGGTCGGAGGCCAGTGCGAGCGAGTGACAGAAGCCTGCACAGCCCGCTGAGATGTCGAACGCGGCGGCGCCGTTCATCCCGAGTTCGGTGGCGATGCGCGGGGCCGCGGCTGGCGTCAGCAGGAGATGTGTCGAGGTAGCAACGATCACGCAATCGACCTGGTCGACCTCGAGGCCCGCAGCGGCCAGTGCGTCGCGGGCAGCCGCGACGCTCATGCTCTGAATCGTCTCCGATTCGTCGGCGAACCGTCTGGTCTTGATTCCCGACCTGGTCTGGATCCACTCGTCGGTCGAGCCGATCGGGCCTGCCACCTCATCATTGGTGACCACTCGAGCTGGGCGGTATACGCCGAGCCCGAGGATCGCCGTGTGCTCTGCCCCGGTGGTCTGGGCGATTCGAGCAGCCATGTGCGTCTCCTATGTACCTGCGGCGGCGCCGCCGGGGTGTCCCCGAAGCATCGAAATCGGTTCCCTCATCAGCCACTGCCCGCGGAGCGGTTAGACATGAGGCTTCCTCATATTAGCCCGAAAGTCGCTCATGTGGCGTGCGTATTCTCACAATCGCCGGGTATATCGATGGAGCACGTCGTTGCACGTCGCGGCGTGGACTCCAACTAGTGATTCGAGGACACCATGCTCGGACTCGGGATTATCGGGTGGATCATCATCGGTGGTCTGGCCGGATGGATTGCCAGCAAGTTCATGAAGACGGACGCCCAACAAGGCATCCTCTTGAACATCGTCGTCGGCGTGGTCGGTGGCCTGCTAGGCGGGTTCCTCCTGAAGGTGCTCGGCGTCGACGTCGAGGGTGGCGGCCTCTGGTTCAGTTTCTTCACTTGTCTCGGGGGCGCGGTGATTCTGTTGTTCCTGTTCAAGCTGGTCACTGGGAGTAGAGTCAGGTCCTGAGGCCACGTGCCACAGGCTCCCTTCCCGTAAGGTGTGAACGCTTGCGCCAGTCCGATCGTCGAGGGGCGCAATCCGTTTGCATCGAGCACGAAAGAGGAGCCTGTGGCCCGCCGTCCCACCCCGCCCGGCACGCCCGAACGCACCAAGATCGGCCACGTTGCCGACCTTGTTCGCACTGCGATTCCCCCTTTGCATCCCGCTGGGCTCCCATTCGTCGCCGCGCCGTTAGCGGTGGCCGTCGTCGGCGGCAAGCGCAAGTGGGTGCGCCGGACGGGACTGCTGGCCGCGGCGGCCTGTGCGACATTCTTTCGGCACCCGAACCGGGTGCCGCCGAACCGGCCCGGCGTCGTGGTCGCCCCCGCCGACGGTGAGATCGCCCTGGTCGACACCGCAGCTCCGCCCGCGGAGTTGGGCCTCGGCGATCAGCCGCTGCCCAGGGTCAGCATCTTCCTCTCCGTTCTGGACGTGCACGTGCAACGCACGCCGGTCTCCGGTGTCGTGCGCACGGTGCTGCACGAGCCCGGTCAATTCCGCTCGGCGGACCTGCCCGAGGCCAGTGCGGTGAACGAGCGAAACAGCATGGTGTTGGACACGGCGGACGGTCGACAACTCGTCGTCGTACAGATCGCGGGTTTGCTCGCGCGCCGGATCGTCTGCGATGCCCAGGTCGGTGACGTGCTGACGATCGGCGACACCTACGGCCTGATCCGCTTCGGTTCCCGGGTCGACACCTATTTCCCGCCGGGCACCGAACTGCTCGTCGAGCCCGGCCAACGCACCATCGGCGGCGAGACCGTGCTCGCCGTGCTCGCCAGCACCGCCGAGTCGTGATGGAAGCGGCGGTAGCCACTCGGCGGCGGACCAGGACTATCCGCCTGCTGCCGAGCATCGTGACGATCCTGGCGCTGTGTTCCGGATTGTCGGCGGTGAAGTTCGGCCTCGACGGCAAACTCGCCCTCGCCTTGGCGATGATCGGCGCCGCGGCCGTGCTGGACACCCTCGATGGCCGACTCGCCAGGATGCTGCACGCCACCACCAAGATGGGCGCCGAACTGGATTCGCTGTCGGATGCCATCTCCTTCGGTGTCGCTCCCGCGCTCGTGCTCTACGTGACGCTGCTGAACGACGCGAACAACAGTTCGGGGTGGATCGTCGCGCTGCTGTTCGCGGTCAGCGTCGTACTGCGCTTGGCCCGGTTCAACACGCTGATGAACGATGACACCCGGCCGGACTGGTCGCGGGACTACTTCGTCGGCGTGCCCGCACCCGCGGGCGCGCTGATCGCGATGGTGCCGGTGGCGCTGCTCGTGCAGTTCGGCGATGGTTGGTGGGTCGGCTTCTACGAGGTCGCGGCGTGGACGGTGTTCGCCGCGGCGTTGTGCGTCAGCACGATTCCGACGCTCGCCATGAAGTCGGTGTCAGTGGCGCCGCAGGCGGCGGCCGGGCTGCTCGTGCTGGTCGCGCTTGCCGCGGCGGCGCTGGTGACCTATCCGATCGTGTTGCTGCTGGTGTTGGTCGCGCTGTATCTGGGACACATCCCGTTCGCCTGGTATTCCCAGCGGTGGGTGGCTGCTCGACCCGAGACCTGGCAACACAAGCCTGCGGAGCGGCGCGCCCAGCGCCGCGCGAGCCGACGGCTGCCGGCGATTCCACGTCCGGCGATCCGGCGTCCGGTGATCCGCGGTTCGACGGCGCCGCTGCGGTTGCGCCGTCCGGGCGGCAAGGAGCGCGAAGGTGGGAATCCTCCACCGGGAGCGGGCCGCTCGTAGGGGGCGTACGAAAAACTCTCGTCAGTTGTGACCGGTACCAAAGTCGGGGTGTAGCGACGGATTTACGCCGCTCGCCATGACGCTATGGGGTTGCTGCCGGCGGTCGTGCGCACCGCCGCCAGCTCCCATGACTACGAAACCCGACCTGAGAACCCCGAAGTCATGGCATACATCGCCACCGTGATGTCGATGTCACGGCGACCGCCCCGCTCAATAAACCGATAGCCGGATCCATGCATCCGCATTAGCATCGCGCGGTGCCGAAAGATTACCGCCGCCGAGTACTGACGGTGGGTGGCCAGCGGTATCTGTGGAAGACCTACCACCAGCATGTAGATGGCTGTGTGGAAGTCCTGCGCCTGCGGCAAATCGGGTCGGTGGCCGGGCTGACGCTTGTCTTCCGCTCCGACGGTGAGCGCCGTATCCCAGGCGGCTGGATGTTCGCTGCCGGTGTCATCGCGATCGGTGACCGTTGGCTGAACCTGAACAAGCCCAGCGTGGTTCGGGCGTTTGTCGACGCGGCCGTCGAAGCGAGCTGGATGGCCGAGACGCGCACAGTCGGCCTCCGCGACGGCTGGGACCGCTTCGATGATGCCTACGCCAGGAATGCCCACGGCTGATCGGCCCCGCGAGCACCGACGTCAGTTCGACAGCCCATTCCGGACGGCGTGTGAGCGGTACGGTTTATCCAGCGGTCGGACGCAGAAGAAGGTGACGATGGAACCGGACGGACTGCGGGAATTCGTAGAGCATCGACCTCGGTTGTTCGCGCTCGCCTATCGGATGCTCGGTTCGGCGAGCGAGGCCGAGGACGCCGTACAGGAGACCTACTTACGCTGGGACGGCACCGACCGCGTCCAGATCCGCTCCGCCGAAGCATGGTTGACTACCGCACTGGTGAATCTCTGCCGGAACTGGCTGGTTTCGGCGCGGGCCAGGCGGGAGAGTTACTTGGGGCCCTGGTTGCCGGAGCCGGTGCCGACCGCTCAGGGCGAACTCGGTCCGCTGGAGACTGTCGAAGAGCGCGAACTGGTTTCGCTCGCGCTGCTCACCGCGCTGGAACGACTGACTCCGGTCGAGCGGGCCGTCTTCGTGCTGCGTGAGGCGTTCGGATACGCGCACCGCGAGATCGCCGACATGCTCGACGTGACCGAAGCCAACTCGCAGCAGATCTTCCGTCGGGCCAGACAGCACGTGCGCGAAGACCGGACCCGCTTCGGCATTCCGGCCGAGCACGCCAGCGAGCTGGTCGAACGGTTCCTGAGAGCGGCGCGCGACGGCGATATCGAGTCGCTGGAGCAGTTGCTCGCCGCCGATGTGAGCGCGACGGCCGACGGTGGCGGCCTGGCCAACGCGGCCCGGCGGCCGGTACGCGGCGCGCGTCAGGTGGCGCGCTATCTGGCGGGGTTGTCGCGCTGGGCGGTGCCGGGGCAGGAGTTGCTGGTCGAGGAGGTCAATGGTGCGCCGGCGGTCGTCGCGCGGGTGGACGGTGCCCCGCTGGTCGTCGTCGGGATCGACGTTGCCGACGGTGTGGTCGCGGCGCTGCGGTTGATCGTCAATCCGGCGAAGCTGACGTATTTCGCCAGGTCGAGTGGGGCGGCCGGCCTGGTCGGCGAGCGGCCGGATCGCAGTCGCCGCTCGCTGTGACGTGGTTCACGGCCCTGGGGTGTCAGGAATCGGGTGTCTGTCCGGTCTGGAAGGTGTCGGCCGATCGATAGGGAGCCACATCATGACCGGACAACATCGGATCGTCATTCTCGGCGCCGGGTACGCGGGGCTTGCGGCGGCACGCCGGCTCGCGGGCGTTGCGCGCGACGCGCAGATCACCGTGGTGGACGCTCGTGCGACATTCGTCGAGCGGGTGCGGCTGCATCAGCAGGCCGCCGGGCAACGGATTCCGGCATGGGATCTACGGGAAATGTTGGGAAGCAAGAAGATCCGCTTCGTGTGTGCCGAAGCGACGGAGATCGACACCGTGGGCAAGCAGGTTGTCCTCGATGCGGTGCCGGCCCTGGACTACGACATCGTGGTGTACGCCCTCGGCAGCCTGGCTGATCCCGGGCGGGTGCCTGGTGTGGCCGAACATGCCTATTCCGTTGCGACACCGGAGGATACCCGGCGGCTTGCTTTCGCGCGTGGTCCGGTGGCGGTCGTCGGTGCCGGCGCGACCGGGATCGAACTCGCCGCCGAACTAGCGGAATCGCACCCGGACCTGCCGGTGGTGCTGCTCGGTTCGGAGGAGCCGGGTGTGTGGCTGTCGCCACGGGCGCGTGCGCACATCCGCCGGACGCTGGAGCGACTCGGGGTCGAGATCCGCTCGGGCGCGAAGGTGATCGAGGTGACGGCCGAAGGGGTTCGGCTGGCTGACGGCACGTTGGTCGCGGCCGCCGCGACCGTGTGGACCACCGGCTTTCGGGTGCCCGATCTGGCGATGCGCTCGGGGCTCGCGGTGGACGCCGCGGGCCGGGTGCGGACCGACGCGACTTTGCGTTCGGTGTCGCATCCGGAGATCTATGCCGCGGGCGACACCGCCGTGATCGCCGGACCCGGTGACCGCGAATTGCGCATGGCATGTGCCACCGCACTGCCCACCGGGAAGTATGTGGCCGATGCCGTTGTCGCACGGATGCGCGGGGTCGAGCCGCAGCCGCTGCGGTTCCGATATGTCCTGCAGTGTTTGAGTCTGGGGCGTCGGGACGGACTGATTCAAGTCGTGCGCGGCGATGATTCACCGCGTGGGACCGTGCTGACCGGGCGGGCGGCCGCCTCGGTGAAGGAGTTGATCGTGCGGGGCGCGGCGCGCCGCTCGGATCTAAATCGTCAATCCAGGGTTGACGATCGGATTGCGTCAACCTATGGTTGACGCATGGCACCTCAGTTTCGCCTCGACGATCTGATCGAAGGCATCAAGAAAGCCCGTCCAGACAATGTGCTCGAACAACTTTCCGACGCGGTGGTCGCGGCGAATCACCTCGGCGAAGTGGCCGATCACCTGATCGGCCACTTTGTGGACCAAGCCCGCCGCTCCGGCGCCTCCTGGACCGACATCGGCACCAGCATGGGGGTCAGCAAGCAAGCCGCACAGAAGCGATTCGTGCCGAAGTCGCCGTCCGATGCCGAGGCGATGGACCCGAACGCGGGCTTCGCTCGATTCACCCCTCGTGCGCGGGCCGTCGTCGTGGCGTCGCAGCAGGCCGCGCATGCCGCGGGTAATGCCCAGATCGCCGTCGGGCACCTGGTGCTCGGGCTGCTCACCGAGCCGGAAGGCCTCGCGGTGCATGCGATCCTCGCCAGCGACGTCACGCTCGATGCGGTCACGGCCGCGGCAACCGCGTCACTGCCGCCCGGCGAGGGCGAGGTTCCTGCGCTGATCCCGTTCGATTCGGAGGCCAAAAAGGTTCTCGAGCTCACCTTCCGCGAGGCGATACGCCTGGAACACAACTATGTCGGCACCGAGCACATCCTGCTCGCCCTGCTCGAACACGAGCACGGTTCCGGTCTGCTGACCGATCTCGGCATCGACAAGGCGACGACCGAATCGCGTCTGGTCGAACTGCTCAGGTCGA
The DNA here is from genome assembly GCF_040647855.1 of Nocardia sp. NPDC049220. Taxonomy (NCBI): domain Bacteria; kingdom Bacillati; phylum Actinomycetota; class Actinomycetes; order Mycobacteriales; family Nocardiaceae; genus Nocardia; species Nocardia sp. NPDC049220. The sequence continues at coordinate 824,729 of NZ_JBEZDA010000002.1, forward strand.
TCGTGGCCGGGGAATCCTGATCGAACTGTGGTGGCCGGGAAACGCCGGGTGTTCGTCGCACCGGCATTTGTCGTCGCGGTCGGGTTGCTGGTGATCGGCGCAGGTGGCCGATCGAGCGGTTGGCACCGAATCCGTAACGTCGTCAACGGCTTTCGGGGCGCACACGCCGCCCGCGCGCGTCATCGGCGCACACTGCGCGCCCGTGCGGCGGGGATCGGCCGCCCGCGCGAGGCCGCCGTGCTGGCGTCGCGTGCGGTGCGGACCGCCTGAGCGGTGCGGGCGCTACCCGCGTCCGCGCAACCCGCCACCCCACCGTGGCCAGCGGATCTGCGGTTTCGGCTCGTCGATCAGTGGATCGCGGTGGATGTCGGTGACGTAAAGGGGGAGTTGGGGTTGCAGCCGGGCGAGTAGTTCGAGGGCTCGTCCGCCCTGTGCCGCGCGGTATTCCGGCATGGTCAGGCCGACGATCTGGAGGAATCGAACGCGCCCGTGCGGGGTGTCGATGCTGTTCAGTTCCGGGTCGACCGTGAAGCAAACGGCATGGATCGTGCAGTCCGCGTGACCGGTCGCGATCGGCCCGTTCGGCTTGATGGTGTGACCCGGCTCGAACCACTTGCCGGACTGGAAGACGTAGCGGGCCAGGTTGTGCAGGAAATTCGTCGGCCACACCGGCGGCTCGGTTTCGTCGGCGTCGCGCACCAGGCGGAAAGTGAACTCGAAGCCCCAGCCGGACTCCGCGGGATTGTCCCACTCCTTCTCGTACAGTTCGGTCATGCCATAGCCGATGTAGTGCCAGTGCGGAACCGGGTCGATCCGGGAATATGCGCTGACCCCGTCGAGCGGGTCGGGTCCGCCGAGGGGCCACGGGTGGTCGGGTGCCCAGTGGAAAGGCTCGATATCGCCGTACAACGGTCGCAATGCGCCGTCGATGGCATCCCAGCCGGGTTTTTCACTCACCCAGTCACCATAGGCACGCGCCGTTCTGCCGCGTCGGGGGCATCGGGATCGGTTGTCGGGTCAGGACTCCGGTACATTGCGGGCGAGTTCGTCCAGCCAGGCCGCTGCCGACGCGTCGCTGGGCGCGCGCCAATCGCCGCGCGGCGAGAGCGATCCGCCGGAGCCGACCTTCGGTGCGTTCGGCAGTGTCGACCGCTTGAACTGGCTGGTCTGAATGAATCGACGCAGGAATTCGGCCAACCAGTGCTTGATCGTGGCGAGATCGTAGTCGTGGCGCTGGTCGGCGGGCACGAGGTCGGGCCAGCGTCCGCGGTCCGGGTCCGACCAGGCGTGCCAGGCGAGGTAAGCGACCCGGCTCGGCCGATAACCGAAGCGCAGCAGGTAATACAGGTGGAAGTCCTGCAACTCGTAGGGGCCGACCGTCGCCTCGGAACTCTGGTTCGGCGCCGACGAGTCGGTGTGCGGGATCAGTTCGGGCGAGATCTCGGTGCGCAGAATCGACGAAAGCACTTCGCCTGCTTCGGGTCCGAACTGCGCGGTGTCCACCGCCCAAGCGATCAGGTACTTGATCAGTGTCTTCGGTACCGAGGCGTTGACGCTGTAATGTGCCATATGGTCGCCGACGCCGAACGTGCACCAGCCGAGCGCGAGTTCGCTGAGGTCTCCGGTGCCGACCACCAAGGCGCCATGCTGGTTGGCCAAGCGGAATAGATGCGCGGTCCGCTCGCCGGCCTGGACGTTCTCGTAGGTGATGTCGTAGTGCGCCGCGCCGTCCGCGGCTGGGTGGCCGAGGTCGCGCAACATCTGGGTGGCCGAAGGCCGGATATCGATTTCCCGCGCCGTCACGCCGAGTGCGGCCATCAGCCGGTGCGCGTCGGTTCTGGTCCTGCTGCTGGTCGCGAACCCGGGCATGGTGTAGGCCAGCACGTTCGCCCGCGGCAGGCCGAGCCGGTCCATCGTCTTGGCCGCCACGATCAGCGCCTGGGTGGAATCCAAGCCACCGGATACTCCGATCACCACGCGCTGTATTCCGGTGGCACGTAACCGCGTGGTCAAGCCGGCTACTTGGATGTGATGTACTTCGGCGCAGCGCTCATTGCGTACGGCGGGATCGGCGGGGACGTAGGGGAAGCGCTCGATGTCTCGTTTCAATGTGACCGCGCTATCCGGGATGGGCAGCTCCAGTTCGACGTTGCGCAGTGCGACCAGACGGTCCCGGTGGTCGTGCACGTTGTCGGCGAAGCTGGTTGTCCGCAACCGATCCGCCGCGAGGCGCTGCAGATCCAGGTCGGCCGTGATCAGCTGCGGGTGATCGGAGAACCTTTCGCCCTCGGCGAGCAGTTCGCCGTTCTCGCAGACCAGCGCTTGTCCGTCCCAGGCGAGGTCAGTGGTCGACTCGCCATGGCCGGCTGCCGAGTACAGATACGCCGCCAGGTACCGCGCCGAATGCGACGTGCACAGCGCCCGCCGATAGTCCGCCTTCCCGATGACAATGTTGCTCGCGGACAGATTGACCAGCACCGTGGCGCCGGCCAGCGCGGCGAAGCCGCTGGGCGGTAACGGAACCCACCCGTCCTCGCAGATCTCCAGATGGAATACGAACCCGTTCAGATTGCGTGCGCGAAACAGCAGGTCGGAGCCGAAGGGCGCCCGCTGCCCAGCGATCGTGATGTGATCGTCCAACGTCTCCCGTGCCGCCGCGAACTGCCGCTTCTCGTAGAACTCCCGATAGTTCGGCAGGTAACTTTTCGGCGCGACCCCGAGCACGACGCCGCGGCAGATCGCGATCGCGCAGTTGAACAGCCGGCCCTGTGCCCGCACCGGCGCTCCGACCACCAGCACGGTGGCGATGTTCGAGCTGGCCGCGACGATCCGTTCGACTGCCGCCTCGACGGCGACGTCCAGTGCGTCCTGGTGGAACAGGTCGTCGGCGGTGTAAGACGACAACCCCAGTTCGGGAAAGATCGTCAACACCACTCCGGCCGCGGCCGCCTGCTCGGCCAGCGCCAGGGTCTGCTCGACGTTATAGCTCGGATCGGCCACCTCGACCCGGGGCACCGCCACCGCCACCCGCGCGAACCCGTGTCGATACAGCGAATCGAACGGCACCTCGGCCACCACATCCCCTTCCGGGATCGACGCGAACCTGATCATGGCCCATCCGGAATCTACGCCGGGGCTCGCATCGCGGCGCGGCGCCGAGCTAGGCGCCGTCGCCTCGACCATGCTGTGAACTGCGTCTTTGCGATCGAATCCGACCGAGACGCGGACCGGTCGGAATGTTGCAGCCGGGTAGTCGGACCGGCGGTGGCTAAGATATAGCAATGGCGGATGACATCGATTCCGACCTGATAGCGGGGGAACGCCGCGTAGACCTACTGCGCGCGCTGTCGTATGTGTCCACCGAGTCCCAGCCGGACGGCAGCTACATCGTCAACGGCGACCTCCCGCCGGACGTCGCGCCGCCGTTCATTCGCGCCATCATGCGGGTCGAGGCGGAGTTGCTGCTGAACGACGCCGAGCTCGTCACTGTCGAGGACGGTGAGCCACGGACACCCGAGGAACGGCGCACCGACGCGTTCGTCGCACTGGTACTACGCGTCGACGACCGTCTCTAGACCGTCTCGTATGCGTCGTGTGGACCTTGCACTCGGCATCCTCGAGTGCTAAAAAGGCTTTGGCACTCTCGACCTGTGAGTGCCAGGTCGGGACGGTGAGACCGGGTTCCATCGACACCCTCGGTCGTCCGTCGCGGGCACCGAACCTGGCCAGCGTAAATGGGGCGATCCAACCTGTGGTCGCCCTGTGTGTCAGCCCCATATACATGTGGAGGATCTCAACGCAATGGCCAAGACAATTGCGTACGACGAAGAGGCCCGGCGCGGCCTCGAGCGGGGTCTGAACGCCCTCGCCGACGCGGTCAAGGTGACGCTGGGGCCGAAGGGTCGCAACGTTGTCCTGGAGAAGAAGTGGGGTGCCCCCACGATCACCAACGATGGTGTGTCCATCGCCAAGGAGATCGAGCTGGAGGACCCGTACGAGAAGATCGGCGCCGAGCTGGTCAAGGAAGTCGCCAAGAAGACCGACGATGTCGCGGGTGACGGCACCACCACCGCCACCGTGCTGGCCCAGGCGCTGGTGCGCGAGGGTCTGCGCAACGTCGCGGCCGGCGCCAACCCGCTCGGCCTGAAGCGTGGTATCGAGAAGGCCGTCGAGGCGGTCACCGCTTCGCTGCTCGACACCGCCAAGGAGGTCGAGACCAAGGAGCAGATCGCCGCCACCGCTGGTATCTCGGCGGGCGACCCGTCCATCGGCGAGCTGATCGCCGAGGCCATGGACAAGGTCGGCAAGGAAGGCGTCATCACCGTCGAGGAGAGCAACACCTTCGGTCTCCAGCTGGAGCTGACCGAGGGCATGCGCTTCGACAAGGGCTACATCTCGGGTTACTTCGTCACCGACCCGGAGCGTCAGGAAGCGGTCCTCGAGGACCCGTACATCCTGCTGGTCGGCTCGAAGATCTCGACCGTCAAGGATCTGCTGCCGCTGCTGGAGAAGGTCATCCAGGCGGGCAAGCCGCTGCTGATCATCGCCGAGGACGTCGAGGGTGAGGCGCTGTCCACCCTGGTCGTGAACAAGATCCGCGGCACCTTCAAGTCTGTTGCCGTCAAGGCCCCTGGCTTCGGTGACCGTCGCAAGGCGCAGCTGGCCGACATCGCCATCCTCACCGGTGGCGAGGTCATCAGCGAAGAGGTCGGCCTCTCGCTGGAGACCGCGGGCGTCGAGCTGCTCGGTCAGGCGCGCAAGATCGTCGTCACCAAGGACGAGACCACGATCGTCGAGGGTGCGGGTGACCCGGAGGCCATCAAGGGCCGGGTCGCGCAGATCCGCTCCGAGATCGAGAACTCCGACTCGGACTACGACCGGGAGAAGCTGCAGGAGCGTCTGGCCAAGCTGGCCGGCGGTGTTGCGGTGATCAAGGCCGGCGCCGCGACCGAGGTGGAGCTCAAGGAGCGCAAGCACCGTATCGAGGACGCCGTTCGCAACGCGAAGGCTGCCGTCGAAGAGGGCATCGTCGCCGGTGGTGGCGTGGCCCTGCTGCAGTCGGCTCCGGCGCTGGACGCGCTGAAGCTGACCGGTGACGAGGCCACCGGTGCCAACATCGTGCGTGTCGCGCTGTCGGCTCCGCTGAAGCAGATCGCCTTCAACGCCGGCCTCGAGCCCGGCGTGGTCGCCGAGAAGGTGTCCAACCTGGCCGCGGGCCACGGTCTGAACGCCGACTCGGGCGAGTACGAGGACCTGCTGGCCGCCGGCGTTGCCGACCCGGTCAAGGTCACCCGCTCGGCGCTGCAGAACGCGGCCTCCATCGCGGCCCTGTTCCTCACCACCGAGGCTGTGGTTGCCGACAAGCCGGAGAAGGCCGCCGCTCCCGTCGGCGACCCGACCGGCGGCATGGGCGGCATGGACTTCTGAGTCCAGCCACCCGGCGCCATATTTCGAACCGGAAGCCGGTCCACCTTCGGGTGGGCCGGCTTCCGGCGTTCGGTGGGGTGATCGGTGCCGCAGGCGGTCCGGCCGGAGTCCGCTACACCGGACCGTGTCGAGCGGTCAGCCGCCGAGCACGAATGCCACGAGAAACCCTGCCGCTGTCGCCAGTCCGACCCACCAGCCGCCCTCGCGATAAGCCCCTGGCATCAGCGAATCGGCGAGTACGGCGATCGTCGCGCCGCCCGCGAACGCCTGCACAACCCCAATATGCGTGTGAGAAATGTTGTCCGACACGGCATTGCCGACCACGGTGACAAGCACGAGCGTCGCAGCGGTCAGGGTCCAGAGCCACAGGGTACGGCAGCCGTCGACGTCATGCTGATCGCGCGTCAGCGTCGCGCCGCTGATCGCCTCGGGGACATTGCCCAACGCCACCGCCACCAGCAAGACCAGTCCGCCGCCACCGGCCAGCGAGACGCCGAGCGCGGTGTTCTCCGGGACGCCGTCGAGCACTGTGCCGAGCATCAGCGCCCAGCCGAGTGCGCGCGGCCCCAGCTTGTTCTCGATGAGGTGGTTGGCCACCACATAGACCCCGGCGCCCGCGAACAGGGCGAGTGCGGCGATCACCGCGCCCGCCTGGTGGAACGCGGGCTCGAACAACTCTTCGGACACCGCGGCGATCAAGGCGCCGGCACCGAAGGCCATCAGCGAAGCGAGGACCGCCGGCGGCAGCTGCCACCGCAACCCGATGGCGGCGCCGATGACCAGTGGCACGCCCGTTCCGAGTCCGTAGAGCAGTGCGGTCAGCATGGGATCACCCTAGGTCAGGACGTATGTGTGCCCTGCCGACCGCAGTTCTGGTGTGCTGGCGTCGGAATGCGCTGCTTTCTGCCGGGTCCCGATGTCGACGGAGCGGGATGCGCGGGAAGCGGTGCCGTCCGCGGTCCCCGGAACATCTTCGCGAGGTCGCTGCATCGGCCCTGCGGTCGTACGCTGGATCCATGTCTGACCGCGGTCGGATCCGAGGCGTGCTCTACGACATCGACGGCGTGCTGGTGACCTCTTGGCAGGAGATCGACGGCGCCGCCGTCGCGGTGCGCCGGGTCCGCGAAAGCGGGCTGCGCCGAGCATTTCTCACCAACACCACCTCGCGCACCTGTGCTGAGATCGCAGAACGCTTGTGCGGCAGCGGAATCGAGGTTGCCGCAGGTGAGATCGTCACCGCGGCGCGGCTCACCGCCGAGTTCGTCGGCCGCCGCTATCCCGGCGCCGCCGTCTGGGTGCTGAACCACGGCGATATCGGCGCGGACCTCGCCGGACTGACGCTTGATGACGAACATCCGGACGTGGTGGTAATCGGTGGCGCGGGGGTGGAATTCAGCCATCTGGCGCTGAGCCGAGTGGCCGAGTTGATGCTCGACGGTGTCCCTGTCGTAGCCATGCACAGTGGGCTCACCTGGGCGACAGCCGAGGGGCTGCGCATCGACGCGGGCGTGTACCTACCCGGCCTGGAGGCGGCGGGCAACGCGCGCATCGAGGTGGTCGGCAAGCCCGCCGCAGCCGGCTTCCGCACCTGCGCGGAACTGATGCGACTCGACCCGTCCGAGGTGTTGATGGTCGGTGATGATTTGCAGTCCGATGTGCTTGCGGCGCAGGCCGTCGGGCTGACCGGAGTGCTGGTACGCACCGGGAAATTTCGCGCGGCGGTGCTGGCTGCGGTCGACCGCGCACCCCATCACGTCATCGATTCCGTGGCCGCGTTGCCCGGGCTGATTACCAGTCTGGCGAACGGACGGTAATCCACCGAGCGGTGCGGATAATAAATTCTACAAATTCCCTCTAAAATCAAACGTCACCGTTTCTCGGTGGGTCGCTATTGTTTTGGCAAATAGCTGGTGACAGCGTCGCAATTCGACCGTATCGGCGTATTTGCCCGAACCGCCTGCGGCCTGGGGTGCTTGTTTGGGCGGCACTATGTTCGCATGACTCCGGATGAGAGACTTTCACGCGAGGTGGTAACCAGGCAGCCAACTTTCGGCTAATGCGCATTCGGCTCGACGTCGAAACGAAGGGCCAGATCCATGACGAGAGGTTCGAGCCCTTCTGTATTGTCTGCCTCAATGTCACAGGATGCGAATACGGGTCGAATGTATGCCGGGCAACCCGTGGAGGACCGGCAACGTCAGCGGCGTGCGCGTTTTCTGGAATCAGGCCTGACGGTCTTCGCGCGCGACGGCTACGCCAATAGTTCGGTCGGCGCCATCTGCAAGGACGCCGGATTGTCCTCGCGTCAGTTCTACGAGGAGTTCACCGGACGTGAGTCCCTGCTCTTAGAGCTCTATGAGCACATCGATCGGGAATCGCGTGACGCCGTAACCAAGGCGTTGGCATCGAAGTCCGACGCGAGCGCGCTCGACATCGTCGATGCCGGCGTACGTGCCTATGTCGAATCCATCGGATCCGATCCGCGCAAGGCGCGCGTGGCATTGGTCGAGGTGGTCGGCGCGGGCCCGAAGGTGGAGAAGTTCCGCCTGGAACTGCGCCGGGTGTGGGGTTCGCTGCTGGCGGGCGCCGCCGAGGACGCGGCCCTGCACGGCGAGATTCCCACCGGCGACTATGAGATGCGGGTGCTCGCGATTATCGGCGCCGTCAACTACGTGGTGGATGCCTGGAGCGTCGCGGACCCGCGCCCGCCGTTGGATGATGTGATCCGGGTGTTGAGCAAGGTGATCATCGGCGCGGTCGGCGCGTAGCGGCCGAGCGTGCGCGACGGGCGTGGGTCGGCGCGGTAGCGTGCGCCCATGCAGACAGTTCCGATCCAGATGCCGGATGGCAGCACCGTTCCGGTGCGGTTGATTCCGGCAGCGGGTGCGCACCGGCATCCGGTGACGCCGGACGCGCCGCGCCCGGTCCTGGTGATTGTGCCAGGGCTCGGTGTTCCGGCCGGGTATTACGAACTGTTCGCCACCGGTCTGGCGGCACGCGGATTCGACGTGGCCATCGGCGAACTGCGCGGCAATGGCGACAGCAGGCCGAAGCCGAGTTCGACCAGTAGTTTCGGCTACCACGAGCTGGTTTCGGTCGACTTTCCTGCGATCTTCGAGGTGGTCCGCGACCGGTTCCCGGACAGCACACCCTACCTGCTCGGCCACAGCATGGGGGGCCAGCTCGGCGTTCTGTACGCCGCACGCATCCGTGGCAGACTCGGCGGACTGATTCTGATCGCTTCCGGTACACCGTATTACCGTGGCTACCAAGGTATTTCGGGTCCGGGAATGCTGTTCGGCACGGCGGCTATCTCGCTGACCGCCAATCTGGCCGGTTTCTGGCCCGGCGATCGGATCTCGATGGGTTTCGGCCGGCAGTCCAAGGTGCTGATTTCGGACTGGGCGCGGTTGGCACGCACCGGCCGTTTCGTTCCGGTGGGCGCCGACATCGACTACGAAGAGCGGATCGCGCGACTGAAACTGCCCGTGCTGTCCATCACGATCACCGATGACGATCTGACACCGCCCAGCTCCGCCGAGCACTTGCTGGCCAAACTGCCGCACGCCGAGCTGACGCGGTGGGTGCAGCCGGAGAAACTGGGCCACAACGGCTGGATCCGTCAGTGCACCAGCACGATCGACCAGATCGAGAAGTGGCTGCGCGATCGGTAGCGTGTCGGCTGTCGGATGGACAGCGGCAGCCACCGCACGCTGAGGTCACGATGTGCCGCTGCCGCGATGACGCTCGAATCCGTCGAACATCGCGGCGCGGCCGATCTCGAAATTGTCGACACCCGCGGCGGCATCGGCTGCCGCGGCAAGTGAGTTGTACGCTGGCGTACCGGGTTCCGGTTTCGCGCTACGCCGGGCCGCGACGCCGACTGCCTGGCCGAGAATGCGTTAGATCATGTATCCGCGCAGGCAGCGCGCGACCTGGTTGGACGCCCGGCGCTCCCGCTTCCGACGGAGCGCGACGGAACGTCGACGCCGCGCGACGCCGCGAGATCCGGTCGGTGGTCGAAGTAAAACGCGGGAAGTGCCCGCCGTAGCAACAGAGCGGTGTTTTCGGGGCGAATGGCACGTGCGCATCCCACCGCTCGGTATCGCGAGGGGAGGCCGGTATGCGGCCGCCCCGAAATCGCAGGTGAGGCGGCCGCGCCCGTCCGATCGGCCGGACGGTTATCCGCGCCGCTCGATCAGGATCTGGGTGAAGAACTCGTAGATCAGGGCTGCCTGGAACGCCGACTGCCTGTTGTCGGCAGCGCCGCCATGGCCGCCCTCGATGTTCTCGTGGTACCAGAACTCGTGCCCCTGCGCCTCCAGCAACGCGGCCATCTTGCGGGCATGGCCAGGGTGCACGCGGTCGTCCCGGGTGGAGGTAGTGAGCAGGATCGGAGGATAGGCGATGTCGGCGCGCGCGTTCTGATACGGCGAATACTTACCGATGTACTCCCATTCTTCCGGCTTGTCCGGGTCGCCGTACTCGGCCATCCACGAAGCGCCCGCGAGCAGCAGGTGGTAGCGCTTCATGTCGAGCAGCGGCACTTGGCAGACGATGGCGCCGAACAACTCGGGATAGCGGGTCAGCATTACGCCCATGAGCAGTCCGCCGTTGCTGCCACCCACGGCGCCGAGTTGGTCGGCGGTGGTGATGTCGCGTGCGACGAGGTCCTTGGCGATCGAGGAGAAATCTTCGTACACCTTGTGCCGGTTGGCCTTCTGTACGGAGGTGTGCCACTGCGGACCGTATTCGCCGCCACCGCGAATATTGGTCATTACCCAGATGCCGCCGCGCTCTAGCCAGCCCATGCCGGACGCGCCGCTGTAACCGGGAGTGCGCGACACCTCGAAACCGCCATACCCGGACATCACCGTCGGGCCCGGCGTGTTGTTGTGGTCACGCTGCCGGATCACGAAGTACGGCACCATGGTTCCGTCGTCGGACCGCGCGAAGAACTGTTCGGTCTGGACACCGCCGGCGTCGAAGAAGCCGGGCTCCTGTTTGAGCTGCTCGGTCCGTCCACCGACGGTGCTGGCCAGCAGCGTGGCAGGCGTGGTGAATCCGCTGGTGGTCAGCATGAATTCGTCGCCGCCCTCCAGCGGGTCGAGGTTCAGCACGCTGGTGGTCGCCATCGGCGGGGCATCGGCCAGCGGTTCGCTCCGCCAGCCGTCGTCGCTCGGGGTCAGCACGGAGAGCTTGGTCTGCACGTCCTCGAGCGTGATCAGCAGAAGGTGGTTCTCGGTCCAGCCGTAGCCGTGCAGCGAGGTGTGCGCGTCGGGAGTGAAGATGACTTCGAATTCCCTTGTACCGGAAAGAAACTCGTCGAAGTCGGTGGCCAGCAACGCGCCTGCGGGATAGCTGGTGCCGTCCACCTCCCACGCTGACTTCAGCCGGATCAGCAGCCAGTCCTTATACCAGGATTCACTGGCGTCGGTCGGGATGTCGAGATGGCGCAGCGAACCGTCGTCCTCGAGTAGGTAGACCTCTTCGTTGAAGAAGTCGGTGGCGCGACCGACGAAGTGCCGTTCGTAGCCTGGCGTCCGGTCGTAGCCCGCCGAGACCGCGACGTCGGCGGCCTCGCCTTCGAAGACCGTCTCCGCTTCGGCTGGGTCGGTGCCGCGCCGCCACCGCTTCGCGATCCGCGGATATCCCGATTCGGTCAGCGAGCCGGGACCGAAATCGGTGCCGACGTACACCGAGTCGATGTCTATCCAGCGGATCTCCGACTTCGCCTCGGGGAGGAAGTAGCCGCCGTCGGCGGGCTCGATGAACTCTCCGCGCTCGATGTCGAACTCGCGGACCACTTTCGCGTCGGCGCCCCCACGCGACAGGCTGATCAGCGCGCGGGACTGTTCGGGGCGCAGTACCGCGGCGCCGCCCCACACCCAGTTCTCGTCCTCGGCGGCGGCCAGCGCGTCCAGATCGATCAGCACGTCCCAATCCGGGTCGTCCTTGGCGTACTCGGCGAAGGTGGTGCGCCGCCAGAGGCCGCGAGGGTGATCGGCGTCACGCCAGAAGTTGTAGAGCCAGCGTCCGCGCCGGGACGGGTAGGCGATCTTGGCATCTGTGTCGAGCATGTCCAGGATGCGGCGCTCCAGTTCCCGGAAGCGATCCGAGTCGGCGAAACGCTCACCCACCACGGTGTTGTGTGCGCGCGCCCAGTCCAGGGCACGCTCATCGGTCACTTCTTCGAGCCAGAGGTAGGGGTCTGTCACATTCTGCTCAACGCCGCTCATGTCCACATTGTTGCCGAGCGGCGCAACCCGGGGTCACCAGGAGTGCGCTATGTCGACCAGGACGCGCGACTGACCACCTGGTCCGGCGAGGGTGTGTACCTCGAATGGCAAGCGTCCGCGGACCCCGAGGCCGACCGTGGTCTGCCCTTCGAAGGATCCGGCCCAGGCCACCTGACGGAAAGTCCGGTAGCCGCCAACGTCGACGAGTTCGGCCCGGTTCGCGGGCTGGTAGGTGGCATTGCCCGCGTCGTCGTAGGCGGGGGCGCCGATGACGACGTTCAGGAACGCCTCGCCGCGCAGCGGGACCGGAGCGCCTGAGCCGTCCATGACGATCCGATCGGCATAACCGACGTGATATCCGGTCACCGGTCCGGTGACGTCGAACACGAGTCGGTCGAAGCATTCGTGCTGTCCGGATCGAACTCCCGCGAGCAGCGCGGGCGCCTGGGTGGGACTCGCTTTGTCCTGCGAGCCCCAGTTCACGGCGCAGTTCGCGGCCGCGGCCGCGGGTACTGGCGCGATCCAGAGACCGACACCGGTCACGAGCGAGATGACCAGGAGAAACAAGCGACGCATGGTCGCACCGCCTTCGGATACGAGGGATCACGTATTGAGTGGATCGGACGTCCACGAGCCTGTGTTAGCAAGCCGGAAATAACGAAAGTTATTGGCGGCGTTCACCGATGCGCCACCAAGGCGGTTTGGTCGGCGGGCCGAGGGCGGTTCGGCTCACCCGCTGAAGCGGAATCCGGCCAGCCGGTCGGCGCTCAACCCGTTACTTCCCTCCTAGGGGAATTATTCGGCCGGGTGTGGCGCAGGCCTCATTGTTGCGGGGGACCAGTGGGTGGAGTTCACCCATCGGAGTTAGGCTCGGACCCGTGACTTCCCATTACGACGTTGTCGTTCTCGGTGCCGGCCCAGGCGGTTATGTCGCCGCTATCCGTGCGGCACAATTAGGCCTTCGTACCGCGATCGTCGAGCAGAAGTATTGGGGTGGGGTGTGCCTCAATGTGGGCTGCATCCCGTCCAAAGCACTGCTCCGGAATGCGGAACTGGCGCATATCTTCACCAAGGAAGCGAAGACCTTCGGTATCTCCGGTGAGGTGAACTTCGACTTCGGCGTCGCGTTCGACCGCAGTCGCAAGGTCGCCGACGGCCGGGTCAAGGGCGTCCACTTCCTCATGAAGAAGAACAAGATCGACGAGTTCGACGGCAAGGGCACCTTCGCCGGCCCGAACTCGCTATCGGTCGAGCTCAGCAAAGGTGGCACCGAGACGATCACGTTCGACAACGTGATCATCGCGACGGGCACCGTCACCAAACTGCTGCCCGGCACCCAGCTGAGCGCGAACGTGGTCACCTACGAGGAGCAGATCCTCACCCGTGACCTGCCCGGTTCGATCCTGATCGTCGGCGCGGGCGCGATCGGCATGGAGTTCGGCTACGTCCTGAAGAACTACGGCGTCGACGTGCGCATTGTGGAGTTCCTCGACCGCGCACTGCCGAACGAGGATGTAGACGTCTCCAAGGAGATCACCAAGCAGTACAAGAAGCTCGGCATCACCATCACCACCGGTGCGGCCGTGCAGTCCATCGACGACGACGGCGCCAAGGTCACCGTCTCGATCAAAGACAACAAGACCGGCGCGATCGAGACCGTCACCGTCGACAAGGTGCTGCAGGCCGTCGGCTTCGCGCCCCGCGTCGAGGGCTACGGCCTGGAGACGACCGGCGTGCAGCTCGAACGTGGCGCCATCGCGATCGACGACAACATGCGCACCACTGCTCCGCACATCTACGCCATCGGCGATGTCACCGGGAAGCTACAGCTCGCGCATGTAGCGGAGGCGCAGGGTGTGGTCGCGGCCGAGACCATCGCGGGCGCGGAGACCGTCACCCTCGGTGATTATCGGATGATGCCGCGCGCCACGTTCTGCCAGCCGCAGGTCGCCAGCTTCGGCCTGACCGAGCAGCAGGCTCGCGATGAGGGCTACGACGTGAAGGTCGCGACCTTCCCGTTCACCGCCAACGGCAAGGCGCATGGCCTCGGCGACCCGACCGGTTTCGTCAAACTCGTCGCGGATGCCAAATACGGGGAGCTGCTCGGCGGCCACCTCATCGGCCCCGACGTCTCGGAGCTGCTGCCCGAGCTCACGCTCGCGCAGAAGTGGGACCTAACGGTCAACGAGCTGACCCGCAACGTGCACACCCACCCGACCCTCAGTGAGGCCCTTCAGGAAGCCTTCCACGGCCTGGCCGGCCACATGATCAACTTCTGACCCGGGTCGGGAAAAGGGGCGTGAGGTCGACGATGACCGCGCGCCCCTTTCGCATATCGGGCAGGTCGCACGCGACCTCGCAAGTCGCCGTCGATGCGCGGCACTGCTATACAGCAGTGCATGTTTCGCAGAGGGCTGATCAGAAGTGTGCCGGTACTCGTCGTCGTGCTGCTGGTAGCAGCGGGCACTTACTATCTGATGAACGCACGCACCTTCCAACTGGCCGGTCACGTGGTGAACCGGGTGGACACCGACGAGAAAGTGGTCGCGCTGACCTTGGACGACGGGCCGTCCGATCGAGCGCCCGATGTGCTGAGGGTCCTGGCCGATGCCCAGGTTACGGCTACTTTCTATCTGAACGGACGCGATCTCGCCGCTCACCCGGACTACGGCCGGGCGATCGCCGCGGCGGGCCACGAGATCGGCAACCACACCTACTCGCATCGGCGGATGGTCTTCGTCTCCTCCGGCACCGTCGGCGATGAGATCGAACGAACCGACGCCGAGATCGGAAAAACCGGCTACACCGGCCCGATCACCTTCCGTCCGCCCTACGGCAAGAAGCTGTGGACGCTGCCGCACTACCTCGCCCAGCATGACCGCGTCACCGTGATGTGGGACGTCGAACCCGATTCGGGCGAGGCCGCTACCACCGACGACATCGTGGCCGAGACGCTCGACAAGGTCCGTCCCGGCTCCATCATTCTGCTGCACGCCATGTTCGGGCCTACTGCCGCGCTGGCCGCCATCCCGCGTATCGTCGCCGGATTGCGTTCCGCGGGTTATCGTTTCGTCTCGGTGTCCGACCTGGGTGTGCGCTGAGTCCATTGGTGCGGCACCCGTGCGGACGGTTCGATACCCCCTCGGCCGAGTCCGGCCGGTCGACCTCTCAGAGCATGCCGTAAGCGCGGCTCGGAGTGAACAGGGCCAGGGCTCGGCGGTCGGCCACCATCGTGTCGCGATACTCGGCCCAGTCCGGGTGTTCGCCGACGGCTTTGCGGTAGTAGTCGACGAGCGCGTCGACGGTGGGGTCGTCGGGAGCGGCGGCGATCGGGCTGAGTTCCACCGTGCCTTCGAGTACCGCGTAGGCGAAGAAGTCGTCGCGGGTGACGTGGATCGCCGCCCACGGATCGCGCGCCAGGTTGTGGTATTTGGCACGGTCTGCGGTGACGGAGATGCGGATCCGGTCGTCGTCACCGACGACGTGCAGCACATTGGATAGTTGGGGGCGTCCGTTGCGGCGGATCGTGGTGAGCACGGACCTGCGGTGATCTCGTGCGAAATCGACTGCGGTGGCGAGTTCCATGTCCGTGTAACCGCCGGTGTCGCGGGTCTCTTCCCTGCCGCGCTGCGCAGCGGTCAGTCGCGGTGATAAGCCGCTTGCGCCTCGCGCACGCGCGTCATGTTGGTCTCGACTACCTGGATCAGTGCCTCCAGATGTGCGGCGACCTCGGCGCCCAGTTCGGTGAGGGTGTACTCGACCCGCGGCGGAATGGTCTCGTGTACCTCGCGGTGCACCATACCGTCACGCTCGAGTGCCTGCAGGGTCTGCGACAGCATGCGCTCGCTGACACCGTCGACTCGCCTGCGTAGCGCACTGAAACGGTATGGCCCCGCGCGGAGCGCGACGAGTGCCAATGTGCCCCAGCGGCCGGCGACATTCTGCAGAACCGGCCGTGACGTGCAGTTTCTTGCGAATACATCGGCTTCCAGCGTGGGATCGTCGGCGTCGGCCGAGGCGATGCGCTGGGTTGTCATGGCATCGATAGTACCTCCCTTGACCTCAGTGGCATACGAATGCATAGTACTTACAAATAGTAAGTGCTGTCAGAATGTTCGGGAGGTAGTCATGACCATCGCAGTGACCGGGGCCAGTGGACAGCTGGGTCGGCTCGTGGTCGATGCGCTGATGCGTGCGGGGTCGACGCCGGTCGTCGCGATCGTGCGAGATCCGCGGAAGGTCGCCGATGTGGCCGAGCGCGGAGTCGACGTCCGGCGCGCCGACTACGGCGACGCGGCGGCGCTGGACATCGCCCTCGACGGCGTCGACAGGATGCTGCTCATTTCCGGCAATGAGTTCGGCGTGCGGGTAGCCCAGCACACCACTGTCATTCGCGCGGCCGAGCGCGCGGGCGTCGAGCTGCTCGCCTATACCAGCATTCCGCGCGCCACCGACAACCCGCTGATCCTCGCGCAGGAGCACCGGGCTACCGAGGCCGCGCTCGCCGAATCGACTGTCCCGCATGTCATCCTGCGCAATAGCTGGTACTGGGAGAACTACCTGGGCGGTCTCGCGCACACGGTGGAATCGGGTGTGCTGCACGGTGCGGCCGGCGAGGGACGCGTGGCGGGCGCGGCGCGCGCCGACTACGCCGACGCGGCCGCGAGGGTACTCGCCACCGACGGGCACGCGGGTCGCGTGTATGAACTCGGGGGCGAGGAACGGCTCACCTACGCCGACCTGGCACGGGTGATGTCGGAGGCGGCGGGAAAGCCGGTGCGTTACGAGAATCTGCCGGAGGCGGACTATGTCGCCGGGCTGATCCAGGCGGGACTGTCCGCCGACTACGCCAGGGTGCTCGGCGATGCCGACGCCGGCATCGCGCAGGGCCTGCTCGACGTGCGCTCCGGCGAATTGCAGATGCTGCTCGGCCGCCCCGCCACCCCGGCGGTCGAGGTCTTCCGTGCGGCGCTCGGCTGAGAATGTCGCCGAACCGCCGGACGGCGCGGCTCCCTACCGGGAAACGCGCCGTCCGCTCGGGCTCACACCCACTGGACCAGCTGGATGACGATTCCGTTCGGATCGCTCATCTGGAAGTACCGTTCACCCCACTCCTCGGTCTCGATGGGTGTCACGATCTGCACCCCCTCGTCGGACAACCGGGTGTATTCGGCATCGATGTCGTCCACGACGAACACGACGAGTATCCCCTCACCCGCGCTGCCTGCCGCGCTCTTCGGCTTGAATGTCGTGAGTCCGGTGCGCAGGTAGATCACATTCAGCCCGGCATCGGACCGGTCAAGCGAGACGAACCCGTCGGCCGACATCTTCTCCTCGAATCCGAGGTGGTCCATCAGGAACTTCGCCGATGCCCGCGGATCGGGGACGTTGAGTGAGATGGCGGAAGCGGTGATATTCATCTGTCCTCCTCGATGGTCTGACGCAGTAATACTATACTAAGTACGCTGTACTTGGTAGAGAAATTCCCTGGCACTCCCGTGCTGGACTGCCGCACGTCGATACGATCGGTGGTTCGATCGGTGGTTCGACCGGTGAGGAGACAGCGTGGGGCACTCGAAAGAGCGCAGTAGTGCGGGCGACCCGGTGCGCACCCTGGAGTTGCTGTGGCGAGTTCCGCCGAGCCACGGCGCCGGTCGCGGCCCGAAACAGCGCAGCAGTGTCGAGGCGGTGGTCGCGGCGGCCATCGCGATCGCCGACGCCGAGGGCATCGGCGCACTCACCATGCGCGCGGTCGCTACCGAACTCGGTCTGACCCCGATGGCCACCTACACCTACGTGCCGGGCAAAGCGGAGTTGGTCGACCTCATGCTCGATACGGTGTACGTGGAGATGGAGCGCGCGGACCTGACCGCCCTGCCCTGGCGTGACCGGGTCACCGCAGTCGCTGCGGAAAATCGCGCAATGCTCGCGCGGCACCCGTGGGTGGCCTACCTACCGACCACTCGTCCGCCGCTCGGCCCCGGCCTCGTCGCGAAATACGACCACGAGTTACGCGCATTCGACGGTCTAGGCCTCGACGACGTCACGATGGACGCCGCGCTGACGTTCGTGCTCGGCTTCGTCACGTCCGTCGCCCGCATCGCCGGCGACACCGAGAGCGCCGCCACCGACAGTGCGATGTCCGACCAGCAGTGGTGGGAACACGCCGCACCGCTGCTGGAACAGGTCTTTGACGCACGGCGCTATCCGCTCGCCGCACGAGTAGGCGCGGCCGCGGGCCGAGCCCATGACGCCGCCTACGATGCCGAGCACGCCTATCGGTTCGGTCTGGCTCGGTTGCTGGACGGGCTCGCCCAGCACATCGAAGGACACCGAGTCTCCGACGTGGATCGCTAGACGCTGTCGCGCTGGATGCGTAGGGCAGCGATAGTAGCCGCGAGCCCGTCGTATTGGTTGACCAACAGGACGATTTCGATCAGGCTGCGCTCGTCGTAGTGCTGCGCCAAGGCAGTCCAGGTGTCGTCGTCGAGGTCGCGCGTCCGCACCAGCCGGTCCACCGCGGTCAGCAGGGCGCGGTGCTTGTCCGACCAACCCTCCGCGCCGGGGCCGGCACGCAGTCGGTCCAGGATCTCGACGGTCACCCCGGCCCGCCTTCCCAGCGCGATGTGATGGTCCATCTCGTAGTCGCATCCGCGCAGGTGTGCGACGCGGATGATCACCAGTTCGGACTCATGGCGCGGCAGCCGCCCGCCCGGCATGAGCTTGCCCGAATAGTGCAGCCAGCCGCGAAACAGGCCCCGAGTGCGACCGAGGGTACTGAACAGATGCGCGTCCTCGGTGCCCGCGGCGCGGGAAAGCACCTGCCAGACAATCCAGTTGATCAAGCCGAGTTCCCGGAGCCGTCCGGGCGAGATGCGTGGTCGCAGCGCTGAAACCATGCTCGATCGTCACCTCCGCGTGGTCTGCGGCCGGCGCTGGTGCCGAGCCGATGTGTGTGAGCCTATCCGGCGGTGGTCGGGGATCGGCGGACCATTCTTTGCTTTCCAGTGGTTTTCGCCGGGGTACCCCGTCATCATCAGTACCGATACGGGGCGGTGCGGTCGCAGTGGGATGCCCGTGCTCCAGGAGTGCGTAACAGGTCGGTAGGGGAACAGATGTTGGTGAGGATCAGGCCCGGAGCGCAACTTTCCGGCGCCGAGCGGGAATTCGTCGCGTGCCTACGGTCGTATCCGACGACCGGTCTCGCCATGATCGACGTCGAGGCGGACAACCGGCGGATCGACGCGGCGGTCTGGACGCCCCGCGGACTCACCGTGCTCGAGGTGCACGGGTTCCTGCGTAGGCAGAGCGGTGTCTTGAGCACGCCCGTCGAGGGGCCGTGGAAGATCGGCGACGCCGTGGTGGACCTCGATGGCGAAGGTTCCGGAAGTCCGTCCGATCGCGTGGAACACGGTATCTACGCGGTGAAGCACATGCTCCAGCGGGCCCTGCAAGATCCGGGGCATATCTGCGGCGCGGTCGTGCTCGTTCCGTTCCGCGGTGCGGTGGTGCGCCCAGCGCGCACCAATCTTCGACCCGGTCTGGACGTCGTCGTCGGCAACGTCGCGGACGCGACCGAACTGCGCATCTACTTGGAAGGGTTCTCGGCGGGACCGCGCAGCTGGACCGCGGATCGGGTGATCGGTGCGTGCGATGCGCTCGGCCTCGCCGATCTGGCGCC
The DNA here is from genome assembly GCF_040647855.1 of Nocardia sp. NPDC049220. Classification (NCBI taxonomy): domain Bacteria; kingdom Bacillati; phylum Actinomycetota; class Actinomycetes; order Mycobacteriales; family Nocardiaceae; genus Nocardia; species Nocardia sp. NPDC049220. Next base: position 844,076 of record NZ_JBEZDA010000002.1, read on the forward strand.
GTCCCGCGCCGAGTTACTCGACTCCGGCTTCGAGGAGAAGATCCCGGAGCCGACGAAAACTATTGCTCGCCAACCGAAACCGCGGACCGAGCCCACCCCGGGTGTCTCGACGAAGCAACAGGCATACACGGGCTGGGCGGTGGTCGCCGTCGCCATCGTCGGCATGGTGATCGTGCTCGGCGTGATCGCGACCGCGCTGGCCCACGATCCGGCACAGCCGGCCCCAGCGGGCGACGCCGGCACGACGAGTCCGACGCCCTCGCCGCCGCCGTACCACCCCACCGACTGCTGGCCATTCCAGCCGAACTGCTGACCTCGATTCCGCGCGGCGCGTCCCAGCTCGGCCAGGCGCGGCGCTGACTGGGCACGCGCGAGCGGGTGCGCCCGTGCCGCGTCGATATCAGCGATCAGCCGGTCCGGCGCGGCGTCGATCGCGCCGGACGGGGCGACACAGGAGGCGTCTTCCTTCGCGTCACAGGCAGACAGCAACATGATGGCAAGTGAGACCGAGGCCGGTAACGTCAACGCCTTGACCATGCGAGTGCGCGATATCGTTGCGTGGCACGGAAATTCGAGATCCAAGTGAAGGCATTCTCCTCTTCAAGTGGCGCGGCGGCCCCCGGTTGGCCATATCGAATATCTCGCTGTTCCACGCGGTTACGGCGGAAGACGCGCGCTGCGTACATCGGCTGTATTCGTGATCCGGGGTAGGCAGAAGTTGTTGCACCGGAATGTCCCCCGGTGCGGAACAGACGTCGAGTGTTTCGCCTGTGTGAACCTTTCGGTTATCTGCTGGTTAATCATGGTGAGGTCGATGTGGACCCGTTGACCAGCGGCGTCTTCCTTACGGTTGCGTAGCGTCGCCGCGGTACGGCACTCTTCGATTTGTACGACGTCAGAACCGCCCGATCCCCCGGCGGCGGGCCCGGGGCTGTGAGTCGAGGAGGACGAGGTGGGGCACTACAAGGCGAACCTGCGTGATCTCGAGTTCAACCTGTTCGAGGTGCTGGAACTGGACAAGCTGCTGGATACCGGCGCCTACGGTGACCTGGATTCCGACACCGTCCGCGCGATTCTGTCCGAGGTGAAGCGGCTGGCGGAGGGCCCGGTCGCGGCATCGTTCGCCGCCGCGGACCGCGACCCGGTGGTCTACGACGCGACCACATGCGCGATCTCGGTTCCGGAGCCGCTCCGTCGAACGATAGCTGCCGTGCGCGAGGCGGACTGGGGTCGTCTCGGCATGCCGGCGGGCATGGGCGGCACGCCCGCCCCCGCGGCCGTGGTGTGGGCGGTCGGCGAGATGATCACCTGCGCCAATCCCTCGGCGTCCTTCTTCGCCATGGGCAGCGTGATGTCCTCGGTGTTGTACAACGTCGGCACACCGCTGCAGCGGCACTGGGCCACCCTCGGTTACGAGAAGGGCTGGCAGGGCACCATGGTGCTGACCGAGCCGGACGCCGGCTCGGACGTCGGCGCGGGCCGCACCAAGGCCATCGAACAGCAGGACGGTTCCTGGCATCTCGAAGGCGTGAAGCGCTTCATCTCCGGCGCCGAGGTCGGCGATACCGCCGAGAACGTCTTTCATCTGGTGCTGGCCAGGCCCGAGGGCGCCGGTCCCGGCACCAAGGGTCTTTCGCTGTTCTACGTCCCGAAGTTCCTGTTCGACCACGAGACGTTGGAACTCGGCGCCCGCAACGGTGTCTACGTCACCGGGGTCGAGCACAAGATGGGCCTGAAGTCCTCGCCCACCTGTGAGATGACATTCGGCGGCACGGACCTGCCCGCCAAGGGCTGGTTGGTTGGGGACGTGCACAACGGCATCGCCCAGATGTTCCAAGTGATCGAGAACGCCCGGATGATGGTCGGGGTCAAATCGTCGGGCACCCTGTCGACCGGTTATCTGAACGCGCTCGATTACGCGAAGAACCGCGTACAGGGCGCGGATCTCACCCAGATGACCGACAAAGCCGCACCCCGGGTGACCATCGCCCAGCACCCCGATGTTCGGCGTTCACTCGCCCTGCAGAAGGCGTATGCCGAGGGGTTGCGGGCGGTGTACCTGTACACCGCCGCCCATCAGAACGCTGATGTGGCGCAACTGGTTTCGGGTGCCGACGCCGAACTGGCCCACCGGGTGGGCGACTTGCTGCTACCGATCGTCAAGGGCGTGGGCTCGGAACGGTCCTACCAGTGCCTGACCGAATCGCTACAGACCCTCGGCGGTTCGGGCTACCTGCAGGATTACCCGATCGAGCAGTACATCCGGGACGCGAAGATCGACTCACTGTACGAGGGCACCACCGCCATCCAGGCGCAGGATTTCTTCTTCCGCAAGATTATTCGTGACAACGGTGTGGCGCTCGGCCACCTCAACCGACAGATCGCGGCGTTCCTGGACGCGAAGACCGGTCGGTTCGAGACCGAGCGTGCGCTGCTGCGCACCGCCGAGGCGGATGTCCAGGCGATGACGGCCACACTCACCGGCTTCCTGATGGCCGGGCAGCAGACACCCGCCGAGCTGTACAAAGTCGGCCTGGGCTCGGTGCGCTTCCTGCTCGCGGTCGGCGACCTGCTCATCGGCTGGCGGCTGCTGGTGCAGGCGGAGACCGCGGCCGCGGCGCTCGCGGCCGATGTATCGGACCGGGACCGCGCTTTCTATGCTGGAAAGGTCGCTGTCGCGGGTTTCTTCGCGAAGAACGTGCTGCCGCAACTGACCGCGGTCGCACGGATCATCGCCGCGCTCGACAACGACATCATGAACCTCGACGAGTCGTCGTTCTAGTACCGCACCGGCCAGACGCGGCATCCGGGCGATACACGTGGGAGATCCGGCCGCCAAACCATTCGGAAAGGCCGATCAGAAGGCAAGACCGGCCGCCGCATGGTGTCCAACGCACGAAATGAGTACCGATCGGCAATCTCGAGTAGAGTCGATGCACAGTAGCGCCGCGCAAGCTTCCCACGAGAGGTAAGTTCAGGTCGAGTACTGGCCTTGTCGAGCCCCTAAACTTGGACGATGGTGCAGCCAACTCCCTGGCAAGCAGGCAAGAGCGACCGGCAGGCCCTCCCCAGCCGGGAAAGAGGCCGTGCCGCGCGACGCCAGATCGACATCGCGCAGGTTCTGGCTTCAGTGCCGCCGCTGCCGGCGTCGTTCCGGAAGGACTGGGCTTATCTGTGCGCCGCAGCCGGAAATATTGTCGTCTTCTACTTGCTGTTCAAGCCATGGGGCGTCGGTAACGGCCCCGACGGCAAGATCGCCACCAACGCCTTCGGCAGACTTCGAGTCAACACAACCCTCACGTCGCTCTGGTCAGGGGCGCCACCGACGCCCACGAAGGTCAATGGCACCTGGGCTGTCCTTGCCTCCGTCGCCATCGCTGTCACCGTCTTCGCCGTGGTGATCAATCTTCAAGCACGCACCGAGCTGCTTTCTCGCGTGGCAACAGGTGCTACGGTGGCCGTGACAATTTTTGTCGTCATGGCGCTGGTCGACATCAACAGTAAATTGGAAGCACTCCGGGGGATGGTCTCGTCCGGCAGCCACCGGGATATGGGCACTCAGATCGGCCTGATCATTCGCTGGGCCTCCGGCAACGGCAGCTACCCGATACCCGGAGCCCGGCAGTACGCATGGCCTACCGGCACTCTGACCACTGAGGCGTGGCTTGCACTCGTGTTCGCGGCGGTATCGGCTCTGGTTGCTCTCACGCAGTGGGTTCGTGGGCTTCCGAACGGATCTGTTCGCTGGCAGTGGCGTTTCCCCACCGCTACCGGGTCGGAATCGTCGGAACCCGACAACGGCACTACGCCTCGCACCGACCAGGCCGACCCGGAGCAAGCCGCTGCTGGGCAAACCGAACCTGAGCAAGCGTCTGCTGCTAAGCAAACCAAACCTGAGCAAGCCTCTGCTGAGCAAGCCAAACCCGGGCAAGCGAAACCTGGGCAGACGGGCCCGGACCCGAATTAGAGCCCGGAACGCGTCTAGTGCGTTGACCACGAATGTTCGCCGGGTTGGGTGACACGCCGCTGGGAATCCGGCGGTGTGCGCGCGGATTGCTCCCCTGTTGACGGTGAATGCTTTCGATTGTGTGGGGTGGTTTGTGGCGGAACCTGTTCGACCGTAGGGCTACCCGCGCTGGCGCAACACCAACGCCGGCCATCCTGACATCCGTTGCAGCGCAACGCCGAGAACGCGCCCGCGTCCGCGGCGAACGCCAGCAACGCTGGGGCCGGCCACGAACTCACACGACCGCCGCTTGACCAGCAAAAGTCCGTGGTCAACGCACTCACCTGCGGATACTGTGATCGGATGCGTAGCGACGATCTGTTGGGACTCTGGCAACGACGGTGGCCGCGGTGTCCCCCGTTGGCTGATGAGCTGAAGCATGCCTATCGGGATCGATGGGTGCGGTTCCATAGCCTGCCTCGGTCGAAGCGCTACCCAGAAACTGCTGACGAGTACGGCATCGTGCTCGACCGGTACAACACGGTCCTGGACGAGTTGTTCACCGGGCAAGAGATCTACCTCATCACCTCCGACTGGTCCAACCGTCCTGAGCCGGGCGCACGACCCGATGACCACGCACAGTGGCATCCCGATGCCCGCTACTGGACCTCGGTCTGCAATGACCCGACCGAGACCGACGCCGAGTTCATCTCCTACACCCACCTGTTCGTCAGCCGGGTCCCCTGGCAGCACGGCGCTGTAGATGACCTTCTGCGCGCCGTAGCCGACGACGCCACCGCAGGGGTCATGATCGCTGACCTGGCCTTGGAGCGGATTCACCATCCCTACGACGGCGGCACGGATGTTTTGCTGCGCACTGCCGCCGAACGTGACACGCTCATGCACCGGCACGCGGGTTGGCTGTCCCAGCACCCCGAAGGTTTCTGAACTTGTCGTTGATGGCGGCGGTTCTCCTCCAGGCTCGTCCACCGGCCGACTGGCCTCGCCAAGCATGCTCAGTAGCCGTTCTCGAGCGGAATCCAGACGGGCGGAGTAGTCCGGCATGAAGATCTCCGACAGCGATGTGTCCAGCGTCCCGGCGATCCGATGCAGCGGCGACCACACCGCACGCTCCTAGCTCACAAGACCGTCGAACTCTGCCGTACCCATCATGCGGTCGAGCCAGTCGGACAACACCAACGCTTGATCCCGCGTCAATCTGATCTCGAAATCATCCTCAGACATCCCCCGAGGCTACTTCCGGTCGACACCGCGAACATTCGTGATCAACGCACTGGACACCCAGGGACCTGGACGAGACAGCGTCCGGGGGTGTGGCCGCAAAGTTCGTCGAAAGTCATGCGGCGAATGGGCGAGGAGTGGGCCTTCTGGCACGACCTGTCCCTGAATGACTGTCGAAGTCGTTCCGACCGGCTGAGATCGCAGCACAGGCATGTGTGCCGTGGCCAGGGGGTGTCCCGCACTCGCGTCGTTACTGTCGATGATGTCCATCCACCGGCCGAAGGGGGTTCGGCATAGTCGAGGGCAGGTCAGACGTCGGGGGTGCGAGAAGTCTGAGGACGACAGGCCGGGAGAGGATGCCCGAGACTTGTCGGGAGAGTTGGTTGGCGCTGGCGCCGGCCGCGTGTGCGGTGCGCAGGGCGTCGGCGAGTTCGGTGCGGGCCGATTCGGCGGCCGCTCGAGCATCCCGAAGACGGTGCGCCGCCTGGTCCACCACGGACATGTCGTCTCTGGTCAAGTCCTTGATCAGTCCGGCTTCCGGGAGCGGTGCTCGACCCTCGTCCGCAGGCGCGTCGCGGTGCAGTGCAGCCCGCGCGAATTCCATCATGAACTCGCGGGTGGCGTCCTTGTCCTGCGCGGCGGCCGCACCGAGCAGCAGTTGGGTGGTCTGCGGCACCGCGTGCGACCAGTTGGCCAGTCCGCACAGTGCGAGCAGTAGGCGGCCCGCGCGACCGGAGTCGACATCGAATTGCGCTTGGGCAGGGTCGAATGTGCGCACATGGTGCTCGGCGTGCCATCCGTCGATATCGTGCACGTCCGCACCACGGTGCAGCGCCTCCCAGAGCAACAGCCGTAACAGTTGCGGGTTGTGCCGGTGATAGTCGAACAGCTTGCCGACGTAGGCGCCGGGTTCGGTGTCGGCCATTGGCTCGACCACCTCGCGGAATTCGCGCATGGCCTCGAGGAGGATGACGTCGAACAGCTTGTCTTTGCTGCCGAACAGGCCATAGATGCGCTCTTTGTTCACGCCCGCCGCTTCCGCGATGCGGTCTACTCGTGCGCCGGCCAGGCCATACCGCGCGAATTCGTCGCGCGCGGCACGCAGGAGGGCCTGCTTGGTCGCGTCGCTACGTCTCATGGTGGCCACCATGGTCTATACTCTACCATCTCCATAAACCAACTAGTTGGTTTTGCAGGTTCGTCCCGCGCGGGCAGCCCTGTTGACCGGATCGGCGTTCAGTACGCCATGGCGGTGCTGGTCGGGGCGTACAGCGGTGTCGAATCGACCGGCGTGGTCGAGGGCTCTGGTGAACTACTCGCGCCGCGCGGGCGCGCTCCCGGTCATGGTCGCGCGGCCGCTACTTCAGCACGTACGGCGACACCGAACTCCGGTGCTCGCTGATGTCGAGAACCTTGCCCAGCGGCGGAAACGCGCGTTGCGGACAGTTGGCGCGCTCGCAGACCCGGCATCCCGCGCCGATTGGCGTCGCCTGCACTTCGTCGAGATCGATGCCGTCGGCGTAGATCACGCGGCCCGCGTGTCGCAGTTCGCAGCCGAGGCCGATAGCGAACGTCTTACTCGGCTGGCCGAAGCGGGTGGCGCGGCGCTCCACCGTACGGGCCACCCACAGGTACTTGCGGCCGTCGGGCATCTGGGCGATCTGCGTCATGATCTTGCCGGGGTAGGCGAAGGTCTCATAGACGTTCCACAGCGGGCACGTGCCGCCGCTCGAGGAGAAGTGGAAACCGGTGGCGGACTGACGCTTCGACATATTGCCCGCACGGTCGACCCGGACGAAGGAGAACGGCACGCCACGCAGTGTCGGCCGCTGCAGGGTGGACAGCCGGTGGCAGATGGTCTCATAACTTTGGGTGAAGAACGCCGACAGCCGCTCGATGTCGTAGCGGAAATCCTCGGCGACCTCGTGGAAATGCGTATACGGCAGCACCGTCGCCGCGGCGAAGTAGTTCGCCAAGCCGAGCATGGCCAGTTTACGGGCGTCGTCGGACGCGAAATTTCCCTCCTCGACCAGCCTTTCCAGCAGCGTGCCGCACTCGAAATAGGCCAGCTCGGCGGCCAGCTTGAAGGTGCGCTGCCCGCCAGAGAGGTGCGGTGCGATCTCCAGGTACTGGGTCTGCGGGTCGTAGCGGTGCAGCACGCCCTCGCCGAGGTCGATGCGTTCGACGATCCGCACGTCGTGCGCGCGCAGTACCCTGGCGATCTCGCTGTGCACATCGCCACCGTGGAATCGGATGCGTGCGGTGAGTTCCTCCGCGGCTGTGTCCAATTCGTGGATGTAGTTCTGCCGCTGGTAGAAGTAGTCGCGCACTTCCTCGTGCGGCTTGCTGATCGCCGCGCTGCCCGCGCCGTCGGCGAATCGGTCCTCGGTGGCGGCGGCCAGTTGTGCGGAGGTGTTGCGGTAGCGGTTGTGCATATTGACCAGCGCTCGGGCCATGCTCGGGTGCGCGGAGACCATGTCCGCGATCTCTTGGGTGTCGGCCTCGATGCCCAACTCCTGGTCCATCACGACCTCCTGGAGTTCGGCGATGAGCCGGGTGTCGTCCTGGGTGGAGAAGAACGTCGCGTCGACGCCGAACACCTCGCTGATCTTCAGTAGTACCGGCACGGTGAGCGGGCGTACGTCGTGTTCGATCTGGTTGAGGTAGCTCGCCGAGATCTCCAGCTTCTGAGCGAGCGAGACCTGGCTCAGCCCTCGTTCGGTGCGCAGCTGGCGCAGCCGCGCACCGACGTAAGTCTTGGCCATACGCCCAGTTTATGGCGGCTTTTGCACACTCGCCAATGGGGAATTAGCAGCTGATCCGAGCAATGTGTCACACCCTCGGGTTACCGTCGACAGGTGTTGTTCTCGGATGTGGTCGAGGTCTCGGGGACCGTTCGTGCGACGAGGTCGCGCAAGACGAAGATCGCCACGTTGGCCCGGTTACTGACGTCGGCCGCACCGGGGGAACTGGCGCCGGTGGTCGCCTGGCTATCCGGCGAACTGCCGCAGGGGCGGATCGGGGCGGGCTGGCGCACGCTTGCCGTGCTGGACGGCGCGTCGGCAGTCGTTGCGACGCTGACGGTTTCGGCGGTTGATTCCGCGCTGGGCGATCTCGCTGAAACCTCCGGTCCCGGATCGACGGCTCGTCGCAAAGAACAGCTCGCGGCACTCTGGTCTGCCGCGACCCACGATGAACAGGGCTTTCTGCTGCGCCTACTCACCGGGGAGCTACGTCAGGGCGCACTGGTCGCGATCGTCGCCGAAGCCGTGGCCGCTGCCGCCGACGTACCGCCGGATCTGGTGCGCAGGGCCTACATGCTCTCCGGTCAGCTGCCGGTCACCGCCGAAGCCGCACTCACCGGCGGAGCCGAGGCATTGGCCGAGTTCCGGTTGGAAGTCGGTCGTCCGATCCAGCCCATGCTCGCCTCGCCCGGCGCGTCGCTCGATGAAGCGCTGGCCGAATTCGACGGGGCGGTGAGCGTCGAGCACAAAATGGACGGCGCCCGCATCCAGGTGCATCGGAATGGTGACCAGGTGCGGGTGTTCACCAGGACGCTGCGCGAGATCACCGCGGGTGTGCCGGAACTGGTGGACTTGGTCGCGGGGCTGGACTGTACGAGCGTGGTACTGGACGGAGAAACGCTCGCGCTCACCGACTCCGGGCGGCCACGCCCGTTCCAAGAGACCATGAGTCGGTTCGCCGAGGTGAGTTCTACCCGGGAGTTGTTGTTGCATCCGTACTTCTTCGACTGTCTGTACCTGGACGGCCGGGACCTGCTCGATGCCCCACTGTCCGAGCGCCGCGCCGCGCTCACGACGGTGGCCGGTGCGCACAGCATTCCCGCGCTGATCGCGCCGGATGCCGAGGTTGCCGCGGAATACTTCGACGGTGCGCTCGCAGCCGGGCATGAAGGTGTCATGATCAAGTCGCTGACCGCGCCGTATGCGGCGGGTAGGCGTGGGCGAACCTGGCAGAAGATCAAGCCGACCCACACCCTCGATCTGATCGTGCTCGGCGCGGAGTGGGGTTATGGTCGCCGCGCCGGATATTTGTCGAATCTGCATCTGGGCGCGCGCGACCCGGAAACCGGCGATCCGGTGATGGTCGGCAAGACTTTCAAGGGCCTCACCGACGCGCTGCTGCGGTGGCAGACAGCCGAATTCCCGCGCCACGAGCGATCTCGCGACCAATCCACCATGTATCTGCGGCCGGAACTCGTCGTCGAGATCGCTCTGGACGGGGTCCAGGTCAGCCCGCGCTATCCCGGTGGTGTGGCGCTGCGATTCGCCCGAGTGGTGCGCTATCGGCCGGACAAGGATCCCGCCGAGGCCGACACCATCGATGCGGTGCGTTCACTGCTGCCGTGATCGTAAGGAATGATTCATCGGCCCGACGTCGGCGTGTGTGGCGTGCGAAATCGGTGCGCGCTGTCAGTATGAGCCCGTCGGATACTCGACACCTGTGGTGGTTCGGCAATGTTCTTTCCTCGGGACGGACAGGGATCAGCAAGTGGGTGCGATGGTGCGGTGGCTGCTTCGCGTGCGTTACCTCGGGGTATCGGCGCTCGTCGGTGCCCTTGCGGTCAGTGCTGTGTCCGGGACATCGGCTCAGGCGAATCCGGTCGAGCAATTTCTTTCGCCGTCACGCGAATACCTCGGAATTCTGCCGACCCCGTTGGGTGATCCGTTCTACACGCCGCCGCCGGACTTCGAAGGCAGGCGGACGGGAACTGTTCTTGCCACCCGCCCGAGCGGCACCGGTCTGACCCTCTTTCCGCTGGTCTCGACCGAACTGCTGATCCGGTCCACCGATGCCAAGGGCCGCCCGGCGCCAGTGGTCGCGACGCTGCTCATGCCGACCGCGCCGTGGCCCGGACCCGGTCCGCGCCCGCTGCTGTCGTTCGACGCCGCGATCGACTCGCTCGGGCACAAATGCGCGCCGTCCTATGAACTGAAATCGGAAGTATCCACCATGCTGTGGGCCGCGCAGATTCCCCTTTCCAAGGGTTACGCCGTGGTCGTTCCGGACCACCAAGGCCCACGACAGGCCTACGGCGCGGGCCGCATGGCCGGTCACGCGGTGCTCGACGCGATCAAGGCCGTGATCCGTGCGCCAGAACTCGGATTGCGTCCCGACGCGCCGACGGTGGTGACGGGCTACTCCGGTGGCGCCATTGCCACCGGGTGGGCTGCTGAACTGGCATCGGAGTACGCGCCCGAGGTGAATCTCGTCGGCGCGGCGTTCGGCGGCGTCCCCGCCGACTTCGGCATGCTGCTGGACACCATGAACGGCCGCAACGCCGCCGGCGGGGTCTTTCTGGCCGCGACGCTCGGGCTGGCGCGGGAGTATCCGGAAATGCTCGATCTGATGAACGACAACGGCTGGCGCTTGGCCCAGATCGGTAAAGACATATGTATGCCGGCGGAGGAGTTCATCGGCCTCGTCGCGCCGATCCCGGTGCAGGCGCTCACCGATGTCGGCGCGCCCACCGAGTTGCCGATGGTCAGGGAGATCCTCACCGCCAATCGCCTCGGTGCGACCGCGCCGAATGTGCCGGTGTTCCTCTACCACGCCACGCATGATCAGTGGGTGCCGATAGCCGGGGCCGAGAACCTGTACGCGCAGTGGTGTGGTGGCGGGACACCGGTCGAATTCAAGGTGTATCCCGGTGAACACTTCATCGCCAGTTCCAGTGGCATTCCCGATGCGAATGCCTGGATCGATGATCGCTTCGCGGGCAGGCCGGTCACACCGGGATGCACGCGATTCGGCTGAGATAGGACAACATCCACGCTATCGCATCTCGGACGCGCAACTGACAGCAACCGCATGCCCATGATGTCGGCCGGTACCGCACACTAGAAGCGTGACCGCCGAATTACTGGTTCTCCTGATCGTGATCGTCACGGCACTCGCATTCGATTTCACCAATGGCTTCCATGACACCGCCAATGCCATGGCGACGTCGATCGCCACCGGTGCGCTCAAGCCGCGTGCCGCAGTCGCGCTGTCGGCGGTGTTGAACCTGGTCGGTGCCTTTCTGTCGGTGGCAGTCGCGGCCACCGTGGCGAAGGGCATCGTCCGTCTCGATGCGGTGTCGGGCCACGCGTTGTTGATCATCGTGTTCGCCGGACTGGTCGGCGGCATCTTATGGAATCTGCTGACCTGGCTGTTCGGCCTGCCGTCGAGTTCCTCCCACGCGCTGTTCGGCGGTCTGATCGGCGCGACGCTCGCCGCGCTCGGCTGGAGCGGTGTGATCTGGGCGTCCGGCGCGGACGGTGTGATCATCAAGATCATTCTTCCAGCCGTTCTGTCTCCGGTCGTCGCCGCGCTTGTCTCGGCGTCCGGAACCTGGTTGATTTACCGGATTGTCCGTAACTCCGACCAGGGCAAGGTCACCGAAGGCTTCCGCTGGGGCCAGATCGGCTCCGCCTCGCTGGTCTCCCTGGCGCACGGCACCAACGACGCGCAGAAGACGATGGGCGTGATCTTCCTCGCGCTCGTCGCGCACGGGACCCTCACCAAGAACGACGAGATGCCGCTGTGGGTGATGGCCGCGTGTGCTGTCGCCATCGCGGCGGGTACTTACCTCGGGGGATGGCGGATTATCCGGACCTTGGGCAAGGGGCTGGTCGAAATCGATTCGCCACAGGGTCTCGCCGCAGAATCCGCGTCAGCGGCGATTATTCTCACCTCCTCCGCTCTCGGCCTGCCGTTGTCGACCACACAGACCGCCACCGGCGCGGTCCTCGGTACCGGGCTCGGCAAGGGCGCCGAGGTGCGGTGGAGCGTGATGGGGCGGATGGTGGTCGCATGGCTGCTCACCCTGCCGCTGGCCGGCGTCGCGGGAGCGATCTGCTGGACTATCGCGTATTTCATCGGTGGGCTGGCCGGCGTGCTCGTGGTGTTCGGCATCCTGATCACGCTGTCGGCTCTGATGTATCTCCGGTCGCGGCGCAATCCGGTGCACACCGGAAACGTCAACGAGTGGCCGACCGATACGCCGAGTGCCGCACCTGATACGCCGGGGCGTGCGAAAGAACCGGTCGAGGGTGGGCAGTCGAAGGAATCCGGCTCGACGTCTCGTTCGGCACAGGTCTAGGAGGGCGACGACGTGCACATACTCGTCACGAATCTGAATGCGCTGTGGAAGGTGACGGCGGTTGGGCTGCTGCTCGGGGCAGGGCTGCCGACGATTTTCGCGATCGGTGTGCGGGCCTGGTCGGCATCGGAAGCGGTCGGCGCGGACGGCGGCGGGGTGCGGCGCAACTACCCGGCGCTGGCGGTCGCGCTGGTGTGCCTCGTGCTGGTGGTGGCAGTGATCGTCGCCGGCATTCTCTACACCGCACGGGCATTCATCGCGGCCAGGTTCGGCATACATCTGTTCGGATATGTATGAGAGGCGAAGAGTGACCGACCAAGTGAAACCCGCGCAGTTACGGTGGACCCTGCTCGGCAAGATCGTCGGCTGGCTGCGCGCCGGCTACCCGCAGGGGATTCCGCACGCGGACTATGTCGCCGTGTTCGCGGTGCTGCACCGCCACCTTACCGACTACGAGGTGGTGGCGATCGCCGAAAAAATGGTGGTGTCGAACCCCGACAGCATGTTCACCCACGCGGACATCGAGGCGGCGATCGGCCGGTTTGTGAAGGAGCAACCGAACGACCGCGACATCGCTCGCGTCGCTTCCCGTCTGGCGGCGGGCGGCTGGCCACTGGCCGCGCTTTCCGCCGACTCCGACTGAACGAAAAGCGTCGGCCGATGCCACCTTTCCTGAACGCCATCATCGAATGGCTGCGGGCCGGATATCCGGACGGTGTCCCGGAATCCGACTACATTCCGCTGCTGGCCCTGCTACGCCGCCGTCTCTCCGACCAGGAGGTCGCTCGGATCGCCACCGAGTTGGCCGGGTCCGGCGACCTGCACACCGACAAGATCGACATCCAGGTGATGATCACCAGGATCACCAACAGCATGCCGTCCGAAGCGGATGTGACTCGCGTGCGCACTCGTCTGGAAACCCACGCCTGGCCGGACCCGACCGAGGATTAGTTCAGGCGGAGTAGTGCCTTCCTGGCTCACCCCGTCGATATGTCGCGAACCAGACGGAGCGGACTCCGGTACACCCTCTGAATCATGGTGGCGCCGTCTACCAATGCGCTTTTGCTGAAGGTAAGCGCATCTCGCAGCACCTGACCGACATTGTTGACCATGCACGCCCCTGCTTTTCGAACACCGACCGGTGCAGCGCGTGATCGGTATATCGCCGTCGCGGCCTACCCATACGACGAACTGCGCGGCCGGGCGTAGGTGGCGGGACGTAGTCCCACGGTGTACTCGGCTCGTCCTGCCCTGCGGTTCATCGGTGACGTCGGGGTCCGCTCAGATACGGGAGCCGGCGCAGACCCACTGAGACTTCATAGGCGAGGTCTTCGTAACCGAGTGCGAGTTCGGCGAGACGTTCCCACGCGTCGTGGACGGCCCATTCGGGTGCGACCGTGAGGAGTTCGTGCGCGCTCCGCGAGAATTGGGCGAGGCGGTCGACCACCGTTCCCACGGTTTCGGTGTGCATATGAGCGCCGCCATGCGGGAGTGGCACCTCGGTGGCGATCCAACGGTCGATACTCAGAACGATTCGCGCTCGTTGCTGGTCGATATCGTTGCGCTCGACCGACTCGGTGTGCAGCCGTCGCCCGTGCAGCACGGCGAGTAGGTGCGCGGACTCCAGGACCGGATGGTCGCCGTGTGGCGCGACGCGACAGGCTTGCAAGACACGTTCTTTGGACGGCAGCGGTTCCACTGCGGTGACCCCCTGGATCGTATGGTTTTCCGGACGGCGAGCGCGAGCCGAAGTCATCGACGATGCCGCCCACCTGGTCGCGGAAATCGGTGCCGCCGTGGGGACGGCCCGGTATTCCACGGTGTTTCGATCACGGCCAAGCCGAAGGCCTCCAGCGCGGTGAGCCCCATCCGGCTGGCGAGCTCTTGCATCAGTGAAACCGCCTCGGCCGCTTGGATCGCCGCCGTCGCTTGCTCGGTGGTCAACATCCGACCGCGCAGATACGACACCACCCATGCGTCTTCACTGACTCGCCGGGCCTGATGCGGCGTCCGATCACTGACCATCCAAGCCCGGTCGATGACGTGCACCGACACCAGAACCCCCCGATCCGTCGAGCGGGCCGCGGAGCCCCCGCTTGTGATGTGCGACAGTCGAACTCGAATATTGTAAAGTATACAAGTCAAGATATGGAAGTGAAGTGCGCCGCGTCTTTCTCGGCTGGTCGTCACTGTCGCCTGTCGCCTGTCGCCTGTCGTCGTTGTCGGCGGCGGTATTGTGCGAGGCATGGCCCCATCACCTGCGGTTGCGCGTTGGGAGCTGGCACTTCGGCTTCGGCAGCGACGGCTGGAGTTGGGGATCGGCGCCGCTTCGCTCACCAGGGCGCTCGAGGTATCGGCCGCGTACTGGTCGCATATCGAGAACGAGCGCAACTTGCTTCCGAAGGCCAAACTCGAACAGTTGCTCGACATCCTCGAGATCGATCCGAGTGAACAGCGCGAATTGCTCGCGCTGCGTGAGACTGCCAAAGGACGTGGCTGGTGGAGCCGATATTCGGCGTTGTTCGGTGAGGAGATCCTGCGCTACTACGGAATGGAGTGGGGAGCGGAATCGATCCGAACCTACGAAAGCGTCATGATGCCGGGCCTTCTGCAAGGCGAGGAGTTCATTCGGGCACTGATGCTCTCGGCGGGAGCGACAGTACCGGCGATCGAGGTCGATCAGCGTGTCGACGCGAGACTTCACCGGCAGCAAAGGTTGGTGGGCGACAGTCCGGTCGCACTGCGGGCGGTGATCGGTGAAGCCGCGCTGCGTCAGCAGATAGGCGGTCCCGGCGTGCTGCGGCGACAACTTCTCCACCTGGCCGATCTCCTGGAATCGCAACCGGCCTCTCTCGACGTGCGGGTCATCCCGTTCACGGTCGCGGACAGTGTTCCGGCAAGCGCCACTTACCATTTGCTGGATTTCGCCAGCCCTCGGTTGCCGACGCTGGCCTGGCACGAATCGGCGGTATTCGGCCAGATCATGGTTGATGGTGACAGCCGAAAGGACACCACAGTGCGTGACTTGGGTTTCGTCTTCGAGCGAGCGCGGTCGGCGGCGCTGCCTCGGGCCGAGTCCTTGGCACTGATCCGGGAGACCGCGGCTGGATTACAGTCGACCGGGTGAGCAGCGCCGGTTGGTTCAAATCCTCGTACTCCAATGACAGCCAGACCTGCGTCGAGGTGTGCTTCGACGGTGAGCGGGTCCTCGTCCGTGACAGTAAGTTTGCCAGCCTTCCCGCAATCCGGCCGGTTCTGATGGTCACGTCGACCCAGTGGTCGGCATTCACGACGGCCATTCGGGCGGCTGAGTTTTCGTAGCCGGACTCCGCTTCGCCCCCGGCGGTCGCCGCTCCACCGGTCGCGGTCCCGGCGGTTCCCAGCTGACTCTCAGCGTGGTTGAAACGCTTACTCAGGTGGGCGGGCGAGGCTGGCTCCGTCGGTGCGAAGCGATCGGCTCCGACTGCACTACCGGTGGACAACTGCCCTGATCCACCTCCCGCCGGCCGGCGGCGCTGACTCCCTCGCTCGCGCCGCCGGCCGCAACCGGCCACCGGATGACCTGGCTGTGGCGAGACGAGAAGACCAGCGCTTGCTGCGCTTCATGGCGAATACCACGGTGAATCGGAGCAGGCTCCCTCGTCACGTCGGATGCCTCGCCTCAGGCGAGGAGGCGCAGGAAACGCTCGACTTCCGACTGGATGGCAGATCGTGCGGGGCCGAGGTATTCGCGGGGGTCGGACAGGGTGGGGTTGTCGGC
Organism: Nocardia sp. NPDC049220; assembly: GCF_040647855.1. Taxonomy (NCBI): domain Bacteria; kingdom Bacillati; phylum Actinomycetota; class Actinomycetes; order Mycobacteriales; family Nocardiaceae; genus Nocardia; species Nocardia sp. NPDC049220. The sequence goes on from NZ_JBEZDA010000002.1 coordinate 860,129, forward strand.
GAGGGTGGTGCCGATGGCGGCGGTCATCAGCACGTTGAGGCGGGTGGCGATGTTTATTTTGCGCATGCCGTGGTCGACGGCGGCGCGCAGGCCCTTGTCGGGGACGCCGGAAGACCCGTGCAGGACCAGCGGAACCGGAACGCTCGCCGCCAGGCGGGATATCAGGTCGTTGTCGAGTTCCGCGGTGCGGGTGTGCATCGCATGCGAGGAACCTACGGCGACCGCCAGGGCGTCGATGCCGGTGGCGGTCACGAATTCGGCGGCCTCGTCGGGATCGGTGCGAACGCCGAGGGCGTGGGCGCCGTCTTTGCCGCCGACCTCGCCGAGTTCGGCCTCGATATGCACGTCGCGATCATGGCACCAGCGGGCGATGGCGGCGGTAGCCGTGACGTTGTTCGCGTAGTCGAGGGTCGAACCGTCGTACATGACCGATTGGATGCCGAGATCGACTGCAGTGCTGATCAATTCGAATGTGGTGGCATGGTCGAGATGGACGGCGACGGCGGCGCGGCTTTCGGCGGCGATGTGCAGGCAGGCCAGCGCGAGCGGGGCGATGCCACCGTGGTAGTTCACCGTGTTCTCCGAGAGCTGCAATACCACCGGCTTGTGCGTCGACTCCGCGGCCGCCGCAATAGCCTCGGCATGTTCCAGGGTGATCACGTTGAACGCACCGAGCCCACCCGGGCGCGCTGTTTCGATCAGATCGGGAACCGCGGTCAGTGGCATAGCGCGCGGCTCCTCGGCCGCTCGGCTTCGGTGGGATCGCCATGCTTGCCGCGGACGCCCTGAAAGGGAGTGATTCGAGGGCGGTCATCGGGTGCGGTGTAATCGGATTCGATGTCTCGGGTGCGCCCGCCACCGGCCCGGCCGCGGGGACGACGGCGCGCACCGATCGCCTCGGCGCTGTCGGCGATCATGGTGCGGTGTCCTGCGGGGTCGGGAGGTCCAATTGCTCGACTCGGACCGTGGGAGCGACGTTGGCGCGCAGGCATCGATCGAACTCGCCGGCGACCGGGATGACGACGGAGGCCGCGGAGGTGGCGACCGCGTCGGTGAGGATGGCGGGCCAGTCCGGGTCGGGTTCCTCGGAGAGGGCGGCGATTACCGCGGCGGTGGCGGAATCACCCGCACCGGTGGGATTTCCGGCGAGCGGCTCAGGTAGGACGGCCGACCAGGCGCCATCGGCGGTGACCAGGACCATGCCTTCCGCGCCGCGCGTGGCGATGACCGCGCGCACACCGCGATCGATGAGCGGATAGGCGGCGGCCACGACCTCATGCTCGGTCTTCGGTGTCATGCCGGTGAGACGCCGCAGTTCCGTCCCGTTCGGCATGAGCACGATCCCCGGCACCTCGGTGGCCAAGCGCAATGCCTCGCCGTCGACATCGCAGATGGTGGGCACATCGGCCGCGATCGCGGTCCGCGCGATCTCGGCGGGAAGCGAGGGTTCGATGCCGCCGGGTAAAGATCCGGAGATGACCAGGCCATCGATATCGGGCAGCAGACCTGCGACGCGCACCGCCAACTGTTCGGCGGCATGCGGATTGGACACGCGAGCGCCCGGCTCCCACAGAGCGGTGGCGGTGCCGTCCTCGGACTCACTGATCACCACCGTACGGCGCACCCAGGGCAGTGCGTGCACGAAGTCGACCGGCATTTCCAACTCGGCGGCGGCTGCGAAGGCGTAGTCGGAGAACCCGGTCGCCCTGGCGTATTTGCCGAGCTGATTGAGCACTCTGGTCACGTTGATGCCCTTGCCGCCGATGCGCTGCTCCACCGAACGGACCCGGTGGGCCTGTCCGCGTTCGAACCGTTCGACCCGGTAGGTCATGTCGTACGCGGGATTCATTGTCACGGTAAGGATCACGACACCCACTGTCCACGTCTGAGCACCCGGCGCAACCGGAGACTGTCATCGACGGTCACTACGTCGGCGAAATACTCGGCCTGTAGGTCACCGACATCGGCCAGTCCGAGCGCCGTGGCGGGGGTCGAGGTGGCGGCCGCCACCGCGGTCCGCAGCGGAACACCGGAATCGTGTACTGCTCGCGCCACGCACTGCAACAGTGTGCTGACGCCGCCGGCGATCGAACCGTTGGCGATTCGGGCCACCCCGTCGCGCACCGTGACCGACCGCGGGCCGAGCTGGTACTCGCCGTCCGCGAGCCCCGCCGCCTGCATGGCATCGGTGACCAACGCGACCCGCCCCGGCGCGGTCGCGAACGCGAGCGCGGCGAAGCCGGGATCGACGTGCACGCCGTCACCGATCAATTCCACGAATGCGTGCCCTTCCGCCGCCGCGACCAGACTCGCGCCGACCGGACCGGGATCGCGGTGGTGCAGCGGCGCCATCCCATTCGCCAAGTGCGTGACCAGACTGCCGAAGCCATGGGGACGCAATGCCTTTCGGAACGACGCGTAATCGGCGTCGCTGTGGCCCAGCGCGACCACCACGTCGTGGTCGGCCAGTCGGCGTGCGACAGCGGCATAGCCGGGTAGTTCCGGTGCCATTGTCATCACGCGCAGCTGTGCGCCCGCGGCGGACACAAGTCGGTTCGTCAGCTCGAGGTCGGGGTCGCGTAGAAACTGCGGATCTTGCGCCCCGCACCGGGCCTCCGACAAGAAGGGACCCTCGAGGTGAATGCCGCCGAGCACCCCTTCCTCGGCCAATTCCCGCAGTACGGCGGTTTGCGCCACCATGTCCGCCGCGGCCGCGGTGACCACGCCCGCCACCACGGTGGTCGACCCATGGGCGTGGTGGGCCTGTGCTGCGGCCCGCGCGTGCGCACGGTCCACGGTGTCGAACCGATACCCGAATCCGCCGTGATTGTGAATGTCCACCAGCCCGGGCAGCACGATTCCAGCGAACGGCGGCTCCGGTGCATCCGGATGCGCGGCGCGCCATTGCGCGAACGACCGCACCGCAGTGATGCGCTCGCCGGCTATCGATACCACGCCGTCGTCCAGCATCGAACTCGTCGACACGATGCGCCCACGAATCGTCGGCGTCACTCGAGAGTCCCCTGTCGTGCGAACAGCGCGGCGCCCGCCAGACCCGCGCGGACACCGTACTCGCCGAGCACGACTCGCGGTGCGGGAACCAGGCGTAGCCGATCGGTCAATGCTCGGTGTAGCGGCTCGGTGAGAGCGGCGCCTGCCCCGGCGAGCCCACCGCCGAGGACGATCAGTTCGGGACAGGTGGCGTGCACCATGCCGACCAGGCCGTCGGCCAAGGCGTCCACGGCGTCCTCGACCACGGCCGCCGCGTCCGGATCGGAAGCGATCAACGCGAAAATTTCCGCGGCGCCGGATATTTCGCGCCCGGTGCGACGAGTGTAGGTGCGTGACATCGCCGCACCGGACGCCACGGTCTCCACGCAGCCGATATTGCCGCAGGGGCAGGGCACTCCGTCCGCCCGCCGGACCGGCACGTGACCGTACTCGCCTACTTGCCCGTAATGGCTGCGCACGAGTCGCCCGCCCACGGTGAGCGTGCCGGAGATGCCGGTGCCGAGAATGAGCACGCACACGTTGTCGTGTCCGCTGCCGGCCCCGAACCGCGATTCGGCCCAGCCCGCAACGGTGACATCGTGTTCGAGTAGGACCGGGATGTCCCAGCGTCGGGTGAACCGATCGCCGAGGTGCACATCGCGCCATCCGACGTTGCTGCTGAACACCGCGATCGAGTTCGCGGTATCGACAAGGCCGGGCAGCACCACTGCCGCGCGGCCGACCAGGCGGCGCTGTACTCCGGACAGTTCGGCGAGCAATCGATCACCGAGTTCGGCCATCGCGTCGAAGGCGGCCTCGCCCCACGGGGTGGCGACGGTTCCCGTCGCGAGCACTGTGCCCGAGATATCCGTGATCTCGCCTTTGATGGTGGTCCCACCGACATCCAGGCCGAGCGCCAACGCGTCGTCGGGCAGTGGCACGACCGGTCGCGACGCTGTCGCGGCCGTACCCGGTGTTGTCGTGGACATCGCGTTCGTCTGGTTGGCGCCGTGCATGAGATCGGCCGGGCTGGGCGAGTCGGATCTGATCGTGCCGGAGGGGGTCGGCGGCTCCAGCGGTGGGGTTCCCATGCTCGGCACAGTAGCTCCCGTCATGAACCGCACGGCAGCTCTCGGCGCGGACCGCGCGGCCCGGGCTCGGGAGTTACTACCCGGCGCCACGCGCACCGCGCCGTCACGGCTCGAGCAGCACGGAGCGGTTCAGTCCGCGCGGATGGTCGGGGTCGAGACCGAGATCGGCCGAGCGCAGTACGCAGAGCTGGTGCACGCGCACCAGGTCGGCCATCGGGTCGATGGCGCGATGTTCCAGGTGCGCGCCGGTGGCGGCGACATCGTCGGCGAAATTCGGCGGCAGCGGCCCGAAGCCCCAGACCGCGCGGCCCGGGGCGGAGATGCTGATCGGGCCGTGCCGGTACTCGGTCGCCAGGTACGCCTCGGTCCAGGACTGGCAGGATTCGCGCAGTTTGAGCGCCGCCTCGTCGGCGATGGCCGCCGCAAACCCCATGCCGACGAAACTGATCTGCTCGGCCCCGCGCACCTCGGCGAGTGATGTTGCGGGGTCTTGCGCGAGCACCGCGCGCGCCTGCGCGATCACCGGGTCGAGGTCGTGTCCCAGATGCCGGCGCAGGATCGCCAAGGCGGTAGTGGCGAAGCGGGTCTGTACTACCGACTCCTCGTCGACTTGATCGATGAGGATCGGGTCGCCCAGCTCGAGGACGGGTGTGCCGGGGCTGGAGCAGATAACGGTCCGTGGGATGTGCGTGGGGATGGCCCGCATCGCCCGCACCACTTCGGTGGTGGTGCCGGAGCGGCAGATCACCAGGTAGCGGTCGTAGTCTCGACCGCTGCGCACCTCGCTCGCGGGCCAGGCGTCGGTAATCCCGTGTCCGGCGCCCTCGCGCAGCGCGGCGATCGCCCGAGACATGAAAAGTGAAGTGCCACAACCGATCACCGCTACGCGCTCACCCGGTTGGGGAAGGGCGGCATGGCGGTCGGCGGCGATGGACGCGGCGCGCTCCCAGTCGTCGGGCTGGGTGGCGACCTCGGTGGCCAGATGTGTCACTGGGGTGGGCTCGGCGGGGATCGGCACAGGGACAGGATCACCCCATGTGATCGTTCATGTCAAATTTACAAGTAAATCGGTCACATGTGATCACCGTTCGGGCTAGATTGGCAGCACGGACGGTACGTCCTCTCATCATCGGCGGTTCGCTGGCGCCGGGTGTGAAAATCTGAAAGGTTCTGCTCGTGAAAAGACCACTCCACCGCGTTCTTGCCGGAGTCGCGATGGTCACCGGCCTAGCGCTGGCGCTCTCATCCTGCGGTTTCGGTTCGAAAGAGGCCGCGGACTCCGACACCACGATCAACTTCCTCGCCCCCGCCTACAGCGACGGCGCCACGGGCACCAAGGCCCTCTGGGACGGCATCATCGCCGAGTTCCAGAAGCAGAACCCGGGCGTCACCGTCAATCTGCAGATGGAATCGTGGAACTCGATCAACGACGTTGTGCGCACCAAGTTGCAGTCGACGTCGACCACCCCGGATATCCTCAACATCGACGCCTACGCCAGCTTCGCGGGCGACGGCATGCTGTATCAGGCCGCCGACATCGTCTCCCCGGCAGTGCTGGCGGACATCCAGCCCGGCTTCGCGAAGAACGCCTCGCTGAACGGAACGCAATACGCGCTTCCGCTGTTCGCCTCGACCCGCACGCTGTTCTACAACACCGAATTGTTCGCCAAGGCCGGCATCGCCGCACCGCCGAAGACCTGGGCCGAACTGACCGAAGCGGCCGGGAAGATCCAGGCGCTCGGCGGCGGTGTGTCCGGCTATGGACTGCCCCTCGGTAGCGAGGAGGCCCAGGGCGAGACATCCATCTGGACCTTCGGTGCGGGCGGATCCTGGGCCGACGGCGACCGGCTGACCGTGGACACGCCGCAGAATCTAGAGGGTGTCCAGGCTATGCGCGCGCTGATCGACGCCGGTGTGACCCAGCCGAATCCGGGTGCCACCGATCGCAAAGACGTGATCAACGCCTTCATTCAGGGCAAGATCGGCATGATCGAGGGTCTGCCGCCCACCATCGGCCAGATCGCCGCGAAGAACCCGGGTCTGCAGTACGCGACCGCTCCCTCGCCGACCAAGACCGGTGCGCCGGTCACGCTCGGCGTGGCCGACCACCTGATGGCCTTCAAGAAGGACGGTAAGAAGACCGCGTCGATCAAGAAATTCCTCGACTACTTCTACTCCGCCGAGGTGTACGCGAACTTCGTGCGCCACGAGGGCTTCATCCCGATCACCAACAGCGCGACCGCCCTGCTCGCGGACGACCCGGTGACAAAGGCGTTCGCCGCGACGCTGCCGGTAGCTCGGTTCTACCCCAGCAACAACGCGGCGTGGGCCGCGGCACAGGGCGCGATCCGCCAGCAGATGGGCACCATCGCTCAAGGCGCGGATCCCGCCCAGGTGTTGCAGCGAATCCAGGAAGCCGCGAAATAGCGTGCGGCGCAGAGGAATACTGGCGGCGATGCCGTGGATCGGGCCATCGCTGGTTCTGATCGCGGCAATCGTCGCCTTCCCTGCCTGCTACATGGTGTGGACCAGCACGAGGAACTTGAGCGCCTACGGCCAAGACCGCGGCAGTGCTGGGCTGGGCAACTTCCGGACGCTGTTCGGGATCTCCGAACTGGGTTCGGTCCTGGTCCACACCGTGATCTGGGTGGTGGGCGTCGTGCTGATCACGCTGCTGCTCTCCGCGGCGCTGGCCCAGTTCCTGAACAAGGATTTCCCCGGCCGCACCGCGGTGCGGATGGCGATCCTGATCCCGTGGGCGGCGTCGGTCGTGATGACCACGACGATCTTCTACTACATGCTCGACCCGGACGTCGGCATCGCCAACCGATTCCTGGTCGACATCGGCGTGCTGGACCGGGGGTACGGCTTCACCAAACAGCCGACTCCGGCATTTCTCGTGGCCATCTGCGTCGCGGTGTTCGTGTCCATACCGTTCACGACGTACACGATTCTGGCCGGATTGCAGGCGATTCCGGCCGAAATCGATGAGGCCGGCCGGGTCGACGGCGCGAGCGCGTGGCAACGCTACCGCCATCTGACCCTGCCGCAGCTGCGGCCGGCGATCGCGGTGGCGACCATCATCAACATCATCAACGCGTTCAATTCGCTGCCGATCCTGCAAGTCATCACCGGAAGTATCGCGGGTTTCTCCGCGGACACCACGACGACGCTGACTTTCAAGCTGATTCGGCAGAATCAACAGATCGACACGGCCGCCGCGATGAGTGTGCTGAACTTCGCGTTGATCGTGGTCATCATCGCGATCTACGTGAAGGTGGTCCGGCCGACCAAGGAGGTGGACTGATGACCACGCCGGCCGATGTGGCGCGGATCGAGCAGGACATCGGGGCGGCGGAGCCGGTGGTTACCCGCGCGCGGACCAGGCGGCGCCGCTGGGAACTCACCGCGGTCGGCGTCGTGATCGCCGCGATGTTCTTGCTGCCATTCGTGGTGATGGTGCTCGGCTCGCTGAAGAGCAGAGCCGAGATACTGCGTATCCCGCCGACGTACCTGCCGCGGGAGTGGCATCTCGACAACTACGCCACGATGTGGAGCACCCCGGAGACACCACTGCCGTTCAATTTGGTGAGTACGGTTGTCATCTCGGCCTGCGCCACCGCGCTCGTGTTGATCGTCGCGATTCCGGCCGGGTATTACACGGCACGCCATCGCTTTCCGGGGCGCGCGGTCTTTCTCGGTCTGGTGCTGGTGACCCAGATGCTGCAACCGACCGTTTTGGTCACCGGGCTGATCCGGCAGTTCTTCACGCTGGGCATCAACGACACCTGGCTGGCGATGATCCTGGTGAACGCGGCATTCAACCTGTCGTTCGCGGTGTGGATCCTGCACAGCTTCTTCGCCGCCGTCCCGGTGGAGATCGAGGAGGCCGCGTTGCTCGATGGGTTGAATCGGTGGCAAACGCTGGTCCGGGTGAGTCTGCCGCTGGTCTGGCCCGGCATCGTCACCGCGACCATCTTCGTCGTGGTCGCATGCTGGAACGAGTTCGCCGCCAGTCTGGTCGTGTTGACCACGCCGGCGAACCAGCCGCTGTCGGTGGCGCTGACCAAGTTCGTCGGTCAGTACGACACGGCGTGGCAGTACGTGTTCGCTATTTCCACGGTCGGCATTATTCCGGTGGTGGTGTTGTTCGCGCTCATCGAGAAACGGTTGGTAGCGGGACTGACCGCCGGAAGCGTCAAGTAACACGAACGCGGCGCGGCAAACGGCCCGCACTGCGGAGTATTCCGCGTTTCCCGGATGCGCTCGCAAGCCCGGCTCGGCATCGCCGTAGGCGAATCTCTACGGTCGGTACCGTGACTGTGGTCATATTGTTCGCGTGCTTCGAGAAACAGCAGGTCGTCCGCACGGCCCGGAGGGTGTGAGATGACCGGGTCGACGGATCGACCGCAACGATGGAACCGGCTGCTGGAGCTGCTCGCCGAATCCGGGCGGCTGTCGGTAGAGGATGCCGCCGAGCGACTCGGTGTGTCTGCCGCGACGGTGCGCCGCGATTTCACGGCCTTGGCCGAACAGCAGCTGGCGACCAGGACGCACGGTGGCGTCGTGGCGACCACGGTCGCCTATGACCTGCCCGCTCGCTATCGTCAGACCAGCGGTGAGGCCAAACATCGGATCGCGGAACACGCTGCGTCCCTTGTCGATCCGCGGGCGGTGGTGGCGATGAACGGGGGAACCACCACCACGGCGGTGGCCAGGGCGCTGGCCGGTCGCACCGACCTCGGGATGTCCGGCGACGATCAGTTGACCATCGTTACCAACGCGCTCAACATCGCCGGTGAGATGGTGTTGCGGCCGCACATGCGCACGATCGTCCTCGGCGGTGTCGCGCGGCGGGAGTCCTATGAACTGCACGGGCCACTGGCTGAGCGGGCGCTGGCCCAACTGCGGCTCGACGAACTCATCCTCGGCGTGAACGCGATCTCCGCCGAGGGCGGCGCGCAGTGCAGGCACATCGATGAGGCCGGGGTGACCACCGAAATGGTGCGTCGCTCACGGCATGTGATGGTGGTAGCCACCGCCGACAAGTTGGAGCGCACGGCGTTGGCCCGGATCTGCGGCATCGAGCAGGTGCAGATCCTGGTCACCGACACCGACGCCGATTCAGCGGCGGTGGCCGCGATCCGTGCGGCCGGGGTGCGGGTCGACATGGTGTAGCAGTTCGAGCCCGCATCGCCACGGTGACTATTCCGGAACCGACGCCAGCGGTCGCTGCGGCTCGGGGCTCGGCCGTATAGTGCGCGCCCAGACCAGGAACCCCCAGGCGACGAAGCCGGCGTAGACCAGATAGAGGATGGCCGACGGGTAATACCCGGCGCGCACAAGCAGCGGAATACCGACGATGTCGACCGCGATCCAGAGCAACCAGAACTCCGCGAGCCCGCGCGCCATGCCATAGGTGGCCAGGACCGACCCGGTGAAGATCCAGGCTTCGGCCCACGGGCCATAGGAGTCGAGCCATTCGAAGAGCAGGGCGAAGACCGCGGTGCCGGCGAGCATGGCGGCGACGAGGGCGATGCGTTCGCCCGCGCCGGCCCAACGCGGATCGACGCCGCGGTTTTCGAGCCCGCTCGCCCTGGTCGCGTGCCGGTACCAGCTCCACCAGCCGTAGACGCTGACCGCGATGAACACCAGCTGGCGCCCGGCCTGGCCCGCCATGTTCAGCTGCTGCGGCGTGTGGAAAATCCCGCCGACGAACACTGTGAACAGCAAGGCGTTGCCCGCGATGCCGATCGGCCATGCCCACACCTTCCTGCGCATGCCGCCGATCGCGGAGGCCAGGCCGAAGCCGTTGCCGATCACTTCGCGCCACAGTATCTGCGAGCCCGCGACATGCAGTTCGGCATCGAGCAGGGTACGGATCGGGTTCATCTGCTGTGCAACCAGCGGCGGAGCGGATCTCATCCGAATCGGCTCGTCCGGATTCGACATGCGGCACGGCGCTGGTGGCGAAGCGTAACGATTGCGCGATCTGGCATCCCGATTCGCAATATCGGCGCAACCGGCTTCTCCTATGGTGACCGTCATGAGCACGGATAGCGGCACCGCCGGGGGGACCGGAATTCATGTCAGCGGATTGACCAAGACCTTCCGGGTCGGGCGGAAAACGGTGCAGGCGCTGGACTCCGTGGATCTGTACACCGAGCAGGGTGCGTTCCTGTCCCTGCTCGGCCCGTCCGGGTGCGGCAAGTCGACGGTGCTGCGCATTCTCGCCGGACTGGAGACACCGACCGCGGGCAAGGCGCTGATCGACGGCGAGACGCCCGCCGAACTACGCGGTCACCACGAATTGGGCATCGCTTTCCAGGATTCGGCGCTGCTGCCGTGGCGTTCGGTGGAGTCGAATATCGCGCTGCCGCTGCAGGTCGCCGGGATGATGCCCGACCCGGCACAGATCGCCGAGCTGATCGGGCTGGTCGGACTCGACGGCTTCGAGAAGGCGAAACCCGCGCAGCTGTCCGGTGGTATGCGCCAGCGCGTTTCGATCGCGCGGGCACTGGTGGTGAAACCGACCGTGCTGCTGCTCGACGAACCGTTCGGCGCCCTCGACGACATGACCAGGCAACGGCTCAATCTGGAGTTGCTGCGGATCTGGACCGAGAAGCCCGCGACCACACTGATGGTCACGCACGGCATCGCGGAGGCGGTGTTCCTGTCCGACGTCGTCGCGGTGATGAGCCCGCGGCCGGGCCGGGTGCTGGAACTGGTCGAGATCGACCTGCCGCGCCCGCGGCTGCCCGAGATGATGCGAACGCCGGAGTTCCACAAGTTGCACGACTATCTGTCGGAGTTGCTGTTCGGGAAGGGCGGTGTGGCATGAACGCACCTGATTCGCGACGCCGCCTGCGCCATCGCGAACACGGCTGGCAGCGGGTCCGCCGGCAGACCCAGCCGATGCGCCGATACCCGCTCGTTCGGTGGGTTCGACGTGACGAGGGAGGCGCGGCGTGAAGCGCGTCGGCGGTATGCTCGGCGTACTCGGATTGGTCGCCGTGTGGTGGCTGCTCGCGGCGTTCGGCGTGGCGGGTGGCACCATCCCCAGCCCATGGCAGGTGCTGCACACCATGGCCACCGATGGGTGGGGACTGTACGGTCCCAACTTCCGAATCACCGCGCTCGGTGCGCTGAAGGGCTTCGTTTGGGGTAACGGGCTGGCTATTGCCCTGGCCATCGTGATCGTGCTTGTTCCGCGTATCGAGTCGCTGGCAACCCAGTTGGCGATCCTGAGTTATTGCACGCCGCTGCTCGCGCTCGGTCCGATCATCCTGGTCGTCTTCGGCGGACGGACTCCGACGGTGTTCCTCGCCGCGATGTACTGCTTCTTCACGACGATGGTCGGCACCGTCACCGGCTTGCGCTCGGCCGACCGGACCAGCCTGGACCTGGTGCGCGCCTATGGCGGCGGGCGATGGCAGCAGCTGTACCGGGTCCGGTTGATCTCGGCACTGCCGAACACTTTCGCGGCGTTGAAGATTGCCGCGCCGTCCGCCGTGCTCGGCGCCATCATCGGCGAGTACCTCGGCGGCGTGGACAGCGGCATCGGGGTAGCGCTGACCGCCGCGCAGACCTCCTACAACGTGCCGCGCACCTGGGCCATGGCGCTGGCGGCCGCGGCACTGGCCGGACTGGGATACGCGGTGGTGGCGCTGATCGCCAGGCTCGTGGCTCCGTGGACGGCGCAGGAGCAGCGATGAGGGAAAATTGCGCAGCGCCTTATCGTGGCGACTGGGTGCGGGTGTCCCGCATGATGCGGGCAGCGATGAGGGAAAATTGCGCAGCGCCTTATCGTGGCGACTGGGTGCGGGTGTCCCGCATGGCACTGGAGGAGCGATGAACTTGGTGCGACGGGTCGGGCGGTTCCTGTTCCCGCTGTTCACTTCGCTGCTGCTGATGCTGGTGATCTGGTATGTCTTCCTGAAGGCGTTCCCTCAGGTCGGGCCCCGGGTCGGCAAGACACCACGCGATGTTTGGACCTACCTGGTGACCGCCCCCACCGCGGGCACCGCCCGGCAGGCGATCGTCGACGACTTGCAGATCACGCTTCGGGACGCGGCCATCGGATTCGGCGCGGGCATGCTCGCCGCACTGGCGGTCGCGGCGCTGTTCGTCTCGTTCGCGGCGGTCGAGCAGACTTTCCTCCCGGTGGCGATGCTGCTGCGTTCGGTGCCACTGGTCGCGCTGAGCCCGATCATCGTGCTGGTGTTCGGCCGCGGGCTGGTCGGGGTCACCGTGCTTGCCGCGATCGTGGTGTTCTTCCCGGCCTTGGTCATGATCACGACGGGTCTGCGCAACGCTCCGCGCCAGGCGCTGGATCTGGTGGCGGCCTACGGCGGGTCCCGGTGGACCGGGCTGCGGATGGTCGCCGTCCCCGCCGCGTTGCCGTCGGTGTTGGCGGCCGCGCGAATCTCGGTGCCCGGCGCGCTGATCGGCGCCTTGCTCGGTGAGTGGCTCGGCAGCGGAACAGGTCTCGGCGCCAGCCTGATTCGCGCTATTCCGACCTTCCAATACAGCAGACTGTGGGCGTCGATCGTCATTGTCACCCTTGTTTCGGTACTGCTGTATGCGGTCGTTGGGGTAATCGAGAACCTGGTGCTCGCGCGGTTCGGGCCGGAGGGCGGACGATACTGATAGTTTGCTGATTGCTGCGAACTTTCGCGTGAACCAACCCTCGGAACGTGAAAGTAAAGCAATGGAAACTCATAGGACTTAGATTCGGCCCATGACACCCGCGCAACGCTCTCCGTTCGGGAACCTGAACCGACGCTCGTTTCTCCATTTCTCCGCGCTGACCAGCGCCGCGCTCGGCGGTGCCGGAGTACTGGCCGCCTGCGGCAACGAACCCGGTGGCTCGTCGGGCGGGTCCACCCCGGACGGCTCCCGATACGGCACCGTCGCGGTGCAGCTGTCTTGGTTGAAGAACATCGAATTCGCGGGTGAGTACTTCGCCGACACGAGAGGCTATTTCAAGGATGCCGGTTTCGGTTCGGTCGATCTGGTCGCGGGTGGTGCCGCGAGCACCTCGGTCGAGGCTGGATTGGACACCGGAAAAGTGTGGATCGGACTGTCCGCGCCGCAGACCACCGCGCCCGCGATCCTGGAGGGGTTGCCCGCGAAGATCATCGGCACCACGTACCAGAAGAACCCGTTCGCGATCGTCAGTTCGGCGGCCAAACCGATCAAGACGCCCGCGGACATGAAGGGCCGCACGATCGGCGTGCAGGACACCAACCAACTGATCTTCCACGCGCTGCTCGCCGCCAACGGAATGACGTCGAGCGATGTCACTATCGTGCCTGCTCAGTTCGATCCGACCCCGCTGGCGAGCGGGGAGGTCGACGGATGGGTCAGCTTCGTGACAAACGAGCCGATCACACTCGCGGACAAAGGCTTTCAGAACACCCACTTCCTGTTCGCCGACTTCGACCTGCCACTGGTCGCCGAGACGTTCACAGTCGTGCAGTCCACTATCGACACCGAGCGGGACAAGCTCAAGGCCTTTCTGGCCGCTGAGATCAAGGGTTGGAAAGACGCGGTGGCGGACCCGGTCGAGTCGGCGAGGCTCGCGGCCGAGGTGTACGGCAAGGATCAAAAACTCGACCCGGTCGAGCAGGCGAAAGAGGCCCGCGCGCAGAATGATCTGGTGGTGTCGGCGGACACGGTGGCCAATGGCCTGCTCACGATGACCGACACGCTGATCGAGCAGAATATCGCCGCGTTGCGTACTGCGGGCATCGATATCAAGGCCGAGCAGTTGTTCGACCTGTCCGTGCTACGCGAGTTGTATGCCGAGAATCCTGGCTTGAAATAGGTGTGCCTTCGACCTCGACGACGCGATCGTGGGCGCACCGGCATTGTCCGATGATCTACCCGCCGCGTGGGAAACCCACTGCTAGGAGGTGCCCCGCGCAACCATGCCACATCCGCCCAAATCGGCCGACGGGTGGCGGCCGATCCGGGCATTGGACTAGATCCCCAGCCCTACGGCGGCTTTCGGCGTAACCGGGATTTCGCCGCTGTACGGGTCTTGCGGCCGGGTGGGTTGCGCGGCGCGCGCGGCGAGCAGTTCGGCCGCGATCGCGACCGCGAATTCGGGCGCGGTACGCGCACCGAGGCCGCAACCTGCCGGTGAATGCAGGCGGGCGAGTGCTTCATCGCTGAACCCGCCCGCCCGCAGGTCTTCCATTCGCTGGACGTGCACCTGACGGGATCCCATCGCGCCGAGATATCCGAGTTCTGGTAGTCGTAGCGCGACGGTGAGTAGCGGAATCTCGAACATGGGGTCGTGCGCGAGCAGCACGATGCCGGTGCTGCGGTCGATTTCCCCCGCCGCGGACAGCGTATTGAGGTATCGGTGCGGCCAGTCGACGACGACCTCGGCGCCCGGAAATGATTCCGGTGTAGCGAAATTGGGACGCGAGTCGCAGATCGTCACCCGGTACCCGAGTAGATCGGCCTGCACAGTGAGAGCGGCGGCGAACGAATTGGCGCCGAAGATGATCAGCCGTGGCGATGGGGCGTAGGAGGCGACGAACATATCCGCATCCGGAAGCGCGATCAGTTCGGTGGCGTGCTTCTTGTCTGTGATCAGATGCTGGCCGATCAAGTCGGGGTCGGAATTCCACACCACCGTGAAAACGGTGACCCTCCGGTTGGCGGCGATCTCTGCTGCCACATCGGGGAATTCGGGGAAGTGCACCCTGGAGAACGGTTCGGTGAAGACGTCCATCATGCCCTCGCCGTTCGGGTCCGTCTCCAGGCCGGTCGCCGCACCGTAACGGTGCAGCGCGCGACGGCCGGTGCGTGCGGCTTGCAGCACGGCTTCGTAGGCGAGTTCCTCCAGCCCGCCCGCCGCGATCGCTCCGTACGCGCCACCCATCGGGTCGACCAGCATTGTCGAGCCCACCGGCAGTGCCGCGGAACCCTTCGTGCGCACCACGGTGGCCAGCCCGCCGGTCCGGCCCGAATGCCATACCCGCAGCAGGTCGTCGATGATGTCGCGCATCAGCCAGCTCCGATCATCGTGCGGTCCTGGCCGGGAAGTCACGATCGACGCCCGTCGCCAAATCGTCGCACGTGACGCACACCATATCGTCATTACCTGTCAAATAGGTGCGCGCTCCGGAATCTCCCACGGCTGCAACGTAAACTCCGTTCCAATGCTTGTGCGCGAGCACGACCGGGTGGCCCGGCACGTCATGGAACACAGCTCGGGCGAGACCGCTCGGCGCCGCGAACGCGGCGGTGGTCACCCGGGCGACCACGTCGGCGCCGACATCCGGGGTATCCACCGGCATGATGGCGACATAGTGCGCGGGAGTGCGTGCCGCGGCGATCAGACCGGCCCGTAGCGAGGCACCGAGTCCGGTGGCCCAGTCCGCCGCCCACACGTGCTCGGTATTCGGCGGAAGATCGACGATCTCGGGCGTCGGGCCGGTCGCGCCGAGTACCACGATCACTGGATCGCAGCCTCCGCCCCGCAGCGCGTCCACGGCGGCCCGCAGCCAGGCGCCACCTTCGGCGAGGACCTTCGGTCGCCCGTAGCGCGTGCCGGCGCCCGCGGCGAGCACGATTCCCGTGCACGCCGGGGAAACCTCCGGGCGATCAGGGGCAGCCATGGGTATGACGGTAATACCGCACGGTCTCCTTCGCACGGCGTAAAACCGGTGCTCAGCGGGGTTGCCCGCAGGCGACACGCCGAAGGCGATCTCGTACGTTCGGGTAGCGGTCGAGCAGGTCGTGTTCGATGCTGGTCGGATGGCAGTCCGGGAACCAGGCCTCGCGGTGTTCGACGCGATGCCCGACGACGTGGCGTATGCGGCACTGCTCGCGTGTTGCTCGTCGCCGGGTGTGGCCCGGTCACTGGTGGCGGGCCGCCCCTACCCGAGCGTCCGGGCGTTCCTCGATGCCGCGGACACGGCGGTGGCGCGACTGTCCGAGTCGGAGGTAGATCTGGCGTTGGCCAGGCATCCCCGGATCGGGGAACGGTCGGATTCGTCGGATTCGGCGCGCGAGCAGGCCGGGATGACGAATGCCACGGACGACGTCCGTACGGCGCTGGCCGAGGGCAACCGGGCCTACGAGAAACGGTTCGGGCATCTCTACCTCGTGTGTGCGACCGGCGAATCGGCCGAGGAGCTGCTCGCACTGCTCACCGACCGGCTACGCAATGACCCCGAGACCGAAAGGCGAGTTGTGCGTATCGAACTGGCGAAGATCAACCGGATCAGGCTGGGCGATCTGCTGGCGGGTCAACCGTGAGCACGCTGAGCACCCATGTGCTGGACGCGGTGTCCGGACAACCCGCGATCGGCGTCGCGGTGACGTTGTATCGGCAAGCGCAGCAACTTGATTCAGGGGTGACCGACGCCGACGGCCGCGTCGGCGAACTGGGCCGGTCGCTCGCGCGGGGAACCTATCGCCTGGTGTTCGATACCGGCGCCTACTTCGCGCGGCGTGACGTCGAAACCTTCTACCCCGAGGTCGCCATTGCGTTCGCCGTCACCGACGAGCGGCATTATCACGTCCCATTGTTGCTGTCGCCCTTCGCTTTTTCCACTTACCGAGGGAGCTGAGCCGAGTATGGAACTGACCGGGCCGATCGTGCTGTCGGACCACCGATACGGCAAGGCCGAGAATCGGATCGTCCGGATCTACCGGGAGACCGCACGGCATGAGATTCGCGACGTGAATGTCTCCACCATGCTGCGCGGTGATTTCGCCGACGCCTACGTCGCGGGGGATCAGGTGAAGGTCCTGCCCACCGACACACAGAAGCAGACCGCGTACGCCTACGCGAAGCAACCGGGATTGCGCACGATCGAGGACTACGCGCTCGCGCTGGCCGATCATTTCGTCACCGATATCGAGCCGGTGACCAGTGCGCGCGTCGAGGTCGACGAGTACGCCTGGCAGCGGGTGTCGGTGGCGGACGTGCAGCACGACCATACTTGGGTACGACAGGGTCCTGAAGTGCGTACCGCGGCGGTCACCGTGGCGGGCAAGGGCACCGACCGCACGGCGTGGGTCGTCGGCGGGGTGAAGGACCTGGCCATCCTGAAGTCGACCGATTCGGAATTCGCGGGCTTCCTGACCGACGAATTCACCGTGCTCGCCCCGACGTATGATCGGATGCTGGCCATCTCGCTGGTCGCGCAATGGCGTTTCGCGGCCGCCGACCCCGTCGCCTGGGACGAGGTCTATGCCGGGGTGCGGGCGCAGCTGCTGCGGACCTTCGCGACGCACCACTCGAAGGCGCTGCAGCAGACGTTGTTCGAGATGGGCAAGGCGGCGCTGATGTCGTATCCGGTTCTGGCCGAGATCCGGTTCGCCGCGTCGAACATCCACCACTTCGATTACGACCTGGCTCGATTCGGCATCGACAGCCGCGGTGAGGTCTACCACGCCGACGACCGTCCCTACGGCCTGATCCACGCCACCGTGGCGCGGGCCGACGCACCAGCGGCGGGTCTCGCATGGACCCGGTGACTGTGATCGAGGGGTGTGCGATCGCGACGGTCGACGCGCAGCGCACCGAATACCGGCGCGGTCATGTCGTGGTGCGCGGCAACCGGATCGAGGCGGTCGGTGCGGGCGCCGCGCCGCCCTCCGACCCGGGCGCACGCCGCATCGACGGCCGTGGCTGCCTGCTGACCCCAGGTCTGGTCAACACCCACCACCACCTCTACCAGTGGATCACCCGTGGCCTCGCGGTGGACGACACGCTGTTCGAGTGGCTCAGCACGCTCTACCCGATCTGGGCCGGCATCGATGAGGACGCGGTGCGGGTCGCGGCGACCGGCGCGCTCGCGGTGCTCGCCAGCACCGGATGTACCACCACGACCGACCACCACTACGTTTTCCCGCGCGACGGCGGTGACCTGTTGGGCGCCGAGATCGCGGCGGTGCAGGAGGTGGGTCTGCGCTTCCATCCGTGCCGTGGCTCGATGGATCTCGGTGTGAGCGCGGGCGGGCTGCCGCCCGATCGTGTCGTGGAAGGCCTGGGTGACATTCTCGCCGCGAGCGCGGAAGCCATTGCCCGCTGGCATGATCCGTCGTTCGACTCGATGCTGCGGATCGCCCTCGCCCCGTGCTCGCCGTTCTCGGTCACGCCGGAATTGCTGCGCGAGTCGGCGGCATTGGCGCGCGAGACGGGCGTGCGTTTGCATACCCACCTAGCTGAGACAATCGACGAACAGAATTATTGCGAGCAGACTTTCGGCTGCACCCCCGCGCAGTATATGGAACGGCTCGGCTGGCTCGGCGCCGATGTCTGGTACGCGCACGCCGTCCATCTCGACGACGCGGCCATCGCCATGCTGGCGCACACTGGCACCGGCGTGGCCCATTGCCCGACGTCGAACGCGCGCCTCGGCGCCGGTGTCGCCCGCACCGCCGACCTGGTACGGGCTGGCGTGCCGGTCGGCCTCGGCGTGGATGGCGCGGCGAGCAACGAATCCGGCGCCATGATCGAAGAACCGCGCAACGCACTGCTGTACGCCCGCAACAAGGGTGGTCCCGGTGCGATGACTGCTCGCACCGCGCTGGAACTGGCCACGATCGGCGGTGCGCGAGTGCTCGGGCGAGACGACGAGATCGGCTCGATCGAGGTGAACAAACTGGCGGACCTGGCGCTGTGGCGCCTGGACACGGCCGCACACGCCGGGATCGACGATCCGGTGACCGCGCTCGTGCTCGGCTCGGCCCCGCCCTTGGCCATGCTGATCGTCAACGGACGCGCGGTGGTGCGCGAGGGAGAAGTGTGCACGGTCGCGATGGACGCGGTCGCCGGGCAGGTGGCGCAGGCGCAGGCGGCTTTGATCGCGAAGGCGGGGTGACCCGACTGTCCAGGGCGGGATCCGTGGGCGGACGACAGCCGCACCCAGAGACCATGCTTCGTGGTGCACAGTGCGGCGATGCCGGCGCTTTGTCATCGGTGACCGAGTACCTAGTGCAGCGCGAACTGCCGGGCTTACGTGTTCGTGTGGCCGGCGTTACGCGGATTCAGCCGCAGCCGGACTTGCGAACCAGCGCCGTCGAACCAGTTGCGCAGTACGGACCGGATCTGTGGAGCGAATGGTCAGGTCGTAGACCGCTGTGCTGCCAGTGGCATGCCGGACGGAATACTCGTGCTCGAGCGCGGCTTGTCGGATGGCGTCCGGTGCGCGACCCCTGCGACCTCCCGACCCGCACTCGAAGGCCGCCAGTCTGCTGCTGCAAGATGCGGATCATCCACAGGTAAAGGCGCCATCATCGGCGTAGTCATATGGTGGCGATGTGACGCCGGTCGACCACCTTTTGACTCCGGCGACGATCACGCGTGGCTGTTTAGTCTCGCGCACTATGGGCGAACGCTCCCATGTGGACACTACGGCCGACGCTGCCGCTGCAGTAGGACCGATCGACTCCACCGGCGGGGCGAGTGCGGGTTGAGAAGCGGCGGCGGTGGGGCGTCGGGTGAGTGCGGGTCGGAAGGCGGCGGCCGTCGGGATCGCGGCGCTTCCCCGCTGACGTGTCGGAACGTGCGCGGGATACTGGAACGGTGCCGGTGCGGTCCGCGGTGGACCGGGGTCGGTGCGGGCGCGGGTGGCGCGGCAGGTGACGTGCCGAGTGTTCGGGATGGGCGCCATCACGGTGCGACAAGGTAACGGCCGCGACATTCGCGGCGGGTGTCGCGCACCATCGCGGCAATCGACTGGCTCTACCGTGTCGGGGAGAGGCGGGAAGAGGGTGAGACGTGGACCTGGACACGATCCGGGAGGTGGTGGTGGCCCGCGAGCGGGCGGACCTGTGGATGGTTGGTGCGTCGACCGCGGTTCTGGCCGGTGGGACCTTTCTGTTTTCCGAGCCGCAGGATCAGTTGGAACGGCTGGTGGACATCACGACCATGGGATGGCCCCCGTTCGATGTGGCCGCGGACGGACTGGAAATCGCCGCGACCTGCACCTTGGCCGAATTCGCCGGCGCGGCCCCCGGACGCGAGCTGGGGGTGCCCGTACTCCGCGAGGAATGGCCGGGGACCGCGCTGTTCGCTGCGTCCTGCCGCGCACTGCTGGCATCACACAAGATCTGGCGCACCGCCACGGTGGGCGGCAATGTGTGTCTCGCACTGCCCGCGGGTGCGGTTCTCGGTGCGCTGACCGCGCTGGACGGTGTCGCGCTGATCTGGGCGTCGGATGGTTCCGATCGACGTATTCCGCTGCGGAACTTCGTCATCGGGCCGGGGCGTACCGTGCTGCGATCCGGCGAGGTACTGCGTTCGATTTGGGTGCCGCGATCGAGTCTGTTGGCGCGGACCAGCTTTCGGAAGATCGCGCTCGCTCCGCTCGGGCGGTCCGGAGCCGTCGTGCTGGGGCGACGTGATCCGGACGGTCGGTGTGCGGTCACCCTCTCCGCCGCCACGGTCCGGCCCGTTGTCCTGGATTTCGCCGTGCCGCCGGGTGACGCCGAGATCGCCGCAGCGGTCGACGCGCTCGACCCGGCATTGTGGTTCGACGATCCGCACGGATCGCCGGATTGGCGGCGGCACGTCGCCGGGCTGCTCGCCCGTGAGGTCGCCACGGAACTGTGGGCGCGGGAATCATGATGCGGGTCGAGGTGGACGGCAAGTCGGTCGAGATCGCGGCGCGGCCGGGGCAATGCCTTCGGTCCGCGTTACGGGACAGCGGCCATCTGGCGGTGAAGAAGGGGTGCGACGCGGGCGATTGCGGCACGTGCTCGGTCCTGATCGATGGCGTGCCCGCGCACTCCTGTGTGGTTCCCGCCTATCGCGCCGCGGACCGGGTGGTCACCACCGCGGCCGGCCTCGGGACGCCCGATTGCCCACACCCGGTGCAGCAACGGTTTGTGGACAACGCCGGATTCCAATGCGGTTTCTGCACCGCGGGCATGGTTGTGACAGCCGCGGGCCTCGGTGCCGGCGCCGAAGGGCAGGTCGGCGCGTCCGAGGCGGAACGTGCCGAGTTGATGAAGGGAAACCTCTGCCGCTGCACGGGCTATCGCGCGATCGCAGCGGCACTGGGTGCGCGGCCCGACGACGAACACACCACTGATGCTCCCACGCACCCGCCCGGGGTGACCGGGCGGATCGGCGGCGTAGGGGGCGCTCCGGCGGGACCACGGGTCGTCACCGGGACCGAGCCTTTCACCTTCGACATACCGCCTCCCACCACGGACGAACGTCAACCGGGCAACACGACCGCACCACCGAGCGCTTCGCTGCACCTTGCGGTGTTGCCGAGCCCGCACGCGCACGCGCACATCCGATCGATCGATACCGCGGCCGCCGAGGCGCTGCCTGGAGTGCGCGCTGTGCTCACCTACGCCGACGCGCCGCCGGTCGCATTCTCGACCGCGCGGCATGAGCAGCGGACCGACGACCCCGACGACACCTTTGTGCTCGATCGCACGGTGCGATTCGTTGGACAGCGGGTGGCGGCGGTGGTGGCCGAAAGTGTCGGGGTCGCCAGGGCGGCGTGCGCGTTGTTGCGAGTCGACTACGAGATCTTGCCCGCGGTCTTCGATCCGGAGCAGGCGCTGCGGCCGGGCGCGCCGAAGCTGCATGGGGACAAACCCGATTCGTCTCGGATCGCGAACGCCGACCGTAATCTGGTCGCTGAGCTGCATGGTGTGGTGGGCGACGTGGCGGCGGGTCTGGCCGCCGCGGCGCAGGTGGTGCGTGGTGTCTGGCATACGCCGCGTGCGCAGCACGTGCACCTGGAGACACACGGCGGGATCGGATGGTTGGACGCGGACGGCCGGCTGGTCATCCGATGCAGTACCCAGGTTCCTTTCCTGGTGCGCGACGAGCTGTGCCACGTGTTCGGGCTGCCGCGCGCGGGGGTGCGGGTGTTCGCCGCTCGGGTCGGCGGCGGGTTCGGAGCCAAGCAGGAGATGTTGGCCGAGGATCTGATCGCGTTGGCCGTGCTGCGTACCGGCGAGCCGGTGCAGTACGAGTTCACCCGTTCCGATGAGTTCACCGCCGCGATCTGCCGTCACCCGATGCGGGTCGCGGTGACGGCGGCAGCGGACGCGAACGGCGTGCTCACCGCACTCGCCGTCGATGTGCTCACCGACACCGGGGCGTACGGCGGCCACGGCCCGGGGGTGATGTTTCACAGCGTCGGCGAGTCGGTACAGGTCTACCGCTGCGCCAACAAGCGGGTGGACGCACAGGCGGTGTACACCAACAACGTTCCCTCCGGCGCGTTCCGCGGTTACGGCCTCGGCCAGGTGATCTTCGGGGTGGAGTCGGCGCTGGACGATCTCGCCCGTGCGCTCGGCATCGACCCGTTCGAGTTCCGGCGCCGCAATGTAGTGGTGCCCGGCGACCCGTTCGTCGGCGCCGAGGTGGACAAGGACGACTTGGTGTTCGGCAGTTACGGTCTGGGCCAGTGTCTAGACCTCGCCGAGCGAGCATTGCTGCGGGGCAACGACAATTCGCCTCCTGGCCCGCACTGGCGGGTCGGCACGGGCATGGCCGTAGCCATGATCGCCACTATTCCGCCACGTGGACACAGATCGGAGACGATCGCGCGACTCCTGCCGACCGGAGACTATGAAATACGTTTCGGCACAGTGGAATTCGGTAATGGGACGACGACCGTGCACGCCCAGCTCGCCGCCGCCGCGCTGAACACCGAGGTGTGCCGCGTTGTGATCCAGCAGTCCGACACCGACCTGGTCGGTCATGACACCGGTGCGTTCGGCTCCACCGGCATCGTGGTCGCGGGCAAAGCCACCTACGAGGCGGCGCGCGAGTTACACGGGCTGATGCTGGCCAGGGCGGCGAAGCTGGCGGGGGTCGCCGAACGAGACTGCGTGGTCGAGTCCGGCGGCGTTCGCTGCGGCGACCGGATGCTCGGCGCGGATGAACTGCTGGCCGACGGCGAGCTGACCGCGCATTACGAGCACGCGGGCAGTCCCAGGTCGGTGAGCTTCAATGTGCACGCCGTCCGGATCGCTGTGCACCCCGACACCGGCTCGATCCGCATTCTCCAGTCGATCCAGGCCGCCGATGCCGGCACGGTGCTGAACGAGGTGCAGTGCCGAGGGCAGGTGGAGGGTGGTGTAGCCCAAGCCGTCGGCACGGCGTTGTACGAGGATATGCGCAGTGACGCGGGGGTGGTGACGACCCACACCTTGCGGCACTATCACGTCCCACAGTTCGCTGATGTGCCACGCACCGAGGTGTACTTCGCCGATACGGCCGACGAGCTCGGTCCGCTCGGTGCCAAGTCGATGAGCGAGTCACCGTACAACCCGGTCGCGCCCGCACTGGCCAACGCGATCCGTGACGCGGTGGGGGTGCGCCTGACCCGACTGCCGATGACGGCGGATCGGATCTGGCGTGCGATACAGGCAGAGGGCGTGCGATGACCGCAGTGCCCGCGAACGTTCGCAGCGGGATCGACGCGATACTCGACGCGGTCGATGCGCAACTGCGGCACAGCTATCCGGGATCGACCGGCACGAAGCAGCCGATCCATACCGTGTATGTTCCCGCTGATCGGGTGGCCGAGCAGACCCCGCGGGAATGGGGCATGGCCGCGGTGGAACTGCTCGATCGCCACCACGACCTGCTGGCAACCCTCGATGGCACCGAGTCGCTGCCCGATGTCCGTGCCCGGCTGGCACAGAATCCGGTCCAGGACCTGCGCATCGACTTCGAGGACGGCTATGGCTTCCGGGCCGACGCCGAGGAAGACCGGGCGGCCGTGGCGGCAGGCGGCGTGCTCGCGGCGTGGGCGCGAGAGCCCGGTAGCCCGGCCGCTGGCATTCGGATGAAGGGCCTGGGGGGTGGCGAGCGGAAACGTGCCCTGCGCACGCTGGAACTGGTGCTCGACGGCGCGGGCGGAGTCCCCGCGGGCTTTCTGTTCACTGTGCCGAAAATTCGAGCTGCGCAGCAAGTTACGGCGCTGACGCGGCTCTGTGCCGGACTCGAACGTGGCTACGGAATCGCGGAGGGCACGCTGCGTTTCGAACTGCAGATCGAGAGCCCGCAGGCGATCATCGCACCGGACGGCAGGGCGCCGGTGGCCGAGATGATCACCTTGGCCGAAGGACGATGCAGTGCACTGCATTTCGGCACCTACGATTACACCGCCGCCTGTGGTGTCGCCGCGCCGCACCAGGCGCTCGATCACCCGGCCGCCGACCATGCCAAGGCGGTCATGCAGGTAGCGGCCGCGCAGACCGGGGTGTGGGTGTGCGACGGATCCACCCAGATCGTGCCGGACGCCGAACCGGAAGCGGCGCTGCGCAACCATCACCGTCTGGTCCTCCGCTCGCTGCGGCGCGGCTTCTACCAGGGTTGGGACCTGCATCCCGGCCATGTGGTCACCCGATGGCTGGCCACCTACGACTTCTTCCGCGCGGCGATCGACGTGGCGGTGCCGCGCCTGCTCGCCTACCTTGACCGCCGCGGTGGCGGCGTCCTGGATGAGCCCGCCACCGCGGAAGCACTGGCTGCCACTGTTCTGCGTGGCATCGACTGCGGCGCTCGGATCGACTCGGGCGCGCCGGAGCTGACCGAGACGGTCCTGCGCGCCCTGGTGTCCCGGGCACCGATCCCGCCGGACACACGATGAACGCCCACTTGGACGACGCGGTGTCGGATGACTGCGGAGGAGCGATCGGGGATCATCGCGCAGCGCGTGATCGGTCCGACTGGGTGCGGGTGTCCCGCATGAGTACAGCAGGAGCGATCGGGGATCATCGCGCAGCGCGTGATCGGTCCGACCAGGTGCGGGTGTCCGCGTGAATACAGGAGGTCCGATGCGCGATCCCCTCGAAAACGAAAAGTTCACGTTTCTGCCCGATCTGGCGGTCCGTCCACTCGGCGGCGCGGTGATCTGGGCCGATGACGAATTCTTCGCGGAGAAGGAGAACTTGATCAACCCGGGTCCGGCCGACTACCGGCCGTCTACCTTCGGGCACAAGGGCCAGATCTACGACGGCTGGGAGACCCGCAGGCACCGTGGGCGACCCGGCGACGACTCCGCCATCGTGCGGCTCGGTGTGCCGGGCGTGATCCGCGGGATCGTGGTCGATACTGCGTGGTTCACGGGCAACTACCCGCCTGCGGTCTCGGTCTCCGCCTTGGAAATCGAGGATTATCCACCCGCGGAAACCATTGCCGTGCGGTATGACTGGGCCACTCTCATCGACCACGCTCCGATCGCGGGCAACAGTCGTAATCTGTTTGCCGTCGAGAGCGAGAACCGCTGGACGCATGTGAAACTCACCATGCATCCGGACGGGGGAGTGGCCAGGCTGCGGGTGCACGGCGAGGGTAGGCCCGATCAGCGGCTCCTCGGCCTGGGCCCGCTGGACCTGGCAGCGGTGGAGAACGGCGCGCTGGTACTGGACTGCTCCAATCGCTTCTACAGCTCACCCAATCAGCTGCTCTATCCTGGGCCGGCCAGGCGAATGGGTGAGGGTTGGGAGACCGCGCGCCGCAGGGACGCCGGCAACGACTGGGTACGCGTCCGGTTGGCCGGGCCCGGAGTTGTTCGGCTCGCCGAGATCGACACCTCCTACTTCCTCGGCAACAGCCCGGGCGCCGCCCGGCTCACCGGCTGTACCGAGGGCGGCGCCGAACTGGAGTTGTTGCCGACCACCGCGCTGTTGCCCGATACCAGGCACCGCTTTCCGGTCGCGCCGACGCCGGTGGTACCGGAGGTCCGCCTGGACATCTATCCCGATGGCGGGCTCGCGCGGCTGCGACTGTACGGGGAGTTGAGTGGATGAGCGATCGGGATTTCGTCGGATACGGCCCGACGCCGCCGGATCCGCGCTGGCCGGGTGACGCGCGAATCGCGGTTCAGTTCGTGCTGAATTACGAGGAAGGCGGGGAGAACAATGTCCTCGACGGTGATGAGTACTCCGAGACGTTTCTTTCGGAAATTACTCCGGCGGAGGCGTTTCCGAATCGCCATATGAGCATGGAATCGCTCTACGAATACGGTTCCAGGGCCGGGCTGTGGCGGGTGCTTCGCGTCTTCGAGCGGCGTGAACTGCCGTTGACCGTGTTCGCCGTTGCCCATGCCATGCAACGAAACCCTGAGGCGGTGGCTGCCTTTCGCGATTCGGGGCACGAGATCGCTTGTCACGGCCTGCGCTGGAAGTCCTATCAACTGGCCGACCGCGACATCGAACGCGCACACATGGCGGCGGCGGTGCGCATCTTGACCGACCTGACCGGCGCCGCGCCGCTGGGCTGGTATACCGGCCGGGACTCGCCGCACACCCGTGAGTTGGTGGTGGAGCACGGCGGGTTCGTCTACGACTCGGACTCCTACGCCGACGACCTGCCGTACTGGATGCGGGTGCACGACCAGGACCATTTGGTGGTGCCCTACACCTTGGACACCAACGACATGCGGTTCGTCTCGCCCGCCGGATTCTCCACCGGTGAGCAGTTCTTCGCGCACCTGCGCGACGCCTTCGACATGTTGTATCGCGAAGGCGCGGAGGGTAGTCCGAAAATGCTGTCGATCGGGTTGCACTGCAGGCTGGTCGGTCGTCCTGCCCGTACCGCCGCACTGGAGCGGTTACTCGACCATGTGCAGTCGCACGACCAGGTCTGGATCACCCGTCGCATCGACATCGCCGAGCACTGGCGCAAGGAGCATCCGGCACGCCGTTCGCCCTGAGCTCGAACGCGGCCAGGCGCACCACGAAGCCGGTGGATTCCCCACCGGCGAGCTATTCCGGGCGCACCTGCGCGACGCGTTCGACGTGCTGCCTCGGGAAGGCACAGAAGACGGACGGTCCGACGATGGTCGATCGGGCCGCATTGCCGACTGGTAGGTCGTCCCGCCCGCACTGCCGCTCTGCAACAGTTGCTCGACCACGCGCGATGGACCAGGTTCGGATAGGCCGGCGCATCGCCGAACACAGGCGCTCGGTATATCCGGCGGGTGTCTGATCCGTCGTTCCGCGTGGTAGCGGGTACGGCGCAGGTCCGATGTGTCCCTCAGCGCTCGCCGCGCCGAGTCGGATCGCCGTGAGCAGCGACCCGTGGCGCCCGGGGGCGCAGATGCCGAGCCAGCGTGTCGAGCGCATCGAGCACCTCGCGTACCGCGGTCGGGTCGCCGGCCAGCGCAGTCGTCACCGCGGCGTCGACCGGCGTCGACCGTACCTCGGCTACCCGTGGCGACACCTGATCGGCCGGGCGGACCAGGGAACGCCGCCGATCGCGCGGGTCGACGGACGTGGTGATCGAGCCCGCCTCCTTGAGCCGGGCCACCGCCGTGGACACCGCGCTCTGCGGGAGCCCGGTACGCGCGGCGATCTCACCCACCGTGCTGTCCGGGTGCTCGAGGATGTCGCTCGATACGACGAGTACCGGCCGATGCCCGCCGCCGATCCCCGCGGGCGGTAGCGCCTCCTCGCCGATTTTCATGAGCGTCCGGCCCAAGAGGAACAGTTCGACTCCGTCCATACCGGCCAAGATACATCAATCTAGATACATCACTATTGATGTATTAATTCTGATGGATTATCGTGGTCGGTATGACCACAATGTGCTCCGACACCCTCGAAGTTCCTGGCGCCGACCTGTATTACGAAGTCCATGGCAGCGGTCCGCTGCTGCTGATCGGACAAAGCGGGGAGGGCGACGCGCGGCGCAGCGCGGATCTGGTCGGGCAGCTGGCGCGGGACTTCACTGTCGTCACCTATGACCGGCGCGGCCTATCGCGCAGTGTCGTGCGCGAGACCGGGCGACCCGCGTCGATCGCGACACATGCCGACGATGTGCGTCGCCTGCTCGCCACGCTGACCGACGAGCCGGCCCGGATGCTCGGGTGCAGTATGGGCGCGGCCATCGGCTTGCACCTGGCCGTCCGGTATCCCGGGCTGCTGCACACGCTCATCGCGCACGAGCCCGTCACGCCGTGGCTGCTCGCCGGCGCCGACCGCGCTCATCATCTCGGCGAACTCGAACACTGCCAGCAGGTGTTCGCCGAGCAGGGCTGGCAAGCGGCGCTCGCGCCGATGGTGCGCACACTCGGCATCGACCCGGGAGCTCAGGAGCGGGAGCCTGGCGTAACGACACCCGCGCTCGGCCCCGAGCGCGCCGCGAACTTCGAGTATTTCCTCGGCAACGACTTCACCGCGGTTCGGAACGATTACCTCGACGTCGCCCGCCTGCGGCGGTCGTCGGTGCGCATCGTCCCGGCCCGCGGGCGCACCACCCCTTCGCATGTTTTCGACTACAAGTGTGCTCGGGAGCTGGGGGCGCTGCGCGGTGCGCCGGTCGTGGAATTCCCTGGTGGGCACAATGGGAATCTGACCCACCCGGTCGGGTATGCCGAGAAGGTGCGTGCGGTGCTCGATGTCGATCGCTGGGCGATCGGTTAAGTGAACGAACTGGCAAGGCCGTCTGTGCGTGGCGCGGGACACACCCAGCCCCCTCTGGGCTTGTGAACGTGCTCACAAAGCGGAATAACCGAGTGCGTCACGGGTGGGCGATCCGTCGCTTGCAAACAGTACGGGCGTTACGCTAAAACCGCATGTCAGAGCTACTGGCTGGTAGCTTAGGTGCATGCAATTGGGCAGCAAATTTCGCAGTGTTAGCAAACGGCAGTGTAAAGCTAGCTCAGATTCACATTAGCAACAGGTAGACGGCCATTTCTCGGTGTGCAATCGTGTGGAAGTACGCATGATGGGTCTAGCAAGCCTGCAAATTGCCGCCCCAGCAGTTCGAGTTGTTTCCTGCTCGACCGTGGGGCCACCGATCACACGAGGAAGTGGAGTCCGAGATGTCGACCACCGGCACCCCTAAGACCGCTGCGGAAATCCAGCAGGATTGGGACACCAACCCCCGCTGGAAGGGCGTCACGCGTAACTACACCGCGGAGCAGGTGTCGAAGCTCCAGGGCAACGTCGTGGAGGAGGCCACCCTCGCCCGCCGCGGCTCGGAGATCCTGTGGGACCTCGTCAACAACGAGGACTACATCAACTCGCTCGGCGCACTCACCGGCAACATGGCCGTCCAGCAGGTCCGTGCCGGGCTGAAAGCCATCTACCTGTCGGGATGGCAGGTCGCCGGTGACGCGAACCTGTCCGGCCACACCTACCCGGACCAGAGTCTCTACCCGGCCAACTCGGTGCCCGCCGTGGTCCGCCGCATCAACAACGCGCTGCTGCGCGCCGACGAGATCGCCAAGGTCGAAGGCGACACCTCGGTGTCCAACTGGCTCGCCCCGATCGTCGCCGACGCCGAAGCAGGCTTCGGTGGCGCGCTGAACGCCTACGAACTACAGAAGGCCATGATCCAGGCCGGCGCCGCGGGCGTGCACTGGGAAGACCAGCTCGCGTCCGAGAAGAAATGCGGTCACCTGGGTGGCAAGGTGCTGATCCCGACCCAACAGCACATCCGCACCCTGACCTCCGCGCGTCTGGCCGCCGACGTCGCCGACGTCCCCTCGGTGATCATCGCCCGCACCGACGCCGAGGCCGCCACCCTGATCACCTCCGACGTGGACGAGCGGGACATGCCTTTCCTGGACGGCACCCGCACCTCCGAGGGCTTCTACGGCGTGCGAAACGGCATCGATCCGTGCATCGCTCGTGCCAAGGCCTACGCTCCCTTCGCCGACCTGATCTGGATGGAGACCGGCACCCCAGACCTCGAATTGGCCAAAAAGTTCTCCGAGTCGGTGCGTAGCGAGTTCCCCGACCAGCTGCTGGCCTACAACTGCTCGCCGTCCTTCAACTGGAAGGCACACCTGGACGACGCCACCATCGCGAAGTTCCAGAAGGAACTCGGCGCGATGGGCTTCAAGTTCCAGTTCATCACCCTGGCCGGATTCCACTCGCTCAACTACGGCATGTACGACCTGGCCTACGGCTACGCCCGCGAGGGCATGACCGCCTACGTCGACCTGCAAGAGCGCGAGTTCGCCGCCGAAGCGCGCGGCTACACCGCCACCAAGCACCAGCGTGAGGTCGGCGCGGGCTACTTCGACCTGATCGCGACCACTGTCGACCCGAACACCTCGACGGCGGCCCTGAAGGGCTCCACCGAAGAGGGGCAGTTTCATTAAGCAGTGTCTGCGGCGCTGCGGGTTCGCGGCCCCGGGGAGTCTCGTGGGCCGCGAACGGCGCTCGATGGGGTCGCGCGAATTGGTGGGAACGGGCCTGTGGTTCGACGCACCTGGAAGTCGCTGAGGGAAAGAGGTCCCCGACGTGAAGATCGACAATCCTCTACTTCGGTAGGGGTGTATCGCCCTCCTCGCTGAACAGTCCCGGCGGGGAGGGCATCCCTATACCTTGGACCGGCGGAGGCTTGCTCGGACCCGAGCGACACCTTCGCCACAAGCCACCCGACAGCCAGACAAACAGCAGGAGCGGGACGTGAGCAGCGAAAAGATCCAACGCGTCGGTGTTATCGGCGCCGGCCAGATGGGCGCCGGAATCGCGGAGGTATGTGCCAGGGCGCATGTCGACGTGCTGGTGTACGAGCAGACCAGAGAACTGGCTGCCGCGGGCCGCGCCCGCATCCTCCGGTCGCTCGACCGTGGCGTGAGCAGCGGCAAGATCACCGAGCGCGAGCGCGAACAGGCTGCCTGGCGGCTGCGTTTCACCTCCGATATGGGCGACTTCGCCGACCGCCAGCTGGTGGTCGAGGCGGTCCTCGAGGACGAGAAGGTGAAGACCGCCATCTTCGCCGAGCTGGACAAGGTCGTCACCGACCCGACGGCCGTGCTGGCTTCCAACACCTCGTCCATCCCGATCATGAAGATCGCGGTCGCCACGGCGAACCCCGAGCGCGTGGTCGGCATGCACTTCTTCAACCCCGTCCCGGTGCTGCCGCTGGTCGAGCTGGTGACCACGCTCAAGACCAGCGAGTCGGTCTCCGCGCGAGCCGAGGCCTTCGCGGGCGAGGTACTCGGTAAGCAGGTCGTGCGCTCGGCCGACCGCTCCGGTTTCGTGGTCAACTCATTGCTGGTGCCGTATCTGCTATCGGCCATCCGTATGGTCGAATCCGGCTTCGCCACCAAAGACGATGTCGACAAGGCCATGGTGCTCGGCTGTGCGCACCCGATGGGCCCGCTTGCGCTCACCGACCTGGTCGGTCTCGACACCGTGAAGTCGATCGCCGACTCGATGTACTCGGAGTTCAAAGAGCCGCTCTACTCGGCACCGCCGCTGCTCATGCGCATGGTCGAAGCAGGACTTCTCGGCAAGAAAACCGGAGCCGGTTTCTACCAATATCGTGCTTGATTGGCAGCGCCTGCGGCGCTGCGGGTTCGCGGCCCGGGGAGTCTCGCCTCCGAGCATCCGCTGCTCGCGTCTTCGGCGCGGGCGCAATGGACGCTCGGACGCGAGACGGGCCGCGACCGCGCTCATAAGACTCGCGCGGCGCGCGGATGTGGAAGCCGTTCGTTACGGCGTTCCAGCGTGGACGGCGCAAGAACCGAAATAAGCTGCAAGAAGGTCGAAGGTGCGTCGGTGGATCGGCTGAACAGCCAGACGCCGCGCAAGCGATCGAAAGGGAGTGTTCCCGCTCATGGTCAATGTCACTGAGGGCTTCGGCTCGAGCATCCTGGGCTATCCGAGAATTGGGCCGCATCGGGAACTCAAGCGGGCGCTGGAAGCCTACTGGCATGGTGGCATCGGACGCGACGAACTGTTGTCGGTGGGCCGCGACATCCAGGAGCAGCAGTTCAGTGAGCTGGCTGCCACCGGTCTGACCCAGGTTCCCGGCAACACCTTCTCGTTCTACGACCACGTGCTGGACAACGCGCTGCTGTTCGGCGCGGTGCCCAAGCGGTTCGAGCCGTACCGGGACGGGCTGGATCCGCTGGACTTCTACTTTCTGATGGCGCGCGGTAGACCCGATCTGCCGCCGCTGGAGCTGGTCCGGTTCTTTGGCACCAACTACCACTACCGCCAACCAGAACTGGCTGACGATACCGAGTTTTCGCTGCACCCCGAGGCCCTGCTCGATGAATTCGATCGGGCGAAGGCGCGCGATATCGAGCTGCGGCCGGTGGTCCTCGGCCCGTTGTCGCTGCTGCTGCTGTCGAAGGTCGGGCACCTTCCCGGTGAGCCGGGCGATGTCGAGCCGCTGAGCCTGCTGGACCGGCTGCTCCCGGTCTACGAGGAGCTGTTCGAGATCCTCGCCAAGCGTGGCGCCACCTGCGTGCAGTTGGACGAGCCCGCGTTCACCAGCGAGCGCACGCCCGCCGAACTGGCCGCCTTCGAGGCTGCCTATCACCGGCTGTCGAAGGCGCCGCTGCGTCCACGCATCCTGGTCACCGGCCAGTACGGCGATTTCGGCGAGGCGCTGACCATCCTCGCGGGCACCGGCGTCGAGGCGATCGGTCTCGACCTGGCCAGCCACCGGATCCGGCCGGAAGATTTGGCCGAGGTGCCTGGCATTCGCCGCAAACGTCTGTACGCGGGCGTGATCAGCGGCCGCAACGTGTGGCGCGCCGACCGTTACGTGACGCTGGAATACCTCACCGAGCTCGCTCGAGTGTGCCCCGACCTGGTCGTCTCAACCGGTACGACACTGCTGCACGTGCCCTACGACCTGCTGGTCGAATACGACATCGAGGGCCATGTCGCCGATCGGCTCGCCTTTGCGAAACAAAAGGTGGGCGAGGTGGTTTCGCTCGCGAAGGCGCTTACCGAGGGCGCTTCGGACAAGTGGCGCAAGCGTCCGACCGAGGTGCACTTCAAGCAGAAGCACGCGGTGCGGCAACGGGTCTACGCCATCACGCCGGACATGCGGTCGCGCGAGCCATACGAGGTGCGCAGGCAGGCGCAGCAGCGCACGCTGAATCTGCCCCCGGTGCCGGCGACCACGCTCGGATCCTTCCCACAGACCGATCGAATCCGTCAGGCGCGCCACGACCTCGGTGAAGGTCGGCTGTCCTATCCGGATTACCGCAAGCGGATCGAGGCCGAGATCGAGGCGACGATCCGGTTGCAGGAGAACATCGGCCTCGACGTGCTCGTGCACGGCGAGCACGAACGCAACGACATGATCCAGTACTTCGCCGAGCTGCTCGACGGTTTCGCGACCACCCACTTCGGCTGGGTGCAGGTGTACGGATCCCGCTGTGTGCGGCCGCCGATCCTCTACGGTGACGTGTCGCGGCCCGCGCCGATGTCGGTGGAGTGGATCAGCTATGCGCAGTCGTTGACCGGTAAGCCGGTCAAGGGCATGGTGACCGGGCCGGTCACCATGATCGCGCGGTCGTTCGTCCGCCAGGACCAGCCGTTGCACGAGACCGCCGACCAGGTGGCGTTGGCGATCCGGGACGAGGTGGTGGACCTGGAGAAGGCGGGCATCGCGATAATCCAGGTCGACGAGCCCGCGATCCGTGAGATGCTGCCGCTGCGACCGGTGGGCCGGGCGGAGTACCTGCGCTGGGCGGTCGACGCGTTCCGCCTCGCTACCTCCGGTGTACAGGCGCAGACCCAGATCCACACGCACATCGGCTATTCCGGACGCGCCGAGGTGGTCGAGGCGATCGAGGAGCTCGACGCCGACGTCACGGCGATCGTGGCGACCCGCTCTATCGACTGGGTGCTCCGGGCGCTGCGGGAGGACTGCCATTCGGGACACGGACTAAGCCACGGCGTCGGCCCCGGTGTGTACGAGAGCCGTTCCGCGCGCATCCCGGACATCGAGGAACTCGACGCATCGCTCACCGCCGCAGCGGAAGCGGTGACACCGGAGCGGTTGTGGGCCAATCCGGATGGCGGTCTGAAGACGCGCCACTACTGGCAGTTGGAGCCCTCACTCCGAAATCTGGTCGCCGCGGCGCGCCGGGTCCGCAGGCGGTTCGAATCGACTCCGTGAGGTGGGGCAGCGATCACCCACTGATCGGCAGAGAGGCGAGCATGGCGAGCACCTCGGTCGCGGCGTTGGCGACAGCGGCGAGTTCGGCCGAGGCCAGTGCGGCCGCGGTGGCGGTACGGAAGTCCGTGAACAGTGCGACGCAGGCCGCGGCCGCCGCGTGGTCGGCGGGGGTGAGATCGGCAGTGGATTGCCATACGGCGGTGGCGATCAGTTCGTGTAGCCAGTTCAACAACTCGAGCCGCAACGGTTGCGGTTCTGGCGTCCAGCGAACGGCGCTGGTGTAAGTCACATCGGTGCGCTCGTGCAAGAGGGCGCCGAGCACGACGACGGCGGCGGGGGCGGTGCAGGAATAGATCGAATCATGATGCAGGACAGTGGAATATAGGTATTCCATGCTGCGCGACTGATCTTCGGTCGCGGTGCTGATCAGGTCGGCGAGCAGCTCCGGAGCGTCGGTCGCACAACCGTGGGCATGGTCGAGTCGGGCCCAGTCGGTCTCGCGCAGCACGGTCGCGGCGCGTTCATGGAAGATCGGCGCGATCGCGGCCGCCGCCCGTGCGCGGACTTCCAGCTCGGTCGAATTCAGTGCCCGCTGGAAGGCGTCCAGCGCCGCCGCGGTGTCGCCCAGTTTGCTGCTGAGCACGCCGACGTCGAAACTGGCCCGCGCGGCGACCGAGTCGTCGCCCGAATCGACCAGGTAGCGACTGATGTCCCTGGCGCCGGCCAAATCCCCGGCCTCGCTCAGATGCTGGACGAGGTCGCCCGCAAGGACGATCGCCTGATCGTGCGGCCAACTATCGATGGCAGCGCGGTAGGCGCGGCGCACGCCGGCCAGATCGTCTTCCGCGCGCAGCAGATAGGCCAGATTGGACAGGGCCAGGCGGGCGATCTCGCCGGGGCCGAAGGCGATCGCGTGTTCGTAGGCCGTCAGCGCGGTATCGGAACTCGAGTGCTCGGCCAGCGAATAGCCGAGATTGATCCAGGCACGTGGCGCCGCATCGGGATGCCCGGAAGCGGCGGCGAGCTGGTACATCGCTTCGGCGCCCGCGGTATCGCCGCGTTGGGCGAGCAGCACGCCGAGGTTGTAGGCGGCGCGCGGCGCCGCGTCGGTGTGGCCGGAAGCGACGGCCAAGCGGTAGGCCGCCTCGGCCTCCGTGGTGTCGTCTGTCGCGCTGAGCAGACCACCCAGTTCCGCGGCGGCCAGCGGCGCCCAGTCCGGATGCCCGGAAGCGATAGCTGCGTGGAACGCCTCGCGCGCGGCCGCCACGTCGTTGCGCCTGCGGTGCATCTGGCCGAGGTCGAAGGCGAGGTCCGGCGGCCGCTCCAGCATTGTCCCCATCCCCAGCCTCGGCACCGATCGGTGCGAATCGTCTTCGAAGAATTTCTACTCGGATGGCGAGCCGGTGGCCACCCGTGGTGACATGCCGGTCGAATCTGCGGTCCCGGTGGCGATATGGCACATGCTGGAGCGATGGCGATCCTGCTCGCGCTGGTCTCGATGTGCTCGACGCTGCTCGGCGGGTTCGTCGCGCTGCGGATCGGGGAGCGCAGGCGGTTGGTACTCGGGTTGGCGGCGGGCGTGATGCTCGGGGTGGTCTTCTTCGATCTGCTGCCCGAGGCGCTGGCCGAGTCGGTGCAGCCGGTGCACGGGGTGCCAGTCGCGCTGGTCGCGACCGTGGCCGGGTTCTTCACCGTCCACCTGATCGAGCGGTCGATGGCCGTCCATCGCGGGCACGAAGGGGAGTACGGGGTGCATGCGCACCGCTTACAGTCGATGGGGCTGCTCGCGGCGTCCGGGCTGGTGTTCCACAGCCTGCTCGACGGCATCGGGATAGGGCTCGGATTCCAGGCGGGGGCGTCGGTCGGTGTCGCGGTGGCCGTCGCCGTGATCTGCCACGACTTCGCCGACGGCTTCAACGCGTTCACTATTCCGACGTTGTACGGCAACGCCCATACCCGGGCGCTGGTGGTGCTGGGGCTGGATGCGCTGGCGCCGGTGGCGGGCGCGGTGCTCGGCACCGTCATCCACGTGCCGGCCGACCTGGCCGAGCTGTATCTGGGGTACTTCGCGGGATTCCTGCTCTACCTGGCCACCGCCGATATTCTCCCCGAGGCGCACGCAGGTCGGCCGTCGCGCTGGGTGTTGCTGTACACGGTTGTCGGTGCCGCACTCATGTTCGTCGTCGCGGCGTTGAACAATTGATCGCAGGTCCAGCGGATGCGTGCGAACCGCGAGGTGTCGCGCGATCGTCGGCTGACCGGGCCTTGTCCGGGTCGACCAACCATTGGAGAAGAGTTCGCCTCGCGGTCCGCCGGATGGCGCCGAGTTTGCCGTGATCGCGCACTGGATTCCGTGTGCCGAAAGAGTTCTCACGGTGTGGGTGGTGTGTGGGTGCCGGACAGATGGTTGCTCAATCGGCTGAGCCACTTCCGGTGCGGCTGCGGGGGCTCGGGCCGGTCGACATGGAAATCTTGCTGGACGTCGTAGCGGCGGATATACGCGCTGGAGAACGCCTGGACCGTCGCCGTCACCGGAATGGCGAGCAGCGCGCCGGTCGCGCCGAGTATCGCCGCGCCGGCCAGCACCGCGCCGAAGGCGACGGCCGGGTGCATGTTCAGCGTGGTCGCGGTGATGCGCGGTTGCAGCACATAGTTTTCGAACTGCTGGTAGAGCAGGATGAAGCCGAGAATCCACAGCGCGGTCGTCGGGCTGTGCACCAACGCGACGATCACCGGGAGCGCACCCGCGAGATACGTGCCGACGGTGGGGATGAACTGCGAGACCACGCCGACCCAGAGCGCGAGCGCGAACGCGGAGGGAACGTCCAACACCCGTAGCGCGATGTAGTGCGCAAGTGTCGCGATGAGCGCGAGCAGACCGCGCGAGAAGATGTAGCCGCCGGTCTTAGCCACCGCGATGTCCCAGGCGCGCAACACATGTCGCTGTCGACGCGGCGGTAGGAGCGAGCACACGGCATGGCGGAAGTGCGGGCCGTCGGCGGCGAAATAGTAGGTGAACAGCAGGATGCCGAGGCCTTGGAAGATCGCACCGAGCGCGGCGGTGCCGATGCCCCACACATTGCCCGCCAACCCGGTCAGGTAGCCCTCCAAGGTGGAGCTCCAGTCGGTGGCGTACTTCTCGACATCGGTGCCCGACAGCTCGGTATCGAACGTGTGGTTGATCCAGTCGACGACCTGATCGACGTAGTCGGGCGCGTTCTGCACCAGTGTGGTGACTTGATCGACCAGTAGCGCGCCGAGCGTCCACCCGAATGCGATGACGAGGGCGATCAGGGCCAAGAACACCAATCCGGTCGCGGGGCCGCGGCGCATCCCACGTCGGGCCAGCCAGTTGACGGCGGGCTCGATGGCGAAGGCGAGGAACAGCGAGACGAGCAGGACGGTCAGCAGGCCCTGCAATTTCTGCAACACCCAGAAGCCCGCGACCAACCCGGCGACCGTCGCCGCGGCGAGTAGGAACGCGCGCAGCAACCACGGCGGTGGGCTGTTGGGCTCGTCGGAGGTGACCGCCGCCGGGTCTGCGGGCGAGTCGCCGCGTTGTGTCGTTTCGTCCTTTTTCTCCGCAGACACACGGTCAACGTACCCATGCCTCGACCGGTTCGGGGCACCGACATGCGCGAGCGCGCCGATCGGGCGACGTGTGTCACATGGTTGCGACGTCGATCACGAACCGGTAGCGCACGTCGCTGGCCACGACGCGGTCGTAGGCGCCGTCGATCTCGTCGGCGGAGATCAATTCGATCTCGGCGCCGATGCCATGCTCGGCGCAGAAGTCCAGCATCTCCTGCGTCTGCGCGATACTGCCGATCATCGAGCCGGCCAGTGCGCGCCGATAACCGGCCAGGGTGAAGGGCCGGACGCTCAACGGATTCTCGGGGAGGCCGAGGATCACCAGGGTGCCGTCCAGGTTCAGCAGACGCAGGTAGTCGTCCAGCGGCAAATTCGCCGAGACGGTATTGAGAATCAGGTCGAACCGACTGCGCAGTTCTCGGAAGGTCTGCTGGTCACTGGTCGCGTAGTAGCTGCTCGCGCCGAAGAGTTTGCCGTCATCCTGCTTGCTCAGCGAATGGCTGAGCACGGTGACCTCGGCGCCCAGGGCTGCCGCGATTTTCACGCCGACGTGCCCGAGCCCGCCCATGCCGATGATCGCGACCTTCTTGCCCGGCCCGGCGCCCCAGTGTCGCAACGGTGAGTACAGCGTGACGCCCGCGCACAGCAGTGGTGCCGCGATGTCGAGCCCGATGCCATCAGGGATCCGGACGACGAAATCCTCGGTCACCACGACCTGCGTGGAGTAGCCGCCGAGCGTGTGCCCGCCGGGCTGCGCCGCGGCATCGACCGCGGTGTTGTAGGTCATCGTCGCACCCGCGGTGCAGTACTGCTCCTCGTCGGCGAGGCACGCCACGCAGACTCCGCAGGAGTTCACCATGCACCCGACGCCGACACGGTCGCCGACCTGATGTCTGCTCACCGTTGACCCCACCGCGGCGACCACACCCGCGATTTCGTGTCCCGGCACGCAGGGGTAGTTGGTCGCGCCCCATTCGTTGCGCGCGGTGTGAATGTCGGAGTGGCAGATGCCCGCGTACTTGATGTCGATCAGTACATCGCGCGGACCCAGGTCCCTGCGCTCGATCGTCACCTTCTCGAATGAGCCATTAGGTGCGGATACGGCATAAGCGGCAGCTGTCCTCATAGAGATATGCATACCGTCGCATAGGTGCGGTTGCCAAAAAACCACGGGCACCGGCGCGCCGGACCTGGTGTCGGCCACCGCCGCGGGCGACGCGGATCCGACAAACGGCGTGCTTCGCGATCCCCGGCGAAGATCTCCGGCCCACAATGGAAATGGTCAGCGGTTCAGCCGAAACGGGAGAACCATGGGCAAGCAGGCGATCAGGGCACGGTCGGGTGGCGGACGCGTCCTCGTGATGATTGTCACCATCCTGCTGGTCGTGGCCGCTTTCCTCGACTATCGCGGCGAACCGCCGAGCCGGACCGGGGCCGAGGCCTCGGCCGCGATAGCGCCGGCCCCGTCCAATCCGCTCGATCCGGTGTCCGTCACGGCGGCCATGCGCCCGGCGCTGGTCAACATCAGCGCGTCCACCAAGCCGTTCGGGCTCGGCGCGGCCGGCTCCGGCATCGTGCTCAGCGCGGACGGCGAAGTGCTCACCAGCCATCATGTGATCAAAGGTGCGGACACCGTGACGGTCACCGATGTGGGCAACGGCAAGATCTACGACGCCGTGGTGCTCGGCTACGACTCCGGCGCCGACATCGCGGTGCTCGACCTTTCCGCCGCGTCGGAGCTGACGACCGCCACTCTCGGCAACTCGGCCGACCTGCGGGTCCACGACGAGGTGATGGCGATCGGCAACGCGGGCGGGACCGGCGGCGCCCCGACCGGCGTCCAGGGCCGCATCACCAACCTCGACAGCGCCATCGTGGCGCTCAACGTCGGCGATCTGTCCCAGAAGGCGCTCAGCGGCATGCTGGAGGTGGCGGCGGGGGTTACCTCGGGCCAGTCCGGCGGGGCGCTGGTCGATCGGAAGGGAGCCGTGGTCGGCGTGATCGCGGCGGCATCGGGCGAGTCGACCGGCGCGGACGGCCACCCGGCGAACGGCTATGCGGTGCCGATCGACACGGCTATGCGGGTGGTCCACCAGATCCGTTCCGGAACCCCGACCGACACTGTGCACGTCGGCCCGACCGCCACCCTCGGCGTGATCACCTCGAACGCGTTGCCTACCGGCACCGGCGCCCGCGTGGACGCCGCGGTCCACGGGATGCCTGCCCATACCGCCGGACTCGGTACCGGCGACGTGATCACCTCGGTCGACGGTCGGGTTATCGACACCGCTCATGCCTTGCGGGTCGCCCTGAACGGGCACCGACCGCACGACACCGTCCGCCTGACCGTCACCGGCGCGGGCGGACAGCGCACGCTGGCGGTGGTGCTGGCCGTAGGCCCGCCGAACTGATTCGTCGGATCAGGCCAGCGACAGCCAGTAGTCCTGGAAGTGCAGGAACACCAGCAGCAGCACGACTGCGTAGAACAGCGCGACGATGGTCCACCGCCACTGGGCGATCACGCCGAGCGGGCCGCGTGCTCGCCCCCATAGTTGGTCGGTGATCACCGCGAGCACCGGCGTGATGATCGCCCAGACGACCATGCAGTACGGGCACAGCGCATTGATCCGGTAGAGGCTCTGGAAGATCAACCAGCAGATGAAGCCGACGCCGAATGCCGTGCCCAGCCACAGCCCGCCCCAGATCCAGCGCGGGAAGCCCACCCCGGCCACCGACAGCACTCCGAGCGTGACCACGACGGAGAACCCGACGACGCCGATGAGCGGGTTGGGAAATCCGAACACTGCGGCCTGATCGGTCACCATCACCGATCCGCAGGACAAAATCGGGTTGATACTGCACGACGGCGTGTAGCCGGGATCGGTGAACAGTTTGAACCGTTCGACGGTCAACGCCACCGAAGCCAGCCAGCCGGCGAGCCCGCCGATCAACAGAACCCACGCCGCCCGCGGCGCTGTGGTGATCACTTGGCTGCGGCGGCTATCGCGGGCGCGAGACCGCCGGGAGTGAAGATCTCCTGGTTCGATTCGATCTTCCTGCCGTTGACGAAGACCGACGGAGTCGACTGGATGCCGCTTTCCATCACGTCCCTGGTACGAGCCTGCACGTACTTGTTGTACTTGCGGTCGGAGATGCACTGGGCGAGCGCGGCGTCGGTGTAGCCGGTGTCCTTGGCGGTCTGGATCATCTTGTCGTCGGGCAAGCCGCTACCACCCTCGGGGGGCTGCTGGGCGAACATCGTGGAAAGCCAGGCCTGGTATTTCGTCGGGTCGGACTCGGCGACGCAGTAGGAGGCGTTCGCCGCGCGTGAGGAGTACTGCGAGGTGGAGGCTTTGTCCAGGAACGCGATGATGTTGTATTCGACGGCGGCTGTGCCTTTGTTCACCGCGTCGGCGAGCACCTGCGCGTTGGCCGCCTCGAAGGCTTTGCACGCGGGACACTGCAAGTCGGCGACGACGCGCACGGTGACCTTCGCGTCCGGCTTGCCGATCCGGATGGCGCCGTTGTCGGTGATCGACCCGACCACGCCCGACGGGTTCGGG
Source organism: Nocardia sp. NPDC049220 (assembly GCF_040647855.1). Lineage (NCBI taxonomy): Bacteria > Bacillati > Actinomycetota > Actinomycetes > Mycobacteriales > Nocardiaceae > Nocardia > Nocardia sp. NPDC049220. Next base: position 901,210 of record NZ_JBEZDA010000002.1, read on the forward strand.
TTGGCGGTCGCGGCGATCGACGGGGTGGGGCCTGGATCGTCCTTTCGTGCCTTTTTCACGGCGATACCGATACCGATCGCCGCGACCAGCGCTATGAGGACGGCGGCGACGGCCACCTGGATGAAGATATTGCGGTTGCGGTCGGCGCGTTCCGCCGCCAGCAGCGGATTCTTCTTCCCACCCGGTTTCCTGCTCACCGTGAGTTCACCACGCCTTTCGCTTGCCTGCCGGTTCCTGCCGCCACGATGGTAGATCCGGGAATACATCTCCGGGTGATCGGGCCACGGCCCACATCATCGTGGGTGAACCTGAGAGGCAGCGAAATATCGGTTGTGTAGACGCGTGGTGTCGTCGCCCGGTCGCGTCGGCGAACGCGCCCTAGAGCTGCGTGAGCCGCCGCTGCTGCTCTTCGACGTCGAATTTCGGCGGGGGCCAGTCGAGGTCCAGCCGGCCGAGCGCGTCGATGAGTAGCTCGGTGACCGCGAGCCGCGCGAACCACTTGCGGTCGGCGGGCACCACGTACCAGGGCGCGTGCTCGGTGCAGGTGCGATCCAGCATCGCCTGGTATGCCTCGTGATAGGCGGGCCAGAACGCGCGCTCGTCGAGGTCGGCCGGTGTGAACTTCCAGTACTTGTTCGGGCGCTCCAGCCGTGCGGCCAGCCGCCTCTTCTGTTCGTCGAGCGAAACGAACAAGGCGACCTTCACCAGCGTGATGCCTTCATCCGCCAGTTCGCGCTCGAAGGCGTTGATCTCGTCGTAACGCGATTCCCACACCGTGCGCGACACCAGGTTGTGCACCCGCACGACCAGCACATCCTCGTAGTGCGAGCGGTCGAACACACCGAGCTGACCAGCACGCGGCAGCGCCTCGCGGATGCGCCACAGATAGTGGTGGCGCTTTTCTTCCGCTGTCGGCACGCCGAAAGCGGCGTGGTCGACGCCCTGGGGGTCCACCGAGCCGATGACGTGCCGGACGATGCCGCCTTTGCCCGCGGTGTCCATACCCTGCAACACGAGCAGCACGCTGCGGCGGTCGCCGGAGCGCCCGTTGGCGTAGAGCTTCTCCTGCAGATCCGACAGCACCAGGACGCGCTCCGCGAGCAGCGCGGTGCCCGACAGCTTGTCGCCGGTGAACCCCGGCAACCCGGAGGTGTCCAACTCGGCGATCCGTAACCCGTCCGCTTTCAGGGCGTCGGTAACCGCAACAGCCCATAGTTTCGCCATGCCCTACACCTAATCACCGATCGCAAGCACGACATCGAGAACCGGCGGCGACAAGCCGGTACCCACCCACGCAGCGCCCGCCCCGTCACACCCCGGCGAGGCGCAGGAGTTGTGCGGCGAATTCCTCGTCGGAGACCGGAGTGAGAACGAGGTCGTGTGCGGTGGCCAGCAGGTAGCGGCCGTCGTTGGTGAAGTCGAGCCAGGTGCGGTGGCGAGTAGGCGGCGACATCGGGTTGTCCGGTTCCACGGTGACGGTGATGAAGCCGCGCGCGTCGACCGGTTTGCGCAGGGTCTGGCGGAACCGCGCCGCGCCGCGCTCGCTGGTGGTGGTGACGGCTTCGGGATGGTCAGGGCTCAGTACCGCTTCTTGCGGCTCGCGCATCGGGCCGAGTCGACCCGGCTGCGCTGAGCCGATGATCTGTACCAGGCGTTCCCCCAGTGCGCGTGTGTGGCACATCAGGACGGTCACTTTGTCGGGGGTGGCGATCAGAATGCCCGCGTGGTTGTGCACCACTGCCGCGAAAGCCAGAATTCGATCGGGGTCGCCCACGATGTCATTGTTGTGCGCTGCTGTCGAGCGCTCGCCGGAGATGGTGATCGTGGTGGCGTCGCCGCGGGCGCAGAGTATCAGCGCGGCGGCCAGGTCGGGGTCTGTTTGGCGGGCGAACCGCTGTGGCAAACGCAGCGCGCGGTAATCCGATTCGGTGCGCACGGTGGCCGACGGGACTATGTTGATCGGGTACGGTCTCCGGTCCAGGCCTGTTTCGTTCGCCCAGACGTGCGTGAATTCGTCCGGGGTGAGCACCCATTTCACCGCGTGCCGCCTCCGCGGCAGGGGCCGGGATCAGGCGATGCGCCAGTGTCTGCCGCCGGACCTTCCTGCGGTCGAGGAAACTGCGGAACATGGTCGCCAGAGGCAGGCATGGTCGGGGTGTAAACGTAGGTCATCGTGTCCCGGACATCCGCCTCGATGTCGGCCGCCGCACTGTCGTGATCCATCCTACGTTTTCCGCCGTACACCGCCTCGGCAGCCGGGTCGTCCAGCGGCCGATACCGCTGCGGTGCCGGGATCGCGCCCCGGATCGTTTGCGCGGCATCGCCATTCAACTCCATCAGGCGCGCCACCGCGCGCAACACATCATGCGCCTCGGTGCTCGCACCGACGAATTCCCTTGTCGCACGCACCGCGGCGTCCGCGGCGCGGCCGGACCAGCGCGCGAACTCGCGGTTCGTGGCGTCGGAGAAGACTTGGAACGCTTCGGCGACTGCGTGGGCATTCGCCTGCCACGCCTGCGCGGTCCTGCCGAGTGCAGCCGGATCGAGCTCTTCGTGCACCATGTCCCAGATCTGCTGATGGGTGTAGGCGCCGAACAGTTCCCGATCCGGCGCGAAGGCGGGGTCGGTTGCCCCGCCGGTGAACCCGGCGAGTTCTCGCCGGATACCGTCGGCAGCGGCGCGGGCTGCAGAGTCTGCCATATTTTCCCCCTCAGTCGCTCTCGGCGCGGATAGGCGTGCTCATTACGGCGCCAGGTACTCGGTGACCAGCGTGAGCGCCGCCTGGTTCGCGGCCTCGGCGTCGGCGATCCGATTGGCCGCTGCCAGGTACGCGGCCTTGAACAGCAGCGCCGTCTCCTGGAACGCGGCGAGGGTGTCCAGATACTGCCTCCCCTTGTCCTCGAATCCGCGGGTGAGGCCGTGTCCGGTCGGTAGGTCGGGAAAGCCGGTCACGGTGGTGACGAGATGTCCGTCGGCCATCGCCCGATGGAGGTCGTCGACCAGTTTGTCGCATGCCGCGGCGAGGTTTTCGGCGACCGCGGTGTCCAGTTCGAAGGGCGCGCCGCCGCCTTCACTGACGGCCGCCGCGTACAGCTTTCGTGCCGTCCCCTGCCCGGTATCGGGTACAGCCATCGGGAAGCCCCTTCCGCTCGGTCCTGCATGTACCGCGCTGTACTGGTCCGGCAACTCTAGCTCTCGGTAATACCTTGTGGGACAGGCTCGGTACGGGCCTTCGGTGCACGGCCACGCCGTTGTTAGACTGGTAGATGGTCGGAGGGCGGTGTTCGCGGCGGAAGGCGACCGGTGGCCGAAATCGACGATGTACTCCCGAAATATCTTCGAATCTCGCGGCATCTCCGTGACCGGATCGAGTGCGGTGACCTTGCTCCCGGCGCCGAAGTACCCTCTGAGCGGGAACTCGCCGCACGCTGGAAGGTCGCCCGCCCCACCGCGGCCAAGGCACTGAACGTCTTACGGCGGCAAGGCGTCGTGGAATCACGACGCGGGTCGGGAACCTACGTAGCCGATCGCGCTGCTCTGATGCGCGAGCACGAACCGAGGTACGTGACGTCTTTCGCGGTGGATGAGTCGGTGACGGCGCTGGAAACGGCGATGGTCGCGGGCCCGCGCGCGGTCACCGATGCGCTCGGATTGTCGCGGGACAGTGCGGTGGTCATGCGAAAGCGGTTGATCGCCAACGACTCCGGTCCAGAGTTGGTGACGTCCTGGTTCCCCGGTCGGTTCGCCGAGTTCGCCGTTCGGCTGCTGGACACCGAGCGATTGCCCGGCGGAACGCTAGGCTACCTGGAGTCCACCCTCGGGCGTGGCGCCGTGATGATTCGAGAGCGGGTCTCTGCGCGCTTGCCGACAGCCGCCGAACGCCGACATCTCACGTTGCCGCGACCTGCTGCGGTATTGGTCCGGCACCGCAGTGTCCATGATGCCGACGGGGTGGCGATCGAGTTCGACGAGGTGATCCACCCGCCCGGCCACTGGGTACTCCAGCATGAGTATCCCACCAGCTCAACGGCCATTTTCCGCCGTTGACACCCGCGGATCGCCAGTGGCATAGTCCACTTGTCGGAAGTGTCGAAGGGTGGGGAGTGCGCGATGTCCGATCAGTTGACTATCGGTAGTTGGGTCATGGTGGGAGAACAGTGCTCTGTCCGACTGGCGCCGCCGACCCGAGACAATTGCCTTTCCTTCCTTTTCGAAAGCAGCGGAACAGAATTCGAACTCGCCCTGTCCCCGGATATTCTCCGCCGTATGGTCGCCCTCGGCGGGGTGTCTCCAGTTCCCTGACCCCCCTCGGTCACGCCGTCGCATACTGCGGGTGTGGTATCCGGGCTCGAGCGAAGTGCGAACGGCCCCTGGCTCGAAGCGAGACGGCAGCATCAGCCGCAGGGGCCGTTCTTACCCTGTGGTCACCACGTGTCCTGCCGCTCAGGCGCGTTCGACGGTGATCGTCATGCCGGCCGTTCGCAGTCGATCGGTAAGGGCGTTGCCCATCGCAGCGGCTGGTGTGAGGATTCCCGCCTGGCTGGGCGGCTGGTCGGAGTCGAACGCAAGACACAGCCCACTCTCGCCGAGCATAACCGCCGTGGCTTGGTAGCCGGGGTCACCGGTACCGAAGAAGGTCGACACATATTTCGCACCCGAGCTGGTATGCGCGAATGTCTTCATACTGAACCAACCACTCTCACGCACCTTTTCGCTCGGTCCGGTACCCGGCTTGGGCAGCACTCGGTCCAACAACTTGCGGCCCGCCGACGCCCGCGAGAGCAGTGCCCCTACTGTCATGCCCGCGACGATGCCGCCCGCCATTCCTGCCGCGATGAGCGGCGCGACCCGCGACTTCCCGGCGCTCATCACCTCGCGGTAGCGGAAATTCTTGCCGTAAACCCAGCCGAGCAGTCCGTTGGTGCGGCGCACGATCTTGGTGTTGTGCGAGGCCATGACGAAGGTGCCCACCCAGCCGTCCAAGCTCGGGTCGATCGCGCTCGCCCGTGACAGCGCCTGATCGGACTGGCGGCCGACATCCGGATCCATCGACTTGTCCGGGCTGAGCGAATACGGATGTGACAGTACCGATCCCTTGGCCGGGTCGGCGGCGATCGTCTCCATCATGGCTCGCCCGGAATCGATGGTGGCACCGCTGACCCCGCCCTTCAGCGCGGCCACCAGGGTGGTGTCGGTGAGTTCCCCGGTGTTGTCCTCGATCGTGCGGCGGTAGAGTTGGTACACGCTCAGGTCGGACGGAATCGAGTCGTAACCACAGGAATTCACGATCTTCGCGCCCGTCTGGACGGCCTGCTCATGGTGGGCGTCGATGGCGTCGCGGATGAACAGCGGCTCACCGGTGAGGTCGGCGTAGTGGGTTCCGCTCTTGGCGCACGCCGCGACCAGGGGCAGCCCGTAGCGCAGGTAGGGGCCGACGGTGGTGACGACCACCTTGGTCCGCGCGGCCAACTCGTCCAGCCCGGCCTGATCGGTCGAGTCGGCCACCACCATGCCCCAGCCGGCGGCTTTCGGCCCGAGTTCGTCGCGAACGGCGGTGAGTTTGTCCAGCGATCGCCCGGCCAGCGCGATGCGGGCCGATTCCGGTGCGGCGCCGACGAGGTACTGTGCGGTCAGTTTGCCGACGAAACCGGTCGCGCCGAACAGGGTGAGGTCGAATTCGCGAGTGTCTGCCATGGTTTCCGTTCTGGGGTCGAGCCGCCTGTCCGGCGGCTACTTCGTGGAGTTCGTTCGCAACCGCGCCCGCTTCGGCGCGAAGGCCGGATGGTTGACAAGCCAGGCACGATGCGCAATACCCAGCTCGGTGACCGGTGGTTCGTCGTAGAGCCATTCCCTGGCGATGCGATGCCAATTCGCGGTCGATCCGAGCTGGCCGAGCATGCCGAAGGTCAGAAAGTCCGCGCGGCGGGAGAACAGGTGCTCCGGCGGCAGGTTCTGCTGTTTCATGCCGGTGAACTCGCCGGCTCTCGGGTCGACCGCGAGCAGGAACGCGCCGCTGGCGAGCTCCGGCGTGATCGTCAGTTCCTCGTCGACCAGACACCATTCCGATGCGGCCAGCACGTATTCCAAGCACTCGTCGGCGTCGATCTCCTGCGGCGAATCGATCACGCCGCGCTGGATCATCAACTCCCGCAGATCTTCCGCGCGGTCCTCAGCGGCAGCGCGCAAGCAGATCAGTTCGAACCGCACGTGTTCGGGATCCATCCGATTGAACAGCCCGAAATCCACAAAACCGACCCGTCCGTCGGCGGCGAGCAGCATGTTGCCCGGATGCGGGTCGCCGCAGAACTCGTTGAACGTGAACAGTGAACCGACGTAGAACCGATAGAGGATCTCGCCGATCCGGTCGCGCTCCGCGGCCGGCAGCTGCCGGATCTCCTCGAAACCCTTGCCCACAACATATTCGGTGACCAGCACCCTGGTGGTGCTGAGCTCAGGTAGTGCGCGCGGCACGACGATGAACGGATGCCCGGCGTAGAGCTCGGAGATCTGCCGCTGGGTGGCGGCCTCGGCCTGATAGTCGAGTTCGCTCTCCATGTTCAGCCGTAGTTCGTCCAGCACGGCGGGAGTCACCCACGGCAGCGCGGACTGTAGCACGCGCCGGAACATGGTGAGGTTCTTCAGATCCGCGCGCACCGCGGCGTCGATGCCGGGGTACTGCACTTTCACCGCGACCTGTCTGCCGTCGTGCAGCCGCGCCCGGTACACCTGGCCGATCGAGGCGGCGGCGATCGGCTCGGACTCGAACTCGCGGAACACCGTGTCCAGCGGCCTGCCGAAATCGTCCTCGATCACCTGGCGCATCGCGCTGAAGGAGACCGTCGGCGCCGCGTTCCGCAGCACGGCAAGGCGCCTCTGGAATCGCTCCCGGTGATCTTCGGGCACCAGATCCAGGTCGAGCACCGACATCATCTGCCCGAGTTTCATCGCCACGCCCTTCATGGTGCCAAGCACCATGACCACCTGTTCGGTGGTGCGCAGCATGGATTCCTCGGCCATTTTCGCTCGGACGGCTTCGGACCTGCCCCGCATGGTCAACCGCGCGCGTTGAGTGCGAAGCACCGATCCGGCTGCGACCGCACCCAGCTTGGTGCCACGAGCAAGCCGTGAGGTCGGTACTTGCTTCGCCATCGAGGTACCTCCGTTGGTAGCTCGCGTGCGCGCATGGCGCCCCGCACCACCGAGTGCGGTACGGGCGGTGCGGCAGCGCACTCGGCGCATCGCTCGGGATTCAGACTAGCCAACGCTTCGGAAATGTCGAGCAGGATGATGAACTTTTGCAAGCAGCCCAGCTAGCGCCTCGGGTGAACCGCCGTGGGGACGACCGATCAGTTCTCCGCGGCGGATTCCGAGGCAGGCAACTGGTGCGGTTGCGCGTTGAACGTCGCGGGCGAGCCGCCCGCCCGTGCCATGCCCTCGATAGCGCTCCAGGCCAGCATGGTCAGGTAGTCGATCACGTCCTCGCGGGCGAGTGACTTGTTGGTCGTCCACCAGTGCGTCGCCAACTGAATACCGCCGACCAGTACATACGATGCCAGTGCGGCGCCCTCGGTCTGGATGCCGCGTTCCCGTGCGCGATCGGTGATGACTGTGCACACCACTTCGGCGAAGAGTTTCTCGAACTCCGCGAGTGAGGACTGGTCGGCCGAACCGTTGCCCATGATGAAGCGGTAGACCTCGGGGTCTTCATCGACGGTGCCGACGTACTCGGCCAAGGCCGAGCGGACCAGTTGGTACTCGTCGGCTTCCAGACTGATCGCGCCGTATACCTTCGGCATCAGCGTGGTTTCGATGAACCGCTGCATGGTCGCGTGGACCAGGTCGTTCTTGTCGGAGAAATACCGGTAGAGGACGGTTTTGGAGACGCCGATCTCGGCGGCGATCTCGTCCATCCCCGCGGTGCTTCCGCGGGCCCGCACGGCGGCCAGGGTGCCGTCGACGAGCTCCTCACGTCGATCGATCTTGTGCTGCCGCCACCGGCGCTTGCGGCCGTCCATCCGGCCGCCGCGCACCGCCGACGGTCGCTCGGCGAACTCGCCGATGTCGACAAGGTCTTCGGTGGACAGCGTGGGCTCCCTCGTTCGTCACTGGTTCGATCGCTACCAGCTTATGTCCCGGCAATCGGTGATTGGGGTGATTGCGGCCGGATGCGGTAGGAACCACACCGTCGGCGCTCGGTCGGCACCGGGCGGGGTGAGTTTCCGGCGTGAACCCGCCTCCGTCTGCGGGGACAGCAGAATGGGTGCATGCAGAAAGTTCCCGGCAACACCGCGGTTCTGGATAGTTACGCCGCGCCCCTCGGCCTCGCCGCGGTGCTCGACGAGGCGGCCAAGCGGCGTGACCTGTGGCGGATGAAGGCGTTCGCCACCGGTCTGCTCGCGCTGGCCACGGCGATCTATCTGTTCTGCCGGTGGATGGAGTCGCGCGGTGCGGGCGGCGACTGGGTCGGGTACCTGCGGGCCGCCTCGGAGGCGGGCATGGTGGGCGCGCTGGCGGACTGGTTCGCGGTGACTGCGCTGTTTCGGCATCCGTTCGGCCTGCCCATTCCACACACCGCGATCATCCGGAAGAAGAAAGACCAGCTCGGGGCTAGTCTCGGCGCTTTCGTCGGCACGAATTTTCTCGCGCCGGAGGTGGTTTCGGCCAAACTGCGCTCTGCGCGGGTCTCCTGGCGAGTCGGGCGCTGGATGGCCGATCCACGGCACGCCGCCCGGGTGGCGCAGGAGAGTTCGACGATCCTGCGCGCGGTGGTCGGTGTGCTGCGGGACGAGGACGTGGAGCAGGTCATCGACAACACCATCGTCAAGCGGATCGCCGAGCCGCAGTGGGGCCCGCCGATCGGGCGGGTGCTCGCCGAGTTGCTCGCCGACAACCGGCAACTTCCGCTACTGGACATGCTTGCCGAACGCGCGCACCAGTGGGCGCTCAGTTCGCAGGAGACGATCGACCGGATCGTGTTGCGGGACGCGCCGCCATGGGCTCCGAAATTCGTCAACATCCTGCTTTCCGAACGGATCTACCGGGAACTGGTCGAGTTCACCTGGAAGATCCGCTCCAACCCGGAGCACGAAGTGCGCCACGCGGCGAATCGGTTTCTCGAGGATTTCGCCGACGACCTGCAACACGACGAGGCCATGATCAAGAAGGCAGAGCGGATCAAGTCGCAGATCATGGGTCGTGAGGAAATCACCGGAATGGCCGAGGCCACCTGGCGTGCGGCCAAACGGCTCATCCTGGAATCGGCCGATGATCCGAACAGCACGCTGCGGCGCAAGGTCGCCGAGAACGTCCAGCAGCTCGGTGAGCGGCTACGCGACGACGCCGATATGCGCGCGAGTGTGGACGGCTGGATCGACCGCGGCGCTCGCTATCTGGTGGAAAACTATGCGAGTGAAATCAGCACTCTGGTCACCGACACGGTGGCCAGGTGGGATGCCGAGGAAGCGAGTAAAAAGATCGAATTGCAGGTAGGCCGGGATCTGCAATTCATCCGCATCAACGGAACGGTCGTCGGTTCGCTTGCCGGGCTGGCGATCTACACGATTTCTCATCTGATGTTCGGCGGCTGACCCGCGGCGCCATCCGATGCTTGCGCGAGTAGCGCTAGCAGAGTGCTTGCAATAGCTAGCACGCTGATTTAGAATCAACCCGTACAACCGCCAGAAGGTGAGTGATGGCAGACCAGTCCGAGGTTTCCACCGAGTACACCGGCAGCCCGGACGGGCGATCGTCCGGCGTCGGAGAACGAGGGGGTCGCGTCGTCAGCGCGGCGCACGACATCGGTGGTTTCATCAGGGCGCAGCGTGAAGCTGCGCAAGTCTCGCTTCGTCAACTCGCTCAGCTGGCGGGGGTGAGTAATCCGTACCTCAGTCAGATCGAGCGCGGATTGCGCAATCCGTCCGCCGAAGTACTCACGCAGATCGCGAAGGCGCTACGGGTCTCCTCGGAGGTTTTGTACATACGGGCTGGCTACCTCGAGCAGCGGCCGCACAGTCCGGTCCGGGATGCCCTGCTTGCCGACGTCTCGATCAGCGAGCGACAGAAGCAGGTGCTGCTGGACATCTATGAATCGTTCCGCCGGGAAAACGGTGGGAACGAGGCATGGGGGGATGAATGGGACAGCGAAGTTCCGCGCACGACAACCGACACTCCGCCACGCCAGGAGAGCGAAACATCATGACCGAGAAGAACGCCACCGTGTCCAAGCCGCTGCTCGCCACCGTCGGTGCGGGCGATGCCCTCTACACCGCAGTCAACGACGTGGTCGCGCAGGTGCGGGAGCGCGCGGGCGCCACCGACGTGCAGACCCGCGTGGAAGAGGCGCGTGAGCGCTTCGCCAACGTGCCCGCCGATGTGCAAGCCCGGGTGGGGGAGGCGCGTGAGCGCTTCGCCACCGTGCCTGCCGATGTGCAAGCCCAGTTCGAGTCGCTGCGCGAGCGGCTCGCCGGCCTGCCCTCGGAGCTGCCCGAGGACCTGGCCGAGCTGCGCGAGAAGTTCACTTCCGAGGAACTGCGCGCGCTAGCGGAGAAGTACTACCACCAGGTGCTCGACATCTACGCCGACCTCGCGGTCCGCGGCGAGGAGACCGTCGAGCGGCTGCGCGCCAATCACCTGGTCGAGGACCGGATCGGCCGGGTCGAGACACTGTACGGCGACGCGGTGAGTCGCGCCGAGGAAGTGCTGGAGCGGGTCAACGGCCTGCTCGGCCGGCCGGTGAAGGCCGAGGAGGTGACCGAGGACGAAGCGCCGGTCGTCGACGCCGAGGTCGTCGAGGTCACCACGGAGTCCACTCCGGCGCCGGTCACGAACGGTGCGGCGAAGAAGGCTCCGGTCAAGAAGGCTGCTGCGGCCAAGAAGGCTCCGGCGAAGAAGGCCGCTCCGAAAAAGTTCTGAGCCCGCGCGGGTGACCCCGTTGCTCCGCCCCCGCACACCCCGGTATGCGGGGGCGTTGCTTCTATGATGAGTGGGTGAATATGGTGCACGGACTGACCGGGATGATCCTGCTGGCGCTGTGGCTGGCGGCGCTCGGTGCGACGATCTTCGCGCTGATCCACGCCGTGCGTCAGCGTTCGGACGCGTTCACCGCCGTGGACAAACTGACCAAGCCGATCTGGTTGGCGATTCTGGGGGTGGCTGTGTTCGTGCTCCTGCTCTCGCCGGCGGGACTCGGCTTGCTTTCTTTTGCTGCGATCATCGCGACCGGTATCTACCTCGCCGACGTGCGACCGAAGGTCGACGAAATTCAGCGGGGTCCGCGCTGGTGAGGCGCTGATTTCGGAGTAATTCGCCGAGGCTTGCACTGGCAGGCGGCACAAATCGGGCTTACTGTATCTAGCAGTAACACAAAGGAGTGTCCGATGCGTGCCCTACTGCCGACCGCGTTGTCGAGTTTCCCGGGTTTGCTCCGGGATCTGCGCGACGCACACCGCGCAAATCTGCGTTCGCGCAGCTACGACACCGCAGCGCTGAACCTCCCGACGGTCGCGCACGAGGTCATTCCCGTCCGAACCCAAGACGGTGCCCGGCTCCGGGTGCATGCCTACGGCCCGGCCGATCGCCCGGCCATCGTGCTGGTCCACGGGTGGACCTGCTGCATCGAATACTGGAATCCCCAGATCAACGCCTTCGCCGGCGAGTACCGAGTGATCGCCTACGACCAACGCGGTCATGGCGAGAGCACATACGGCTCGAGCCGGCTGAGCATCGATCTACTTGCCGACGACTTGGCCGCGGTATTGGATGCCGCGCTCGCGCCCGGTCGGCGGGCCGTACTGGTCGGACACAGCCTCGGCGGCATGACCTTGCAGGCGTGGGCGGGGCGCTACCCCGACCGAGTCGCGAAGCAGGCGCTCGCGGCGCTGCTGACCAACACCGCGTCGGACCGGCTGATCCTCGAGACCACCGTGGTGCCGCTGCTGAACCGGCCCCAGCGGCTGCTGCAACTGAAGGTGCCGCTGCCGTTCCTGTTCGGCAGGCTCGGCCTCGGCGCCCCGCTCTTCTTCCCACCCATCGTGCCGGTGCGCCGGCTGTTCGCCCGCCAGATCATGAGCACCGACGCGCGGGGGGACGTAGTGGAGTTCAGCATGGCGATCGTGCGGTCCTGCCCGACTCTGGTCCGTTCGAAATTCGGCCTCGTGCTGGCCCGGATCGACGTCAGCGAGTCGGCACGCAGCCTGGTGGTGCCCACCACGGTGATCGCTGGCGAGTTCGACGACCTGACGCCATCGGTGCACTCCCAGCGGATCGTCGAGACGCTGAGGGAGAACGGCAGTTTCGTGCGCTACGAAGTGCTGCCCACCGGGCACCTCGGCAACCTGGAAGCCTACGAACGGTTCAACGAGGAACTCCGGCGCGTAGTCGTCGCGGTGGACAACCACGGCCGGGCCGACATCGCAGGCTGACATCGCTGATGCCGCGGTGCGCGGCCGGGCCCCGATTCGCGGTCAGGAGAACACCACCGTCCGCCGACCGTGGACCAGCACCCGCCCTTCCAGATGCCAGCGCAGCCCACGGGCCAGCACGACTCGCTCGATGTCGCGGCCCTGGCGGACCATATCGCGGACGTCATCGGCGTGGTCGATGCGAATGACGTCCTGCTCGATGATCGGGCCCGCATCCAGTTCCGGCGTCACGTAATGACAGGTCGCGCCGATCAGCTTCACCCCGCGAGCAAACGCCTGATGATAGGGGCGCGCGCCGACGAACGACGGCAGGAAGCTGTGGTGGATGTTGATCGCCCTGCCGGCCCAGTGCTCACACAACTCGGCGGGCAACACCTGCATGAAGCGGGCCAACACCACCGCGTGCGGGTCGTGCCCATCCACCAGCGCCCGCACCTCCTCGAAGGCAGGCCCGCGCCGGGCCGGATCCTTGGCGAACGGCACGTAGTGAAATTTCACGCCGTGTGCCTCGGTCATCGCCGCCAGATCCGGGTGGTTGCCGATCACTGCTTCGATGGTGGCGGGCAGCTCGCCGCTCGCGGCGCGTCCGAGCAGATCGTGCAGACAGTGGCCGTGCTTGCTGACCAGTAGGACGGCGCGGCGCCGCTGGCTCGAGTCGAGCAATTGCCATTCGGTCTCGGTACCGAGGCGAGCTGCCACATCGGCGAACCGGTCGCGCAGTTCCGCCAGGCCGAACGGCACCGTAGTGGCTTTGATCGCCTGGCGGGTGAAGAACCAGCCGATATCCGGGTCGGAGTGGTAACCGGCCTCCACGATCGAGCCACCGAACTCGGCGATGAACGAAGTGATCCCGGCGATGATGCCAGGACGGTCCGGGCAGCCCAGGGTCAGCACGTACCGGCGGTCGTCCTGGAGGGGTGGAGCGGAACTCATGGGTTCATCCTCCCAGGTGGGATGTGTTGGATTTGCCGCGCCTTCGCGCGGCGGGCTCGCGCCCCGTTCGGGTCTCGCGCCCACCGCGGTGGCGCAGGCCGTGCTCGGGTTCGCTGCCGAAACTCGCTGACTGCGGTACGCCAGCACGCATCCGCGCCACCTGCTCCGATACCTGCCCGGGGCTATAACGAGTGGCAGCGCAATGCGGTCGTGCTGACCGAGCAGGTCGACCCGGGCGGCTCGTGACGAGTCAGAGGTCGTAAAACGGCTCCGCGTAGCGGAATTCGCCGGCGATCTGTACCTCGTAGGCCGACAGCGGCCGAACATGGAAGTGGATGGCCCAGTCCGGCTCGTCGGGGGTGATGCCGAGCCGGGCGGCGGGGACGAAGCCGAAGCGCAGATAGAACTCCAGGTTGCCGAGGACACCGATCAGCGGTTCGTCGAGCGCGTCGGCGGCGCCCAGGGCCGCGTGCATGAGCGCCGAGCCGACTCCGCCGCCCTGGTGGTCGGCGAGCACCCCGATCGGTCCGAGCGCCAGCACCGGGAAAGGGCCGACCGCCGCTCTGGTCAGGCACAAGTGGCCGATCACGGTGTCGCGCTCGATCGCCACCATCGACAGGGTGGGCATCCAGCAATCATCACTGCGCAGCCGGGTGATCAGGTCCACCTCGGGCGGTTCCACGTTGCCATCGGCCGCCGGCGCGGCGATATCGATGCGATCGGCATATTGCGGTCCGAACGCGCTGCGATGCACCGCCGCGATCGCAGTGGCGTCGTCAGCATGTTCGCGACGGATCAACACGGTCGTCTCCTCCCGAACGAAGTGGGGCCTCATCCGCACACGTTAGTCACCTCGACCGGGTGTCACTCGTCTCGACTTGCCACCAGCTAAGAGTGTGCGGGATGCGCTGCCAGGCGCGCAATGGAATCCGTCCTCGGTGTGCCAAACTCTCACTCCATGGCAAGTTCCGCGTCGCTCACCAGAGCCGAAGTGGCCGACCTGATCGACCACACCCTACTGGCGCCGGAGGCGACGATCGCCGATGTCACCGCGCTAGTCGAGGACGCACGCGCCCTCGGCGTCTTCGCGATCTGTGTGTCGCCGTCCATGCTGCCGGTGCGTGCGCCGGGGCTCGCGGTCGCGACGGTCGCCGGATTCCCCTCGGGCAAGCATCATTCCCTGGTGAAAGGCGCCGAGGCGCGACTCGCGGTCGATCAGGGCGCCGACGAGGTCGACATGGTGATCGACGTCGGCGCGGCGCTGGCCGGTGACTACCTGGCCGTGCTCGCCGACATCGTCACAGTGCGCGAGGCGGTGGGCGATCAGGCATTGCTCAAGGTCATCATCGAATCCGCCGCGTTGCCGGACGCCGCGATCGTCGAGGTGTGCAGGGCCGCCGAGCGGGCCGGCGCCGATTTCGTGAAGACCTCCACGGGATTTCACCCCGCAGGCGGTGCGAGCACACACGCGGTGCGGTTGATGGCGGAAACAGTCGGGGGGAGGCTCGGTGTGAAGGCCAGCGGCGGCATCCGCACCGCCGAGGCGGCAGCCGACCTGATCGCGGCCGGCGCAACCCGGTTGGGCTTGTCGAAATCACGCGATGTACTCGATGGCTTCCCACCCTGACTCGGTGGTCGCAGTCTCGCGGGCACACCATGCCGGATGGATCGCGTGGTCGCCAGGCGCCACTCGTCAGGAGACCAGCGGAGTGGGATTCAGCAGCGCACGTTGGTGTTTTCGGCGGGGGCGACGGCGGATAGTTCGGTACGGCCACCGGCAAGCTGGACGGTCAGGCCGGAGTCGGTCACTTCGATCTCTGTCGGCTGAAGGCCTAGGGGGTAGCTCTGCAGGCTTTGGGTGAACATGTCGACAATGCTTTGTGCCAGGTCAGCAGGAATGCCGATGCCGAGCAGTTCCGCCGACATCGTTTCCACCTGAACGACGCCGTTCTGGATCTGCGGCTTCACCTGAATTTCGGCGAGACCACCGAGCACCTTCAGCGTCAGCATGCCCGAACTCGCCGAGGAGCTCACGCCGCTGACCAAGCCGCCGAGCGTCTCCCGGATGCCTTCATTGCTCCAGGTGACATCGGCGGAGGAACTGCCGATCACGCCACCACCGCTGGTGTCGGCGACATCCACGTCGTGCAAGGTCGCATGGACGACCATCCCGATAGCGGGGCCGAACTTGGTGTCAGCGCTGTTCACCCGGACGGTGGGCACCTTGCCGTCGATCCAGGTGAGCAGCAAAGGCTTGGGACCGAATCGCACGTCGATCTTCGAACCCAAATCCTTTTCGAATTGAGCGCTGATGCACCGTGACACCGTGTGCCTGGCGTAGGCCTCGCCGCCGATCAGGACGGTGGCGAGCAGAACAGCGACCACGGTCAGGGCAATCAGTAGCGCTCGCCGGTTGATCGTCATGGTGGACCGAGTTTTCGTATCCATGGAACAGATTCTTCCCGAACTTTCTGTGTCGTCTCTGTGGGGCCATTGAGGGGTTCGAATGTGACATGTGACACAAGTATCGAGCGTAGCCTGGTGCGCATGGCTGGCGATGCGGCGGCCCGCACGATCGAATCGGCGGAGCAGGGATGGCGTGTTCTGCGACGATGGGCAGGTCGGCACGCCGGTTTCTTCACCACCCGGCAGATGCTGCGCACCGGATGTGCGGCTCGGGTCGGGGCTGGGCTCGGCGACGGTTCGGTGATCAGGGCCGGGGCGGGGGTGCTGCGCCTGGCCGGGTGGCCGGAGGGTCCGCTCGACGAATACGCGATGTGGGCGGCGTGGTTCGACGGCGCAGCGGCCGTCTCGCATCAGAGCGCGGCGGAGTTACACGGACTCGGCCGACTGCGCCCGAGGTTTCTGCACCTGTCGGTCGGTGTCGCCCGTCCTTCGCCGCCGCCGCGACTGGTGGTCCTGCGGCGCTCGTTGGCCGCCGGCGACGTCGAATCGGCCGGTCCGTTCCTGGTGACGACGCCGGTCCGCACGGTGCTCGACCTCGCCGAAGCCGATATCGGTCAGGCCGCGCTGGACGAGGTGGTCGCCGACGCGGTCGCCATCCACCGCTGTGCGGGCGAGGAGATCCGCGATGTGGGGGCGCGGTTGTCGCCGCGCGCGGCCACCAGGGTGTACCGCGCCCTCGCTGTGGCGTGAAGGTGTTCTGCGTCAACGTCTTTCTTGACAGTCGACGACATCAGCCTGTGCTGGCGGGCGCGACAGCCGACCAAGGCACCGTGAGCACGTTGTCGCGCAGGCGGCGGTAGCGGCGGATCGGGACACCATCCGCGCGCAGTATCTCCGCCGCTGCGCGCCAGCGGACGCGCGGGCCGTAGGGCGCCAGCGGTGCGGCCCGGGCCCACGCGCGATCGGCGGCGCTGAGCAGGGCATGGATCGGCTCGCCAGGAATATTGCGGTGGATCAACACTTTCGGAAGACGCTCGGCGATCTCGGACGGACGCTCGACGGTGAACGGGTCCCAGGCCAGCGTGAGCGAGCGCGGACCGGTGCGGTCGAGCAGGACCCACGCGCAGCGCCGACCGAGTTCGTCACAGGTGCCGTCGACCAGCAGACCCTCCGGCGCCAGCGCCGATCGGATGGTCGACCAAGCATCCGGCACCGCCGACTCCGGATATTGCCGCAGCACGTTGAACGCGCGCACCACAACCGGTCGCAGCCCGGCCAATTCGAATCCGCCGCGGGCGAAGACGACGCCGTCGCGACCGGGGACAACGCGCTGCGGGTCGATCTCCAGCCCGACCACCCGCACATCGGCGCGCACCGTCCGCAGTCGCGCGGCCAGCTCGAACGTGGTCCATGGGCTCGCGCCATACCCGAGATCGACCACCAGCGGATCGGTCGCGTCCTGCAGGCGGGTGGCGACCAGCTCGTCGTGGATCAGCCAGCGGTCACTGCGGCGTAGCCGGTTGACGCCGGTGGTGCCGCGGGTGATGGTGCCGACCGGTGTGGTCAGCGCGCGGGGTGGTGTTCTTCCAGCCACTGCACCGTGAACTCGGCCTCGCCGCGGAACAGGTCAACCAGGTTGACCAGCATCAGCTGCTCCAGGCGTGGGCCGACCATCGGAATGAACACCTTCGCCTCCGAGGAGAAACGCATGGTGCAGCCGGTCTCGGTAGGAAAGAGACGGATCGTTCCGCCGAGGGTGCCCGGCCCCGCCGGAATGGACGCCGAGTACTTGCCGGTGATCTCGTCCGATCCGAACGGCCCGTAGCTCTCCTTGCGGGTGATGACCATGTCCTTGCGCATCACCGTCTGCGCGATCTCCGGCAGCATGTCACGCGGCAGGATGTGGTGCAGTTCGAGTTCGATGCCGCCGTCGCCGGCCTCCAGTCGCACCACCTCGTTGCCCGGCGAGTACTTCCGCATCTCCTGCATCCGCGCATCCCAGTAATCACGGTTCGACAGCGCCGCGTACAGCTCTTTTGTGGTGTGCAGCGGGTAACGTGCGGAATAGTCCAATCGTCGTGCCATGGGCTCACACGTTACTGGGTCCGGTGGCAGATACCTCGACGGGCGGGTGCTCGCCAGAGGCGGCGCGGACACGCATTCCGGTGTGACTTCATCCAGCCGATCGATGGCCGCGCGTCTGCACGGTGCGGGGGTCGCCGCTGCGGCGGCCCCCGCACCGACGACAAATCAGTGTGCCGCGAGCCACTTGTTGGTGAACTCTTCCTCGTTCTTCAGCAGTTCGGTGAGGTGCTCGGCGATCGCGCTCTCGATCTTGCCGCCGAACAGCGGGATCTTCACCTCGATGGTGCCGCTGGTCGTGGCGGTGGCGCCGGAGCCGTCTGCCGCCAGTGTGATGGTCCCGTGCACCTCGGCGGGCGCGCCGTCGACACGCGCTTCGAAGGTGGCCGAATCGCCGGTCCAGCGCTCTACGCGTGGAATGATCAGGTCGCCGGGACGCACCGCGGTGATCGCGGCGGGCAACAGTTCGGCGGCGATCGCCTGCACCATGTCGACGTCCACCTGATCACCGCTGACGGTGATCGACTCGAGTCGGGCATTGGGGCCACCGACCTCCGCGATGCGGTCCTTCCAGAACTGGTCATTCGCGAGGGCCGCGCGTACGGCGGCGAGAGAATGCGTGTAGCGGGCCGTGTACGCCAGCGGTGTAGCCATGGTCGGACACGCTACCGTCTGGCTGTGCGAACTTCACGGGTGGTGCCGTCTGATCTCCTCGCCGATACCGGTGCGCGGCTGCGCACCTCGGTGCGGCTCGCGGAGCTGACGACCTTGCGAGTGGGTGGGCCCGCGACGGTCGCCGACTGCGCGACGACCGAAGCGCTGGTCGCGACGGTACGCGCATTGGACGCGGCGGGCGTCCCGGTGCTGTTGCTCGCGGGCGGATCCAATCTGCTGATCGGCGACGATGGATTCGACGGCGTCGTGGTCCGGATCGCCACGACGGGAGTCGAGATCGGCGCGGGCCGGGTGGTCGCGGAAGCCGGCGCGAACTGGGACGACGTTGTCCGTGCGACGGTCGCCGCGGGGCTCGGCGGACTGGAGTGTCTGTCCGGTATTCCCGGTTCGGCGGGTGCGACGCCGGTGCAGAATGTCGGCGCCTATGGAGCCGAGGTCGCACAGCTGCTGCGGCGGGCGCGCCTGCTGGATCGGGTGAGCGGCGAGATCCGGTGGGTGGGGCCGGAGGAACTCGGTTTCGGCTATCGGACCAGCGTGCTGAAACACCGTGACGACGCCGTGCTGCTCGAAGTCGAATTCGCGCTGCGCACAGACGGATCGAGCGTGCCGCTGCGCTATGGCGAACTCGCGGGCGGGCTCGGCGCCGCCGAGGGGGAGTCCGTGCCCGCGGCGCGGGTGCGCGAGGCAGTATTGCGACTGCGCGCGGGGAAGGGCATGGTGCTCGACGCAGCCGACCACGACACTTGGAGTGCGGGCTCGTTCTTCACCAACCCGGTGGTCGCCGCGGACCAGGTGGCACAGGTACAGGCCGCGATCGTCGCGCATGTGGGTGACGTGACGGTGCCGACTTACCCGGCGCCGGACGGGGTCAAGTTCTCGGCGGGTTGGCTGATCGAGCGAGCCGGTTTCGGCAAGGGCTATCCCGGCGCCGAGGCCGCCGCCCGGCTGTCGACGAAACACACCTTGGCGCTGACCAACCGCGGCGCCGCCAGCGCCGCCGACCTGGTGGCCCTGGCCAGGACAGTGCGCGACGGGGTCGCCGCGCGATTCGGCATCCGGCTGGAGCCGGAACCGATCACCGTTGGCATCACGCTGTAGCCGGATGAAACCTACGCCACATGCGTCAGGAGCCGATCCGGCCCGATACCACGCGTAGATTCGAATAAGTGAGCAACCGTCCACCGATCCGCAGACCGGTTGCCGCGGTGGCGACCGCGCTGCTCGCCGTCGCCGCGCTGGTAGCCGGATGCACGATCGATCGCGGCTCTGGTGCGTCGGCGCGCAGTGCGGGTCCGGTCGCCGAGGCGACGTTGGCGCCCGCCGACAACGCCGAGAACGTCAACCCGACCGCGCCGGTCTCGGTGACGATCAGTGATGGCACGATCGACCAGATCGCGCTGACCAACGCCGCGGGCAAGCAGGTCAGCGGCGCACTCGCGCCGGACAGGCGCGGTTACACGATCACCGAGCCGCTCGGTTACGACGCCACCTACACCTGGTCGGGCACCGCCGTCGGCACCGACGGCAAGCCCATCCCGATCGACGGCTCGTTCCACACGCTCGCGCCGAAGAACACGGTGCCCGCGACCCTCAACATCGCCGACAACCAGGAGGTCGGCATCGCGGCGCCGATCATCCTGCAGTTCAGGTCCTCGGTGCGGAACAAGGCCGCGGTGGAGAAAGCCGTCACGATCATCACCGACCCGCCCACCGAGGGCGGGTGGGCCTGGTTCCCGGACGACAATGGTTCCCGGCTGCACTGGCGGCCGAAGAGCTACTGGGCGCCGGGCACCACTGTGCATGTCGCGGCGCAGCTCTATGGACTCGAGTTGGGTGCGGGCAACTACGGCTACTCCGATCTGACCTCGGACTTCCGTATCGGCCGCAGCCAGATCGTGCGGGCGGACGCCCCGAGCCATCGCATGCGGGTGGTTCGGGACGGACAGGCGGTGTTCGATTTCGCGGTCAGTTATGGCGAGGGGAACGAGCCACGCAATGTCACCAGGTCCGGCGTCCACGTGGTTACCGAGAAATATCAAGACTTCATGATGTCGAATCCGCCCTTCTACACCGACGTTCGCGAACGATGGGCCGTACGCATCTCGAACAACGGCGAATTCATCCACGCCAACCCGGAATCGCTGTCGGCGCAGGGGTCGGCGAACGTCACCAACGGTTGCATCAATCTGTCGCCCGGTGACGCGCAGACATACTTCCCGACGGCGCTCTACGGCGACCCGGTCGAAGTGACAGGTACGTCGATTCCGCTTTCGGCCGCCGATGGCGACCTCTACGACTGGACTATCGACTGGAACACCTGGGTGAGCATGACAGCGTTGCGTGGCACGCCGTCGGCCGTTGTGTCGGCGACCCCGGTGCCGCCGCAGCCGGCGGGCGGTCGCTGACGCTAGCGGGCGTCCGCGTTCTGCTTCTGTTCGATCCGGCGGTCGGCCGCGCGCTCGGCGCGGATCGCGTCGTGCCGCTCGGCGAGCAGGTCACGGATCTCGATCAACAGCTCGGTTTCGGTCGGCTCGGCCGCCTTGGTGGTGCCGAAGCGGTTCGTGATCGTTTTCATCGGCAGGATCAAGACGAAATACAAGACGGCGGCGACCATGACGAAGTCGACCAGCGCCGTGATGATCGGGCCGATGGCGATGAAGGTGGCAGGTTTGCCTGGAATCAACTGAATGCCGAGGCCCAGCTCGTTGGTGCTGCCGAAGACGGCGAGTAGGGGGTTGACGATTCCTTTCGTCACCGCGGTGACCACCGCGGTGAACGCGGTACCCATCACCACAGCGACCGCGAGATCGATGACGTTCCCGCGCATCAGGAACTCTTTGAACCCCTTGAACATGAGCCGACCAACTCCCATCCGACGTACTCCATTTGGCACGTCAGGATGCTAATGGCTCTGGCCGATCAGTGCTGTGTCCGCGACCGGCAGTTCATCGCCCGGTGGTGGCAGAACTATGCGCTGTATTCACCACTTCAGGATTGCGTGCGACGAGCGAATCGACCCGCGTCCGCCTGGTCGCGCGGCTTGATGATGATCTGGTCCAGGTTGACGTGCGCCGGCCGGGATGCGACAAAGCCGATAACCTCGGCGATGTCCTGGGCGACAAGCGGGTCGATGCCCTCGTACACCTTCGCCGCGCGCTCGGCGTCGCCATCGAAGCGGACCAGCGAGAACTCGGTCTCCACTGCGCCCGGGGCGATTTCGGTGAGACGCACCGGCTTGCCGAGCAGTTCGCCGCGCAGTGTGCGGTGTAATACCGCCTGGGCGTGCTTCGCGGAGGTGTAGCCGGCGCCGTTGTCGTAGGCGGTGAACGCGGCCACTGACGTCACGGTGATGATCAGTCCGTCGCCGGAGACGATCAACTTGGGCAGCAGGGCCTTCGTCACGCGCAGCGTGCCGAGGACATTGGTCTCCCACATCCAACGCCAGTCGTCGAGGTCGGCATCGGCGACCGTGGCCAGGCCTTTGGCGCCGCCCGCGTTGTTGACCAGCACGTCGGCCCGCTCGATCACTTCGCTGAAGGCCCGCACCGACTCGTCCGAGGTGACGTCGAGTTCCACTGCGGTGCCACCGATGTCGTCGGCCAGTTGCCGCAAGCGGTCGAGCCTGCGCGCGCCGAGGTAGACGCGGTAGCCCTGTTCGGCCAGCTTTCGAGCAGTTGCCGCTCCGATGCCCGAGCTGGCTCCGGTGACGACGGCGGTGCGAGTACTCATGATTCGATCCTAGGTGCCGGGTGTTTGCCGGTCTCGGCGCTGTGGCCGGGATCGCCGCTAGCCTGACTGTCATGGCTATACGGGACGCGGTCAGTGCGGACGGGACGAACATTGTCTACCGGGTGAGCGGCCCGGCCGATGCCCGACCGCTGGTGTTGTTGCACGGGTGGTCGGCGAACCTGCGTTGTTGGGGTGCCGCTGCGGACGATCTGGCTGCGCGTTTCCGGGTGATCGCCGTCGACCTGCGCGGACACGGTTACTCGGACGTGCCCGCGACGGGCTACGACGACCCGAAGAACTGGGCTGCCGACCTGGCGGCGGTGCTCACGGCCGAGGGCATCGAGTCGGGTGCGGTGCTGCTCGGCTGGTCGTACGGCGGCATCGTGCTGTCGGACTACCTGACCGCCTACGGCACCGGAGCGGTCGCGGGTGTCGTCTATTCGGGTTCGATGGCGAATATCGGCCGAGGAGTACCCGGCGCGGCCGCCGGAACCGCGCTGCAGGAGGCGATTCCCGACGTCTTCGAGGAGCGGGCCGGACGTGCCGTACGCGCATTCGGCATGTTCGGCAACGCGAACACGGGGCCGGGCGCGGATAAGGGTGTCGATGCCCAGCGATTGTTCGGCGCCAGCCTGGCGACCCCGCCCGCGGTGCGCAAGGCGCTGTTCTATCGGACCGTCGACAACACCGAAACGCTTCGCATCCTGGATATTCCGGTGCTGGTTCTGCACGGCACCGCTGATCCGGTCATCCCGATCGAGAACGCCCGCTATATCGCCGAGACGGTTCCGGATGCGCGCGCGTCGTTTTGGGACGGCGCGCAGCATGGGCTTTTTCTCGAGGATCGATCCCGGTTCGTCGCCGAAGTGAGCGCGTTCGCCGCGAGCTTGCGATCGGGGCCCGCCCGAGCGCTGTGATAGCGCTCACTCGAGTACCGCAGTGCGTCTTGGTCCGGCAATGCACCGTGCACTATGGATAGTGTGAGTCAGCGCGTGGACCGACGGCCGAACCGTATCGCCGTGTTATCGGTGCACACCTCACCACTCGCTCAGCCGGGGACCGGCGACGCGGGCGGGATGAACGTCTATGTGCTGCAAACCGCCGTTCAGCTGGCCCGACGCGGCACCGAGGTCGAGATCTTCACGCGGGCCACCTCCTCGAACGTCCCGCCCGTCCAGGAGGCGGCGCCGGGGGTTCTGGTGCGCAACGTGGTCGCCGGTCCGTTCGAGGGGCTGGACAAACACGATCTGCCCACGCAGCTGTGCCCGTTTACCGCGGAGGTACTACGCCAGGAGGCCAGGCACCTACCGGGCTACTACGACCTGGTGCACTCGCACTACTGGCTGTCGGGCCAGGTCGGGTGGCTGGCCAGAGATCGCTGGCGGGTGCCGCTGGTACACACCGCGCACACATTGGCGGCGGTGAAGAACGCCGCGCTCGCCGAGGGCGACTGTCCGGAACCCGCGACCCGCGAGATCGGCGAGAAACAAGTGATCGCCGAGTCCGACCGGCTGGTCGCCAACACCGCCGACGAAGCTCGCCAGCTGGTCGAGCTCTACAGCGCCCCCGCCGATCGCATCGATGTGGTGCCGCCGGGCGCCGACCTGACTCGCTATCGCCCCGGTGACAAGGTCGCCGCGCGGGTGGAACTGGGTTTGTCCGTCGAGGAGCGGATCGTCGCGTTCGTCGGACGCATCCAGCCGCTGAAGGCGCCCGATGTGCTGGTGCGCGCTGCCGCTGAGGTGCTGCGCGCTGATCCGGAACGTCCGCTGCGGGTGCTGATCGTCGGGGGGCCGTCCGGCAGCGGGCTCGAGCGTCCCGACGCACTGATCGAGCTGGCCGCCGAACTGGGCATCGCCGAGCGAGTCACCTTCCTGCCACCGCAGCCGCCGGACCGGCTCGTGCTGGTCTACCGTGCCGCCGATCTGGTCGCGGTGCCGAGCTACAACGAGTCCTTCGGCTTGGTCGCGATCGAGGCGCAGGCCAGCGGCACTCCGGTACTCGCCGCCGACGTCGGAGGGCTCGGCACTGCCGTGCGGCATGAGCAATCCGGTCTGCTCGTCTCCGGACATCGCGCACCGGACTGGGCGAACGCCTTGCGCTACCTCCTCGACGACCCCGACCGGCTGCGCCGGATGGGCGTACGCGCGGTCGAACACGCCGCGAACTTCTCCTGGGCGCACACGGCCGACGGCCTGCTCGCCAGCTACTCGGCGGCACTGTCCGGGTTCCACGACGGTCGCGGCCTGCTCGGCGGCGGGGGTCTCGCACACAGCGTGTTACACCACGACGCGTCCGAAGACCGCGCTAGCCTGACCGAGGAACGGATGGCGGCGCTCCTCGGGGAGAGCAGCCAGGCCAGATCGCGGGTGCTGTGGCGGCGCAGGACGGGAGTACGTCGGTGACCGAGGTGCAGAAGACGGCGCAGCTCATCGATACGATGTTGCGCGAACGGGAAATCGAGTACACCCGCCCGAGTACTGAGACTTTCGTCGTCATCCTGCCCGGCGAGCGCAAGCTCCGGACCACGGTGCTCCTGACCGTCGGCAAGCACGGCGTACGCATCGAATCGTTCGTCTGCCGCAAGCCGGACGAGAATTTCGAAGCTGTCTACAAGTTCCTGCTGCGCCGAAATCGCAGGCTCTACGCCGTGGCCTACACCCTGGATCGGGTCGGCGATATCTACCTCGTCGGCCGCCTGGCCACACACGCAGTCACCGTCGACGAGCTCGACCGGGTGTTCGGTCAGATACTCGAGGCAGCCGACGCAGACTTCAACGTTCTGTTGGAACTCGGTTTCGCGGAATCCATTCGTAAGGAATGGAAGTGGCGTGTCTCGCGCGGCGAACCGCTGAACAACCTGCGCGCTTTCGAACATCTGGTGGACTCCGCCGACAAGCCGTGAGCGAATGTCGCGAATGAACCGAGAACACACTGCGCGGTCATGCGCGAGTATCTGCGAATGAACCGAGAAGGTTGTGCGCAGTCCGGAGCGGAACCGACGCGTTCGACACTGCCGCGGGTGGCAATCGCACGTGGCTCGGATCCCGAAGGTGGTGCGGCATGACGGTGCTCGCTCTGGATATCGGCGCGACGAAGTTCATGGCCGGTGTGGTGCATGCCGGGCATGCGGTACGGGACGTAAGGCAGGTCGAGGTACCGCGCGAGGACGTGTGGGGCGCCTGCCGTGGGCTGCTGCACGAGGTAGCGGGCTCGGCGCCGGTGACCGCGGTCGGCATCGGCTCGGCCGGGCCGGTGGACGTGCGGACCGGCGTCGCCCGACCACTGAACATCCCCGAATGGAAAGCCGGATTCCCGATCGTCGGCGCGGTGCAAAAGCTGTTTCCCTCCGCCACGCTCCGCTTTGCGATCGACGGCGCCTGCCTCGCGCTGGCCGAGCATCGCGTCGGCGCGCTGCGAGGGGTCTCCGATGCGCTGGCCATGACGGTGTCATCGGGGATCGGCGGCGGAATCATCGCCAACGGTGCGGTACTGCTGGGGCGGACCGGCAATGCCGGGCATGTCGGGCACATCGTGGTGCCGGGCTGGGACACGCCTTGTGCTTGCGGCGGATTCGGGTGTGTCGAGGCGGTCGCCAGCGGCATGTCCTCGGTGCGCTGGGCGCGCGAACAGGGTTGGTCGGGCAGCACCGGCGTGCAGCTGTCGGCGGCCGCGAACGCGGATGATGAGATAGCCGTCGCGGCCCTGCACCGGGCGGGCACCGCGCTCGGCGCCGCGATCGCGTCTGCTGCCGCGTTGCTCGACATCGACCGGGTGGTGGTCGGTGGCGGTTTCGCGCAATCCGGTGAACCACTGTGGCATCCGCTGCGTGCGGCGCTTGCCGAGCACGCCCGAATGGACTACCTGACGCAGTTGCAGGTGGTGCCATCCCAGATCACGCACGGTGCGACGTTGGTCGGCGCGGGTGTCCTCGCGACGACAGCCACGGCGGACTGAATCCGGCGGTAGGCGGGACCGGATCCGATCGGTGTGTGACGAACACAGCGATCGGTCTGCCGTGTCGACCGGGAACCCCTGGTCGGCCCGGGTGACCGCCGGTGCGGGATCGGCCGGAGCGCAGGTCGTGCCCAGGGAACCGATGCGACCGGGTTGAGCGCGCATGCGAGGATGACGGCATGACGTACACCCTCGTGCTGCTACGCCACGGCGAGAGCGAATGGAATGCCCTGAACCTGTTCACCGGCTGGGTGGATGTGCACCTTACGGACAAGGGCATGGCCGAGGGCAAGCGCGCCGGGGAGTTGCTGGCCGAGCACGACATCCTGCCGGACATCGTTTACACCTCGCTGTTGCGCCGCGCGATCAGCACCGCGAACATCGCGCTGGACGCCGCGGACAGGCACTGGATTCCGGTGGTGCGCGATTGGCGGCTCAACGAGCGCCACTACGGCGAGTTGCAGGGCAAGAACAAGGCGCAGATCCGGGACAAGTACGGCGACGAGCTGTTCATGCAGTGGCGCCGCAGCTACGACACCCCGCCGCCGGCGATCGACCCGGCCAACGAGTACAGCCAGGAGGGCGACCCGCGTTACACCGGCATCGATGTCCCGAAGACCGAGTGCCTGCTGGACGTGGTGAATCGGATGGTCCCGTACTGGAAGTCGACCATCTCCACGAACCTGCTTTCCGGCAAGACCGTCCTGGTCGCCGCGCACGGCAACTCGTTGCGCGCACTGGTCAAGCACCTCGACCAGATCTCCGACAACGAGATCGCCGGCCTGAACATCCCCACCGGCATCCCGCTGCGCTACGAACTGGACGAGGACCTGCGCCCGGTCCGTCCACGCGAGTACCTGGATCCGGAAGCGGCCGCCGCGGGTGCCGCGGCCGTGGCGAGCCAGGGCGGCAAGTAAACCCCGACCACACATCCACGCGCTGCGACCGACTCGGTCGCAGCGCGTTGTCGTTTCCGCGGTCAGCCTCGCACGGCACCGCTACCAGCGTGGTGCCCGCGATCACGCCCGAGCGGTGGCGTTGTGCGACACGCCGGGTCAGGTGATCGCCAGTCGCCTGCGGCGGCATCTACGGTTCACTTCCGTCGTTCGCCCAGCCGAGAGGTGGATCCCGTTCGATGAAGCACGCGTTGCGGGCCACGGCGGTCGCCGTCGCGGTGTTCGTCCCCTTCCTGGCCGGCGCGGCCGCGGCCGCGCCGACGTCGATCGATCCCGACGGTGGGATCGCGGGCGCGGCCTGGGCGGCTACCCACGACAGCGCTCAGCAGTATCCCAACATCCACATCAGCTGGGATGTCCCGATCACGATGAGTGACGGCACCGTCCTGAAGGGCAATGTCTATCGCCCCGCGGACAGTTCCGGTCGCCCGATCGACGACCCGACACCGACGGTCGTCAACCTGACCCCCTACACCAAACTGGTATCGAACCTGGCCGACCACGCGCAGTCGATCCCGGGCCTGTCCGACGCGCTGATCGAGCTGTTTCGCCAGATCGACATGAGCGGCACCCCGCTGTCCGGCGTCACCGACCTGACCAAGGCGTTCGGTGGCGGTGAACTGCGCAATTTCACCGTGGACCGCCAGTTGATCAGGAGCGGCTACTCCCAGGTGGTCGTCGACGTGCGTGGCACCGGTTTCTCCCAGGGGGTCTGGGACATGCTTCGGCAGCGCGAGCAACGTGACACCGTCGAGGTGATCGACTGGGCTTCGCGGCAGCCGTGGTCCAACGGCCGCATCGGCATGAACGGTATCTCCTACTCCGGGATCAATCAGGTACAGGCCGCCGAGAAGCGCCCGCCCGCACTGCACGCCATTTTCCCGGTCGTGCCGGGCAGCGACCTGGTCAATGACGTACTCGCACCCGGTGGTGGCTTCGGATTCACCTTCATCCCGCTGTGGCTGACCGCGGTCAACGGCCTCAAGCTGATTCCGGATCTGGCCTCGGTGGTCAACGGCCGGTTCGACACCACGTGGTTGGCCGACCGCGCCCGAGATCCCTTGACGTTCATGGACGTTCTCAGCAACGTCTATACCACCGCGCGTATCGAGGATCTGGACCCGCGCGCCAAGGAAATGCTGACCGCTGGTTCGCCACCGCGTCAGGGCTGGCTGGGCGATCCGGGACGAATCCGGACACCGACCTTCGTCACCGGCGGCTGGCACGATCTGTTCACCTACTCGGAATCCAAGATCTACCAGGAGATTCCGCTGCCCCCAGGACAGAAACAACTGCTGATGGGCAACACCTACCACGTCAACTCGGGCAATGAATACGGCAAGCCGGGTCTGCCGCCGCGGCTGGACGTGCTGCAGCGCGCGTGGTTCGACAGGTGGCTCAAGGACATCGACAACGGGATCGATCGGTACGGCCCGATCACGTTGCGCCAGCAAGGCGGCGGCTGGATCACCACCGACTCGTTCGCCGCGCCCGCCGACGAGGCGGGTCTGCGGGCGGCGGTGCACCGCAGGATGTACCTGTCCGCCGCTCCGAGCGGCACCGCGCACAGTCTGCACGACGGTTCGCTCACCGCGGAGGCCACCGACGACACCGAGTGGCTGACCGTCGCTCCCGGCCTGACCGGCCTGTGCTCCAATGATGCGGCACAGGGCGCCGTGGGCGTGTTGTCGGTCATCGACGGCTGCGCGAAGGACTCCCGGATCCAGGAGCTCAACGGACTGACCTTCACCAGCGCCCCGGTCGTGGAGCCGACCATCCTCTCCGGTCGGATCGCGGTGCGGCTCAACACCGTGCAGGACGCGGCCGACGGCTACTGGGTGGTCACGGTGAACGATGTCGCCCCGGACGGTCGCTCCGGTGTGCTGTCCTCCGGGCAGCTCATGGCCTCGCTACGGGCGATCGATGACGCGAACAGCAGTAAGTCCGCCAACGGTGACTACACCGACCCGCGCCCGTTCACCTCGTTGGATCGCCGCCAGCCGACGGTCCCCGGCGAGGCCACCACGCTGGACATCGCGCTGCCCGCCACCGAGGCGATCCTGCAGCCGGGCCACCGGCTGCGCGTCGACGTGTACGCGGGTAACTTTCCCAAGGGCCTACCGATTCTGCCGATGCTGATCGACACCGGTCTGCGTCCCCAGCACGTGCAACTGGACCTGGACCGGCCGAGTTTCGTGAATGTTCCGGTGCGGGGAAACCCCGGCTGGTGATCACCCGTCCGGCGTTGTGCTCGACCCGCGCATGCGAATGCGGCGCAGACCGACCGCCCGGTGTGGACGCCGAGGATAAGTGCCGCCGAACGGGGCGTAAACAGGCGGCTAACGGGGCTGGAAGGGGCTATGACCTGCGCGAAATATCGTGCACCCGGAGTCGGCTGCGCGGTCGGCGACCGTACGATTCAAGGGTGAGTGTTCCCCAGGCCGTCCTGCTGGCAGTCCTCGCGGCTGTCGTCGGCCTGGCGGTCGGCGGGCTGCTGATCCCGTATGTGAACGCCAGACAGGCCGCGCGCAGGCAGGCCGATTCCGGGCTCACGATGTCGCAGGTCCTCGATTTGATCGTGCTCGCCTCCGAAAGTGGCATCGCCGTCGTCGACGAGTACCGCGATGTCGTGTTGGTGAACCCGCGCGCCGAGGAACTGGGCCTGGTCCGCAACCGCTTGCTCGATGAGCGCGCGTGGGCCGCGGTGGAGAAGGTTCTCGCCACCGGCGATTCCACCGAGTTCGACCTCACCGCGAAGAATCCGGTGCCCGGTCGCGGTCGCATCGCCGTGCGTGGCGTGGCCAGGCAGCTGTCCCGCGAGGAAACGACCTTCACGGTGCTGTTCGCCGACGATGATTCCGAACAGGCTCGGATGGAGGCCACCCGCCGCGACTTCGTGGCGAACGTCAGTCACGAACTCAAGACCCCGGTCGGGGCGATGAGCCTGCTCGCCGAGGCAATGCTCGAATCTGCCGACGACCCGGAGGCCGTGCGCCACTTCGGCCGGCGCGTACTCGGCGAATCGCGTCGCCTCGGCAAGATGGTGACCGAGCTCATCGCGCTCTCGCGCCTGCAAGGCGCGGAGAAGCTGCCCGAGCTGGAGGTGGTCGACGTCGATACCGTGGTGATGCACGCGGTCGACCGCTCGCGTACCGCCGCCGAAGCCGCGGGTATCACCGTCAGCACCGACCGCCCCAGCGGGCTCGAGGTGCTGGGTGACGAGACCTTGCTGGTCACCGCATTGTCCAATCTGGTGGAGAATGCGATCGCCTACTCGCTGGCTGGTTCGCACGTGTCGGTCAGCCGCTCGCTGCGTGGCGAACACGTCGCGATGGCGGTCACCGACCGCGGCATCGGTATCGCCAAGGAAGACCAGGAGCGGGTGTTCGAACGGTTCTTCCGCTCGGACAAGGCGCGCTCACGCGCCACCGGCGGCACCGGGCTCGGCCTGGCCATCGTCAAGCATGTGGCCGCCAACCACAACGGTGAGATCACTTTGTGGAGCAAGCTGGGCACCGGATCGACGTTCACGCTGCGGATACCCGCTCACCACGAAGCAGACGGGGACGAAGACCACGACGGCTCCGTGGTGAGCACGAAAGAGACCAGCCCGCATCCCTTGGGTCCGGGCCGACCGAATGGTGTGGAGGCACGCAGATGACGAGTGTATTGATCGTCGAGGATGAAGAGTCGCTGGCCGATCCGCTCGCGTTCCTGCTGCGCAAGGAGGGCTTCGAGGTCACCGTGGTAGGTGACGGACCGTCCGCGCTCGCCGAGTTCGACCGGTCCGGCGCGGACATCGTGTTACTCGATCTCATGCTGCCGGGCATGAGCGGCACCGATGTGTGCAAGCAACTGCGCACCCGCAGTGGCGTGCCGGTGATCATGGTGACCGCGCGCGACAGCGAGATCGACAAAGTCGTCGGCCTGGAACTCGGCGCGGACGACTACGTCACCAAGCCGTATTCCGCGCGCGAACTCATCGCGCGCATCCGCGCCGTGCTCCGCCGCGGCGCGGGCGATGAACTGGACGGGTCCAACGAGAGCGGGGTGCTGGAGGCCGGTCCGGTCCGGATGGACGTCGACCGGCACACCGTGCTGGTGAACGGCAAACCGGTCACGCTGCCGCTCAAGGAGTTCGACCTGCTCGAATATCTGCTGCGCAACTCGGGCCGGGTGCTCACCCGTGGCCAGTTGATCGATCGCGTCTGGGGCGCCGACTATGTCGGCGACACCAAGACACTCGACGTGCACGTCAAGCGGCTGCGCTCGAAGATCGAAGCCGACCCGGCCAAGCCGGAGCACCTGGTCACCGTCCGCGGCCTCGGCTACAAACTCGAAGCATAAGCACCGCTGCCCAGCCGAGCGATATCCGTCGGCGTTACCCGTGTGCTCACGAAACGCGACAACTGATTTCGTGAGCACATGGGTAACTTCCCGGGTACGCCCAGAACGCGAGCGGCACTCAAACGCAGGACCTGAACGCAAATCTCGCACTTCCGCACTAGTACGGCCCGAAGGCCCGGAGAGGCGGGGGAGTCAGGGGAGGTAGATCCAGGCGGTGCCGAGGGGGGTCTCGTTCTTCTGCAAGGTGATCCAGCCGAGATCGTCTTCCTGCATGCAGTCGTAGAGATCGGCGGCGTTGGTCCCCCGGCAGGCGATCGTGTGGGAGGTTCCGTACGGGCTCGCGATCAGGAGTTTGCCCTCGGACTTGGCATTCATCGCCCCAGGATCGGTGGCTGCGACGAACTGCGTGGTGAAGTCGGCAAACTTGGCGGGATCGCCGTTTGGCTCCGCGTGGGCTATTCCGGTCAACGAGAGGGTGGCGCCGATCGCGATGGTCGCCACGGTGAGAACTTTCTTCGACATAACCGCACATCAAACCCCATCCGAGTGAAGCTCGCATGGCGACCGGGTGAACCGACTGTGCGAACGCACCGCATTGGCCCATCCAGCGAGCGCATGGATGGCAAACGATCAGGCGGACCGGTCGGCGGACTCGGGCATCCGCTCGGCATGCACCGTCGCCGGGTGGACAGCGATCAGGCCGAGGCCCTCGCGGCGGGCGCAGTGCCTGGCCAACTCGTCGTAGGCGGCTGCGCCGAGCAACTCGATCAGTTCTGGTCGGTAGGACCGCCAGACCGGCTTGCTGCCGACGTGCGCGTCGGGCGAGCCCGAGCAGTACCAGTCCAGGTCGAGTCCGCCGGGGCCCCACCCGCGGCGGTCGTATTCGGTGATCACGGTGCGCAGGATCTGCACGCCGTCGGGCCGGTCCACCCACTCTTGGGTCCGCCGGATCGGCAACTGCCAGCACACGTCCGGCTTCACCTCCAGCGGCTCGATACCGCGCCGTAGGGCCATCGTGTGCAGCGCGCAGCCGACGCCGCCCTCGAAACCGGGACGGTTGAGGAAGATGCACGCACCGTCGAATCGGCGGGTGCGCAGCGCCGGTTCGTCCTCCAGTTCATCGACCTCCAAATAGCCCTTCTTGGTGACGTTGCCCTCGGCGTCGGTGGCCTCGCCCATCAGCTGCCAATCCTGCGGTGTGAGCATTTTCACACCTCGCTGTAGCCGCTTGCGATCGTCCTTGTCGGAGAGGAAGGCGCCGTGCGAGCAACAACCGTCGTCCGGGCGATCGGAGAGGATGCCTTGACAGGCCGGTGTGCCGAAGACGCATGTCCACCGCGACAGCAGCCACGTCAAATCGGCGACGATCAGATGCTCGTCGTTTGCCGGATCGATGAACTCGATCCATTCGCGGGGAAAATCCAGATCGACTTCGGGAGCGGGGTCGATCTTCGCCGCTGGTCGGGGCCCGGTGGGGCCGCTCGCGGATGCGCCTACCGTCACACCTGAGGACGCTAACAGCTCAGTCGCCTCGTCTAAAGCGCCGCAACACCCAGTAACGTGTTCATGTGCGCCTTGGGGTACTCGATGTCGGAAGCAATACCGTTCACCTGCTCGTCGTGGACGCGCATCGGGGCGCTCACCCCATGCCGATGAGTTCGACGAAAGCCACGTTGCGTCTGGCGGAGAACATCGATCGTGCGGGCCGCATCACCGACGCGGGTGCGCAACGGCTGATCGCCACCGTCGCCGAATTCGCCAGCATCGCCGAGACTTCCAAGTGCGTCGAACTGATGCCCTTCGCCACCTCGGCGCTGCGGGAGGCGACCAATTCCGACGAGGTGCTCGCGGGGGTGCGCGCGTCGACCGGGGTCGACCTGCAGGTGTTGTCCGGAGTCGACGAGGCGAGGCTGACGTTTCTTGCGGTACGCCGCTGGTACGGCTGGAGTGCGGGCCGAATTCTCAATCTGGACATCGGCGGCGGATCGTTGGAGATCACCAATGGCGCCGACGAGGAACCCGATGTGGCGCTGTCGCTACAACTCGGCGCCGGGCGGTTGACCAGGGAGTGGCTGCGCGAGGATCCTCCTGGCAAACGTCGCGTCGCCGTGTTGCGGGATTGGCTCGACGCGGAACTGATGGTGCCCTCGAAGCAGCTGCTCGAGACGGGCCGACCGGACCTGGCCGTCGGCACGTCGAAGACGTTCCGCTCGCTCGCGCGACTGACCGGGGCGGCACCGTCGGCGGCGGGCCCGCGCGTGCGCCGTACACTCACCAGCTCAGGTCTGCGTCAACTGATTGCGTTCATCTCGCGGATGACGGCGTCGGACCGGGCAGAATTGGAAGGCGTGAGTTCCGATCGGTCACAGCAACTGGTGGCTGGTGCATTGATCGCGGAGGCGAGTATGCGGGCACTATCGCTGGATACCCTGGAGATTTGTCCGTGGGCGCTGCGTGAAGGGCTCATACTGCGCAAACTGGATACCGATATGAATGGTGGACCACGAGCAACGTACCTACCGGGCCCGGCAGCCGAGGATGGCAAGCCGTCGCCCGGTCGTGGCGCGCCACCGCTATCGGGCCCGATCGGGACGGTGTCGTAATGAGTGAGGATTCCAAACAGCTGTCGGTCGCTGAGCTGCTGGCACGCAACGGCCAGGGTTCGGCCTCGTCCGGCGGCGGCAGGCGCCGCCGGGGTGGTCGGGGCATCTCGGTCGCCGAACTCACCGGGGACCTGCCGGTCATCCGGGAAGGTGGCGGCCACTCCGCGCACGCGGCGCCGGACTCCAACGCCGTCGAGGAGCCCGCGTACGAGTCGCCCTCCTTCGACCTGTCCGCGCCGGATCCGGTGTCGTACCGACAGCCGGAACCCGAGCCCGACCTGCCGTCTTATTCGCCCATGTCCGGGCCGATTTCGAGGTACGACCCGCTGGCGGCCTACGGTCAACAGGACCCGCTACAGTCCGATCCGGCACCTGGGCGATCGAGTCGGGTCATGCCCGGCCGGG
Organism: Nocardia sp. NPDC049220; assembly: GCF_040647855.1. Lineage (NCBI taxonomy): Bacteria > Bacillati > Actinomycetota > Actinomycetes > Mycobacteriales > Nocardiaceae > Nocardia > Nocardia sp. NPDC049220. The sequence goes on from NZ_JBEZDA010000002.1 coordinate 935,722, forward strand.
AGATGCCGTCCGCGCGGCATACCGTGTCCGGCGACCCGCTCTCGCCGGACACTCCGGTGTCCGACCTCTATCCGGCCGAGTCGAACCCGTACCTGGCGGATCCGCTCTCCAGCAGTCCGCAACCCGAGGCGCCGCGCCCTTCTGGACGCCGACGCAGACGCGCCGAACCGGAGGCAGACGCCACCGAGGTGCATCCGCCGCTGCGCGAGGCGCCGCGCGAATGGGGTAGCCGCGGTTGGGGCGGCCGCGGCGCGGCTAGCAGCGCTGTGCCGGACTTCGAGTCCGCCGACCTGCACCCTGAGCCGGGTCGAAACGCTCCCGAAGAGTTCGGCGAACCGAGTTTCGGCCGGTCGGGCCTGCCCGAGCGCAATGGCGCCAGTGGCGGCCGGGCGGCTCGGCGGCGCGCCAAGGAGGCCGAGGAGGCGGCGCCCGCCGCGTGGTCGCCGACCACCGGTGGTTTCGCTCCCGAGTCGGAGCCGATGCCGCTGCCCGACGCGAGACCGCAGCCGTCCGACCGATTTCGACCATCGCGCCGCAACGGAGTGCGCGAAAACAGTTTGCCCGCCTGGTCGGCCCGCAGACACAAGGATGCGTCGCCACAGGACATGTCCCCCGAGTCCGGCGGCATCCCGACCACCGCGTGGTCACTGGCCAGTCAGGACCAGCAACTCGTTTCCGGTCAGACGGTCGCAGGGGACCTGCTGCGCGACGGCGTCGAGCGGGCCGAGCGCAGCAAAAGAGGCCGGGGCAGGCGCGAGACGAATCGCTCTCCGGTCGAGGTCTACGAGGGCGCGACCGACGTGTACGAGCCGGTGGTGGATTTCGACATCGAGGACGACGAGCCCGAGCCCGACGAACAGCCCCGCGCCGCCTCGCGCGTCGCCGGGCGCCGGTCGAGGGTGTCCGCGAAGGCGGAGTACGACGCCAACCGGCGTCAGTGGATGATCCTGGGCGGCCAGAGCACCGGCGCAGCGGTGGCGGGCATGTTGCTGTTCAAGGGTTTCGAGCGCATGTGGGAGATGCTTCCCTGGGTGGCGCTCGCCTTGGCGATGATCGTGATCCTCGGTCTGGTGGCCCTGGTGCGCATCCTGCGCAAGACCGACGACATTCTCAGCACGGTGATCGCTGTCGTTGTCGGCATCTTCGTCACCTTGGGGCCACTGGCCTTTCTGCTCAGCACGAACTGACCGGGAGCGGCTGTGGGGAACATCGGGCAGGTGGACGAGGGCGGGGTGTGGCACGCACCCGAAACGCGGGCGGAAACCGTCTTGCCGGGAAAGGCCGACGATGTCCAGATCAAGGTCGGGTTGTCGACCGCCTCGGTGTACCCGCAGAACGCCGAGGCGGCCTTCCGCTACGCGGCCGAACTCGGCTATGACGGCATCGAATTGATGGTCTGGGCCGAGCCTGCCAGCCAGAGCATTGCCACCATGCAGGCCTATTCCCGCACGTACGGGGTGCCGGTGCTGGCCGTGCATGCTCCGTGCCTGCTGATTTCGCAGCGGGTGTGGGGATCGGACCCGGTGGCCAAGCTCGACCGCTGCGTCCGCACCGCTGAGGCGCTCGGCGCGAGCACCGTGGTGGTGCACCCTCCGTTCCGCTGGCAGCGTCGCTACGCATCCGGTTTCGCCGCGCAGGTGGCGGAGTTGGAAGCGGCCAGTTCGGTGATCGTCGCCGTGGAGAACATGTTTCCGATGCGCGCGGACACGCTGTTCGGCAGACGCGAGGGCGCGGTGAAGCGTCTGGAACGGCGTGGCGGCCCCGGGCCCGCGCTTACCGCGTTCAGCCCGTCCTACGACCCGACGGATACGGGCTTCCAGCACTACACGCTCGATCTGTCGCACACGGCGACCGCGGGCATGGACCCGCTCGCCCTGGCCGCGCGGATGGGCAAGGGCCTCGCCCACCTGCACCTCGCCGACGGCCGCGGCGCCGCCCACGATGAGCATCTGGTTCCCGGTGCGGGCACTCAGCCCTGTGTGGAAGTGTGCGCGAGCCTGGTCCGCGCCGGTTTTTCCGGCCAGGCGGTCGCCGAGATCAACACCCAGAATGCGCGCACCACCCAGGATCGGGCGGCGATGCTGCACCGCACCCTGGCGTTCGCCCGCGAACACTTGAATGGGCACGCGCCCGCCTCGGCGCCGACGCCGACCGGCGCGAACCGGGCGTAACTCCGTGTGATGTGGCCGGTACCGGGCTCTGCGCGATTGCTCACAACGGGTGATTGGTCGCCGAACCGCGTTGTACGCTGTACGAACGCTGTGCGGCGGTCACCATCGGACGCCGAGGCGCCCGATGGTCAAGGAGTGAGTATGACGGCGGAGCTGATAACCGATCGCGATCCGGTGTCCACGATCGACGCACCGTTCAGTCGCGTCTGCGCGCTGACCGAATTGCCCGCGACCACCCCGGACGTCGGTCGCTACCTGGGCGTCATCGACAAGGTCTGGACCGTCGGCCCCAAAGTGCACGGCGGAACGATGGTTGCCGCCAGCGCCGCTGCGGCGACCGCGCGGCTGCGTTCTTCCGATGCCGCCCTGGTCGGCATGGCTCCGATTGCCGCGAGTTCCGACTTCCTCGGTGCGCCGAACCCGGGCGAGGTCGAGTACGCGGTGCGCATCCGAAAGATCGGCCGCCAGATCTGCCTGGCCGACGCCGACCTCATCCAGGAGGGCCGAACCCTGGTTCGCACGGCGCTCACCTTCGGCCGCCTGACCGATGCCGACCCGATCTACGCGCCGCGGCACTGCGACATGCCCGTGCGGCCTCCCGCCGACGCCGTCGGATATGAGCCGGACTCGGTGATGGGCCGCGTGGTCCACGTGGGGCAGGGCGCCGAACTCTACCTCGACCGAGAATGGGCCCGTTTTCTCGACGGCGAACAAGGCGAACCACGTCTGCGACTGTGGATGCGCCCTCGTCCCGCCGACGAGCAGGACCCCGACATCGCTATGTTCTTCGCGATGATGAGCGCCGATATGAGCCCGCCGGTGGCGATGAACCTCGGCCACTTCGGGTGGGCCCCTACCGTGCAGATGACCACCTATCTTCGGCGCAGGCCGGCACCGGGCTGGTTGCGCATCATCGCGACCGCGCACGAGGTCGGTGGGCGGATGTTCGACGAAGACCAGCTGGTTCTCGATTCGGCCGGCATGGTTGTCGCGCAGAGCCGTCAGCTGGCGCTCGTTCCCCAGCGCTGACCGAAAGCATTCGCCGTCTAGCCTTATGGCCCATGACGAGAATCGCAGTGATCGGTGGCGGACGCATCGGGGAGGCGTTGATCGCCGGGTTGCTGGAATCCGGACGGTTGAGCAAGGACTTGGTCGTCGTGGAGACCCATCAAGAACGGGCCCATCAGATCGCCGACCGATTCGGCGTGCGGGTCACCGACGATCTCACCGATGCCGCTGTGGGGGCGGACCTTCTGGTCATCGCTGTGAAGCCGGCTGACGTCGACGCCGTGCTCGCGCCGCTGGGCAAGGCCGAACTCGGCAACGACCGCGACCAGGTGCTGGTCTCGCTGGCGGCGGGGGTGCCGACGGCACGGCTGGAGGGCAAGTTGCCCGCCGGTTTTCCGGTCGTCCGGGTGATGCCGAATACGCCGATGCTGGTGGGGCAGGGCATGAGTGTGATCGCGCCGGGACGTTACGCCCGACCGCAACACCTGGATATGGTGAGCGAGTTGCTCGCCGCGGTCGGCAAGGTCGTGACCGTCGTGGAGACGCAGATGGACGCGGTCACCGCGGTGTCCGGTTCGGGGCCCGCGTATTTTTTCCTGGTTGTCGAGGCCATGGTGGACGCCGGTGTGGGACTTGGGCTCACCAGGGATGTGGCCACCCGGCTCGTGGTACAGACCATGGTCGGCTCTGCCGCGCTGCTGGACGAGTCCGGCCAGACGGCCGCGGAACTGCGCGCCGCGGTCACCTCACCCGCGGGCACCACCGCAGCGGCGATGCGCGAGCTGGAGCGCGGCGGATTGCGCTCGTCGTTCCTGGAGGCGCTCTTCGCGGCCAAGCAACGGTCGGTTGAACAGGGCACTTCAGCAGAGTGACTGGTCGGTTTTGGATTGGGAAAGATGATTTCTCACTCCCGTCGCAGTAACACCACTGGTCCCGCTAAGCTTCTAGGAGCACGTGCGTGTCTGTACCGCCGGTGGGGAAGCTGGCGGCGCGGACGTGCCGGAGGTCAATGGTGCAATGATGTCTTCGAACAAGATGTCTGTGAATAGTTCAGGAGCGTCCGGCGGCTCCGGCCCCTCGAGTGGCCGGGGGAGTTCCCGATCGCAGAGCGGGTCGGGATCCCAGGGCCAATCCGGGCTCGGCGGCGGCACCCAGTTCCTCACCGTCGCCGAAGTGGCGAGTCTGATGCGGGTATCCAAGATGACGGTCTACCGGCTCGTGCATTCCGGTGAGTTGCCTGCCGTTCGGGTTGGTCGATCGTTCCGAGTGCATGCCAAAGCGGTACACGACTATCTGGAGACGTCCTACTTCGATGCCGGATGAGGCGGATTCGGTACCGGCCGGACGTGCCGGTACGATAGCTCCTCGGTTCGTGTTCGCCCGCCGGTGGCACCGTTGTCGGGTGCCCCGTGGTACCCGGCGGCGCGGACACAGGGCGTGAGGCTTGCCGAGCGACCTCGGTCGGTGGACCGGGGCGCCTAGGCGGACGGGCGTCCGGCAATCGCGCACGGTGAGAGCGTGCGCGCCGAGTAGAGAGAACGCGAGGAACAACCCTATGGGTTCTGTGATCAAGAAGCGCCGCAAGCGCATGTCGAAGAAGAAGCACCGCAAGCTGCTTCGCCGCACGCGTGTCCAGCGGCGCAAACTCGGCAAGTAAGACATCGCTACCCGATAGCTGCGAAGGCCCGTCACCAATAGGTGGCGGGCCTTTTTGTGTGAAATTCGAAATTTTGAAACCGCCGCATGTATCGCGTGACTGAAGTCATCGTTAGATCCTGGTTAATACTCTCGGACAGTGGGAACGCACCCGCTACGCTGGGAAACGGAATAACACCAATGGGGGCTGGCAAGGTGGGAAGCGGTGCCGGTGGGTTCTGACATGCGGGATGGGCAGACGCCGAAGGTCGTGCTGGTCACTGGAGCCAGCCGGTTCTTCGGCGGTAACGTCGTCGCCAAACTTGCCAAGGAACCCGACATCGACCGCATCCTCGCGGTCGACACCATGACCCCTGGACGTGAGCTGCGACGGCGCATGGGTCGTGCCGAGTTCGTTCGTGCGGATATTCGAAATCCCTTGATCCGTAAGGTCATCGATGGTGCGGCGGTGGACACCGTGGTGCACGCCGCGGCGTTGGCCCGCCCGCCGGCGGGCGGCGGTCGCGCGGTGATGAAGGATCTCAACGTCCTCGGTGCCATGCAGCTGTTCGCGGTGTGCCAGAAGGCACTGTCGGTGCGCAGGGTCGTGGTGCGCTCGTCGTCGGCGGTCTACGGTTGCAGTGCGAAGGATCCCGCGAAATTCAGCGAGGAAATGAGCGCGCGTACGCCGCCGCGCGGCGGGTTCGCGCGCGACATGATCGAAATCGAAGGTTTCGTGCGCGGGCTCGCGCGACGTCGGCCGGATATCGCGACAGCCATTCTGCGATTCGCTCCGATCGTGGGTCCGCGGCTGGCTAGTCGGGGAGTGCAATATCTGCGTTCGCCGGTAACGCCTACTGTTTTCGGCCGGGATGCCAGAATGCAGTTGTTGCATGAGGAGGACGCCATAACGGCGCTCACCCTCGCCGCGCGCACTACGCGCAGTGGTACCTACAACATCGCAGGTGACGGCGCGCTGTCGCTGTCACAAGCAGTTCGACGGACGGGCCGGGTCGAGTTGCCGGTGCCGTTCACCGTGTTCCGCACCGCGGGCCGGCTGTTGATGGGCCCGGTGATGCGCGAGTTCTCTGGGGAGCAGCTCGACTATTTCCATTTCGGTTGCGGTCTGGACACCACGCGAATGCGCGCCGAACTCGGGTTCGTGCCGCGCTGGACGACGGTGCAGGCGTTCGACGACTTCATCGGGGGCGCAGCGTTGCGGCCCGTAGTCGATCCAGCATGGATCGACGCCGCAGAAAACAAACTGCTCGGCCTGCTCGGGGCCGGTACGGGAGCTCAGCAATGAACGATGTAGCGAAGGTCATTCCACTGCACGATGTGCACCTCGAGGCGCGCCAACGGCCGATCCCGCGGCGCTGGCCCGAGGTCTCGTCGCGCGTGTCCGGGCCGGGCGGGGTGACATCGCTGACCGAACGTCTCGCCGCCGTCGAGCCGCCCGCACCGCAATCGCTGTCGAGCCTGGTGCGCGGCGCGGTCGGCAAGCAGATCGGCAAGACCGCCGAGTTCGCCCGCCGCCGGCTCTCCGGCGAGTACCAAGTCGACGAATTCGGGTTCGACGAGCACCTGCTGGAATCGGTCGTTCTCCCGGTACTGCGCCCGATCTCGGACCTGTGGTTTCGGGTGCAGGTCAACGGGATGGAGAACATCCCGGAGGCGGGTGGCGCGTTGATCGTCGCCAACCACGCGGGCACCGTGCCGTTGGACGGTCTGATGCTGCAACTGGCGGTGCACGACCGGCACCCGAAACAGCGCGCGTTACGCCTGCTCGCCGCGGACCTGATCTTCGAGATGCCGGTGCTCGGCGTGCTCGCCCGCAAGGCGGGTCATACCTTGGCCTGCCGTGAGGACGCCGAGCGTCTGCTCCGCTCCAGCGAGCTGACCGGCGTTTTTCCCGAAGGCTTCAAGGGCGTCGGCAAGCAGTTCGCCGACCGCTACAAGTTGCAGCGCTTCGGCCGCGGCGGTTTCGTCGCCGCGGCGGTGCGCACCGGCGTACCGATCATCCCGTGCTCCATCGTCGGTTCCGAGGAGATCTACCCGAAGCTCGCCGATCTGAAGCCGCTGGCCCGGCTGCTCGGCCTCCCGTATTTTCCGGTGACACCGCTGTTCCCGCATTTCGGCCCGCTCGGTGCGGTACCGCTACCGTCGAAGTGGTACATCGAGTTCGGCGCCCCGATCCCGACCTCCGGCTACGAGCCCGAAGCGGCCGACGACCCGATGACCATGTTCGAGGTCACCGACCAGGTACGCGAGACCATTCAGCAGACCCTGTACAAACTGCTCACGAAACGCCGTAACGCGTTCACCGGGTGAGGAATCGTGTCGGCAGGGCGAACGTGCTTGTCCGACTCGGGGCCGTGTGCGGTGGTGGGATGGGCTAGGTGTTGTCGCGTCGTCGGGTGACTGCGGCGGCTACGGCGCCGCCGGCGGCTCCGAGGGCGAGCGCGGTCGGCACGCCGATCTTGGCGGCCTTGCGCCCGGTGCGGAAGTCGCGGATCTCCCAGCCTCGGTTCTTGGCCACCTCGCGCAGATCCGAATCCGGGTTGATCGCGACGGCGGTGCCGACCAGGGAGAGCATCGGCACGTCGTTGTGGCTGTCGGAGTAAGCGGTGCACCGCTTGAGGTTGAGGCCCTCGCGAATCGCCAGTGTGCGTACCGCATGTGCTTTGCCGAGACCATGCAGGATGTCACCGACCAGGCGCCCGGTGAACTTCCCGTCCACGCTTTCGGCCACGGTACCCAACGCGCCGGTGAGGCCGAGTCGCTTCGCGATCACCTGCGCCAACTCGACCGGCGTCGCGGTCACCAGCCAGACCTGCTGGCCCGCGTCCAAGTGCATCTGCGCCAGCGCGCGGGTGCCCGGCCAGATCTTGTCGGCGATGATCTCGTCGTAGATCTCCTCGCCGAGCGCGGCCAGTTCGGTGGTCGGCCGCCCGGCGATGAACGCCAGCGCTTTCTCCTTGCCGCTGGCCATGTCGGTGCTGTTCTCCTTACCGGTGACCCGGAACTTCACCTGTTTCCACGCGACGTCCACCAGATCAGAGGTCTTGAAATACTTCCGCGCGGCCAGGCCGCGCGCGAAATGCACGATCGACGCGCCCTGCACCATGGTGTTGTCGACATCGAAGAACGCCGCGGCGGTCAAATCGCCCGGTGCCTCCGGACGGGGCGTCTCCGCCTCCCCGGCGGCCAGTTCCGCGTCGTGCAGCGTCAATGCCGCGTCGGCGCTCGCCTCACCGGCCAGGTTGGCGCGCAATTCCTCTTCACTCGGCCCGAATGGGCTGCGTGAGATGCGGGCGAGCTGATCGTGCAGACCCTGGCCCATATGGGTCAGATTCCACCGTGCCGGAAACTCGCCGAACCGTCCCGCAATGAATCCGGCTTTTGCCACCCTCGATTGTTCCGGCACCAGTACCTCCGCCCGTCGCGCGAATCACGTCCACAGTAACCGGATCCGCCGACAGTCACGGCGGAAGGCGGCGCGCGACACAATGGCGAAGCGTGTGTGTCGCCTTCGGGGTGCGGGAGCGCCCGCATTGCACAGTAGGCGGCGCGCGACACAATGGCGAAGCGTGTGTGTCGCCTTCGGGGTGCGGGAGCGCCCGATTAAATATCTCCCATGACTCATCCCACACATTCGGTGACATTGCTGACACGAGCGGGCTGCGGCTTGTGCGTGATCGCGTTGCGGCAGCTGCGGACGATCTGCGCCGAATTCGGCATCGAGCCGGGGACCGTGGACGTCGACGAAGCCGCCGCTACCGACCCTGGCCTGCGCACGGAATACGGAGACCGGCTTCCTGTCGTGCTCCTCGACGGCCGTGAACACAGTTATTTCGACGTCGATGAGACCCGATTGCGGGCGGACCTGAAACGCTGAGTGATGCCGTTCGCTACCCGTTTCGGCCGCTGTGCTGGTCGCGGCGGAAAATGAGGCCAACTTCACCGACTTTGTGCAGGGCTTCACAAGCAGTTACGGTGGTGGCACGTGACCCGCATACCCAGGATGCGGAGCCGAGCTGAAATCCGAAACTTCGACCGTGGCACCGGACCGTCCCGGGCCAGAGGTCGAGCGACGAGCCGGCGCCCACCAAGGCCGGAACGAGGAGCCGACGACGTGACAGAGCAGCATGAGACGCCGGGCGGCGTCTCCGGCAGGGCTCTGCAAAAGGACATCCCGCAGGCCACCGTCGCGCGGTTGGCCACCTATCTCCGAGTCCTCGCCATGTTGGCCGACGACGGTGTGGCCATCGTATCGAGTGAGGAACTGGCTGTCGCGGCGGGTGTCAATTCGGCCAAATTGCGCAAGGATCTGTCGTTCCTCGGGCCCAACGGTGTCCGCGGCGTCGGCTATGACGTGGCCAAGCTGCGGTCGAGAGTCGAGGATGTGCTCGGTCTGTCCGAGGGCCATCGCGTCGTGCTTGTCGGCGCGGGCAATCTGGGCCGTGCCCTGGTCGGCTACCGCGGGTTCCAGCGACGCGGGTTCACCGTGGTCGGCATGTTCGACAACCACGCAGACGTGATCGGCATGTCGGTGGCAGGTCTGGTGGTACGCGATGTCGCCGAGTTGGCACTGTCGGTCGCCACCTTGGCGCCGACCATCGCGGTGATCACCGTTCCCGACGACGCGGCGCAGGACGTGTGTGACCGGCTGGTCGAATCCGGGCTGCAATCGATTTTGAGTTTCGCTCCCTGCGAGTTGGTCGCTCCGGCGACGGTCGAGGTCCGCCGGGTGGATTTGGCCGTCGAGATGCAGATGCTGTCGTTCGAGCGGGTACGCAACGGCGAACCGGCTCCGTTACCGGAGGTGGTGCATGCCGGGTCTGGGCGCATCGCCCGGCATCTCCCGCACTCCGACGGCAACACAGCAGGCACTCAGACACTCGGCAGCCCCGCATACGGCAACGGAGCCAAGCAGCAAGGGATCGGTGGTCACACCATGAGTGAGCGCAGCGAGCGAATCAACCAGCACGGCGTGGGGCGGACGACTGTGCCGAACGAGAGCGAGGCACGGGCATGAGCATTCTGCTCGTCGGCATCTCGCACCGCAGCGCGCCGGTAGCGGTACTGGAGAAGGTGGCGGTCACCGATACGGATCGGCCCAAGTTGATCGATCGCTTACTCTCCTCGAGTCACGTGTCCGAGGCGATGATCGTCTCCACCTGCAATCGTGTCGAGGTCTACGCGGTGGTCGACGCGTTCCACGGCGGCCTCGCCGAGGTTGGCGACCTGCTGACCAAGTATTCCGGACTTCCGCTTCCCGATCTGACCAAGCACGCCTATGTCCGCTATTCGGAAGCCGCCGCCGAGCACTTGTTCGCGGTGGCCAGCGGGCTCGACTCGATGGTGGTCGGCGAACAGCAGGTGCTCAGCCAGATCCGCGGCGCCTATGCCTCCGCCGACGCGCAGCAGGCGGTAGGGCGGACCCTGCACGAGCTCGCGCAGCACGCGTTGCGGGTCGGTAAGCGGGTGCACTCCGAGACGGGTATCGACCGAGCGGGCGCGTCAGTGGTGTCGGTGGCGCTGGACCGCGCCCAGCACGTACTCGGTCCGCTGGCCGGGCGGACCGCCGTCGTCGTCGGCGCCGGCGCCATGGGCAGTCTGGCGGTGGCGCATCTGTCGCGCGCGGGGATCGGCCGGATCATCGTGCTGAACCGCACGATGGCGCGGGCGCGCCGGCTTGCCGAGACCGCACGCACGCACGGCGTCGAGGCCGACGCGAGAGAGTTGTCCCGGTTGACCGAGGCGATGGCCGCGGCCGATGTGGTGATCACCTGCACCGGTGCGGTCGGTGCGGTGGTGACCCTTGCCGACACCCATCGGGCGCTGACCGAACGGGAGCGTGGCGAATTCGCCGCTGTCGAGCGGCCGTTGGTGTTCTGCGATCTCGGCCTGCCCCGCGATGTCGAGCACGCCGTGGCCGGATTGCCCGGCGTCACGGTCATCGACATCGAGACATTGCAGCGCGATCCCGCGGCGGGCGCTGCCGCTGACGACACCGCGGCCGCGCGCTCGATCGTGGCCGACGAACTCGCCAAGTATTTCGCCGGTCAGCGGATGGCGGAGGTCACCCCGACTGTCGCCGCGCTACGCCAACGCGCCGCGGAGGTGGTCGAGTCCGAACTGCTCCGCCTGGATTCGCGGCTACCCAGTCTTGCCGACCCGGAGCGTGACGAGGTCGCCCGCACTGTACGGCGCGTGGTCGACAAGCTGTTGCACGCGCCGACGGTGCGGGTGAAGCAACTGGCCTCCACGCCGGGCGGTGACAGCTACGCCGAGGCGCTGCGCGAGCTGTTCGAGCTGAAACCCGGTGCGGCGCAGGCGGTCGCCGCACCGATGGAGATCGCCGCGCTCCCCACCGGGCGCGCCGACCTGACACTGGCTGACGGCGAGATCGCCTTGGCCGACGACTTCACCGCCGGACATCGCGGCGAGGAACAGGGGCAGATGGCATGACCATGGTGCACGAGGAAGGCAGCGTGACAGTGAGCAGCGCACGTGCGCCTTGGCGGATCGGCACTCGAGGAAGCCTGCTCGCGCTCACTCAGGCGGGCACGGTGCGCGACGCCCTGGTCGCCGCGGGGCACCCTGCCGAACTGGTCGTGATCAAGACTGCCGGTGACCTGTCGTCGGATCCGGTGCAGCAGATCGGCGTCGGCGTGTTCACTTCCGCGCTGCGAGACGAGCTGGCCGCCGGTGCGATCGACATCGCGGTGCATTCCTACAAGGATCTACCGACCGCGCAGGATCCGCGCTTCACCATCGCCGCCATTCCGCCCCGCGAGGATCCGCGGGATGCCCTGGTGGCGCGGGACGGACTTGTGCTCGGCGAGTTGCCCGCGGGAGCCAAGGTCGGCACGTCCGCACCGCGGCGCGCGGCTCAGTTGCGGGCGTTGGGGCTGGGCCTGGATGTCGTGCCGCTGCGCGGCAACCTGGACACGCGGCTGCGCAAGGTCAGCGAGGGTGAGTTGGACGCCGTCGTGGTGGCCAGGGCCGGCCTGGCCCGCATCGAGCGGCTGGACGCGGTCACTGAGGCACTGGAGCCGGTGCAGATGCTGTCTGCCCCGGCTCAGGGCGCGCTCGCGGTCGAATGCCGCAGTGACGACGCCACGCTCATCGAGATTCTCTCCGGCCTGGACGACTCGGCCACCCGCGCGTCGGTGCTCGCCGAGCGGGCGCTGCTGGCCGAGCTCGAGGCAGGCTGCACCGCGCCGATCGGTGCACTCGCCGAGGTCGTCGAGTCGCTCGACGATGAAGGACAGATCCTGGACGAGCTCTCGCTGCGCGCGTGCGCGGCGGCCGTCGACGGGTCCGATGTACTGCGGGCGTCGGTGGTCGGCGCCCCTGCGGAGGCGGTGGAACTCGGCCGTGCGCTGGCTCGCGAGCTGCTCGATATGGGCGCGCGCGACCTTCTCGCCGCCGACTCGGGCGACGGTCCCCGCACGCAGGCGGTGAGTTCGCCCGCCACAGACTTGCCCAACCCAAGCCCAATGGAGAACAGCCAATGAGCGAGCGCAGCGAGCGAATCATAGGCACCGTGCCTTCGGGCATGCCGGAGCCGAGCGCAAGCGAGGTGCCGGCATGAGTGGTCGAACCCGGAGGCGGCAGCGGAGCGTGACCACGGAGGGTTCCGCTCATGCCAGGAAGGACCAGGGCATGAGTGGTCGAACCCGGAGGCGGCAGCGGAGCGTGACCACGGAGGGTTCCGCTCATGCCAGGAAGGACACAGCATGAGCCGAGCCACCAAGAAGCACCCCGGTCGGATCCTCTTCGTCGGATCGGGTCCCGGTGACCCAGCGCTGTTGACCGTACGGGCCCGTGAGGTGATCGGGCGGGCGACGCTGGCGTTCACCGACCCCGATGTCGACAAGGGCGTGCTCGCCCTGATCGGTGCCGCGGTAGAGCCAGGCCCCGACGGCGAGCGCCCGGTCGATGTCCGGCCCGCGCTCGGCGAACCCGCCGAGGTCGCCAAGACCTTGATCGCCGAGGCGCGCAACGGACACGACGTGGTCCGGGTGGTCGCCGGGGACCCGCTCACCACCGATTCGGTGATCACCGAGGTCAATGCCGTCACCCGGTCGCACATGATCTTCGAAGTGCTGCCCGGTCTGCCCAACGGGTCGGCGGTCCCCAGTTACGCGGGTATCGCGCTCGGCTCCGGGCACACCGAGGCCGACGTGCGCGGGGAGGTCGACTGGGCCGCACTGGCGGCCGCTCCTGGTCCACTTGTGCTGCACGCGACGTCCGGGCATCTGGCCGAAACCGCGAGCGCCCTGGTCGAGCACGGTATGGCGCCGCAGACCCCGGTCGCGGTGACGGTGCGCGGCACCACCCGGCAGCAGCGCACCATCGAGGCCACCTTGGCCACGCTGAACAGCGCGGCCTCCGAGCTGGTCGGTCCGCTGGTGGTGACCATCGGCAAGGTGGTCGCGCACCGCTCGAAGATGTCGTGGTGGGAGTCTCGCGCGCTGTACGGCTGGACCGTGCTGGTGCCGCGTACCAAGGATCAGGCCGCCGAGATGAGCGAGCGGCTGGTTACGCACGGCGCCATTCCGATCGAGGTGCCTACCATCGCGGTCGAGCCGCCGCGCAGCCCGGCGCAGATGGAGCGGGCGGTCAAGGGCCTGGTCGATGGGCGCTACCAGTGGGTGGTGTTCACCTCCACCAACGCGGTGCGCGCGGTATGGGAGAAGTTCGCCGAGTTCGGTCTGGACGCACGGGCGTTCTCCGGTGTGAAAATCGCCTGCGTCGGCGAGGCCACCGCGGAAAAGGTGCGGTCGTTCGGTATCAACCCCGAGCTGGTTCCCAGCGGTGAGCAGTCCTCTGAGGGCCTGCTTGCCGACTTCCCGCCGTACGACGACGTTTTCGACCCGGTGAACCGGGTGTTGCTGCCCCGCGCGGACATCGCCACCGAGACGCTGGCGGAGGGCCTGCGGGATCGCGGTTGGGAGATCGACGACGTGACGGCCTACCGGACCGTGCGCGCGTCGCCGCCGCCCGCGGAGACTCGCGAGATGATCAAGACCGGCGGCTTCGACGCGGTCCTGTTCACCTCGTCCTCCACCGTACGCAACCTGGTCGGCATCGCGGGCAAGCCGCATGCCCGCACCATCGTGGCGTGCATTGGTCCCAAAACCGCCGAAACCGCCATCGAGTTCGGCTTGCGCGTCGACGTCCAGCCCGAGATAGCTCAGGTCGGTCCGCTGGTCGAGGCGCTGGCCGAGCACGCTGCTCGTCTTCGTGCCGAAGGTCTGCTGCCGCCACCTCGCAAGAAGAGCCGACGTAGCCGCTGACCCGCGATACTCGAGGGACCCGGCCCAGCCGCGGCGCGGTTCGATGCCGACCGAATCGCGCCGTCCGGCAGCAAGTTCGAGGCCGGATAGGCCACCGGAGAATAACGCCACTCGCGTCAGGCCGGTGGCTTCCTCGGGTGGGTTGGTACGCGCTGCTGAGCGCCCTACCGGGCGTCAGTGCCGCTTGCGCATCAGGGTGCGGACCATGGTGCAGGTGGCCGAGGACGGCAGGCGAATGCCGATTACTTCGGCCGTGTGGCGGATCCGTTTGTCGGTGGCGTAACTCGGGGCATAGACGCCCGAGTCGAGTAGGGCGATCGCCAGGCGCATCGCCTTCAGACGGCGGTTGTGCATGACGTACCACGCGCGCGGACGCCCAGCTGGCAGCGGGCGCTTCTGCAGCGGGGCATAGGGGCGGTCGATGAGAACAGTCGTCGGTGTGCGCACTGGTACCCTCCCGTGGCGATCGGGGGCGGTGAGCCCCCTCGAACGTACCTTCGATTCTACCGTGTGACACCGACAAACCTGCCGCTCACAAGGGGTGTGACCCCTTGGCGTCGGGGCTGCTCAAAGGTCGTGCAGCAGCCGCAGCGACTGTGGATGGCCGAGTGCGGCGGCGCGCTCGAGCCACTGTTTCGCTTCCTGTTGCGCCGGCGTCCGGTCGGTGGCGGTCGCGGCGGCGTAGCGCACCTCGGGGTCGGCGAGATCGCCGGCGAGGAATGGGGTGCTCTGTTCGCGCAGAAACAGCGCGAGGTGGAACATCGAGTCCGGGTCGCCCGCGCTCGCGCCCCTGCGCAGCCACCGTTCGCCCTCGATCCGATCCCCCCGGTCGAGATGTAGGGCGCCGAGCACCGCCATCGCATCGGCCCTTCCTCGGCGCACCGCCTCGGTGAGTAGGTCGATCGCGTGGTCGAAGGCGCCGCGGCGCGCCACGTGCAGGCCGAGACTGCGCATGGCCGTGGGGTTTCCGGCGCGCACCGCGCGTTCGTACCAGTGCTCGGCCTCGTCGTTACGGCCTCGCCGATTGGCGAGCACTCCCATATTGCACAGTGCTTCGGGCAGTCCGAGTTCGGCCGCAGGCCGCAACCATCGCTCGGCCTCGTCGAGATTTCCGCGCTCCAAATGCAGTAAACCCAGTTGCTGCCCCGCCAACTCGCTACCGCGCGCGGCGGAGTTCTCCAGCCAGCGCATTCCTTCGCCAATCCGACCATCGGCGCCCAACAGCGTGCCGAGTGTCGTCATGGCGCCCGCGCTGCCGCCCGCGGCGGCGCGGCGCAGCCAGAGTTCGGCGCCGGCCGCGTCGCCCGCGTCCCACAGCGCCTCAGCGCGCCGCTCCATGGCGACGAGTTCGATCTCGGTCGGCGGTCTGGCGTTCGCATGCCGCGCGTGGTGGTCCGATGCGGGTTCAGCGTCGCTCGGCCAGGTCGGTTCGCCGGTCAGCGTCCAGGTCGGGGGGAGCGCGTCGATGTCGTGGGGTTGCGTACCGGGAATCAGCAAGGTGTAGACCGGCGTGCTCGGAGGCTTGGCGGTCATACGGAGCGAGAGCGGCCAGCCGCGCAGCATGGTGTGCAGCATTCCGGCGCGGCGCGGGTCGATGTCCCAGTGCAGGCGGGCGCGCAGGACCTCCGCCACAGTCGGCGGATCGATTGGCTCGGTCATGTCATCGTCCCTGGTTGCGTCCGGCCGTTTCGGATCCCGGACGGGTGACCGGGTACCCGCGATCGCGCGCGTACGCGGTGAGCTGCGCGTCGAAGCTGCTCAGGCTGTTCAGCAGCCAGGTGTGGCCGGAGTCCTTGACGACCACGATCGGTCCTCGGGTGCCCGGTGGGAGCGTGGGCAACACGCCGTGGGTGTACCAGGACGTGGTGGACCAGGGAAACAGGAAAGCCCAGCCGAGATCGACGACCCGTTGCGGCGGCCCGAGTTGCAACGGGTCCGCGGCGGTCGCGTATTTCGCGCCGTGGCCGGTGAGTAGGTGGCGCGCGTTGTTGCGGGCCACCCGCACGTCCAGCGGCCCGGTAGTGGTATTCGGGAACGGTAGCTGTGCCTCGGCCCTGCTCAGCAGTAACGTGCCCGCCCCAGGCGCCACTTGACACGGCCTGCTCTGCAGTCGCACGAAAACGGTGTGCGCGATACCGGAGAAACGTAACCCGACGATGGCGTCCTCGGTGCTGCCGACCAGGTGACTGCCACTGCTACGCGCCAATTCGCGGCGGTCGGGAGGCATACCGAGGGCGCCGAAGGCGGCGTGCGCGTGGCGCATGACACCGGGCTCGGCAAACTGTCTTGCGACGAACTCGACCCGGAAGACCTGCGCAGTGTGGTCGGTGGCCCGCCAGGCCCGCAGCGTGGTGGCGGGCGGAGGTAGGTCGCCGGTCAGCACCGGCCACCATTCCGAGAGCAGCGCCGCCGCCCACGACTCGAAGTCGGCGGCTCTGGCCAGCGAGATATCGATGTATGGATCGGTCATGCTGTCCCCCATGGGGTCTCGCCTCAGTGGGAGTATGCGCCTTCGACCTGCGTCGCATGTGCGATTTCCACACCATTACCGGCGGGCGGCGTGCGGTCTCGACGACCGCGACCCGCGCTGCCGATCTCGTCGCGACACGATCACCGCCTCGGATCAGCCGTGCCGCGCCGAAGCCGTAGGCGCTGGGCGATCGCGACAGTCGATCCCACCGGGCGTATCGTGCGATTCATGACCGGAATGGACCGCCCGCGGCGGTTACGGCGTACCCCCGCGCTGCGTCGTCTCGTGGCCGAAACAACACTGGAACCACGGCAATTGGTGTTACCGATGTTCGTGGCAGATGGTCTGGCCGAACCGCGCGAGATCAGCTCGATGCCGGGGGTCGTGCAGCATTCGCTGGACTCGCTGCGTAAAGCCGCCGTCGAGGCGGTCGCGTCGGGTGTCGGCGGCCTCATGCTGTTCGGGGTGCCGCGTCCGGCGGACAAGGACGCCATCGGCAGTATGGCCAGCGATCCGCAAGGCATTCTCAACCGCGGCCTGCGTGCGCTCGCCGACGAAGTAGGCGATTCCACCGTGGTCATGGCCGACACCTGTCTGGACGAGTTCACCGATCACGGCCATTGCGGCGTGCTCGCCCCCGACGGCACCGTGGACAACGACGCGACCCTGGACCGCTACGTGGACATGGCGCTCGCTCAGGCCGACGCGGGCGCCGATCTGCTCGGCACCAGCGGGATGATGGACGGCCAAGTCGGCTCGATCCGGCGCGGACTGGACGCGGTCGGGCGCACCGACACCGGCATCCTGGCCTACGCCGCGAAATACGCCTCGGCGTTCTACGGACCGTTCCGCGAGGCCGTCGCGTCGTCGCTGGAAGGCGACCGTCGCACCTACCAGCAGGACCCGGCCAATCGTCGGGAGTCGATCCGTGAGCTGGATCTGGACCTGGCCGAGGGCGCCGATATCGTCATGGTGAAACCGGCCATGTCGTACCTCGACATTCTGCGCGATGTCGCCGATCGCTCGACCGTCCCGGTCGCCGCCTATCAGATTTCGGGGGAGTACGCGATGATCACCGCCGCCGCCGAGCGCGGCTGGATCGATCGCCGCGGCGCTGTGCTCGAGTCGCTGATGGGGATCCGCCGGGCGGGCGCGGACATCGTGCTCACCTATTGGGCGACCGAGGCCGCGCACTGGTTGTCGTGACGAATATGCCGGGACCGCCCGGTGCGCGACCCACCAGGGCCCCGGTGCCGGTGGATGTCGGTACCGCGCGGCATTTGTGGTGGGGTGTGGTCGGATTCGGCGTCGTACAACTGATCGCGTCGATCATCGCGGCGCTGTCGCAGCGGCACACCTTCGCCAAGGAGGTCTTCGACCAAGCCAAGGCGCAGAACCCGCAGGTCACGATGGCGAGTGCGGAGCTGATGGTCACGCTGGTGTATGTGGTCGTAGTGCTGATCGGGCTCGGTGTCGCCGCGCTCGCGATCGCGATCGTGCATCAGTTCGCGCGCGGCAAGCTCTGGGCCCGCACCGTGTTGACGGTCCTCGGCAGCTGGGTGGTAGTGCTCGGCGTCGGCGCGCTGTTCGCGATCGACGCGGTGACCGGTGCGGCGTCGTTGATCGCGGGCGCCGCCGCGATCGTGCAGGCGGTGCTTGCGGTCGGAGCGATCTATCTCTCGCACCGTCCGGAGTCCACCGCGTATCTCCACTCGAGTCAGCGGTGAAGCGCTGGGCGGAACAGGTTCCCGGTTTGTCGGAAACGGGTCGGGAGGTATCGTGAGGGTTGTCACAGCGGACACGGGAACCGGTAGTCGCTGCTCAGGCGGTGTTTTACGTTTGCGCGAGGGAAGTCGGCGGCAGGCTCCGGAGGATCGGAGGCATCGATGCGCGTGGTGATCCAGCAGCCGCACGGTATTCGACGGGACCTGGCCATCTTGAGCTTGCTGATCCTGTTCGGGATACTCACCGTGGGTGTGCTGCTACTGCCCAGCTTGACTCGCTGATTCTGCTTTGCCGCGTGCGGCTCTGCACTGCCGTGGTGTGTCCGGCGTGACCGATGCGACCACCCTGTTCGCCGAACCGGGCGCTCACTGGCGCGCGGTGTCGTACGGGCCGGTTCTCTGTCTCGGCATTCTGCTTCTCGAACTCGTCGCGGGTAGTTCGGTGCACTGGTTCGCCCTCGTCTTCTGCGCGGCTTCGATCGCCGGTTTCGTTGCACTGCAAGTGGTCGCGGGTAGGCGGCATGTCAGTGTCGAACTCACTGGAACGACGCTTCGTGAAGGCACCGAATCGGTGCTGGTGAGTTCGATCGCCGAGGTCTTCTCGGAGCACGACGACGACACCTGGAATGATGCGGAGTGGGAGTCGGCCAGGGCGCTCGGTGAATTGACCGGCGTGCCGCGCCGCCGCACCGGCATCGGGCTGCGGCTGACCGATGGCACATCGGTGCAGGCGTGGGCCAAGGATCACAAGGCCCTGCGTGCGGCGTTGACCCAGGTTGTACATCGAAGCGAGGATGGAGCGGACCGTTGAGGCGTTGGATCATCGCGGTGATCGTCGAACTGGGTGTGATCATGCTCGCGCTGGTGGGGGCGGGGCTGAGCTGGCGCCGCGGCATCCACGTCACCGACTTCGCGCCGCTCGGCGATTCGCCCGGATTCGCGGCTATCCGGTACCTCGCGCCCTGGTTGCTGCTGGCCGCGGTGCTCGTCACGGTAGCCGGTGTGTTCGCGGTCGACGCAACGGCCAGACTGGTCCACGGACTCCGTGGACCTACTGGAACCGGACATTGATTCACGCCGGGCCGTCCGGGTTGTTCGTTCGCGCCGAACACGGATACATCCGGTCGCGGCCACCCCACCCGCGCCACTGACCAGCTCGATCACGTGTGCCCGGTGGCTATCGGAGTCGCCGCCTGCCGGCTCAACGGCACCTGACTTCGCACCGTCGAATCGCGGCGCCACACCCGCCGGGGTACCGTGCGACCGCGCAGCGCGTCGGCTCGGGCGTGCAGCTCGTAGACCGCGCGTTGTGGGGAATCTTTCTGCGGCCGTTAGTATTTCGGCCGTAGTTGGAAATGCTTCGATGAAGGAATGTGTGTGATGAACCGGTTCGCTGTCAAGATCTCTGCCGCGTTTGCCGTGGCCGCCGCCCTCGGAATCGGGGCAGCGCCCGCGGGCGCGAATCCAGGTCTTGCGCTGGAGGACCCGACCTCCATCGATGCACCGATCCTCGTGCCGGACTCGGGTTCCGCGGGCCCGTACAACGCATTTATGTGCCACCTGCACACCATCTCGGCGCAGGCGCCCTGCATGTACACCTGACGGATTGCCGTCGGCGCCCGCTCAGCCCCAGTTCTGGTAAATATCCAGCACGCGGCCGTCGCGGGTGCCGGGGGCGTTCAGGTAGAGGGTGATCGTCCCGTCCGGTCGGTTCGCCGCCTCGAGCATCACCTGGCGGAGCGAGGCATGCACGCCACCGTTGTGATCGCGGTAGATCGCGGTGTCGCTCTTGAGGCCCGCGCCGATCCGGTCGAGCGGGACGACCATGGTGACCAGCGCGGGAATCGGTCCGCCGGCCAGCGCTTTGGTTTCTGCGTGGTCGAGGCGCACGCCGACGCGCCCTTGGTCCAGCTGCTCGATCGGTTCGACGGCGCCGGCCGAACCGGCGCCCAGCGTCACGATGGCGCCGACAACCGCAGTAAGCGTAGCCGCGCTGACGATGGCAATCCGCATGCAGACCCTCCCAGCCGATGGACAATGTGTCCCGACAGTACGCACCGGCAATCGGCCAGCGATCTATATCCGCGCAAACACCGCATCGGCGTGTTGCCGACTCGTTGCGGCCTGCGTCACTCCACTACACCCTGTCGTCGGGCCGTTTCGCGGGGGCTGAGAGACTGAATGACGTGAGTTCTTCTCCGCGCGTGACCAGTGCATCGGTGCTGGTTTCCGCTCAACTCTTCGACCGGGCGAGTTCGTTGATTCCGGGTGGCGTCAACTCTCCGGTGCGGGCTTTTCGATCCGTCGGCGGCACCCCGCGATTCATCGCCTCCGCCCACGGCGCCACGCTCGTCGACGTCGACGGCAACGAGTATGTGGACCTGGTGTGCTCATGGGGGCCGATGATCCTCGGACACGCGCATCCCTCCGTTGTCGAGGCAGTGCGGCGCGCGGCGGTCGACGGATTGTCGTTCGGTGCGCCGACCGAGGGCGAGGTCGAACTCGCCGAGGCCATCGTGGACCGGGTCGAGCCGGTGCAGCGGGTGCGTCTGGTGAATTCCGGTACCGAGGCCACGATGAGCGCGGTTCGG
Source organism: Nocardia sp. NPDC049220 (assembly GCF_040647855.1). Taxonomy (NCBI): domain Bacteria; kingdom Bacillati; phylum Actinomycetota; class Actinomycetes; order Mycobacteriales; family Nocardiaceae; genus Nocardia; species Nocardia sp. NPDC049220. Next base: position 956,632 of record NZ_JBEZDA010000002.1, read on the forward strand.
CTCGCCCGCGGCTACACCGGCCGCACCAAGATCATCAAGTTCGCCGGTTGCTACCACGGTCACGTCGACGCGCTACTCGCCGACGCGGGCTCCGGCGTCGCGACGCTCGGGCTGCCCACCTCGCCCGGCGTCACCGGCGCTCAAGCCGCCGACACCCTGGTACTGCCCTACAACGACCTCGACGCCGTGGCAGCGGCGTTCGCCGCGCATCCAGGTGAGATAGCCTGCGTGATCACCGAGGCCGCGGCAGGCAACATGGGCGCGGTCGCGCCGCTGCCCGGGTTCAACGCGGGCCTGCGCGCACTCACCGCCGAGCACGGCGCGCTGCTTGTCATGGACGAGGTGATGACCGGGTTCCGGGTCAGCCGCGGGGGCTGGTTCGGCCGCGAGGGCGTCGCGGGTGATCTCTACACTTTCGGCAAGGTGATGAGTGGCGGCCTGCCCGCCGCAGCGTTCGGTGGTCGCGCCGAGATCATGAACCACCTCGCTCCGCTGGGCCCGGTCTACCAAGCGGGCACGCTGTCTGGTAATCCGGTCGCGGTGGCGGCGGGGCTCGCCACGTTACGTGCGGCCGACGACGCCGTCTACGCCGCGCTCGACCACAACGCGGCACGGCTCGGCGGTTTGTTCCGCGAGGCGCTGACCGAGGCGGGGGTCGGGCATCAGGTCCAGTTCGCGGGCAATATGGTGAGCGTGTTCTTCGCCGAACGCCCGGTCACCGACTATGCCGCCGCCAAGGGGAGTCAGACCTGGCGCTACCCAGCGTTCTTCCACGCTCTGCTCGATAGCGGCGTGTACGCGCCGCCGAGCGCGTTCGAGGCGTGGTTCGTCTCCGCGGCGCTCGACGACAACGCGTTCGACCGTATCGCCGCCGCCCTGCCCGCCGCCGCACACGCGGCTGCGGCCGCCACCCCCGAAGGATCCCGCGCGTGAGCCCCGATCTCGATCAGCCTGATGTCGCCCAGCGCGAGCCGACCAAGCCCAGCACCGGCGTCGCCGAGCCGGGTCCCGCCGATTCGAGCGCCGGCGAGGCAGCATCGGTGTCCACTGCGGATGCGGCGGACGGGCCGGCCGCCGACCCGGTGCCTTCCGGAACCGCGTCCACGGTGGCGAGCGCGACCACCGCACCGGTTGTCGACACGGGTGATTCCGGCAGCGGCGCGGCCGGCCCGGTCGCCGATCTCGGCACGGACGCGATCGTGATCGACGCCGGTGAGCAGTTCGCTGCCGCTGCCGCGGCGACCGAACCCGATGATGTCCGGTCCGAGACCGCCGGTGCCGACGCCGCTGGGTCGACCGTCGTCGACGCGGGTGCCCATTTCGCCGCCGCCGCGGCATCGAACGTCGAGGTCGTCGCACAGACTGAAGACCACGAGCAGCGGCGCTCGGCCGGACCGTCCGAGGAGATCGCGGCCGGCGCAGAGGACGGCGTCGCGGCAGGCAAAGGCGTTGCCGTCGAGAGTGCCACCACTTCGGCCCACGCCATCGATCGCAACGTCGCCGGAGATGACGTGACAGAACGCGGCGCAACCGCACCCACGGCCACCGGAGGTGAGCGCTCCACCGCGGACCCCTTCGAACGTGGTGCCGCCGAGAGCGGAAACGCCGAGCGCGATCGAGCCCAAGGCGACGCCGCTGCGCCTACCGACAGCCCGGCGCGGGTCGTCGAGCAGGGGCACGACGCGGGCACCGCGCCGGTCGAGACGATCGTGCACGTGCTGAGACACGGCGAAGTGCACAATCCGAACGGGATCCTGTATGGACGGCTGCCCGGCTTCAGCCTCTCGGTGGCGGGCCGGGCGCAGGCCGGTGCGGTCGCGCGGGCACTGGCTGATCACGACATCGCCTTGGTGATCGCGTCCCCGCTCCAGCGGGCGCAGGAGACCGCCGAGCCGATCGCCACACCGCACCATTTGATCGTGCGGACCGATGAGAATCTCGTCGAGGCCGGCAACACCTTCGAAGGACTGCGCGTCTCGGTCGGCGACGGCGCATTACGCAAACCACGGCACTGGTGGAAGTTGCGCGACCCGTTCACCCCCTCTTGGGGGGAGCCATATCTGCAAATCGCACACCGCATGTTGGCCGCGGTGAACAAGGCGCGGGTCGAGGCCGCCGGTCGCGAGGCGGTGCTGGTATCGCATCAGTTGCCGGTGTGGACGTTGCGGCGATTCCTGCAGGGGCAGCGGCTCTGGCACGACCCACGGCACCGGCAGTGCTCGCTCGCCTCACTGACCTCGCTGGTCTACCACGGCGACACACTCGTCGACATCGTCTACTCCGAGCCCGCGGGTGGTTCGGACCCTTCGGTACACGGCGCATGATCCGCCCCACCTCCGCCAGCACCCCGCCCGCGGCAATGGCGCCGATGCGGCGGGTGCTACCGGTCCTGCTCGCGTGCGTGGCGCTGATCGCCGCGCTCGCGGGCTGTTCGACCGGTTCGGACGCGGTGGCATCCGGCGGTACCTTCGAGTTCGTCTCGCCCGGTGGCCAGACCGACATTCGCTACGACCCGCCAGCGGCGCGCGGCACTATTGGCCGGCTGGCGGGCGCCGACCTGATGACCGCGGGCAAGACCACCTCGATCGAGGACCACGCGGGCAAGGTCGTCGTGCTCAATCTGTGGGGCCAGTGGTGCGGTCCGTGCCGCGCCGAAGCGCCCGCTCTGGAAGCCGTTTACGAGGCGACCAAGGACAAGGGCGTCGCGTTCATCGGTATCAATGTCCGTGACCCGCAACAGGACAAAGCCCAGGACTTCGTGGTCGACAACAAGGTCGGCTACCCATCCATCTACGATCCGTCCATGCGCACGCTGCTCGCGCTCGGCGGCAGTTTCCCTACCAGTGTCATCCCCACCACCCTCGTCCTCGATCGGCAACACCGGGTCGCCGCGGTTTTCCTGCGGTCCCTGCTCGCCGAGGATCTGCGGCCGGTGGTGCAACGTCTCGCCGCGGAGGAATCACAGTGAATCGCGACCGTCGTACCCGTAACCCGCGTGCCTGTCGGCCACGGCAGGGTCCCCGACGAATCAGTGGCGGCTGGGCTGTGGACGACCGGTGGGCGGGCATCGCCACCGTGCCGCGCAGCGTCGCCGCCGATTCACTTCTGGAGTTCGTCGTGCTCGACGTCATCGAGCAGCCCGCCCGCACCGAGCGGAAGGTGTCGTTGCTCCGCGGTGCCGAGCAAGCGGCCGAGCGGGCACCCGAGGAGGAATCGGTGTGAGATCCGAGGGCGCAGCGTCGCCGCGAACCGGGGAGGCCAGGTGATGGTGCTCGCCGGTGTCGGGGAGTCGTTCCAGCAGACGGCGGCCTCCGGGCCGCTGCTGCTGGCGCTCGGCGCGTGCCTGCTCGCGGGACTTGTGTCGTTCGCTTCGCCGTGCGTCGTGCCGTTGGTGCCCGGTTACTTGTCGTATCTGGCCGGCTTGGTTGGTGCCGAGGCGCCACCGGCGACGGTCGCGGAGGCGACGAAAGGCCGCGCGGCGCACTCCGGTTCAGTTGTCGTCGCGGACGCGGCTGCTCGGGGTTCGCGGGCGGGACGGATGCGGGTCGCCGGCGCTGCCGGACTGTTCGTCACCGGGTTCACCGTGGTCTTCGTGCTCGCCACCGCCACCGTGTTCGGCGTCATCCAGACGCTCAATGTGAATCGTGAACTGTTGCAACGGATCGGCGGCGTGGTCACGATCCTGATGGGACTGGTGTTCATCGGCCTTGTTCCCGCGCTGCAACGCGACACCAGGATGGAGCCACGCCGACTCACTGGCATCGTGGGCGCGCCGCTACTCGGCGGAGTGTTCGCACTCGGCTGGACGCCGTGCCTCGGCCCGACGCTGTCCGGCGTGATGGCGGTGGCCGCGGGCACCGACGGGACGACTGCCGTGCGCGGCGTCGCGCTGATCGTCGCCTACTGCCTCGGCCTCGGGCTGCCGTTCGTCGTCTTGGCGTTCGGGTCGGCCAGTGCGCTGCGCGGGGTCGGCTGGCTGCGCCGCAATTCCCGCACAATCCAGATCATCGGGGGCATCCTGCTGGTCGCGGTCGGTGTCGCCTTGGTCACCGGAGCGTGGGACCAGTTTGTCGCCTGGGTACGCGACGGGTTCGTTTCCGAGGTGATCTTGCCGATATGACCGTGACCGACCATCCGGCGACCGCAACTCCCGCGCCGCAGCGGCAGTCCGTACTGGGGCGCGCCTGGGCATTCGTGCGTAACACCTGGCGCGGGCTCACCAGCATGCGCACCGCCCTGGTGCTGCTGTTTCTGCTTGCCTTGGCGGCCATTCCGGGCGCGGTGCTGCCACAGCGCAGCCTCAATGAGCAGAAAGTCGCCCAGTACATCGCCGATCGGCCGACGCTCGGTCCGTGGATGGATCGGTTCGAGCTGTTCGACGTGTTCTCCAGCTTCTGGTTCACGGCTGTCTATGTGCTGCTGTTCATTTCGCTGGTCGGCTGCATCCTGCCACGCACGCTCGACCATTACCGCGCGTTGCGTACCCCGCCGGTGCGGGCGCCGCGCAATCTGACTCGCCTACCGCACCACTATTCGGGCGATGCCGCGCAGACGCCGGAAGACGTGATCGCGCACGCCCGCACCCAGTTGCGCGGCTGGCGCACCCAGGTCCGGCCAGGGACGCGCGACGGCGAGGTGGCGTTGTCGGCCGAGAAGGGTTACACCCGCGAACTCGGCAATCTGGTTTTCCATCTCGCGCTGGTCGGGCTGCTGATCGCGATAGCGGCGGGCAAGTTGTTCGGCTACGAGGGCAGTGTCATCGTCCTGGCGAACAACGGCCCTGGTTTCTGTACCACGTCGCCCGCGGTGTTCGACTCGTTCAAGGCGGGCAACGTCAACGACGGCACCGGGATGTCGCCGATCTGTGTGCGGGTCAAAGACTTCAAGGCCGACTACTTGACCAACGGCCAAGCCGAGATGTTCACCGCGGGTATCTCGTATCAGGCGGGCGACGACCTACGCACGAACACGTGGCGCGATACCCAGGTGCAGGTCAACCACCCGCTGCGGGTCGCGGGGGATCGGCTCTACCTGCAGGGCCACGGCTACGCCCCGACCTTCACCGTCACCTTCCCCGGCGGCCGGACCCGCACCGAGTCCATCCAGTGGCGCCCCGACGACGCGTCGACCTTCTTGTCCAGCGGCGTATTGCGAATCGACCCGCCCGGCGGCATGTACGCCACCGAGGAGGAGCGCCGCAAGAATCAGATCGCGATCGAGGGCCTGTTTGCTCCGACCGCCCTGTTCCACGGGACGCTGATGAGTTCGGCGTTCCCCGCGATGAACGACCCGGCCGTCGCGGTCGACATCTATCGGGGCGACACCGGCCTGGACACCGGCAAGCCGCAGTCGCTGTTCGCGCTGGACCCCGAGCAGGTCAAGCAGGGGCGGCTGACCAAGGAGGCCAGGGTGAACCTCCGGCCCGGCGAGTCGACCACACTGCCCAATGGCACCAAGGTCACCTTCGACGGCGCACAGGAGTTCGTGAACCTGCAGGTGTCGCACGATCCCGCACAGCAGTGGGTACTGGTCAGCGCACTGCTGATGATGGCGGGTCTGCTGGTCTCGCTGCTGGTGAAGCGTAGGCGGATCTGGGTGCGGGTCTACCCGGCCGAGAACCGGCCGGGTACCGTTGACCAACGACATACTGTAGTAGAGATGGGTGGGCTCGCGCGGACCGACCAGGCCGGCTGGGGTGGTGAGTTCGATCGGCTGCGTGGGCGCCTGTTCGGCGAGCAACCCGAGGACACCGCGACCACCACGGTGCGCGGCGCCGAAACCACGGGAGAGTGACCATGCCGATCGACGAGACCGTCGCCAGATACAGCGATTTCGCGTTCAAGACCGCGATCGTGGTGTATGCGCTGGTCATGGTGCTGCTGATCTGGCAGTACGCGACAGCGCGCAGCCGTCAGGTGGCCGAGCGCGAGCTCGTTCCGGTAGGGGCTGCGCCGTCGGGACCGGGCCGGATCGCCGAGCCAGCATCGAAGTCGCTATCGGAGCGACTGGGCAATACGGCATTCTCGGTGCTGATGGTCGCCATCGTGCTGCACGTGGTCTCGATCGTGTTGCGCGGCGTCGCCGCGCACCGCTTCCCGCTGGGCAACATGTACGAGTTCGTCACCATGGCGACGGCCGCCGCCGTGCTCGTCGGGGTGCTGTTGTTGCGCGAGCAGCGCTATCGCGCGATGTGGGTCTTTCTGCTCGTGCCGGTGCTGATCCTACTGTTCCTCGCGGGCACCGTGCTCTACGCCGATGCCGCGCCCGTGGTGCCCGCGCTCAAGTCCTTCTGGCTGCCGGTACACGTCACCATCGTCAGCGTCGGCAGCGGCGTGTTCCTGTTCGCGGGCGTGGCGAGTCTGCTGTTCCTGTACCGCCTGCGCCAGCCCGAAGGCCAGGAGTCGACCACCATCCTCGGGGTCGTCGCCCGTCGCCTACCCGATGCTCGCACCCTCGACCGCCTCGCCTACAAGGCCACCATCATCGGCTTCCCGCTCTTCGGCGCCGGCGTCATTCTCGGCGCCATCTGGGCCGAGGCCGCGTGGGGCCGATTCTGGGGCTGGGACCCGAAGGAGACCTGTTCCTTCATCGCTTGGGTCCTTTACGCCGCCTATCTGCACGCCCGCGCGACCTCCGGCTGGCGCGACACCAGGGCGGCGTGGATCAATGTCGCCGGGTTCGTCGCGATGCTGTTCAACTTGTTCATCATCAACATGGTGATCTCGGGATTGCATTCATACGCTGGGCTGAACTGATACGGGCTGACCTGCTCATTCGACCGTTCGGCGGGCTACTCGCTGTCGGCGTTTGGATCCTCGGCACGCAGTGAGTACGCAGTAGCCCCGAGCCGGTCCTCGAGTACGCCGCTGACTGCCGCTCGCGTCGTCTCGTCGGCATCAAGCCACAAGTGGGCGTAATAACGCAAGGTGGTTACCGCGCTGCCGTGCCGCACACGGGCCTGCACGGTCTTGATGTCGGCGCCCTGGCGGATCAAGAGCGAGGCGTAGTAGTGGCGCAGGTCTTGGAAGCTGAAACCTTTTGGAAAACCGGCCGTGCGACACGCGGAACCGTTAGCCGACCGTGCCGCGTGCCTACCGAGTTTTGATGGAAAATCCCACTTCGTGGCCTATTTGTCACATGAGGCGCCTACCCGGTAACAGTAGGGGTACCTCCGTTGGAGCGTGCGAGAAGGAGGTAGGACTATGACTGCGGTAATGCCAGCAGCCGGACCGGTGCGTGTGCTGACTCTGGATGAGGTGCGTGCAGAGCTGGTTCGACTCACCCTTGAAGTTGAGCGACGGAGTTGTAGCCTTGCCGAGTTCAAGGAAAGAGGCGAGCGCTGGGAGCTCGACTCTGACGATCGCGCACTGCTAACCGAGATTCTGAGCTTGGAGTACTTCCTCGCACGCGATCCGCGTTGATCGAGCTTGAGCATCAGGCGCATGAATTCGCGAAGCAGCTGACAGAGACGGTGCAGTTCGTCGCGGGACCGGACACCCCCGGATTCGCTGCGACGGCAGTTCTAGAACTGAACATGTTCCGAGTCGCGCAAGTGCCTGAATCTGGCGTCGTACTCTGCGACGAGACCGGCCCGCTTCTGCGCCTGGCGGTCGAGTACATGTGCACATGGGATGGCTACGAGCGGTACCTGGCTGTCGATCGGTCCAAGATCCATGTCTTTGTCGAGCCCAATGGCCGCCAACCTCTGTTTCGCTACGAATTCGACCGGAGGACTACTGACGCCCTGCCCTCGGCGCACATTCACTTTCACGGTGAGCACAGCGAGCTGGAAGCTGCCATGCGTGCATGTGGTGAAAGCACCGCGCGAGCGAAGCGCCGACGTCGAGGAAAGACGAAGTCGCTTCTGACCGACCTGCATTTTCCTGTCGGTGGGACTCGTTTCCGGCCCTGCTTGGAGGACGTCATGCAGATGGTGATCGAAGAGTTTGGTATTACCCCGCGGGGAGGGCCAGTTGCTACGACGTACCGCCAACTCGCAGAGCGTCGAGAGCATTGGCGACGTCTTCAAATCGCAACGTCAGTGCGTGATGCGCCAGCTACGGCGGCCCGGGTCTTAATACTGCAACGTCACTCGCGTGGATTGGTGCTGGTAGACCTGTCGGGTGATGTTGGATCGGCTGGTGGCTGAGCTGGATTCGTTGATGGTGCGGATCGGGGACCGGTTTTGCCGTTCCGAACCGCGGGCTAGGGCGCGGGAGTATGTGTCGGGGCTGGTCGCGGGTCTGGAGCGGAAGAACGGCTGGACTCTGGCTGAACGCGCTGGTGAGGTGTGCCCGAACGGGATGCAGCGGTTGTTGCGCAAAGCCGACTGGGATATCGGCGGTGTGCGTGACGAGGTGCGTGAGTATGTGGTGCAGCATCTCGGCGACTCAGAGGCCGTGGTGATTGCCGATGAGACGGGGTTCCTGAAGAAGGGCGTGAAATCGGCTGGGGTGCAACGTCAATACTCGGGCACTGCGGGCCGCACCGAGAACTGCCAGATTGGGGTGTTCCTGGCGTATGCCTCACCACGCGGGCACGCCCTGATCGATCGGGAGTTGTATCTGCCCG